>NZ_BAAHAM010000001.1:0-957382 GCF_054777615.1 Brachybacterium horti
CATGAAAAACTATAAACCTGACAAAAAAACAAACAACCAGCATGTAACTGCTAATCATCCGTATATTCTGCCAATCAAATATTGGCATCAACAAATAGACACGCTATTGAGATATCAAGCAACACGCACACATCGTCACCACACCGTTAACGGTGGGACTTCGAGGTGCTGCGCCGTTCGGATGAACCGCTCGGCGACTCTGTCTCGTCGTCGTTCCGGCGCGAGTCACTACTCTAGCAGTTCCTCGGGGCCTTCGCAACTCCGACCCGCGTGGTCCGGGTCACTTCCTGATCGCGCTGCGATCCTTCCGTGTCCCGCTCCGTGCGGCCGATCCTCGAGAGATCGGGCCCGTGCTCCGTCGGCCTCCTCGTCCGTCCCCGCTCCCTCTCGGGGGCGGTCCGTCCGTCTCGGCGTCCGTCGCGCTGACAAGAGAAAACATTACGGGCACCGGAGCGGGGCGTCAAACCGCATCGTTCACCCCCGATTCACCCGGCGTAGAGGTTATCCGCGCAGGTCAGGGCTACTTTCCTGGCCCTGCGTCATCCCTTGCTCACGTGGATGTGACCTAGCCTTGAGAGTGGCCTCACGTCGGGGCGACAAAAAGTGCGGGCGGGTACGTCGTCGTGCTATCCGCGGAGCCGTCCACCCTCGCCGGGCACTGTTCCGCGGATGCTCTCTCCCGGTCGGCGCACGGCCGGCACCGCACCGCATCGCACCGACGACGGACGCCCCCGCCCGCACCGGTGGGTGCGGACGGGGGCGTCCAGAAGGTGGTGACCGCGATCAGCCGGCGAGGCGGACCATCGCCGCGCTCTTGCGGCCGCGCCGCAGGAGCAGGTGGCCACCGGGGAGCGGGGACAGCGCGCCGATCTCTCCGGTCAACTGATCGGGCGCGATCTTCTCGCCGTTCACCGAGAGACCGCCCTCGTCGGCCCCGCGTCGCGCGGCGCCCTTGGAGTCGACGATCCCCGCGGCGATGAACGCGTCCACGAGCGGCGTGTGACCCGGGAGCTCGGCGCCGGGCAGCTCGCCGGCGATCGCGCGGACCGTCGGCTCGTCCAGGGAGCGCACGTCCCCCTTGCCGAACAGGACAGCAGCGGCGGCCTCGGCCTGGTCCGTCGCCCCCTGCCCGTGCACGAGGGTCGTCATGTCCTGGGCGAGGAGCTTCTGCGCCGCGCGGCGATGCGGCGCCTCGAGCGTCGCCTGCTCGAGCTCGGCGAGCTCCTCCCGCTCACGGAACGTGAAGAACCGCAGGTAGTTCATGACGTCGGCGTCGGCCGCGTTCAGCCAGAACTGGTGGAAGGCGTACGGGCTCGTCAGCTCCGCGTCCAGCCAGATCGCCCCGCCCTCGCTCTTGCCGAACTTCGTGCCGTCAGCCTTGGTGACGAGCGGGGTGGTCATCGCGTGGGCGTCGTGGCCCTCGACCTTGTGGATGAGATCCACTCCCGAGAGCAGGTTCCCCCACTGGTCGTTGCCCCCGTACTGCAGGGTGACGCCGTGGCGACGGTGCAGCTCGAGGTAATCGGTGCCCTGGAGTACCTGGTAGCTGAACTCCGTGTAGCTGATGCCCTCGTCGCTCGCGAGCCGGCGCGCGACCGTCTCCTTCGCGAGCATCGTCCCCATGCGGTAGTGCTTGCCGATGTCCCGGAGGAACTGCAGGGCGCTCATCTCCCCGATCCAGTCGAGGTTGTTGACCATCTGCACGCCGAACTCCCCCTCGAGGTCGAGGAAGCGGGAGATCTGCCCGCGCAGCGACTCCACCCAGCCGGCGACGACCGACTCGTCGTTCAGGACGCGCTCCCCGGACATCCGCGGGTCACCGATCAGACCCGTCGCCCCGCCCACGAGGGCGAAGGGCCGGTGCCCCGCGAGCTGGAAGCGCCGCATCGTGAGCACCTGGGTCAGGTGGCCGACGTGCAGGGAGGCGGCGGTCGGGTCGAAGCCGCAATAGAGGCTGATCGGTCCGTCCGCCAGAGCGCTGCCGAGCGCCTCGCGCCCGGTGGTCTGCACGACGAGTCCTCGCCAGTCGAGGTCGTCCAGGACGGTCTGCATCGATCAGGTTCCTCTCCAGGGTTGCTGGCGGCGCCCGATCGGGCGCCGCGGTCCATTGTCCCCCAGGCCCGGACCGGGGCGCGACGGCATTTCGCGGGCGGCGCCGCCGGGAGGCGAACGCCGAGGAGGAGAGCGAGGACGGCCGACGGGCGCCGACCCGGAGGTCGACGCCCGTCGGCGGTGGGACGGCGGTGCGTCAGCGGGACGCGGCCGCGCAGCTCAGCGGTCCCGGGTGAAGCCGCGCAGCTCCCCCAGGGACGCCTCGACGGCGTCGCCCTGCTCGGCCACACGCACCGGGGCGGTGCCGCCCTTCGCATCGCGCGAGGCGATCGAGCCCTCCACGGAGAGCACCTCCCGCACCGAGGGGTCCAGGTGCTCGGAGATCCCCGTGAGCTCGGCATCCGTGAGGTCCCAGAGCTCCTTGCCCTGCTCCTCCGCGGCCTTCACGCAGGCGCCGGAGATCTCGTGCGCCGAGCGGAAGGGCACCCCCGCGCGCACGAGATGGTCCGCGATGTCCGTCGCGAGGGAGAAGCCCTGCGGGGCGAGCTCCGCCATGCGCTCCGTGTGGAACACGAGCGTCGCCATCATCCCGGTGAATGCCGGCAGCACGAGATCCAGGGAGTCCACCTGGTCGAAGACCGGCTCCTTGTCCTCCTGCAGGTCGCGGTTGTACGCGAGCGGCAGCGCCTTGAGCGTGGTCAGCAGGCCCACGTGGTCACCGACGATGCGCCCGGCCTTGCCGCGGGCGAGCTCCGCGATGTCCGGGTTCTTCTTCTGCGGCATGATCGAGGAGCCGGTGGAGAAGGAGTCGTCCAGCGTGATGAAGGAGAACTCCTTCGTGTTCCACAGGATGACCTCCTCCGCGAGGCGCGAGAGATCGATGCCGATCATCGCGAGCACGAAGGAGAACTCCGCCGTGAGGTCCCGCGAGGCGGTCCCGTCGATCGAGTTCCACACCGAGTCCGCGAAGCCGAGCTCCGCGGCGACGGCCTGCGGGTCCAGCCCCAGGCTCGAACCGGCGAGCGCGCCCGAGCCGTACGGGGACACGGCCGTGCGGGCGTCGAGGTCCCGCAGGCGCTGCACGTCCCGCAGCAGCGGCCAGGCATGGGCGAGCAGGTGGTGGCTCAGCAGCAGCGGCTGCGCGTGCTGGAGGTGCGTGCGCCCCGGCATGGGGACGCCGTGCACCTCGCGGGCGCGCTCGAGGAGCACCTCCACGAGATCCAGCACCCGGTCCCCCACCGCGCGCGCCTGGTCACGGATGAACAGGCGGATGAGGGTCGCGATCTGGTCGTTGCGGGAGCGGCCCGCGCGCAGCTTGCCGCCCAGCTCCGTCCCCGCGCGCTCGATGAGACCGCGCTCGAGGGCCGTGTGCACGTCCTCGTCGTCCTCCGCCGCGGCGAACGCCCCCGAGGCGACGTCGGCCGCGAGCACGTCGAGCGCCTCCTGCATGCGGGTCAGCTCGTCCTCGGAGAGCAGCCCGGCCGCATGCAGCACGTTCGCGTGCGCCTTCGAGCCGCGCAGGTCGTACTGGGCGAGCCGCCAGTCGAAGTGCGTGGACTTCGAGAGCGCGGCGAGCGCCGCCGCCGGCCCCGAGCCGAAGCGGCCGCCCCAGAGGGCCGCCGAGGCGCCCGGGGCGCCGGCGGGATCGGAGGAGGGGGCCGACGTCACTTCGCGTCCTCGGTGCTGAGGTCCTCGCCGTTGCCGAGGGCCACGTCGCGCGCCGCCGCCTGCTTCGCGGCGAGACCGTAGATGTCGATGAAGCCGCGGGCGCTGGCCTGGTCGAAGGTGTCGCCCTCGTCGTAGGTCGCGAGGTTGAAGTCGTACAGGCCCGTCTCGCTGCGACGACCGGTCACGGTCGCGCGGCCGCCGTGGAGCGTCATGCGGATGTCGCCGTTCACGTAGCGCTGGGTGTCCTCGATGAAGGCGTCCAGGGACTTCTTCAGCGGGGAGAACCACTGGCCGTCGTAGACCATCTCGGTCCAGCGGTCGCCCACCTGGCGCTTGAATCGGGCCTGCTCGCGCTCGAGGGTCACGCGCTCGAGCTCCTGGTGCGCGGTGATCAGGGCCATCGCTCCGGGTGCCTCGTACACCTCACGGGACTTGATGCCCACGAGACGGTCCTCGACGATGTCGATCCGGCCGATGCCCTGGGCGCCCGCCCGACGGTTCATCTCCTGGATCGCCTCGAGCGGGGTGACCGTGCGGCCGTCGATCGCGACCGGCACACCGCGCTCGAAGGAGATGACGACCTCGTCGGCGACCGGCGGGAAGGCCGGGTCGTCGGTGTAGTTGTAGACGTCCTTCGTGGGCTCGTTCCAGATGTCCTCGAGGAAGCCGGTCTCGATGGCGCGGCCCCACACGTTCTGGTCGATCGAGAAGGGGTTGTGCTTCGTCGTCGCGATGGGCAGGCCCTTGCGCTCGGCGTACTCGATCGCGCGGTCGCGGGTCAGGGCGAGATCGCGGACGGGGGCGATGCACTTGAGCTCGGGCGCGAGCGAGGTGATCGAGACCTCGAAGCGCACCTGGTCGTTGCCCTTGCCGGTGCAGCCGTGGGCGACGGTGGTCGCGCCGAACTTCTTCGCGGCCTTCACGAGGTGCTTCGTGATCACCGGGCGGGAGATCGCCGAGACGTTCGGGTAGGCGTCCATGTACAGGGAGTTCGCCTTGAGGGCCGGCATGCAGTACTCCTCCGCGAACTCGTCGCGGGCGTCGGCCACGTACGCCTCGACGGCGCCGCAGTCCAGCGCGCGCTGGCGGATGACCTCGAGATCCTCGCCGCCCTGGCCCACGTCCACCGCGCAGGCGATGACGTCGGCGCCGGTGGCGTCGTGGATCCAGCCGATGGCGACGGAGGTGTCGAGGCCGCCGGAGTAGGCGAGGACGATCTTTTCGGTCACGGGTGATGCTCCTTGGGGGTGGTTCCGGTCGTTCTGGTCATGCATGTCGTGCCGCGGGGCAGGGCGGGCGACAGGGTCAGGGGGCGGGATCCTCGGCGCCGGCTCGGCCGTCCGCGAGTTCGAGCAGCCGCGCCGCGAGGCGCTCCCCGCCGAGGGGGTCGCGCGCGATCAGCAGCACCGTGTCGTCCCCCGCGATGGTACCGAGGACGTCCGGCATCACCGAACGGTCCAGGGCGGAGGCGAGATACTGCGCCGCCCCCGGCGGGGTGCGCACGACCACGAGGTTCGCGCTCGCCTCGGCGGAGACGAGCAGGCCCTCCGCGAGCCGCGGCAGCCGCGCCTCGAGCACCTCCGACTCGCCGGTGGTGCCGGCGGGACGGAGCAGCGCCCCCTCGGGAGGGGTGCGGTACACGAGGCTGCCCGAGGAGCCGCGGACCTTCTCCGCCTGCAGCTCCACGAGGTCCCGCGAGAGGGTGGCCTGGGTGACCTCGATCCCCTCGTCCGCCAGGAGCTCCGCCAGGCGGGACTGCGAGCCCACCTCCTGGCGGGTGAGGATCCAGGCGATCCGCTGCTGTCGGGAGGTCTTGGTCTGCGCGAGGCCGCGCCGGGTCTCCGTCACGGACGGCTCGATCGTCGAGGCAGGGCGTGCTCGGCGCTCTGCGCGTCCGGGTGCTCGACGAGCCAGGTCATGAGCGCCTTCTGGGCGTGGAGGCGGTTCTCCGCCTCGTCCCAGACGACGCTGCGGGGCCCGTCGATCACCGAGGCGGCGACCTCCTTGCCCCGGTACGCGGGCAGGCAGTGCAGGAAGACCCCACCGGAGAGGTCCATGAGGTGCTCGGTGACCTGGTAGCGGTGGAAGGTCTCCTCGCCGCGGCCGGCCTCGCCCTCCTGCCCTATGGACACCCAGGTGTCGGTGACGACGGCGCTCGCGCCGCGCGCGGCGGCCTCGGGGTCGTCGGTCACGGTGACCGCGCCGCCCGTGCGGGCGGCGATCTCCTGGGCACGGCGCACGATCGCGCCGTCGGGCAGGTGGGTCGCGGGAGCGGCGATGCGCACGTCCATCCCGGCGGTCACGCCGCCCAGCAGGTAGGAGTGCGCCATGTTGTTCGCCCCGTCGCCGAGGTACGCGAGGGAGCGGCCGGCGAGCGCGGGCTCGTCGGGACCCGAGAGGCCCCCGGTGTGCTGGGCGATCGTCACGAGGTCCGCGAGGATCTGGCACGGATGGAACTCGTCCGTGAGCGCGTTGATCACGGGCACCGTGGAGTGCGCCGCCATCTCGCGGATCCGGTCCTGGCCGAAGGTGCGCCACACGATCGTGGAGACCATGCGGGTGAGCACGCGGGTGGTGTCCGCGATCGACTCGCCGCGGCCCAGCTGGCTCGAGCCCGCCTCCATGATCAGAGGGCTTCCGCCGAGCTCGGCGACGCCCGTCGCGAAGGAGACCCGGGTGCGGGTGGAGGACTTGTCGAACAGGACGGCGACGGTGCGCGGCCCCTCGAAGGGCCGGCGCGCGAAGCGGTCCGCGGCGAGCTCGAGGGCGAGGGCGAGGACCTCCTTCTGCTCGTGCGGGGCGAGGTCGTCGTCGCGCAGGAAGTGGCGGGGCATGTCAGGACCTCTTCTCGGGGGTGGGGTCGGTGCCCGCGGTGAGCTGCTCGGCGCGGTCCAGCAGCGCGGGCAGCGCGGTGAGGAAGCTCGTCAGCTGCTCGCCGGTGACGACGAGCGGCGGGGCGAGGCGGATGGTCGAGGGATTCGCGGCGTTGACGATGAAGCCGGCCTCGAGGGCCGCGGTCACCACCTGCGGCGCGATCGGGGCGGCGAGCGCGATGCCCTGCAGCAGCCCGGCGCCGCGGCTGCCCTCGACGCGCGCATCCCGCTCGGCGAGCGCCGCGACCTCGGCGGTGATGTGCGCCCCGAGGGTGCGCGCGGCGGCCAGGAGGTCCTCCTCGGCGAGCGTGCCGAGGACGGCCAGGGCGACGGCCGCGCCGAGCGGGTTCCCGCCGAAGGTCGTGCCGTGCTGGCCCGGGGACAGCAGCGTGCTGGCGTGCTCGCCGAAGGTGACGACGGCGCCGATCGGGAAGCCGCCGCCGAGGCCCTTGGCGAGGGTCATGACGTCCGGGACGATGCCCTCGAAGCGCTGGTGGGCGAACCACTCCCCCGTGCGGCCGATCCCCGTCTGCACCTCGTCGAGGATCATGAGCGTGCCGTGGGCGGCGGTGAGCTCCCGGACGCCGCGCAGGTAGGCCTCGGTGAGCGGGATGACGCCGGCCTCGCCCTGGATCGGCTCGAGCACGACGGCGGCCACGTCCCCGGTGGCGAGCGCTGCCTCGAGCGCGGGGAGGTCCTCCGCGGGGAGGAACTCGACGCCGCCGGGCAGCGGCTCGAAGGGGGCGCGGTAGGCCTCCTTGTGGGTGAGGGCGAGGGCGCCCATCGTCCGCCCGTGGAAGGAGCGCTCGAGGGCGATGATCCGCGGCCGACCGGTGCGGCGGGCGATCTTGAAGGCGGCCTCGTTGGACTCGGTGCCGGAGTTCGTGAAGAACACCCCGGAGCCGCCCGGCGCCTGCGCGAGCTGCAGCAGCCGCTCGGCGAGCTCGATCTGGGTGGGCGTCGCGAAGAAGTTCGAGACGTGCCCCAGGGTCTCCGCCTGCTTGCCGAGCGCCGCGACGACGTCGGGGTGGGCGTGGCCGAGGGCGTTCACGGCGATGCCGCCGAGGAGGTCGAGGTAGCGGTTGCCGTCCGCGTCCCAGACGTGCACGCCCTCACCGCGCACGAGCACGCGCTGCGGCGCGCCGAAGACGCCGATCAGGGACCGGGAGTAGCGCTGCGCGAACTCCTCGGCGCCGGTGGCTGTGCTCTGCTCAGACATAGTCGTCCCTCCTCACCATCGTGCCCACGCCCTTGTCGGTGAACACCTCGAGCAGGAGGGCGTGGGCGATCCTGCCGTCGATCATCGCGGCCGTGCGCACGCCGGCGTCCACGGCGTCCAGCAGCGACTCCGCCTTGGGGATCATGCCCGCGGTGAGCGTGGGCAGCATGGCCTTCAGCTCGCTCGCGGCGATCTCCGGGATGAGGGAGTCGCGGTCCGGCCAGTCCCGGTACAGGCCCTCGACGTCGGTGAGGACCACCAGCTTCTCGGCGTCGAGCCCCGCGGCGAGCGCGGCCGCGGCGAGGTCGGCGTTGATGTTGAGCACGGCGCCCGTCGGCTCGCCGTCCTCGTCGATCTCCGGGGCGATCGAGGAGACCACCGGGATCCTCCCGGCGTCCAGCAGGTCCTGGATCGACTCGGGACGCACCTGCGTCACCGCGCCGACGTGGCCCAGGTCCACCTGCTCGCCGTCGACGACGGCGCCGCGGCGGACGGCGGAGAAGAGCCGGGCGTCCTCCCCGGACATGCCGATCGCGGAGGGGCCGTGGCCGTTG
Organism: Brachybacterium horti; assembly: GCF_054777615.1. Taxonomy (NCBI): domain Bacteria; kingdom Bacillati; phylum Actinomycetota; class Actinomycetes; order Micrococcales; family Dermabacteraceae; genus Brachybacterium; species Brachybacterium horti. The sequence continues at coordinate 8,367 of NZ_BAAHAM010000001.1, forward strand.
ATGAGGCCCACGAGCTCCCGGCCGACCTTGCCGACGAGGACCATGCGGACCACGTCCATCGTCTCGTCGTCGGTCACGCGCAGGCCGGCCCGGAACTCCGAGTCGATGCCGACGCGCTGCAGCATGGCGTTGATCTGGGGACCGCCGCCGTGGACGACGACCACGTGGATGCCGGCCTGGCGCATGAAGACGACGTCCGCCGCGAAGGCGCGGCGCAGCTCCTCGTCGATCATCGCGTTGCCGCCGTACTTGACGACGACGATCTTCCCCGCGAAGCGCTGCATCCAGGGCAGCGCCTCGATCAGGATCTCGGACTTGGCGCGGGCGCCCTCCTGCGCGGGGGTCAGCTCCGTGAGGGGGTTCTTGCCCGTCGATGCGGTGGTGCCGCTCATGAGGAGTACGCGCTGTTCTCTTCGACGTAGGCATGGGTGAGGTCGTTGGTCCAGATGTCCGCCTCCGCGGCGCCCGCCCCGAGGTCCACCTCGATGACGGTCTCCCGCGGGGTCATGTCCACCTCGGAGCGGTCGCGGTGGGCGCCCCCGCCGCGGCACACCTCGACGCCGTTGACGGTGACGGAGAGGTCCGCGACGTCGAAGGGGGCGACCGTCTCGGGCACGCAGCCGGCGGCGGAGACGATCCGGCCCCAGTTGGGGTCGTTGCCGAAGATCGCGGTCTTCACGAGGCTCGAGCGGGCGATCTCGCGGGCCACGGCGAGCGCGGCGTCCTCGCTGCTCGCGGAGCGGACCACGACGTGCACGTCGTGGCTCGCACCCTCGGCATCGGCGACGAGCTGGCGGGCGAGGTCGGCGCTCACGGCGCGCACGGCCTCGCCGAGCTCCGCGGCGTCCACCGCGGTGCCGCTCGCCCCGGAGGCCAGCAGGATGACGGTGTCGTTGGTGGACATGCAGGCGTCGGAGTCGACCCGGTCGAAGGTGGTGCGGGTCGCCGCGGCGAGCGCCTCCTGGGCGGTGGCCGCGTCGACGTCCGCATCGGTGGTGAGCACGACGAGCATCGTCGCGAGCTGCGGGGCGAGCATGCCCGCGCCCTTGGCGATGCCGCCGACGACGACGCCCGAGGGCAGCACGACCTCGGCGGTCTTGGGGACCGTGTCGGTGGTCATGATCGCCTGCGCGGCGGCGGCGTCCGCCTGCTCGCCGGCGTCGAGCGCGTCGACGGCGGCGCCGGCCCCGGAGAGCAGCGGCTCCATCGGCAGGCGCTCGCCGATCAGCCCGGTGGAGCAGACGAGGACGTCCTGCGCGGAGACGCCGAGGACGCCCGCGAGGTGCTCGGCGGTGCGGTGGGCGTCCGCGAAGCCCTCGGGGCCGGTGCAGGCGTTCGCGCCGCCGGAGTTGAGGACCACCGCGCGGGCACGGCCGTCCGCGACGGCCTGGCGCGACCACAGCACGGGCGCCGCCTGCACGCGGTTGCTCGTGAACACGGCGGCGGCGGTGTCGCGCGGGCCGTCGTTGACGACGAGCGCGAGGTCGCGGCGGCCGTTGGCCTTGATGCCGGCGGCGAGGCCGGCGGCGCGGAATCCCTGGGGGCGGGTGATCGACACGGTGAGGTCCTTCGCGGGGTGGAGCGGTGGTTCGGGATCGGCGGGCCTGGGGGCCGGCGGGATCAGGGGGCGAGCGCGGTGCGGACGAGGCCCGTCGCCTCGGGCAGGCCGAGGGCGAGGTTCATCGACTGGATCGCCGCGCCCGCGGTGCCCTTGACGAGGTTGTCGATCGCGGCGATGACGGTGGCCTGGCCGCTGCGGCGGTCCACCGCGGCGCCCACGCGCAGGGTGTTCGCGCCGACGACTTCCTGGGTCGCGGGGACGACGCCCTCGGGCAGCACGGTCACGAAGTGCTCGGAGCCGTAGTCGCCGTCGAGGGCGGCGAGCAGGTCCGACGTCGTCGTCCGCTCGGCGACCGGGGCGGTGCACACGGCGAGGATGCCGCGGCTGAAGGGCACGAGCACGGGGGTGAAGGTGAGGCGCCGGGACGGGTCCTCGCCCGCGGCGCGGCGCAGGTTCTGGAGGATCTCCGGGATGTGGCGGTGCGTGCCGCCCACGCCGTAGGGCCGCGCGCCGCCGCCGGCCTCCGTGAGCAGGAGGTGCTGCCGGGGGCTGCGCCCGGCGCCGGAGTAGCCGACGGGCAGGACCGCGGAGAGCGCGGTGGCGTCCACGAGCCCGGCCCGCACGAGCGGGGCGAGGGCGAGGGAGACGGCGGTCGCGTTGCAGCCGGGGACGGCGATCTCGCGGGCGCCGGCGAGCAGCTCGCGCTGGCTGGGCCCGGTGGCGAGCGGGAGCTCGGGCATGCCGTAGGTCCAGGTGCCCGCGTGCTCGGTGCCGTAGTACTCCGCCCAGTCCTCGGCGCTCTCGAGGCGGTGGTCCGCGCCGAGGTCGAGGACGAGCACGTCCGGGTCCTCGGCGCGCAGCTCGGCGCTGATCCGACCGGACTCCCCGTGGGGCAGCGCGAGGACGACGACGTCGTGGCCGCGCAGGACCTCGACCGTGGTCTCCTGGAGCACGAGGTCGGCGCCGAGGTCGATGTGGGGCGCGACCTCGGAGAGGTGCCGGCCCGCGCTCGAGTGCGCGGTGAGCGTGGCGACCTCCACGAGCGGGTGCTGGGAGAGCAGGCGCAGGGCCTCACCGCCCGCGTAACCGGAGGCGCCGACGATCGCGGCCCGCAGGCGACGGCCCGCCGGGGCGGCGGGGGTCGGGACGACGGCGGGAGCGGGCTCGGCAGACATGAGGCAATTGTATACACACTGCTGCATGTTCTCCCAAGTCGAGCCGCTCGGCCCGGCGCCCGCCGGGCTGACGGGCGGCACCTCGGAGATCGAACCGCCCCACAGCCCGGCGAGCCGTCGGCTCAGGCGCGCAGCTCTCCGCCGACGGCGCTCGCGACCGCCGCCACGATGCTCTCGCGCACGGCGCCGATCTGCTTCGCGCCGAGAGTCCCCTCGGCGGAGCGCAGTCGCACCGCGAAGGCGAGCGACTTGCGGCCCTCGCCCACCTGCTCGCCGGTGAAGACGTCGAACAGGTGGACGCGCTCGGCGAGATCGCCCGCGCCCACGAGGATCGCGGCCTCGACGGCGCTCGCCGGCACGGACTCCTCCACCACGAAGGCGAAGTCCTCCTTCGCCGGCGGGAAGGTGGGCACCGGTGCGGCCAGCACCACGGCGGGGGCCGAGGCGATGACCGCCTCGATGTCGAGCTCGAACGCGGCGGTGCGCGCGGGCAGACCGAACGCCTTGATCACCGAGGGGTGCAGCTCACCCGCGAGACCCACGACGACGGAGTCGCCCGCGGAGGTGAGGACACGCAGCTCGGCACCGCGGCCCGGGTGCAGCGGGGCGATCTCCCGCTGCCGCACCTCGAGCTCCGCACCCACCGCGGCGGCGGCCCGGCGGGCGAGGTCGAGCGCATCGGTCCAGCCCCACGCCTCGGGGGCTCCCTGCCAGGAGTCCGGGCCGGAGGGCCCGCCCAGCACGGCGCCGAGGACGGAGGTCTGCTCCGGCAGCGCCGCGGCGATCGCCGCGAGCTCCGCCTCGCTGGGACGCGTCGCCGGGGCGGGCACCGGTGCGACGCCCCCGCCGGAGGCGCGGAACACGGAGCCCCGCTGGAAGATCGCGACGGACTCCTCGCCGCGGCCCAGGTTGCGCCGCGCCGTGGGGAGCAGGCTCTGCAGCATCGAGGTGCGCAGCAGCGGCTCGTCCTCGGCGAGCGGGTTCAGCAGGCGCACCGCCCGGCGGCGCTCGTCGTCGGCCGCGTAGCGGAGCGTGTCGTGGACGTCCACGGGCACGAACGGGGAGACCTTGACCTCGACGAGGCCGGCCTCGGCGAGGGCGCGCTGCGCGGAGCGGCGGGCGCGCTGCGCGACGGTGAGGCCGCGGCCGCCCGGGGCGGTGGGCAGGACCGAGGGGATCTCCGTGTAGCCCACGAGGCGGGCGATCTCCTCGACGAGGTCCTCGGCGAGGAGGAGGTCCGGCCGCCAGGAGGGCGGCGTGACCACGAGGTGGTCCTCACCGTCCGGCTCGACCTCGCACCCGATCTGCTCGAGGCTTCCACGCACCTGCTCCGCCGTGTAGGGGATGCCGACGAGGCGCTCGGCCGCGTCGCGCGCGAGGCGGATCGGGGCGGGGTCCGTGACGGTGCCGTCATCGGTGACCTCGCGGGCGATCGTGCCGCCGCCGTGCTCGACGATCAGCTGCGCAGCCCGGGTCGCCGCGATCAGCGGCAGCCGCGGGTCCACGCCGCGCTCGAAGCGCTTGGAGGCCTCGGAGGGGAGGCGGTGGCGGCGCGCGGTGCGGGCCACGCTCACACGATCGAAGGTCGCGGCCTCCAGGACGATGTCGGTGGTGCTCGAGGAGACCTCGGTGGAGGCGCCGCCCATGACGCCGGCGAGGCCGAGGACGCGCGAGGCGTCCGCCCCGTCGGTGATGAGCAGGTCCTCGGCATCGAGCGTGCGCTCCACGTCGTCGAGGGTCGTGAGCGTCTCCCCCGCCCGGGCGCGGCGCACGACGATCGGCGCGTTGAGCGTCGCCGCGTCGTAGGCGTGCAGCGGCTGGCCGAGGTCGAGCATCACGTAGTTCGTCACGTCGACGATCAGGGAGATCGGGCGCATGCCGGCGAGGGTGAGGCGGCGGGCCATCCAGCGCGGGGTCTGCGCGGAGGGGTCCACCCCGGTGACCTCGAGGGCCACGAAGCGGGTGCAGCCCTGGACGCCGCGGAGCGGGGCGTCGTCACGGCGCTCGACGGCGACGCCGCCGGGGGCGAGGGACGGGACCTCGACCGTGAGCGCGGGGTCCGTGTAGGCGGCGCCGGTCGCGTGGGAGTACTCGCGGGCCACGCCGCGCATGGCGAAGCAGTAGCCGCGGTCCGGGGTCACGTTGATCTCGACGACCTCGTCGGCCAGGCCCAGCAGGGCGATCGCGTCGTCGCCGGGCTCGCCGGTGAGGCCCTTCGCGTGCCCGCGGCCGAGGACGATGATGCCGTCCTCGCCGTCGGGATCCGGGCCGAGACCCAGCTCGTCGCCCGAGCAGATCATGCCGTCGGAGGTGTGGCCGTATGTCTTCCGCGCGGCGATCGCGAAGTCGCCGGGGAGCACCGTGCCGGGCAGGGAGACGACGACGAGGTCGCCCTCGACGAAGTTGTGCGCGCCGCAGATGATGCCGCGACTGGGGCGCTCCTCGCCGGGCTGCGGGTCCTTCGGGTCGTCGAGGTCCTCGTTGTGCTCGGGACCGACGTCGACGCGCACCCAGTTGATGGTCTTGCCGTTCTTCTGCGGCTCCTTGACGAGCGCGAGCACGCGGCCCACCACGAGGGGGCCGGTCACCTGCGCGCCGAAGATCGCCTCCTCCTCGAGGCCCACGCGGGAGAGGTCGGTCGCGACCTGCTGGGCACTGGTGCCGGCGGGCAGCGTGGTGTGCTCGGCGAGCCAGGTCAGGGGAATGCGAGGCATGTCAGATCTCCGTCCCGTAGTGCTGGGAGAAGCGGACGTCGCCCTCCACCATGTCGCGCATGTCCGCGACGCTGTTGCGCAGCATGAGGATGCGCTCGATGCCCAGCCCGAAGGCGAACCCCTGGTACTCCTCGGGGTCCACCCCGGCGGCGCGGAGCACGTTGGGGTGGACCATGCCGCAGCCGCCCATCTCGATCCAGCCGGTGCCGCCGCAGACGCGGCACTCCGGGTCCGCGTCATGGTCCAGGCCCAGGCGCGCGTCGCAGGAGAAGCAGCGGAAATCCATCTCCGCGCTCGGCTCGGTGAACGGGAAGTGGTTGGGACGCAGACGCGTCACGGGCGCCCCGCCGAAGACGTGCGCGGCGAAGGCGTCGAGCGTGCCGACCAGGTTCGCCATCGTCAGCCCCTTGTCGACCGCGAGGCCCTCGACCTGGTGGAAGACGGGTGAGTGGGTCGCGTCGATCTCGTCGGCCCGGTAGACGGTCCCGGGGCACGCGACGTACAGCGGGGCGCCGCGCTCGAGCATGGCGCGGACCTGCACCGGCGAGGTCTGGGTGCGCAGCAGCATGCCGGACCCCTCGGGCGCGAGGTACAGGGTGTCCTGCAGCGAGCGGGAGGGGTGCTCGGGGTCCGCGTTGAGGGCGTCGAAGTTCAGCCAGGAGGACTCCGCCTCGGGGCCCTCCGCGATCTCCCAGCCGATGCCGACGAAGAAGTCCTCGATGCGCTCGGTGAGCGTGCTCAGCGGGTGCGCGGCGCCGCGGGGGCGGCGGTCCGTGGGCAGGGTCATGTCCACGGTCTCAGCGGCGAGCGCGGTCTCCTCCTCGGCGGCGGCGAGCTCGCCCTGGCGGGCGGCGAGGGCCTGCTGGACGCGGCCCTTGCCCTGGCCCACGAGCTTGCCCGCGGCGGCCTTCTGGTCCTTGGGGAGGTCCTTGATCGCGCGGTTCGCGGTGCTCAGCACGCTCGCGTCGCCCACGTGGTCGATGCGCACCTGCTTGAGGGTCGCGGTGTCCGGGGCCGCGGCGATCGCGGCGAGCGCGGCGTCGACGGCGGCGGTGATCGCCTGCTCGTCGATCGCGGGCCCGCCGGGCGCGGGGTTCGTCTCTGACACGGGGTTCGCTTTCGTACTGGGGTGCTCGGGAGGCGCCGGCCGCGAGGCGGGCACCGCGGACCATTCTAGGAGGGATGCACGGGCGTCGGGCCACGGCGCCCGCCCCGGCCCCCGCTCCCCGCTAGCCTGGGACGGCAAGCCCGACCACTGCTGAAGGAGCATCCCCGTGCCCACGACCGTGAAGGGCGTCATCGCCCGCGCCGAGAAGGCGCCCGCCGAGCTCGTCGACATCGTCATCCCCGACCCCGGCCCGCACGACGTGATCGTCGACGTGGAGGCCACCGGCGTGTGCCACACCGACCTCGCCTACCGCGACGGCGGCATCAACGACGAGTTCCCGTTCCTCCTGGGCCACGAGTCCGCCGGCCGCGTGTCCGTCGTCGGCGAGGCCGTGACCCACGTCGAGGTCGGCGACTACGTCGTGCTGAACTGGCGCGCCGTGTGCGGCGAGTGCCGCGCGTGCAGGAAGGGCGTGCCGCAGTACTGCTTCGCGACCCACAACGCCTCGCAGAAGATGACCCTCACCGACGGCACGGAGCTCACCCCCGCGCTCGGCATCGGCTCCTTCGCGGAGAAGACGCTCGTCCACGAGGGCCAGTGCACCAAGGTCTCCGAGGATGCCCCCGCCGAGGTCGCCGGCCTGCTGGGCTGCGGCGTCATGGCGGGCCTCGGCGCCGCGATGAACACCGGCCAGGTGCAGCGCGGCGAGAGCGTCGCCGTGATCGGCCTGGGCGGCGTGGGCTGCGCCGCGATCGCCGGCGCGAAGCTCGCGGGCGCCACGACGATCATCGGCCTCGACGTCGACGAGAAGAAGCTCGCCGCGGCGACCGAGCTCGGCGCCACCCACACCCTCGCCACGCAGGGCCTCTCCCCGCAGGAGGTGGCCGAGAAGGTGCAGGAGCTCACGGGCGGTTTCGGCGCGGACGTCGTCATCGACGCCGTCGGCATCCCGCAGACCTACGAGACCGCCTTCTACGCGCGCGACCTCGCCGGCCGCGTCGTGCTCGTGGGCGTGCCGCGGCCGGGCGTGGAGCTCACGCTCCCGCTGCTGGACGTGTTCGGCCGCGGCGGCTCGCTGAAGTCCTCCTGGTACGGGGACTGCCTCCCCGAGCGGGACTTCCCCTACCTCACCGACCTGTTCCTCCAGGGCCGCCTGCCGCTGGACCGCTTCGTCACAGGCCGCACGGACCTCGCCGGTGTGGACACGGCGCTGGACTCCCTCCACGAGGGCGGCACGCTGCGCACCGTGGCGGTGATCGGCCGATGACCGCGCGGCTCGAGCGGACCGTCGTCTCCGGCACCTTCACTCTGGACGGGGAGACCTTCGACGTCGACAACAACGTGTGGGTGCTGGGCGACGACGAGCAGTGCGTCGTCTTCGACGCCCCGCACGACGTCGAGGCGATCGTGCGCCTCGTGGGCGAGCGGGAGTGCGAGGGCATCCTGCTCACCCACGCCCACGACGACCACGTGCGCTTCGCCCCGGAGCTCTCCGAGGCGCTCGAGGCGCCGCTGCTGCTGAACCCGGCCGACGCCGAGCTGTGGAAGCTCACCCACGGCGACCTGCCCTGGGACGCCGACGTCGAGGACGGCGACATGTTCACCGTCGCGGGCGTGGACATCGAGGCCGTGCACACGCCGGGCCACTCCCCCGGCTCGACCTGCTACCACCTCGACCAGCTGCAGGCCGTCATGACCGGCGACACCCTGTTCCAGGGCGGCCCCGGTGCGACCGGCCGCTCCTTCTCCTCCCGGGAGACCATCGAGGAGTCGATCCGGGAGCGCCTGTTCGTCATGGATCCCGCGACGGTGGTGCACACCGGTCACGGTCCGGACACCACCATCGGCACCGAGATGCGGGCGGCGCAGGGCGACTGGCTCTGAGCGACGCCGCGATCTGACGCCTGCTCACAGAGGCGGCGGTCCTCCCAGGAGGACCGCCGCCTCCGTGTGTCGTAGGTCACATTTGGGCGTTCGGGTCTGGAGTGTGCCGCTCCGGCACAGTGTGTGCTCCTCGTCGACAGCAGTCCTCGACTCCCCGACGGAGGCGCACGATGGATACCGACAGGACCGAGAGCACCACCACCGAGCAGATCATCGACCAGATGGGAGGAGCCTCGGGGCTCGTCCTCTCGACGATTCCCGTCATCGCGCTGGTGGTGGCGCACCTCTTCCTCCCCCTGATGCCCACGCTCGCCGTCGCGATCGGTGCAGGAGCCGCCCTGTGCGTGGTCCGCCTGGTCCGTGGCGAGAAGCTCCCCTCGGCGATCGGCAGCCTGCTCGGCGTGGCCCTGGCCGCCGGGCTCGTGATCTGGACCGGTTCGGTGCGGGACTTCTTCGTCATCGGCATCTGGGCCGCCCTGGCGATCTTCCTCCCCACCGCGGTCTCCGTCGTGGCGAGGCGCCCCTTGACCGGCATCATCTGGAACGCCGTGCACGGCGGCACGCACGCCTGGAGGCAGGACGGTCCCACCTTCCGTGCGCACATCATCGCCACCACGGCCATCGCCGTCGTCCATCTCGCCAAGTTCGTCGTGCAGCAGTGGATGTACGTCGCGGGGAACATCACCGCTCTGGGAGTCGCGGACACCGTCATGGGAGCACCGCTGACCATCGCGCTCGCGCTCGTCGTGGTGTGGGCGTTCCGCCGCAGCACCGCGCGGCTCCGTGCCGCCGGGGAGAACACCGCTGAGGCGCCCCACGAGGAGAGCGCAGCAGCCCCCTGGACGGCCGGCTCCGTCTCCCGCGACCTGATCGACGAGAGGAACCTCTGATGTCCACCACCTCGACCTTCACCATCGACGACCTCCTGCGTCCGCCGGAGCGCTCGGCGATCACGATCTCCCCGGACGGCACCCGGCTGGCATACCTGTCCATGTGGCACGAACGGCTCAACATCTGGGTCGAGGAGATCGACGCCGGCACGGCACCACGCTGTGTCACCGCCGACGACTCCCGCTCCATCGTCCGTTATCTCTGGGCCGATGACTCCCGTCACCTCCTCTACCAGCAGGACAGCGGCGGCGACGAGAACTGGCACGTCTTCCGCATCGACCTCGACCCGCCCGACTCCCCGGCGGTGGACCTCACCCCGTTCCCCGGCGCCACGGTCCAGGGTCTCGAGCTCCGACGGGGACGCCCCGGCCACGCCACTCTGCAGATGAACGCCGAGAACGCCGCAGATTTCGATCTCCACGACCTCGAGATCGCCACCGGCGCCCTGTCCCGACTCGCCCCCGGCCCCGGGGAGGGAAGCACCTGGATGCTCGCCGGCGACACGCTGCTGCGCAGGAGCATGCGGGCGGACGGCACCTGGGAGCTCTGGCGGGACGACACGTTCATCGCCGCCTTCGACGGGGACGCCTACCCGATGGACGTCCACCCCTTCGAAGCCGCTCCGGACGGGTCGAGCATCTGGTTCGGCTCCTATCGGGGCACCGACCACCTGCATCCGGCCCGCCTCGACCTGGCCACCGGGGAGGAGACGATGATCCATCACCATCCCCGGGCCGACCTGGACACGCGGTCGCTGGTCTTCACGAACCTGCCCTCCCCGCTGATCCGCCACCGACGCACCGGCGAGCTGCTCGGGGTGCGCTATCACGGGATGCGGATGCACACCGAGCCCCTCGACCCGCACTTCGCGGAGGTCCTCGAGGCGGTGGGGACGCTGTGCGACGGGGACATCGGTGCGCTCACCAGCGATGTCGACCAGCGGCGGTGGGTGATCTCGTTCCTGCACGACCGCGATCCCCAGACCTGGCTCTACGACCACCGGACCGGTCGCAGTCGGCTCCTGTCACGGAGCCTGGAGCATCTGGACGTCGATCTGCTCTCCCCCGTCGAGAGCATCGAGATCACGGCCCGCGACGGACTGCGACTGCCCGCCTATCTCACTCTCCCCGGGCACGTGGAGCCGCGGGACCTGCCCCTGGTCCTGATGCCCCACGGAGGACCCTGGACACGGGACTGGTGGGGGTACGACTCCATCGTCCAGCTCTGGGCGAACCGTGGATACGCCGTGCTGCAGCCCCAGTTCCGCGGCTCCGCCGGATTCGGGCGCTCGCACATGGAAGCGGGCGTGGGCGAGTTCGCCGGACGCATGCACGACGATCTCCTCGACGCCGTCGACTGGGCGATCGGCCGGGGCTTCGCGGACCCCGAGCGGATCGGAGTGTTCGGCGGATCCTACGGCGGCTATGCCGCGCTCGTGAGCGTCGCGTTCACCCCCGAGCGCTTCGCGGCGGCGGTCGAGTACGTGGGGGTCTCCGACCTCGTCGACTACCTGCGATCCCTGCCGGAGTACGCGCGAGCGGGGCTCGTGAACAACTGGTACCGGTACGTGGGCGACCCGTCGGACCCGGCGCAGGCCGCGGACATGACGGCCCGCTCACCGATCACCCGGATCGGGGACATCCGTTCCCCGCTGATGGTGGTGCAGGGCGCCAACGATGTGCGGGTGCGACGGGAGAACTCCGACCGGATCGTCGCCGGCCTGCGGGAGCAGGGGAACGCGGTGGAGTACCTCGTCTTCGACGACGAGGGGCACTTCATCCTCAATCCGGAGAACGTGCGGGCGCTGTACCACGCGGCGGATCGGTTCCTCGCACGACACCTGGCGAAGGAGCCCGCCGCCGCCCCGACCGCATGAGCGTCGCTCATCCGGCGGACAGCAGCTCGTGGCACCTGACCAGCACTCGCAGCTGAGCCGGTGAGTACAGCTCGGCCAGGGCCTCGCCGATGCTCCGTGTCCCCAAGGTGCGCGAGGTGCCCTCGCCGAACCCGAGATCCTGCACCTCGGGGGTGGCGGCGAGGGCATCGCGGACCACCTCCGCCATCCGTGCCGCGACGTCCTCGCACACCTCGGCCGATGCCTCCTCGGGCAGGGTCTCGAAATCGGCCAGGACCTGTGCGTCGGGGATGGACTCGCCCATGCGCCGCCATGCCCGGAGCGAGTCCTCGTCGAGCACGCGGGAGAGGACCGTGAGGAAGTCCCCGTCCGTGCTGCCCGTCGTCCCGCTGGACATCTCCCACGCCTGGGGCTCCTCGAGCAGCCGGGCGATCTCGCCCCTGACCGCCACCAGTCGGTCGATCTCGGCGCTGGTCTCCGAGGCCAGGGCCTGCAGGACCTCCCGGTAGCTGTCGGTGGCAGGGTCCAGGGCGGGGATCTCCGCCAGCGGCACGCCCAGGTCGACCAGCCGCCTGATGTGCATCAGCTGGATCAGATGCCGCACCCCGTAGTGCTTGTACCCGTTCGTCGAGCGGGGAGGTTCGGGCAGCAGGCCCTCCGCATGGTAGTGCCGCACCGCTCGCAGCGACGTCCCCGCGAGCTCGGCGAGCTCCCGCGTGCTCCACGCCATCGGTCATGTCCTCCTGCTCGATCTTCCGGTCAGCGCACCAGTCTCACGGCTCGGATGCCGCCGAATCCCGAGCCGTCGTTCTCCGCCCCGTCGGGCGCGAAGCCATTGCGCACGTAGAAGCGCAGCGCTCGCGGGTTGTCGCGCGCGAGCCACAGCTGTGCTTCGGAGCCGGGCGGCACGACCACGTCGAGGAGCGCCTGGCCGATGCCGGTTCCGTGATGGGACTGCAGAACGTAGAGGTTGCTCAGCTCCCGCTCTCGGGCCGGCTGCAGGTCACCGCGCGTCACTGCCTCACCTGCTGCGGCGACACCGACCACCGCACCGTCGACCTCGGCCACGATCGCATCGAAGCCGTGGCGGAGCAATCGGCCCCAACTCTCGATGCTGCGCTGCGCCGAGGCGCGCGACCAGAAGTCCTCTGACGCAAGGCCCGAGTACGTCTCCATGAACGATGCGTAGTGCATCGTGCCGACACGCTCCGCATCCTCGAGCGTAATCCGGCGGATCGCGACACCACCCATGTCCATACCTCTACCGTAGAACGCCGTCCCGGGGCGACGCCGGGCCACGGGCTCGATGGCCCGCACGGACGGGTACTCGAAGTGCTCAGCGAACCTGCATCTCCATGCGCACGAAGTCATGGACACCGCCGTTGGTGTGCTGGGGGTACCGCTCGACGGTCTCGAAACCCGCGCCTTCGTGCACGCGGATCACTCGGAGTTGAACGCGGCCACGCTCAGCACGATGCGCGCCGAGTCCTGAGACCGGCGGAGCTGCTGCAGCACGGCGGTGAGGAAGGTGGCCCCGCGGCAGCCGCCGGTGAGGTCCGGGCGCAGGCCGAAGCCGATCTCGCAGGCCCTGTCCTCCTCCGTGCGGTCCTCGGTGAGGGAGCCGACCAGGTCCTGGTCGTGCCGCGCCCGCCAGAAGCTGTCGGGACACACGCTCGGCGTGACGAGCTCCTGGTGGTCCTCGGCATCGGCAGTGGCGTCGTAGCAGTCGTGGAGCCGCGGACACTTCCCCATGTTCGCGATGGTGCGGGCCGCGTCGAGGATCATGGGGGTGACGCGAAGTGCCCCGGTCCAGGCGTCAAGCCTCACGCGGTCGACGACGCTCCCCGGGACGGACCGTCCGTCGGCGGGGCATCCTGCCCCTCTGCCTTCCGAGGCACCTCGCCGTCGGCCGCACCGCCTGGCTGCGCCGACTCTCCCTGCAGCCCCGCGAGGTACGCGTTGTACGCGGCGAGCTCGGCGCCGCCGTCGCGCTCGGCCTTGCGGTCGTACTGGCGGGCGCGACGGTCCTCGGAACGGATCCACTGGAGCACCATGAGGATCGCGTAGAGCACCGTCGGGACCTCGGACACGGCCCACATGATCGAGGCGCCGCGGGCCTGGATCAGCTCGAGCTGCGCGGGCCCGTAGAGCCCCAGCTCCGTGTACCAGTCCTGCGCCACGATCCACGTCGCCGAGTACAGGGCGATGCCGAAGAAGGCGTGGAAGGCGAGGGTGACGAGCAGGGTGATGAGCTTGAGGACGGGGTTGATCGGCTTCTGCGCCGGGTCCACGCCGATCAGCACCCAGGCGAAGAGGTACCCGGCGAGCAGGAAGTGCACGGTCATCGCGACGTGGCCCACGTGGGTGCGCATCGACAGCTCGAACAGCGGGGTGAAGTAGAAGACCACGAGCGAGCCGGCGAAGAGCAGCCCGGCCACGGGCGGGCTCGAGACGATGCGCGAGTACCCGGAGTGGAGCGCCGCGAGCACCCACTCGCGCAGACCGCGGGAGCCGTCGGTGCGGGGCGCGACCGCTCGGGAGAGCAGCGTGACCGGGCCGCCGAGCACCCACAGCGGCGGCACGATCATCATCATCGCCATGTGCTGGACCATGTGCGCGTCGAAGCGGTAGCGGCCCCACGCGGCGGCGCCCCCGTTCATCACCCACACGAGGGCGAGGCAGCCGGCGAGCCAGAGCGCGGTGCGCAGCAGCGGCCAGGAGTCGCCGCGGCGGCGCAGGCGCACGACGCCCGCGAGGTACAGCCCGGCCATCGCGGCGGCGATGATGACGCTGCCCCAGTCCGGGTGCCAGACGGTGACCAGGGCGGCCGGGTCCAGGGGCGTGGTGGGCGGCAGGTAGCCCACGAGCGCGAGGCGGAGCAGGTCGCCGACGAGCGGGACGGTCTGCGGGACGGGCGGGGCGGTGCGGCCCAGCGCGATCGACGCCCCGATGACGACGGCGAGCATGACGCCCTCGGTGAGGGCGAGGTGGCGGAACCGCAGCCGCTCCCCCAGGCGCCGCCGCTGGGCGGCGCCGAGCGCGGCGAGCCCCATGAGCAGCACCGTCTTCAGCAGCAGCACGCGACCGTATGCCGTGGTGAGCAGCTCGCCGGGCCCGTCGAGCCGGATCGAGGCGTTGACCAGGCCGCTGAGGGCGAGCACGACCACCGCGGCGAGCGCCCACGGGGAGAAGCGGCGCACGACGACGGCGAGCTCGGCGTCCGGCAGCCTCGGCGCGATCAGGGCGATCGCGAGCAGGCCGCCGGCCCACACCGAGACGCCGAGGAGGTGCAGCACCATCGCGTTGACGGCGTTGGTGTGGTCCAGGCTCGCCCCGGCATGACCCTCGAGGCCGACGGCGGCGACGCCGAGGCCCGCGGCCGCGAGCGCCCAGGCGGCGCCGACGGTGCTGCGGGCGAGCAGCCCGAGGAGGGCCGAGAACCCGGCGAGGATCGCGACGGCGAGCTGGATCCGGCCGAGGTCCGCGCCGAGCGCGATCTGCCAGACGTCGAGATCGGTCCCCGCGCCGGCCGCCTCGAGACCGCCGAGAGGGACGAGGGCGAGGGCGGAGAGGGCCCACAGGCCGGCGCCGGCGGCGGCGAGGCGCACGGTCCGGCCGCGGCCGCCGCCCAGGGAGCGCACCTCGGCGCGGGAGGGCCCGGGCTGCAGGAGCACGGCGGTCCCGCCGGCGCCCACCGCGAGCAGCAGGCCCAGGTGGTGCAGGCCGCGCACGGCGGGGATCCCCCAGGTGACCAGGCCCGAGGCCGGGACGAGGGAGTTCGGCGCGGCGGCGCCGGTCGCGATGATCCCCAGCAGGGCCACGGCGATCGTCAGAGCGAGCAGGACCGGGACCGCGAGCGGAGTGGGGAGGGTGCGGCCGCCGTCGCGGTTGCGGGGCGAGGCTGCGGCGGGGTTCGGGCTCATCGGGCTGTGGGCGCCTTCATCGGGTTCGGCGGCGGAGGGTCTCGAAGAGGCACACCGTCGCGGCGGTGTGCACGTTGAGCGATTCGGCGTGACCGGCCAGCGGGATCCGCACGGCGAGCGGGGCGGCGGCGAGGGTGGCCTCGTCGAGCCCGCGGGCCTCGTTGCCGAGGATCCAGGCGATCCGCTCGGGCAGCTCCGCCTCGAACAGGTCCGTGCTCGCGTAGCCGCTCGTCGCGGTGGCGGTGATCCTCCGGCCGGCGAGGGCGTCCAGCAGGGCGGGGGCCACGGCGCCGGCGATCACGGGGAGGTGGAAGGTGCTGCCGACGGCGGCGCGGACGGCCTTCGGGGAGTACGGGTCCGCGCTCGTGCGGGTGAGCAGCACGAGGTCCGCGCCGGCGGCGTCTGCCGTGCGCAGCAGGGTGCCGACGTTCCCGGGGTCCCGCACCTCGTGCAGGACGACCGCGGTGAGCGGCCCCTCGGCGGGCAGCGCGGCGATCGCGGCGAGGGCCGCGCCGGCGCTCTCCTCGGGGAGGCGGGCCACGGCGATCGCGCCCTGGGGCGAGACGGCGCCCGCGGCACCGCTCTCGGGGCGGTCCTGGCCCTCCCCGCCGCCGGGCTCGCGGGTCATGGCACGGATGAGCGTCTCGTCGACCTCGCGGGTCGGGACACCGGCCTCCGCGGCGAGCCGCGCCAGCTCGGGATGGTCCTCGGCGGCGCGGGCGGTGAGGAAGAGCTCGAGCGCGAGCTCCGGGCGCTCGGCGAGCAGGGAGCGGACGGCCTGGGGGCCCTCGACGCGGAGGTGCCCCTGCTTGCGACGCGCGGAGCGCCCGGACAGTGCCGCGATCCGCCGCACCCGCTCGGAGCGGGGCGAGGTGATCGGGGACTGGTCCGGGCGCTCGGGGTTCACGCTGGTGGAGTCAGGCCGCGGGGGCGTTGACGTCCTCGGGCAGCGCGCCCTTGGCGACCTCGACGAGCGCGGCGAAGGCCGGCGCGTCGTTCACGGCGAGCTCGGCGAGCATGCGGCGGTCGACCTCGACACCCGCGAGCCCGAGGCCCTGGATGAAGCGGTTGTAGGTCATGCCGTTCGCACGGGCCGCAGCGTTGATGCGCTGGATCCAGAGCTGGCGGAAGTTGCCCTTGTTCTTCTTGCGGTCGCGGAAGTTGTAGGTCTGCGAGTGCAGGACCTGCTCCTTCGCCTTGCGGTACAGGCGCGAGCGCTGACCGCGGTAGCCGCTGGCCTGCTCGAGGATTTCCCGACGCTTCTTATGGGCGTTGACCGCCCGCTTCACGCGTGCCACGTGATTCTCCTTCGCTGGTATGTGAGTTCAGTGCTGCGGGAACTCTCCTCCCGCGAGGAGGTTCAGCGGCCGAGCAGCTTCTTCATGCGCTTGACGTCCGCCTTGGCCACATCGGTGTCGTTCCCGAGACGGCGCTTGCGGGTCGAGCTCTTGTGCTCGAGGAGGTGGCGAGCGTTCGCCTTCTCCCGCATGAGCTTGCCGGAGCCGGTGACGCGGATGCGCTTCTTGGTGCCCGAGTGGGTCTTGTTCTTCGGCATGGTGCCTTGTCTCCTTCGTGCTGTCTCAGGACTCGTCGCCGGTGGGCGCGACGTCCTCGGCAGGCGCCTCGGCCTGCTTCGACGAGTTGCTCTCGGCCTTCTCGGCGTCGGTGCGACGCTTGCGCGCCTCGGCCATCGCCTGGGCCTTCTTCTTGTGGGGTCCGAGGACCATCACCATCGTGCGGCCGTCCTGTCGCGGGTGCGACTCGACGAAACCGAGCTCGGCGACGTCCTCCGCCATGCGACCGAGCAGCTTGATGCCCATCTCCGGTCGGGACTGCTCACGACCGCGGAAACGGATCATGACCTTGACCTTGTCGCCACCGTTGAGGAACTTCTCGACGTTGCGACGCTTGGTCTCGTAGTCGTGCTTGTCGATCTTCAGGCCCATCCGGATTTCCTTCTGGACGGTGTTGGCCTGGTTCTTCCGCGACTCGCGGGCCTTCATGTTGGCTTCGTACTTGAACTTGCCGTAATCCATGAGCCGCGCAACAGGCGGATTGGCGCCCTGGGCGACCTCCACCAGATCCAGATCGGCTTCCTGGGCGAGTCGCAGGGCGTCCTCGACGCGGACGATCCCGACCTGCTCGCCGTTGGGGCCGACCAGGAGGACCTTGGGGACCTTGATCTGACCGTTGATGCGCTGTTCGCTGATGGTGGCTCCTCACCTCGGTGTCGACACGGAACATGAGAAAAGGGCCCCCGCTCCTGCGGAGGCCCCGACACCATGGCGCGTGAACGCCGGCCGACCCGTGAGGGCCGGTCTGGTACTGACCCGGTGACGGTCGCCCGGCGCATTGCGCTCGGGACGGTGGCCACGAGGTGGGAGGGACTCCACTTGAGGACTGCCCGGCCCCTCCATCCCGAACGGGACGGACAGACCGATGACATGTTCCGGTCGTCTATCCTAGCAGGGCAGAGCGCCGCGTCCAGCGGGTCCTGGGTGATGTGCATCGCGCAGGGGGACGCCCGCGCCGCGAGGACGAGGAGCACCGGTGGACACCACGGACCATGATCCCACGCCCGGGGAGGACGCCGGCGCGGCACCCCACAGCTACGACTACGGCTCCGACGACGCCTCCGGCAGCTCCGAGGCCCCCGGCGCCGCTGATGCCCCCGCGGCCGACTCCCCCGCCGGTGGCGCCGCGGAGCCGCCCGCCCCGACCTCCCCGCGAGCCGTGCTGCGCCCCGTGCCCGAAGGGTTCCCCGCGCCCGCCGTCGCCCCGCGCCGCTCCCACCGCGCCCCCGCCCTCCCCGTCGCCGACGAGCCCGCCCCCCGCTCCGGCCGCGGCCTCCGGATCGCCGCGATCGCCGTCGCCGCCGTGCTCCTGCTCGCGGTGCTGACCGGCGGCGGGATCCTCGCCGTTCGCGCCCTGACCGGCGGCGGGGAGGACGCGGCGACCGCGAGCTCCGACCCGGCCGCGAGTGCCGCGGCGACGGGGACGGTCGCCCTGGGCCCCGCGACCTTCCGCGAGGTCTCCACCGAGGTCGGCGTGCGCTCCGTGGGCGGCGCCTCCGGCCGGATCGAGCCCGAGGGCGAGTTCGTCGTCGTGACCGTCGAGATGACGAACGACGGCGAGGCCCCGCTCCTGGTGAGCTCCGGCGGTGGCACCATGGAGCTGGTCTCCGCCGCGGGCGACCGCTATCCCGTCTCCGAGGAGGCGAACCGGGCGCTCGTCGCGGATTCCGAGGCCTTCGGCACGGTGGGCGCGGGCGAGACCGCCGTCTACCACGGCGTCTTCGACGTCCCCGCGGGCACCGAGGTCACCGGGCTCGACCTCGCCTTCTCCTCCGCCCCCGAGGTGGGCCGGGGCACGCTGCCGCTCGGCGGATGAGCCCCGCTCCCCCACCGCACCCGATTCACGTCCGACCCGCGCACTCCCCCGCCGACCCCGAAAGGACCCCCATGACCGAGCAGCAGCACCCCACCACCGAGGACGAGCTCGCCGCGCAGGCACTGCGCGACATCGCCGACGTCGCCGCCGTCGAGATCATCACGAGCTCCTGCGTGCACCTCATGAGCGCCGCCGCGGTGAAGGTCGGGCTCGGCGAGGACGAGGAGGAGGCCGGCCACAAGGACCTCTCCGAGGCCCGCAAGCTCATCACCGCGCTCGCCGGGCTCGTCGTCGCGGCGGCTCCCGAGATCGGCAACGAGCACGCCCGCTCCCTGCGCGACGGTCTGCGCTCGCTGCAGCTCGCCTTCGCCGAGGCACTGCCCTTCCCCGATGCGCCGGGCGAGGCCCCGGGCGAGAAGTGGACCGGCCGGGTCTCCTGACCCCGCCCCACCGCCTCAGCCGGCGGCGGCCTCCCAGCGACCCCGTCGCCGGGAGCGCCGCACCCGCCGGGCGAGCAGCGCCGCGAGCGCGACGAGGAGCGCGACCGCTCCCGCGGCGCCCACGCCCCAGGCCGGGCCGGCCCCGTCGATGACGGCCCCCACCACGGGGGAGCCCGCGGCGGCGCCGACGGTCATCGCGGTGCCGTGCCAGCCCATCGCCTCCCCGCGCACGGCCTCCGGCACGAGCTGCGCGATCGCCTCTCCCGTCGCCGTGATCATGGGGGCGATGAACAGCCCCGCGAGGGTGATCGTCACCGCGAGCAGGAGCAGGTCCCCCGAGGCGGTGACGGCGACCGGGAGCGAGAGCGCCCCGAGGCCCAGCAGCACCCACAGCGGGTCGAGCCCACGGCTCATCGCGCCGTAGACGAGGCCGCCCACGAGGCTGCCCGCGCACCACAGCGCCATCATCCCGGCGATCATCGCGGCGAGGCCACGCTCGTCGAGGATCGCGACGATCGAGAGGTCCGTCGCGGTGAGGACGAGGGAGCCCGTCGCGGTCGCGAGCAGCACCGACAGTCCCCCGGCCGTGAGCAGGGCGCGGCGTGCGGCGGTCTTCCCGGGGTCGCCCTGTCCCGGGGCGATCACCGGGATCTGGCCCGTGCGCAGGTCCTCCGCCACCCGGCGCTCGGCGAGCAGCTCCTGCTGGGCGAGGACGGCGCCCTCCGCGGCCTCGAGCGGGGCCGGCAGCCGCGCGGGCAGCATGAGCTGGTCGCTCCGGGTGGGCGGGTTCGTCACGGCCATGCCGATGCCGGCGAGGGCGACGAGGACGCCGACGACCACGAGGCTCGCCCGGGTGCCCGCGGCGAGCGCGGCGAGGGTCACGGCGGCCGGGCCGATCATGAACACCAGCTCGGTGAACACCGAGTCGAGGGCGAAGGCGCTGCGGCGCAGCGTCGCCGGCACGAGCACGGACAGCGAGGTGCGGACGATCGCCCAGACCGGGAGCCCGAACAGCCCGCCGATCAGCGCGAGCACGAGCACCGCCTCGAAGGGGGCGAAGGCCATGGCGACCACGGCGACGGACTGCACGAGGATCGAGGGCAGCACGGCCCGGCGCAGGCCCTTGGTGTCCACGAGCCGGCCGCGCCACGGGGAGGAGATCGCGGTGCCGATCGTCGTCGCCGTGACGACGAGGCCCGCCTCGAGGTAGGAGCGGTCCAGGGTGCGCACGCAGTGGAGGGTCAGCAGCAGGCCCAGCGTGGAGAACGGGATGCGGGCGAGGAACCCGAGCAGGAGCACGCCCGCCACGCCGGGCGCCGCGAGCACCCGGCGATAGGCGTCCATCTACCGTCCCAGGGCCAGGGTGAGCGAGGAGATCCGCTCCGCGACGAGGGTCGAGGCCCCCAGGCGGGCGGAGAGATCGGTGACGACCGCCTGCACGCCGTCCCGGTCCAGGCCGTCCTCGAGCCGCACCCGGAGCACGACCTCGGTGCGCTCCCCCGGGGTCGCGGCGAGCGCGAGCACGGAGGGGACGGCGGCCGCGATCGCGTCGAGCTCGGCCGCGAGCTCGGGATCCTCGTGGGGCGGGATCCACGTGCGGCCCTGGGCGAGCGCCCACAGCACGGAGCGCGGCAGCGGGATCGGCCCGCCGTCGTCCTCGGGAGCCGAGGCGTCCAGCAGCAGCGACGTGCACCCCTCCTGGACCGCGGCCTGCGCGGCCTGGGCGGCGAGCACGGGCACGGGCCGCGCCTCACGGCGCCAGGCGGAGAGCGCCGCGGCGGAGGTGAAGACGGGCAGCACGCGGGAGCCGTCCGGCGCGGTCAGCGAGACCATGGCCATGTCCGCGCCGTTGTCCCCGGTGAGGCCGTGGGCGGTCTCGCCCTCCTCGGTCGCGACGGCCATGATCGGCACGAGCAGCCGGGAGCCGGCGATCGCGGCGACAAGCGCACGCCGGTGCGGGTCCTCCCCCGCGCGGTGCGCGGCGAGGGCGGCGGCGACGTCGGCCGGGGTGGAGCCGTCGTCCCCCGGGAAGGGGCTCACGGTGTAGTCGCGGCCCTTCCAGGAGACCCCGGCGGTGTCGGTGAGCGGGGACTTCTCGACGAAGTGGGCCGGGAGGTCCCGACGGGCGGGGCTCGTCGCGGGGTCCTGGGGCGAGGTCACGCCCGCCCCGCGACGTCGAGCGCCTCGGGCAGGGTGAAGGCGCCGGCGTAGAGGGCCTTGCCGACGATCGCCCCTTCGACGCCGTCGGCGACGAGCCCGCGCAGCGCCTCGAGGTCCGCGAGGGAGGAGATGCCGCCGGAGGCGACGACCTTCGCCTCGGTGCGGGAGCAGACCTCGCGCAGCAGGTCGACGTTGGGCCCCTGGAGGGTGCCGTCCTTGGTGACGTCGGTGACGACGTAGCGCTGGCAGCCGGCGGCGTCGAGGCGCTCGAGGGTCTCCCAGAGGTCACCGCCGTCGCGGGTCCAGCCGCGGGCGGCGAGGGTCGTGCCGCGCACGTCGAGGCCGACGGCGATGCGGTCGCCGTGCTCGGCGAGGATCTCCGCGGTCCAGTCCGGGTTCTCGAGGGCCGCGGTGCCGAGGTTGACGCGGCGGCAGCCGGTCGCGAGGGCCGCGGCGAGGGACTCGTCGTCCCGGATGCCGCCGGAGAGCTCGACGTTCATGTCCACGGCGGCGACGACCTCCGCGAGCAGCGAGGCGTTGCTGCCGCGGCCGAAGGCGGCGTCGAGGTCCACGAGGTGGAGCCAGCGGGCGCCGCCCTCCTGGAAGCCGAGCGCGGCCTCGAGCGGGGCGCCGTAGGCGGTCTCGGAGCCGGCCTCGCCCTGGACCAGGCGCACGGCCTGGCCTCCCTGCACGTCGACGGCGGGGAGGAGTTCGAGCACGGGAGCGGTCATGAGGGGTGTCTCCTGGTCAGGACTGTGGGGGTGAGGAACGGTGGGGCGGCAGGGGCGGCGGTCAGCCGGTCTGGATGCGCCAGATCGAGACGCCCAGGCACACCAGGCCCACCACCGCGAGGGCGATGACGGACCACAGCGGCTTCTTCGAGCGGAGGAAGGACCAGGCGCCGCCGAGCAGCAGGCCGCCCGCGAAGAGCATGAGGAAGGCGAGGATCACGGGGCGGTCCCCTCGTCCCCGGCCCCGCGGCGCGGGAGGGCCGCGAGCCAGTTGCGCAGCAGGCGCGCGCCCGCCGCGCCGGACTTCTCGGGGTGGAACTGGGTCGCGGTGAGCGCGCCGTTCTCGACGGCGGCGACGAAGCGGTCGCCGCCGTGCTCCGCCCAGGTCACCAGCGGCGGGGTCAGGGGGCCGATGCTGTCGAGCTCCCAGCTGCGGGCCGCGTAGGAGTGCACGAAGTAGAAGCGCTCCTCGGCGACGCCGTCGAACAGGACGGAGCCCTCGGGGCTCTCGACGGTGTTCCAGCCCATGTGCGGGACGATCTCCGCCTCGAGCCGGGTGACCTCGCCGGGCCACTGGTCCAGGCCCTTGCTGCGCACCCCGTGCTCGGTGCCGGCGGCGAACATGATCTGCAGGCCCACGCAGATGCCGAGCACCGGCAGGCCGCCCGCGAGGCGGCGCTCGACGATCCGGTCGCCGCCCACGGCGAGCACCTGCTCCATGGTCGCCGCATAGGCGCCCACGCCGGGGACGACGAGGCCGTCGGCCGCGAGGGCCGCCTCGCGGTCCGCGGTGAGCTGCACGTGCGCACCGGCGGCCTCGAGGGCGCGCACCACGGAGCGCACGTTGCCGGAGCCGTGGTCGAGGACCACGACCTCAGGAGCGGTCGTCATCAGCGCTTCTTCTTCGAGATCCAGGAGAGCGCCTCGTTGCGCGTGAGCGTCGAGGGGTCGATGCCCTCGCCGAGCTCGTCGAGGGTGAGGGCGCCCAGCAGCAGCTGCTCGACCTCGTCCGCGACGGCGCCGAGCACGATCGCGGGCGAGACGTCCTCGCCGCGCTCCCCCGCCTTGTAGCGGGTCGCGGTCATGCGGTCCCCGCGGCGCCAGAAGAGCACCAGGCCGGTGCGCTGCAGGGCGGTGGAGGTGATCGCGGCGAGGTCGTGGGCGAACTGCTCCTTGAGCTCGCCCACGGCGATCGCGCCGGTCTCGGTGTCGAGGGTGCGGGTGCCGCCGGGGATGTCGATCCCGTCGGTGCGGGCCTCGCGGCCCAGGCGGATCGCGCCCGCGAGCGCCTTCGCGGAGGCGACGGAGGTCGCGACCACGGCGATCGCGGGCTCCTCCTCCTCGGCGGACTCGGCGAGCACGTCGTCGACGGTCAGCGGCTCGTCGCCGAGGCCGAGGCCCGCGGTGAGCCGCGCGAACTCGGCGTCGATGTCGTGGGAGCCGTCGCCGGAGGGGTTCTCCTCAGGCTGCTGGGGGTCGGGGCGGTCGGCGGTGGTCACAGGGCTCCCTTCGTGGAGGGGACGTCGAGGACGCGGTCGTCGAAGGCGCAGGCCGCGCGGAGCGCACGGGCGAGGGCCTTGAACTGGGCCTCCACGACATGGTGGGGATCGCGGCCGGCGAGCACGCGCACGTGCAGGCAGATCGCGGCGTGGTGAGCGATGGACTCGAGCACGTGGCGGGTCAGCGAGCCGGTGAAGTGGCCGCCGATGAGGTGCAGGGCCTGCGCCTCGCTCTCCCCGGTGTGCACGCAGTAGGGGCGGCCGGAGAGGTCCACGACGGCCTGCGCGAGCGCCTCGTCGAGCGGGACCATCGCGTCGCCGAAGCGGGCGATGCCCTTCTTGTCTCCGAGCGCCTCGCGCAGCGCCTGGCCCAGCACGATCGCCGTGTCCTCGACGGTGTGGTGCACGTCGATGTGGGTGTCGCCGGTGGCGCGCACGGTGAGGTCGAAGCGCGCGTGGGTGCCGAGCGCGGTGAGCATGTGGTCGAAGAAGGGCACGGAGGTGGACACGTCCACCTGGCCGGTGCCGTCGAGGTCGAGGCTCAGCTCGATGCTCGACTCGCGGGTGGTGCGGGTGATGCTCGCGGTGCGCGCGGGACGCGCGGGGGCGGTGGTCATCGGGGGTCTGCCTCCTCGAGGGCGGTGCGGAATGCGGCGTTGTCCTCCGGGGTGCCGATCGAGACCCGGAGCCAGGGCTGCGGCCCCACCTCACGGATCAGCACGTCGCGATCGAGCAGCGCCTGCCACACCGCGTGGCGGTCCGCGGCGGTGCGCAGGAGGGGCTGGAAGAAGATGAAGTTGGCGTCCGACGGGGCGACGACGTGGCCGCGCTCCGTGAGATGGGCGGCGAGCGCGTCCCGCTCCTCCCGCAGCGTCGCCACCTGGGAGAGCAGCTCCTCGCGGTGGGCGAGGGCGGTGCGGGCGACGGCCTGGGTGACGGCGGAGAGGTGGTAGGGCAGGCGCACGATCCGCACGCCGTCCACGATCGCGGGATCCGCGACGAGGTAGCCGATCCGGCCGCCGGCGAGCGCGAAGGCCTTCGACATGGTGCGGGTGACGACGAGGTTCGCGAACTCGGGCAGCAGCTCGAGGGCGCTCGGGACGCCGTCGCGGCGGAACTCCCCGTAGGCCTCGTCGACGACGAGCAGTCCGCCCGCGGCGAGCATGGCCTCCGCGGCGGCGCGCACGACGGCGGGGTCGAGGGCGGTGCCGGTGGGGTTGTTGGGGCTCGTGAGCACGAGGATCTGCGGCCGGTGCTCGGCGATCGCCGCGGTGACCTGCGCGGCGGTGAGGGCGAAGTCCGGGGCGGGCCCGCGCTCCGCGGTGACCCAGCGGGTGAAGGTGTCCCGCGCGTACTCGGGGTACATCGAGTAGTGCGGGGTGAAGCCGAGGGCCGTGCGCCCGGGCCCGCCGTAGGCGAGCAGCAGCTGGTGCATGACCTCGTTGGAGCCGTTCGCGGCCCACACGGCCTCCGCCGGCGGGGCGGGGATGCCGGACTCGGCGGCGAGATAGGCCGCGAGGTCCTCGCGCAGGGCCGTGAACTCGCGGTCCGGGTAGCGGTGCAGGCCCGCGGCGGCCTCGGCGACCGCGGCGCCCATGTCCGCGGCGAGCGCGGCCGAGGGCCCGAAGGGGTTCTCGTTGACGTTCAGCAGATGGGCCACGTCGATCTGGGGAGCGCCGTAGGGCTCCTCCCCCGCGAGGTCGTCGCGTCGCGCCGGGATGCCGGGGCGCGCCGTGCTGGAGAGGGACGCAGGCACGGCCTGGTCCTGAGGGGTGTCGACGGGCATGGCTCCATGGTAGAGGTCCACCGGCCGTGCGGAGGGGGTCGTCCGGGCCCCGTCGCCGCCGCGCGATGCGGCACGTCCCACACCGTGCGGGGCCCTCCGTCCCCGTCCCCGCACCGAGCACGTGGCTACCCTGGGGGGATGTTCCGCTCCTTCGGTGCCCTGGTGGCCGATCTCCTCGTGATCCTGCTGTTCGTGGCGATCGGTCTGTTCCAGCACGACCTCTCGCTCTCCATGGAGAACATCGCCCAGGTGGGCTGGCCCTACGCGCTGGGCACCCTGCTGGGGCACCTCGTGCTGCGGGCCTGGCGGCACCCGTTCCGGCTGTGGCCGCACGGCGTGCTGATCTGGGCGATCACGATCGTCACCGCGATGGCCGTGCGCACCCTCTTCGGGGCGGGCACCGAGGTGTCCTTCGTGATCGTCTCCGCCGTGTTCACCGGGGTGCTCATGCTCGGCTGGCGCGCCGTCGCCCTGTGGGCGACCCGCGCCGAGCGCCGCCCCGCCCCCGTGGAGCCCGAGCCCACCGCCTGAGGCGCCCCGTGCTGCACGGCGAGTTCTGCGTCGACACCGGCGACACGCGCCGCGATCGCGCCCTGTCCCCCGAGGAGGTGGACGAGGGCGAGCACGAGGCCGCCCCGCACGGCACCCCCGGCCCGCCGTGGCGGTGCCACCGCTGGGTCGTGGACGTCGATCCGGCCTCCGTCACCGGACCGCCGCTGCACCTCCCGCCGGAGGAGGTCGCGGCGAGCCGGCCCGCGCAGGGCGACCGCGTCCTGCTCACCGTCGACCGCCGGGAGGACGGCGCGGCGCGGCGGATCACGATCGACCTGCGGGTCCTCGGCGGCTGAGAGGCGCCACGACCCCACAGCGGGGCGAGGTCAGCCCGCTGCGCCGAAGCGCTCCTGCGCGATGACGGGTCGCAGCGCCTCCTCGACGGCGGGTGTCCCGAACCAGTCGTGGAGGATCCCGCCGAGCAGCACGTTGCCCAGCGCCCCCATGATCATCGACTGGTCCAGGGAGAGGTGCCGCTCCGCGCGCACGCCCGTGCCCACGGCGACGGCGTCGTGGAAGCCGCCCTCCCCGTAGGCGCCGAGGTCCGTCTCGATCCGGGAGAGGTTCGCGAAGGCGGCCTCGGGCTCGTACTGGAGGGCGAGTGCCGCGGCGTGCGGGGTGACGACCCCGTCGAGGCCGCGGGGATAGTCCTCGCCGGCGTGCCAGTCGGTGCCGGCGGCGTCGGAGAAGTAGCCGGTGGGGTTCAGCCCGAGCGCGTCGACGCCGTATTCGCGGTACCCGGCGTGCGAGTCGGAGCTCGGGGAGAAGCCCCAGTAGCCGTAGCCGGCCTCGTCGAGCCCGTGCTCGCGCTGGGCGCGCACGTGGAGCGGGTGGTTCACGCCCCAGCTGTCCGGGGCCCACTCCGCCTCCGGGACGAAGAGGTCCGGCATGAGCTCCTCGAACATGGAGCCGCCCCAGCCGGGCACGACGTGCATGCCGCGGTAGGGGTGCGCGCCCTCGAAGACGTCGACGCCCTCGTACGTGGCCCACTCCCCGACCGGCGCCGTCTCGGGCCAGGTCCAGTCGGGCGGGAAGGTGCGGAAGGTCGTGAAGTAGACGCCGGCGGGGAACTGCCCCGCGGCGATCCCGAGGTAGGTGACCATGCGTGCCTCGGAGACGGCCGTGTCGTAGTGGTGGGTCGCGTGGTACCAGACGTCCTCGCCGCCCACGCCGTTCCAGGGGGCGGAGGCGATGACGCCGTCCCGGGACGGGTCCTCGAGCCAGAACCCGCCGACGACCTGCCCGGGCTGCGCCTCGACCTCGCGGTCCAGGAACACGTCCCAGCGCATGGCGTCGGTGAGCGCGCGGGCGGCGCGACGGTTCGAGGGGTCCGCCTCGGCGACGACGTGAAGGGCGGCTCCCAGCCAGCCCATGTCGACGCTCGAGACGAAGGGGACGACCACGTCGCCGGAGCCGGGCCAGGTGCGCAGGATCGACCCGTCGGCCTCGTCGTACCAGTTGACGTACATGCCCGACGGCTCGTGGCGCTCCATGGCGGCGAGGGTGCGCAGCGTGCGGGCGACGCGGCGGCGGGACTCGCCGGGGGTGATGAGGCCCAGCTCGCGGGCCACGAGCGTGGACCACAGCAGGCCGCCGATGTTCGTGGGCGAGGTGTAGCCGGAGCGGGTGGCGAGGTCCGCGCCGATGTTGTCCGCGGCGAGGCCGGTGCCGGGGTGGGTCATGGCGTCGAGGGAGCGCCAGGTGTCCGCGGCCCAGCGGCGCAGGGTCCGCTCGCGCTCCTCCGCGCCGGGGGCGGCGGGCGCCGCGGGTGCGGGGGGAGCGGCCGAGGCGGGCGCACCGGCGGCGAGGGCTCCCCCGGCGCCGAGCAGCGGGACGGCGCCGAGCATGCCCCGGCGGGTGAGGCGCCCGGGGGCGGCGTGGGCGCGCTCGGAGCGGCCCGGTCCGGGCGCGGCGCGGTCGGTGCCCTGCCAGGGGAAGGCGGGGCGGCGGTCGGGGCGGGGGGATGCGGCGTGCACGGGGTGCTCCTTCGACGTCGTCGTCTGGGGGGGATGGTGCACCGGCGGGTCCTGCTGCCGGAGGGGGTGGACGGTCGCCCGGGGGCGGGCGACCGGGTGCCGGCCGGGGGCCGACGACCGGGGCAGACGGGGGGGGCTCCCCGTGGGCCCCGGGGGGTCACTTGATGCCGGTCGTGGCGATGCCCTGAATGAAGTGGCGCTGGAAGAAGAGGAAGACCACGAGGATCGGCAGCACGATGAGCGTGGCGCCCGCGAGCAGCAGTCCGTAGTCCGTCTCGTTCTGGCCGGTCGAGATGAGGGCGAGGGCGACGGGCAGGGTGTACGTGCTCTCCGAGGAGGAGACCACGAGGGGCCACAGGAAGTTGTTCCAGGAGCCCAGGAAGGTGAGGATCCCGAGGGTCGCGAAGGCGGGGCCCGCGAGCGGGAGGTAGATCCGGAAGAAGATCGCGATCTCCCCCACGCCGTCGATCCGTCCCGCCTCGAGCAGCTCGCGCGGGATGCCGAGGAAGAACTGGCGCATGAGGAACACGCTGAAGGGCTGCACGAGGAACGGCAGGATCAGCGCGGGGATCGTGTTGGCGAGCCCCATGTTCACCACGAGCACGTACTGCGGGATGAAGGTGACGAGCCCGGGGATCATGAGGCACGCGAGCACGATGCCGAAGAGGATCCTCTTGCCCGGGAAGCGCAGGTGCGCGAGGGCGTAGCCGAACATCGAGCTGAGCACGAGGTTGCCGGCGGTGACGACCACGGCGACGACGGCGGAGTTGGTGAAGTAGCGCCCGAAGGGCCGCTCGAACAGGCGGCGGAAGTTGTCCAGCGTGGGCTGCTCGGGCCACCAGGTGGGCGGGGTGCGCAGCAGCTCCCCCTGGGTCTTGAGGCTGCCGAGGATCATCCACACGAAGGGCGTGATGACCAGGAGCAGGAAGACGGTGAGGACGATGTACGTCAGGACGGGGCGGCGACGTTCGATCATCACTTCTCCCTCATGAGGCGGAACTGGACGAGGGTGACGATCGCGATGACGAGGAAGGTCAGGTACGCCATGGCGCCCGCGACCCCGTAGTTGCCGAAGCCGAACTGGCTGTAGGTGTACATCGAGGCAGAGATCGTCGAGTTGAGCGGCCCGCCGTTCGTCATGACGAAGGGCTCCTCGAAGAACTGCAGGTAGCCGATCGAGGTCGTCACGAGCACGAACAGCAGCGTGGGGCGGATCGAGGGGACCGTGATGCTGCGGAAGCGCTGCCAGGCGTTCGCGCCGTCGAGCGCGGCGGCCTCGTGGAGCTGGCGGTCCACGGCCTGCAGGCCCGCGAGGAAGATGACCATCGAGGTGCCGAAGTTGCGCCACACCGCCATGATCACGAGCGAGAGCAGCGCGGTGCGCTGGTCGCCGAGCCAGTGCAGGCCGTCGATCCCGACCCAGCCGAGCACGGTGTTGACGAGGCCGTTCTCGGGCTGGAGCAGGAAGCGCCAGACCACGGCGACGGCGACGATCGAGGTGATGACCGGGGTGTAGAAGCCGACCCGGAACACGGCCCGGAGCTTCCCGACGCCCTTGTCCAGGGCGATCGCGGCGGCGAGCCCGGCGATGATCGTCAGCGGCATACCGAGCAGCACGAACACGCCGGTGTTGAGGGCCGCGCGGCGGAACACCGGGTCCTCGAAGGCGGTGAGGTAGTTCTGCAGGCCCACGAAGTTCACGGCGAAGGGGCTGCGGATGTCGGAGATCCGCATGTCCGTGAAGGACATGATCATCGACTGCAGCACCGGCCAGGCGGTGAACACGAGGAAGAGGACCACGAAGGGCAGGGCCAGCAGGAGCCCGGCCCGGGCCTCCGCACCGCCGCGGCGCGAGCGGCGGCGGGCGGAGGCGGGGGCCGGCGCCGGCGCGGTGGAGCTCGTCATCTCAGGCCCCGGTGCCGATGCCCTGGGCCTCGGACTGGGTGGTCGCCAGGGCGTCCGCGGGGGCGAGGCCGTTCTTGCAGACCTCCTCGATCTGCGCGTCGAACTTCGCGGCGACCTGCTCCCAGGTGCCGATGACGGGCGGGGCGAGGGCGGTGTCGAGCTGCTTCCGGAACACCTCGAACTTCTCGTTCGCGGCGACGGTCTTGTCCTCCCAGCCCTTCTGGAGGGAGGGGAGGTCGGTGGAGAGGCCGAACCACTCGACCTGCACCTCGGGGGTGGAGAGGTGCTGGACCAGCTTCCAGGCGGCGTCGCGGTTCTTCGTGCCATGGAAGACGCCGAGGTTCGCGCCGCCGAGGAAGCTCGCGCTGGTCTCCTTCTGCGGCATGACGAAGACGCCGTACTTGTCGGCGAAGCCGTCCCCGCCGAGCGCCTCGACGGCGCTCATCATCCACGGGCCGGAGATGAACATGGGGACCGCGCCGGAGACGAAGTCCTGCTCGGTGACGCCGTCCGCCGGGGCGGGGTTGGCGACCTTCCCGGTGAAGTAGGACTGGTAGTAGGCGAGCGCCTCCTCGTTGGGGGCGGACTCGAAGGTGAAGGCGATGCCGGCCTCGTCGACGACGTCGCCGCCGTTCGACCAGATGAGCGGCATGAGGGTCTGCCAGGAGCCCTGGCCGCCGGGCTGGAGGGAGATGCCCCAGGTGGCGTCGGCCTTCTGCTGGAAGGCCTGGGCGAGGGCGAGCAGGCCCTCCCAGTCGGTGGGCGGCTCGGTGATGCCGGCCTTCTCGGCGAGGTCCTTGCGGTAGAAGACGACGCGGGTCTCGACGTACCAGGGCACCCCGTAGACGGTGCCGTCGACGGTGACGGAGTCGAGCGCGCCGGCGAAGTAGTCGTCGGTCGCGATCTGGGAGGGGGTGGGCTCGAGGGCGTCCAGGCCCACGAACTCGGCCATCCAGGTGGAGCCCACCTGGGCGACGTCGGGGGCGGTGCCGGCGGCGATCGCGGAGGTGAACTTGTCGTGCGCGCTGTCCCAGGGGACGGGGGTGACCTCGACGGTGACGTCGGGGTTCTGCTCCTGGAAGCCCTTCAGGAGCTCGGGGAGCTTCTCGCCTTCGGCGCCCATGGCCCAGACGGTGAGGCTGCCGGTCGCGGGACCGTCGGCGAGGGGCTCGGCGCTCGCGGAGGCGCCGGTGGAGGTGCCGGCGTCGGGCCGGCCGCAGGAGGCGGCGAGGGCGGCGGTGGCGGTGATACCGAGGCCGGTGAACACGCGGCGGGAGAGGTGATCCATGGTGACTCCTTCGTCCGGGGCGCCGTCGGGAGGGGCCCGCAGCGCCGGCGCCCCACGTATGGAAGCGCTTACATCACGCGACAACGTGAGCGCAGGGCCGGGGAGCCCACAACTTCCCGGCCCGGCGTCAGGTGTCCGAATTCTCCGGACCGCTCCGGAGCGGCGAGGGCGTCTCGGCCCCCGCCCTGCTCAGCGCTCGAAGCGGATGTCGATCGCGCGCCCGTGCGCGGGCAGCCCCTCGGCGGCGGCGAGCGTGGTCGCGGCCTGCCGGGCGCTCTTCAGCGCGGCCTCGTCGTAGTCGACGACGTGGATCCCGCGCAGGAAGGTCTGCACGCCGAGCCCGCCGCCGAACCGCGCGCTGCCGCCCGTGGGCAGCACGTGGTTGGAGCCGGCCGCGTAGTCGCCGAGGCTCACCGGCGCGTGCGGGCCCACGAACACGGCGCCCGCGTTCGTGACCCGGGCGGCGACCTCGGCGGCCTCCGCGGTCTGGATCTCGAGGTGCTCGGCGCCGTAGGAGTCGACGACCTCGATCCCCTGCTCGACGTCCCGCACGAGCACGACGCCGCTCTGCTCGCCGCGCAGCGCCTCGGCGATCAGATCGGCGCGCGGGGCCTGCGGGACCTGCACGGCGAGCTCCGCCTCGACGGCGTCGACGAGCTCCGGCGCATCGGTGACGAGCACGCTCGCTGCCATCGGGTCGTGCTCGGCCTGGGAGATGAGGTCCGCGGCGACATAGGCCGGGTGCGCCTCGGCGTCCGCGAGGATCGCGATCTCCGTGGGGCCGGCCTCCGCGTCGATCCCGACGCGGCCGCGCACGAGGCGCTTCGCGGCGGCGACGTAGACGTTGCCGGGACCGGTGATCATGTCCACCGCGTCGAGGCCGCGGCCGTCGCCGAGGTCCACCGCGCCGTGGGCGAGCAGGGCGATCGCCTGCGCGCCGCCCGCGGCGATCACCTCGGTGACGCCGAGCAGCGCACACGCCGCGAGGATCGTGGGGTCCGGGAGGCCCCCGCGCTCCTTCTGCGGCGGGGAGGCGAGGACGATCTGCCGCACCCCGGCGACCTGCGCCGGGACCACGTTCATGATCACGGAGCTCGGGAGCACGGCGCGGCCGCCCGGCACGTAGAGCCCCACGCGCCGCACGGGGACCCAGCGCTGGGTGACGGTGCCGCCGGGCACCACCTCGACGCGCTCGTCGGGCCGGAGCTGGGCGGAGTCCACGGCTCGCACGCGCGCGATGGACTCCTCGAGGGCGGTGCGGATCGCCGGGTCGAGCTCCGCGAGGGCCTGCTCGATCGCGGCGGCGGGCACGCGCAGATGCTCCGGCCGGATCCCGTCGAAGCGCTCGGAGGCGTCGAGCACCGCGGCGGCGCCACGGGCGGCGACGTCCTCGACGACGGGACGCACCGCCGCGGCGGCGGCCTCGACGTCGAGCTCGGCGCGGGGCAGCGCGGCGCTGAGCTCCGCGGCGCTGAGGCTGCGCTCGCGCAGGTCGAGGACGGAGAGGAAGGGAGCGGGATCAGGCATGCGGACCAGTCTAGGAGCGGCGCCCGGTGCCGGACCGGGGAGCCCGGCCCTCGGTCCCGGCCGAGCCCTCCCGCACGCTCCTCCGCTCCCGTACCGTGGGCATGTCCGGACCGACGGGCGCCGAGGCCCCGCCCAGGCGCCGTCTATTAGTCTTGACGTCAAGACATCTGCCACGTCGACCCGAGGGAGCCCCCCGACACCATGGCGCGCATCATCTACACCCACACCGACGAGGCGCCGATGCTGGCGACGGCGTCGTTCCTGCCGATCCTCGAGGCGTTCTCCACCACCGCCGGGATCGACGTCGCCACCCGGGACATCTCGCTCGCGGGCCGCATCGTCGCGGCCTTCGGCGACCTCCTGCCCGAGGACCAGCGGGAGGCGGACGCCCTCGCCGAGCTCGGCGACCTCGCGAAGTCCCCCGAGGCGAACATCATCAAGCTGCCCAACATCTCCGCCTCGGTGCCGCAGCTGAAGGCAGCGATCGCCGAGCTGCAGGGCCAGGGGATCGACCTCCCCGACTACCCGGACAACCCCGAGACCGACGCAGAGAAGGACGCCCGCGCCCGCTACGACGCGGTCAAGGGCTCCGCCGTGAACCCGGTGCTGCGCGAGGGGAATTCCGACCGCCGCGCCCCGCTCGCCGTGAAGAACTTCGCGAGGACCCACCCCCACCGCATGGGCGCCTGGAGCGCGGACTCCCGCACGCGCGTCGCCACGATGGACGGCCAGGACTTCCGCGACTCCGAGCAGTCCGTGGTCCTCGAGGAGGAGGACACCCTCTCGATCGTCCACGTGGCCGCCGACGGCGCCGAGACCGTCCTCAAGGCGGAGCTGCCCGTGCTCGCCGGCGAGGTCGTCGACTCGACCGTCCTGCACGCCGCCGCGCTCGACGCCTTCCTCCAGGAGCAGATCGCCGCCGCGAAGGCCGACGGCGTGCTGTTCTCCGTGCACCTCAAGGCCACGATGATGAAGGTCTCCGACCCGATCATCTTCGGGCACGTCGTCCGCGCCTTCTTCCCGACGCTCTTCACGCAGTACGGCGACGTGCTCGCCGAGGCCGGGCTCTCCGCCAACAACGGCCTCGCCGGCATCCTCTCCGGCGTGGAGGCGCTCGACGAGGCGACGCGCGAGGGCGTCAAGGCCGCCGTCGCGCAGGACCTCGCCGACGGCCCCGCCCTCGCCATGGTGAACTCCGCCAAGGGCATCACCAACCTCCACGTCCCCTCCGACGTCATCGTCGACGCCTCCATGCCCGCGATGATCCGCACCTCGGGCCACATGTGGAACGCGGACGACGCCGAGCAGGACACCCTCGCCGTCATCCCCGACTCCTCATACGCGGGCGTCTACCAGGCGACGATCGAGGACTGCCAGGCCAACGGCGCCTTCGACCCGACCACCATGGGCACCGTCCCCAACGTGGGCCTCATGGCGCAGAAGGCCGAGGAGTACGGCTCCCACGACAAGACCTTCGAGCTCGACGCCGCCGGGAAGGTCGAGGTGCGCGACGCCTCCGGCGCCGTGCTCATGAGCCACGACGTCGAGGCCGGGGACATCTTCCGCGCCTGCCAGGCGAAGGACGCCCCGATCCGCGACTGGGTCCAGCTCGCCGTGCGCCGCTCGCGGCTCTCCGGCATGCCGGCCGTGTTCTGGCTCGACGAGTCCCGCGCCCATGACCGCAACCTCATCGCGAAGGTCGAGGCGTACCTCGCCGAGGAGGACACCGAGGGCCTCGACATCCGGATCCTGAACCCGGTCGAGGCGACCCGGCACACCCTGGAGCGCGTGCGCCGCGGCGAGGACACGATCTCGGTGACCGGCAACGTGCTGCGCGACTACCTCACGGACCTCTTCCCGATCATGGAGCTCGGCACGAGCGCCAAGATGCTCTCCGTGGTGCCGCTCATGGCCGGCGGCGGACTCTTCGAGACCGGTGCGGGCGGCTCCGCGCCCAAGCACGTGCAGCAGCTCGTCGAGGAGAACTACCTGCGCTGGGACAGCCTCGGCGAGTTCCTCGCCCTCGCGGAGTCCCTGCGCCACCTCTCCCGCACGGCGGAGAACCCGCGCGCGGCGGTGCTCGCGGACGCCCTGGACCGGGCGACCGAGACGCTGCTGAACGCCGATCAGTCGCCGCAGCGCAAGCTCGGCACGATCGACAACCGCGGCAGCCACTTCTACCTCGCCCTGCACTGGGCGCAGGAGCTCGCCCAGCAGAGCGAGGACAAGGAGCTGCAGGCGGCCTTCGTGCCGATCGCGAAGGAGCTCACCGAGGGCGAGGAGACCATCGCCGCGGAGCTGCTCGCCGTGCAGGGCTCCCCCGCGGACATCGGCGGCTACTACCGCCCGGACCCCGAGAAGGCCGCGGCCGTCATGCGCCCCTCGGCGACCTTCAACCGCATCCTCGAGGAGATCGCCGCGGCCCTCTGACCGCCCGCTCCCCTCAGCGCCTGCCGGCCGGCCCCCTCGGGCCGGCCGGCAGGTCCGTCCCGGAAGGATCCTCCGTGCCCGTCATCCCCTCCCCCGTCGACGGCATCGACCTGCGCTACGACGTGACCGGCGTGGGATCGCCCGTGGTGCTGCTGCACGGATCGGTGCTCTCCCGCGCGATCTGGCGCGGGCTCGGCTACCTCGCCCCGCTCGCGGCGGAGCACCGGGTGATCCGGGTGGACCTGCGCGGCCACGGCCGCTCCGGGAAGCCCGACGATCCCGCCGCGTACACCCAGGACGCCTTCGTCGCCGACCTCATCGCCGTGCTCGATGCGGAGAGGACCGACCGTGCCGCGCTCGTGGGCTACTCGCTCGGCGCGAGGGTCGCGCTCACCGCGGCGCTGCGCCACCCGGAACGGGTGACCCGCCTGGTGAGCCTCGGCGGGAGCGCCGCCGCCCAGCACGGCGCCGTCGATCAGGTGTTCTACCCGGGAGTGATCGACTCGGTGCGCGAGCACGGCATGGAGGAGTTCTGCGCCGAGCAGGGCCTGGGCCCCGAGGTCACCTCCCGCCGGGAGGCGGCGACGCGCGCGGCCTTCCTCGCCGCGGACCCCTCCGCGATGGCGGCCCTGCTCGCCGCGACCGATGCGACCCCCGCGATCCCCGAGGAGGACCTGCGTGCGCTCGCGGTCCCGTCGCTGTGGATTGCCGGCGGGGACGACCACCCGCGCTGCGAGGAGTCCCGGGAGGCCGCCGCGGTGATCCCCGGGGCCCGCTTCGTGGAGCTGCCGGGCCGCACCCACGGCGGCACGCTCAGCCCCGCGGAGCCCGTGCTGGCGGAGGTCCTGCCCTTCCTTCGGTGAGCGCCGCCGCCGGGGCGGGCTCGGGGCTCAGAGCACCTGCCGCACGAGGGCCACGATCGCGACGAGGACGATGATCCCGCGCAGCACGCCCTCGGGCAGCTTCTTGGCCAGGTGCGCCCCGAAGTAGCCGCCCAGCAGGGCGCCCACGGCGATCGCGGCGGTCGCGATCCAGACGATCTCCACGCCGAGCACGACGTGCGCCACGAGGTAGACGGTCGCGGCCGCGCCGTTGACGACGAGGCTCGCGAGGTTCTTCACGTGGTTGACCCTGCCCATCGGCCTGCCCGTGAAGGCGCCGAGCACGCCGAGGTAGAGGATGCCCTGGGCGGCGGTGAAGTAGCCGCCGTAGACGGAGGCACCGCCCATCGCGGCGAGCAGCGCCGGGGAGCGGTACGGGCTCTGCTCCGCGGCGCTGGCAGCACGGGCGGCGGCGGGGGCGACCGCCGCACGCCGCTCACGCCGGGCGCTGATCGCGCGCGTGACCCGCTTCTGGAAGACCACCATGAGAAGGGCGACGACGATGAGGACGGGCACCACCACGTCGAGCGCGTCCGAGGGCGAGAGCAGCAGCAGCACGGAGCCGGTCGCGGCGAGCACGGCCGTCGTGACGATCAGCGGGATCAGGGCGCGGCCCTCGGCGGCGATCTCGCGGCGGTACCCGGTGACCGAGCCGATCGTCGAGAAGAGGATGCCGATCGTGTTGGTGCGCACGGCCGTGCCCGGCGGGATCCCGAGGGCCAGCAGCACGGGGAGGGTCAGCAGGGACCCCGAGCCCACGGCCGCGTTGATGGCGCCCGCGAGGGTGCCCATGATCAGCAGGACGAGCAGGGAGAGGGGATCCACGAGGGACGACCCTACCGCCGGGCGTGACGGGCGCTCTCACGCGTCCCGCGTGGACGGATGCGGTGCCCGCACCGGGGGTCGGGGCGGGCACCGGGGCGTCCTCAGGCCGGCAGCAGCCAGTCGTTCGGGGAGAACAGCTCGAAGTGCACCCGCTCCTCGTCGGCCCCGGCCGCGCGCAGCTGGTCACGCAGATCCTTCAGGAACCCGCTTCCGCCGCAGAGGTAGATCTCGGCGTCCTCGGGCAGCGGCACGCCGGCGAGCGCCATGCGGCCCTCGTGCACGGTGATCCGGGGATCCGGGGCGCCGCCGGGCACGTGCTCAGCGGAGCCCGCGGCGAACCAGAGGTCGAGCTGGGAGGTCGTGTAGTGCGGCAGACCGGCGACGGTGCGAGCGAGCTCGTCGACGAGAGCCGCGTCGCGGGCGTCCGCGTCGGCGTGCAGGACGATCGCACGGCGTCCGCGCTGGTGCACGGCCAGGTACCGGAGCATTCCGAGGATCGGGGTCGCCCCGATGCCAGCGGAGACTAGCACCACCGGGGCGTCGGAGTCCGTGTCCAGGGCGAGATCGCCGAACGGCAGGGTGACCTGGAGGCGGTCACCGACGGCCACGTTCTCGTGCAGCCAGGTGGAGACCTCACCGCGGGGGTCGGCGTCGACCGCGTCGACACGGCGCACGGAGATCCGCCAGCGGCCACCGCCGGGGACGTCGGAGAGGGAGTACTGGCGCAGCTGGCGGGCCCCGTCGGGCAGGCGCACCCCGACGGTGACGTACTGCCCGGGCACGAAGTCCGGCAGCGGTGCGCCGCCGGCCGGGGAGATCAGCTCGAAGCTCGCGACGTCGCTGCTCTCCTCGACGCGCGCCGCCACGACGGCCTCCCGGAACACGTCGCCGGGCTCGACGCCGGCAGCGGCGTAGAGGTCCTTCTCGAAGGAGATGAGGGTCTCGGCCATGTGCCAGTAGACGGCGGACCAGGCCGCGGCGACGGGCTCGGTGACGGCCTCACCGAGGACCTCACCGATAGCGGCCATGAGGTGCTCGTGGACGATGCCGTACTGGTCCTCGACGATGCCGAGGGAGGCGTGCTTGTGGCCGATGCGGCCGAGCATCTCGCTCGGGCTCGGCCCCTCGGGGGCCACGAGGATCGTCGCGTAGCTCGCGACGGAGGCGGCGAGCGCCTTCTGCTGGGCACCCTGCGCCTGGTTCCCGCGGTTGAAGGTGTCGGCGAGAAGCTCGGG
The DNA here is from genome assembly GCF_054777615.1 of Brachybacterium horti. Classification (NCBI taxonomy): domain Bacteria; kingdom Bacillati; phylum Actinomycetota; class Actinomycetes; order Micrococcales; family Dermabacteraceae; genus Brachybacterium; species Brachybacterium horti. The sequence goes on from NZ_BAAHAM010000001.1 coordinate 46,103, forward strand.
CCGGGCCGCGAACATGAGGCGGTAGAAGGTCGCGGCGATCTCGGCGATGTTCGCGCCGACGGCGGGGAGCGTCGCGCGAACGATCTCCTCGTGCTCGGGGCTCAGGCGACGGGCGGTGTCGAGACCGGGCTGCAGGGGCCGCGCCGCGGAGACGTCCTCGGTCATGGGTGGTCCTTCCTGATCTCTTCCGGGGGACCGCGGCGGCGGGACGCCGTGGCACCTCCACGGTAGGAGGGTGCGCGGGAGAGTCGATGGACCGAGGTCCCGGTCCCCTGCGCGGACCGATCTCTCAGCCGTCCTCGCCGCGCTCGGCGTCGAGGAGCGCCTGGCGCAGCACCTGCGCGTGGTTCTTCTCCACGTCCTTCGCCGCGTACAGCAGCGTGATCCTGGAGACACCGGCGCTCCGCGCGCGCTCGAGCAGGTCAGCGGCGGCGCCGCTCCGGTCGAGCTCGCGCCGGTACCGCGCGGCGAACTCCTCGACGTCGAGCTCGCCGGAGTGGAAGGCGCGGCGCAGGTCCGTCGAGGGGGCCGCGTCCTTGTCCCACTCGTCGTGCGCCAGGCGCTCCTTCTTCACCCCGCGCGGCCACAGCCGGTCGACGAGCACCCGCAGCTGCCCGTCGACCGAGCCGTCGTCGTCGAGCACGTCGTGCACGCGCTCCAGGTCGATCTCCATGTCAGGCCAGGGCAGCCTTCGCGGCCTCGTAGTCGGGCTCCTCGGAAACCTCGGCCACCTGCTCGGTGTAGGTGACGGTGCCGTCGGCGTCGGCGATGACGACCGCGCGGGAGAGCAGGCCGGCGAGCGGGCCGTCCTGCATGGTGACGCCGAAGTCCTCGCCGAAGGAGGAGCGGAAGGCGGAGCCGGTGACGACGTTCTCGATGCCCTCGGCGCCGCAGAAGCGGGCCTGCGCGAAGGGGAGGTCCTTCGAGACGCAGACCACGACCGTGTTCTCCAGGCCCGCGGCGATCTCGTTGAAGGCGCGCACGGACAGCGCGCAGGTGTCGGTGTCGAGCGACGGGAAGATGTTCAGCACGATGCGCTTGCCGGCGAGGTCCGCGCTCGAGACGGAGGCGAGGTCCTGGCCCACGAGCTCGAAGGCGGGCAGGGCGGAGCCGACGGCGGGGAGCTCGCCGACGGTGGTCACGGGGGAGTTCTTGAAGGTGATGGAAGCCATGCCCCCATCCTCGCCCCCGTGCGGGGGAACCTCAAGCCGGCTCCGCGCTCGCCCTGCCCGGCCCCGTCAGTCGAGGGTCGCCGTGAGCCGCTCGAGCTCGCCGCGGATGTCGAAGTCCGCCGCGGGCCACTGCGGGTCGATCCCCTGCAGCGCGTCGAGCAGCAGCTGCTGCACGGCGATCCGGGCGTACCACTTGCGGTCCGCGGGGACCACGTGCCAGGGGGCCGCCTCGGTGGAGGTCGCCGCGAGCGCCTTGTCGTAGGCATCCATGTACTCCTCCCAGCGCAGCCGCTCGTCGACGTCGCCGGGGTTGTACTTCCAGTGCTTGTCCGGGCGCTCGAGCCGTTCCATGAGCCGCTCGCCCTGCTCCGCGTAGGAGAGGTGGAGCATGACCTTGACGACCGTCGTCCCGGCCTCGACGAGCTCCTTCTCGAAGGCGTTGATCGCGGCGTACCGGTGACGGATCTCGTTGCCGTCGGCCCAGCCGTGCACGCGATGGATGAGCACGTCCTCGTAGTGGGAGCGGTCGAAGACACCGATCATGCCGGGGCCGGGCACGCGCTTGCGGATGCGCCAGAGGAAGTCGTGGCGCTTCTCCGCCCGGGTGGGGGCCTTGAAGCCGGTGATCTGCACGCCCTGCGGGTCCACGCCGCCGACCACGTGGCGCATGATGCCGCCCTTGCCGGAGGTGTCCATGCCCTGCACGACGAGCAGGACCGAGGGTCCCTCGCCGGTCGCGCGGGACTGGGCGTAGAGCCGCTCCTGGAGCTCGTCGATCGGGGCGACGAGCGCCGCGAGCCGCTCCTGCCCGTCCTTCTTCCTCCCGTCGAAGCCCGGGGTGGAGCGCGGGTCGATGTCGCGGACGGTGCCCGTCCAGCTCGGCTCGATGAGCACGCCACGCGGGGTGTCCTGCGTGTCCTTCTGCTTCTTCGCTGACATGGGCACACTCTAGTCACGGCCCCCGTCCCGGCTTGACCGGGCCCCGACCGCGCGGAAGGGTGCGCCCATGAGCACCCTCGCGATCACGAACGCCCACGTCCTGCCCGTCTCGTCCCCCGCCGTCGAGGGGACGGTGGTCATCGAGGACGGTCGGATCTCCGGCGTCGGCCCCGCGGTGGAGGTCCCCCGCGGCGCGGAGGTCGTGGACGCGGGCGGTGCCTGGCTCACCCCGGGGCTCGTGGACGCGCACGTGCACCTCGGCGTTCACGAGGAGGGCGAGGGCTGGGCCGGCGAGGACACCAACGAGATGACCGACCCGGTCATGGCCGCGGCCCGCGCGATCGACGCGATCAACCCGCTGGACCTCGGCTTCGACGACGCGATCATCGGCGGCGTCACCGCCGTGAACGTCAACCCCGGCTCGGGCAACCCCATCGGCGGGCTCGCGGTCGCGCTGCGCACCCACGGCCGGGTCGTGGACGAGATGGTGCTGCGCGAGCCCTCGGGGCTGAAGGCGGCGCTCGGCGAGAACCCCAAGCGGGTGTACGGCGAGAAGAAGCAGACCCCCTCGACCCGGCTCGGGGTCGCGCTGACGATCCGCACGGCGCTCGCGAAGGCCCGCGCGTGGGCCGCGGAGGACCCCGAGGAGCGGGACGTGGACCTCGTCTCCGCGGCGCTCGCGAAGGTGCTGGCCCGCGAGATCCCGTGGCGCCAGCACTGCCACCGGGCCGACGACATCGCCACCGCGCTGCGCCTGGCCGAGGAGTTCGGCTACGACCTCGTGCTCGACCACGGCACCGAGTCCCACCTCATCGCCGACCGGGTCGCCGCCGCCGGGGTGCCCGTGCTGTACGGACCGCTGATCGTCTCCCGCTCGAAGGTCGAGGTGCGCCGCCGCACCCCCGCCGCGCCGGGGATCCTCACCCGCGCCGGGGTGGAGGTCTCGATCATCACCGACCACCCGGTGGTGCCGATCGAGTTCCTCGTCCACCAGGCGGCGCTCGCCGTCAAGCACGGCATGGACCCCGCGGACGCCCTCGCCGCGATCACCCTGCACCCCGCGCGGGTGCTCGGGATCGACGACCGCGTGGGCAGCCTCGAGGTGGGCAAGGAGGCGGACCTCGTGCTCTGGGAGGGCGATCCGCTCGACGTCCGGAACCGGACCCTGCGCGTGTGGCAGTCCGGCCAGGAGGTCATGCACCGCGGGGCCGACGGCGAGCCGGTCATCGCCCCGCGCTGAGCGGCGAGGGCGCCGGGACCGAAGGCCTTCCCCGGCACCGTCCGCGAGCCGTAGCGTTGGCGACGCGGGCGCTTCCCGCCCGCTTCCGGTCCCCGGCTCCAGGAAGGCACCATGAACACCGCTACCGTCTGGCCGAACTCTCCGTCCCACGCACCCTCGACGGAGGAGCTGACCGCTCTCCACGCCTGGTGGCGCGCCGCGAACTACCTCTCCGTGGGGCAGATCTACCTCATGGACAACCCGTTGCTGCGCACCCCCCTCACCCGGGACCACGTGAAGCCGCGCCTGCTGGGTCACTGGGGCACCACCCCGGGCCTGACCTTCCTCTACGCCCATGCGAACCGGGCGATCGCGCAGCGCGACCTCAACGCGATCTTCGTGACCGGCCCCGGTCACGGCGGCCCGGGGCTGGTGGCGGCGAGCTACCTCGAGGGCACCTACACGCAGACGTACCCGGCGATCACGCAGGACGAGGCCGGGCTCAAGCGCCTGTTCACGCAGTTCTCCTTCCCGGGCGGGATCCCCTCCCACGTGGCACCGGAGACGCCGGGCTCGATCCACGAGGGCGGCGAGCTGGGCTATGCCCTCTCGCACGCCTACGGCGCGATGTTCGACAACCCCGACCAGATCGCCTTCACCGTGGTGGGCGACGGCGAGGCGGAGACCGGTCCGATGGCCACCTCGTGGCACTCGAACAAGTTCGTCAACCCTCACTCCGACGGGGTCGTGCTGCCGATCCTGCACCTGAACGGCTACAAGATCGCCAACCCGACCGTGCTGGCTCGGATCGGGGACGCGGAGCTCGAGGCGCTCATGCGCGGCTACGGGCACGAGCCGTTCGTGTTCACCGGCGGGTTCGACGACGAGGACCCGCTCGAGACCCACGCCCGCTTCGCCGCCCTGCTGGACGAGGTGCTGGACCGGGTCGCCGCGATCAAGGCGGAGGCCGCCGCGGCGGCGGAGGCCGGGCGGGAGTACGAGCGCCCCGCGTGGCCGATGATCGTCTTCCGCACCCCCAAGGGCTGGACCGGCCCGAAGCAGATCGACGGGAAGAAGACCGAGGGGTCCTGGCGCTCGCACCAGGTGCCGCTCGCGAGCGCCCGCGACACCGACGAGCACCTCGCGGACCTCGACGCCTGGCTCCGCTCCTACCGGGCGGAGGAGCTGTTCGACGAGGACGGCGCCCTGCGACCGGAGATCGCCGCGGCGGCGCCGACGGGGACGCACCGGATGTCCGCCAACCCCATCACCAACGGCGGCGCGGTGCTGCGCGCCCTGCGTCTGCCGGCCTTCCAGGACTATGCGGTGGACGTCCCCCACCCGGGCGGCAGCATCTCCGAGCCCACCCGTGTGCTCGGCGACTGGCTGCGGGACGTGGTGGCGCAGAACCCGGACAACTTCCGGATCTTCGGTCCCGACGAGACCGCCTCGAACCGTCTGCAGGCCGTCTACGACGTGACGGACAAGCAGTGGAACGCGGACTTCGTGCCCGAGGACCTCGAGGAGCACCTGGCGCGCAGCGGCCGCGTGATGGAGATGCTCTCCGAGCACCAGTGCCAGGGATGGCTCGAGGGCTACCTGCTCACCGGGCGCCACGGCCTGTTCTCCTCCTACGAGGCGTTCATCCACATCGTCGACTCGATGGTGAACCAGCATGCGAAGTGGCTCAAGGTCACCAACGAGATCGAGTGGCGCCGGCCGCTGGCCTCGTTGAACTACCTGCTCAGCTCGCACGTGTGGCGGCAGGACCACAACGGCTTCAGCCACCAGGATCCCGGCTTCATCGACCACATGGTCAACAAGAAGGCGGAGATCGTGCGGGTGTACCTGCCGCCGGACGCCAACACGCTGCTGTCCACCTACGACCACTGCCTGCGCTCGCGTCAGTACGTGAACGTGGTGGTGGCCGGGAAGCAGCCGAACCCGAACTGGCTCACGATGGAGGAGGCCGTGCTGCACTGCACGCGCGGCCTGGGCATCTGGGACTGGGCGGGCACCGAGGTCGAGGGCGAGGAGCCGGACGTGGTGCTCGCGTGCGCCGGGGACATCCCCACCATCGAGGTGCTCGCGGCCGCGCGGATCCTGCGCGAGGAGATGCCCGAGCTGAAGGTGAGGGTGGTCAACGTCGTGGACCTCATGCGCCTGCAGGACGACTCCGAGCACCCGCACGGGCTCTCCGAGAAGGACTTCGACGGGATCTTCGGGCAGGACGTGCCCGTCGTGTTCGCCTACCACGGCTATCCCTGGCTCATCCACCGCCTCGCCTACCGCCACGACCGGAACGGCCGGATCCACGTGCGCGGCTACAAGGAGGAGGGCACCACCACCACGCCCTTCGACATGCTCATGCGCAACGACACCGACCGCTTCCACCTGGTGATGGACGTGATCGACCGCGTGGACGGCCTGGGCACCCGTTCCGCCGGGCTGCGCCAGCGGATGGCGGACGAGCGCATCCGCGCCCGGGCCCACGCCTACGCCCACGGGGAGGACCTCCCCGAGGTCGCCGGCTGGCAGTGGGACGACAACGCCGACGAGGCCGACGCCGGGAAGGGCACCATCGCGGACACCGGCGGCGACAACGAATGAGCGGTGACGACGCCCTGCGCCGGGTCGTGCGGGTGCACGGCCGGGTGCAGGGCGTCGGCTTCCGCTGGGCAACCGCGCAGGAGGCGGAGCGCCTCGGCGTCGCAGGGACGGTGCGGAACCTGCTCGACGGCACCGTCGAGGCCGACGTCGAGGGGCCGGCCGCCGAGGTCGCGTCGCTCGTGGACTGGCTCGGCCACGGGCCGTCGTCGGCGCGGGTCGAGCGCACCGAGGTGACGGAGCGGTCCCCGCACGCCGCTCCCCCGTCGGGATTCCGGGTGCTCTAGGCCGTGCGGGGTCCGGGCCGGGCCCGGTAGCGGGCCACGAGCGCGGTGCCCGCGGCGCCGAGGAGCACCGAGAGGGCGAGCATGCCGCCGCGGCCCGCGGTCTCCAGGAGGATCCCGCCGAGGGCCGCGCCGAGCGCGATCGAGACGTTGAAGGCGGCGCTGTTCAGCGCCGTGCCCTCCTCGACGTGCGCGCCGGCCTCGGAGTCCACGAAGGACTGGATGGTGACGGAGGCGGCGCCGGCGAAGAGCCCCCAGGCGGGCAGCAGGAGCGTGGCCGCGAGGGGGCTGCGCAGCAGCAGCGCGACCGCGAGCAGGGAGAGCGTGAGCCCTGCGGCGACGACGAGCACGGCCGTCGGGGCGCCGCGACGACGGATCACCGGGGCGATCGCGACGTTCCCGACCATCCCCGCGATCCCGAAGAGCAGCAGGAGCAGGCCCGTGCGCCCGAGCGGCACCCCCGCCTCCTGCAGCAGCGGGCTCACATAGCTGTAGGTGACGAACTGGGCGACGATCAGCAGGAGCGTGAGGCCGACGGCGTGGCGCACCCCGCGTCCCCGCGCGGCCTCGCACATCATCGCCGGGGTCACCGGGACGGCCGCCCGCACGGGCCGCACGAGCACCGCGACGAGCAGCGCCATCACGAGCGCCGCGGCGCCGACCACCGCGAAGGCCTCCCGCCAGCCCAGGTGCGTGCCGATCCAGGTGGCGAGCGGCACGCCGAGCACGAGCGCGCCGCCGGTGCCGCTGAAGGCGAGGGTGAGGGCGGTCGCGTGCCGGGAGGGGTCCACCTGGCCCACGGCGACGATCGGCAGCACCGCCCAGTACAGGCCGATCGACACCCCGGCGAGGACCCGCGCCGCGAGCACCACGGCGAAGCCCGGGGCGAGGACGGTCAGCAGCGAGGAGGCCGCGACGCAGAGCAGCGCGATGACGAGCACGAGCCGGCGGTCCAGGCCCCGCACGAGGACGGGGGTCGTCACGGAGGTCGCGGCCGCGACGAGGCCGGGCACGGTGACCGCGAGCCCGGCGACGCCCTCGGGGATCCCGAGCTCCGCGGACATCACGGAGAGCACGCCGATCGGCAGCTCCTCGATCGTGATGAGCACGAAGATCCCCACCGCGAGGGACACGACCCCGGACCATCTCCGCATCGGCTCCCGCTCCTCCTGCTCCTCGTCGCTCCTGCGTCGCCGGCGGCGCGCAGCGCGGACCAGCCTAGGGCCGGGCGACCGACTACGCTGTGGCCCTGAGCCGCCGCCGCGACCTGCAGGGCCGGCGCCCGACGACTCCTGAGGGGGACCCGCATGGCCGGAGGCCTGGCAGCACTGCTCGACGACGTGGCCGCGATCGCGAAGATGGCGGCCGCGAGCACCGACGACGTCGCCGCCGCGAGCGCGAAGGCGTCCGCGAAGGCGGCCGGCGTGGTGATCGACGACGCCGCCGTCACCCCGCAGTACGTGAAGGGGCTGAACCCCTCCCGCGAGCTGCCGATCATCTGGCGGATCGCCCGGGGCTCGTTCATCAACAAGCTCGTGATCATCCTGCCGATCGCGCTGCTGCTCTCGTGGCTCGCGCCGTGGGCGCTCACGCCGATCCTCATGATCGGCGGCACCTACCTGTGCTTCGAGGGCGCGGAGAAGGTCTGGGAGCTCGTCTCCGGGGCCGAGCACGAGGAGGAGCCCGCGGCGGCGAAGGGGGCGGACTCGGAGAAGGGGATCGTCTCCGGCGCCGTGCGCACGGACCTCATCCTCTCCGCGGAGATCATGGTCATCTCCATGAACTCGATCGACGCGGACTCGGTCTGGATGCGCGCGATCATCCTCGCGAGCGTCGGCATCCTCATGACGATCGCCGTCTACGGCGCGGTCGCGCTGCTCGTGAAGATGGACGACGTGGGCCTGGCCCTGTCCCGTCGCGAGCGGAAGGGCAGCCAGAAGCTGGGCCAGGCGCTCGTCACGGCGATGCCCGTGGTCATGACCGTCATCAGCTACGTCGGCATGGTCGCGATGCTGTGGGTGGGCGGCCACATCATCCTCGAGGGCCTGCACACCTTCGGCCTCGCCCAGCCCTACGGCCTGGTCCACCACCTCGAGGAGGCCGTCGCGGGCGTCCCGGGCGTGGGCGCGGCGCTCGCCTGGCTGGTCAACACGTTCTTCAGCTTCGTGCTGGGGCTCGTGTGGGGCGCGATCATCGTCGCGGTGCTGCACGTGCTGCCCTTCGGGAAGAAGGAGCACGGCGGATCGTCCGAGCACGGCGCGGCGGGCGCCGACGAGGCGGCGGGGGCCGCCCCGCGCACCGACCACTGAGCCCGGAGCCCTGAGCGCAGGGAGAGGGCCCCGCACCGTCCGGTGCGGGGCCCTCTCTCCTGTGCGGGTGGACTCAGGAGCGGCCGACGGCCTCCGCGATCGGCGTCTCGCCCGAGTTGAAGGCGATGAAGCGGCCGTGGGTGTCCTCGCGGTCCACGACCTCGGCGATGACGGCGGCGACGTCGGCGCGGCTCACGGTGTGACCCTCGGCGGCCTGCGTGTCGATGCGGCCGGTGGGCTCCTCGAGGGTGAGACCGCTGGGTCCGAGGATCGTCCAGTCGAGGTCGGTGCCCTGGAGGTGCTGATCCGCCGCGGCCTTGGACTCGGCGTAGGCGAAGAAGCCGTCCTCGGGGTCCACGCCGTGATCGGGGCCGGCCCCGAAGTAGCTGACCATGACGTAGCGGCGGGCGCCCTGGCGCCCCGCTGCCTCCATGGAGGCGATGGCCGCGTCGCGATCCACGCGGTACGTGCGCTCAGGGGCGCCGCCGCCGGCGCCCGCGGACCACACGACGGCGTCGCTGCCGGCGAGCAGCGCGTCCCAGCCGGCGTCGTCGAGCGTCTCGACGTCCGCGACGACGGGCGTCGCGCCCGCCTCCTCGATCTCGGCGCGATGCTCCGGGTTGCGGATCACCGCGCTCACCTCGTGGCCGGCCTTCGCGAGCAGCGGCTCCGCGAGCAGCGCGACCTTGCCATGTCCTCCGACGATCGTGATCTTCATGGGACCCACCCTGCCACCACGCGGCGCCGAACGGCAGGGGTTCGGCGGTCGGCGAACTCGTCGCACGCCCCGCCCTCCGCGCACTCCCCCATAAAACAACAGATCCACATGTTGCTTTGTGTGGCCTTCGGAGTTACGGTGGGCACACCCCGCAGCACCCTCTCCTCCGACGACGCAGGTGATCGATCCCCATGTACGCCCCCCAGCGCCACCGTGCGATCCTCGACGCCCTCGCGGCCGAGGGCCGGGTCGCCGTCTCGGATCTCGCCGAGAAGTTCGAGGTCACGACCGAGACCGTGCGCCGCGACCTCGACCAGCTGGACCGCCGCGGCGTCCTCGCCCGCGTCCACGGCGGCGCCATCCCCCGCGCCGCCGCCGTGCTCGAGCCGGACCTCGCCTCCCGCCGCGGCACCCGCACCGACCTCAAGGAGCGCATCGCCGCGGCCGCCGCGACGCTCCTGCCGCTGGACCCCGAGGCCGCCGTGCAGCTCGACGCGGGCACGAGCACCCTCGCCCTCGTCCCCCATCTCTCCGAGCGCACCGGCGCCGTCGTCACCCATGCGCTCGACGTCGCCCAGGCGCTGCTCGCCCTCGACGGCCCGCCCGTGCACCTCCTGCCCGGGCGGCTGCGCCCCGGGACCGGGGCCGCCGTCGGCGCCGCGACCGTCGACGCGATCCGTGCCCTGCGCCCCGAGGTCGCCTTCCTCGGCTGCAACGGCTTCGACGCCGAGGGCCTCTACACCCCGGACCCCTCCGAGGGCGCCGTGAAGACCGCGCTCCTGCAGCAGGCCGGGCGCCGGGTGGTCCTCGCGGACTCCTCGAAGGCCGGCGCCCGCCGCCTCGTCCGCATCGCCGACCTCGAGGAGATCGACGTGATCGTCACCGACGACGGCCTCGCCCCCGCCCTGCGCGGCGAGCTCGAGGCGACCGGGGTGGAGGTCGTGATCGCATGATCATCACCCTCACCGCGAACCCGTCCCTGGACCGCACCGTCACCCTCACCGCCCCGCTCGTCCCCGGCGGCGTGCACCGCATCGCCGAGGACGTCACCCAGGCGGGCGGCAAGGGCGTGAACGTCTCCCGCGCCCTCCACCAGGCCGGAGAGGGCACCCTCGCCGTGCTCCCCGCCCGCGCCGAGGACCCGCTCGTGGGCCTGCTCGAGGCCGGCGGCCTCCCCCACCTCACGGTCCCCGTCGCGGGCCCCGTGCGCACGAACCTCACCGTCGTCTCCCCGCCCGGGGTGACCACGAAGATCAACGAGCCCGGCCACGCGCTGACCCCGGCGGAGGCGGAGATGCTCGCCACCGCGCTCCACGGCGCCACCCGACCCGGCGACCTCGTCATGCTCTCCGGCTCCCTCGCCCCGGGCCTGCCCGCGGACTGGTACGCCCGCCGCATCCAGGAGCTGCACGAGGCCGCGGTCCCGGTGGGCGTGGACACCTCCGACGCCCCGCTCGCCGCCCTCGCCGCCGCCTGGCGGGCGGACCGCTGCGCCGCCCCGGACCTGCTGACCCCGAACGCCGAGGAGCTCGGCCAGCTCACCGGGGCCGACGGCGCCGCGATCGAGGCCGCCGCCGAGCAGGGCGAGCTCGCCCCCGTCGCCGAGGCCGCCCGCGCCCTGCACGCCCAGGGCGTCGGCGCCGTGCTCGTGACCCTCGGCGCCGCGGGCGCGGTGCTCGCCTCCGCGGAGGGGACCTGGCACTGCGCGGCCGTCCCCGGGGAGGTCCTCTCGACCGTCGGCGCCGGGGACTCCGCGGCCGCCGGATACCTCCTCGCGAGGGTCCGCGGCCGCGAGGAGCCCGAGCGGCTCGCCTGCGCCGTCGCCTACGGCACCGCCGCGGTGGCGCTGCCCGGCACCACGATCCCCCGACCCGATCAGGTCGTCGTCCGCGAGGACCTCGTCCGCGCCCTCTGAGCATCCCCGCCGTCGGCCTCCCGGCCGTCGGCCCCTCCCCGGGAAACCCCCGGGCCACCAGTGAAGGAGCTGGCAGTGTCCGCACTCATCACCGCCGACCTCGTCCGTCTGGACGTCGCACCGGCCGGCGACAAGCTCGCCGTCATCGGCCAGATGGCCGATCTCATCGCCTCCACCGGCCGCAGCGAGCGGGACGGTCTCGAGGCCGGTCTGCTCGCCCGCGAGGAGTCCTTCGCGACCGGCATGCCCGGCGGCTTCGCGATCCCCCACTGCCGCACCGAGGCGGTCCACGAGGCCGCCCTGGGCCTGATCCGCCTGAGCGAGCCGGTGGACTTCGGCGCCCAGGACGGCCCGGCCGACGTCATCATCGGCATCTCCGCCCCCGCCGGTACCGACGACCAGCACCTGCAGCTGCTCGCCCAGCTCTCCCGCGCGCTGATCCGGCCCGAGTTCCTCGCCTCGCTGCGCGCCGCCACGACCTCCCAGGAGGCGGCGGACCTCGTGCTCGACGTGCTCGAGCCCGCGCACCGCGGTGAGCAGCCCGCCGCACCGCAGGAGACCGGAGCACAGGACACGGCATCGCAGGACACGGCCGCACAGGGCACCGGGGAGGACCTCCCCGTCCTCCTCGCGATCACCTCGTGCCCCACCGGCATCGCCCACACCTACATGGCCGCCGAGTCGCTCGAGAACGCGGCGAAGGAGCGCGGCGTCGAGCTGCACGTCGAGACCCAGGGCTCGGGGGGCATCACCCCGTTCACGCCCGAGCAGATCGAGCGCGCCGGCGCGCTCATCATCGCGGCCGACGTCTCGATCTCGGGCCGTGACCGCTTCGCGGGCCTTCCCCTCGTGGAGCATCCCGTCAAGCGCGCGATCTCCCACGGCCCGCAGATGATCGACGAGGCGATCGACGCGGCCGGGGACCCCGCCGCGCGGCGCGTCCCGGCGACGACCGGCGCCGCCGCCGCGGCCTCGTCCTCCGGCGGCGAGCAGCAGCAGTCCTGGCCCAAGCGGATCCAGGCGGCCGTGATGACGGGCGTCTCCTACATGATCCCCTTCGTCGCCGCGGGCGGCCTGCTCATGGCGCTCGGCTTCCTGCTCGCCGGCTTCGACGTCGCCTTCGTGGCGAAGGGCGTCGCGACCGGCAGCAGCCTCACCGATCTCCCCGGCCACGTCACCTACGACGGCTCTGCGGGCGAGCTCCTCACGAAGCGCTCGGGCCTGCTGCTCTACCTCGGCTCGGTCGCCTTCCTGCTCGGGAACACCGGCATGGGCTTCCTCGTCGCCGCGCTCTCGGGCTACATCGCCTTCGGCCTCGCCGGGCGCCCCGGCATCGCCCCGGGCTTCCTCGGCGGCGCGATCTCCGTGCTCGTGGGCGCCGGCTTCCTCGGTGGCCTCGTCACGGGCCTGCTCGCCGGGATCATCGCGCTGTGGCTGACGACCTTCCGCCCGCCGCGCTGGCTCGCGGGGCTCATGCCCGTGGTGATCATCCCGCTCGTGACCTCCGCCGTGGTGGGCGGGGCGATGCTGCTCGTGATCGGCCGCCCGCTCGCCTGGGTGATGACGACCCTGCAGGACGCGCTCTCCGGCATGAGCGGCTCCTCCGCGATCCTGCTCGGCGCGGTCCTGGGCCTCATGATGTGCTTCGACCTGGGCGGCCCCGTCAACAAGGCGGCCTACCTCTTCGCGACGGCGGGCCTCTCGCAGGGCACCGAGGCGTCCTTCGAGATCATGGCGGCCGTCATGGCCGGCGGCATGGTCCCGCCGCTCGCCATGGCCCTGTCCACGACGGTCGCCCGCCGCCTCTACTCCCCCGTGGAGCGGGAGAACGGCACGACCGCGTGGCTGCTGGGCGCGGCCTTCATCTCCGAGGGCGCGATCCCCTTCGCCGCGGGCGACCCGCTGCGCGTCATCCCCTCGATGATGGCGGGCGGCGCCCTCACCGGCGCCCTCACGATGGCCTTCGGCGTCGGCTCGCAGGCCCCGCACGGCGGCATCTTCGTGTTCTTCGCGATCTCCCCCCTGTGGGGCTACGTGGTCGCGATCCTCGCAGGCACGCTGCTCTCCGCGGCGCTCGTGACGCTGCTGAAGGCGCGCCACGCCCGCACGTCCGGCGCCGCCGTCGCCGCCTGAGGCGCGCTGCCGCCACCGCATCCGGAGCGGGGGCCGCACGGGGAGCTAGCCTCCCGGTGTGGCCCCCGCTCCGTTCGCGCGCATGACCCCCTACGGCACCGAGCACCTCGTGGTGCTCGCCCTCACGGCCCTCGCGGCCGTGCTGGTCGTGCGCTGGGCGCGCCGCACCCCCGCCGAGCGCCGGGACCTGCTTCTGCGCCGCGCGGGAGGGGTGCTGCTCGTGAACAACCTGCTGTGGATCCTGTGGGGCTTCGCCCCGTGGTCCTGGAACATCGACGAGTCGCTGCCGCTGCACTTCTCCGACGCCCTGCGGGTGCTCACCCCGATCGCGCTGATCACCCGGGCCCGCTGGGCGGTGGCCGTGAGCTGGTACTGGGGGCTCACCCTGAACCTGCAGTCCGTGCTCACCCCGGACGTCAACTACTTCGTGTGGGCCCCGCTCGAGCTCGCCGAGTACTGGATCGGGCACAGCACGGCGCTGCTCGCGCCGATCGTGCTGTGCTGGGGCTGCGGCTTCCGGCCCACCTGGCGCTCCTACGGCCTCGCCTATGCGGCGACCGTCGGCTGGGCGGGGGTCGCCTTCGTCGGCAACCTGCTGAGCGGCGCGAACTACGCCTATCTGATGCACGCCCCGGCCGGGCCGAGCCTGCTCGACGTGCTCGGGCCGTGGCCGTGGTACCTGCTCGTGGAGGCCGTGGCCATCGCCGCCGTGTGGGCGGCGATGACCTGGCCGTTCACGCGCTCGGGGTGACCGGCGGCTCCGCGGACCACGGGAAGACGATCCAGCGGTCGGTGCGGCGCCACGCGAAGTCGGGGGCGATCACCGAGGCGGACTTCGCGTAGAGCACGGCGCTGCGGGCGTCCGCGCCGGTCTCCCGCAGCAGGTCGAGCACGAGCGCGAGGGTGCGCCCGGAGTCGGCGACGTCGTCGACGACGAGCAGCCGCTTCCCCGCGATCGACTCGGTGTCGAGCATCGGGGCGAGCAGCACCGGATCCGGCAGCGTCTCGTGGACGTCGGTGTAGAACTCGACGTTGATCGCGTCGGAGAGCTTCAGGCCCAGCGCGTAGGAGAGCGAGCCCGCGGGCAGCAGGCCGCCGCGCGCGATCGCGATGATGATCTCCGGCGCGAAGTCGGAGTCGGCGATCGTCTGTGCGAGCTCCCGGGAGGCGGTGCCGAACTGCTCCCAGGTCAGCACCTCCTTCTCCGCGAGATCGGAGGAATCGGCGTGGTAGGCCTGGGTCATCGTGGGGCTGCTCCTGGATCGGTGGGGCGCGAGGTCACCGATCGTACCGATGCCCTCAGGCGAGCAGCTCCACCTGGGCGAGCCGCACCGCCGTGCCTGTGCCGCGCAGCACGATCCGGTGGTGCACGACGGCCGCGTGCTCCGGCAGGGCGAAGGGCCGGGTCTGCCGCCGCCACGGGAAGGTCAGGTCCTCGCGGGCGTCGAGCAGCTCCCATGCGGCGCCGTCGGCGGAGGTCTCGAGCCGCCAGGCGATCGGGTCCGCGCCCTCCTCGGCACCGGAGGTGAGGGTGAGGAAGCGGGCCGCGGCCGGCTCCTCGAGCCGGGGCAGCACGATCGTGATCCCGTCGGCCCCGGCGTGCTCCTCCTCGGTCAGCTCGACCTCGGTGCGGGAGTCGTCGTCCAGGAGCGGATCCGCACCGTCGCGCGGCAGCAGGTCGAGCAGCGGGCGCGGGCTCCGGCCGGGCGCCGTGGGCGAGGGCGGCACCTCGCCCCAGCCGGCCGGCTCCGCGCCGAGCGCCATCGTGATCTCGCCGCGCAGGTCGCCGTGCTCGATCCAGGCCCGGGGATGGTCCTGCCCGCGCACGGTCATCGCGGTGACGTAGGGGTGGTCCGGGGCCTGCCCGGTCGCGGTCACCGTGAACGCCTCCCCGCCGAGCGGCCGCACGCGGGCCTGCACGAACAGGGGTGCGACGAGGTGGTAGCGGGGCGTGCCGAGCTGCAGCGGGTACAGGCCGAGCGCCGTGAGCAGCCACCAGGCGCTCATCTCGCCGTTGTCCTCGTCCCCGGGGTAGCCCTGGCCGATCTGCTCGCCGACGAAGAGCCGGCGCTGCACCTCCCGCACCACCTCCATCGCCCGCTCCGGCGCGCCCGCATGGTGGAAGAGGAAGGGGATGTGGTGGGAGGGCTGGTTGGACATGCCGAACTGGCCCATCCGCACGGCCCGCGCCTCGTCCATCTCGTGGATCGCGTGGCCGTAGGTGCCCTTGCGGTCCGCCCGCTCCGGGGTCGCGAAGAACTCCTCGAGCTTCGCGCGGAGCCCGTCGCGGCCGCCGTACAGGGAGGCGAGGCCCTCGCCGTCGTGCGGGACGTGGAAGGCGAAGTTCCAGCCGTCGGTCTCGGTGAAGTCGCCGCCCCAGGAGAGCGGGTCGAACTGCTCGGGCGTCTGGGCGACGGCGCCGTCCGCCCGGCGGCCCTGGAAGAAGCCCACGGCGGGGTCGAAGAGCAGCGGGTAGTTCGCGGAGCGGGCGCGCAGGTAGGCGGCCTCCTCGCGGATCTCCCGGCGGCGGGCCTCGGGCAGTGCGGGGCCGGCGGCGAGGAGCTCCGCCTGGGCGGCGAGGCCCGCGTCGTTGATGTGCGCCTCGAGCGCCCAGGAGACGGACTCCTCGGTGTCGGTGTCGACGTAGCCGGTGAACACGGAGCGCTCCCCGCCGCGGCGGCCCACCTCCCCCGCGCTCGGCGTCACGGTCGCGTTGCGCAGCCCGGCCTCGTAGGTCGCGAGCGGGTCCGGCAGCGGGACGCCCTTCACCTGGAGGTCCGCGAAGGAGATGTCGGAGCTCGTGCCCGTCATGCAGTCGGCGTAGCCCGGTGAGGACCAGCGGGCGATCCAGCCGCCCTCGCGGTGCTGCTGGACGAAGTCGTCGGCGAGCTGCGCGGCGAGCTCCGGGTAGAGCAGCGCGTAGGCGGGCCAGGCGGTGCGGTAGGTGTCCCAGAAGCCGTGGTTCACGGCCATGCGTCCCTCGACGATCTGCGCGTTCGTCGTGTCGTCGCTCGCCTCGCCGAGGACGGGCAGCACGGGGCTCGCGTGAACGGGGCGCGGCGCGCCCTCCTCCCCCGCGTCCTCCCAGTGGGAGTTGGGGTAGAGGTTCAGGCGGTAGAGGCTCCCGGCGAGGGTGCGGCGCTGCGGGGGCGTCGCCTCGGGCACCTCGATCACGGAGAGCCGCTCGGTCCAGGCGGCGTGGGCGGCCTCGCGCACCTGCTCGAGGGAGCGTCCCGCGAGCTCCCGTGCGAAGGTGCGCTCGGCCTGCTCCTGGCCCACGAAGCTCGTCACCCAGCGCACGGTCACCGCGGTGGTGCCCTCGGCGAAGCGCAGCACGGCCGCGCCGGGCGTCGCGCCCGGGGCCTCCTCGACGGAGACGGGGGCGGGGTCGAGCTCGGCGCGCACGAACATGCGGGTCGTGCCGTCGGCCCGGGCGAAGCCCTCCTCGATGCCGGAGTCCACCCAGGCGCGGACGAGGCCGCGGTCGACGGCGTCCTCGGTGAGCACCCGGGAGTGCTCGTCGACGCCCTCGAGCAGGAGGCGCGGCGCGGGACCGGCGGGGGCGCCGATCTCGATCACGGCGCCGTGGTCGGTGGGGGCGAGGCGCAGGGTGTGCGCGCCGTCGAGGGTCACGGCGTAGAGGTCGGGGCGGGCGACCTCGTCGGCGTGGGAGAAGCCGAGCGCACGGGCGGCCGGGGAGGCGTCCGCGGCGTCGGCGTCCAGCGGCATGAGCAGGAACTGGGCGCGGTCCCCCATCCAGGGGCTCGGCTGGTGGGAGATGCCGAGACCCTCGAGGCGGGGCCGGTTGTCGGCGCCGTTGCGGCGGTGGTACTCGTACACCCAGCGCCGTGTGCGGGCGTCGGTCATCGGGGTGAAGAAGGCGAAGCCGTTGGGCCACGCGGTGAGCGGGAGGTTGTTGCCGCGGGAGAAGTCGCCCGAGGCGTAGGTGCCGCGGCGGGTGTCCACCCAGGCGACCGGGTCGTCGAGGGGAGGATCCGCGGGGAGCGGGCCCAGGTACGGGCCGTCGATCCAGCCGCGCAGCTCGGGGTCGCCGCCCGCGGGGGCGTCCGCCGCGAGGAGCACCGCCGTGATCGTGCGGCCCGCGGCGGCGGCGAGATCCACCTGCACGTCGTTCCACTGGTCGGCGTAGAGGATCCGGCCCTCCCCGAGGCCGCTCGCGGTGGCGGGGGTGCCGTGCTGGTCGCGGGGGTCGAGAGCGGAGAGGCGGGTGCCGTCGTCGAGCTCGAGGTCGATCGCGACGTGGGTCGCGCCCCAGGTCTGGGCCTCGTCGAGGGCGGGGAACAGATAGGTGCGCAGCACGTCACCGGGGGCGATGCGGCGGCCGACGATGCTCTCGACCTCGTCCTGCGCGGGCAGCGGGGCCTCGGCCCTCTCCCCGGGGGCGAGGCGGTAGGCGAGGGCGGTGGGCGCGAGGAAACCCGCTCCGTCCCTGCTGGTGGGGGTCCCCTGGGGGCCGGCGTCGACGGTGACGATCATGAGGACGAGCCTAGTGGGGCCCCCTCCCCGGGCCGTCCGGGCGGTCCGCCCTCCGGACAGGCACCTCTCGGGGTGCGGGCTAGGGTGCCGGGGTGATGCCCCGACGCCCCTCCCCGCTCCGCGGCCGACGCCCCACGAAGGACGACCTCGCCGACGTCCCCACCACGGATCCGGACGTCATCGACGACCTGCTGCCGGACCCGTCGGCCGATCCGGCGCTGCGCCTGCTGATCGTGGGCATCAACCCGGGGCTGTGGACCGCCGCGGTGAATGCGCCCTTCGCCCGCCCCGGCAACCGCTTCTGGCCCTCGCTGCACGCCGCGGGGCTCACGGCGCGGCCCGTGGACGCCTCCCGCGGCCTCGAGGACGAGGACGCCGCGGATCTCCTGGGCCGCGGGGTGGGCGTCACGAACCTCGTGGGCCGGGCGACCGCCCGCGCCGACCAGCTGCGCCGCGAGGAGCTGCGCGAGGGCGGCGCCGAGCTCCTCTCCCGCCTGCCCGCTCTCGCGCCGCGGGTCGTCGCGATCGCGGGCATCACCGCGTACCGCCAGGCCTTCGACCTGCCGAAGGCGCGCCTGGGCCGCCAGGAGGAGGCGCTGCCGGACGGCTGGCCCGAGGGGCCGACGCTCTGGGTGGTGCCCCAGCCGAGCGGTCTGAACGCCCACGCCACGATCGCCTCCCTCGCCGCGACCTGGCGGGAGGTCGCCGCGGAGGCCGCCGTGCCGCTCGCCGAGCACGCCTGATCCCTCGACAGCCCGGCGGCGACGGCGCAGGATCGAGGCACGGGGCGTCCTGTCCCCGCCCGCCGACGGAAGGAGCGGCCATGCCGCAGCAGGCCTGGAGCGACAAGCGCGAGCGCCAGTACGAGCACGTGAAGGACAGCGCCCTCGATCGGGGCGAGGACGAGGACACGGCGGAGGAGATCGCCGCCCGCACCGTCAACAAGGCGCGGGCGCAGGCGGGTGAGGCGGAGGAGGCCTCCCGCACCTCCCTCGAGGACGACTCCCCCTCCCGCCGCGGCGGGCGCCGCTCCCACGAGGGGGCGCAGGGCCGCACGAAGGAGCAGCTGTACCAGGACGCCCGGCGCGAGGGGATCGAGGGGCGCTCCCGCATGAGCAAGGCGGAGCTCGAGCAGGCTCTCGAAGGCCGCTGACCGGCCCGCGACCGACTTCCGCCGGGGATGGAGTTCCCCTGTCCGGGAGCGGTACTCGGCGGCGCCGAGGGGTGCCGATCACCGCTTCCGGTGCCCTCCGCGACCAGCCCGGTCCCCGTTCCCGGCCCGGGGCGCATCGTGCACGTCGAGCGTCGGTGCGCCCGCACGGCCGTCAGTCGGCCCGAGCAGCTGCAGAGCGAGCCGCGGACAGGCCCCCACCGCCTCCCGGGCGGCGGCGAGCTCCCCGCGGGCGATCGGCACGTCGGTCCGCTGCCCGGACGGCCGGCCGACGGCGAGCGGGAAGCCGTCCTCGTCACCGACCAGCGTGCCCTCGAGCAGCTCGAGGCACGCGCCGCGAGCCTCGCAGCGGGTCCAGTCGACGTGGAGGCGGGCGGCCTCCCGCCGCTCTCGCGTCATCGCCGCCACCCCGTGCAGTGCCCGGCGACGTGGGCGTCGAACTCCGGGCCGAAGGCGGTGACCGTCGAGCCGGCGAGCTGCGCGGTGCCGTCGGGATGGTGGCAGGCGCCGCGTCCCGCGACCGCCTCGAGGCGTCGCCGGAGCCGGGCCGGGTCGCCGTGCCCGGCCTCGAGGTCGTGCATCGATGCGGCGATGCGCGGGAGTCCCAGCACGCAGGGACCGCACTGCCCGGCGGACTCCGCGGCGAGATGGTCGAGGATCGCCGTGGTCACGGGCAGCGGGCAGCGTCCCCGGTCCAGCAGCATCAGCACCCCGGCGCCCGCGCCGAGCACGCCCGGGGCGGGGCGCGGTCCGAGCGGCACGTCGAACTGGTCGGGCAGCGCCCAGCGACCGTGGTAGCCGCCCACGAGCACGGCGTCGAGCGTCCCGGGCTCCGTGCCCGCGAGGTGCAGCACCTCGCGGAGGGTTGATCCGCCGGGCACCTCCAGGACGGTCTCCGGGCCCTCGGGGCGCGCGATGGTCACGAGCCGCGTCCCCGGGTCCTCCGGCCTGCCGGCGGCGAGGAACGCCTCGGCGCCGTGGCGGGCGATGCGGGCGACGTGCGCGAGGGTCTCCGCGTTCTGCACGAGCACCGGGCCGCCGCGGAGACCCCTCTCGGTGAGGTGATGGGGGTGGTCGGCGGGGATCTGCTCACCGCCGGCGAGCGCCGCGGCGACCGCGGTGGCCTCCCCTGCGACGAAGCGCTCCTGCGCGACCTGCACCTGCACCCGGCGGCCGTCGGGGCGGGCGGCGAGCGCCGAGCGCACCTCGGCGGCCGACCGCGGGTGGACCATGATCGTCAGACCGGCGCGCGGGGCGAGGGCGCCGGCGAGCAGCAGGAGGCCGTCGATCACCGCGTGCGGGGACTCCCGCAGCAGCACCGCGTCCTTCGCGCTGAGCGGCTCCCCCTCCGAGGCGTTCGCGACGATCGTGGAGGGTGCACGTCGCAGTGCGGCGATCTTCGCGCCGACCGGGAAGCCGGCGCCGCCGCGGCCGGTCAGCCCGGAGCGGGTGATCAGGGCGGGGAGCTGGTCCACGGTGGGCAGGGGCTCCGGCTCGGCGGGGTCGAGCAGGCCGGGGGCCGGAACGGCGAGGGTGCTCATCGGAGGCTCCGTTCAGGGGTGCGGAGGGCGCGCTGCGCCGGGTGGGTGCGGAAGGCGGGGGCCAGCAGTCGCCAGAGGGTCGCTGCAAGCACGATCGCCGCGCACGCGGCGGCGATGACGCGGAACCAGAGGGTGCCCGCGTCGGTGCCCGAGCCGAGGGCGTGGAGCAGCGCGATCCCCCACAGCGGCAGGACCGCGAGGTGGACGATGCGGAACACGGCGACCGGGAGGCGTCGGCGGAGCAGGGCGGTGACGATGACGGCGATCAGAAGGTCGTGGGCGGTGGTGCCGAGCCCCTGCCAGAGTGGGTCGCGCGCAGCGAGGAAGGGCACCACCAGGTCGACGAGGCGGAGCTCGGCGTAGCGGTCGCCGAGCAGGCTCACCACGTGCAGCGTCAGGAAGGCGGTGGCGAGCAGGGAGGCGTCACGGTGGAGGTGGGCGACCGCGAACCGCGGCAGCCCGGGCAACGGACGGCCGCCCCGGGTGAGGACGCCCAGTCCCACGGAGAGGGTGAGCAGCACGAGGGCGACGACACCGCTCGCCCGTGCGGTCGCCCAGAGCACCTCATCCATGGCGGACCTCCGCGGGGAGCGGCGTGGGCCAGGAGGAGGTGGTCAGCACACGGCGGTCCGCGGCGACGAGGCGCGCGGGGACGCCCCGGCGCTCGAGCCAGTCGGGCGCGTCCTCGCCGAGCACGATCGCCGCGGTCGAGGCGGTGTTGGCGGCGGCGCAGGTGGTCCCGGCGCAGCTCACGGTGCGCCAGGTGTCGGGCGCCGGCCCGAGGTGCCGTGGGTCGAGGATGTGGTGCACCTCGTGCTCCCCGAGAAGCCGACGCCGGTGGAGAGTGCTCGAGGTGGCCAGGGCACCGCCATCATGGAGCCGGACCTGCTGGCCGGGCTCGCCGGCGCCGTCGCGCACGTCGACCTGCCAGCCGCCGCCGGGCCCTGTGCCGGCGGCGCGGAGGTCCCCGCCCAGGGACACCAGCACGCCGTGGCGAATGCGCGGATCGTCCCGGAGCCGCTCGGCGAGGAGGTCCGCGGCGCTCGCCTTTCCGGTCGCGCCGAGGTCGAACCGCACGCCGGCGGGGGCGGTGAGCCGCCCCTCGCGCAGCGTGACGTCCCGCCAGGTCGCCCGGTGCACCACGGCCGACCGCACCCCGGGCGCGCCGGTGAAGCCGTGCGCCTCGAGGCGGTCGCCCAGGGTGGGGTCCACGAGGCCGTCGGTGCAACGCGCCGCGTCGATCGCATCCGCGAGCAGGCGGGCGAGGACCGGGCTGACGAGCTCGTCGACGAGGTCGCGCCCCTCGACCGCGCGCAGCTCGGCGTCGTCCCGGTGCCTCGAGCAGGCGTCCTCGACCTCCGCGAGGGTGGCCCCGGCGAGGTCCCGCGCGGCGGCCAGCTCCGCGGGGTCGACGACGATGAGCTCCGCGGTGGTGCTCCACAGGGGCCAGCTGGTGCGGGCGGTCATCTCAGGACCCCTGGCTGGAGGAGTGGGAGGGACCGCCGGAGCCGCGGGACACGGTCTGCGCGGAGCCCTGCGACGACGTGCTCGACCGGGACGAATCCGACGAGGAGGAGGACGCGTCGGACGACGACGAATCCGACGAGGACGATGACGTGTCGGCGGACGCGGACGATGACGTGTCGGATTCCGACGCGTCCTCCGGCGACGGCGTCGCCGTGCCCGCGTCGGAATCCGTCGGTGCAGCGCTGCTCGTGGCGGCCGGGGTCGTCGCCGCGGCGGCCGACGTGCTCGCCACGCCCTGCTCACCGACCCACAGCGCCCCCGCGCCGATCCCGGTGGCGGCGAGTGCCGTGCCGGCGATCACGCCGGTGGCCAAGCGGCCTCGACGTCGGCCGCTCTCCCTGATGCTCATCGGAGCCTCCTTCGGCATCGGGTCCGTCCCGATCCTGCGCACAGCGTGGCGGCGGAGTCTTCCGGGTTTCTTCCGGAACGTGCGTCAGGCGGCGCGCGGGAGCGTCACCTCGATCACACCGCCGGGTGCGGAGCGATCGATCCTCACGTCGCCGTCGAGTCGTCGGACGACGTCCGCCACGAGGGACAGGCCCAGTCCGTAGTGGTGGCGTGATGCCTCGCCGCTGCGCTGGGAGGCGAAGCGCTCGAAGACCGCGTCCCCGGCGGGGAAGCCGGGGCCGTCGTCGGCGATGCGGAGAACTCCTCCCCGCGGCCCCGCGGCGATGTGGACGTCCACCCGGGTCCGGGTGTGGTCCAGGGCGTTGGAGAGGAGGGACTGCACGATGCGGCGGACCCCGACGGTGGTGGCGCGGACGCGCACCGTGCCGTCGCCTGTCAGACGGAGGGTGACCCCGGCGCGCTCGGCCTCGGCGCGGGCCGAGTCCAGCGCGATCTCGGTGAGGGCGCGGAGGTCCACGTCCTCGAGCTCGATCTCCCGGTCGTCGGCGGCCTCGAGCAGCTCCTCCAGGAGAGCCGTGAGCGAGGCGGCGTCCTGCTGGATCGCAGCGATCTCCCCGTCCGTCGCCTCCGGGTCGCGGCCCCGCTCACGGCGTCGGCGGAGGATCTGCACGCGGGTGCTGAGCAGGGTCAGCGGAGTACGCAGCTCGTGGCCGGCGTCGGCGACGAACCGGCGCTGGCGGGCGAGGGCGTCGGCGAGGGGACGCATGGCCCGCCGCGCGAGGCGATCGGCGACGACGGCGGCGAGGAGCACGCCGGCGGCGCCGCCGATGCCGAGCGCCGCGCCCACCCGCTGCAGCTGCTCGCGGTTGGCGTGGGTGTCGATCGCGACCTGCACGATCCCTCCCTCCGCCCGGGAGGTGCGCACGACGAAGCTGTGACCGTCGGCACGGACCCGGGAGTCCACCCGCTGCTCTCCCGCCTGCACGCGGTCGAGGGCGTCATCGTCGGGCAGGCCGGTCGGAAGGTCGTCGGAGGAGGTGATGGAGCCCTCGTGCTCGCGGATCACGTAGGTGCCGCGGCTGAGCTCGTCGCCGCCGGCGTCGTCCCGCACGGAGCTGAGCTCCTGGTCGGTAGCACGCGACAGGGACGCGGCGACGAGTCCGAACGCGGTCACCCCGACGATCGCGACCACGGCGGCCATGACGACGGCGATCTGCAGGGCGAGGCGGCGGGCGGCGCGGCGAAGCTGCTGGGCGTCCGCCTCGCCGAGCGGCCGGGTGCGCTCGGTCACGGCGTCCCCAATCGATAGCCCACTCCGCGCACCGTCGCCACCACGTCGCGACCCAGCTTCCGGCGCAGGTAATGGACGCAGGTGTCGACGACGCCGAGGTCCTCCGCCCCGGGGAGAGCCCGACGCAGGAGCGTCTCGCGCTCGAACACCTGGGAGGGGGAGCGGGCGAGCACCTCGAGCAGCGCGCACTCACGCGCGGTGAGCGGCACCCGGGCGCCCTCCCCGATCACCTCGTGCGCCCGCACTTCGAGGCGTCGGCCGCCGCTGAGGGGCAGCAGCTCCGCGGTCTCGCGGTGACGGCGGCGCAGCGCCCGCAGCCGGGCGAGGAGCTCCGCGAGGTCGAAGGGCTTGGCGAGGTAGTCCTCCGCACCGGCGTCGAGCCCGTCCACCCGGTCCGCGGGGTTCCCCCGCGCGGAGAGCACCAGCACGGGCACGTCCACCCCGGCGCCGCGGAGCCTCCCCAGCAGGTCGAGGCCCTCGAGCCCGGGGAGGCCGCGGTCCAGGAGCATCAGGTCGTGGTCCCGGGTGAGGGCGAGGTGCAGGGCACGCTGACCGTCCGCGGCGGTCGTCACCGCGTAACCCTCGTCCTCGAGGAGCGCGGCGAGCATGTCCCGCAGCTGCGGGTCGTCCTCGACGAGCAGGAGCTGGGGAGGTGAGGCGGAGTCCATGGCGGAACGGTACTGGCCCGGACGGGGGCGCCGCGCGAGCGGCGGTGGACCTGCGGCGGGACGCGATCGTCAGCCGGAGCGGCGCGGAGTCCCTGTGCGGTCGGTGCACGGTCCGCTGGGGCGTGAGGTGGCAGATCGTCCCGCCGCGGAGGCCGCCCGCTCCTGAGGTGGGGCACTCACGGCCGCTCGTGGTGGAGCAGGCACCGCGCCCGGTAGCTCTCCGCGCCGCCCACGGATCGCGCGCCGATCTCGAGGCCGTCCTCGTCGCCCGTGCGGAGCCGCTGGTGGTACGCCGCGTCGCGCCCGCACACGGAGCAGACGGCGGTCAGCTTGCGGACGTCCTCGGCGAGCGCCATGAGGGCGGGCAGCGGCGGGAAGGGGTCGCCGTCGAAGGTGACGGAGAGACCGGCGACGACGACGATGCTCCCGGCGCGTGCCGCCTCGAGCACGGGAGCGACGAGGTCCGGGCCGAAGAACTGCGCCTCGTCGATCGCGAGGAGATCCGGGGCGCCCGCCCGGAGCAGGTCCCGCAGCGCGGCGGCGTCGGCCACGGCGCGGGCGGGGATCCGGTCCCCGGTGTGCGCGGTGATGCCCTCCGCGTAGCGCGTGTCGAGGGCGTGGGTGATGACCTCGACCCGGAGCCCGGCGAGGTGCGCCCGGCGCACGCGACGGATCAGCTCCTCCGACTTCCCGGCGAACATGGGACCGGCGATCACCTCGAGCCGTCCCGATGGCGTGACCGCCGTCACGTCGCGGAGTGCCGGGGTGACCGGCCTCGACGGGTCGTCCAGCGCCCTCCCAGCCTCGACCGAACCACCGTCGCCACCTGGTGCTCTCGCCATGGCCGACACCGTACGCGCCACCCGGGCCGACACGCCGGAGGCCCCACCTCCCACCACCCGCTTGACGCGCTGACCTGCATGTTCAACAAGGTGACGCTGCTACAGACGGTCCGCCGTGACCTTCCTGTGACCGAGCAGACGCGCTTGGTCAAGCCTCCTTCAAGCCTCGTTCACGACGCTTGAGGTCCCCCCGGGGGGCGCTCGTAGGTTGGGCCCTGCGTTCGCCGCGGACGCACCCTCAGCGCTCCTGCTGACCGGTCCTGTGCGTCGCGGCCCCTACGTCGAGCATCCTGAGGAGCACCCCATGACCACCAGCACCACCGAGCGCGCGTCCCTCCTGGGCCGCACCGCGCTGACCCTCGCCGGGGGCGCCGTCGTCGCCGCCGGCGCCTTCGCCGCCGCTCCCGCCCAGCAGGCCGACGCGGCCGGCGGCTGGGACCAGGTCGCGCAGTGCGAGTCCAGCGGCAACTGGTCCATCAACACCGGCAACGGCTTCTACGGCGGCCTCCAGTTCACCAAGTCGACCTGGCAGGCCTACGGCGGCGGCCAGTACGCCTCCACCGCCGACAAGGCCACCAAGAGCCAGCAGATCGCCGTCGCGGAGAAGGTCCTCGCGGGCCAGGGCGCCGGCGCGTGGCCCAACTGCGGCAAGTACATCACCGGTGGCGCGGACACCTCGTCCTCCCCGTCCTCGGACTCCAGCTCCTCCGACTCCAGCTCCTCGAGGTCCTCCGACTCGAGCTCCTCGAGCTCGAGCGAGTCCCGCTCCTCGGAGAAGAAGTCGGACCGCTCCACCGAGCGCAAGTCCACCTCGAGCTCCTCCGAGAAGAAGTCCACCGAGAAGCAGGGCGACTGGTCCTGCGACGGTGACGGCATCGCGGACAACTGCACGGACAACGGCTTCACCAAGAAGACCGAGAAGAAGTCCACCTCCTCGGAGTCCACCTCCTCGGAGAAGAAGTCCTCCGAGTCCACCTCCTCGAAGAAGTCCTCCTCCGAGTCGACCTCCTCGAAGAAGTCCACCAGCTCCTCGAAGAGCGCCGTGGGCAACCCCGACCTCCAGGTCGCGGGCACCCTCGAGGTCGACGGCAAGATGGGCCCCAAGACCATCACCGCGCTGCAGGACTGGCTGGGCGTCGAGCAGACCGGCGAGCTCGACGAGACCACCACGAAGGCGCTCCAGGCCTGGGTCAAGACCGACCAGGACGGCGTCATCGGCAAGGACACCGTCAAGGGCCTCGAGCACGAGGTCGGCGCGAGCCACACCGGCTCCGACGAGGTCGACGGCTCCACCGTCAAGGTCCTCCAGGCCTTCCTCAACCTGTACTGAGCACCCCTGAACTCAGGATCCTGAGCAGCGGCGGGCGCGCCCCGCCGGCTCCGGCACCACGAGGCCGGGTCGTCCTTCGGGACGGCCCGGCCTCGTGCATGTCAGAGGGGTCGCTTGAGCCCCACGTGGCTCGCCTCGTAGCCGAGCCGCGCGTAGAACTGCTGCGCCGCGGTCCGCGTGCCGTCGGTGGTGAGCTGCGAGAGCGCGGCCCCGCGGGAGCGGCCGTGGTCGTGCGCCCAGGTGAGCATCGCCGTGCCGAGCCCGTGCGAGCGCTCGGCCCCGGCGACGCGCACCCCCTCGATCTGCAGGCGGGTCGTGCCGCCGCGGGAGAGGCCGGGGATGATCGTCAGCTGCATGGTGCCGACGATCCGCTCCTCGGCGTCGCGCACGACCGCGAGGTAGTGGGCGCCGTCACGGGAGAGCACCTCGTGCGCCGCCTCGTACCGCTCGAGGTCGGCGCCCTCCCGTGTGCGGCCCAGCTCGTCGTCCGTGAGCAGGGCGACGATCGCGGGGACGTCGGCACGCCGGGCACGGGAGACGCGGTACTCGCGGCCGCCCGCGAGCAGCCGCGTGCCGGCGGAGGCTCGCGCCGTCGCGCGCAGCAGCGCGACGAGCGCGTCGAGCCAGGTGCCCACGCTCTCCCGGGCCTGCGAGGTGTCCGGGTAGCGGCAGCGCAGGTGCACACCGGCGTCGTCGAGGATGAACCAGAGCATGACGCCGGAGGTGCGGATCCCGGAGCTCACGTACTGCGCCTCGAGCCCGATGTCGTCGATCCGCACGGGGAGGCGCCGCAGGTCCAGCCACGAGAGCGCGAACATGCCGGGCGCCTCGGGCATGCCGCCCCAGGGGGCGAGCACCTCGCGCAGCGGCCAGGAGCCGAGCGCGATGGCCTCCTTGACGGCGGCGGCGGCCGCCTGCGGGGACGCGTCGGCGCTCTCGAGCACGGAGTTCGTGATGAACCAGCCCACGGAGTCGTGCCAGGTCTTGTCGTAGCGGCTGTGCACGGGGAACACGGCGCGCAGCGGGGCGTCGGCGAGATCGCGCGTCACCTGCGTCATGAGGGACGTGGTGAGGGCGAGGGTGGAGACGCCGTCGGCCCGCGCCTGCGCGCTGAGGGCGGCGGTGTCGTCGACGTCGAGCACGTCGCGCACCTCGACCCGCTCGGGCTGCGGGGCCGGGTCGCCGAGCGGCAGCGGGAAGCGCGGCATGACGTCCTCCCCCGCGGCGAGGATCTCCGCCCAGCGGCGGTGGATCTCCTCGGGCACCTCGGTGCGCCGCTCGAGCACGGCGGTGTGCTCGGCGAACTCGGGGACCCAGCCCTCGGCGGGCTCCCGGCCGGCGCGGACGTCCGCGAGGGCGGCGAGCAGGTCGCGGGCGAGGACGAGCATCGACCACATGTCCACATGGGCGTGGTCGGAGGCGATGACGAGGGTGGGGCCGACGGCGGTGTCGATCGTGCAGAGCCGGTGCGAGGGCGCGGAGAGCGGGCGGCAGCTCGCGTCGAGGACCTCCTGCAGCGCGGCGTTCATCGACCGGCCGGGGGCGATCTCGTGGTCCTCCCAGCGGCCCGGGCCGATCCGCAGCCGGCGCAGGTGCACCTCGCCGTCCTCGTCCTGCACGAAGCCGGTGCGGAGCGTGCCGTGGCGGGCGACGACGGCGAGCCAGGCGGCGGCGAGGTCCTCCGGGTCGACGGGCTCGCGCAGCCGGATCGACACGGCCATCCACGAGCCGGGGCGGTCGCCGGCGCCCACGTGGCGCGCCTGGTCGAAGGAGACGGGCAGCTCGGCGGCCGGGCCCGCGGGCTCCGGGGTCGCCGTGACCTGGTAGCTGCGCAGGGCTCCGAAGGGGAGACGGAGCTGATCGACGTGGGTGAGCCGCATGACGGTACGGTAAGCGCCACCTGTTCCCCCTCGCCATCGGAGGCCACGTTGTCATCGTTCCGTGTCCCGGGAGCGGAGCTCGCCACCTCCTTCAGCGACCAGCACGGGCATCCCGTGGTCCAGCTCCACGGGCTCACCTCGTCCCGGGAGCGGGACCGCATGATCGACCTGGACCTGGGGCGCGGGCTCTCCGGCACGCGGCTGCTGCGCTACGACGCGCGCGGCCACGGGGAGTCGACGGGGAGGACGGTGCCGGAGGACTACACCTGGCCGCGGCTCGCGGAGGACCTGCTCGCCCTGCTCGATGACCACTTCCCCGGGGAGGCGGTGCACGGGGCGGGACCGTCGATGGGGTGCGCGACCCTGCTGCACGCGGCCGTGCGCGACCCGGGCCGCTTCAGCTCGCTCACGCTGCTGATCCCCTCCACCGCCTGGGAGACACGGGTCGCGCAGGCGGAGAACTACGAGCGGCTCGCCGACTTCGTGGAGCAGCACGGGATGGAGCGCTTCCTCGCGGCGAGCCGCGACGTGCACCGGCCGCCCGCCCAGATCGGCACGCCGGACACCCTGCCGCAGGTGCGGGAGGAGCTGCTGCCCTCGGTGTACCGCGGGGCGGCGCTGAGCGACCTCCCCTCCCCCGAGGCGATCGCCCGGATCGACGTGCCGGTGACGATCCTCGCCTGGACCGACGATCCGGGGCACCCGGTCTCGACGGCGGAGCGCCTGCACGAGCTCCTGCCGCAGTCGTCCCTGCAGATCGCCTCGACGCGCGCGGAGGTCGCCGACTGGCCGGCGGTGCTCGCCGCCGACGTCGCCCGCGCCACGGGCTGAGCTCCTCCGCGGGCTCGGCCGGGACTCGTCGGGCTCAGCCGCGCAGCTCGGCGGCGACGCGGCGCAGGGACTCCGCGGACTCGTGGAGCCGGTCGAGCTCCTCGGGGGCGAAGGGCGTGCCCGGCAGCGGGCGCGCACCCGCGGCGTCGACCACGCAGGGCACGGAGAGGGCCACCCCGTCCAGGCCGTGCACCCCGTGCAGGACGGGGGCGACGGGGAGCACCGCGTGCTCGTCGCGGAGGATCGCCTCGACGATCCTCGCGCTGGACAGGCCGATCGCGTAGTTCGTGGCACCCTTCCCGCGGATGACGGTGTAGGCGGCGTCGCGCACATCGGCCGCGATGGCGTCGAGGTCCTCGCGGGTGAACAGGGGCGCGCCGTCCTGCGTCCAGTCGAGGATCGGGACGGTGCCGATCGTCGCGCTCGACCACAGGGCGAGCTCCGTGTCGCCGTGCTCGCCGACGATCTGCGCGTGGACGCTCGCCGTCGCGACCCCCGCGCGGCGCGCGATCTCCCAGCGCAGCCGCGAGGAGTCCAGGGTGGTGCCGGAGGCGAAGATCCGCTCCGGCGGCAGCCCGCTCGACTCCGCGGCGAGCATGGTGAGCACGTCGCAGGGGTTCGTGACGACGACATAGATCGCGTCCGGGGCGACCTCGAGCAGCTGCGGCATGAGCGCGTCCATGATCCGCGCGTTCGTCGCGGCGAGCTCGATGCGGGTCTGCCCGGGCCTCTGCTTCGCCCCGGCGGTGATGACGACGACGTCGGAGTCAGCGGCGACGGACACGTCGCTGCCGCCGGTG
This sequence comes from Brachybacterium horti, assembly GCF_054777615.1. Taxonomy (NCBI): domain Bacteria; kingdom Bacillati; phylum Actinomycetota; class Actinomycetes; order Micrococcales; family Dermabacteraceae; genus Brachybacterium; species Brachybacterium horti. The sequence continues at coordinate 76,125 of NZ_BAAHAM010000001.1, forward strand.
ATCTCCCCGCTCCCGGCGAAGAAGGAGCCGTGGGCGAGGTCGAGGACCTCCGCCTCCGTCTTCTCCGGGGCGATGTCGTAGAGGGCGATGTGCCGGGCGCTGCCCCGGATCATCGCGGCGTAGGCGACGCTCGATCCGACGGCGCCGGCTCCGACCACGGTCAGCTTGGAGGTTCCACTCATGGCACCGAATCTAGTCCCCGCGCCGCGGCGCGGCACGGGACCTTCGTCGGTGTTCGGGGTCCCGGACCCGGGGGCCGCCCGTCGGGACCACGGAGGCGGAGGTGGGAGGATGGGCGTGCACCGAGACCGCAGGAGAAAGGCCCCCCGATGATCCTCATCAACGTCAAGTTCCCCGTGAAGCCCGAGTTCGCCGATCGCTGGCCGGAGATCGCCCGCCCCTTCACCGAGGCCACCCGCGCCGAGGAGGGCAACAAGTGGTTCGAGTGGTCGCGCTCCGTCGAAGACCCGAGCACCTATGTGCTCATCGAGGCGTTCACCGACGAGGGCGCCGGCCCGCACGTGGAGTCCGCGCACTTCAAGGCGATGCAGGAGGAGTTCCCGCAGTACCTCACGGCGACCCCGCAGATCGTCTCGGAGCAGGTCCAGGCCGAGGGATGGGGGCCGATGGGCGAGATCCAGGTCGACTGAGCCGCACGGCACAGCGCTCGGGCCCGTCGTCGGCTGCACCGATGGCGGGCCCGAGCTCCGCTCGATGTGAGCCGGTCACGATCCGATCGCACCGGCCCGCGGAGGACCGGCGGTGGGCGACCGGCGGCTACCGTCTCCCCGTGAGCATCGATGTGACGGTCCGCGCGGCGGATCTCGAGGACCCTGACCTGGTCGCCTTCCTGGCGGCGCATCTCGCGGAGCTGGAGCCCACCGCCCCGCCGGAGTCCCGTCACGCGCTGGACCTCGAGGGGCTCCGCTCCCCCGCGGTGCGGATGTGGGAGGCCCGGGTGGCCGGGCAGGTCGCCGGGACGATCGCGCTCGCGGATCTCGGCCCGGGGCATGCGGAGCTGAAGTCGCTGCGCACCTCCCCGGCGCTGCGCGGCCGCGGGATCGGCGCGCTGCTGCTCGAGGTGGCGCTCGACGACGCGCGCTCGCGGCAGCTGGGCCGGGTGTCGCTCGAGACCGGCAGCGCGCCGCTGTTCGATCCGGCGCGGCGGCTCTATGCACGGCGGGGCTTCACGGTGTGCGGACCGTTCGGCAGCTATGTCGAGGACCCGCACAGCGTGTTCATGACGCTCGAGCTGCCCGTCGCGGAGCCTGCCGCCGGCTGAGGGGTCAGCGCGGCAGGGTCCGGCCGGGAACGGCTCAGAACGGCGGCGGCTCGTCCTCGGGCAGCGGCGGCGGTGGCGGCGGGTCCGTCCCGGGCGGCCCCTCCCAGTGCGTGTAGTGGGCGACGAGATGGTCGCCCCACCGCTGCCGCCGGCGCTCGGCGGCGTGATCCGCGGGGGTCACGGGGATCACCCCCTCACTCCGCATCTGGGCGAAGACCTCGGCCTCGTGGAGCCGCTCCTGGAACAGCCTCCATGCCCGCGCGAGGTCCCGGGCGAGGGTCTGGGTGACGAGGTCGCGGTTGCGCGCGACGTCCATCCAGTGGGTCCCGTGCACGCTCCAACGGGTGGAGCGCCCGCCCGCCGTGACATCCGGGTCGAGGTCGCCGCGGGTCTTCGCGCGGTGGTGCTCACGGCACAGCCCGTGCAGGTTGGCGGGGGTCGTCGGCCCACCGTCTCGGGGGTGGAGGTGGTCGAACTCCTCGATGTGGTCGACCTCGCCGACGTCGGTGAGGCGCCGGGTGCAGCCCGGGAGGGCGCAGGTCGGGTCGATGAGCTTCACGTGCTCGACCATCGCGGCCGTCGGCCGGTACTGCTGCGCGGCCACGGGGAGGAACTCCCCGGTGACGGGGTCGGTGAGCACACGGTGCCAGACGGCCGCGTCGGCGCACAGATCCCGCGCCATGGCGATCGGGACGGGGTGGACGCCCTCGAGGGTGGCGGGGGCGTCGGACAGGCCCAGCAGGGAGAGGACGGGCACCACGAGGTTCATGCGCAGCGGCATCCTCGGCACGGGGACGCCGTCGGTCCCGATCTCCGAACGGGTCATGAGCACGTAGCGGATCGCGCCGAGCCTCATCGGCCGCCCGGTCGCCGCGGCCTCGCCGTGGAGGTCCCAGGGGATGTGCTGGTCCCGGCCACCCTCGGCGATCCGCGCGAGCGCCTGCCGCTGGGCGTCCTGCACCGAGTGCGCCGCCCGGTCCAGGCGCTTCGTGAGGTCGAGGATCTCGGGGATCGGACCGGTGACGGTCATGCAGGCGGTGCCGTCCGCCGAGGCGGTGAGATCCGTGCTGACGTGGCGCGACGCGGCGGGGGCCCCGGCCGCGGCCTCGGGCCCGCACCACAGGACCAGGTGCCGCAACAAGGTGCGGAAGCGCTCCGGCGGCAGGGCCTCCAGCTGCCAGGCGGAGACCTTCTCGTCCACCTGGTGCCGCTGCTCGGGGAGGAGATCGCGGACGGAGCGCACGAGCTGGTCGAACCACTCCGACGGCAGGTCACCGGACTCGACCCGGTCGAGGCAGAGGGGGAGGTCGCGGATCGCGATGCCGGCATCACGGAGGCGCAGTCCGGCACGGCCGAGCCTTGTGCGCAGGACCATCCCCGCAGCGATCGCGTTCGTCTCGTGCGAGGGCCCCGGGTCCTGGTCGCCCAGCGATTCCGGGTCAGCGAGCGCCGCGAGGTCACGGAGCTCGGCGACGTACAGGGCGGCGTGCGCGGTGCGGCGACGCTCGAGGATCCGCCGCAGCACGAGGGCATCGGAGGAGTCCTCGGCGACGAGGGCACGGCGCGCGATGTTCTCGGTGGTGACCTCGCTGCGACCCCGCACCGGCCGGCGCAGCTCGCGCGGCAGCGCCGCGGCAGGACGGCGGGCCGGGACGGACGCAGAGCCATCCGGCCGCGAGCAGGCATCCGCCGTGCCACGCAGCGGGGCACGACCGAGCTCCGTCGCCGTCATCGACCCCACCTCCTCCCGCTCACGCTCCGGTATTCGCGCCACCATCCCCAGGAGACGCACGAGAAAGGTTCTGCGACGATACACATGGAAGCCATCGAAGAATCGTTTCTCTTATGCCACGATTCTATGCCTTCACCCCGCTCGACGCCAGGGTCGCGGGCGGATCGGTGGAAATTGTGGATAACCATGGAGTGGGGAGGAACGATCGTCGGCGACCGATGACCGGCGACCGGCGACCGGCGACCGGACGGACGGACGGACGACAGCGCGCAGCGACCGGCAACCAGCAACCAGCAACGATTCCCCTCCAGCCACACTCCCACTGCCCGACAGCCCGGCGACCAGCACCGTGACCGCTCCCTGAGGGCCGAGCAGTCCAACGACACCGACCCGACACCGACACCGAGGAGACCACCGGCGATCACCTCCGAGTCACCCCTGGCCAACCCCATCGGCCCTTCCCGATCAGAGCGACCGAAGCTGCCCGATCGACCGATCGAGCATGCCCGGAGTCGTTCTAGGAAAACACACCATCATGCCCCATGACTGCACTTCGGAATATCCGTCCGACGCACCCGATGCTTTTCTCCTGGCGCGCCCGCCAATATCGGATCGTCGTGAGCGGATCGGCGTGCCCGCGGGGCGACCGCAGCGGTCCCTGCGCCCCGGGAGCGCTCGACGGGTGCACCTCTCCGCGCCCGCCCGTGGACCGGCGACGACGTGGCCCGCGCCGCCGGGTGGCGGCGACACGCCGACTGCAAACTCCGGCAACAAGCCCCGTCCTCCCCGCCGGGCAGGAAGGATCGACCCATCAGCACCGACCCCTCAGCAGCGAGCGCACGTGCCGGAACGAGCCGGCACCGCGCGCCCTCCCGGACCGCACCGGCGCGGCCGTCGGCCACCCCGTGCCCGACCGCCCGCCGCGCGGACGGCGAGCGCTCTCCGGTCCCGGCGGGACCACCGACCCCTGGGCGCACACCGCCCGACGACGAGGAAGTACGAGAAGGAGACACCATGACGGAGACCCAGGACAGGACGGTCCGGCTCGGCATCATCGGGCTCGGCGCGCAGGGCGGCATGTACGCCGGCCTCCTCCAGGAGGGCGAGGTCGCGGGCATGAGCCTCGGCGCGATCGCCGACATCGATCCCGCCAAGCGCGAGCTCGCCGCCGAGAAGCACCCGGGCGTGCCGGTGTACGAGGACTACCGGGCGATGCTCGACTCCGGCGACGTCGACGCGATCGTCACGACGGTGCCGCACTTCCTCCACGCGGAGATCACGATCGCCGCGATCGGCAAGGGCATCCACGCCCTCACCGAGAAGCCCGCGGGCGTGTACACGAAGCAGGTCGAGGAGATGAACGCCTTCGCGGCGGCGCATCCGGAGACCACCTTCGCGATCATGTTCAACCAGCGCACGAACCCGGTGTACACGGACCTCAAGGCGCTCATCGACTCCGGCGAGCTCGGGAAGCTGCGCCACACCTCGTGGATCATCACCACCTGGTGGCGTCCTCAGGCGTACTACGACCAGTCGGCGTGGCGCGCGACCTGGGGCGGCGAGGGCGGCGGCGTGCTCGTCAACCAGGCGCCCCACCAGCTGGACCTGTGGCAGTGGCTCGCGGGCACCCCGAAGAAGGTCTTCGCGAAGCTCGCCTTCGGCTTCCAGCGCGACATCGCCACCGAGGACGAGGTCAATGCCGTCGTCGACTTCGGCGACGGCGCGACCGGCCACTTCATGACCTCGACGAACGACATCATCGGCACCGATCGCCTCGAGATGCTGTTCGACGCCGGCAAGATCGTCGTGGAGGGCTCGAAGAAGGTCACCATCACGCGGCTCACGAAGGACGAGCGCTCGCTCTCCGACGGCATGTCCGCGGAGGACGTGGGCCTCCTGTTCCGCGGCATGATCGACACCTCGGAGCTCTTCACCACCGAGGAGAGGGACTACGAGTCCCAGTGGGGGCACCAGCACGTCGCCGTCCTCGAGAACTTCGCCGCGCACGTGCTCGACGGGACCCCGCTCATCGCGGACGGCGCCGAGGGGATCAACGGCGTGCGCCTCGCCTCCGGCATGCAGCTGAGCGCGTGGACCGGCCGCGAGATCGACCTCGTGGACTACCCGGCGGAGGAGTACCTCGCCGAGCTCAACGCCCGCATCGAGGCCGAGGGCCAGTTCCCCACGCGGTCCTGACCGCCGCCCCGCCAACGCTCCCCGCACCGCTCGAAGGAGAGAACCATGCCTGTGCTCGGACTGCAGCTGATGATGCTCAAGGACCGGATCAACGAGAAGGGGATGTTCGAGATGCTCCGCCAGGTGCGCGATCTCGACATCGCGGCCGTCGAGGTCTCGCAGATCGCGATGACCGACGAGCTCATCGCCGACCTCGTGCGCGGCAAGGAGGAGCTCGGCGTGGAGACCGCCGCCATGAGCGCCTCGATCGCGCCCGGCGGCAACGGCTTCGCGCTCGAGACCGAGTTCGACCGCGCCGTCGACGCCTGCCGTCGGACGGGGTCGCGCTACCTGCGGATCGGCATGATGCCGTTCTCCGCGATGGTCTCGAAGGAGGCCTGCGAGGCGTGGGCCGCGGAGGTCGAGCCGTACGCGGCCCGGCTCGCGGAGCAGGGCGTGACGCTCTGCTACCACAACCACCACGTGGACCTCATCCAGTTCGACGGGGAGCGCATCTTCGACATCGTGCGCCGCGTCGCGCCGTCGCTGCTGTTCGAGGTGGACCTCCACTGGGTGCAGCGCGGCGGCATGGCGCCGCTGGACATGCTCAAGGCGTACACCGGCGCCTGCAAGCTCATCCACGTCAAGGACTTCCGCATCGCCCCGCTGCCCGCGGAGGTCTACGCGAAGTTCGAGGCGAAGGAGCTCGAGGGCAAGGACTTCTACGACGTCTTCCTCGGCCTCGCCCAGTTCGCGGAGGTGGGCCAGGGCAACATGAACTGGCCCGAGCTGCTGCCCGCCGCGGAGGCCGCCGGCGCGGAGTACTTCCTCATCGAGCAGGACGACACCTACGGCCGCGACCCGATCGACTGCATCCGGGACTCCCGCGAGTACCTGCGCTCGATCGGCTACTGAGCCCGGGCGGCCTCCGCCGCACCTCCACGAGGCCCGTCGACCCTGCCCATGGCGGGGCCGACGGGCCTCGTCCGCGTCCCGCATGAGGCCGGTCACGTCGGACGACCGACGGCTCCCGCACCCGATTCGCCGCCATGACCTGCAACGATGCCGGCGACATGCCCTCGACGGAGAGCCGACCAGCCGGTTGACAGGCCGTCGGAGCGTCCCCCTATGGTCAAGGGGCCGCGACGCCGCGCCCTCGCGATCCGCTGGAGGGCAGGGCGACGCCGGCACCGTCCCCGCGTACGGACCCGGGAGGCCCTGCCTCCGGGCGTCCGACTCGCGCCCGCCGACCGAGAGGCCCCCATGACCGGAGCAGCCGAGAGCCCCCCGCCCGCGTCGACACGAGCATCCGGAGGCGGGGGCGACGAGCCCGCCACCACCCGCTCCCCCGTCAACTGGCCCGTGTTCCTGGGGACCTCGGTCATCATCGTCGCGTTCGTCGCCTGGGCGGCGCTGCAGCCCGACGCCGCGTCGACCGTCATCTTCGGTGCGATGGGCTGGATCGCGACGCACTTCGGCTGGTACTACGTGCTCACCGCCGCGGTGGTCGTCGTGTTCGTGCTCGTCGTCGCGTTCTCACGGGTGGGTGAGACCCGCATGGGCCCCGACCATTCGCGCCCGCGGTTCAACATGTTCACCTGGGCGGCGATGCTCTTCGCCGCCGGGATCGGCGTGGACCTCATGTTCTTCGGGATCTCCGGCCCGGCCACGAACGTGCTCACCCCGCCGGAGGCCCCCGTCGGCTCCGACGAGGCCGCACGGATGGCGCCGATCTGGACGATCTTCCACTACGGCATCCCCGGCTGGGCGATGTACGCGCTCATGGGCATGGCGTTCGGCCTCTTCGCCTACCGCTACCACCTGCCGCTCAGCATCCGCTCGGCGCTCGCGCCGATCTTCGGCCGCCGCATCCACGGGGCCGTCGGCCACACCGCGGAGATCGGCGCGACGATCGGCACGATCTTCGGCATCTCCGTCTCCCTCGGCATCGGCGTCGTCTTCCTCAACTCCGGCCTCACCGCGCTGTTCGGGATCCCCAGCTCGCTCGCCGTGCAGATCGCGCTCATGGCGCTCGCCGTGTTCATCACGATCGCCTCGACCGTCACCGGCGTGGACAAGGGCATCCGGCGCCTCTCCGAGCTCAACGTGCTGCTCGCGATCGTGCTCATGCTGTGGGTGCTGATCTCCGGGAACACGCACCGCCTGCTCGACGCCCTCGTGCAGAACATCGGCGACTTCTTCTCCCGCTTCCCGGGGATGCTCATGAACACGATGGCCTACACGGACGGGGCGGCCGCCGAGGGGTACCCGGCGGATCAGTGGATGGCGGACTGGACCCTGTTCTTCTGGGCCTGGTGGATCGCCTGGGCGCCCTTCGTGAGCCTGTTCCTCGCGCGCATCTCCCGGGGCCGCACCCTGCGCCAGTTCGTGGTCGGGGTCCTGCTGATCCCGTTCTCCTTCATCCTCCTGTGGGTCTCGATCTTCGGGAACGCGGCGATGAGCTTCTTCGACGACCCGACGTTCCTGGACACCGCGGCGAACCAGCCGGAAGCCGGGTTCTTCCTGCTGCTCGAGCAGTACCCGGGGGCGATCTTCACGATGTCCCTCGCGCTGCTCACCGGCCTGTTCTTCTACGTCACCTCCGCGGACTCCGGCTCGCTCGTGATGGCGAACATGACCTCGAAGGCCTCGGTGTCCGACGCCGACGGCCCGCCGTGGCTGCGTGTCGTCTGGGCGGTCATCACGGGCGCGCTCACGGTCGTGATGCTGTTCATCAACGGCGTCTACACGCTGCAGGCGGCGACGGTCGTCGTGGGGCTGCCGCTCTCCGCGCTGATCTACCTCGTCATGTTCAGCCTGTGGAAGGTGCTGCGCACCGAGCGGATGAACCTCGACTCGCGCCGCGCGGCGCTGCCCTCGCTGCTCACCAGCCGGGTCCGCGAGGGCGGGGAGAAGGTCTCCTGGCGCCAGCGCCTGCGCCACCGCATGAGCTACGCGGACGCCGCCCAGGCGACCGCCTTCGTCGACGAGGTCGCCGCTCCCGCGGTGGAGGAGGTCGCCTCCGAGCTGCAGGACCTGGGCGCGGAGGTCGCCTGCCACCGCGGCGTCCACCCCGACAGCGGCATCCCGTACGTGGACCTCGTGGTCTCCTTCCCGGAGGGCGAGGACTTCAAGTACCAGGCCTACCCCGTCGCCTACGCGGTCCCGAGCTTCGCGGCGAACATCTCCGCGGTGCGGGACACCTTCTACCGGATCGAGATCTTCTCGATCCTCGGCTCCCGCGGCCGCGACATCATGGGCACCACGAAGGATCAGGTCATCGCCGACGTCCTCGACTCCTACGACGCCCATCTCACCTATCTGACGATGAGCGGGGACCTCGGCACCGCGACCGGCGCGGTCGCCGCCGTCGTCCCCGAGGAATGGGACGACGCCGGCGTCCCGCTCCCTGCAGAGACCACCCCGACCCGAGGAGAGTCATGAGCACCGACATCACCACCCTGTACATCGACGGCGCCTGGAGCGCCGCCGCGGCGGGCGGAACCCGCACCATCACCTGCCCGGCCGACGGCACCGAGGTGGGCGTGGTCTCCGAGGCGACCGCCGCGGACACCGAGCGCGCGATCGCCGCCGCCAAGCGCTCCTTCGAGTCCCGGGTCTGGGCCGACGTCCCCGCCGCCGAGCGCGGCGACCTCCTGCTCGCCGTCGCGGCGGCGCTCGTGGAGCGCAAGGAGGAGTTCGCCCGCGCGGAGGCCCTGGACACGGGCAAGCGCCTCGTCGAGGCGCGCATCGACATGGACGACATCGCCGCATGCTTCCGCTACTTCGGGAAGATCGCGGACCAGCACCCGGGCCGGCTCGTCGACGCGGGCGATCCGACGGTGCTCTCCCGCGTGGTGCGCGAGCCCGTCGGCGTGTGCGGCATGATCACGCCCTGGAACTTCCCGCTCCTGCAGGCCGCGTGGAAGGTCGCGCCGGCCCTCGCGACCGGCAACTCCTTCGTCCTCAAGCCCGCGGAGCTCACCCCGCACACCTCGATCCTGCTCCTGGACGTGCTCGACGGCCTCGGCCTCCCCGCCGGCGTCGGCAACCTCGTCCTCGGCGACGGGGCCGAGGTCGGCGCGCCGCTCTCCTCCCACCCGGACGTCGACCTCGTCTCCTTCACCGGCGGCCTCGTCACCGGGCGCCGGATCGCGGAGACCGCGGCGACCGGCATCAAGAAGGTGGCCCTCGAGCTGGGCGGCAAGAACCCCAACGTCGTCTTCGCCGACGCCGACTACGAGGCCGCCCTCGACAACGCCCTCAACGCGGGCTTCCTCGACTCGGGGCTCGTGTGCTCCGCGGGGGCCCGCCTGATCGTGCAGGACTCGATCGCGGAGCGCTTCGTCGACGACCTCGTCGCCCGCGCCGAAGGGATCGTCATGGGCGGCCCCTTCGACGAGGCCGCGCAGACCGGCCCGCTGATCTCCGCCGCCCACCTCGAGAAGGTCACCGAGCACGTGCGCCGCGGCGTCGAGGCCGGTGCCCGGCTGCGCACGGGCGGCCATCGCGGCGGCCCCGAGCACGAGGCGGGCTTCTTCTTCGCCCCGACCGTGCTGGACCGCTGCACCGCGGAGAACCCGGCCGTGATCGAGGAGGGCTTCGGCCCGGTCATCACAGTCGAGACCTTCTCCACCGAGGAGGAGGCGATCGCGATCGCGAACCACACCGAGTACGGGCTCGCCGGCGCCGTGTGGACGTCCGACCGCGGCACCGCTCACCGCGTCTCCCGGCGCCTGCGCCACGGCACGATCTGGATCAACGACTACCACCCCTACCTCCCGCAGGCGGAGTGGGGCGGCTTCAAGATGTCCGGCGTGGGGCGCGAGCTCGGCGCGAGCGGCCTCGAGGAGTACACCGAGGCCAAGCACATCTACGAGAACACGGAGCCCGCCGTCTCCGGCTGGTTCCCCCGCACGCACTGACCCGACCCTCCCGACAGGAAGCAGGACACATGACCGATCAGCACCTGACGTCCGAGAACCCGATCGCCGAGTACGACTACATCATCGTGGGCGGAGGCTCCGCCGGCGCCGTCGTCGCCTCCCGCCTGAGCGAGGACCCGCAGCTCCAGGTGGCGCTGCTCGAGGCCGGCCCCGACGACCGCGAGCACGACGAGGTCCTCCAGCTGAAGCGCTGGCCCGAGCTGCTCGAGTCCGGGCTCGACTGGGACTACCCGATCGAGGAGCAGGAGAACGGCAACTCCTTCATGCGCCATGCCCGCGCGAAGGTGCTCGGCGGCTGCTCCTCCCACAACTCGTGCATCGCCTTCCACCCGCCGGCGGAGGACATGGACCTCTGGGAGAGCCTCGGCGCGGAGGGCTGGAACGCGGCGACGATCCACCCGCTCATCGAGCGGCTCGAGACGAACAAGGACCGCACCGGCCCCGGCCACGGCACCGACGGCCCCGTGCACCTCATGGACGCCCCGGCGGAGGACCCGGTCGGGATCGCCCTGCTCGAGGCGTGCGAGCAGGCGGGCATCCCCCGGGCCCGCTTCAACGACTTCGAGACGGTCGTCGACGGTGCGGGCTGGTTCCAGGTAAACCGCCGCGAGGACGGCACCCGCTCCTCCTCCTCGGTCTCCTACCTGCACCCCGTGCTCGAGCGCGAGAACCTCCACGTGCTCACCGGCCACCAGGTGATGCGGGTGCTCTTCGACGAGACTCAGCGCGCGACCGGCGTGGAGTACATCGACAACGCCTTCGACCGCTCCTCGGTGCTGCGGGCCCGCCGCGAGGTGATCCTCTCCGCCGGTGCGATCGACTCGCCGAAGCTGCTCATGCTCTCCGGCATCGGCCCCGCCGACCACCTGCGCGAGGTCGGGATCGACGTGCGCGTCGACTCCCCCGGCGTCGGCTCCCACCTCCAGGACCACCCCGAGGCCGTCATCTCGTGGGAGTCGACGCAGAAGATGACCCGCGAGTCCACGCAGTGGTGGGAGATCGGCATCTTCGCCGCCACCGAGGAGGGCCTGGACCTGCCGGACCTGATGATGCACTACGGCTCGGTGCCCTTCGACATGCACACCCGCCGCCAGGGCTACCCCACCTCGCCGGAGTCCTTCGCGCTCACCCCGAACATCACCCACGCCCGCTCGCGGGGCACGGTGCGGCTGCGCACGATCGACTACCGCGACAAGCCGAAGGTGGATCCGCGCTACTTCACCGACGAGGACGGCCACGACATGCGGGTCGCCGTCGCCGGCATCCGCCGGGCGCGGGAGATCGTCGCCCAGGGCGCGATGGACGCCTTCCGCGGCCGGGAGCTGTTCCCCGGGGAGGACGTGCAGACGGACGAGGAGATCGCCGACTACGTCTCCCGGACCCACAACACCGTCTACCACCCCGCGGGCACCGTGCGGATGGGCGCGGTCGACGACCCGGACTCGCCGCTGGACCCGCAGCTGCGCGTCAAGGGCGTGCAGGGCCTGCGCGTGGTCGACGGCTCGGTCATGCCGCAGCTGGTCGCTGTGAACCCCAACATCACGACGATGCTGATCGGTGAGCGCGCGGCGGACCTGCTGCGCGCCGACCTCGACGCCTGAGCCGACCGACGAGGACGCCCGGCACCCCCGCGAGGGGTGCCGGGCGTCTCGCGTCCGGGGCAGGGTGGGAGGCTCAGCCCGCGGTGCGGCCCTGCTCGGCGATCTCGGTGGTGTTCTGCGCAGTGCGCACGGTCGCGACGGCGAACTCGAGGCCCAGGCGGAACACGAGCAGCGCGATGATGGAGGGGATCCAGCCGAAGAGGATCGCGAGGATCAGCGGGACCGCGTTGAAGCCGCCCTCGCCGTAGTAGCTGTTCATGCTGCCCCAGGCGGCGCCGAACGTGATCCCCGAGATGATCTGCAGCAGCCACATGAGCAGCGCGACGATGATCGCGATGACGTAGAGGAACGACGAGAACTTCACGGTGATGAAGTGCGTGAACGTGAAGTCGAACAGGGCGCGGAGGAACCCGGCCTCCTGGCGTCCCTGCGGTGCCTGGCCGCCGCCGTACGTGCCCGCGCCGTACGCACCCGCACCGTAGGCGGGCTCGGTGGGCACCGCGCCGTAGGTCTCCGGCGCGGAGGGCTGCGAGGCGGAGTACTGCGAGACGGCGGGCTGGGCGTCGTAGGCCTCCGGGGCGGAGGGGATCCGGGGGTCGGGCTGCTGGGGGTCGGGCTGGGTCACGGGACCGTTCCTCTCGAGATGGCGAGCGGGGAGACGTGATTCACTCCGGCCGACTTCCACCCGCTCGGCACTCCCCTGCCCAGCACCGTAGCGGCTCCCCGGGACATCCGGACAGGTGTCCGTCATCGGCCGTCGCACACCGGAATGCCCGGCCTGACCGGAGCCTGGACGCTTCCTCACCGCCGTGGTGAGGCGCCTGCGGTAGCGTCGCCCGCCGCATCCCCGCCGACTCCCCTCCCAGGAGGCCAGCACCATGAAGTCCCGCACCACCCCGAAGCTCCCCCGCACCGTCGCCCTGCGGCGGACCCTCGCCGCCGTCTCCCTCGCCGCCGCGGTGGCGATCACCGGCTGCACCCAGCAGTCCGACTCCTCCGGCGCCTCCGACGCCGGCGGCGCGAGCGACGCCGGCGGCCAGCAGCAGAGCCAGCAGCAGGCGTCCGACGGCGGCGGTTCCCAGGCCGCCGCGCCGGACCTCTCCGACGTCCCCGACCCGGTCGCGGAGGTCAACGGGGAGACGATCTCCAAGGAGGACTTCTCCACCTCCTTCGAGCAGCAGTACCAGCAGGCCGCGATGCAGCAGCAGAGCACCGGCCAGTCCGTGGACGAGGACCAGCTGAAGCAGCAGGTCGCCCAGCGGCTCGTGGACAACCTCCTGCTCCAGCAGGGGGCGAAGGACGCCGGCATCGAGGCGAGCGACAAGGACATCGACGCGACGCTGGAGCAGATCGGCGCGCAGAACGGCATGACCTCCGCCGACGAGGTCGTGTCGGCGCTCGAGCAGCAGGGCATGGACGAGCAGCAGATCCGCAGCGAGGCGGCGAAGCAGTTCACGATCACCGCCTTCATCGACAAGAAGGCCGGGATCGGCGACCCGACGGACGAGGAGCTGAAGACCGCCTACGACCAGATGGTGCAGCAGCAGGAGCAGGCGGCCGGCCAGACGGGCGAGTCCGGCGGCGAGCAGGCGCAGACCCCGGCCTTCGAGGACGTCAAGGACCAGCTCGCCCAGCAGGTGAAGGCCCAGAAGGAGGGCGAGGCCGCGCAGAGCATCGCGGACGAGCTCGAGAAGAGCGGGGACGTGACGATCAACCTCTGACGGGGCGACCGGCTCGGGCGGGCACGATCGGGGCGCCTCAGCGCTCGGTGACCCGCCCGCCCTCGACCTGCCAGCGGCGGTCGATCCGGACCGCCTCGATCATCCGGCGGTCATGGGTGACGAGCACGAGCGTGCCGTCGTAGGCGGCGATCGCCTGTTCGAGCTGCTCGATGGCCGGGAGATCCAGGTGGTTCGTCGGCTCGTCGAGCACGAGCAGGTTCACGCCGCGCGCCTGCAGCAGGGCGAGGCCCGCGCGGGTGCGCTCCCCCGGGGAGAGCTCGTCCATGCCGCGGCCCACGTGGTCAGCGCGCAGGCCGAACTTCGCGAGCAGCGTGCGCACCTCCGCCGGGGTCATCTCGGGGACCTGCGCCCCGAAGGCCTCCGCGAGCGGCGCGGCGCCTGCGAGCAGCGAGCGGGCCTGGTCGATCTCGCCGATCTGCACGCTCGTGCCGAGGCTCGCGCTGCCCTCGTCGGGGGTGCGGCGGCCCAGCAGCACGCGCAGCAGGGTCGACTTCCCGGCGCCGTTGGGGCCGGTGATCCCGATCCGCTCCCCGGCGTTGACCTGCAGGGAGACGGGTCCCAGGGTGAAGTCGCCCTGGCGCACGACGGCGCCGGAGAGCGTCGCGACGACGGTGCCCGAGCGGGGCGCGGCGCCGATGCTCAGCTCGAGCCGCCATTCCTTGCGCGGCTCCTCGACCTCCTCGAGGCGGCTGATGCGGCTCTCCATCTGGCGCACCTTCTGGGCCTGCTTCTCGCTCGACTCGGACTGCGCACGGCGGCGCACCTTGTCGTTGTCCGGGGACTTCCGCATCGCGTTGCGCACGCCCTGACTGGACCATTCGCGCTGGGTGCGGGCACGGGAGACGAGATCCGCCTTGGTCGCGGCGAACTCCTCGTACCTCTCGCGGGCGTGGCGGCGCACGGTCGCCCGCTCCTCGAGGAAGGCGTCGTAGCCGCCGCCGTAGACGCGGTTGCTGTGCTGGGCGAGGTCGAGCTCGAGCACGGTGGTCACGCAGCGGGAGAGGAACTCGCGGTCGTGGCTCACGAGCACGGCGCCGCCGCGCAGGCCCTGCACGAAGGACTCGAGCCGAGCGAGGCCGTCGAGGTCGAGGTCGTTCGTGGGCTCGTCGAGCAGCACGAGGTCGAAGCGGGAGAGCAGCAGCGCCGCGAGCCCCACCCGGGCGGCCTGCCCGCCGGAGAGAGAGGTCATCATCGTGCGCCGGGCGTCCTCGGGTCCGAGCGCGAGGCCGAGGTCCGCGAGCATCGGCGGGATGCGCTCCTCGAGGTCCGCAGCGCCGGTCGCGAGCCAGTGGTCCAGGGCCGCGGCGTACACGTCGGCCGGGTCCGGGGCTCCCCGGGCGGGGGCGGGCTCGGCGAGCGCCGCGGCGGCCGCGTCGTGACGGGCGGTCGCCTCGGAGCAGCCGGTGCGGCGCGCGATGTAGGCGGCGATGCTCTCGCCCTCGACGCGCTCGTGCTCCTGCGGGAGGTGGCCGACGAAGGCGTCGCCGGGGTTGAGGGTCACGCGACCGGCCATCGGCGCGGTCTCCCCGGCGAGCAGCCGCAGCAGGGTGGACTTGCCGGCCCCGTTCGCGCCGACCACCCCGATCACGTCGCCCGGGGCGACGGTGAGGTCCAGGTCCTCGAACAGGACCCGGTGGCCGTGGCCGCCGGAGAGGCCGTGGGCGACGAGGGTGGCGGTCATGAGGAGCATCCTCCCACCGCACGGGCGCTCGGAACGATCGGCGCCTGACCCGCGAGGAGGGGCGCTCAGCGCTCCCAGCCGGTGCCGGGCGGGGCCTCGAGCGCCGTGGGCCGGTACTCGAGCAGCTGCAGCCCGCCCTCGAAGGTGCGCGCCTCGAGCAGCTCGAGGGAGAGGTCGCCGAACTGCTCCCAGATCCGCTCGAGGCCCGTGCGGCCCGTGACGACGGGGAAGAGCACCACCCGGAAGCGGTCCACAAGGTCCGCCTCGATCAGCGCGAGGGACAGGCGGATGCTCCCCACCGTGGTGAGGGGCTTCGTCGCGGTGCGCTTGAGCTCGCGGACGGCCGCGATCGCGTCGGTGCGCACGAGGCGGGTGTTCGACCAGGCGAGGGGCTCCTCGAGGGTCGTGGAGAAGACGATCTGCTCCGCGGAGTCGAGCTGCGCGAAGCTCGCCTTCTCCTCCTCGGAGACGTCGAGCCCGGGCGCCTTGCCGGCCATGTCCGCCATGAGCCGGTAGGTGTTCGCGCCCATCAGGCCGATCCGCTCGGGCTCGGCGGCGAGCCACTCGAGGTACTCGGGGGACTCGAGGCCCCACCAGCCGGGCCAGCCCTCCCCCGCGGCGCACCCGTCGAGGGAGAGGATGAAGTCGACCAGCAGCTCCTGGCCGCCGCCCTCGCCGTCCGGGGCGTCGGTCGCGGCGGCGGATGCGGTCGTGGGCTTCGAGTCGGGCGTCGTGGTGGCCATCGGGGGCTCCTCGGATCGGCGCGCGGGCAGGCGCCCTCGCCTGGGCACGAGACTACGCCGACCCACCGGCGCGCCGCCCTGCTTCTCCTGCTAGGTTCGCGGCAGCAGCGGACAGCGGAGTCCGCGGAAGGTGGCAGTCATGACCCGGATGATCGATACGGCCGAGCACACCGACGCCGAGGGCCGCCTGCGCGTGGTCCACGGCGTGGACATCGAGGCGGGGGGCGCCGACGGCACGTCCCCCGTGACCGCCCAGGACCTGCGACAGCTGGCGGAGCTCGGCCTCGACGCCGTGCGCGTCGTCGGCGCGGGCTCGGCGGAGCAGGCGCGCGAGCTGCTCGACCTCGCCGAGGCCGAGGGGCTCTCCGTGATCCTCGCCGACGCCCCCGAGGCGGGAGCGGACCACCCGGCGCTGCTCGACGTCTCGGGCCTCGCCCTGCGCGAGCTGAGCGGCGAGGAGCCCCTGGACGAGGAGCTCCTGGACGCCCTGGACCAGGACGTCACCGGATGGATCTACCACCGGTGGGAGCCGGGCTTCGCGACCTCGGAGGTCGCCCGTACCCTGCGCCGGCCCCGGCCCGTCGCGGTCGCCGGGACCTCCCTGCGCAGCGGTCGGTCCGCGGGCGGCAGCTGGAAGGCCGCCTGGGACGGCGCGGAGGCCTCCGCGCCGAGCGAGTTCTGGGTGCCCGAGGAGCTCGACGTCGAGGTCGTCGTCGACGGCGCCCGCACCTCCCTCACCCGTGAGGGCGCGCGCGTGCTCGTCCCGGCCGGACCCGGGGAGCACCGCCTGCGGGTGAGCTGAGGCGGCGGCCCGGAGCGACGGCGGCGCGGCGCCATTCCGCCCGAGCCCGGTGGCATCAGGCGTGGCGCCGGGCGGGCAGACCTCGGACCTCCTACGGTGTCCTGGTGACCGACGCCACCCCGCCGCCCCCTGACCGCCCGCGTCTCGTCCTCACACGCCGGGGACGCCTCGCCCGCACGATCGTGGTGGCCCTGCTCGCCGTGCTGCTGATCCTCGTCGTGGTGCTCGGGGTGCGCGCCCTCGCGAGCCCCGCGGAGCCCCCGGGCGATCCCTCCTCCCCCGCGACCCCGTCTCCCGCCCCGGTGCCGAGCGACGGCGGCGGGGCGTCCGACGGTGGTGGGCCCGACGGCGGCGGCGCCTCCGACGGCAGCCCGGTCGCCGCGGCGGCGACGGGCGGGGTCACGGCCGAGATCACGGCGGCGAGCACGGAGATCCCCCGCTCGGGCATGACCGGCGAGGGCACCTGGACCGTGGCGGAGCCCGCGACCGCCGAGGGCAGCGCGTCGGAAGGCACCGTGCGCTCCTACCTCCTGCGCGTCGAGGACGGCATCGACCTGGAGGCCGGCGAGGTCGCCGGCGTCGTCGCCGAGGTCCTCGCCGACGAGCGCGGCTGGGAGCCCCTCGAGCACGTCGTCTTCCGCCAGGTCACGGAGCCCGCCGAGGCGGACTTCACGATCTCCCTCGCCTCCCCGCCCACCGTGGACGGGCTCTGCGCGCCGGCCCGCACGAACGGCCTGTGGAGCTGCCGGATCGGCGAGGAGGTGGTGCTCAACGCGGACCGCTGGACGCTCATGACGCCCACTTTCGACGACCTCGGCGAGTACCGCGCCTACATGGTCAACCACGAGGTGGGCCACTTCCTGGGGCACGGCCACGAGACCTGCGGCGGCGAGGGCGAGGCCGCACCGGTCATGCTCCAGCAGTCGATGGACCTCGGCGACTGCCGGGCGAACCCCTGGCCCTCCGCGGACGGCGAGGCCTGATCCGAGCCCGGGCCGGCGGACCGGGATCCGGCGCCTGGGAGTGCCCCGGCCCGCGGTGCTCTACGGTTCACCCATGATCCGACGCCTGATCGCCGGAGCGTTCTGGCGTCTGAGCCGGTGGCGCCTCGTCACCGAGCCCGCCTCCCCGCGGCCCACGGTGCTCGTGGGCGCGCCCCACACCTCCAACTGGGACTTCGTGCTCATGCTCGCGATCGCGTGGGAGCTCGGGATCCGCATCCACTGGCTGGGTAAGAACAGCCTGTTCACGGGATGGAAGGGGCCGATCATGCGGCGCCTGGGCGGGATCCCCGTGGACCGCTCGGACCCGGGCCGGGTCGTGGAGGAGGTCGTCACCCGTGTGGACTCCGGCGAGGTCTTCAGCCTCGTCGTCACGCCCGACGGCACCCGCGGGGACCACGACCTGTGGAAGTCGGGCTTCCATCGGATCGCCCGCCGCACGGGCCTGCCCGTCACGCTCGGCTACGTGGACCGCACGACGATGACGACGGGCCTCGGCCCAACCCTCGCGATGACGGAGGACCTGCGCGGCGACATGGACACGATCCGTGCGTTCTACGCGGACAAGGCCGGCTGGCATCCCGAGCAGCGGGTCGAGCCGCGCCTGCGCGAGGAGGACGAGCCCCGCGACCAGGGGGCCACCGGCGCCTGAGCGCGGATCCGCTCCACCGCCGACCGCGACCGGGATGCCCCCCGACTCCCCGGGGACGGGTCCCGCTGAGCGCAACCTGGGTCCCGCTGGGCGTCCTGGGGCATCCTGGGGCGATGGACGACCTGCACGTGCCCCCGGGGCCCGGTGCCCCGCGCGGCCTGCGGATCCCCGCCGCGGAGCTCACGGAGCAGTTCTCCCACGCCTCCGGTCCCGGCGGCCAGGGCGTGAACACCGCCGACTCCCGGGTGCAGCTGCGCTGGGACCTCGCGACCACCACGGCGCTGACTCCGGCGCAGAGGGAGCGGGCGCTCACCGCGCTCGCCCCGAGGCTGGTGGGGAGCGTGCTCACCGTCGCGGCCGCGGAGCACCGTTCCCAGCGTCGTAACCGCGCGGCCGCGCGGGAACGGCTCGCGGCCCTGCTCCGGGAGGCGATCGCTCCCCCGGTGCCGCGCCGCGCCACGAAGCCCACGCGCGGGTCGCAGCGCCGCCGTCTCGAAGGGAAGCGGCAGCGCTCGCTCACCAAGCAGCAGCGCCGCCCGCCGAGCAGCGACTGAGCCCGCCCGCGACTCGGGCCGGGAGCGGGAAGGCCAGCTGGTTCTCCTTGACCCTCTCCCCGTCCGGGCCGGGCCCGGAGCTCAGGGACCCGGGTCGGGTGCTCGATGGAGCTGATCGTGAGATGGACGGGTGCGGCCCTGGCGTCTCCTCCGCCGGATGACTGCTGCGGGTGCCGGACACGGGCAGTCCCGCAGAGGGGGCCGACGGAGGAGACGCGCCTGATCACTCGGCCGTCGTGGACCCCTCCTCCGACGACGTGACGCCGGAGGCCTTGTCCTTGAGCGGCTTCTTGAAGGCCGTGAACGCGCTGACCTGCACGATGCCGCCGTCCTTCGTGGGATCCAGGGCGAGGGAGCGGGCCTCCTCGCCCACGGCCTCCTCGTCGCCCGGGACCTCGGCGGCGTCACGGCTCACCGCGAACCAGCCGTACACCTTCTTGTTCTTCAGGCCCTTCCAGGTGACGCTCGCGTCCTCGCCGGAGGCGTGGGTGACCTCGCCGATCACCTCGTCCGTCGGCGTGATGCCGACGAGCGCGTCGGTCGTGAACGCGGTCGTGCGGCCCTGGAACTGCACGGGGAGGCGGAAGTCGTCCTCGCGGCCGTCGTAACGGTCCTTCGTGTCGTACTCGGTGGCGCCGAACTCGTCCATGTACGGCGAGTAGGTGTCCACGGAGACCTCGCCGCGGTCCAGGTCGAACTGGAGCAGGCGGAAGAACGCCGCACCGAAGCGCAGGCCCGTGTCCTTCCCGTAGCCGCCCTCCTCGGTCAGGCCCAGCTGGTCCGAGCCCACCTCGTAGAACTGGTAGTCGGCGAGCAGCTCGACGACGTCGTTGCCCGCCTCGCCCACGTCGGTGCGCACGCCGATCGAGACGCCGTGCTCGTGCCCGGAGAGCACGAGCGCGACGTTCGGGTGCTTCTCGAGGATCTGCTCGCGGATGATCTGGCCGTCCTGGGAGAAGGTCCCGCCGCGGCCGTCGGGCTCGGAGCTCGGCTTGTTGTACGCGTGGGTGAGCAGGATGGCGTCGCGGCCCGCGTACTGGTCGAGCACGTCGCTCGCCCAGGCGGCCTCCTCGTCGGTGACGATGTAGCCGAGGCTCAGGGCGATGAAGTCCTGGCCGCCGGCGCTGAAGAGGGTGTAGCTGTTGTCGTTGTCCCCCTCCTTCCACGGGTGGTACTCGGCGCCCGCCTCCTTCCAGGAGTCCTGCTGGGCGAGGGCTTCGTAGCGCTCCGCGCCGAAGTACTGGTTGTAGAGGCTGTCGGTGCCGGTGTCCCCGCCGCCGAGGTTGTCGTGGTTGCCGGGGAGCACGGAGTGGGGCACGCCCGTGTCCTCGAGAATCTTCTGGGTATCGGAGGCGAACTGCATCTCCTCCTCCGCCTTGCCGCGGTCCGTGGCGCCGGTGTTCCAGTCCTCGATGATGTCGCCGGTGTGGGCGACGTAGGCGAGCTTGTGCTCCTCGCCGTGCTCGGCGACCCAGCGGTAGGAGTCCTCGTAGGCGCTCGCCCACTCCTCGCGCTCCGCCGCGGTCGCCTTCTGGGTGGCGCCCTGGCTGAGGTACTGGGTGTCGGTGATGTGCATGAGGGAGAAGTCGTAGTCGTCGGGGTCCTCGAAGCCGTCCTTGACGGGCTCGTCGAGGTCGTCGGCGAAGGGGTCGGTGCCGATGACGAGGGCGCGCAGCGTGCCGCCGGTGCCCTGGGCGGCGGTGGCGGAGGCGAGCAGCTCGGTGTCGCCCTCGGAGCTGCCGCGGGCGGTGTCGGCCACCTCGTAGCGGCCGGTCTCCGGGTTCAGCAGCAGCAGGCTCACGGAGCGCGCCGGGTCCACCTGGCCGCTCCAGGCGACCTGCTGGCCGGCCTCGGTGAAGGGGATCTCGGTGCGCAGGGCGGGCACCTTCGCGGTGACCGGGGAGTCGAGGTCCTTGCCGTCGCCCGGGGCGAGCTTCTCGCCGGTCTTCTTCCCGTCCTGGAGGGTGACGTCACCGGCGACCGAGCCGTCCTCGGCGACGTCGGCCGCCTCGATGACACCCTGCCGGGTGCCCGTCGCGGAGGAGATCTCCCCGGCGAGGAAGGTGGTGCGGAGGTCCTCGCCGGTGGGGCTCGTGGAGCGCGCGGTGAGCTGGGCGCTGCCCCTGCCGCTGGACTGCTCGGTGCCGCCCGCCGTGGGGATGCTGGTGGAGGTGAAGGTCTCCTGCCCGGAGACGTCCTCGCCGAACTGGTCGAGACCGGTCCAGGCGAGGGTGTGCTCGCCGGCGGCGAGGCCGGGGCCCACCTCGTCGCCGAGGGAGACGGGCTCCCCGTCGAGGGTGTAGGCGAGGGGCCGGGCGAGCAGCTCCTCGTGCTCGAGGGTCCCCTCGAGGGTGGTCGGCGCGGTGAGGCGGGAGCCGGGGGCGGGGCTCGTGAGGGTGAAGGAGGCCTGGTCCTCGGCGCGGCCGGCGAAGGTGCTCGCGTAGCGGGCGGTGATCTCCTCGCCGCTGAGGGCGCGGGAGTAGATGCCGGCGCCGGCGAGGGAGACGGTGCCGTGGAACTGCGGGTTGCCGGAGCCGTTGGTGTCCGCGCCGAGGAAGAACTGGTGGGCGGCGGTCTTCGGCGGGGCGCTGATGGCGGAGCCGCTGGTGGGGGTCTCGGCGACCTTCGTGCCGTCGAGGTAGAGGGAGACGGACTTCCCGTCCCAGACGCCGGTCGCGTGGTACCAGACGCCCTGCTCGATCGGCACGCCGGCGCCGTAGTACTTCCCGTCGACGTTGACCATCATCTTCAGGGTCGAGCCGTAGACGGTGAGCGAGTAGCCGCCGCCCTCCTTGGCGCCGCAGAAGTTGCCGCGGGACTCGTCGTCGCCGTCGGAGAGGCCGTCGTCGAAGCGGACGGTGCACTCGAGGGTGAGGGCCTTCGCGGTCTTCTCGAAGCCGTCCGCGAAGTCGTAGCGGGTGGCGCCGTCGTAGGAGGCGACCTGGCGGCCGAGCGCGGCATCCTCGCCGACGGTCGGGGCGGTGCCGAAGGGGGTCTGCGTGCGCTGCTGGGCCTGCTCGTCGAGGCCGGTCGCGTCGATGTCGACGCCGAGCACGTCCGGGGTGGGCGCCTCGACGGCGGGGGTGGGCAGCGGGTCGCGCTGGGCGGGGACGACGGGGGTCGTGGGGGCCGACGGGGAGGCCGGGGCGGTGACCGGGGCGGCCTGCGCCGGGGTCGGCCCGAGGGCGAGGGCCGGGGTGAGTCCGAGGGCGACGGTGACGGCGAGGGCGAGCGGGGAGAAACGCCGGGGACGGGGCGACATGGGGGCTCCAGGGGTCGAGGAGGAGGACAGGGCCGGGCCCGACGCTAGGGAGCAGGAGGGGCGACGGCGTGCCGCGCAGGCGAAACTTCGGGGTGGGACAGATGGACGGAAGGTGGCCTGCGCCTCACATACCCGGATTGCCCGCTTCTCGGAGTGGCCGCAGGTCGCCGCGGGGTGGGTGCGCTCCCATGCCGCGGTGGGCGCGCTCCCGGCCGGATGGCCGCAGGGTGAACACGGCGGGGCGGCAGGGCCGGGCCAGGCAGAGCTCAGACGCGTGGCAGGGTGGCGCGCGCGATCGTGCCGCCGCCCGGGCGGGGCAGCAGCTCGAGGCTGCCGCCCTGACGCTCGAGGGTGCGCACCGTGATCGCGAGCCCGAGGCCGTGCCCGGGCACCTCCTGCCCCGCCTCCCGGTGGAAGGGCGCGAGGACCTGCTCCGGGTCCTGGATCCCGGGGCCGCGGTCCCGCACCTCGAGCTGCACCCCCTCCCCCACCGCGACGGCCCGCACCTCGATCGGCCCTGAGTTTGCGGCGTGCCGCAGGGCGTTGCCGACCAGGTTCCTCAGCACCGTGGTCGCGGCCGTCGCGGGGACGTGCGCGCCGTCGGCCGCCTCGAGGTCGAAGCGCAGATCGGCCCGTGCTCCCTCCGGGGTGCCCAGCAGGTCACCGGCGAGGGCGCGCACCACGGCCTCCACGCTCTGGCGGTGGTCCTCGGGGGCCGACTCGTCGCCGAGCACGAGGAGCTGGTCGGCGAGGGTCCGCAGCCGCGCCAGCCCGCCCTCGAGGACGCGCCCTCGCCGCTGCCGCTCCTCCTCGTCCTGGGCGGCGAGCAGGTGCTCGGCCTGGAAGGACACGGCGGCGATCGGGGTGCGCAGCTCGTGGGCGGCCTCCGCGGCGAAGCGGCGCCGTCCCTCGAGCACACCCGCAGCGCGGGCGTGATGGGTGTCGACGGCATCGAGGAAGCCCGTGAGCTCGGCGGGCACGCCGTCCCGTGGCAGCGGCTCGAGCTCGTCGCCCCCGCGGGAGGCGAGCTCGCGGCGCAGGGACTCCACCGGCCGCAGCGCCCAGGAGACCACGAGCGCGGAGCCGAGCACGAGCAGCGGCACGGCGACCACGATCGGCACGAGGGTGGAGGTCACGGTCTCGCGCACGGCGTCGTCGCGCACGGCGATCGGCTGCGCCGCCGCGAGCCGGCGGCCGTCGGGCAGGGTCCTCACGGCGACCCGCTGCGGGCCGTCGTCCGTGATGGTCGTGGACAGGCCGTCGGGGAGCGCGGAAGGGAGGTCGTGCCCGGAGCCGGTGGAGATCTCCTCGACGACGATCCCGGCGCCCGCCCCCGTGCTCGCGACGTCGCCCGTGCCGGAGGGGTCCGGCACGGCGGCGAGCTCGGCGATCCGGGTGAGGAGGTCGTCCTGGGTCTCTGCGGCCTCCTGCCGCGCACGGAGGGTCGACCCGACCGCGGCGAGCGCCGCGACGACGAGCACCAGCAGGGTCAGCGCAGTGACCAGCCGGGTGCGCAGGGAGGCGCCCGCGCCACGGGGCGCCCTCACGGCAGCCTCGGGATCGTCCAGCCGAGCCCGCGCACGTTGCGGATCGCCTCCGCGCCGAGCTTGCCGCGCAGGCGGCGGATGAGGAAGTCGATCGCATTGGACTCGATCTCCACCTCCCCCTCGTAGACCTGCGCCTCGAGCTGGCCGCGGGAGAGGACCATGCCCGGGTGCATCATGAGCGCCCTCAGCAGGGCGAGCTCGCGACGGGTCAGCGGGACCGCCTCCCCGCCGGGTCCCGTGGCCGCGACGGCGGTCTCGTCCAGGGTGATGCCGCCCGCGCGGAGCACGGCGCTCGTGTGCCCGGTCCCGCGGCGGCCGACGGCCCGCAGCCGCGCCCGCAGCTCCTCGTAGGCGAAGGGCTTGACGAGGTAGTCGTCGGCCCCGGCGTCGAGGCCCGCGACCTTCTCCTCGAGGCGCCCGCGGGCGGTCATGACGATGACGGCGGGACCGTCCTCCTCCGCGCGCAGCGATCGCAGCACGTCCATGCCGTCGAGCCCCGGCAGCCCGAGGTCCAGCAGGACCACGTCGAAGTCACCGAGCGGGGCGAAGGCGGCGGCGGTCGGGCCGTCGTCGACGTGCTCGACGACGTGGGCGTCCTCGACGAGGCGCTGCACGAGGACGCCCGCGATCATCGGGTCGTCCTCCGCCAGCAGGATCCTCATGGCTGCTCCTCCTTCTCGCGGGCCTGCCCGTCCCGGGGAGCCGGGACGGGGCAGGCCCATCATGCGCGGTGTCGATCAGCGCTGCAGGCCGTCGATGACCTTCTGGAGGTCGTGCGAGGCCCGGAGGCTGGTCTGCTGGTCCGGGTGGTCGGCGCGCAGGGCGGTGAGCTCCGCGTCGATCGCCTGGTCCATCGTGCTCCAGTCCTGCGGGGACTGCGGCTTGAGGCCGGCCTCCGCGGAGTCCCACGAGGTCTCGAGGTCCTTCACCCGGGTGCGGGCACCGGAGAGGTCCCCGGCCTCGATCCTCGTGTTCACGTCGTCGACGATCACCCGGAAGCTCGAGAGGTCGCCGAGCGGCCCCTGGGAGGCGGAGGCCGAGGCCGAGGAGGCCTGCGCCGGCTGCGCGGGGTGGAAGGCCGTCGCTGTCGTGGCCGCGGCGACGATCGCGAGCGCGCCGGCACCCGCCCAGACCACGTCCCGCACCCGGCCGCCGGGGACGCCCTGCCCCTTGACCTGGACGCCGTGCCGTCGCACGAGGAGCTGCTCGCGGATCACGAGGACCACGATGATCGCGAGGAACAGGAGGCTCGTGAGGCTCGCCCCGAGTCCCATGCCGCCGTAGGAGCGGTCCTGGGTGAGCAGGTCGCCGATCGAGGCACCGAGCGGGCGGGTGAGGACGTAGGCGATCCAGAAGGTCGCGACGACCGAGACCCCGGCCCGGGCGGCGACCGCGCAGGCGAGGATCAGCGCGCCGAAGATGATCGCGCCGAGCAGGAACCCGAGCCCGAGGGCCTCGGTGGCGAGATCGCCGGCGGCGGTGCCGAGGGCGAAGGCGGTGAGGATCGCTCCCCAGTAGAAGGCCTCGCGGCGCACCGTGTCGATCGAGGAGATCGCGAGGGTGCGCTCCTGTGCATACCAGGCGGAGAACACGATCGCCAGGAGCACGGTGAACACGGCGGTCGAGACGTACAGGCTCACCCCGAGGGTGTCCGTGAAGAAGTCGGTGATCTGGGTGCCGACGATGCTCACGAGCACCACGGTGGTCCAGTAGATCCACGGGGTGTAGGCCCGGGAGCGGAACTGGAGGACGAGCGCCGCAGCGAGCAGCACGAGCATCATGCCGGTCGTGACCATGGGGCCCAGGCCCACGTTCACGGCAAGGTAGTCCGCGAAGGTCTCGCCGACGGTGGTGGAGAGGATCTTGATGGTCCAGAACGTCGCCGTGATGATCGGGACCTTCATCATCCGCTCCGGCGTCAGCGCACGGAACGGGAGGGTGTCGACGCGAGGTCGGTGCTGCGGGACGGGGGTGCTCACGGGTTCGCTCCTTCGGGGATCGGTGGCGGTGCGGGACCGAGCCTGGGGGCGCTTCGTGAGCGCAGAATGAGCGGCCCCGGTAGCGTTCGGCGGGTGACGCCCCCGGATCCGCACCTCACATCCCCGCCCGAGGGGACGACTGCGGGGCATGAGCATGCGTGAGCCCTTCGAGCAGGCCGTCGCCCGGCACGGCCCGGCCGTGATGCGCGTGTGCCGCGCCGTGCTGCGCGATCAGGCCGACGCCGAGGACGCCTGGTCGGAGACCTTCCTCTCCGCCCTGCGCGCCTGGCCGGACCTCCCCGCGTCGACGAACGTCGAGGCGTGGATCGTGCGGGTCGCCCAACGGCGCTGCGTGGACCTCATCCGCCGCCGCTCGCGCACGCCGATGCCCGTCGAGGAGCTGCCGGAGCGACCCTCCACGAGCGGGCTCCCCGGAGCGGCCGACGGCCTCTGGGACGAGGTCGCCGCGCTCCCGGAGAAGCAGCGGCTCGCCGTCGCCTACCACTACCTGGGCGGACTCCCCCATGCGGAGACCGCGGAGCTCACCGGCAGCACCCCGGCGGCCGTGCGGCGCGCCGCCGCGGACGGCGTGGCGACCCTGCGCCGCGGCCTCGCGCCGGGCACCCTCCCCTCCCCCGAAGGAGCAGACCGATGACCACCGCCGATCCCGATCTCAGCGCCGCGCTCCCCGTGGACCCCGCGGTCCTCGAGCGGCTGAGCACCCGGCTCGCCGAGCGAGCCGGCCAGGAGCAGCTGCTCGACGTCGCGACCCGCACCGTCGACTCCCCCGTCGGCCCGCTGCTGCTCGCCGCGACCGAGCGGGGCCTCGTGCGCATCGCCTTCGAGCGCGAGGACTTCGACGCCGTGCTCGAGACGGTCGCGACGAAGGTCAGCCCCCGGATCCTTCGGGCCCCGGCACGGCTGGACGGCGCGGCCCGCGAGCTCGAGGAGTACTTCGCGGGCCGCCGGCGCGGCTTCGACCTGCCGCTGGACCATGCGCTGTCCCGCGGCTTCCGCCTCGAGGTCCAGGAGTTCCTGCCGAGCATCGGCTACGGCAGCACGCTCTCCTACGGGCAGGTCGCCGCGCAGGTGGGGAACCCGCGGGCCTCGCGCGCGGTGGGCACCGCCTGTGCGACGAACCCGCTGCCGATCGTCGTCCCGTGCCATCGTGTGCTGCGCGGCGACGGCTCCCCCGGCGGCTACGTGGGCGGCCCCGACGCGAAGACCACCCTGCTCGCCCTCGAGAGGACCGCATGAGCACCCCCGATACCGACACCGCCCACGACGCCGGGACGGTCCTCGGCGAGGACGGCCTCGCGCGCCCTGCCTGGGCGGCGACGGATCCCCTGCTGCAGGCCTACTACGACACCGAGTGGGGCATGCCCGTGCGCGACGAGCAGGGCCTGTACGAGCGGATCAGCCTCGAGGCGTTCCAGGCGGGGCTCTCGTGGGCGACGATCCTGCGCAAGCGCCCCGCCTTCCGCGAGGCCTTCGCGGGCTTCGATCCCGAGGTCGTCGCGCACTTCGACGAGGTCGACGAGCAGCGCCTGCTGGCCGACGCCGGGATCGTGCGCAACCGCGCGAAGATCACGGCGACGATCACGAACGCCCGCGCCACGCTCGATCTGCGCGAGCGGGGCGGCCTCGTGGACCTCGTGTGGTCCTACCGCCCGGAGGACACACCGCGCCCGCGCACCGCGGCGGAGGTCCCGACCCGCTCCCCGGAGTCCGTGGCGCTGTCGAAGCGGCTGCGGAAGGAGGGTTTCGCCTTCGTCGGCCCCACGACGATGTTCGCGCTCATGGAGGCCGTGGGCATCGTGGACACACACCTGCTGGGCTCGCACCGCCGGGGCAGCTCCGGCGTGTGGGACGACTGATCGACGTGCACCGGGCCGTGATCGACGCGGGGCGGCGGCATTCGGTCGCCTGCCGCGAGGACGGCACGGTGCTCGCCGCGGGCTCGGACGAGGACGGCCGGTGCCGGGTCAGCGCCTGGCGGCGACGGCGCTGAGCCGCACTCGCCCGGGCCGCGCCGGTCAGCCCAGCAGGAGGAAGACGCCGACGGTCCCGAGCACGACGCCGACGGAGACCATGGCGATCGCGGCCCTCGAGGCGCGGCTGCGGCCGAAGGTCATGGTGGTGGAGTAGATCCACACGGAGCCCAGGAACAGCAGGATCCCGGAGACGATGGTCATGACGAGGCCGGGGATGCTCACGGTGCGTTCTCCTGGGTCGGCGGGACTCGTGGTGGCGGCCGTCGGCCGACCCCAGGAACTGTACGCGAACGCTTAGTGCACTAACTAGTTGCCTCGGAGTGATCCCCGTCCCGTCGGCGACGTCGGTCAGACGCCGGGCTCCTCGTCCTCGAGCGCGACGGTGATCAGCTTCATCATGCTTGCGTGCAGTGCCATGAGCTCCTGCTCGTCCATGCGCAGCCGGCGCATCATCGTCGCGGGGATCTTCTCCGCCTCCGCACGCAGCGCCGCACCCTCGTCGGTCAGCACGATCGCGAGGGAGCGCTCGTCCGCGCTGTCCCGGGTGCGCAGCACGTAGCCGAGGGCCTCGAGCCGCTTGATGAGCGGGGAGAGCGTCGCGGGCTCGAGGTGCAGGAGGCCGCTCAGCCCCTTGACCGAGAGCGGCGCCCGCTCCCACAGCGCGAGCATCACGAGGTACTGCGGGTGCGTGAGGTGCAGCGGCTCGAGCACGGGCCGGTAGGCGGCGATCACGCTGCGCGAGGCGAGGGACAGCGCGAAGCACACCTGGCTCTCGAGGGCCAGCGGGTCCTTCAGGGCCTCACCCTCCGCGTCCACCGCCATCACGCCCTCCGCTCCCGTCGCCATGCTGTGCCCGTCGATCCTACGAGTCACCGCTCGGCCCGGGGTCCAGGGGAAGCGGCTCGACGGCGGGCAACGGATCGGTGCGCAGCCGGCCGTAGGTGCGCACGTCGACCCGCGCGCCGTCGATGAGGAACTTCCCGCGCTCGGTCCCCTCCGGGACGAAGCCGGCGGCGCGGGCCACCGCCCCCGAGGCGGGATTGTCCACGCGGTGCCCGAGCTCGAGCCGCTCGAGACCCCGATCGGTGAGCGCCCACTGCGCGACCGTGGCCGCCGCGCGGGCCATGAGCCCGCGACCGCGGGCCTCCGCGTGCAGCCAGTACCAGAACCATCCGCTGCGCTCGGCCTCGTCGACCGTGACGCCGACGAGGCCGACGACCCTCCCCTCCTCGGCGATCACCCACGCCTCGTGCACGGAGGGGCGCCCGTCGGCCCCGGCGTCGAGGAGCCGGGCCACGTACCGCTCCGCCTCCTCCGGGCTGCGCACCGTGCCCTGGCGGGCCATGTCGGGGTGCGAGGCGAAGGCGGCGAGGACGTCCGGGGCGTCGGCGCGGCGCAGGCGGCGGAGCGTCGCGGGCGCCGAGGTCAACGCTCCGCTCGACGACATGCCGACGGACGCCGCAGGCCGGGGCGGCTCGCCGACGGCCGCGAGCCAGTGGCGCAGCAGGTCCCGCACCGCGCTCGGCTGGTCGAGGTGGAGGTTGTGCCCGGCACGGTCGAGCACCGCGGTCGTGGCGTGCGGGAGACGTCGCGCGAGGGCGAGCTGGTCCTCATAGCCGACGACGGCGTCCTGGCGCCCCATGGCCAGGAGGACCGGGACGTCGAGCTCCTCGACCGCGGCGTCGGGAAGGCGGGGCAGGGAGTAGTCCGCAGCGAGGCGCGCGACGGCTCCACGATCCGCGGCGCGCAGGCCCGGGAGGGCCGTGCCCCGGAACCGCTCCCAGTTCCCCCGCGACGGCACGACGGCGAGCTCGGCGTAGAGGGCGGCGTCCTCGGGATCGAGGGAGCCGAGGAGCTCGTCGTCCCGCTCGAGCACCTCGGCCGGCGGCAGGGTGCGGCGGGCGTGCACCGGGTCCACCACGGGCGCGAGCAGCGCGATGCCGAGACAGCGCTCCGGTCGGCGCGCGACGAGGTCCCGGGCGAGCAGTCCGCCGAGCGAGGAGCCGATCACCGCGAAGGGTCGCCCGCCGAGGAGCTCGCCGGCCACGCGGTCCAGCCAGTCGGCGAGCTGCGGCAGCCCGCCGGGCGCGGGCAGCGCCGGGGTCCGGCCGAAGCCCGCGAGGTCGAGGTGCAGCCGCTCCCACGGGGAGCTCTCGTCGAAGAGGTCCTCGAGGTCGAGCAGGAAGCGGTGGTCCACCTCGTTGCCGTGCACGAGCAGCAGTGGCGCCCCCTGCCCGCGGCGGACGACGTGCGGCACGGGATCGGTCATCGCGGCGGGGCTCCTCGGGGACTGTCAGACGGACGGGCGGCGCTCAGCGTACGCTTCCCCCACCGTCCCAAGGAGGTCCCATGCCTGGTCAGGCCGTCTCGTTCACCGATGTCTCCACCGAGGGCCTCGAGTCCTCCCCCGTCACCGAGGCCCTCGCCGGCCTGCGCGCCAACGAGGCCCGCTACTTCCACACGAAGTACAAGCACACGTTCACCGTCGTGCCCGCCGCGGAGGCGCCGGAGACCCTCGCCTGGGTCCGGGAGATCCTGCGCAGCGAGCGGGACATGGTGATCGCCTCCCCCGCGCTCGAGGTCAGTGTCAACGACGTCGAGGGGATCCTCTGGGTGCATGTCTTCCACGAGTCCGGCCTCGCGCTGAACGTGCTGTGGACGCGCGAGGAGGGCGGCAAGCGCGCCGTGGGCCTCAAGCTCTCCGAGGGCATGGAGGTCCCCGAGGAGCTCGGCGCCTTCAAGTTCGCCCGGCAGAAGTCGAAGCTCGCGGGCACGATCCGCGGCTCCTTCTTCGTCATCAAGGGCGAGCACCCGCTGCCCGAGGGCCTCTGATCCGCCCGCCGCAGCCCTGCGGTTCTCCTCCGCCCACCTCGGGGGCGGCCCCCGGTGCGCGGGACGTGCGGCGCGCGTAGCGTCGACCGCATGAACGGAATCTTCGACTCCATCCGCCGTCTCGACGTCCGCCGTGGGCCGCGCCGGCTCGTGGGCGGCGTCTGCGGCGGCATCGCGCAGAGGACCGGGCTGAACGTGTGGCTCGTGCGCCTGCTGGTGCTCGCGTCCTTCCTCCTGCCCGTGCTGGGGCCGGGCGCCTACCTCGTGGTGTGGCTGCTCACCCCGTGGCAGGACGACCGGATCCCGCTCGAGCGGGTGCTCGCCGGCCGCAGCTGACCGGCTCGGCACCGGGCGGAGGCCGCCCCCGGGAACCGTCCGGGTGCAGGTCGGGGCGCGCGGGGGCCGCAGGGGTCCGCTACCGTCGGAGGGACGTCACGACCACCGTTCGTGCGCGAGGGACGGACCGAGGAGGGGTGATGCCGACCCCGATGCCCTGGCACGAACGGCGGCAGGTGCCGCTGTACCTCGCGGCGCTCGCGATCGGCGCGGCCGTCGGCCTGCTGGTCCCCGCCCTCGCCCACCCCGCGGAGCTCGCGATCCAGCCGGTGCTCGCGCTGCTGCTGTACGCGACCTTCCTCGGCGTGCCCTTCGCGCGGATCGGCGCCGCGGTGCGGGACCTGCGCTTCCTCGCGGCGGCGCTCGGCGTGAACGTGCTGATCGTGCCGCTGGTGGTGTGGGCGCTCTCGCGGGTCGTCGCGCACGATCCCGCCCTGTTGGTCGGGGTGCTGTTCGTGCTCCTCACCCCGTGCATCGACTACGTGATCGTCTTCGCGGGCCTCGCGGGCGGGGACCGGGAGCGGCTGCTCGCCGCCTCCCCTGTGCTCATGGTCGCGCAGATGCTCCTGCTCCCGCCGCTGCTGTGGCTGTTCGCGGGCGGCGAGCTCGCCCGCTCGATCGAGCCCGGGCCGTTCCTCGAGGCCTTCGCCCTGCTCATCGTCGCGCCGCTGCTCGCGGCGGGCCTGACCCAGCTCGCCGCGGCGAGGACCCGGATCGGCGCGCGGGTCGAGGCGGCCGCGAGCGCGTCGATGGTGCCGCTCATGATGGCGACGCTCGCCGTGGTCGTCGCCTCGCAGATCGCCGGGGTCGCGGGGCGGATCGGCGCGCTGCTGCTCGCCGTCCCCGTGCTCGTGGCGTTCGTCGTGGTGATGGTGCCGATCGGCATGGTCGCGGGCCGGGCGGCGGGACTCGACGTGCCGGGGCGGCGGGCGGTCGTGTTCAGCGGCGTCACCCGGAACTCGCTCGTGGTGCTGCCGCTCGTGCTCGCGCTGCCGGCGGCCTACGACCTCGCCCCGCTGGTCGTCGTCACGCAGACCCTCGTCGAGCTGATCGCGATGGTCGTGCTCGTGCGGCTCGTCCCCCGGCTGCTGCCCGCCTGACGCCCCCCCTGATCGCGCGGCCCTGGAGCGATGGGGGTGCTGTCGGGGACTCCCACAAGGACGGGCCCGCGCCTACCGTCGGATCCGGACCACCGCACCATCCCACCCCAGGAGGCATCGATGACGGATCAGGACTTCGAGCAGATCTTCCCGACGGGCGCGCCGAACGACGCCTTCGCCGAGTACTTCACCGGGCAGAGCTTCCTCGCCCCGCTCATCACCGAGGGGAGCGTCGCCGTCAGCAACGTGACCTTCGAGCCGGGCTGCCGCAACAACTGGCACGTCCACCACGCCACCGGGGGCGGCGGCGACCAGATCCTCATCTGCACGGCGGGCAGCGGCTGGTACCAGGCCGAGGGCGAGGAGCCCGTGAGCCTCGAGCCCGGCTCCGTCGTGCGGGTCCCCGAGGGGACGAAGCACTGGCACGGGGCGAAGGCCGGCTCGTGGTTCAGCCACCTCGCCTTCCTCACCCCGGGGGCGGACCCGAGCAACGAGTGGCTCGAGCCCGTCACCGACGAGGCCTACGGCGCCCTGCCCACCGCCTGACGGCGCTTCGGAACAACCACCACCACACGAAGGAGAGACCCATGGCGGAGAAGGTCACCGCAGGCCGGGACGCGCTCGGGGAGTTCGCCCCCACGTTCGCGGGGCTGAACGACGACGTCCTGTTCGGACAGGTCTGGGCACGCGAGGAGCAGCTGCCCCTGCGCGAGCGCAGCATCGTCACCGTCACCGCGCTCATGGCGAGCGGGGTGCTGGACGGCTCCCTCGAGCACCATATCCAGCGCGCGAAGGCCAACGGCGTCACCGCGGAGGAGATGGCGGAGGTGCTCACCCACGCCGCGTTCTACGCCGGTTGGCCCAAGGCCTGGGCGGCGTTCCGCCTCGCGAAGACGGTCTACGAGGGCTGATCCCGGGACGGCGACCTGGTCGCTCCCTGATCCGCGCCCCTCCTGTGCCGTGTGTGCCCCACCCCACTTCGACCGGGTGCTCGCCGCGCTGCGCGCGAGCGGCCGGGAGCACTGGGCGGACCCGCAGCGGTCCCGGCCGGGCGAGATCCACCACGAGCACGACGGGAGGGGCGTCTACCTGCTCGACCCGTCGGGCCACTACCTCGAGCTGATCACCCGGCCGTACGTCTGAGGGCCGGCGGACGACGCGGTGGGCCGGGGTGAGGGCGTGCCATGATCCGCGGGTGACGCGCCCCGGATTCCTGCACACCTCCCCCGTCCACGTGCCGACCTTCGACTCGCTCCTGGCCGAGCTCGACCCGGCGACGGGCGCTGTCCATCTCGTCGACGAGAGCCTGCTCGCCGACGCCCGCACCCGCGGCGCCGAGTCGGTCGCGGACCGGGTCTCCGCGCGGATGACGGAGCTGCGCGATCAGGGTGCGGGGACGATCTGCTGCACCTGCTCGAGCATCGGCGACGTGGCCGAGAGCATCGGCGCCGCGCAGGGCGTGCCGGTGTTCCGCGTGGACCGGCCGATGGCCGCACGCGCCGTCAGGGCCGGCCGACGGATCGGCGTCGTCGCCGCGCTGGCCTCGACCCTCGCGCCCACGCGGGCGCTGCTGCTCGAGGAGGCGGC
Source organism: Brachybacterium horti (assembly GCF_054777615.1). Lineage (NCBI taxonomy): Bacteria > Bacillati > Actinomycetota > Actinomycetes > Micrococcales > Dermabacteraceae > Brachybacterium > Brachybacterium horti. Next base: position 109,673 of record NZ_BAAHAM010000001.1, read on the forward strand.
GCGCTCCGGGGCGGAGGTCGAGGTGGAGCTGGTGCTCGCCGAGGACGCCTGGCCGCTCTTCGAGCGGGGCGACCAGGAGGGCTACCTCGCCGCGATCGCCACCGCCGCCAGCGGCCTCGCCTCGGGGGCCGACGTGCTCGTGCTCGCGCAGGCGAGCATGGCCGGGGCGGAGCCGCTGCTCGCCGATCTCGGCCTGCCCGTGCTCAGCTCACCCCGCATCGCGGCGGAGCACCTGCGGGGCTGAGGTGCCCGCCGCCGGTCCCGTCAGGCCTGGAGCGGTGCCTCGACCGGGAGCTCCCCGCGCTCGATGAGCAGGCGCACCGACTCGAGGATCGCCGCGTCCGGCTCGAAGGCAGGGGCGTAGCCGAGCAGGGTTCTCGCCTTCTCGATGCTGAAGACCTGGCTGCGGTGCAGGTGCCCCCAGCTCTCGACGGCGTGGTGCTCCTCCGCGGTCGCGCGGAACTCCTCCCAGGTGACGGGCTCGATGCTCGCCTCGGCACCGAACCAGCCGGAGGCGATCTCGACGTAGCCCCGCACCGAGAGCGCGGTCGGGGCGACCGCGGTGAAGGACTCCCCCGCGGCCGCGTCGCGGCGGTCGAGTGCGCGCTGAAAGACCTGGGCGACGTCGTCCGCGTGCACGTGGTGCATCGTCTCCGCTCCGCTGCCCGGGACGCGCAGCGCTCCTCCGCGGGAGAGGATCCGCCAGGACTCCGGGTCCCGGTTCCCGAGCGGCCCCGTGGGGTGCCAGCCGGGGCCGACGATGTGCCCGGGATGGATCGAGGTCGTCACGAGGCCGCCGCGGGCCGTCTCCTCCTCGAGCATCCGGGCGATGGCGGCCTTCTGCCGGCCGTACTCGTCGAACGGGGCGCCCGCGGAGTCGGAGTCCTCGGTGATGGGGAGCTTGCGGCTGGCCCCGTGGCGCCAGATGGAGCCGCAGTGGATCAGGTGGGCGACCTCCCCGCGGAGCGCCTCCACGAGTGCGGTCGCGGAGTCGAGGGTGAAGCAGACCAGGTCGATGACGACGTCGGGGGCCTGGGCGAGGACGGTCCGGCCGAAGCTGCCGTCGGCGTCCCCCTGCTCGCGGTCCGCGGCGAGGTGCGTCACCTGCTCCCACTCCGGGGAGTCCCGGTACCCGGTGCCGCCGGAGCGGGTGATGCTGACGACCTCGTGGCCCGCGCGCACGAGCCGGGGGACGAGGTAGGTGCCGATGTGGCCGGATCCGCCGATGACGACGATCTTCATGCTGTTCTCCGATCAGGGTGGTGGTCGCGGATCCCGTCCGGACCGGGGGTGGGGTCAGGGGTGGTGGGGCGCCGTGCCCGAGGGGCCGGGGCCGAGGAGGCGCTCCTCGTCCGCGGTGCCGGGCCGGGGGCTGTAGGTGACGAGCCGGTGGGTCGGGTCGCCGGGGCTCTCGAGGACCTCGAAGTCCAGGGTGAGCGGGCCCAGCTGCGGGTGCACGAAGCGCTTCGTCCCGGTGCGGTGCTCGTGCACGTCCCGTCGGGCCCAGTCCTCGCGGAACAACGGGCTGCGGGTCGAGAGCTCACCGATCAGCGCCGTGAGCTCCTCGTCCAGCGGGTCTCGGCCCGCCTCACGGCGGAGGATCGCGGCTCCGGTGCGGCGGGCGAGCGGCCAGTCCGCGTAGAAGTCGCGTGCCCGAGGATCGAGGTAGTTGAAGCGGGCGAAGTTCGCTACGCGGTCGTCCTCGAGCACCGGCGCGAAGAGCAGGCGGGCGGGGCCGTTCGCGGCGACGAGGTCGAGCCGTGGGGTCTGCACGATCGCGGGGACGGCGATCCGCTCGACGAGTCGCCGCAGCCGCTCCGGCACCTCTCCCGCCCCGTCGTCGACCGCGCGGGTGCCGCTGCCCGACGGCCGACGGGCGAGATCCTCGAGATGCTCCCGCTCGACCTCCGTCAGCTGCAGCGCACGGGCGATCGCGTCGAGGACGCCCGGTGAGGCGCCGCCGATCTCCCCGCGCTCGAGCCGGGTGTAGTAGCCCGTGCTCACCCCGGCCAGCTCGGCGACCTCCTCTCGGCGCAGTCCCGGGACGCGTCGCTCCTCGTCGCGGTCCGGGAGCCCGGCCTGCGCCGGGGTGATCTGTGCGCGGCGGGAGATCAGGAACTCCCGGGCGGTCTCCTTCGAGGTCATGCGCCCACCGTAGGGGCGGGATCCTGCTCCGTGGGAGTCCCTGCGAGGTGCACCCGGCGAGCGCGCCTGCTCGTCGGGCACCGGCCCGCGCGGGAGGATGGGGCGATGACGATCCTGCCCGGCCGAGCCCGGATCCGCGAGGCCCACCCCGCCGATCTCCCCGCGATCGGGGAGGCGCTGCGGGCGTACCTCTCCGGCACCGAGGAGGAGAAGCGCGCGCACGGTGTGAGCCCCTCGACGGGGGCGGATGACGCGCTGCCCGAGCGGTACCGCGCCGAGGTCGAGGACCCGGCGCGGGCGCTCGCCGGCTGCCGGGTCCTCGTCGCCGAGCTCGCGCCGGAGGAGGATCACGGTGGGACGACGGCGGCAGGCGGGGGCGAGGCGCGTCCCGGGGCGATCATCGGGATCGTCGTGCTCGCACCGCGGGAGGGATCGCTCGAGATCAAGCGCCTGTGGGCCTCCCCCTCCGTGCGGGGCCGCGGCGTGGGATCCGCTCTGCTCGACGCCGCCATCGAGGCCGCCGGGCCGCTCCCCGTCACGCTCACCGTCTGGGACTGGCGCGAGCGCGCGATCGGCCTGTACCGCTCCCGCGGCTTCGCCCTGGTCCCGGGATGGGACGAGCGGCCGCGGCTGCTGTGCCTGCGCCACTGCCCCGCCGCCGAGTCCCCGTCCGCCGGCTCCGCGGCGCGGATCACCGCGCTCCCGCCGATCCGACCCGCGCGCCCCGAGGACGCCGTCGCCCTGACGGCCCTCCACCTCGACGCCTGGGACGAGGCGTACACGGGGCTCATCGCCTCCGAGGTGCTCGCCGCGCGGCGCGCGGACCCGGAGGCCCGGGCGCAGCGCTGGCGCGAGAACATCGCGACCACCCCGAACACCGTGCTCGTCGCGGAGGGGACGGGCGAGCGACTGCTCGGATTCGCCATCGCCGGCGCGGTTCGGGACGACCCCGACGGCGGTCTCCCGGAGCGGGAGCTGATGGCGCTCTACGTGCGTGCGGAGGTGTACGGCATCGGACTGGGCCATGCGCTGCTGCGCACCGCGATCGGCGACGGCCCCGCCTCCCTGTGGGTGCTCGAGGGGAACGCACGGGTGATCCGCTTCTACGAGCGGCAGGGCTTCCGCCCCGACGGAGCCCGCAAGGAGGATCCGGTGGGCACGGAGCTGCGGATGGTGCGCGGAAGGGGATGAACGCACCACGCAATCGGCGCCCCGCGCGCGGCAGCGGACTCCCGCCCGGCACCGAGGCCGCAGGAGTCCCTCGCCTGGCTCACGGTGGGCGACGACCCGGAGCGCGCGGCGCCGGCAGGGTCGAGCGAGAAGTGCGCGATCCACGCACCGTCCCGGCCGGGCGACGCGGACGGGGCCATCTCCCCGGGCTGACGAGCAGACGGTGACGCGGGCCTCGACCACATCGCTAGGCTGGAGGCATGGCGACGGTTCTCCTCGTGCGACACGGTCGCACCACGGCCAATGCGACGGGACTGCTGGCGGGTCGGATGGCCGGTGTCGGCCTGGACGATCTGGGGCGGGACCAGGTGGCGCGGACCGGGGACAGGATCGCGGCCGTGCCCGTGTCAGCGGTGGTGTCGAGCCCCCTGGATCGCTGTGCGGAGACCGCCCGGGCCATCGTGGATCGACAGACGGGCGCCCCGCCCACCTCGGTCGACGTCGATCTCACGGAATGCGACTACGGCCGGTGGCAGGGGCGCCGACTCACGGATCTCGCGACGGAGGATCTGTGGCGGACCGTGCAGGCGCAGCCCTCCGCGGTCATCTTCCCCGGCGGTGAATCCCTGGCGGGTATGCAGAGCAGGGCGGTCGCCGCGATCCGTCGCCACGATGCAGCGGTCGAGGCCGAGCACGGTCCGGGGGCGGTGTGGGTGGCGGTGAGCCACGGCGACATCATCAAGTCGGTCCTGGCCGATGCGCTCGGCATGCACCTGGACATGTTCCAGCGGCTCGAGGTGGGGCCCGCCTCGGTGTCGATCGTGACCTACGGGGCGAGCAGGCCGAGGGTCTGGGCGACCAGCACCGACTCCGGGGATCTCTCCTGGCTCGCGAAGAGCGTCCCCTCCGGCGATGCACCGGTGGGCGGCGGTGCAGGCGCTCCCACCGCCGATGGCCCCGGGCCTAGGATCGTCACATGACCGACGTGCCCGCACATCTCCATGCGTTCGACTGGCCGGACCGGGTCGTCATCGGGACCCTCGGGCGTCCCGGTGCCCGGACGTTCTACCTCCAGGTGCGCACCGGGGCGCAGATCATGAGCATCGCCCTCGAGAAGGAGCAGTCCGCACTGCTCGCGATGAAGGTCGACGAGGTCCTCGACCAGCTCCGCGCCGTCGAGGGCAACCCTTTCAGCGTGCCCACCGGCACGCCCGTCGAGCTCGTCGACAACGATCCGCTCGACGTCGTCCAGGAGCAGTTCCGGGCCGGGACCATCGGCATCGGCTGGGACCCCACCACGACCCAGCTGATCATCGAGGCGCAGCCGCTCCCCGCCGACGACGTCGAGCCCGACGAGGCCGGAGCGGCGGAGTCCGAGATGCTGCGGGTGCGGATCCCGGTCGGCGCCGCCCGGGCATTCACCCAGCGCACCCGCGAGATCGTGGACGCCGGGCGTCCGCTGTGCACGCTCTGCGGCCATCCCATCGACCCCGATGGACACACCTGCATCATCCCCGACTTCTGATGCCCGCGGCGGATCTGGTGACCGGCGAACTGGTGCTCACCGGTCGCCTCACGACGGCATCGAACGCGACGTTCCTGGCCCGCATCGGTGACGCGGTGGTCGTCTACAAACCCGTGGCGGGCGAGGCGCCGCTCCGGGACTTCCCCGGCGGCACCCTGGCACGCCGCGAGAGGGCCGCCTACCTCGTCTCCGAGACCCTCGGCTGGGACATCGTGCCGCGCACCTGGCTACGCGACGGCCCGTTCGGCGAAGGGATGGTGCAGCTCTGGCAGGAAGAGGACCGCGACCAGCGCGCCGTGGACCTGATCCCGACGGACCAGGTGCCCGCCACGGGATGGCGGAGCGTTCTCGACGGCCTCGACCAGGACGAGCAGAGGATCACCCTGGTCCATGAGGACACGCCTGCGCTGCGACGCATGGCGGTGTTCGACGTGATCGTCAACAACGCCGACCGCAAGGGCGACCACGTCCTCGCCATGGCCGACGGGCACCGCCACGGCGTCGACCACGGCCTCACCTTCCATGCGGAGGACAAGCTGCGCACGGTCCTGTGGGGCTGGCTGGGAGAGGCGCTGACCCCCGAGGAGCGGGACGGCATCGAACGCGTCGCAGGCGCGCTGCACGGCGAGCTCGGCCGGCGCCTCGCGGACCTGATCGCCACCGAGGAGCTCGCCGCGCTCGCCGAGCGGTGCACCCGACTCCGGGCGGACGCCCGTTTCCCGGCCCCGAGCGGTGAGATGCCGGCGGTGCCGTGGCCCCTGTTCTGACGGTGATCGCGCGCGACACCGCCGGCGTGGCCGCGCGCATGCCAGCGGACACACCCCGCACCGGCATCCCGCTCCGACCGGAGAGCTCGTCCACCGCGTTCCGGCACGGAGAACCATCTGCAGTCAGCGACTACCCAGCCCGCCCGCGCAGGTCGACGTCTCCGTCAGGCCATGTCTCGAGCGGGGCGATTGGCAGGATGAGGATCGGCGGGCCGAGCTCGTCCACGACAGATTCGCCATCACGCCCGATCGACGTCTCGCGAGCAAGGATCCTCTTCCAACCACATGACTCGTGGAACGGGACGACTTGCTCTCGACAGCCCGAGTAGCCGAACGCGAGGCGACCGCGATCGCGCATCGATTGCGCTGCCCGTCTCATGAGTTCGCGCCCGTGACGCATCCCTCTTGCGTCGGCGGAGATCAAGGTACTCGTTGTCGAAGAGCAGCCGAAGTTCACCCAGATCGGCCTCAGTGAGTTCCTGGTGGGCGAGGACCTCGATCGAATGACGCTTCACGCGTCCACCTTCCATGGGTCCACCAGTTCGACGCCGGTGTGCTGGAAGTCCTTCACATTGCGCGTAGCGCAGGTGGCCCCGTTCGCCAGGCAGATCGCGGCGATCTGGGCGTCGGCGGTACTGACCGGCGCGCCTGCTGCCTCACGCGACGCGAGCACCTCCGCGTATCGCTCCGCCGCGTCATCATCGAAGGCGAGCACCGACCGGCTCCCCCGGTACGGCGCTACCGCTTCATCGATCCTCTGCGCCAGCTCGTCTTTGCGTTGGCCGTTCGGGAGCCTGCGCACACCGGCAAGCAACTCCGCGAGAGTGATGGAAGTGATCGCGACGTCGCCCGTCAAGGACACAAGCCACTCGACGACACGAGGCTCCGGGGAGGGCCGAAAGATCTCCGAGATGACGTTCGTGTTGAGGACGATCATTCGAGGCCCGCCGCCCGTGCGACATCATCGCGCGTCGGAATCGGCAACTCGTCAACCCCTTCGACATCCCGTGCCGCAGACAGAAGAGCCATGCCGATGTGCGGCCGTCGAGCGGCCTTCGTGAGGATGTCGCGGACCTCGGCCTCCATGGACCGCCCGTGCTCCTTCGCCTGCGATGCGAGCTGCTGCTTCACGTGGTCATCGAGACCGCGCACGATGATGGATGACATCGTGGACCACCTCCATTGCTATCAGTGATGATAGCGCGGGGCGGGCGGCGTCGCCAGGGGCCGATCCCCCCGCGGAACGACATCGCCCCGGCTACCTCTTCACGAGGCGACCGGGGCGATGACCCGACCAAGGATCGAAGGAGCTGATCACACGTTGAAGCGGAACTCCACCACGTTTCGCAGCCAATCAACCTCTGGGCAGCGGGCGCTCGACACGCCCTGTAGACAGGCCGGCTAAGCGCGGGCTGCCGCCCTGATCGCGGCCAGGAACGAGCTATCCTCACCGCGAATCCCAGCATCGAGCTCATCGAAGGGCAAGATCGACTCGTGACCTGGGTCGAGACCGATCATCCAGGCCGACCAAGCGTCATGGACGTCCGATGCCTGCGTCTCAGCCCCCTTGGCACGCAGAAGGATCGCATACATCAGGAAGAGCTCTTCGGAGTTCTCCGGTACGTCGGTTCCTGCCGGAAGATGCTGCCGGATCAGTTCGGCATCTCGCTCCAAGTACGTGGTCATGAGGCCAGCCTGCCGACCAGGAGCGCGACATACAACAGAGCGAACACGATCGGCACGAGACGTTCGATGCTGCCGAGCTGCTTGAATCCGGCCCTCACCTTGGCCGCTCGACCTACTGGCGGTTCGTCGCCCTCCAGATATGTCCACTCGTCCTTGAACACCTTTACTGGGAGGTGCTCATCCTCGATCCTGTTGATGATGACGAACTTGGCCTCACTGAGGCGACGGTAGTTCTGGAGCAGGAACCACCAGCAAGCGGCGACCACGATGCCGGCGAGACAGACGGCTACGGACGGGATTACTGAGCCGGATCCCGCTGGCCGCAGGCCGACGACGGCGACGAGGGTGGTGTTGACAGTGAGAAAGAAGGCGTTGGCCACAGCTCGTCGAGCCGACAGTCGATCAGCCATCTCGACGGCAAGCTTGTAGGACTCCATGACCCGAGGGTCGAGTGACCAACTCGTGGTCAACGCGCACCGCCGACAAGTGCCTTCAGGTTGTCCCAGGTCCACTTGTAGAGCTTGTCATCGGGCTTCACCCCGAGGGGTTTCGTCGAGCCCTCGTAGCCGGCCAGGAGGAAGTACCGAACACCTTCCTCCTGCGCGATCTTCAGCTCGACAGAGACGCCGGTCGCCGTGTTCATGTGCGTGCCACAGAGCACGATGACGAGGCCACTGGACCTGATCTGACGGCGGGCTCGGGCCTTCCAGTCGCTCGAGGGCTCCTTGAGCGACCAGTCATGAATCACGAAGGGCGAGTCCGGCAGCTTCGACTGGCCGATGAGCAGGTCCTTGAGTCGGGCATCGTTGTCGTAGTCGAAGCTGACGAATGCGCGCTGCGCCATGGGATCCTCCCGGTATCAGTCGTCCGGAGATTCCCGGCTCACTCGGCATGGTGCCAGCAGGCACCGACAGTTCAGAGGCAGTCGCGGCTTTAAACGCCCTCTGACGGCACTCGAAGTTGCTGCCGACTGAGCAGCACCGCAGGTCAGAAACCCCGCGGCGACGGAACTTCGGCGGAAGCGCCGACCACGCAACGAGACCTCGCTATGTTCCGTAACCGACCAACCTATGATCGACGTATGACGACAGCGGCGCTCTACCTCAGGATCAGCCGAGACCTGACCGGCGAGCAACTCGGCGTCGATCGGCAGCGGGAGGCGGCCGAGGCCTATGCGAGGTCGGGACTGCTGCACGGATAGGTGACATCCGATCTGGCTTGCCCGTTGGGCGGCCTGGAAGGATGTGCACCATGCCCGCTCCGTACCCCCAGGAGTTCCGCGAAGACGTCGTGCGCGTGGCCCGGTCCCGTGAGGACGGCGTCACGCTCGCGCAGATCGCGAAGGACTTTGGCGTCCACGAGATGACGCTGCACAAGTGGATCCGCCAAGCCGACATCGACGACGGCAACCGGTCTGGCAGGTCCCGGGAGGACGCTGCCGAGACGAGAGAGCTCAAGCGCCGGGTGCGCCTGCTCGAGCAGGAGAACGAGGTCCTGCGCCGCGCTGCCGCCTACCTCTCGCAGGCGAACCTGCCGGGAAAAGGTTCTACCCGCTCGTGAGCGAGCTCGCCGCCGACGGGATCCCCTTCTCGGAGTCCTTGCGGGTCCTCAAGCTCTCCCGCCAGCCCTACTACGGCTGGCGGAATCAGGGGGTGACCACCGCGGAGCTCGCCGAGGCATACCGCGCGAACGCCCTGTTCAACGCGCATCGCGACGACCCCGAGTTCGGATCGAGGTTTCTCGTTGAGGAGGCTCGCGCCGCTGGCGAGGTGATGTGTGAACGGACCGCGTGGCGGATCTGCCGGGACGACCTGTGGTGGTCGGTGCTCGGGAAGAAGCGCGGGAAGAACGGGAAGCGCCCCGGGCCGCCCGTTCACGATGACCTCGTGAAGCAGGACTTCACCGCCGATGATGTCAACGAACTGTGGCTGACTGACATCACCGAGCGCAGGACCGATGAGGGCAAGCTCTACCTGTGCGCGATCAAGGACGTCTTCTCCGGCCGGATTGTCGGTTACTCGATCAGTGACAGGATGAAGGCTCGTCTCGCGGTGAACGCCCTGGACAACGCGATATCCAGGCGTCGCGACGCGGCTGGTTGCATCGTGCTTCGGACCGCGGATCTCAGTTCCGGTCACGGAAGTTCGCGCACGCTCTGAACCGCCATCACCTCGTCGGATCGATGGGCCAAGTCTGCGCTGCCAGCGATAACGCTGCGATGGAGTCTTTCTTCGCGCTGCTCCAGAAGAACGTCCTGGACCGCAAGCGGTGGCGGACCCGAGAAGAGCTGCGCATCGCGATCATCACCTGGATCGAGCGGACCTACCACCGACGCCGCCGACAGGCCCGCCTGGGCCGATTGACCCCCATCGAATACGAGACCATCATGAACCCCGCCGCGGCCCTCGCGGCCTAACACCACAACTGTCACCTATCCGTGCAGCAGCCCCCGCTTTGGTACCTGCTGCCAGGGACCTGAATGGTGCACTTCTTCACGATGTCGGCCGAAGGGCCGCCTCCATGGGCTATCGCCTGGGCGGTGCTGGGCAGCTCAGCTTCGGCCTCGGACAGGAAGAGGGCAGCGAAGCTGTGCCGCTGTCCATGGACGGCCGGTCGCGGGATCGCGGCCTCAGTTGGCCAGCGCCACTGCGCGGGTGAGCGCCCGATCCACGTCTGACCTCGTCGAGCGGAAGCTCATCGCGCTCGAGCCGAACCAGATTTGGGTAGCCGGCATCGCCTATAGTCACATTCCGTCAGCATCTTCGTCTTGCAACAGGAAAGCCTTCAGCTCACCAGCGAGCGAATTACTTGCGACATCACGGAGAGATTGCGACTTATCAAGATGTCCAAGTTCCCTAAGGCGCTTCTGTACTTGCGTAAGCAACAGCTTTCCGTAAAGCATGTCTTCCGTCGGCTCTGCGCCATCCGGCCATAAATCATCGGTACGAGGGGCCCCACCGTCTACGTATTCCCTGTTTACCACGCGACGCTTGTCTCGATGCTTAGTCCTCAACTGCGGAAGCCACTCGCCGAGAACCTCAGAACGGATTCTTATAGCCTCTTCAACGGCAAGGCCAGTCGCGGCCACTATGTGCTCAACTGTCGCGTGATAAGCCTCCGTATCGCACAGAGCCGGGCAGAAGACCTCGATGCCTCGATCGTCGAAGACACGCGACCACTCTTCCACCTCAGCAGCAGTGAGAAAGTCTCGATCTCGGTGGACAATAACTCGCGGCGACACCGCCATCATTTCAGACATCTCGTGGAAAGCCTCAGCTGTGTACTTATTGCCAAGCCCATTGAACGAAGCAATCTTTACGTCATCCTCGGAGTACCCGGCTTCACGTAACGCCAGTCGCATGGCCCAGGGATCCTCATCCTCAGTACAGAGGATTACGCGACTATTTAGATCTAGTTGATCGAGCGCGCCGAGATCCATTAGGAGCGCGGTGAGACCTCGCTGATTATCAGCCTCCACTTCGCCGTCTTTCATCCACACAACTTTAACAGCATCGGACGCACCCGTAATTAGGTGCCGGCTGTGGGTACTAACAATAACCTTACATTCAAAATCTACGGCGATACGTTCGAGCGCTACGCCCAACGCCTTCTGGCGAGACGGGTGTAGGTGGCTGTCCGGCTCATCAACAAGCAAGAGGGCTGGCCTAAAGAGAAGCACGTACGCAAATATTTGCGTTATCTGCAAAATCCCGGTCCCCCACAGGTCTACCGGCAGATGATCTCTTACTGGCACGGATTCACCCGTGGCGAGCCGCACGTCCACATAAAGGTCGCGATCCGGATCGTATCTAACCAGGAACGAAACTGGAATCCTTAGAACAGACTCGAGCATATCTTCGAGTCCCCCCAAGAGGCCGCGATCGGCAAGGAGGCGAATAATGTTGCGAAAAACGAGATTCGCGTCACCGCTTGCGGCCTTGCGGAATACGGCGGCATATCCACTCATCTCCTCCCGATGAGGAACCCCTGCCAATCCGGGAACATAGACGCTAAAGAGCTTCTTAGGATCGCTAATGACTTGGCCGAACCCTGCCGACGTGCCAGATCTATCAACACCTACATTGTTATGGTTCCGCGCTTTGTACATCTCAATTCGATACTCCGACGTGACGTCACTATCCATCGGCGTTCCCTCAAAGAGTACGGAACCCCGGAGTCCGTCACCCCGGTTTGAGTACTGCGCACCATGTCCAAGAAGGGAGAACTCGGCTACTGGAGAATAGCGCAAGCTTGCTTCAGCGATAACTTGCTGCCCTAACTCCACGGAAGCTTGCGCGCAACTCACCGCAGTATGGATTGCCTGCAGAACGCTACTTTTTCCCGAATTGTTCCCTCCAACCAGATAGGTGATCGGCCCCAACTCAATGCGCGACTCTCTTATCCGTTTAAAGTTGCGGATACGCACAGCATCGATTACGAGAGAGGAGCGGCGTTGACTCGGCGTCTCGGGCCCTCTGTCTTCGTTCCCAGTTTCGAGAACGCCTAGGTCGGGGTCGTCTCCCTTTGCACTGTCGCTGACAGCAGCGTCGCTCACTTCTTCCCCCCAGAGGTTAGTCCGCTACGGAACTCCGCCACATCGCCGTCCACTCGTCTTGAGATCACAGGGAACCACCAGCCTCAACGGAGAACGTCGGCATCGGAATTGGCACGTTCCTGCGGGCGGTCCTCTTCGTAACCGACGCGGTAACAGTCAAGTCGAATGCCGTCACGCCGTCCGGGACGACCACGGTGAACCCACGGATATCTCCGCCTACGAGAGCCTGAGCGTCGAACCCGACCACTTCAGGTACCGAATCGGCATCTCCACCATCCCACGACGGCGACCAGATTTGATGAACATACATGTTCGGTGAGGCACACTCGATCACCATTGGAACAGTGCCCACGGGCGAGGGTCGAGTTGCCCTACGAATCAGCACTTCGATCGGTTGCGAGATGATCGTGAAGCGGTAAGTCCACCACGCAACGGCTGTAGCGGCGAGAGCCACGACGAGACCCACCGCCGCGATAACGACCTGCGACCATGTCGCGGCATCCCAGTTGCTCACTTCTTACCCCCAGAGGTTAGTCCGCTACGGAACTCCACCACGTCGCCGTCCTTCATGACGTATTCCTTGCCCTCCATGCGGACCCAGCCCTTGGCCTTGGCCTCGGCCATGGAGCCGGCCTCGATGAGGTGGTCGAAGGAGACGATCTCCGCCTTGATGAAGCCGCGCTCGAAGTCGCTGTGGATGACACCGGCGGCCTGCGGGGCGGTCGCGCCCTGCGGGATGGTCCAGGCGCGGGACTCCTTGGGGCCGGCGGTGAGGTAGGTCTGCAGGCCCAGGGTCTGGAAGCCGACCCGGGCGAGCTGGTCCAGGCCGGACTCCTCCTGGCCGGTGGACGCGAGCATCTCCTTGGCCTCGTCCTCGTCGAGCTCGATGAGCTCCGCCTCGAACTTGGCGTCGAGGAAGATCGCCTCGGCGGGGGCGACGAGCTTGCGCAGCGCGTCCTGGGAGGCGGTGTCGGCGAGGCCCTCCTCGTCGGTGTTGAAGACGTAGATGAAGGGCTTGGCGGTCATGAGCTGCAGCTCGCGCAGCTCGGCGACCTCGATGCCGGCCTGCTCGGCACCCTGGAAGAGGGTCACGCCGGTCTCCAGCAGCGTCTGCGCCTTCGTCACGTTCTCGAGGACGCTCGCCTCGATGACGCCGCGCTTGGTCTCCTTCTCGAGCCGCGGCAGCGCGTTCTCGATGGTCTGGAGGTCCGCGAGGATGAGCTCGGTGGTGATGATCTCCATGTCGCCGGACGGGTCGGTGGAGCCGTCCACACGGGTGACGTCGGGATCGGCGAAGGCGCGGGTGACCTGGCAGATCGCGTCGGCCTCGCGGATGTTGGCGAGGAACTTGTTGCCGAGGCCCTCGCCCTCGCTGGCGCCCTTGACGATGCCGGCGATGTCCACGAAGGAGACGGTCGCGGGCACGATCTTCTCGCTGCCGAAGATGCCGGCGAGCTGCGCGAGCCGCGGGTCCGGGAGCGGGACGACGCCGACGTTCGGGTCGATCGTGGCGAACGGGTAGTTCGCGGCGAGGACCTCCGCGCGGGTCAGGGCGTTGAAGAGGGTGGACTTGCCGACGTTGGGCAGTCCGACGATTCCGATAGAGAGAGCCACGGGAGGTGATTCTACGGGGCGGGCTGCGGGGCCCGGGAGCGGTTCCGGTGAGCCACCGGTCTCACTCCCGGGCCGGGCCCTGCTGACCGCTCAGTAGGCGACGTGGAAGCGGGCGCGGTGGTGCGCGGGCTTCTCGACCTCGTCGACGAAGGCGACGCCGAGATCCTCCGCGGAGAGCGCCGAGTTGCCGGTCTCGTCCACGAGCAGGAGATCGTCGCTCACGCGGTAGGTGCCGGTGCGCTCGCCCGGCGCGTAGGCGCCGAAGCCGCCTGCGGGGCTCACGAAGAACCAGTCGAGGCCGGTCGTGTCCTCGCGGAGGTCGGCGAGGACGTCGGTGAGCTCCTTCGCCTCGGGCTTGAAGGCCTCGGGGAAGTCGGGGGTGTCCTGGACCCGCGGGCCGCCCTCGGCGACGAAGGTGGAGCCGGCGCCGCCGACGACGCCGAAGCGTGCGCCCTGCTCACCCGCGATGCGTGCCGCGGCGGCGTAGGCGGCGCGGAGCGTGCCGGGCTCGGCGAGGTCGCCGCGGGGTGCGGAGGCGGCGATGACGACGTCGGCCCCCTTGGTGACCTCCTGGAGGAGGGTCTCGTCGCGCAGGTCGCCGGCGCGGTGCGCGGCGCCCTCCGGGAGCGAGGCCGGGGCGGTGCGGGAGACGGAGAGGACGTCGTGGCCGCGCGATGCGGCCTCCGTGACGATGCCGGTGCCGGCGTAGCCGGTCCCTCCGAGGACGACGATGCGAGCCATGTGCTCTCCTTCCGGGCGCCCTGGGGGCGCTGCTGGTGACGATCGTCCACAGCACATGCCGTGGACCTCGATGCTCACTGTAGGTAACCTAGTCTCCATTGGGAAGTAGGCACTTTCCGGTAACCGTCCCCGCGCCGCCGCCCCACCGGCTCCGCCACTCCCCCGGAGGAGACCCCGATGACCGCCCTCGACGTCGACCCCTACGCGCGCGCCTGCCCGTCCCGGCAGCTCCTGGACCGCATCGGCGACCGCTGGACCGTGCTCGTCATCAACGCCCTCGAGGACGGACCGCAGCGCTTCTCGCAGATCGCACGGCGCGTGGACGGCATCTCCCAGAAGATGCTCACGCAGACCCTCCGCGCCCTCGAGGCCGACGGTCTCGTCGAGCGCACCGTCTACCCCGAGATCCCGCCGCACGTGGAGTACGAGCTCTCCACGCTGGGACGCTCCCTGCTCGGACCGCTCGGCGCCCTCATCACCTGGGCCGTCGAGAACCTCGGCGCCGTGCAGAGCTCCCGGGAGCGGGTGGCCGCCTCCTGAGCACCCTTCGCGAACGGCGCGGCAGGCGTCGTTCGTCGGGCCCCCGTGGTCTGCTGGGCGGATGGACGCCCTCACCGTGATCCTCATCCTCCTGGCCGGGGCCGCGCTCGGCGCCGCCGTAACCTGGCTGCTGCTGCGCGAGCGTGTGCGCGCCGCTGAGGCGGGCCACGGCCGCCGGCAGGCGGAGTCCACCGCCCTGCTGGACCTCGCCGGGGAGCGCTTCGAGCGGGACAGCGCCCGCCGCGAGGCCACCGATCACGCGCGGGACGCCCAGCTCACTCGCACCCTCGCCCCGATCTCCGAGTCCCTCGCCCAGGTGGAGCGGGCGCTCGCCCGCACCGAGCAGCTGCGCTCGCAGTCCGACGGCGCCCTGCGCCGCCACCTCGGCGACCTCGCCGAGCGCACCGAGCGGCTCGACGCGGGCACCCATGCGCTGACGACGGCCCTGCGCGCCCCCACCTCCCGCGGCCGCTGGGGCGAGGTGCAGCTGCGCCGGATCGTCGAGGCCGCCGGGATGCTCGAGCACGTCGACTTCACCGAGCAGCACGCGGGCACGAGCGCCGGCGGCGAGCGCGGGCAGCGACCGGACCTCGTGGTCCACCTCGCCGGGGACCGGCACGTCGTCGTCGACGCGAAGGCCCCGATGGACGCCTACCTCGACGCGATCGAGCAGGCCGACCCGGACCACGCCGCAGGTCGCCGCCGCGCCCACGCGAAGGCCCTGCGCGGCCACGTCGACGCCCTCGCCAGGAAGTCCTACTGGGCCTCCCTCGGGGACACCCCCGAATTCACGGTGATGTTCGTGCCGAGCGACGGCGTGCTCGCCGCGGCGCTCGAATCGGATCCCGGCCTGCTCGAGCACGCCTTCGCCAAGGACGTCGTGATCGCCTCCCCCGCGACGCTCGTCGCGCTGCTGCGCACCGTCGCGCACACCTGGCGCACCGACGCGCTGAACAAGGACGCCCGCGAGGTGCTCGAGGCGGGCCGCGAGCTGCACCACCGGCTCGCGACGCTGAGCGGTCACCTCGGCAAGGTGGGCCGCTCCCTGGACTCCTCCGTCGCAGCGTTCAACGACGCCGTCGGCTCGCTGCAGTCCCGGGTCATGGTCACGGCGCGCCGCTTCGAGGACCTGGGCCTCACGGCCTCCTCGATCGACGAGGTCGACCAGCTCACGCGCCGCCCCCGCAGCCTCGGCGAGGACGAGATCGCGGACCTCGCCGCCCCGCGACCCGCCGAGGGCCGTCGCGATCGCGAGGCCGGCTGAGGCGACGGCCGCGCTGGAAGCACCGGTCCCGGGCCCGGTCACTCCCCGTCCGCCCGGGGCGTGCCGGTCGATCCGGACCGGCCGCGAGGGAGCACGAGCACGGGCACCGGGGAGTGACGCAGGATCCGTGTCGCCGTCGAGCCGAGGAACACACGGGCGAGGGAGGCATGGGTGCTCGAGCCGACGACCAGCAGGTCCCCGGGCCGCCAGTCCACCCCGCGCATCGCGGAGGACCACCGCTCCCCCTCGACCACGGACGCCGTCCGCACCTCGATCCCGGGCCAGCGGGCCCGCACCTCGCGAGCGATGTGCTCCTGGGTCTCCTCGACCTGGCGGCGCCACTGGGCGTAGACGCCGCTCTCCCGAAAGGCCGTGAAGGCGCCGCGGCTGCCGCCGCGCACGGCGAAGGTGACGATGCTGAGCGGGGTCCCGAGCCGCTCGAGCACCTGCACGGTGCCAGGCACCAGGGCCCGGTCCGCCCGACTGGGGTCGACCGCGAGCACGAGGCGGCTCACCTCCCCCGGCGTCGGGTCGTACCCGCGCGGAGCGAGCGCGACCGGAACCCGGGAGCTGTGCACCAGGCGGTCGCTCGTGCTGCCGAGGCCGATCCTCCCGAACGCGCCGTCGGCCGATCCGACCACGAGCAGGCAGGCCCCGCGGCGGTGCGCCTCCTGCTCGAGGATCTGCGGCACGGAGCGCCCCACCCGCAGGACCTCCTCCACCGCGAGGTCCCGCGGCAGCTGGGCACGGGCCTCGGCGAGCGCCTGCCGGGAGAGGGCCGCGAGCTCACGGCGCCAGTCGTCGTCCACCCCGGAGAAGTCGCGCAGGGACGGGGACTCGAAGGAATCGTGCACCACGCAGCACAGCACCAGGTCGTCCTCCGCCGCGCGGGCCAGGGAGGCGGCGAGGCGCAGCCCGGATCCGCTGCGGGTCTCCGGGCCGAAGCCCACCACGATGCTCATCGCGCGCCCCCGCCGCCGGCATGCGCTCCCGGCGCGGGCGGGGTCGTCGGGACGGTGCGGCCCAGCCGCGCGTGCCGGTAGCCGTAGACGAGGTAGACCGCGAGCCCCAGGACGAGCCAGGCGAGGAACCGCAGCCAGGTCTCCACGGCGAGGCTCGCCATCAGCCCGGCGCAGCTGAGCACGCTGACGATCGGCAGGAACGGCACGAGCGGGGTGCGGAACGGACGCTTCATGCCCGGGTCGGTGCGGCGCAGCACGATCACGGCGATCGCGACGACCACGAAGGCGAAGAGCGTGCCGATGCTGACCATCTCCGCCAGCACCGCGATGGGCACGAACCCTGCGAGCACCGCGACGGCGCCGACGGTGAGCGAGGTCATCAGCACCGGGGTGCCCCAGCTGGGGTGGACCCGGGAGAAGACGCCGGGGAGCAGGCCGTCGCGGGAGAGCGCGAAGCCGATCCGGCCCATGGCGACGATGTCCACGAGGATCACGGAGCTGAGGCCCGCGACTGCGGCGATCCCCACCAGGATCCCCACCCAGCCCAGGCCCACCTGGTGGAAGACGTCCGCCACCGCATCGCCCTCGGAGAGCTGCGAGTACTCGACCATCCCGGTGACCACGAGGCACACCCCCACGTAGAGGACGGTGCAGATCGCGAGGGTGCCCAGCAGCCCGAGGGGCATGTCCCGCTCCGGCCTGCGCGTCTCCTCGCCGAGGTTGGCGACGGCCTCGAAGCCCGAGTAGCCGAAGAACACGACGGCCGCCGCGACGAAGACGCCGGTGACCCCGAAGGTCGAGGGCTCGATGCCGCTGATCGCCTGCCACAGCGGGGCCGTGAGGCGGGAGCTGGTGCCCTCGCTCGGCTGGGCGGGCGGGATGAACGGCACGAGGTTGTCGGTCTTGATGTAGAAGACGCCGACGACGATCACGAAGACGCAGACGAGCACCTTGATCGTGACGAGCCCGTTGGTCACCCACTTGGACTCGCGGATGCCGCGGATGGCCACCGCCCCCAGCAGGAGGGCGATGACGATCGCGCCGATGTTCACCACCGACCCCTCCTCCGCGAACCAGCGCGAGGGGAGTCCGAACACGCCCGCCACGTAGCCCGACCAGCCGCGGGAGACGACGGCCGCGCCGAGCGCGAACTCGAGGATCAGGTCCCAGGCGATGACCCAGGCGAAGATCTCGCCGATCGTGCTGTAGGCGTAGGTGTAGGAGCTCCCGGCCGTGGGCACGGCCGCGGCGAGCTCGGCGTAGCAGAGCGCCGCGAGCAGGGCCACGACGCCGGCGATCACGAAGGAGACCATCACGGCGGGACCGGCGTTCTCCTTGGCCTGCAGGCCGGTGAGGGTGAAGATGCCCGTGCCGATCACGATGCCGATGCCGAACCCGATGAGGTCCTTGATCCCCAGGTCCTTCTTCAGCTGGGCGTGGTCGTCGTCCTCGCCCTGGTGCAGCACGGTCTCGATGCTCTTGCGTCTCAGCACGCTCATGGGGGCGACCTCGTCTCCGGTGAGGCACCCGGCTCGGTCGCGCCGGATGCCGTCGCTGGGGACACGGTCCTCCGCGATCGCTGTGCTGTCAATCACACCGGGAGCGATGTGACCCCCGGGGTCAGGAGCGCCCTCGGCTCGCGACTCCGGCTCAGGACTCCGCGGTCGCGCGGTCGCCCGAGGGGCGGGTGCGGCGGTCCGTCTCGCCGGCCGCCTTCATCTCCTGGCGCAGCTCCCGCGGCAGGGAGAACATGAGGTCCTCGGTCGCGGTGCGCACGGGCTGCACGTCGCCGTAGCCGCGCTCGGCGAGCTCGGCGAGGAGCTGCTGGACGAGCACGTCGGGGACGGAGGCGCCGGAGGTGACGCCCACGGAGCCGACGCCGTCGAACCACTCCTCGCGCAGCTCGGAGACGTCGTCGATGCGGTGGGACGCCTTCGCTCCCGCCTCGAGCGCGACCTCCATGAGCCGGACCGAGTTCGAGGAGTTCGGGGAGCCGACCACCAGCACGAGATCCGCATCGGGGGCGATCTTCTTGATCGCGACCTGGCGGTTCTGGGTGGCGTAGCAGATGTCGTCGCTCGGCGGCGCCTGCAGGGTCGGAAACCGCTCGCGCAGACGGTCCACGGTCTCCATGGTCTCGTCCACGGAGAGCGTGGTCTGCGAGAGCCACACGACCTTCTCCGGGTCGCGCACGGTGACGTGCTCGACGTCGTCCGGGGAGTTGACGATCTGGACGTGATCGGGCGCCTCGCCGGCGGTGCCCTCGACCTCCTCGTGGCCGGTGTGGCCCACGAGCAGGATGTCGTAGTCCTCGCGGGCGAAGCGCACGGCCTCCTTGTGCACCTTCGTCACGAGCGGGCAGGTCGCGTCGATCGTGCGGAGGTTCCGCGCCTCCGCCATCTCGCGCACCTTCGGGGAGATGCCGTGCGCGGAGAAGATGACCAGGGCGCCCTCGGGCACCTCGTCGACCTCCTCGACGAACACGGCGCCCTTCTCCTTCAGGCGGTCCACGACGAACTTGTTGTGCACGATCTCGTGGCGCACGTACACGGTCTCGTCGTAGTGCTCGAGGGCGCGCTCGACGGCGACGACGGCGCGGTCGACGCCCGCGCAGTACCCGCGCGGTTCGGCAAGGAGGACGGTTCCGGTGCTCACCAGGCCATCGTAGGAAACCTGCCCGCCCCGTGGCACGAGGGTGCGCCATGCCTCACCACACCTCCACATCACAGGCGGGCCCGGCTCCTCGCGTCGATCGTCCCTCCCCAGCGCCCGTGCGTCCCCCGTCCGCGGCGCCGGGCCCGGGGTGTCCGCCGCGCGTGCCAGAGTGGACCCATGACCGAGCCCCTCCCCGAGCAGTCCGCGGCCGCCCCGCGGCCCGCGCCCGCCGCGACCGCGGCGGAGACCACACCGGAGAACCCGTGGCCGCTGCGGCAGCTGTCGGTGAAGGTCGGCGAGTACGTCTCGCGCATGTCCCCGATCTGGGTCGAGGGGCAGATCGTCCAGCTCAACCGGCGGCCCGGCGCGGGGCTCTCCTTCATGACCCTGCGGGACGTCGACGTCGACATGTCCTTCTCCGTCCCGGTGCGCGAGCACGTGCTGCGCTCCCTCCCCGTGGAGCCGGTGCCCGGCGCGCGCGTGGTCGTGCACGCGAAGCCCACCTTCTGGACCAAGCGCGGGAGTCTCCAGCTCGAGGCGGACGACATCCGCCCCGTGGGTCTCGGCGAGCTGCTCGCGCGGCTCGAGCAGCTGCGCCGGAGCCTCGCCGCGGAGGGGCTCTTCGAGGCCTCCCGCAAGCAGCCCCTCCCCTTCCTGCCCCGCACGGTGGGTCTCATCTGCGGCCGCGAGTCCGCCGCGGAGCGGGACGTGGTCGTCAACGCGGAGCGGCGCTGGCCCGCGGTGCGCTTCGCGATCCGCGAGGTCGCCGTGCAGGGCGCCCGCGCCGTGAAGGAGGTCTCCGCGGCGCTAGCCGAGCTCGACGCCGCCCCGGAGGTCGACGTCATCGTCATCTCCCGCGGCGGGGGCTCCCTCGAGGACCTGCTGCCGTTCTCCGACGAGCAGCTCGTTCGCCTCGTCGCCGGCGCCCGCACCCCGATCGTCTCCGCGATCGGGCACGAGGTGGACACCCCGCTGATCGACCTCGCGGCCGACGTCCGCGCGTCCACCCCGACCGACGCCGCGAAGCGCGTCGTCCCGGACATCCAGGCGGAGCGGGACCAGCTGACCCTGGGCCGCACGCGGCTGCGCGCCGCGATCCGCACCCGCATCGACCGGGAGCAGAGCGCGCTCGAGGCGATGCGCTCCCGGCCCGTTCTCGAGGACCCGAGCTCGATCCTCTCGGGCCGCGAGGAGGAGATCCGCTCCCGGATCGCGCTCGCCCGCACGCTCATGGGCTCGCGGCTGGACCGCGCTCGCGACGAGGTGGTGCACCTGGGCCGCCAGGTGCGCGCGCTGAGCCCGCTCGCGACCCTCGAGCGCGGCTACGCCGTGGTGCAGACGCCCGACGGCGGCATCCTCCGCTCCCCCGACGACTCCACCCCCGGCGACGCGCTGTCCGTGCGGGTGGCCGGCGGCCGCTTCGGCGTTGAGCGCACCGCGCAGGACCCCTACATCCCCCCGACCCACGAGGAGACCTCATGACCAGCCCCGATGCATCCGTGGAGCCCGTCGAGTCCGGCGGCGAGGACCAGGCCCCGCTGCCGGAGGACGTCGCGGCGCTCAGCTACGAGGCCGCCCGCGACCAGCTGGTCGACGTGGTGCGCCGCCTCGAGTCCGGGCAGGGAGGGCTCGAGGACTCGATCGCGCTGTGGGAACGGGGCGAGATGCTCGCCCGCCGCTGCCAGCAGTGGCTCGACGGCGCCCGTGAGCGCCTGGACGACGCCGTCGCCGCACGCCGCGGGGGCGAGCAGGAGCGCTGATCGCGACCTGTCCGTCGACCCCGCTCAGCCGATCGAGGTGAGCGCCGCCTCCATCACGGTGCGCAGCTCCTCGGGATCGGCCGTGCCGTGCACGAGGATCCCGAAGTCCTCCCCCTGGCAGGCGATGCCGTTCTGGGTGCCGCCCTCCCCCTCCCCGGTGAGGACCTGGCACGCGGCGCCGGAGATCGTCGTCTCCTCCTGGACGGTGGAGCCGGGGATCTGCGCGGAGAGCAGCTGCGGGGTGACCTCGCCCTGCTCCTCGAGGGAGACGAGGTGCCCGGCGGGGGACGTGAAGCCGATCGTCCAGGCGGCCGGGTCCGCGCCGTCGAGGCGGGCGCTGCGGGCGGTCCAGCCGTCGTCGAGCGCAGGGTGAGCGACCGGGAAGTCCACCTCGGCCTGGGCGCGCTCCGCGCTCGCGGCCACGTCGAGCCGCGAGTTCTCGGGGACCTCCCGCTGGAGGTCGTTGCCGACGCCGAAGAAACCCACGGCGATGATCGCGACCACGGCCATCATGATGCCGAGCGCCCACGTCATGTTGCGCAGGGACGTGTTCTTGCGCGAGGGGAGCTCGTAGTTCGAGGTGCGCGGTGCCTGCTCCGGGTCGCCGTCCGGGGCCGCCGCGGTCGCGACGGAGCGGTCAGGGGAGTCCTCGGGCTGGGCATGCATGTCCCCCATTGTCACCCGTGTTCGCCCCTCCCCGCGAAACCTGCGATGATCACCCGGTGACAGCGAGATTCCTCATCGCCGGAGAAGCCCTCACCGACATCGTCGTCCAGTCCGACGGTGACCGTCAGGAGCACCCCGGTGGCTCCCCCCTGAACGTCGCCGTGGCCCTGGGCCGCCTGGGACACGACGCGCACCTGCTCACCCGCATCGGCTCCGACGAGCGCGGAGCGGCGATCCGGGCGCACGTCGAGCAGTCCCGCGTGCAGCTCACCGGCGGCGCGATCGTCGACGCCCCCACCTCCACGGCGGAGGCGGTGCTCGACGCGACCGGCGCGGCCACCTACACCTTCGACCTCGTGTGGGACCCGGACCCCTCCGGCCTGCCCGAGCGGATCGACGCCGTGCACACCTCCTCGATCGCCGCCGTGCTCGATCCCGGCGCCGCGACCGTCGCCGAGGTGCTGCGCCGCCACCGCGCGACCTCCCTCATCAGCTACGACCCCAACGCGCGCCCCACCCTCATGGGCGACCCCGCGCGGGTGCGGCCGATCGTCGAGGCGAACATCGCGCTGAGCGACATCGTCAAGACCTCCGACGAGGACGTCGAATGGCTCTACGGCACCGACGACGTCGAGGACGTCGTCGCGTCCTGGCGTCCCCTCGGCCCCGCCGTCACCGTGCTCACCCGCGGCGGCGAAGGCGCCGTGGGCTTCACCGACGCCGGCCGCGTGCAGGTCGCCCCCGAGCACGTCGACGTCGTCGACACCGTGGGCGCCGGGGACACGTTCTCCGCCGGCCTGCTCGACGCCCTCGCCCACCGCAGCCTGCTGGGCCCCGAGCACCGCGAGCAGCTGCGCGAGCTGCCCTCCGACGAGCTCGCCGGCGTGCTGCGCCGTGCCGCCCGTCTCGCCGCGGTGACCGTGTCCCGCGCCGGGGCGAACCCGCCCTGGGCCCACGAGCTGATCTGACCCGCCCCTCGGGGCACCGGCCACCATCCCGAACGAGCATCAACCAGGAGGTTCCTCCATGTCCCAGACCGTCAGCGCCGCCGATCAGGACGGGTACCGCATCGAGCACGACACCATGGGTGAGGTGCGCGTGCCCGCGAAGGCCCTCTACCGAGCGCAGACCCAGCGCGCGGTGGAGAACTTCCCGATCTCCGGGCAGGGCCTGGAGCCCGCCCACATCCACGCCCTGGCCCAGGTGAAGAAGGCCGCGGCCCGCGCCAACAAGGAGCTCGGCGTCCTCGACGGGGCCCTCGCCGACGCGATCGTCGCCGCCGCGGATTCCGTCATCGCCGGTGAGCACGACGACCAGTTCCCGGTGGACACGTACCAGACCGGCTCCGGCACCAGCTCGAACATGAACATGAACGAGGTGCTCGCGACCCTCGCCTCGCGCGGCGACCTCGAGGTGCACCCCAACGACCACGTGAACTGCTCGCAGTCCAGCAACGACGTGTTCCCCACCTCGGTGCACGTCGCCGTGACGCAGGGCGTCGTCGAGCACCTCCTCCCCTCCCTCGCGCACCTCGCCGAGGCGCTCGAGGAGAAGGCCGAGGCCTGGAAGAGCGTCGTGAAGTCCGGCCGCACCCACCTCATGGACGCGACCCCGGTGACGCTCGGCCAGGAGTTCGGCGGCTACGCGGCGGCCGTGCGCTACGGCATCGAGCGGGTCGAGGCGGCCCTCCCCCGCACCGCGGAGGTCCCCCAGGGCGGCACCGCCGTCGGCACCGGCATCAACACCCCGATCGGCTTCCCGCAGAAGGTCATCGCGAACCTCGCCGAGCAGACCTCGTTGCCGCTGACCGAGGCGCGCAACCACTTCGAGGCGCAGTCCACGCGTGACGGCCTCGTCGAGATGTCCGGGGCGCTGCGCACGATCGCCGTGTCCGTCACGAAGATCTGCAACGACCTGCGCTGGATGGGCTCCGGCCCCAACACGGGCCTCGGCGAGATCGCGATCCCGGACCTCCAGCCCGGCTCCTCGATCATGCCCGGCAAGGTCAACCCGGTGATCCCGGAGGCCGTGCTCATGGTGTGCGCGAAGGTCGTGGGCAACGACGCGGCGATCGCCTGGGGCGGCGCGCAGGGCGCCTTCGAGCTCAACGTGCAGATCCCGCTCATGGGCACGAGCCTGCTCGAGTCGATCCGTCTGCTCGCCAACGCCGCCACGGTGCTCGCCGACAAGACCGTCTCCGGTCTCACCGCGAACGAGGAGAAGGCCCGCTTCTACGCGGAGGCCTCCCCGTCGATCGTCACGCCGCTGAACAAGCTGATCGGCTACGAGTCCGCTGCGAAGATCGCCAAGCACGCCGTCGCGGAGCGCATCTCCGTGCGCGAGGCCGTCATCGCGCTGGGCTTCGTGGAGCGCGGCGAGCTCACCGAGGAGCAGCTCGACTCCGCCCTCGACGTGCTCTCCATGACCGCGCCGAAGGCCTGATCGCCTCCCGGCTCCCGGGACCGCGCAGGGCGCGCCACCTCCTCGGTGGCGCGCCCTGCGTGCGTCCGGACCGGGCCGACGGGCCCGCCCGTCGGCCCCGCTCAGTCGATCGGCTCGTCGAGCACGTGGGTCACGAGCTCGGCGACCTTCGAGCGCTCCGAGCGCTGAAGCGTGATGTGCCCGAACAGCTCGTGGGACTTGAGCGCCTCGACGACGGAGGCGATGCCGTCGTAGCGGCCGATGCGCAGGTTGTCCCGCTGGGCGATGTCGTGGGTGAGGACCACGCGGGAGTTCTGGCCGATCCTCGAGAGCATCGTCAGCAGCACGTTGCGCTCGAGGGACTGCGCCTCGTCGACGATCACGAAGGCGTCGTGCAGGGAGCGGCCGCGGATGTGGGTCAGCGGGAGCACCTCGAGCATGCCGCGCGAGGCGACCTCGTCGATGACGTTCTGGGAGACCATCGAGCCGAGGGTGTCGAACACCGCCTGCCCCCACGGGCCCATCTTCTCGCCCTGGTCACCGGGCAGGAACCCGAGCTCCTGGCCGCCCACGGCGTACAGCGGGCGGAACACCATGATCTTGCGCTGGGTGCGGCGCTCGAGCACCGCCTCGAGGCCGGTGCACAGGGCCAGGGCGCTCTTGCCGGTGCCCGCGCGGCCGCCGAGGGAGACGATGCCGATCGAGTCGTCGAGCAGGAGGTCGATCGCGATGCGCTGCTCCGCGGAGCGGCCGGAGACGCCGAACACGGTCTGGTCACCCGGGACCAGGCGCACCTTCTTGTCGCGGGTGAGCCGGCCGAGCGCCGAGCCGCGGTTGGAGGTGATCGTGAGGCCGGTGTGCACGGGGTGGTGGGAGACCTCGGGCAGCTCGACCTCCTCGCCGTCGTAGAGCCGGGAGACGGTGGCCTCGTCGGTCGCGATGGAGACCATGCCGGTGTAGCCGCGGTCGCGGGCGAGCTCGGCGCGGTACTCCTCGGCGTGGATGCCGGAGGCGGAGGCCTTGATGCGCATCGGCAGGTCCTTGGAGACCAGCACGACGTTCTTGCCCTCGAGCTGCAGGTTCTTGGCGACGGCGAGGATGCGGGTGTCGTTGTCCCCGAGGCGGAAGCCGTCCGGCAGGGAGGCGGTACTCATGTGGTTGAGCTCGACGTGCACGTGCCCGCCGTCCTTGCCGATCGGCAGCGGGCGGGAGAGATTGCCGTGCTGGTCGCGGAGGTCGTCGAGGATGCGCAGCGCCTGGCGGGCGAAGTAGCCGAGGTCAGGGTGGTGGCGCTTGGCCTCGAGCTCGGTGATGACGACGATCGGCAGCACGATGTCGTGCTCGGCGAAGCGGTTCAGCGAGAGCGGGTCCGCGAGCAGCACCGAGGTGTCCAGGACGTAGGTGATGACGCCGGTCTCGAGGTCCTGCAGCACCTCCTGCGCACCGCCCGGCCGCAGCGAGGGCACCACGGGGATGCTCCCCAGCGACGCCGTCCCCGTCCCGTATCCGGTTGCGTCCCCCGCGACGACCTGCTCGGTCAGCGTCTCGCGGGTGGTGGTGGTCTCGTCCATGGGAGCCTCCGTCCTGTGCGGTTGCCTGGAGGCTAGCGCTCCGGGCACCCGTGCTCGGGCGCCTCCCGCGGGGCACGGGATCGACGTTCACCCGATGGTCATCCGGTGTTGTCCGGATCACATGTCGTCCATCCTGCCACTGCCCGCGCGCGGGCCGGGGACCGTGCGGCGGCCGTGATCCAGCGGTGACCCGACCTGCCCGGACGGGCGACCGTCGGCGGGTCGTCGGCCCCGCCCGAGGGCGCGCGACAGGAGGTGCGCCGGCGGCGGTCGCCGGTGGTGCCCGGCGGTTCCCGGCAGGCGAGCCGACGGCCGGGCGCCGCGGCTCAGGCGCCGAAGCGGCGCTCGCGGCGGCAGAACTCGCGCAGCGCGCGCAGCAGGTCCACGCGGCGGAACCCGGGCCAGTAGGTCTCGCAGAACCAGTACTCGGAGTGCACGGACTGCCACAGCAGGAAGCCGGAGAGCCGCTGCTCGCCGGAGGTGCGGATGATGAGGTCCGGATCCGGCTGGCCGCGCGTGTAGAGGTGCTCGGAGATCGAGTCGGTGCTGATCGCGGCGGCGATCTCCTCCGGCCCGAGCCCCTGGGCGCCGAGGTCCCGCACGAGCTCGCGGACGGCGTCGACGATCTCCTCGCGCCCTCCGTAGCCGATCGCCACGTTGACGGTGAGCGGGGAGTCGACGACGGCGGCCTCGCGGATCCTGGCGATCGCGTCCTGCACCTCGGCGGGCAGCAGGTCGCCGTTGCCGGTGAGGCGCACCCGGTGACCGGCGCCCGCGATCTGCTCGATGGTCTCGGTGATGATCGCGTAGAGCGCGCCGAGCTCCTCCGCAGGGCGGTGAAGGTTGTCCGTGGAGAGCATCCAGACGGTGACGAGCGGGATCTCGAGGTCCTGGCACCAGGAGAGGAACTCGACGATCTTCTCCGCGCCGGCGCGGTGGCCCTGGGCGGTGGTGGCGCCGGCGGCCTTCGCCCAGCGGCGGTTGCCGTCGACGATGACCCCGAGGTGCTGGGGCAGCGAGAAGTCCTCGAGCTCCTTGGTGAGGCGGCGCTCGTAGACGCGGTAGAGGAGGGAGTCGTCGTCCATGGCGCTCTCCGTTCCTCCGGGGCGTCCAGGCTGTCGGCGCGGACCTCCCCGGTCTCCCGCGCTCGTCCATTATCCGTGACGCGGGGAGCAGCTCCGGGCACCTGGTGCAGATCCACACCGGATCGCCACAGGGCACATCAGCGAACCTACGGTTGCGTAGGTTACGCTTCGACCATGAGCACCGGCATCCGTCGCGGGAACGCGAGCAGCCCCGCCGTGAACCCTGGCGACACCCCTGGCGGGAACCCCGTCGACCCCACCTCCGGCCCCGCCTCCTCCCCCGACGCCGAGGCGGCCCTCGAGGGCGCCACGGAGCAGCCCGCCCCGCAGGCCGCCGCGACCGACGTCGACACGGCGGACGCCGCGCACGCCCGCGCCGCCGGCTCCGGAGCCGGCTCGGAGACGGGCGACGACGACATCCCCTCCGCGGAGGACCACCCCTGGGCGCCCCGCACCCTCACCCGCGCGGTGGCCGCCCGCGCCCGCCAGCTCGGCATCACGCTGCCCAAGCCCCGCCTGCGCGGCATCTCCCACCTCGCCGCGTTCCCCGCGGCGCTCATCGCGGGGCTCGTGATCGTCGCGCTCGGCGACTCGCTCGCGAACCGTCTCGCGATGGTCGTGTTCGTGACGACGGCCTCGCTACTCTTCGGCGTCTCCGCCACGTACCACCGCGGCACCTGGTCGCCGCAGCACGCGATCATCCTGCGGCGCTTCGACCACGCGAACATCTTCCTCATCATCGCGGGCACCTACACACCGCTCGCCGTGGCCCTGCTCGAGCCCCGTGACGCGGCGGTCCTGCTGACGATCGCCTGGGCGGGCGCGCTGATCGGCGTCGCCTTCCGCGTGTTCTGGACCCACGCGCCGCGCTGGCTCTACGTCCCCGCCTACGTGGCGCTCGGCTGGATCGCGGTCTTCTACATGCCGCAGTTCCTCGCGGGCGGCGGCTGGGCCGTGGTGTGGCTGCTCGTCGCGGGCGGCGTCGCGTACACGGCGGGAGCGGTGGTCTACGGCCTCAAGCGGCCGAACCCCTCCCCCGCCTGGTTCGGCTTCCACGAGATCTTCCACGCGGCCACGCTCGCCGGCTTCGCCTGCCACTTCGTGGCCGTGGCGATCGCCGTCGTCTGATCCCGCACCGGCCCCGCGCCGGGGCCGGAGGCGGTCAGCGCCCGCTCGGGTCCTCCGGGCTGCCCGGAGCATCGGCGGCACCCGGCTCCGAGCCGCCGTCGCGGGGCTCGCCGTCGGCGTCGGCCGTGGACGATCCACCGGCGGCCGCACCGGTCCCGGACGCCTCCCGCTCCGCGGCCTCGCGCTCCGCGGCATGGCGCGCCTCGACCTTCGCGGTCGCCTGCACGCGGCGCACGCGGCGGTTCATGTCGACCACGAGCAGCAGGATCACGATCCCCACCAGGAAGATCGCGATGAAGCCCGGGGTCCCCGGGGTGATCGAGCTGGGGGTCATGTCGCCGCCGTCGGACGGCGCCGCCAGCAGCACGGCACGGGAGATCTCGACGGGGCTCATCGGCCCTCCTCCTGCTCGGGGCGGAGGCCGGCGAACAGATCGTCCTCCGGCAGCTGCACGCCGATCCGGGAGATGTGCAGCTCGAAGTCCTCCGTGCCCCACACCTCGCGCTCCACGTCGTGCGAGATCCGGAAGAACGGCCCCTCGGGGTCCACCTGGGTGGCATGGGCGCGCAGCGCCTCGTCCCGCACGTCGAGGTAGTCCTTCACGTCGATGCGTGTGGTGAGCAGGCGGTCACGGCTCTCGTCGAAGTGCTGGAGCATGAGCTCGAGCTCCTCGTTCGGCATCTGGTGCGTGCGCAGATGGCGCGCGACGACCGCGAGCTTCTGGCGGTGGAAGACGTTCGTGTAGTAGACCTTCGCGACCTCCCACGGCTCCCCGAGCTCCGGGGCGTACGCCGGATCCGCGGCGAGGCGGAACGCCTCCATGCTCACGCGGTTGGTCTGGATGTGGTCGGGGTGCGGGTATCCGCCGTTCTCGTCATAGGTGACGAGCACGTGCGGGCGCAGGCGGCGCAGCGCCTCGACGAGCGGGCGCGCGGCCTCCGCCGGGTCCAGGGTCGCGAAGCTCCCCTCGGGGAGGGCCGGCAGCGGGTCCCCCTCCGGCAGGCCCGAGTCGACGTATCCCAGCCACTCGTGGGCGATGCCGAGGATCTCCTGCGCGCGGGCCATCTCCGCACGGCGCACGGCCGGCAGGTTCCGCTGGATCTCCTCGTCGCCCTGCAGGTGCGGGTTCAGGATGTCGCCGCGCTCGCCGCCGGTGCAGGTGACGACGGTGACCTCGACGCCCTCGCGCACGTAGCGGGCCATCGTGCCGGCACCCTTGCTCGACTCGTCGTCGGGGTGCGCATGGACGGCCACCAGGCGCAGGGGCTCGTCAGGGGCGGGACGCAGGACGCTCACGGTTCTCCTCGGGAGGATGCGGCGGGAGGCCGCCGGGACGGGGCGGGCGGCGCTCGCGGGAGCGCTGTCCGGCACCGCACGAGACTACGCCACCCCACCTGGACCGTCGCTCCGTGATGTCGCTCCCGCCACAGCCGTCCGCGGCCGCCCCGGGGGCCGTGTCCCAGGTGGATCTGGGAGACTCCCGCCATGAGCGACTCCCCCGCCCGGGACACGGCCCGCTACGGCGGGCCCCTCGTCCCCCGACGCACCGCCCGCCTCCTCCTGGTGCTCGGAGCGGCCGTCGCGCTCGTCGTGCTCGTGCTCGTCGGATTGCGCTTCGCGGACCAGCCCGTGCGCTCCGAGCTCGTCTCCTACGACCACGTCGGCGAGCACGAGATCCGCGTGGACTTCACCGTGACGATGGATCCGGGCGACGCCGCCACCTGCACGATCCAGGCGATGAACGACGGCCGCGCACAGGTGGGATTCGTCGAGGTCCCGATCCCCGCGCAGACCGAGCGCCGCACCGCGCACACGGTGACGATCTCGACCCAGGGCGAGGCGGTCTCCGCGGAGATCCTCGACTGCTCGCCGGTCTGAGCCGCGGCGCCCCGGGGTCGCCGGAGGCGCTCCCGCGAGGGACGACGGGACGCCGAACACGCGGTCGGCACCTGCGTGGATACTGGGGTCACCGAGCACACCCGGTGTAGAGTTCTCCGGATACCGGCTCCACGCCGGACGTCATCACCCGCACACGGGGCGCATGGATGTCATGTGCCCCGTGATTCGTGTCGGAGGGCCCTCAGGCCCTCCGCACCCCACAGAACGACAGGAGTGAACCCATGAGCAGCCAGCCGAATGGCGCCTGGCTCACCCAGGATGCCTACGACCGCCTCGCCAACGAGCTCGCGGAGCTCGAGGGCCCGCGTCGCACCGAGATCGCCGAGCGCATCGCCGCGGCCCGCGACGAGGGCGACCTCAAGGAGAACGGCGGCTACCACGCGGCCCGCGAGGAGCAGGGCATGAACGAGGCCCGCATCACGGACCTCAAGCACCTGCTGAAGAACGCCGTGGTCGGCGAGGCCCCGGAGGACGACGGCGTCGTCGAGCCCGGCATGGTCGTCACCATCACCATGGCCGGCTCCGAGCGCACCTTCCTGCTCGGCAACCGCGAGATCGCCGAGGGCACCGACCTCGAGGTCTTCTCCTCGGACTCCCCGCTCGGCGCGGCGATCCACGGCGCCAGCGTCGGCCAGACGATCGACTACATCGCCCCCAACGGCAAGTCGCTGCCGATCGAGATCACCGGGGCCACGCCCTACAAGGCCTGACCGCAGGCCTCCCGCGCCGGGGTCCGCGCGGGACAGCGGAGAGCGAAGCCCCCACCGGCCGTGCCGGTGGGGGCTTCGTCGTGTCCGGGTCCCGGAGGACCGGGGACGGCCGCGGAGGGGATCAGCCCTCGGTGGTCGTCGTCCCCGGAGCCCTCCCGGGCGTCCTCTCGGGGGCCGTCACGGGGGTGTCCTCCGCGTCGCCCTCGGGGGACGTCGCCGGCGCCACCTCCGACGGCTCCTCGTCCGACTCCTCGGCCTCCTCCACCTCGGCCTCGTGCTCGGTCGCCTCCTCCTCGGCGTCGGAGCCGCGCGCGCCGCGGCCCAGCGAGGCGAGGAAGGTCCGCAACGTGGGATCCGTGCCCAGCTCAGGGCTCGGATCACGCCCCACCAGGTAGAGCATCGTCGCGTTGACGAAGGCGATGATCGGGATCGCGAAGAGCGCGCCGGGGATGCCGGCGACCATCGCGCCCGCGGCCACGCCGAGGAACACGGCGAGCGGGTGGAGCTCGACGGCCTTGCCCATGAGGAAGGGCTGGAGCACGTTGCCCTCGAGCTGCTGCACGCCGAGCACCACGACGAGCATGATGATCGCGCCCACCCAGCCGTTCAGCACGAGCACCAGCAGCACCGCGATCGCGCCGGAGAGGATCGCGCCCACGAGCGGGATGAACGAGAACAGGAAGACGAGCAGCCAGATCGGCACGGCGTACACGCCGAGGCCCAGCGCCAGCATGCCGATCGCGATGCCGGTCGCGTCCACGGCCGCCACGAGGATCTGCGTGCGCACGTACGCCGAGAGGGCCTTCCAGCCGCGGCGCACCGACTCGTGCGTGGGGACGCGGGCCTGCGGGGGCAGCAGCCCGATCACCCAGCGCCAGATCCCGGCGCCGCCCGAGAGCATGAAGAAGAGGCTGAACAGGCACACGACGATGCCGGTGACGACGTTGCCGAGGACCGCCGCGGTGCTCAGCGCCGAGTTCAGCAGGGCGTCGGCATTCTGCTGGAGCTGGGTGAGCCCCTCGTCGATCGCCGAGCTGATCATCGTGTCGTCGATCCGGAACGTACCGGTCGCCCAGGTCGTGAGGGACTGGAAGCCGTCGATCGCCTTGCTCTGGATGTCCGACCACTGGGCGATGAGCTGGCGGCCGGCGAGGGTGAACATGCCGGCGATGACGATGAGCAGGCCCAGCATCGCGACGGCGCTCGAGGCGCCGCGGCCCAGGAAGGTGTACTTCGTGAGCAGCTTGACGATCGGCTGGAGCATCGCGGCGAGCAGCACGGCCAGCAGCACCGGGATCACGAGCGTGGAGATCTGGGTGATGCCCCAGAGCAGCAGGGCCGCGGCGGCGACGATGACGAGCAGGCGCCAGGACCAGGCGCCGAGGCGGCGGACGCCGATCGGGATCTCCGCGACCTCCTGGGCGAGGGCGGGGCCCTTGGGGGCGGGACGCAGCTGGGGCATCGCTTCTCCTTCCGGAGCCGATCGGCTCACGGGGCACACTCTAGCGGCCCCGCTCACGGCGCCACCGGCCGACGACCAGCCGGTCCACGCGGCCCGGGCCCGTCGGGCGGCCGTCGGCGGGAGGCCCCCGACGAAGGTCGCGCTCCCTCGCGCCCCGTGGCGGGGTCCCGTGGGAGCGCGGGTCACTAGCGTGGGGCGCATGTCGACGCCCGACGCCTCCCCCGCCCCCCGCCCCGCCGCTCCCGTGGAGCTCGGCGCCGCCGCGCCGCTCGACGCCGGCGCCGCCCCCGATTCCTCCGCCGCCCTCTCGATCCGCGGACTGCGGAAGTCCTTCGACGACCGCGAGGTCGTCCACGGGCTCTCCCTCGACGTGCCCCGCGGCTCGTTCTACGGGATCGTCGGCCCCAACGGCGCCGGGAAGACGACGACGCTGTCGATGGCGACCGGTCTGCTGCGGCCCGACGCCGGCAGCGCGGTCGTGCTCGGCGAGGACATGTGGCAGCAGCCCGCCCGCGCGAAGGCACGCCTCGGCGTGCTCGCCGACGGCCTGCGCACCTTCGACCGGCTCACCGGCCGCGAGCTCCTCACCTACGTGGGACTGCTGCGCGGCATGGACGCCGCGACCGTCGAGGAGCGCAGCGCCTCCCTCCTCGAGGCGCTCGACCTCGCGGGCGAGGACGGCAAGCTCGTCGTCGACTACTCCGCCGGCATGACCAAGAAGATCCTGCTGGCCTCCGCGCTCATCCACGCGCCGCGGCTGCTCGTGCTCGATGAGCCGCTCGAGGCCGTCGACCCGGTCTCCGCGCAGGTCATCCGCACCATCCTCACCGCCTACGTGGACGGCGGCGGCACGGTCGTGCTCTCGAGCCACGTCATGGAGCTCGTCGAGGGCCTGTGCAGCCACGTCGCGATCATCGCGGGCGGCGAGCTCAAGGCCGACGGCACGCTCGCCGAGGTGCGCGGCGAGGGGACCCTCGTGCAGCGCTTCATCGATCTCGTGGGCGGCGCACGCGTCGCGGAGGGGAGCCTGTCGTGGCTGGAGTCCTGAGCAGCGAGCAGACCGCCGTCGCCTCCGCGCAGCACGCGGGCCACGGCGAGATCCCGACGCGTGCGGTGATCCGCCTGCTGATGGGCCTGAAGTGGACGCTCTGGAAGCGGTCCTACCGCAAGAACGTCGGCAAGATCGTCGGCACTGTGATCGGCTCGCTCTACGCGCTCGGCGGCCTTGTGGGCCTCACCTTCGCCTTCCTCGGGACGACACTGTGGAGCGGCGAGGGCGAGAGCTTCCCGCTGATCCTGCGCACCCTCGGCGTCGCCGCTGTGCTCGTCTGGCTGCTGGTGCCGCTGCTCGCCTTCGGGGTGGACGACACGCTCGACGCCCGCGCCTTCGCCCTCCTCCCCCGGCGCGCCCGGGAGCTGCAGCCGGGCCTCTTCGCCGCCGCGGCGCTCAGCCTGCCGAGCCTGTTCACGCTCGCCGCCGTCGCCGTCGCGACCGTCTTCGAGGCGATCTGGCTGCTGCTCCTGGGCCCCGGTCCGCTGTGGACGGTGCTCGCGCTGATCGCCCTGGTCCCCGCGAACCTCGCCGGGGTGGTGCTGTGCCTGCTGCTGCCGCGCGCCGTGTTCGCCCACCAGGCCGGTCGGGCGAGCTCCCGCAGCGGCCGTGAGCTCGGCGGGATCCTCGCGATGGTCGTGTTCCTCGCGGTCGTCTACGCCTTCTCCGTGGGCATGCAGTCGCTCGGCTCGCTCGACCTCGACCAGCTGCTGCCCACCTTCCTCGTCGCCGTGGACGTCCTCGCCTGGACGCCGATCGGCGCCCCCTTCGCGGTGCCCATGGACCTCGCCGAGGGCGCGGTCCTCGTGGCCCTCGGGCGGGCCACGGTCACGGCCGCCTCGATCTGGCTCGTGTGGCGCTGGTGGCGACGCTCCCTCGACGCGGCGATGACCTCCGCGCTCACCGGGGACGCCTCCTCCGGCACGGCGAAGGTCTCCGCCCTCGTCCCCCGCTGGGCGCCCAGCACGGCGCTCGGCGCGGTGATCGGTCGCAGCCTGCGCTACTGGCGACGGGACACCCGCTACCTCGCGGCGATCAGCATCTACCCGGTGATGTTCGTGTTCTTCGGGGCGATGGGGCTCGTGCTGCCCGAGTCACGCTCGTTCATGATGATCATGGTCGTCGCCATGGGCGGTCTCACCGGCATCGCGATCTCCAACGAGATCGGCTTCGACGGCCCCGCCGGATGGGTGAACATCACCGCCGGGGCGTCGGCCCGCGCGAACCTGCTGGGCAGGATCGTCGCCGCCGCGGTCATCGTGCTCCCGATCGTGCTCATGCTCTCCGCCCTCGTGGCCGTCGTGCTCGGCATGGCCGCGCACCTGCCCGTGATCCTGCTCGGGGTGCTCGGGCTGGTGCTCTCCGGCTGGGGCGCCTCGGTCCTCGTCGGCGTCCTGCTGCCCTATCCCACGTCCCCTCCGGGCACGAACCCGATGAAGGACAAGTCCGCCTCGAGCGCGAACGCCATGCTCTCGATGGCGATCACCTCGGCCGCGGTGGGCGTGCCGCAGATCCCGGCGATCGGCCTCGCGATCTGGGGCCTGCTGGGCGGCGGCCCGCTCATCGAGCTGCTCGCCGGGATCGTGGCCGTCGTGATCGGCGCGGTCGTGCTGGTCGTGGGGCTGCGCCTGGGCTCTGCCCGGCTCGAACGGTCCTACCCCGAGCTGTTCCAGAAGGTCCGCGCCTTCGTCTGACCGGCGACGGCCAGGTCTGCGGGGACGGTCAGGCCCGCAGGCGGCGCTCCATGACGAGGGCGTCGACGGTGCGGTCCGGGAGTCGGTAGTAGCCGGGGCGGCGACCGATCTCCACGTACCCGGCGCGGTCGTAGAACGCGCGGGCCCGGTCGTTGTCCTCCCGCACCTCGAGCAGCATGCGCTCCGCACGGCGCACCACGGCGACCTCCTCGCACCAGCGCAGCAGCGCCCGGCCGATCCCGACCCCGGGCCGCAGGGTGCCGATCGTGTGCAGGTCCGCCACGTCGCCGGCGACCATGATCCCCGCGTAGCCGAGCAGCGGGCCGTCGGCGTCCTCGCCCTCGGCGGCGACCACGTAGTCCCGGGAGGGATGGGCGATCTCCTCGGCGAGCTGGGCGGGGCTCCAGGCCTCACCGGGGAAGAGCGCGAGCTCCGCCTCCGCGATCGGGCCCAGGTCCTCGGGACGGGCCCGGCGCAGGGCCCAGGGCGACCCGGGCTCCGGCGCGGGACCGCCCACGGTCACGGGGCCGATCGACGGCACGGCGCCGTCCCGGCTCAGCGGCCCAGCGCGCTCTTGCGCGCGGTGGGCTTCGCGGCGTCGGGCTCGCGCAGGTACAGCGGGGCCGTGTCGGTGAGGTCCTCGCCGCGGGCGACCAGCTGCGAGGCGACCTCGAGCAGGTGCCCGGCGTCCGCGTGCGCGAGCGACGAGGTCGCGGGCAGCAGCTCGGGGTACAGGGTGGCTCCGGAGCCCACGAGCAGGTCGCAGGCCGTGAGCTCGGCGGCGACGTCCGCCGGGGCGCCGACGGCGGGCCCGTGCTCGCGCACCAGGTCCCCGTCCTCCGTGCGGCGGTAGCGGGCGTGGTACACCTCGCGGCGCCGGGCGTCCAGGGCGACCGCGACCGTGAGCGGTGCAGCGGTCCCGGCCTCGGGGCCGACGGCGGGCTCGTCGGAACCGGCCGCGGCGTCGGCCTCGGCGAGCGCCTCGTGCGCGAGCGCGTCGAGGGAGCAGACGCCCACGAGCGGCACGTCGAGCACCGCCGCGATCGTGCGCGCGACGACGAGCCCCACCCGCAGCCCGGTGAAGGGGCCGGGGCCGCGACCGGCGACGACGCCCGTGACCTCGGAGCGGGTGGCACCGGCCGCGGTGAGCACCTCGTCGACGAGGCCCAGCAGCACCTCGTCGTGGTGGCGGGCGCGGTCGTCCCCGGCGACGGCGAGGACCTCGAGGGGGCCGTCGCCGAGGATGCCGCGGGCGGCGGCGACGCTCACGGCGCCGGAGGTGTCGATCCCGAGCAGCATCAGCGTGACTCCTCGTCCTCCGCCGCGATCGCGGCGGTCGGGGCAGTGGTGGTGGTGACGGAGAGCCCCGCGGAGCGCACGGTCTCGACGAGGTCGCCGCGGGCCGTCTCGTCCCAGCGCGGGCCCTGCGGGGTCAGGCGGATCGTGCGCGGTTCCTCCGGGTCCTCCGGGTCGCCGTCCCAGACCTCGGGCCGCTCGAGCTCCACGAGCAGCCACGACTCCACGAGGTGCTCCACGCGGCCGCGGCCCCATTCGATGACGGTGACGGCGCGGTCGAGGTCCGCCTCGAGGTCGAGGTCGTCGAGGTCCTCCCCCGCGCCCAGCCGGTAGGCGTCGACGTGGACGAGGTCCGGGCCGCCGCTCAGCGCGGGATGGACCCGCTCGATGACGAAGGTCGGCGAGGCGACGGGGCCGCGCACGTCGAGCCCGGCCCCGAGGCCCTGGGTGAACGTGGTCTTCCCGGCGCCGAGGGGGCCGTCGAGCACGAGCAGGTCACCGGCGCGGAGCACGCCTGCGAGGGCACGGGCGAGGGTGCGGGTCCCCTCCGCGCGGTCCGTCGCGACGCAGAGCGTGGTCACGGGAGGACCTCGCGGGCCACGCGGCCGGAGACGGAGGTGAGCACCTCGTAGGGGATGGTGCCGGCGGCGCGCGCCCAGTCCTCCGCGGAGGGGGCGCCGGCGCCGAACAGGACGACCTCGTCCCCCGCACGGGCGGCGGAGTCCGGGCCGAGGTCCACGACGATCTGGTCCATGCTGATGCGGCCCACCTGCGGGGCGCGGACGTCACCCTCGGCGGTGCGCACGAGCACCTCGGCGCGGCCGCTCGCCGCGCGGTGCAGGCCGTCCGCGTAGCCGATCGGGACGAGGCCCAGCCGGGTCGCGCGGGAGGTGGCGTAGGTGCGGCCGTAGCCGACGCTCTGCCCCTCCGGCACCTCCTTCACCAGGGCGAGGCGGCTCGTGAGGCTCATGGCGGGGCGCAGCTCGAGGTCCGTCGGCACCGGGGCGTAGCCGTAGAGCGCGAGCCCGGGGCGCACGATGTCCCGGTGCAGGTCGGGGCGGGTGAGCGTCGCCGCGGAGTTCGCGAGGTGCTGCAGCGGGACGGGGCCCATCTCCTCGGCGAGGTCCGCGCAGGCGGCGTCGAAGATCTCGACCTGCGCGTCGGTCGCCGGGTCCGCCGGGTCGTCGGCGCTGGTCAGGTGGGTCCAGGCGGCGCCGATGCGGAGGTAGTCGTCCTCCTGGATCGCGGCGGCGATGCGGCGCACGTCCTGCGGGAGCACGCCGTTGCGGCCCATGCCGGTGTCGATCTTGAGGTGGAGGCGGGCGCGGCGGTCGGCCTGCCGGGCGGCCTCGGAGAGCAGCGAGACCATCTCGAAGGAGCCGACGGAGACGTTGACACCGGCGCGCAGGGCCTCCGGCAGCACGGCCTTCGCGGTCTCCGGCTCGTAGAGCCAGGTGAGGATGTTGACGTCGAGGCCCGCGCGCGAGAGGGCGAGGGCGCTCGCGGGGTGGGCCACGCCGAGCCAGGTCGCGCCGCCCTCGAGGGCCGCGCGGGCGGCGGTGAGCATGCCGTGCCCGTAGCCGTCCGCCTTCACGACGGCCATCAGGGCGGTGTGCCCGGCGAGGGTGCCCGCGATGGCGCGGGTGTTCTCGGTGATGGCCGAGGGGTCCACGACGGCACGGTTCGGCACGTGCCGCGGGTCCTCCGCGGGGATCGGGATGGTCATGGTGCTCCTTCGCTCAGGGCAGGGCGTCCGCCAGGATAGCGGCGAGAGCGGCCGGGAGGTGGTCGGCGACGTCCAGGGCGACGAGGGGGACGAGGCCGTCGCGGGAGGCGAGCCGGCCCGCGCGGCCGTGCAGCAGGGCGGCGAGGGCGGCGGCCTCGGGGCCGGGGAGACCGGCCGCGAGGAGGGTGCCGAGGATCCCCGCGAGCACGTCCCCGGTGCCGGCCGTCGCGAGCTGCGAGGTGGCGTCGTCCTGGGCGAGCAGCGGCCCGCCCGTGCGGCCCGGGGCGACGACGGTGACGGCGCCCTTGAGGAGCACCGTCGCGCCCGTGGTGCGGGCGAGTGCGCTGGCCAGCGCCGGGGCGCTCTGCTCGGGGTCGATCTCGAGGCGCTCCGCGAGCCGGTCCGCCTCGCCGCGGTGCGGGGTCAGCACGATCTCCGATCCGAACCTGTCCTCGGGGCCGATCGCGCCGAGCGCGCCGGCGTCGATCACGCCGCGGCCCGGGCCGTGGGCGCCGCGTCGCAGCAGGGCCACGCCGGCCCGGGCGCGGGGGTCCTCCGGGGAGAGACCGGGGCCGACGACGAGCGCGTGGGTGCGGCCCGCCGCCTCGAGATCGATGACGGGCCGGGCGTGACCGGTCTCATGCGAGGGCGGCGTGGGGCTCTCATGTCCCACGACCTCCGGCCGCCGCTGCAGCACGAGCTCGCGCACGCTCCCCGGGGCGAGCAGGCGCACCATGCCGGCGCCCGCGCGGGCGGCGCCGGAGACGGAGAGCACGGCCGCGCCGGGGTAGTCGGGGCTGCCGGCGGCGAGGGCGACGACCCCGCGGCGGTACTTCGTGGACTCCGCCCCGGGGCGCGGGAACAGGCTGCGCACGTCGGCGTCGGTGAGCCGCTGGACCACGAGCCCGGGACCGGAGGTGGGCAGGTGCGGGTCCAGGCCCAGGTCCACGGGATGCACGGTCCCGGCGAGCGCGGTGCCGCCGGGAAGGAGGAGCCCGGCCTTCACCGCGCCGAAGGTGAGGGTGGCGCGGGCGGCGAGCGCCTCGGGGGCGGCCGCGCCGGTGGTCGCGTCGAGGAAGCTGGGCAGGTCCACGGCGATCACGGGCAGGCGGTGGCGGCGCACGGCGTCCAGCAGCGACGCGATCGGGGCGGGCACCTCGGGCCGGCCGCCGATGCCGACGATCGCGTCGAGCACGAGGTCCATCTCGTCGAGGAGGTCGTCGAGGTCCCGCTCGGGCAGCTCGTCGAGGCGGTCGATCCGCCCGCCGGCCTCCCGTAGGGCCTGCGCCCCACCCTCGTGGAGGCTCGCGCCGGTCGCGAGCGCCCGGGCCTGCACGCCGCGGCCGCGCAGCAGGGCTGCGGCGTGGAGGCCATCCCCGCCGTTCGCCCCCGAGCCGGCGAGCACGAGCACGTGGCGGTCGCGCAGCGGGCCGCGGGGCTCGAGCAGCGCCGCGACGTGGGCGTCGATCGCGGCGGCGGCGCGCTGCATGAGCGGCTCCCCCGCGTCCAGGAGGGGGCGCTCGGCGGAGCGGACGGCGGCGACGGAGTAGCCGATGATCATCGCGGGACCTCGATGTTCGCAGTCGGGGACGGCTCGGCACGCTCGGCGACGACGATCGCGGTGGCGATGTCGCCGTCGTGCGAGAGGGACAGGTGCAGGTGCGTCACCCCGAGCTCCTCCGCCGCGGCGAGGGTCGCGCCGCGCAGCACGAGATAGGGGCGGCGCACGGCGGTGCGCTGGACGGTGACGTCCTGCCAGGAGAAGTCGCCGGGATGTCCGAGGGCCTTGCCGACGGCCTCCTTCGCCGCCACCCGGGCCGCGCGGGAGGCGAGGGAGAGCTCGCGCTCCTCGGGGGCGAAGAGCCGCTCGCCGAGGGCGGGGGTGCGCTCGAGCAGGCCCTCGAGCCGCGAGATCTGGGCGACGTCGATGCCGACGCCGACGATCCGGCCGTCCTCGCGGGGCGGGAACGCGCGGCCCTCGGCGATCGACGCGTCGGCGGTGCCGGTGGCGGTGCGGCCGGAGGCGGTGCCCCCGGGCTCGGAAGAGGTGCTCACCCTCGCAGTATCACACCCGCTCCCCCGCCCGTGCAGGCCCGCCGGCCCGCAGCAGGACGGCCGGCCCACCACCCCGGGAGGGGTGACGGACCGGCCGTCGGGCGCGCCGCGGAGGCGCTGACGGGTGCGCCGCCCTCAGCGGCGCGCCCCGTCGTCAGCGGGTCACTCGACCGTCACCGACTTCGCGAGGTTGCGCGGCTGGTCGACGTCCAGGCCCTTCGCGGCGGCGAGGGCGCACGAGAAGATCTGCAGCGGGATCACCGTGAGCAGCGGGGCGAAGAGCGTGCGGGTCGCCGGGACGCGCAGCACCACGTCCGAGTACGGGAGCACGTCCTCGTCGCCCTCCTCCGCGATCACCAGGGTGCGGGCGCCGCGGGCGCGCACCTCCTGGATGTTGGAGACGACCTTCGAGTGCAGGGAGTCCCGGCCGCGCGGCGACGGCACGATGACGAAGACCGGCTGCCCCTCGTCGACCAGGGCGATCGGCCCGTGCTTGAGCTCGCCGGCGGCGAAGCCCTCCGCGTGGATGTAGGCGATCTCCTTGAGCTTGAGCGCCCCCTCGAGCGCCGTCGGGTAGCCGACGTGGCGGCCCAGGAACAGCACGCTCGTGGTGTCCTTCATCGACCGCGCGAGCTCCTCGACGGCGCCCGCTC
Source organism: Brachybacterium horti (assembly GCF_054777615.1). NCBI lineage: Bacteria > Bacillati > Actinomycetota > Actinomycetes > Micrococcales > Dermabacteraceae > Brachybacterium > Brachybacterium horti. Next base: position 150,474 of record NZ_BAAHAM010000001.1, read on the forward strand.
CGTCGAGCACGGTCTGCACGTGCGCGGGGAGCTGCTCGAGGTCCGCCATGAGGGCCGCGATCTCGTCGGGGAAGAGGTTCCCGCGCACCTGCGCCAGGAACAGGCCCAGGAGGTAGCAGGCCGTGATCTGGCCGAGGTACGCCTTCGTCGAGGCGACCGCGATCTCGGGGCCCACGTGGAGGTACAGGGCGGCGTCGGCCTCGCGCGGGATCGTCGAGCCGTAGGTGTTGCAGATCGCGACGACCTTCGCGCCCTGCTCCTGCGCGTGACGCATGGCCATGAGGGTGTCCATGGTCTCGCCGGACTGGGAGATCGCGACGACGAGGGTCTTCTCGGTGACGATCGGGTCGCGGTAGCGGAACTCGTGGGCGAGCTCGACCTCGGTGGGGATGCGGCACCAGTGCTCGATCGCGTACTTCGCGACGTTGCCGGCGTTCGCGGCGGTGCCGCACGCGACGACGATGATCTTGTCGATGCTGCGCAGCACCGACTCGTCGATGCTCATCTCGTCGAGGTGGAGCGCGCCGCTGTCGATGCGGCCGCGGAGGGTGTCCGCGACGGCGGTCGCCTGCTCGTGGATCTCCTTGGCCATGAAGGAGTCGTAGCCGCCCTTCTGCGCGGCGGCGACGTCCCAGGCGATCGTGTACTGCTTCTTCTCGGTGACCTCGGTGCCCTCGAAGTCGGTGACGGCGACGTCGTCCGCGGTGACGGTGACGACCTGGTCCTGACCGATCTCGAGCGCCTCACGGGTGTTGTCCACGAAGGCGGCGACGTCGGAGCCGAGGTAGTTCTCGCCCTCGCCGAGGCCCACCACGAGCGGGGAGTTGCGGCGGGCGGCGACGACGCGGTCCGGCTGGTCGCGGTGGATGGCGAGGAGGGTGAAGGCGCCCTCGAGCTGGACCGCGGCGGCACGCAGGGCGAGGGTGAGGTCGCCGGTGCGCTGCATCTCGCGGGCCACGAGGTGCGCGGCGGCCTCGGAGTCGGTCTCGGAGCGGAAGGTGTAGCCGTCTGCCTCGAGGGAGGCGCGGAGGGCGGCGAAGTTCTCGATGATGCCGTTGTGGACGAGGGCGAGCTCGTCGTCCTTGCCGCCCAGGTGGGGGTGGGCGTTCTCGTCGGTCGGCGCGCCGTGGGTGGCCCAGCGGGTGTGGCCGATCGCGACCGCGGAGGTCGGGACGTCCTGTCCCTCGAGCACCCCGCGGAGGTTCTTCAGCTTGCCCTTGGCCTTCGCGACGCGCACCTCGGAGCCGTCGAGGACGGCGACGCCCGCGGAGTCGTATCCGCGGTACTCGAGACGGGCGAGGCCCTGGAGGGCCACGTCGACGGGACGGGAGGAGGGGGAGGCGGGGCGCTGGCCCACGTAACCGACGATTCCACACATGGGGACGAACGTAGCGCCCCGGGAGGCCGCGGACCGCACCGGATCGCCGCAGGTCACGAGTGTTCGCTCACGCTTCACCCACCTCGTGACCGGTCGTGACGGGCGGTGCGCACGCCCGTGCACGATCGCGCAGGGGTGCGTCGTGGGTCTCACCGGCGCGGCAGTGGCAGGGGCACCGGCGGGCGGCTGGAAGAATCGCCCCATGAGACCCGCTGCCGCGTCGAGTGCCGTCACCCCCTTCCTCGAGATCCCCCGCGAGGACTGGGCGAGGCTCTCCCGGCAGACGCCGCTCCCCCTGGACGCGCGGGACGTCGACAAGCTCCGCGGCCTCGGCGACATGATCGACCTCAGCGAGGTCGACGCCGTGTACCGGCCGATCTCCCGCCTGCTGAACATCCAGGTCGCCCAGGCGCAGCGCCTGCGCCGCTCGCGCGGGGACTTCCTCGGCGAGCAGCAGGTGCGCACCCCGTACATCATCGGCGTCGCCGGCTCCGTCGCGGTCGGCAAGTCGACGACGGCCCGCCTGCTGCGCGAGCTCATGGCCCGCTGGCCGGACACCCCCCGCGTGCAGCTCGTGACGACCGACGGATTCCTGCTCCCCAACGCGGAGCTCGAGTCCCGCGGGATCATGCACCGCAAGGGCTTCCCCGAGAGCTACGACCGGCGCCGGCTGCTGCGCTTCGTCGCGGACGTCAAGGCCGGGGTCGAGCGCGTCGAGGCGCCCGTGTACTCGCACCTCGTCTACGACATCGTGCCCGACGAGCGCGTCGTCGTGGAGAGCCCCGACGTGCTCATCCTCGAGGGCCTGAACGTGCTCCAGCCCGCGCGGCCGCGGCGCGACGGCCGCCTCGGCATGGCCGTCTCCGACTTCTTCGACTACTCCGTCTACGTCGACGCCCGCGGCGAGGACGTGCAGCGCTGGTACGTGGACCGCTTCCTCGCCCTGCGCCGCACCGCCTTCTCCGACCCGCGCTCGTACTTCCGCCGCTACGCGGAGCTCACGGACGAGGAGGCGGTCGAGACGGCGCTGCGGATCTGGCACACGATCAACGGGCCGAACCTCTCCGAGAACGTGCTGCCCACCCGCGGCCGCGCGGACCTCGTGCTGCGCAAGGACGCCCAGCACCGCGTGCAGAACGTGCTCCTGCGCAAGGTCTGATCGACGTACTGCGAGGAACGAGCGGTAGGAGATCAGACGGAGCAGCACAGTCTGAGAACCCGCCCCCGCGCTCGCGCCCCCACCCGTCCCCGCGCCCGCCCACACCCACGCACCCACGCACCCACGCACCCACGCACCTGCGCACCCACGCAGAACGGGGATGGTCCGATTCTGTTCCAGATCCACCATCGATCTGGAACAGAATCGGACCATCGGCAATTGCGCGCGAGCGCCGGGCTCGCGGGAACGCCGAACTACAGGGAGCGCGGGGCTCGCGGGAGCGCCAGGCTCGAGGGAAAGCCCGGCCCCGGTTCAGTCGAAGGCCGGGTCCTGCTCGAGCCGCTCTGCCAGCAGCCGCTCCGCAGGACGCAGCGAGCTCAGGGCGAGCGGCTCGTCGACGCCGGGGACCATCCCACCGCTCCACCAGCGGACGGTGCCGGGCCACCAGAGGACGGTCCCGTGCGCGGCATACGGGTGGGAGGCATCGTGCACCTCTCCCCAGCGGGCCCTGATCCCGTCGTCCTCCTCGCGACGCAGCGGAGGGCGTTCGAGCAGACGCAGCAGCGCTCCTCCGCGCCGGGCGTGCCAGGAGCGCTGGGCGAGATCCGCGGGCGCGCCGTCGTCCAGGATCCCGGGGAGGAGCAGCACCTCGGCGTCCTCGGCGAGCGGCGCAGGTTCGCTCTCGATCGACCGGCTCAGCAGCTCGGCGAGACCGCCGATGATCGCCCCCTCCGGGCGCGGTGGCGGGTCGAGGTGCCACTGCGCGGGCGCGGACGGCGCCAGGGCCGCGTGGGCGAGGGGCAGGTCCTCGTCGTCGAGGTCCCTGCGCTCGAACCAGACGTCGAGCTCCGACGTCGTCGAGTCCTGCCCGAGCAGCACGGACGGCACCCGGGCATCCGAGGACGGGGGATCGTCGGGCCAGGTGCGCAGGGAGCGGCCGTCGTCGGCGATCCGATATCGCAGACGAAGGGCGACCTCCCCACCGACCTCGAGCGCAAGCATCGCCGCGCCGGGCCGCAAGGGTGTGGATCCGGCCATGGAGAGCACAGGCCACGGCTGCCACCACGTGCTCACCGCGACGGCGCGCGGCGTCCGATCCGCCATCCCGTGACCTCCAGATCAGCCGCGCCGTCGGTGCCCCGCGCTCAGAGCGCGAGGCGCTCCTGGACGACGGCGGCGAGGCGCTCGGCGACGGCGGTCGCGGTCTCGTCGGTGGGGGCCTCGACCATGACGCGGACGACGGGCTCGGTGCCGGAGGGGCGCAGCAGCACGCGGCCGCTCTCGCCGAGCTCCGCCTCCGCCGCGGCGACCGCGTCGCGCACCTCGTGGTCGATCGTCGCGCGGGCCTTGTCGACGCCCTTGACGTTGATGAGCGCCTGCGGGAGGCGGGACATGACGTCCGCGAGCTCGCGGGCGGGGGTGCCGGTCGCGGCGATGCGCTGCAGCAGGTGGAGGGCGGTGAGCTCGCCGTCACCGGTGGTGGCGTGCTCGGCGAGGATCACGTGGCCGGACTGCTCGCCGCCCACGGAGTACCCGCCGAGGTTCATCTCCTCGAGCACGTAGCGGTCGCCCACGCCGGTCTGGGAGAGGGTGATGCCGTGCTCCTTCATGGCGAGCTTGAGGCCGAGGTTGCTCATGACGGTGACGACGAGGGTGTCGTCGTGGAGCTTGCCGCGCTCCTGGAGGTCCAGGGCGAGGATCGCCATGATCTGGTCGCCGTCGACGATCTCGCCGTCGGCCGCGACCGCGAGGCAGCGGTCCGCGTCGCCGTCGAAGGCCACGCCGAGGTCCGCGCCGTGCTCGAGCACCGCGGCCTGCAGGGGGCCCAGGTGCGTGGAGCCCACGCCGTCGTTGATGAGGCCGCCGTCGGAGCGGTCGCCGATCACGTGGACGGTCGCGCCGGTGCGGCGCAGCGCCTCCGGCCCGGAGACCGAGGCCGCGCCGTTCGCGCAGTCGGCGACCACGGTGAGGCCCGTGAGCGGGCGGTCGAGGGTCGCGACGAGATGCTCGACGTACTGCTCGACGGCGTTCTCGTAGGGGCGGATGGTGCCGACGGCGGTGCCCTGCGGGCGCTCCCACTCCTCGCCCAGCCGCGCCTCGATCGCGTCCTCGACCTCGTCGGGCAGCTTCACGCCGCCGCGGGCGAAGAACTTGATGCCGTTGTCCGGGGCCGGGTTGTGGGAGGCGGAGATCATGACGCCGAGATCGGCACCGGTGGACTGCACGAGGAAGGCGAGGCCCGGGGTCGCGATGATGCCCGCGTCGAGCACGTCGACCCCGGCGGAGGCGAGGCCCGCGCTCACCGCGGCGGCGAGGAAGTCGCCCGAGGGGCGGGTGTCCCGGCCGACGATCGCGACGGGCTTCCTCCCGTCCGCCTCGAAGGCGCCGAAGGTCCCCAGCACGTGGGCGGCGCCCACCGACAGCTCGACCGCGAGCTCCGCGGTGATGTCGTCGTTCGCGCGTCCGCGCACGCCGTCGGTGCCGAAGAGTCGAGCCATGAGGAGGGTCCTTCCGAGAAGCGGGGCCCTGCGCGGCCTGCGCGGGCGGAACGGCACCGACTGTAGCGCCCGGGGGTCCCCCGGCGCCCCGGGCGCGCCCCGCGTGGTCGCGCTCACGCCGCCCCCGTCGGCCCGCCGTGAGCCCTCCCTCGGATGCGCCGTGAGGGCTCCGCGCTCGATACGCTGTCCCCTATGCCTTCGTCGGCCTCCTCCGCCTCCACCCCGTCCTCCGCCGCCGCGCCGCTGCCGCACGTGCCGCCGCTCGCGATCAGCCAGGCGGTGGGCGACGCCGCCGCCGGCCGCGGCCTCGAGTACTCGCGCCAGAAGCGGGTGATCTCCCTGGACTGGGATCGAGCCGCGGGCCGCGCCGAGGCGGAGGTCGAGGGGATGAGCGACCGCTACCGGGTCGTCGTCGAGCTGCGCGAGTACGAGGAGGACGCCGTCTCCCGCCGCTTCTGGCGCCCCACGGCGGGCGGCATCTGGCGGCCCATCGGCTCCCGCTGCACGTGCCCCGTCTCCCGCGACTGCAAGCACGTCGCGGCGACCCTGTACGCGCTCGACGCCCGCGCCGAGGAGCAGGATCGCGAGCACCCGCCCTCGGAGTGGCGCTCCGTGCTGCGACCGCTGCTCGGCGAGGGGGCCGCCGAGGAGACGACGCCGCAGCCGCTCGCCCTGCGCTTCGACCTCGCGGCCGCGCCGCTGCAGGGCCGCGGCGCGCGGATCGGCCGGGAGGACGTCACCGCGGAGCACCTCGCGGCCGGCTCGCCGCTCTCCCTCAGCATGCGCCCGCTGATCATGGGCAGGAAGGGCAGCTGGATCAAGGGCGGCATCTCCTGGCGCACCTTCGAGTACCGCGTCCACTCGACCGCCTACGACCCCGCCCATGCGGAGGCGCTCACCCGGATCTTCGCCGCGGCCTCCGCCGAGCGCTCCTACGCGGTGGGCGCGATCGAGCAGCTGTGGATCAACCAGATCGGCTCGCCGCTGCTGTGGCAGGCCCTCGCCCACGCGCGCGACGTCGGCGTCGCCTTCCTCCCCGGCAGCGCGCTCACGGGACTCTCGCTCGCGGGCTCCGCCGCGGTCACGGTGGACCTGCGCAGCACCGGCGAGGACGCACCGCTCGTCGTCCAACCGCTCGTCACGATCGACGACGTGCCCGCCCCGCACGCCCGCCCGCTCGGCAGCGCCGGCATCATCGACCTGGACCCCGAGCGCGCCGAGCCCGCGCCGAAGGGCGACGGCCTGCGCCTCCCGGCCCGGATCGCCCCCGCCGGCAGCCCGATCCCCACCGCCCTGCAGCGCCTCTTCCAGCGCACCGCGCCGCTCGAGGTCCCGCCCGCCGAGCGCGCGGAGTTCCTCGAGGTCGCCTACCCGCACCTGCGGGCCACCACGGCCGTGACCAGCTCCGACGGCAGCGTCGAGATGCCCGCGGTGCGCCCTGCGACGCTGCGTCTCGCCGCCGCCTACGCCGAGGGCGACCGCCTCGACCTCAGCTGGTCCTGGCAGTACCACGACCCCTCGCGCACCCTCCCCATCGACCGTCGCCAGGGCGTGCGCCGCGACGTCGAGCACGAGGACGCGGTGCTGGAGGCCGCCCGCTCCCTGTGGGCGCAGGCCGGCCGCGACGCGACCGAGCACCTCTCCGGTCCGGACACGGCCGCCTTCACCGAGCACGTCCTCGACGCGCTCGGCGCCCTCGACCACGTCGAGGCGCGGATCGTCGGCACCCGTCACGCCTACCGCGAGCTCGACGGCTCCCCGCAGGTGCGCGTGAACCAGTGGCCCACCCCCGGCAAGAACGACTGGTTCGACCTGGGCTTCGAGATCACGGTCGACGGTCGCACGATCCCCTTCCCCACCCTGTTCACGGCCCTCGCGACCGGCCAGGGCCGGCTCATGCTCCCGGACCGCACCTACTTCTCCCTCGACAACCCCGTCTTCGACCGGCTGCGCGAGCTGATCGGCGAGGGCGAGGCGCTCGCGGAGTGGAACCCCCACCAGCAGCAGATCAGCCGGTACCAGGTGGACATGTGGGAGGACATCACCGCGATCGCCGAGGAGGCCCGGGCGAGCGCCGAGTGGGAGCGCAGCGTGGGCGCCCTCGCCCGCCTCACGGAGATCACCGCCCCGCCGCTGCCCGCCGCCCTCACGGCGACCCTGCGCCCCTACCAGCAGGAGGGCTTCGCGTGGCTCGCCTTCCTGCTCGAGCACGGCCTGGGCGGGGTGCTCGCGGACGACATGGGCCTCGGCAAGACGGTCCAGACCCTCGCCCTGCTCGCCCATGCCCGGGCGAAGGATCCGACCGCTCCGCCCTTCCTCGTCGTCGCGCCGTCCTCCGTGCTCGGCGTGTGGCGCGCGGAGGCGGAGCGCTTCACGCCCTCGCTCAAGGTCGTCGTCGTGGACCGCACGGCCCGCGCCCGCGGCACCGACGTCTCCCGCGAGATCCTCGGCGCGGACCTCGTCGTCACCAGCTACACCGTGCTGCGGATCGACGCCGAGGAGTTCACGGCGCTGGACTACCAGGCGCTCGTGCTCGACGAGGCGCAGTTCGTGAAGAACCGCCGCTCCCGCTCCCACCAGGTCGCCGCGGAGATCCGCGCCTCCTTCCGGCTCGCGATCACCGGCACCCCGATGGAGAACACCCTCGAGGACCTCTGGTCGATCCTCGCGCTCGCCACCCCGGGCCTGTTCCCCTCCGCGATCGCGTTCCGTCAGCGCTACACCGCGCCCATCGAGTCCGGGGAGCACCCGGAGCGGATGGAGGAGCTGCGCTCCCGCGTACGGCCCTTCCTACTGCGCCGCACCAAGGAGCTCGTCGCGAAGGACCTCCCGCCCAAGCACGAGCAGGTGCTCACGGTGACGCTCTCCGAGCAGCACCGCGCCCTGTACGACTCGATCCTGCAGCGGGAGCGCAAGAAGGTCCTCGGGCTCATCGAGGAGGACCTCGACCGCAACCGCTTCATCGTCTTCCGCTCCCTCACCCTGCTGCGGATGATGGCGCTGGACCCGTCGATCGTCGACGCGGAGGCGCACGGCGACGTCGCCAGCTCGAAGCTCGAGGCGCTGTTCGACCGCCTCGACGAGGTGGTCGACGGGCACCGGGTGCTGCTGTTCAGCCAGTTCACCTCGCACTTGCGCCACGTGGCCGACGAGCTCGACATGCGCGGCATCCGTTACGCCTACCTCGACGGCTCCACGAAGGACCGCGACGCCGTGGTCACCGAGTTCCGCGAGGGGGACGCGCCGGTCTTCCTCATCTCGCTCAAGGCGGGCGGCTTCGGCCTGACCCTCACGGAGGCGGACTACGTGTTCCTGCTGGACCCGTGGTGGAACCCGGCCGCGGAGAACCAGGCCGTGGACCGCGCCCACCGCATCGGCCAGGACCGCACCGTCATGGTGTACCGGATGGTCGCGGAGGACACGATCGAGGAGAAGGTGCTCGCCCTCCAGCAGCGCAAGGCGGAGCTGTTCGAGGCGCTCACCGAGGGCGGCGGCGCCTTCGCCCGCGGCATCAGCGCGGACGACATCCGCGAGCTGCTCGCCTGAGCCGGGGCGGCCCCGCTCAGGCCTCCGAGGAGACCCAGTCGTAGGACAGGAACTTCCCGTCGATGGTGAGCACGACGCGGTCCCCGCCGGGGTGCTCGCCCCGGCGCAGGTCGATCGAGCAGTTGATGGCGCTCATGATCCCGTCGCCGAACTCCTCGTGGATCAGCGCCTTCAGGGCCGGTCCGTACACCTGGATCAGCTCCTGGAACCGGTAGATCGTCGGGTCGCTGAGCGCAGCGTGATCGGCGATGCGGGTGGGCTGGCGACGCAGCGCGGCGACGAGGGCCGGCTCCAGGTCCAGTGCCTCCTGCAGCACCTCGGCCTCCTTCGCCGGCACGGGGTGCGCGCCGAGCACGGCCGCGGTGAGCCACACGACCGGACGGCCCGTGCGCTCGGCGAGCGCAGCCCAGGTGATCCCCCGCTCTCGGCGACGTTCGTCGATCAGCTCCCCCGCTCGGCTCTTGCCGACGGGCTCCTGACCTGCAGTGCTGGGCGTTCCCGACGTGGTCATCGGTGGTTCCTCTCGTCTCCGACGCGAATCGAGGAGCCAGGTTAGGCACCGCCGTCGGCGTCGGGGACTGCGGTCCGCTCTGCGTGCACGGAGGTCTCGGTCCGGTCTCGCCCCGGGCGCGAGGGCCACCCGGCGACGCCCCCGGACGCGGAGGGACCCCGCCACCTCGCGGTGACGGGGTCCCTCTCGGCGGAGCGCTCGAGCGCTCGAAGCGATGATCCGGGGATCAGCGCTTCGAGAACTGCGAGGCCTTGCGGGCCTTCTTGAGGCCGGCCTTCTTGCGCTCGATGACGCGCGCGTCGCGCGTCAGGAAGCCGGCCTTCTTCAGGGTCGCGCGGTTGGCGTCCTGATCGATCTCGTTGAGCGCGCGGGAGACGCCGAGGCGCAGCGCACCGGCCTGGCCCGAGGGGCCACCGCCGGAGATGCGGGCGACGACGTCGAAGCGGCCCTGCAGATCGAGCACCTTGAAGGGGTCGTTGACCTCCTGCTGGTGCACCTTGTTCGGGAAGTAGTCCTCGAGCGTGCGGCCGTTGACGGTCCACTGGCCGGAGCCGGGGATCAGACGGACGCGGGCGATGGCCTCCTTGCGGCGGCCGGTGCCGTACCCGGGCGCGATGGCCGACTGGCCGGAGCCGACGGCCTCCTCGCCGGTGGACTCGGTGGTGAAGGTCGAGGGAGCCGACTCGTCGGTGACGGTCTCGAGGTCCTCGGGGGTGGTCTCGGTCACGGTTCTCCTAGATGTTTTCCGTGCAGTGAGCGGCAGCGGCGGGGGCCGCTTACTGCGCCACCTGGTCGATGGTGAAGGGGACGGGCTGCTGGGCCGCGTGCGGGTGCTCGCCGCCTGCGTAGACCTTCAGCTTCTTGAGCTGCTGGTCGGCCAGCTTGTTCTTGGGGAGCATGCCCTTGATGGCCTTCTCCACCGCGCGCTCCGGATGCGTCTCGAGGAGCTCGGAGTAGGGGGTGCTCCGGAGACCGCCCGGGTAGCCGGAGTGGCGGTAGGCCAGCTTGGCCTCACGCTTGTTCCCGGTCAGGGCGACCTTCTCGGCGTTGATGATGATCACGAAGTCGCCTGCATCCACGTGGGGTGCGAAGACCGGCTTGTGCTTGCCCCGCAGCAGCTGAGCAGCCTGGGAAGCGAGCCGGCCGAGGACGACATCCGTTGCGTCGATGACGTACCAGGAACGCTCGACATCGTCGGGCTTCGGGGTGAACGTACGCACTCGTGCCTTCTTCTCTCGTCGGAGTGCCCGTCGAGCTCGTTGCTCGCGGGGCACGTTTCGATGGACCGTGGACACGCTTCCTTCGAAAAAAGCATGGCCTTCTCGTCGAGCCCGTCCCGTTCCGCCCACGATGCGGCGACGGTCCTGGATGCGGGTGAGACCCCTCCTCGCGCCGGAAACCAGGTTTCGGCAGCGGAGCAGAGCGCACATCAAGGCACGACGACGCCCCAGGATAGTCGCGGGCGAGCAGGGGGGTCAACGCGGGGAGCGCCCCTCGGGGAGTGGCTTCGCCCACGTCCGCCGCGCCCGGGGCTCAGCCCCGGAGGGTCCGCGCCCGCCGCGCCTGCTCGGCGAGGCCGTCGTCCGGCGGGTACTCGATGTCCTCGAGGGTGAGCCCCTGGGGCGGGCACAGGCTCGCGGCGCCCGCCTCGCCGCGCCGGCCGGCCTCGCGGGTGCGGGCGGCGAGCACCGCCGCGGGCCAGCCCTCCCCCTGGCGGCCCTCCCCCACGGGCAGCAGGGTCCCCACGAGCGAGCGGACCATGTGGTGGCAGAAGGCGTCGGCCCGCACGGTCGCGACGACGAGCCCCGCATCGGCGAGGCCGGGGCCCGGGCGCTCCCAGCGCAGCAGCTCGAGGGTGCGCGTGGTGCTCGCCCCCTCGCGGGGCCGGCAGAAGGAGAGGAAGTCGTGCTCGCCGAGCAGCACCTCGCTCGCCCGGTCCATGGCCTCCACGTCGAGGGGCCGACGGTGGCGCAGCACGTCCCGGCGCAGCGGGTCGTGCACGGACGGGGAGTCGGAGATCCGGTAGCGGTAGGTGCGGCGCAGCGCGCCGAAGCGGGCGTCGAACGCGTCCGGGACGACCCGTGCGGCGTGGACGACGACGTCCGCCGGCAGGACGCCCGCGAGCCTGGTCACGAGGGCCGCGGCGGGGTCCCGGTCGGAGCGGCCCGGCAGCCCCGCGAGGACCTGCTCACCGAGGTCGAGGTGGCACACCTGCCCGCGGGCGTGGACGCCGGTGTCGGTGCGACCGGCGACGGTGACGGCGACCGGGGTGCGCGTCACCTGGGCGAACGCGGCCTCGAGCTCCCCCTGCACGGTGCGCAGGCCCGGCTGGACGGCCCAGCCGTGGAAGTCGCTGCCGTCGTAGGAGAGGTCGAGCCGCAGGCGGCGGGTGGGGTCGGGCTCCGGCATACGGGCGATCGTAGCGGCGAGCGGTCCGCCCCCTCGTGCCTGCCCCGGGCCGCGCCCTCCGCAGTGCGGGCATCGCCGCGGGAGGTGGACGGCCGTCGGTACGCTGGCCCGCGTGAAGATCCTCGTCATCGGCTCCGGTGGTCGCGAGCACGCGATCGTGCGCCGCCTCGCCGCCGATTCCCCCGCCCCCGAGCTCCACGCCGCCCCCGGCAATCCCGGGATCGCCGCGCTCGCGACCTGCCACGACGTCACCGTCGACGACCTCGACGGCCAGGTGGCGCTCGCGCAGGAGCTCTCCCCCGACCTCGTCGTCGTCGGCCCCGAGGCCCCGCTCGTCGCGGGCGCCGCCGACAGGCTCCGCGCGGCGGGCCTGACGGTCTTCGGCCCCTCTCAGGAGGCCGCACGGCTCGAGGGCTCCAAGGCCTGGGCGAAGGAGATCATGGACGCCGCGCGCGTCCCCACGGCCATGGCGGTCACCGCGACCACGGGGGACGAGGTGCTCCCCGCGCTGGACCGCGTGAACCCGCTGCGGGACGTGCCCTTCGTCGTGAAGGCCGACGGCCTCGCCGCCGGCAAGGGCGTCGTCGTCACCCCGGACATCGAGCACGCGGTCGCCCACGGCCGCGCCGTGATCGGCGCCGGCGGCTCCGTCGTCGTCGAGGAGTACCTCGACGGCCCCGAGGTCTCCCTCTTCTGCGTGAGCGACGGCACCCGCGTCGTCCCGCTCGCCCCCGCCCAGGACTTCAAGCGCGCGCTCGACGGCGACGAGGGCCCCAACACCGGCGGCATGGGCGCCTACTCCCCGCTCCCCTGGGCCCCCGCCGGTCTCGTCGAGGAGATCGTCGAGAAGGTCGCCCAGCCCACGATCGACGAGCTCGCCGCACGCGGCATCCCCTTCGTGGGCGTGCTCTACTGCGGCCTCGCGCTCACCGCCCGCGGCGTGCGCGTGGTCGAGTTCAACGCCCGCTTCGGCGACCCGGAGACCCAGGTGGTCCTCGAGCGGCTCACCTCGCCGCTCGGCCCGCTGCTGCTCGCCGCCGCCCGGGGTGACCTCACCACCGCCGGCGAGCTCACCTGGAGCGACGACGCCGCGGTGACCGTGGTGATCGCCTCCGCCGGGTACCCGCGAAAGAACCGCACCGGCGACGTGATCACCGGGATCGAGCAGGCCGAGGCCACCGCGGCCCACGTGATCCACTCCGGGACCGCCCTCGACGCCGACGGGGACCTCGTGAGCGCCGGCGGCCGGGTGCTGTGCGTCGTGGGCCGCGGCCGGAACCTCTCGGCCGCCCGCGCCGCCGCCCTCGCCGGGGTCGACGCGATCGGCCTCGAGGGCTCCCACCACCGCACCGACATCGCCGCCGAGGCCGCCGAGTCCGAGTCCCGGAGCGGGGGCCGCGCATGAGCGCCGCGCTGATCGAGGCGCCCGAGCTCAAGGGCTGGGACCACGCCGTCACCGGCAAGGTGCGCGAGCTGTACGTGCCCGCCGGGGAGGACGTGAGCACCGCCCAGGAGGTGCTCGTCCTCGCCACGGACCGCATCAGCGCCTACGACCACTCCCTGCAGCCGGGGATCCCGGACAAGGGCCGCCTGCTCACCGGCATCAGCCTGTTCTGGTTCGAGCAGCTCGCCGATCTCCTCCCCCACCACGTGCTCTCCGCGACCGACGTCCCGGAGCAGGTCGCGGGGCGCGCGCTGCGCTGCCGGGGCCTGGACATGGTGCCGCTGGAGTGCATCGCCCGCGGCTATCTCACGGGCTCCGGCCTCGCCGACTACCGCGCGGGCGGCTCCGTGGGCGGGCACGTGCTGCCCGCGGGCCTGCGCGAGGCCTCCCGCCTGGACCCGGCGATCTTCACGCCGTCCACGAAGGCGGGCCCCGGCGAGCACGACGAGAACATCACCGTCGCGGAGGCGGGCGATCGCCTCGGCGAGGAGCTCGTCGCGGAGCTCGGCAGCCTGACCCTCGCGGTCTACGAGCGGGCCCGCTCGCTCGCCGCGGAGCGCGGCATCCTGCTCGCGGACACGAAGCTCGAGTTCGGCCGCTCCCGCACCGACGGCGCCCTGACCCTCGGCGACGAGGTGCTCACCCCGGATTCCTCGCGGTTCTGGTCCGCGGAGTCCTACCGCGAGGGCGCCGCGCAGCCGAGCCTGGACAAGCAGTACGTGCGCGACTGGCTCACCTCCCGCGCCTCCGGCTGGCACAAGGGCTCCTCGACGCCGCCGCCGGAGCTCCCGGCGGAGGTCGTCGAGCAGACCCGCGCGCGCTACGTCGAGGCCTACGAGCGGCTCACCGGCACGAGCTTCTGAGCCGGGCGGGTCCGCCGCGACCTGCGCTCAGAGCTCGACCTCGCCGTCCACGCCCCAGTCGCGCACCTCGGTGCCGGCGGGGGCGAGGGCGGCGGACTGCCGCAGGAAGATCGGGCGGCCCAGCTCGCTCGCGACCGCCTCGTGGACGGGCAGGGCGAGCACGGGACGCACCTCACGGAGGAACTCGATCGTCTCGCTCATCTTCGACCAGGGGGCGACGACGGCGAAGGCGAGCACGTCGATGCCGTGGAACTCGGGGACCGGTTCGAGGGAGTCGCCCGTGATCCCCAGGCGAGGCCCCTCACCGGCGCGGAGCACCAGGCCGCAGTTGCCCACGCGCGGGATGTCCGGGTGGATGATCGCGTGCCGGCCGCCCACCGCCTCGATCCGCAGCTCCGGCTCCCCGGCCGCGGCGGGGAACACGTGCGCGGCCCCCGCGGCGAGCGAGAGGGTGCGCCCCCGCTGCACGGCGGGCCCCTCCCCCATCGGCCCCGCGTCCGCCTGCTCGAGCAGCGTCGCGGTCTCCGGCTCCGCGACGACCACGGCGTCGGGGCTCGCGGCGAGCACCTCGGCGAGCAGCGCGCGGGAGACGTGATCGGTGTGCTGGTGGGTGATGGCGACGACGTCGATCGCGGAGAGGACCTCGGGGCCGAGCGCGCGCACGGCCTCGGCGCTGAAGGCGCCCGGGTCCACGATGACGCGGCGGCCCCCGAGCTCGACGAGCAGGCACGAGTGGACGAGATGGCGGATGCGCATGGCGGGACCTCCTGGCGGGGCGGGCGCTGACGCACAGCACGGTACGCCGCCCGCCCGGGACCCGCGGCGGGGCGGCGGATGCCCGGCGGCGGGCGACCGGGCGCCGCGGGCCCAGCAGTCGATACGATGGCCCCGCAGACGCTCGCGGCCGTGCCCTCCGGGGCCGCCCCGGGCCTTCGCCCACCCAGCGCCGTCCCCCAGGAGAACGCCCATGCCACGCGTCGTGGTCCACGTCATGCCGAAGCCGGAGATCCTCGACCCGCAGGGGAAGGCCGTCGCCGCCGCCCTGCCCCGCCTCGGCTTCGAGGGGATCGCCTCCGTGCGCCAGGGCAAGCGGTTCGAGCTCGAGGTGGAGGGCGAGGTGACCGAGGACGTCCTCGCGACGCTCCGCGAGGCCGCCTCGACGCTGCTGTCCAACCCGGTGATCGAGGACGTCGTCGCCCTCGAGGTCGAGGACGCCTGATGCGCATCGGCGTGGTGACCTTCCCGGGCACCCTCGACGACCGGGACGCCCTGCGGGCCGTGCGCCTCGCGGGCGGCGAGCCCGTCTCCCTGTGGCACGGCGACGACGACCTCCAGGCCGTCGACGCGGTCGTGCTGCCCGGCGGCTTCTCCTACGGCGACTACCTCCGCGCGGGCGCGATCAGCGGCTTCGCCCCGGTGATGGGCAAGCTCGTGGACGCCGCGAAGGGCGGGCTGCCCGTGCTCGGCATCTGCAACGGCTTCCAGATCCTCTGCGAGACGCACCTGCTGCCCGGCGCGATGATCAAGAACGCGCACCGCTCGTTCCTGTGCCGGGACCAGCCCCTGCGGATCGAGAACAACCGCACCGCGTGGACCACGGAGTACGCGGAGGGCCAGGTCATCCGCGTGCCGCTGAAGAACCAGGACGGCCAGTACGTGGCCGACGACCGCACCCTCGCGCAGCTCGAGGACGAGGGCCGCGTCGTGTTCCGCTACGTCGCGGGCGCGACCCACGGCCCGGCGGGCTTCGAGGCGAACCCCAACGGCTCGCGCCACGACATCGCCGGCATCACCAACGAGGCGGGCAACGTCGTAGGGCTCATGCCGCACCCCGAGCACGCGGTCGAGGCGGGCTTCGGCCCGGACCAGCCGGGCGAGGGCACCCGCACCGGGACCGACGGGCTGGGCCTGTTCACCTCGGTGCTGCGCAGCCTGGTGGCCTGACCGGCCGCACGGCTCCTGCCGCCGAGAGGCGCGCTCCGACCTCCGGGTCGGGGCGCGCCTCTCGCGTTCCCGGGCTGGTCGACCCGGGGCCCGTCGGGCCGCTCAGCGGCGGCGGGCGCTCAGCACCGTGAAGCGACGGTCCCGGGCGCGCTCGCGCACCGCGCCGATCCGTCGCGCGAGCTCCGCGCGGTAGCGCAGGGAGGAGTTGTGGACGAGCCACAGCTCCCCGCCGGGGCGCAGCACCCTCGCGGCGGCGTCGAGCAGGTCCTGCACGAGCGTCGCGTCGACCGCGGTGCCGTCGTGGAAGGGCGGGTTCAGCACCACGAGATCCACGCCGCCCGGCGCGGCGGCGCCCGGCCCGTCCTCGTCCCCGAGGAGGTCGTCGAGCTCCGCCGCTGCCTCGGCCTCCTCGCGGGTGCGCTCGAGGGCGTCCTCCCAGAGGACGTCGACCCCGTCGCGGTCCAGGCCGTTCGCGGCGAGGGTCGCGCGGGTGGAGAGCACGGCGTCCGCGTCGTCGTCGCTGCCACGCACCCGCGCCCCGGGCAGCGCCGCGGCGAGGTACGCGGTGAGCAGGCCGTTGCCGCTGCCGAGGTCGATCGCGGAGCGGATCCCCTCCGTGCCCCGGCGGAGGTGCTCGTCGAGGGCGTCCAGCAGGAGCAGGCTGCCGGAGTCCGCCGCGGCGCCGCCGAACACCCCGCCGTGCGCGCGCAGCGCGAGGGTGCGCCGCTCGCCGAGCACGGCGACCTCGGCGCCGCCCTCCTGGGCCCGAGGCGCGCGGGCGTCCTCCCGGACCCCGCTCGCGATCAGCGCGCGGGACTTGCCGACCCCGCGGCCGCCCCGCACCTCGGTGAAGGCGCGGGCGAGCACCTCGTTCTGGCTGCGGGTCATGTGCTTGACGCGGCCGCCGGCGACGAGCGTGTGCTCCCGCTCGCCGTCCCCGGAGCGGGCGCCGGCGAGGGCGAGGGCGGTGTCCTCGAGGGCGCGGAGCGACTTGGGCAGGCGCGCGAGGACCGTCAGGCACCCCTCGCCCGCGGCGGCGGCCTCGGCGAGCGCGGCGGGCTCGGTCCCCTCCTCGCCGGCCGTGGCGAGGACCAGGCGGCCGCTCGCGAGCGCCTCGGCGAAGCGTGCGGCGAGCGCGGTGGTGAGGGCGCGGGAGGAGGCGCGGGTGATCACGCGGCCGTCCTCGTGCTCGGCCATGGTCGCGAGGGCGAAGGCGGTGAGCGCGCCGGTCACGTCGTCCAGGACGAGGACGTCGCAGGGGCAGCCGATGCCCTCCTCCTCCGCGGCGGCGATGATCGCGCGGTCCGTCTGGTCGGGGGTGGGCGCCGGGTCGTGCGGCGTGCTGGTGGTCATGCGGGGTGCTCCTCGGGGTGGCCCACGCGGCCGCGGGTGCGCAGCCGTCCGTGGGGAAGGGCGGGGGCGGGCAGGGCCGCCGGGGTGTGCGGGGCGAAGGGGCCGAACTGCTCGGCGTCGGCGGCGAGGCCGGCGCGCTCGCGGGTCAGCGGGTCCACGGCGGTGCCGTCGGGCCCGTCCTCCACGCCGATCTCGACCTGGTAGCGGGCGCGGAAGGCGGCGATCTCCTCGTGGGTGCGGCCCACGAAGTTCCACCACATGAGGATCTCCTCGCCGAGCGGCTCCCCGCCGAGCAGCAGGACCCGCAGGTCCTCGCCCTCCTCGGCGGTGAGGGTGAGGGAGGAGGCGCCGTCGGGCAGGACGTGCAGCTCCCGCGGGGCCGCGGTCGTGGATCGCTCTCCCGCCTCGAGGCGGGCCGTGCCGCGGTCCACGAGCAGTCCGTGCTCGTGGGACGGGTCGAGGTCCACGCTCGCGCTCGTCCCGGCGGCGAGGTCGATCTGGGCGAGGAGGAGGGCGGTGTCGGTCGTGACGGGGCTCGCGTCGGCGAGCACGGCGCCGCCCGCGCGGAGGGTGAGGGCGCCGAGGCCCACCCGCATCCGGGCGGGGCCGCCCGCCTGCTCCGCGGGGGTGGCGACGAGGAACTCGCGCTCGCGGAAGCGGCGGGCGTCGGGCAGCGCATACCAGAGCTGGACGCCGTGCAGCACGGTCGTGTCCGGGCTCGAGAACTCCGAGTGGGTGATGCCGGCACCCGCGACCATGAGGTCCAGGTCGCCGGGGCGCACGAGGGCGTGGCTGCCGAGGGCGTCGCGGTGCACGATCGCGCCGTCGAACAGCCAGGAGACGGTCGCGAGCCCGGTGTGCGGGTGGCGGGGCACGCGCATCCCGCCGGAGGCCTCGACGTCGTCCGGGCCGAAGTGGTCCACGAAGCACCAGGCGCCGATGAGGGAGGTGGCGCGGGCCGGGAGGGTGCGGTGCACGGTCATCGCTCGCGGGCCTCCCAGCGGGACCTCGCGCGGCGCGAGCAGCAGGAAGTCCTCGAACGCGCTCATGCCCGCGAGTCTACGGGCGCGCCTGCGTAGGCTGGCGGCATGACGACCCCCGCGGCTCCGTCCCCCGGCTCCTCCCGCTCCGCCGAGTCCGTGCTCGAGGACGCCGTGCGGCGCGGCGTGGTGCCGGGCGGCATCGTCGCCCGCGGCCGCGATCCGCGACCGGTGCCCGTCGGCGTCCACGGGATCCGCGGGGCCGACGGGACCCCGTGGCGCGGCGACGAGATCGTGCGCATCCAGTCCATGTCCAAGGCGATCCTCGCGGTCGCCGCGCTGCGCCTCGTGGAGCACGGCGCGCTGGGGCTGGACTCGCCGGTCGCGCCCTGGATGCCGGAGCTCGCGGCGCCGCGGGTGCTGCGCCGCCCCGACGCCCCGCTGACGGACACGGTCGCGACCGACGCCCCGCTCACCCTGCGCCACCTGCTGACCTGCACCTCGGGCTACGGCATGGCGCTCACGCCGTCCCCGCTGCAGGACGCGATGCGGGAGGCCGGCCTCGAGGCGGGCGCGCTGCCCTGGCCGATGGACGCGGACGTCTTCGTCGGCGCCCTCGCCACGCTGCCGCTCGTCGGGCAGCCCGGTGCGCGCTGGCGCTACCACCACTCCTTCTCCCTGCTCGGGGTGCTGATCTCCCGCGTGACCGGGACGAGCACCGGGGAGCACCTGCGCACGGACCTGCTCGACCCGCTCGGCATGGTCGACACCGCTCACCGCGTCCCCACCGGTCAGGAGCACCGCCTGCCGCCCGCCCTCGGCGAGGAGGACGGCGCGCTCGTGGAGCGCGAGCCGGCCGGCGGCGGCCCGCTCACCGGCCCCGCCCCGCACGACGTGAGCCACGAGGAGCTCGTCTCCACCGCGGCGGACTACCTGCGCTTCCTCACCGCGCTCCGTGACGGCGCCCTGCTCACGCCCGCGCACCTCGCGCTCATGACCACCGACCAGGTGCCCGCCGCGGCGAAGGACCCCGACGGCTTCTTCCCCGGGTTCTGGGAGACGACCGGCTGGGGCATGGGGGTGTGCACGGTGACCGCCGGTGCGCACCGGGGACGCTGGGGCTGGTCCGGCGGCTACGGCACGGACGTCTTCGTGGACCCCGACGGCTCCGTGGGCCTGCTGCTCACCCAGCTCGAGATGGGCGAGCGGATCGGCCCGCTGCTCGAGGCGTTCCAGAAGAGCTGAGTCGAGCCGGTCGGGCGCCGCGCACCGGGTCGTCGTCATCGAACATCCGCGGATGCGCCATGGGGCGATCATGCCGCAGCCCGTAGGCTCCCGCCATGACGCTCCCCCTCCTGGTCGACTGCGACACCGGCATCGACGACGCGATCGCCCTGACCTACCTCGCCTGCCGAAAGGACGTGGAGGTCGCCGGGATCGTCTCGACCGGCGGCAACGTGCCCGTGGAGGCCGTGCACCGCAACAACCTCGTGCTCACGGGCCTGCTGGGGCTCGAGGTTCCCGTCTCGCGCGGGGCGGGGGCACCGCTCGTGGAGCCGCCCATGTACGCGGAGGACACCCACGGGCCGACGGGCCTCGGCCACGCGGCGCTGCCGGAGCCGGAGCGGGAGGAGGATTCCCGCGCGGGCGCGCAGCTGTGGGTGGACCTCGCCCGCGAGCATCCCGGCGAGCTCGAGGGCCTCGTGCTGGGCCCGCACACGAACCTCGCCCTCGCGCTCGAGATCGAGCCGGAGCTGCCGCGGCTGATGCGACGCCTGCACATCATGGGCGGGGCGATCCATCACCGCGGGAACACGGGACCCACGAGCGAGTGGAACGTGGCCGTGGACCCGGAGGCCGCGCAGCGCGTGCTCGCCGCCTTCTCCGGCGCCCCGCGGCGACCGGTGCTCGGCTCCCTCGAGGCGACCGAGGCGGTGCGCTTCGAGCCCGCGACCCTCGAGGCGGTCGAGGCGATCGCGAGCGGCACGGGGCACCCGGTGGCGCGGATCATCGCGGACGCCCTGCGCTTCTACT
The DNA here is from genome assembly GCF_054777615.1 of Brachybacterium horti. Lineage (NCBI taxonomy): Bacteria > Bacillati > Actinomycetota > Actinomycetes > Micrococcales > Dermabacteraceae > Brachybacterium > Brachybacterium horti. Next base: position 170,593 of record NZ_BAAHAM010000001.1, read on the forward strand.
TCGCCTTCCACGAGTCCGACGGTTTCGGCTGGATGGCCCACGTGCACGACCCGATCGTCGCGATCCACGCCGTGACCGGCGGCTTCGCCTCGACCTCCCCGCTCGCCGTGGACGTCGAGCTCGCGGGGACGCTCACCCGCGGGCAGACGGTCGGCGACGTGCTGGGCCGCTGGGGCCGCGAGCCGAACGTCGACGTGCTGCGCGAGGTGCAGGCGGAGGCCCTCGTGGAGCATCTGCTCTCGACGCTCCGCGAGGGCCTCTGCCGCGATTGACCCGCCCTCAGCCGACCCGGACTCAGCCGAGCGGCGTCACCGCGACCTCGAAGCAGCGGCGGTCGGGCTTCCCGTCCCGCCCGGGCCGCCAGCCCACGCAGGTGGTCGAGCCGTCGGCCCGGTCCTCGTAGGAGACGAGCACCGTGCCGGGCAGCGTGACGGGGGCGTCGAACTCGACGTCCCAGCGCAGCGGCCGGGAGAGGTCCGGCCGGGCCTCGGTGAGCGCCCGCGCGGCGGTGTACATGCCGTGCGCGATCGCCTTCGGGAACCCGAAGGCGCGGGCGGTCAGGCCGCTCATGTGGATGGGGTTCGCGTCCCCGGAGACCGCGGCGTAGCGACGGCCGGTGTCCGCTCCGAGGGACCAGCGGCCGGTGGGGCGGGGCGCGACGAACTCGCGGCGCCGTGAGGGGGAATCAGCCCCCGTGGCCCCCGCGGCGGGGCTGTCGCCCTTGGCGAGGTACGTGGAGACGTCCGTCGCGATGATCGCGCCGTCCTGGTCCAGCACCGTCGCGACCGCCTCGAAGGTCCAGCCCTTGCGGTGCGCGCGCAGGTCACGCACCCGGCACTCGACGTCGACCGACTCCCCCACGCGCACGCTGCGGTGCTGGAGCAGCTGGTTGCGCAGGTGCACCACGCCCAGCAGCGGGAAGGGGAACTCGTCCCGCGCCATGAGCGCGAGCGAGACGGGGAAGGCGAGGATGTGCAGCACCGCAGGGTGGACGAGGTCCGTCGCGGCGCCGCCCAGCAGGTGGTCCACGTCCCGGGCCCGCTCCGCGTCGATCCGCACCCCGCGCACCCGGTAGGCGAGCGAGGGCAGCGCGGGCTCCCCGCGGCGGGAGCGGCGCGCGCGGGACGGCGTGAGCGCCGCCGCGTACACCGCGGGGAAGGACGGGACGTCCCGGAGGTCCTTGATCGTCTCGGCGGTCACGGGTCTCACCGCCCCACGATGTTCTGGCCGCACACGCGCAGGGTCTCGCCGTGGATGCCGCCGGCCTCGTCGGAGGCGAGGAAGGCGATCGCCTCGGCGACGTCCACCGGGAGCCCGCCCTGGCGCAGCGAGCTCACGCGGCGCGCGAGCTCGCGGTTCAGCGGGGGCATCCGGGCGGTCATCTCAGTCTCGATGAAGCCGGGCGCGACCGCGTTCGCGGTCCCGCCACGCTCCCGGAGCCGCTCGGCGAGCGCGGCCACGAAGGCCATGACGCCGGCCTTCGAGGTCGCGTAGTTGGTCTGCCCGGCGTTGCCCGCGATGCCGCTCGTCGAGGCGAGGGAGACGACGCGCGGCTGCGGGCCGAGCGCGTCCCCGGCCGCGATCAGCGCCTCCATGAGCGTGATCTGGCTCGTGATGTTCACCGCGAGCACGCTGTCCCAGCGGTCCGGCGTCATGTTCGCGAACATCTTGTCGCGGGTGATGCCGGCGTTGAGGACCACGCCGTCGAGCACGAGTCCCCGCTCGCGCAGCTGGGCCACGAGCCGCTCGCCGGCGCCCGCGGAGGTCACGTCGAGCTGCACGGGCACGGCCCGCAGCTCGTTCGCGAGGCGCGCGAGCTCGGTGCCCGCGCCGGGCACGTCCAGGAGCACGAGACGGGCGCCGTCGGCGGCGAGGGTCCGCGCGATCGCCGCGCCGATGCCGCGCGCGGCGCCGGTGACGAGCACGGTGCGCTCGGCGAAGGGGCGCGAGCGGTCCGCCGGGGCGGAGCCCTCGGCACCGTCCACGGCGAGGATCTGGCCGTCGACGTAGGCGCTGCGGGCGGAGAGCAGGAAGCGCAGGGCGCCCAGCACGCTCGGGGCGTCCAGGGGCACGCCGTCGGCGACCTGCACGCCGTTCGCCGTGCCGCCGCCGCGCATCTCGTGGGCGAGGGAGCGCAGCCAGCCCTCGACGCCGCCGCGGGCGGCGTCCCGGGCGGGGTCCTCCCCCGTCGCGGGGCGGGAGAGGGAGACGACGCGCGCGCCCGGGGCGAGGGAGCGCATGGCGCCGGCGAGCGGGAGCAGGATCTCGCCCAGCTCCGCGGGGGCGGCGACCTCGTCGAGGACGGCGACCACGGAGCCGACGGTGCGCAGCTCGTCGAAGCGGCGGCGGACGTCGACGCCCTCGGCGAGCAGCAGGGAGGTGATGGCGTCGGCCCCGGCGGAGCGGCCGAGCACGACGACGGGGCCGAGCACGGGCTCGGGGCGGTCCTCGCGGCGCAGCAGGCGGGAGGGGCGCGGGAGCCCCAGCTGCTTGGCGATGCTCCTCCCCGGCGCGGAGCGGACGAAGCGGGTGTAGGCGTCGGTCATGGTGACCTCGGTTCTCCTTCCCGTCGCGCTCAGGCGACGGACTCGATGAGGGCCACGGTGCCCTGGCCGGCGGCCGCGCAGATCGACACGAGGCCGCGCTGCACGGTCCCGGTCTCGACGTGGCGGGCGTGGAGGTGCTTGGCGAGGCTCGCGACGATCCGGCCGCCGGTCGCGGCGAACGGGTGCCCGGCGGCGAGCGAGGAGCCCAGCGGGTTGAGCTTCGTGCGGTCGATCGCGCCGAGCGCGCCGTCGCGGCCCAGGCGCTCGCGGCAGAACTCCTCGGACTCCCAGGCCTTGAGGGTCGCGAGCACGGTCGCCGCGAAGGCCTCGTGGATCTCGTAGACGTCGAGGTCCTGGAGGGTCAGGCCGTTCGCGTCGAGCAGCTCGGGGACGGCGTAGGCGGGGGCCATGAGGAGCCCCTCGTCGCCGTGCACGAAGTCGACCGCGGCGGAGCGGGCGTCGACCACGCGGGCGAGCGGGGTGAGGCCGCGCTCGGCGGCGAACGCGGCGCTGCCCAGCAGCACCGCGGAGGCGCCGTCGGTGAGCGGGGTCGAGTTGCCGGCGGTCATCGTGGGCTCGGCGACCTGGGGGCTCTTCACGCCGAAGACGGGCTTGAGGCCGGCGAGCTTCTCGAGGGTCGAGTCCGCGCGCAGGTTCTGGTCGCGGGAGAGGCCGCGGTAGCCGGTGACGAGGTCGTCGTGGAAGCCGGCGTCGTAGGAGGCTGCGAGGTGCTGGTGGGAGGCGAGGGCGAGCTCGTCCTGCGCCTCGCGCGTGATGCCCCACTGCGCGGCGGTGAGCGCCATGTGCTCGCCCATCGAGAGCCCGGTGCGGGGCTCGCCGTTGCGCGGGGGCACCGGGGCGAGGTCCGCGGGGCGGATCGCGGCGAGGGCCTTGAGACGCTCGGCGGTGCTGCGGGCGGCGCTCGCGCGGTGGAGGATGCGGCGCAGGCGGGCGGAGACCTCGATGGGGGCGTCGGAGGTGGAGTCGACGCCCGCGGCGATCGCGGAGTCGATCTGGCCCAGGCGGATCCGGTTGGAGACGTGGACGACGGCCTCGAGGCCGGTCGCGCAGGCCTTGGAGAGGTCGATCGCGGGGGTGCGGGGGTCCAGCGGGGTGCCCAGCGCGCTCTCGCGGGTGAGGTTGAGGTCCCCGGCGAGCTTGAGCACGGCGCCGCCGGCGACCTCGCCGAGGCGGGCGCCCTGGAGGCCGTAGCGGGCGATGAGGCCGTCGAGCGCGGCGGTGAGCAGGTCCTGGTTCGAGATCCCGGCGTAGGGGCCGTTCGCGCGGGCGAAGGGGAGGCGGTTGCCGCCGAGGATCAGGGCGTCGCGGGGGCTGGAGTTCACGGTGCACCTCGTTGTGGTCGCGGGTCGGGGTCGGTCCGTCGTCCGGGACGGCCTGCGGGTGGCGGGGCGTCCGGCGGTCGGTGGTCGGCGCCGGGTCGGCGGAGGATCCGTGGCGATCGATCGCCCGTGACCCTTTACATAGAACCGGCGGTACTTGATACCCTACGTACCGTGAATGCGACGACGCAAGCCCCCCTCGACGGCCGCTCGGCCCGCTGGGCCCAGCACCGCGAGCAGCGGCGGGCCGAGCTGCTCGACGTGGCCCGGCACCTCATCCACGACCGCGGCCCCGACGTGACGATGGAGGACATCGCCGCGGCCTCCGGGACCTCGAAGTCGATCGTCTACCGGTACTTCTCGGACAAGGCGCAGCTCCAGCAGGAGCTCGGCCGCTCCATCCTCGCCACGATGCACCGACGGCTCCTCCAGGAGCTGCAGGACCTCGAGGCGGACGGCGCGACCCCCGGCGCACCGGAGCGGATCCACGCCATGATCCGCGCCTACGTCGAGACCGCCGAGCGCTCCCCCGGGGTGTACCGCTTCATCATCCGGCCCAGCGACGGGCTGAACCACTTCCTGGACAGCGTCTCCCGGCTCATCGCCACGTTCCTGCCCGACTCCGTGCCCGCCCCGCAGATGTGGGCCCACGGGGCGGTGGGCTTCGTCGAGGGAGCGGTCGACGCCTGGATGACGCAGCAGGAGGCCCACGCCTCCGACCCGACCACACCCCCGCCGCTCGACGCCGACGACGTCGTCACCCACCTCACCAGCTGGCTCATGAAGGGAATGCACCCGTGAACACCACCGACACGACCCCCGAGGCCGTCGCCTCGTCCACCGCGCACGCGAGCACCGCGACCCCCACCGGTCCGCTGCCCGTCCCGCCCGCCGGCGGCCCCCGCCTCGACGTCGAGGCCGTCTCCGCGGCGCTTCTGGGGCGTTGGGCGGAGGTCCGCCGGGAGGCCCGCGAGCGCGCCGCCCGGCCCGAGATGCACCGCCCCGTCGACGCGACCGTCGCCGAGCACCGCGAGCGGGTCTTCGCCCAGCTGCAGACCCTCGCCGACGAGGGCGTCGCCCGCCCGATGCTCCCCGAGTCGCTCGGCGGCCCCAACGACAACGGCGCCAACGTCGCCGCCTTCGAGGAGCTCGTCGTCGCGGACCCGTCCCTCCAGATCAAGTCCGGCGTGCAGTGGGGGCTGTTCACCTCCGCGATCCTCCAGCTCGGCACCGAGGAGCACCATCGCGCCTGGATCCCGGGCGCGATGAGCCTCGAGACCCCCGGCGCCTTCGCCATGACGGAGATCGGCCACGGCTCCGACGTCCAGTCCCTCGCGACCACCGCGACCTACGACCCCGAGACCGACGAGTGGGTCATCCACACGCCGTTCCGCGCCGCCTGGAAGGACTATCTCGGCAACGCCGCCGTCCACGCGCGCGCCGCGACCGTCTTCGCCCGGCTCGTCACGCGCGGCGTCGACCACGGCGTCCACTGCTTCTACGTGCCCGTGCGCGACGCCGAGGGGAACCTCCTGCCCGGCGTCTCGAGCGAGGACGACGGCGAGAAGGGCGGGCTCAACGGCATCGACAACGGCCGCCTCGCCTTCGACCACGTGCGCGTGCCGCGCACGAACCTGCTCAACCGCTACGGCGACGTCGACGCGGACGGGGTCTACACCTCCTCCATCGACTCCCCCGGACGCCGCTTCTTCACGATGATCGGCACCCTCGTGCAGGGCCGCGTCTCCCTCGACGGCGCCTCCAACCGCGCGAGCCAGCTCGCCCTCACGATCGCGCTCACCTACGCCTCCCAGCGCCGGCAGTTCTCCGCCGCGGACCCGTCCCGCGAGACGGTCCTGCTGGACTACCAGGCGCACCTGCACCGCCTGCTGCCCAAGCTCGCCGCGACCTACGCGGGCGCCTTCGCGCACGAGCAGCTGCTGCAGGCCTTCGACGACGTCTTCTCCGGCCGCGGCGACACCCCCGAGGCCCGCGAGGACCTCGAGACCCTCGCCGCCGCGCTCAAGCCCACCTCCACCCGGCTCGCCCTGGACACCCTCCAGGAGTGCCGCGAGGCCTGCGGCGGCGCCGGCTTCATGGGCGAGAACCAGCTCGTGGGCCTGCACCAGGACCTCGACGTGTACGCGACCTTCGAGGGGGACAACACGATCCTCCTGCAGCTCGTCGCCAAGCGCCTGCTCGCGGACTACACCTCCGAGCTCAAGAGCGTGGACCGCGCGGGGATCGGCCGCTTCATCGCCCAGCGCGCGGAGACCCTCGCCCGCCGCCACACCCCCTGGACCGAGCTCGCCCAGGGCATCGGCGACCGCGGCAACCCGCGCCGCGCCTTCGACTCGATGCGACAGGCGGACTTCCAGGAGGAGATGCTCGCCGGCCGCGCCCGGATCAAGGTCGAGGAGGTCGCGCTCGCGCTGCGGCCCGCCGGGAGGATGTCCCCCGAGGACGCCGCCGCGCACGTCAACAAGCACCAGGTCGAGATGCTCGACGCGGCCCGCGCCCATGCGGATCTCGTGCGCTGGCGCGCCTTCACCGACGGGATCGAGGCGATCGACAGCGAGGGCTCCCGCGCCGTGCTCACCGAGGTCCGCGACCTCTTCGGGCTCACCGTCATCGGGGACGATCTCGCCTGGTTCCTGCTCAACGGCCTCATCTCCACCCAGCGCGGCCGGCAGATCGCCGCGGACCAGCGCCGGCTGCTGTGGCGACTGCGCCCGCACGTGCTCGACCTGGTCGCCGCCTTCGACGTGCGCCCCGGCCACGTCCGGGCGCCGATCGCCCTCGGCGGGGAGAAGGAGCGGCAGGACGAGGCCGCCGCGTACTTCCGTGCACAGCGGGCCAGCGCGGACGCCCCGGTGAGCGAGAAGGTCCTGCGTGACCAGGAGCGTCGCCGCCAGAAGGCGGCCCGCGGGACGGGCGGATCCGCCCGCGGCGCCCGGCGCTGAGCGACCCGGCCCCGGGAGCGGGCGCCGACGTAGGATGGGGCGGGCCGGTCACGACCGGCCCGCCCCCTCTGTCGCCGCCACGAAACGGATCCGACCGCGCATGACCGCCTCCGCCCCCACCCCGTCGGCCCCGCAGCCCGGCACCGAGATCGACACCGTCGAGGACGCCGCGGGCACCCCGGAGCAGGCCCAGCCCTTCGCCGAGCTCGGCCTCAAGGAGGACGAGTACGCCTCGATCCGCGAGATCCTGGGCCGCCGCCCCACCAACGCCGAGCTCGCCATGTACTCCGTCATGTGGTCCGAGCACTGCTCCTACAAGTCCTCCAAGATCCACCTCAAGACCTTCGGCGACCACATCACGGAGGAGATGCGCGAGCACCTCCTGGTGGGCATCGGCGAGAACGCCGGAGTCGTCGACATCGGCGACGGCTGGGCGGTGACCTTCAAGGTCGAGTCCCACAACCACCCCTCGTACGTCGAGCCCCATCAGGGCGCCGCGACCGGCGTGGGCGGCATCGTCCGCGACATCATCGCCATGGGCGCGCGCCCTGTCGCCGTCATGGACCAGCTGCGCTTCGGCGCGATCGACCACCCGGACACCGCGCGCGTGGTGCACGGCGTCGTCTCCGGCGTGGGCGGCTACGGCAACTCCCTGGGCCTGCCGAACATCGGCGGCGAGACCGTCTTCGACGCGGCCTACCAGACCAACCCGCTCGTCAACGCGCTCGCGGTGGGCGTCATGCGCCACGAGGACATCCACCTCGCCTCCGCGACCGGCACCGGGAACAAGGTCGTGCTCTTCGGGGCGCGCACCGGCGGCGACGGCATCGGCGGCGCCTCGATCCTCGCCTCGGAGACCTTCGACGAGGGCGGCCCCGTCAAGCGCCCGAGCGTCCAGGTGGGCGACCCCTTCATGGAGAAGGTGCTCATCGAGTGCTGCCTCGAGCTCTTCCACGGCGGCGTGGTCGAGGGCATCCAGGACCTCGGCGCCGCGGGCATCTCCTGCGCCACGAGCGAGCTCGCCTCCAACGGCGGCTCCGGCATGCACGTGGACCTCGAGACCGTGCTGCTGCGCGACCCGACCCTCACCGCGGGCGAGATCCTCATGAGCGAGTCGCAGGAGCGCATGATGGCGGTGGTGACGCCGGAGAACCTCGAGCGCTTCCTCGCGATCACCGCGAAGTGGGACGTCGAGACCGCCGTGATCGGCGAGGTGACCGGCGACGGCCGCCTCACGATCGACCACCACGGCCGGCGCATCGTCGACGTGGACCCGGTGACGGTCGCCCACGGCGGCCCCACCTACGACCGCCCCTACGCGCGCCCCGACTGGCAGGACGCCCTCCAGGCGGACCGTGCCGAGGACCTTCCCCGCCCCGAGGGCGCCGAGCAGCTCGCCGCGACCCTGCGCGAGCTCGTGGCCTCCCCGAACCTCGCCTCCGCCGCCTGGGTCACCGACCAGTACGACCGCTACGTGGGCGGCCAGACCGCGCTCGCCATGCCAGACGACGCCGGCGTGCTCCGCGTGGACGAGACCACGCACCGCGGCGTCGCCATCGCGACCGACGCGAACGGCCGCTACACGAAGCTCGACCCCCGAACCGGCGCCCAGCTCGCCCTCGCGGAGGCCTACCGGAACGTGGCGACCGTGGGCGCCCGCCCGCTCGCCGTCACCGACTGCCTGAACTTCGGCTCCCCGGAGGACCCGGGCCCCATGTGGCAGCTCGTCGAGGCGATCGGCGGGCTCGCCGAGGCCTGCGAGACGCTCGGCGTCCCCGTCACCGGCGGCAACGTCTCCCTCTACAACTCCACCGGAGAGCCGGGGCGCATCGACTCCGCGATCCACCCGACCCCGGTCGTCGGCGTGCTCGGCGTGCTCGACGACGTCACCCGCCGCACCCCGTCGGGCTGGCACGAGGAGGGCCTCGCGGTGCTGCTGCTCGGCACCACCCGCGAGGAGCTCTCCGGCTCGGCCTGGGCGCAGGTCGCCCACGACCACCTCGGCGGGCTGCCCCCGCAGGTGGACCTCGAGGCGGAGCGCGCGCTGGGGCGCGTGCTCATCGCCGCGCGGGACGCCTCGCTCGCCTCCGCGGCGCACGACCTCTCCGAGGGCGGCCTCGCGCAGGCGCTCGTGGAGTCCGTGACGCGCTTCGGCACGGGCGCGCAGGTCGATCCCGCCGCGCTGCTCGAGCGGGACGGCGTGGACCTGTTCACGGCGCTGTTCTCCGAGTCGCAGGCCCGGGCGATCGTCGCCGTCCCCGCGGTGCGCGAGCAGGAGCTGACCGACCTCGCCGCCGAGCACGGCGTGCCCGCGCTGCGCCTCGGCACCACCGGCGGCACCGCCCTCGACCTCGAGGGCGTCGGCTCCTTCGAGGCGGCCGAGCTGCGGGAGCTGCGCGAGGGCACGCTGCCCCGCCACTTCGGCTGAGCGCCCCGCCCACGACGGCGGGCCACGCCCCGGGAGAACTCCTCCCGGGGCGTGGCCCGTCCCGTTCCCGGGGGCCGGGGCATCCATCCAGCCGTGCGACCTTCTCGCGGACCCCGGCGGGCACCGCGCGCATGGCGGGGAGCGCCTCGTGCAGCGACCGCAGCTGCTCGTCGACCCGGTCCTGGCCGCACCGCGTCGACGGCGACGCGCTCGTCCTGGCGGGTCCGATCGAGATGCGGCGCGCTCGAGCAGCGCGAGGAGGAGGGTTTCGTCCCTCCCTCCCCCGGACGGCACTCGCCGCGGACGCCCACGGCCGCGGGGATCTCGCGGCGGTGCAGCATGGCGATCGACGTGCGGCGGCTGATCTCGCGGTGGTCCACGAGACGTGTCCCGGGCACCTCCGGCCGGGAGAGGTGCACGCCGTCCTCCGCGACGCCGGTCTCCGTCTCGTACGCGTGGACGACGCGCACGCGTGCCGCGACCGCGTCGCGCATGGGGTGATCCGCGAGGTGGGCGACGCCGACGCGCAGGCCCGCCCGCTCCGGGTCGACCGAGCGGATGCCCGCGAGCGGCGCGGCGAGGATCCGGGTCTCGCCGTCGGTGGCGGCCGGGTCCGCGGCGGCAGAATCGGCGGTGATCCCTGTGCCGGAGGCGGTGCTGAGCGCGGAGAGGACCGAGCGCGGAGGGGACGAGCAGGTCGCTCCGGCTCGGAGCCCTCGCCAATCTCGCGGAGAGGTGGTGCGGGGAGGGCGGCGTGGCGGCGGGGCAGGGGCCTCTCCGCACCGAGGCTTCCAGGCTCGACTCCTTGCACGGCCACCGCGCGGTTCCCGGACGGCGAGAGGCCCCGCCGAGCGATGCTCGACGGGGCCTCTGCGCGTGGCGCGAGGGGGCTCAGGCCTCCTCGGTCGCCTCCGGGGTGGTCTCCTCGGTCGCGGCGGCGGGGGCCTCGGTGGCGTTCGCCTTCGCGGCGCCCTCGGCCTCCTTCACCACGGCCTGCTTCGGGGAGTACTCCTCCTGCACCAGCTCGATGACCGCCATGGGGGCGTTGTCGCCCTTGCGCGGACCGATCTTGGTGATGCGGGTGTAGCCGCCGGGACGCTCGGTGAACGTCGGGGCGATCTCCTCGAAGAGCGAGTAGACGACGCCCTTGTCGCGGATGGTGCGCATCACGCGACGACGGGAGGCGAGATCGCCCTTCTTGGCGTGGGTGACGAGACGCTCGGCGTACGGGCGCAGGCGCTTCGCACGGGACTCGGTCGTCGTGATCGCCTTGTGCCGGAACAGCTCGGTGGCGAGGTTGGCGAGGATCATCCGCTCGTGCGCGGGGGACCCTCCGAGGCGCGCGCCCTTGGTGGGAGCAGGCATGGTCGTTCTCCTAGAGGTTCAGATGAAGGTCAGTACTGGTCGCCGAAGTCGTCGGAGTAGGAGTCCAGGGCGGACGGGTCGAACCCGGCCGGGGAATCCTTCAGCGACAGACCGAGGTCGGCGAGCTTCGCCTTGACCTCGTCGATGGACTTCTGCCCGAAGTTGCGGATGTCGAGCAGGTCCGCCTCGCTGCGAGCGGTGAGCTCGCCGACGGTGTGCACACCCTCGCGCATGAGGCAGTTGTACGACCGCACGGTGAGGTTGAGGTCGTTGATCGGCAGCGCCAGATCGGCGGCCAGGGCCTGGTCCGTCGGGGACGGGCCGATGTCGATGCCCTCGGCCTCCTGGTTCAGCTCGTGCGCCAGACCGAACAGCTCGACCAGGGTCTTGCCGGCGGAGGCGACGGCGTCGCGCGGGGAGATGGCGGGCTTCGTCTCGACGTCGACGATGAGCTTGTCGAAGTCGGTGCGCTGCTCGACACGGGTGGCCTCGACCTTGTAGGTCACCTTCAGGACGGGCGAGTAGATCGAGTCGACCGGCACGCGGCCGATCTCCCCGTCGAGGGACTTGTTCTGAGCGGCGGAGACGTAGCCGCGGCCGCGCTCGACGATCAGCTCGACCTCGAGACGGCCCTTCTGGCTGAGGGTCGCGATGTGGAGGTCGGGGTTGTGGATCTCCACGCCGGCGGGCGGGGTGATGTCGGCCGCGGTCACCGGGCCCTCCTCCTCCTTGCGGAGGTACATCACGACGGGCTCGTCGTTCTCCGAGGAGACGACGAGGTTCTTGATGTTGAGGATGATCTCGGTGACGTCCTCGCGCACGCCGGCGATGGTGCTGAACTCGTGCAGCACGCCGTCGATGCGGATCGAGGTGACCGCGGCACCCGGGATCGAGGAGAGCAGGGTGCGGCGCAGCGAGTTGCCGAGCGTGTAGCCGAAGCCCGGCTCGAGCGGCTCGATGACGAACCGGGAGCGGTACTCCGACACGACCTCTTCGGTCAGCGTGGGGCGCTGTGCAATGAGCACTGTGGGTCCTTTCCGTGAGCGTCCGCCATATGACGCTCAGAAGGGGGCGATGGTCTGAGAAGGGTGGTGGTCCAACAGGTGCGACGGGGGTCGGCGGACGCCCGGACGCACCGGTGCCGGCCGCGGGCCGCGATCCGGGAGCACGGGTGCTCCGCGGGATCACGGCTCACGGCCGACGAGGCTCAGACGCGGCGACGCTTCGCCGGACGGGTGCCGTTGTGCGCCTGCGGGGTGACGTCCTGGATCGAGCCGACCTCGAGGCCGGTCGCGGTGAGCGAGCGGATCGCGGTCTCGCGGCCGGAGCCCGGGCCCTTCACGAAGACGTCGACCTTCTTCAGGCCGTGCTCCTGGGCGCGGCGCGCGGCGGCCTCGGCGGCCATCTGCGCGGCGTAGGGGGTGGACTTGCGCGAGCCCTTGAAGCCGACCTGGCCGGCGGAGGCCCAGGAGATGACAGCACCGGTCGGGTCGGTGATCGACACGATGGTGTTGTTGAAGGTGCTCTTGATGTGGGCCTGGCCGTTGACGACGTTCTTCTTGTCCTTGCGGCGCGGCTTGCGCGCGGCGGCCTGGCGGGTCTTGGTTGCCATGCGGCGGAACTCCTCTGGTGGGTATCGGGTGCGCCGGATCCCTCAGCGGCGCGAAGTGTGTGCGGGGCTGCGCCGGAGCGCCGGCACCGGCATCACCACGGCGGTGCCGTGGGTCAGCGGGCCTTCTTCTTGCCCGCGACGGTGCGCTTGGGGCCCTTGCGGGTACGGGCGTTGGTCTTGGTGCGCTGACCGCGCACCGGAAGGCCGCGGCGGTGACGCAGGCCCTCGTAGCTCCCGATCTCCACCTTGCGGCGGATGTCGGCGGCGACCTCGCGGCGGAGGTCACCCTCGACCCGGTAGTTCGCCTCGATGTGGTCGCGCAGCTTGACGAGCTCGTCGTCGCTCAGATCGCGCACTCGCGTGTCACCGGAGACCCCGGTGGCGGCGAGGGTCTCGAGCGCACGGGTGCGCCCCACGCCGAAGATGTACGTCAGGGCGACCTCGAGGCGCTTCTCGCGCGGAAGGTCGACTCCCACCAGACGTGCCATGTGCAGTTTCTCCTTGTTCCTTCGGAGGCCTGATCCGACATCTCGCCGACGGGCTGCTCCCGTGGCGCCGCAGCCTCCGACTGCGGGTGACCGGCCGAGGCCGGTGATGTCGACTCTTCATTTGTGTGTGCCGCTCGATGGCGGCGGGGTCACGGCAGGACCGTGGCTGCGGGGCCCGGAGGCGCCGGGATCAGCCCTGGCGCTGCTTGTGACGCGGGTTCGAGCAGATCACCATGACGCGCGAGTGGCGACGAATCACCTTGCAGTTGTCACAGATCGGCTTGACGCTCGGCTTGACCTTCATGTCTTCCTTCTCCCAGGACGATCACTTGTAGCGGTAGACGATGCGGCCCCGGTCGAGGTCGTAGGGGCTCAGCTCGACGACCACGCGGTCCTCGGGAAGGATGCGGATGTAGTGCTGGCGCATCTTCCCGGAGATGTGCGCGAGCACCTTGTGCCCGTTGTCGAGCTCGACGCGGAAGCGCGCGTTCGCGAGCGCCTCCGTGACCGTGCCCTCGACCTCGATCACGCCGTCCTTCTTGGCCATGCCTCCCCAATCTCTCACCCCCGGTCGCCCGGTGGCTGAGTTCCGCATTCGGTGTCCGCCGTCCCCTGCCGCCTGACGGCGGTACGGTGGACGACGCAGGCTGCTCAGCACCCGGGCCGACCGTCCTGGGACGGCGGCTGACGGGCCCGCGGACCGGCTCGGCTCCGACCGGGAATCGCATCCGGATCGGGGCAGGGCACGGCGCTCACGCGCGGAGCACACCCGATCGACCAGCGTACACGGCATCCGCGGGACCCGCGAGGGAATGTGCCGATGACCCCCGTCACGTGACCGGACGGGCCGGCGCCCGGAGGGCTCCCGGGACGTCGTGCGACGCGCCGGGGCGAGGCGTCAGGCCGCAGGATCCGGTGCGGCCGCGATGCCCGCGGCGGCGAGGCGGGCGGCGCCGCCGTCGGCCTCGGTGAGGACGATCAGTCCCTGCTCGGTGACGGCGACGGAGTGCTCGGCATGGGCGGCCCGGCCGCCCCCGATGGCGCGCACCGTCCAGTCGTCCTCGTCCATCTCCCACTCCCCCGAGCCCTGGATGAGCATCGGCTCGATCGCGAGGCACAGACCGGGGACGACCTTCGCGCCCCGCGAGCGGGTGCGGTAGTTCATGACGTCGGGCGGCTGGTGCATCGCGGTGCCGATGCCGTGGCCGCCGAAGCCCTCGAGATGGGAGAGGGTCTCCCCCGCCTCCATCGCCACGAGGTCCTCGATCGCGGCCCCGATCTCGCCGACGCGGCGGGCCGAGGCGAGGGCGGCGATGCCCTCCCACAGCGCGGCGTCGGTGATGCGCACGAGCTCCTCGTCCGCCGCACGCCGCGGGGCGCCGACGATGTGGGTGCGCGCCGCGTCGGAATGCCAGCCCTCGACGATGCAGCCGCCGTCGATCGAGACGACGTCCCCTTCCTCGATCACGAGCTCACCGGGAATGCCGTGGACGACGACCTCGTTGACGCTGATGCAGAGGGAGGCGGGGAAGCCCTGGTACCCCTTGAAGTTCGGCAGGGCGCCCTCGTCGCGGATCATCTCCTCGGCGAGGGCGTCCAGCTGCGCGGTGGTGATCCCGGGGCGCAGTTCGCGGGCGAGCATGTCGTGCACGCGCGAGAGCAGCAGTCCGCTGCGACGCATGATCGCGATCTGCTCGGCGGTCTTGAGCTCGACCTTCTCCCGGACGATCCCCACGGCGCGCCCGCTCAGCCCTGCAGCGCGGCGGTCAGCGCCGCGGAGACCTCGTCGATCGAGGCCATGCCGTCGACGCGGCGCAGCACGCCTCGGCCCTCGTACACCTCGACCAGCGGCGTGGTCTGCTCGGCGTACACCTGGAGACGGTGACGGATGGTCTCCTCGGTGTCGTCGCTGCGGCCGGACTCCTGGCCGCGGGCGATGAGGCGCTCGACGACGGTGTCGTCGTCCGCCTCGAGCAGGAGCACGCGGTCCAGCGCGGTGCCGAGCTCGGCGAGCATGCCGTCGAGCGCCTCGACCTGCGCGAGGGTGCGCGGGTAGCCGTCGAGCAGGAAGCCCTCGCGGGCGTCGTCCTGCGCGAGGCGGTCGCGCACCATGTCGTTGGTGACCGAGTCCGGCACGTACTCACCCTTGTCCATGTAGGACTTCGCGAGGACGCCGAGCTCCGTGGACTGCGAGACGTTCGCCCGGAAGATGTCGCCGGTCGAGATCGCGGGGATCCCGAGACCCTCGGCCAGGCGCGCGGCCTGGGTGCCCTTGCCGGCGCCGGGAGGGCCGACGATCAGCAGGCGGCAGGCGGTCGGAGCGGTGTCGCTCGCGGGGGTGCTCGTGGAGGTGTCGGTCACCGGAGGATCCCTTCGTAGTGGTGCTGCTGGAGCTTGGCGCTGATCTGCTTCACGGTGTCGAGGCCGACGCCGATGATGATGAGCAGCGATGCCCCACCCAGCGGGAAGTTCTGCGAGGCGCCCAGGTACACGAGCGCGAACAGCGGGATCAGGGAGATCACCGCGAGGTAGATCGCGCCGGGCGTCTGGATGCGGTTGATGACGTAGGTCAGGTACTTCTCCGTGGGGCGGCCCGCGCGCACGTTGGGCACGAAGCCGCCGTACTTCTTCATGTTGTCCGCGATCTCCTCCGCGTTGAACGTGATGGAGACGTAGAAGAAGGCGAAGAAGACGATCAGCGCGACGTACACCGCGGCGTAGATCCACGAGAACGTGAAGCCCATGACGAGGTGCGTGTTGATCCACTGCACCCATCCGGCGCTCGGGTCGCCGAACGAGGCGGCCATCTGCGGCAGGGCGAGGATCGAGCTCGCGAAGATCACGGGGATCACGCCTGCCTGGTTCACCTTGATCGGGATGTAGGTGGAGGTGCCGCCGTACATGCGCCGGCCCACCATCCGCTTCGCGTACTGCACGGGGATGCGCCGCTGGGACTGCTCCACGAACACCACGCCGAGCATCACCACGAGGGCGATGACGATGACGAGGGCGAAGGTCATCCAGCCCTGGAGCTGCCAGATCTGGCCGAGCGCCGCCGGGAAGGAGGCCGCGATCGAGGTGAAGATCAGCAGGGACATGCCGTTGCCGATGCCGCGCTCGGTGATCATCTCGCCCATCCACATGATGAGGACGGTGCCGACGGTCATGGTGAGGACCATGAGCACGAGGGTCACGATCGACTCGTCCGGGATCAGGGTGAGGTTGCAGCCGGTGAAGAAGTTGCCCGAGCGCACGAGGGTGATGATCGTCGTCGCCTGCAGGACCGCGAGGCCGATCGTCAGGTAGCGCGTGTACTGCGTGAGCTTGGCGGTGCCCGACTGCCCCTCCTTGTGGAGGGCCTCGAAGCGCGGGATGACCACGCGCAGCAGCTGGATGATGATCGACGCCGTGATGTAGGGCATCACGCCGAGCGAGAAGATCGACAGCTGCAGGAGGGCCCCGCCCGAGAACAGGCTGACCATCCCGAGGACGCTGCCGCCCTGGGCGGCGGAGGCCTGGTCGGAGCACACCATGACGTTGGTGTAGTCGAAGCCCGGGGTGGGGATGAAGACGCCGAGCCGGTAGACGGCGAGCAGGCCCAGGGTGAAGAGGATCTTCGCCCTCAGCTCCGGTGTGCGCAGCACACGCACGATCGCGTTCACGAAAATTCCTCCTGGAGGTCCGGGGACGGGGACCGCCGGTCCTCCCGGCGGAGCCCGTGGCCGCCATGGCGGCACGGTCGTCGGACCGGTCCCGTAGGTGCTGATGCACGACGACGGGGCACCGCGGCACAGAGTATTCTGCGCCGCGGTGCCCCGTCAAAAGAGGTCACGCGGTGGTGACGGTCCCACCCGCCGCGGTGATCTTCTGCTCCGCCGAGGCGGAGAACTTCTGCGCGGTCACGTCGAGCTTGACGCTCACCTCGCCCGTGCCCAGCACCTTGACGGGCTGGTTCTTGCGCACGGCGCCCTTGGCGACGAGGTCCTCGACCGTGACGGAGCCGCCCTCGGGGAAGAGCTCCTGCAGGGTCGCCAGGTTCACGACCTGGAACTCGACGCGGAAGGGGTTGGTGAAGCCGCGGAGCTTCGGGAGGCGCATATGCATCGGCATCTGCCCACCCTCGAAGCCGACGGGCACCTGGTAGCGGGCCTTCGTGCCCTTGGTGCCGCGACCCGCGGTCTTGCCCTTGCTCGCCTCACCACGGCCGACGCGGGTGCGCGCGGTCTTGGAGCCCGGCGCGGGGCGAAGGTCGTGGAGCTTCAGGGGGTTCTGGTTGTCGTCGATCATGGATCAGTCCACCTCTTCGACCGTCACCAGGTGGGTGACGGCGCGGATCATGCCGCGGATCTCGGGGCGGTCCTCCTTCACCACCGTGTGGCCGATGCGCTTGAGGCCGAGGCCGCGCAGGGTCGCACGCTGGGACTGAGTGCCGCCGATGTCGGAGCGCACCTGGGTCACCTTGAGCTGCATCACGCACCCACCTTCTCGGCGCGGGCGGCGGCGCGGCCCTCGGCCTGCGCACGCAGCAGGGCCGCAGGAGCGACGTCCTCGACGGGGAGACCGCGACGGGCCGCGACGGCCTCCGGCTCCTCGAGACGCTGGAGAGCGTCCACCGTCGCACGGACGATGTTGATCGCGTTGGTCGAGCCGAGCGACTTCGAGAGGACGTCATGGACGCCCGCGCACTCGAGCACGGCGCGGACGGGACCGCCCGCGATCACACCGGTGCCGGGGGCAGCCGGACGCAGCAGGACGGTGCCCGCGGCGTCGTGGCCCTGGACCGGATGCACGACGGTGCCCTGGATGCGGGGGACGCGGAAGAAGTTCTTCTTCGCCTCCTCGACACCCTTGGAGATCGCCGAGGGCACCTCCTTGGCCTTGCCGTAGCCGACGCCGACGGTGCCGTCGCCGTCACCCACGACCACGAGGGCCGTGAAGGAGAAACGACGGCCGCCCTTGACGACCTTCGACACGCGGTTGATGCTGACCACGCGCTCGAGGAATGCCGACTTCTCGGCCTCCTGGTTGTTGCGCCCACGGCCCTCGCCGCGACGCCCGCCGCGATCGTTGCCGCCGCGGCCGCTGTCGTTGGTGGAGTTCTCGCCCCGCCGGCCGGTGGCCGCGGGACCATTGTTCCGCTGCTGTGCAGCCATGTTCAGATCCTCTTCTCGTCCTGTGTCCGGGGGGCGGTCACAGCGCCAGGCCGGCCTCGCGAGCGCCGTCAGCGACGGCGGCCACACGACCGTGGTACTTGTTGCCGCCGCGATCGAACACGACAGCCTCGATGCCGGCGGCCTTGGCGCGCTCGGCGACCAGGGTGCCGACGGTCTTGGCCTTGTCCGACTTGGTGGCGGAGGCGGCGCGGACGTCGGCCTCCATCGTCGAGGCCGAGGCCAGGGTGCGACCCAGGGAGTCGTCGACGACCTGGACGAACACGTGGCGCGACGACCGGGTGACCACCAGGCGCGGGCGCTGGGCGGTGCCGATGACGCGGCGACGGACGCGGAGGTGACGACGGCCGCGGGAGCGCAGCTTCGAGCCGGCCTTGCCCTTGGTGTGCTTGAGTGCGTACCCCATGATCACTTACCAGCCTTTCCGGCCTTGCGGAGCACGGTCTCGTCCGCGTAGCGCACACCCTTGCCCTTGTAGGGCTCGGGCTTGCGCAGCTTGCGGATGTTCGCGGCGACCTCGCCCACCTGCTGCTTGCGGATGCCGTTGACCGCGAACTTGGTCGGCGACTCCACGGCGAAGGAGATCCCCTCGGGGGCCTTCACCACGACGGGGTGGGAGAAGCCGAGGGCGAACTCGAGGTCCGTGCCCTTCGCGGTCACGCGGTAACCCGTGCCCACGATCTCCAGCTTCTTCGTGAAGCCCTCGGTCACGCCGAGGACCATGTTGTTGATGAGCGTGCGGGTCAGGCCGTGCAGGGCCCGGTTCTCGCGCTCGTCGTCGGGGCGGCTGACGACGATCGAGCCGTCCTCAGCGCGCGCGACGGTGATGGGCGCGGGCACCTCGTGGGTGAGCTCGCCCTTGGGGCCGGTCACCGTGACGGTGCGACCCTCGATGGAAACGTTGTTGACTGCGGCCGGCACAGTGACCGGCAGGCGTCCGATGCGGGACATATGAAGGCTCCTCTCCCGCTCACCAGATGTAGGCGAGGACTTCCCCACCCACACCCTTCTTGGCAGCCTGCTTGTCGGTCAGGAGGCCGGAGGACGTGGACAGGATCGCCACGCCCAGTCCGCCGAGGACCTTGGGCAGGTTGGTGGACTTGGCGTACACACGAAGGCCGGGCTTCGAGATGCGGCGCACACCGGAGATGGCGCGCTCACGGCTGTCGGAGTACTTGAGCTCGAGGGAGAGGGTCTTGCCCACCTCGGCCTCTTCCTCGGTCCAGCCGAGGACGTAGCCCTCGGCCTTGAGGATGTCCGCGATGCGGACCTTGAGCTTCGAGGACGGCATGGTCACGGTCTCGTGGTAAGCGCCGGAGGCGTTACGGATGCGCGTGAGCATGTCCGCGATCGGGTCGGTCATGGTCATGTCTGTAGCTTCTTCCTCACCTGGTTTCCCTCACCCCTCGCGGGACGGGGACCTGTGGCGATAGTCCTTACCAGCTGCTCTTGGTGACGCCGGGCAGCTCACCGCGGTGAGCCATCTCGCGCAGGCACACACGGCACAGCCCGAACTTCCGGTACACGGAGTGGGGGCGGCCGCAGCGCTGGCACCGGGTGTAGCCGCGCACGGCGAACTTCGGCGTACGCTCCGACTTCTTGATCAGGGCGGTCTTGGCCATATCAGTTCTCCTTGAAGGGGAAGCCGAGCAGCTTCAGCAGCGCGCGCCCCTCGTCGTCGGTCTTCGCGGTGGTCACGACCGTGATGTCCATGCCGCGGACGCGGTCGATCTGATCCTGGTCGATCTCGTGGAACATGACCTGCTCGGTGAGACCGAAGGTGTAGTTCCCGTTGCCGTCGAAGTGGTTCGGCGACATGCCGCGGAAGTCGCGGATGCGCGGGAGCGCGGTCGAGAGCAGACGGTCCAGGAACTCCCACATGCGATCGCCGCGGAGCGTGACGTGCGCGCCGATCGGCATGCCCTCACGCAGCTTGAACTGGGCGATGGACTTGCGGGCCTTGGTGACCTGCGGCTTCTGGCCGGTGATCGCGGTGAGATCCTTGATCGCGCCGTCGATGACCTTGGAGTCGCGAGCGGCGTCGCCGACGCCCATGTTCACGACGACCTTGGTCAGGCCCGGGATCAGCATGACGTTCTCGTAGCCGAACTGCTCGGTGAGCTGGCCCTTGATCGTCTCGCGGTACTTGGTCTTCAGGCGCGGGGTGGGCGCCTGCGTGGTGGTCGTCTCCGACATCAGATGTCCTTCCCGGAGCGCTTGGCGTACCGCACGCGGACCTGCTTCGTGCGGCCGTTCTCGAGCTCGACGGTCTCGACGCGGAAGCCGACCTTGGTCGGCTTGTTGTCCTCCGGGTCCACCAGAGCCACGTTGGAGACGTGGATGGGGGCCTCGCGCTGCTCGATGCCGCCCGCACCGCCGGCCTGGTTCGGCTTGAGGTGGTGGGTGCGACGGTTCACGCCCTCGACGAGGACGCGCTCGGTGTCGGTGAACACCTCGAGCACACGGCCCTGCTTGCCCTTGTCGCCGGCCTCGAGGCCGCGCTTGGCGGCCGCATCGGCGTCGCCGGTGCGACCGGAGATGACCTGCACGAGGTCACCCTTCTTGATCTTCATCTTTGCCATGTCACACGACCTCCGGCGCCAGCGAGACGATCTTCATGAACCGCTTGTCGCGCAGCTCGCGACCGACGGGCCCGAAGATGCGGGTTCCGCGCGGCTCACCGTCGGTCTTGAGGATGACCGCGGCGTTCTCGTCGAAACGGATGTACGACCCGTCGGCACGACGGCGCTCCTTGGTCGCACGCACGACGACGGCCTTGACGACGTCGCCCTTCTTCACATTGCCACCGGGGATGGCGTCCTTGACGGTCGCCACGATGGTGTCGCCGATTCCGGCGTAACGGCGACCGGAGCCACCGAGAACGCGGATGCAGAGGATCTCCTTGGCACCCGTGTTGTCGGCGACCTTGAGTCGCGACTCCTGCTGAATCACTCCGTACTCCTGTCGTCTCACCGGTTCTCACCCGCATGAGCGGGCCGAGCCTGGCGGAACGGATGGTGGACCGCTGCCCGGCGAGGCGCCCCCGGAGGGGCGGATCGTCGGCGCGGACAGCCACGGGCATCAAAAAACCCTCCGGCGGACTCGGGCACAAGGACCGTTCCCTCGGCCGGGGCCGTGGGGACGGGCGGTGCGAGGTCTCCGTCGGGGGATGGACGCTGCCGTCCGCGAGATCCGGGCTCTCACCCGGATTCGCAACCGTCCCAGCATAGGCGCTCCGCGTGCACCGTGGGAAGGGAGTTCCCGGGCCGCCCCCGTGTGTCCTTGCTCTCGGAGCGCGGCCGTTCCGGTCGCGCCGGGCCCCGCGACCCTCCCGAGCCCTCACTCCGGGGCGACGACCCAGAGGTCCTCCGCGCCGCGGCAGGCCTCCGGGACGGTCCACGAGTCGGGATGCGGCCCGCCCGCGGGGAGGCTGACCTCCCCGCCTCCCATGTCGAGCCTGTCCCCCTCGGACCAGCCGTGCGGCCTGCCGTCACCCTGCTCGACGACCGGGTAGTGGGCGGCCCCCGTGTCGTCGACGATCACGAGACACCCGTCCACCTCCCCGACGGTGCCGTGCAGTGCGGCATCCATCGCCTGGTCGTCCCCGGCCCAGGAGGTGATCCACGTGGGCCCGAACGGTCCCGGGGGCATCGCGGAGCCGCAGCTCGTCACCACCATCGCCACCATCCCGGCGGCGCCGAGCATCCGCACACCGCTCCCCCATCGCACCGCCCCGTGATCCATGTTCCGATGCTCCGCGCCCCCGCCCGTCACCGCCAGCGACCCCGGCCGATCGGCATCGGGTCGTGACGGACCACCTCGGCGGCGCAGTCCCTAGACTCGCCGCATGATCGACATCGACGTCGCCCGCCGCCTCCGCGCCGCGGGCCTGGACTGGGAGCCCCGCGACGGGGACCGCTTCGCTATCGACACCGAGGACCTGCGGGAGCAGACCTTCCTGCTCTCCTCCATGGTCATCGAACCGGGGATCAGCCGCAGCGGCGGCAAGGTGCTCCGCTTCAACGGGACCACCGAGTGGGCGCTCGACTCCGTGGAGGAGGGCGAGGTGGTGTGGATCCCCCGCGAGGACCAGCTGCGCGAGGCCCTCGGCGAGGCGTTCCTCGCCCTGCGCCGCGACCCGGCCGGGACCGGCTTCGTCGTGGACCTCGCCCGCGGGACGGACAGCCGCGCGATCACCGCCCCTCACGCGGAGGACGCCCTCGCCGGAGCGCTGCTCGTGCACCTCAGCGAGGGCTGAGCGAGGACGCCCCTCCCCCGTCGCGCACGACGACGGGCCGCCCACCCGGAGGTGGACGGCCCGTCGGTCGTGTGAGGGAGCGCTGCGCTCAGGCCTTCGCGGAGGGCTCCGCGTCGCCCGCGCCCGCTGCGTCCGTCGGCAGCCCGGCACCGGGCTGGTCGAGGGCGTCCTCGATCTCCCGCTCGAGCTCCTCGGGCACCACGATCGGCATCTCCGAGGTGTTCAGCAGGGGGTTCTCCTCCTGGTGCTCGACCAGGTCGATCGCCTCCTCGGTGGTCTCCACCGCGGGGAACGAGCCCAGCAGCGGCCGCTGCGCGCTCTCCCGCATGAAGATCACCGCGATGCCGGCGATCACGGCGAACGCCATGATCCAGATCGCCGGCATGTAGCTGTTGCCGGTGATCTCGATGAGGGTCTGCGAGATCAGCGGCGTGGTGCCGCCGAACAGCGAGACCGAGACGTTGTAGGCGATGCCCATCGCGCCGTAGCGCGCGGCCGTCGGGAACAGCGCCGGCAGCGCCGAGGCCGAGGGGCCGATGAAGAGGGCCACCGGGACGGCGACCATCACCATCGCGGCCTGGATCGCGAAGAAGGAGCTCTGGTGCATGAGCCAGAAGGCCGGCAGCAGCAGGACGACCGCGGCGATCGCGGCGGCGAAGTACAGGTTGCGGCGCCCGAACCTGTCCGAGGCCATCCCGACGAACGGGATCATCGCGCAGAGGATCAGCAGCGAGGGGATCGTCGCTGCGGCGCTCGCCATCTCGTTGAAGCCGAACTCGCTGCCCAGGTAGGTGGGCATGTAGCTCGTCAGCGCGTAGCCGGCGGTGTTCGTCGCGGCCACGATCGCGATCGCGATGAGCAGCTCGCGCCAGTGGTGCTTGACGATCGCACGGGGACCCTTGCGGGCGTGCAGCGAGGAGTCGTCCTCCTCCGTCTGCGCGGCGGAGCCGTGGCCCTGGGCCTCCGCGGCCTGCTCGGCCTCGGTGGCCTCGTAGGCCGGCGTCTCGGGGATCCGGGCGCGGAACCAGATGGCGACCGCGCCGAGCGGGATCGCGAGCAGGAACGGCACGCGCCAGCCCCAGTTGAGCATCGCGTCCGGTCCCCAGACCTGCGCGGTGATGAGGTGGGTCAGCGCGACCGCACCGGCACCCATCGCGAAGCCGAGGTAGGAGCCCACGTCCAGCAGCGAGGAGTAGAAGCCGCGCTTGCGGTCCGGGGAGAACTCGGCGACGTAGGTCGTGGCGCCGGCGTACTCGCCGCCCGTCGAGAAGCCCTGGACGAGCTTGAGGGCGTAGAGCAGGAAGGCGGCCCAGACGCCGATGTCGGCGTAGGTGGGGAGCACACCGATCAGAGCGGTCGCCATCGCCATCATCGCCATGGTGAAGAACAGGACCTTCTGGCGCCCGATCTTGTCACCGAGCGGACCGAGGACCAGACCGCCGAAGGGTCGCACCAGGAAGCTCACCGCGAAGGCGAGCAGCGACAGGATGAGGTCGAGGCTCTCGCTGCCGGTCTGGAAGAACAGCTGCGACAGCATGATGGCCATGTAGCCGTACACGCCGAAGTCGAACCACTCCATGACGTTGCCGACCACGGTGCCGCCGATGGCGGTCCGCATGCGGCGCCCCTTGACGACGAGGACGTCGTCGACCTCGAGGCGGGGCGGCTTCGGTGAGCGGCGGCCCTTGCGGGGGCGGCGCGCTGCGGGCGGGGTGGTCGATTCGGATGATGAGGACATGGACCTGCCTTCGTGAGGCGGGTGCACGAGGGGCCGACGAGCGACGCTTCCTACCTCGCGATCACGGGCGCGCGGTGACCCCGACCGGGGGCTCTGCGGCGCCCGGATCCTGGGCACGGCCATATAGACAACCACGTTGCGCAGCGGATGTCACGCCCATGACCTGCATCGATGCTCAGAAATCGGTGCTGACCAGGTGAAGCGGAGCCGGAATTCGATCTGTGACCCAGGTCCTAGGGGTGCTCTCCCGGCAGCATCGACGGCACGTCCGGCGGGCCCCGTCGGCCGTCCGCCCGCGGGCACGGAGAAGGGCCGGCCACCCCCTCTCGGGGATGACCGGCCCTTCTCGGATGCGGTCGACGGTCACGAGGACCGATCGATCACTTGGCCTTCTCGACGACCTCGACCAGACGCCACCGCTTGGTGGCGGACAGCGGCCGGGTCTCCATGATGAGCACGCGGTCGCCGATGCCGGCGACGTTGTCCTCGTCATGGGCCTTGAACTTGTTGGTCTTCGTGAGGACCTTGCCGTAGAGCGCGTGCTTCACGCGCTCCTCGACCTCGACCACGATGGTCTTGTCCATCTTGTCGGAGACCACGAAGCCGCGGAGCGTCTTGCGGTAGGGACGCTCGTGGGACGACGCGTGAGCGCCCTCCTTCGCAGCGGCCTCGACCTCAGGGGTGTTCTCGTTCATCTCTCAGTTCCTCGCTTCGCGGTCACTCGGCGGAGCCGGGGGCCTGGCGGATGCCCAGCTCGCGCTCGCGCAGGATCGTGTAGATCCGTGCGATGTCCTTCTTGACGGACCGCAGGCGGCCGGAGCTCTCGAGCTGACCGGTGGCGTTCTGGAAACGGAGCTTGAACAGCTCGTCCTTGGCCTTGGCCAGCTCCTCGGCCAGCTTGACGTCGTCCAGCTTGTCGAGTTCGTCGGCGGTGAGCTTGGTCGCTGCCATCAGATGTCACCACCCTCTCGGGTCAGAATGCGGCACTTCATGGGGAGCTTGTGGATCGCGAGGCGGAGGGCCTCACGGGCGGTCGCCTCATCCACGCCGGCGATCTCGAACATGACGCGACCGGGCTTGATGTTGGCGATCCACCACTCCACGGAGCCCTTGCCGGAGCCCATGCGGACCTCGGCGGGCTTCTTGGTGAGCGGGCGATCGGGGTAGATGTTGATGTACACCTTGCCGCCGCGCTTCATGTAGCGCGTCATGGCGATACGAGCCGCCTCGATCTGACGGTTGGTGACGTAGGCCGGCGCGAGCGCCTGGATGCCGTAGTCGCCGAACGCCAGCTCGGTGCCGCCCTTGGCCATGCCGCTGCGGGTCGGGTGGTGCTGCTTGCGGTGCTTGGTCCTGCGAGGGATCAGCATGTCGCTCAGGCCTCCGTTCCGGGCTGCTGCGCGGGTGCTGCCTGCTCCGCGGGGGCGGAGGTCTGCGGTGCAGACTCGTTGCCCTCACGACGCGCGGCGGCGTTGCGCTCGTTGCGACGGCCGCGGGGACGCTCGGCACGGGGGCCGCGACCGCCGGAGCGGGGACCCTGTGCGGCGGCCTGCTGGGCCGCGAGCTCCTTGGCGGTGACGTCGCCCTTGTAGATCCACACCTTCACGCCGATGCGGCCGAAGGCGGTGCGGGCCTCGTAGAAGCCGTAGTCGATGTTCGCCCGGAGGGTGTGCAGAGGCACGCGACCCTCGCGGTAGAACTCGCTGCGGCTCATCTCGGCGCCGCCGAGGCGGCCGGCTACGGCCACTCGGATGCCCTTCGCACCGGCGCGCTGCGCGGACTGCATGCCCTTGCGCATCGCACGGCGGAAGGAGACACGGGCGGCGAGCTGCTCGGCGATGCCCTGTGCGACCAGCTGGGCGTCGGCCTCGGGGTTCTTGACCTCGAGGATGTTCAGCTGGATCTGCTTGCCGGTGAGCTTCTCGAGCTCACCGCGGAGGCGCTCGGCCTCCGCGCCGCGACGACCGATCACGATGCCCGGGCGGGCGGTGTGCAGGTCCACGCGGACACGATCGCGGGTGCGCTCGATCTCGACCTTGGAGATGCCGGCTCGCTCGAGTCCATCGGACATGAGCTTGCGGATCGCGACGTCTTCCTTCACGTAGTCGCGGTACCGCTGGCCGTCCTTGGTGGAATCGGCGAACCAACGGCTGGTGTGCTCCGTGGTGATCCCGAGGCGGAACCCGTTCGGATTGACCTTCTGGCCCATTCGGGACTCCTTACTTGTTCACGGGAGCGACCACCACGGTGACGTGGCTGGTGCGCTTCTTGATCTGGAAGGCTCGACCCTGTGCACGCGGCTGGAACCGCTTCATGGTCGGACCCTCGTCGACATAGGCGGCCGAGACGACGAGCTCGCGCTCGTCGAAGCGCTCACCCGCCTGGTCGGCCTTGACGCGAGCGTTGGCGATCGCGGACTGGACGAGCTTGAGGACGGGCTCGCTGGCGGCCTGCGGGGCGAACCGCAGGGTGTCCAGGGCCTCAACCGTGCTCTTGCCACGAATCAGGTCGACAACGCGGCGAGCCTTCATGGGCGACATGCGGAGGTACCGCACCTGCGCCTTGGCTTCCATCGTTTCCTGCTTTCTCTCGAATTCGAGAAGTGCTGCCGTGCTGACCGAGGTCAGCGGCGGCGGCCCTTCTTGTCGTCCTTCTCGTGGCCCTTGAAAGTCCGCGTGGGGGCGAACTCGCCGAGCTTGTGGCCGACCATCGACTCGGTGACGAACACCGTGACGTGCTTCCGACCGTCGTGCACTGCGAAGGTGTGACCCAGGAAGTCCGGAGTGATGACACTGCGGCGCGACCAGGTCTTGATGAGGTTCTTGGTGCCCTTCTCGTTCTGGACGTCCACCTTCTTCTGCAGGTGGTCGTCGACGAACGGGCCCTTGGCGATACTGCGAGGCATGTGCGGTTCTCCCTATCAGCGCTTCTTGCCGGTCCGTCGACGGCGCACGATGAGCTTGTCGCTCTCCTTGCCCGGACGACGGGTACGACCCTCGGGCTGACCCCAGGGCGAGACCGGGTGACGACCACCGGAGGTGCGGCCCTCGCCACCACCGTGCGGGTGATCGACCGGGTTCATGACCACGCCGCGGACGTGCGGGCGCTTGCCCTTCCAGCGCATGCGGCCGGCCTTGCCCCAGTTGATGTTGGACTGCTCGGCGTTGCCGACCTCGCCGATGGTCGCGCGGCAGCGCGCATCGACGTTGCGGATCTCGCCGGAGGGCATGCGCAGCTGCGCGAAGCGGCCCTCCTTGGCGACCAGCTGCACGGAGGCGCCGGCCGAGCGGGCGATCTTGGCACCGCCGCCGGGGCGCAGCTCGATCGCGTGGATCACGGTGCCCAGCGGGATGTTCTTGAGCGGCAGGTTGTTGCCGGGCTTGATGTCCGAGCCCTGACCGTTCTCCACCCAGTCACCCTGACGCAGCTTGGCCGGGGCGAGGATGTAGCGCTTCTCGCCGTCGGCGTAGTGCAGCAGCGCGATGCGCGCGGTGCGGTTGGGGTCGTACTCGATGTGCGCGACCTTCGCGTTCACGCCGTCCTTGTCGGAACGACGGAAGTCGATGACGCGGTAGGCCCGCTTGTGGCCGCCACCGCGGTGACGGGACGTGACACGACCGTTGGCGTTGCGGCCGCCGCTCTTGGAGAGCGGGCGGACCAGCGACTTCTCAGGCGTGTCGCGGGTGATCTCGACGAAGTCGGCGACGCTCGAGCCGCGACGGCCCGGCGTGGTCGGCTTGTGCTTGCGAATTCCCATGGTGGGTTTCCCTCAGACTCTCTTCGGCTCCTCGGACGTCGGCCGCGCTCAGGCGACCGACCCTCCGAAGATGTCGATGGCTCCGTCGGTCAGGGTGACGATGGCGCGCTTGGTGTCCTTGCGCTTGCCCATCCCGAAGCGCGTGCGACGCGCCTTGCCCTGACGGTTGATCGTGTTGACCGAAGAGACCTTGACGTCGAAGACCTTCTCGACGGCGATCTTGATCTCGGTCTTGTTGGCGTCGGCAGCCACCAGGAAGGTGTACTTGCCCTCGTCCATCAGCCCGTAGCTCTTCTCGGAGACGACCGGGGCCAGCAGGACGTCGCGGGGATCCTTGTTCAGCGCGCTCACTTGGCGGCCTCCTCATCGGACGAGGCGGACTCCTTGACGGCGTTCACGAACCCGGCGGCCTTGGCGGCCTCCTCCGTCGCGAACCAGACCTCGGCCTTGGTGCGGCCGTACCACGGAGAGTCCACCGAGTGGAACTTCATGGAGTCCTTGTTGCCCTTGATGCTGAAGCCCTGGGGGGCGGAGCCGTCGGCCAGGGGGGCCGCCGATCCCTCGCCGAAGGGGGCGTCCTGCGCGGCAGCGGCGACCGGAGCGGCCGGGGCGGACGCCTCGGTGCGGGCCTTCGCGAAGCCGGAGGTGGGCAGGGACAGGGTTGCGGCGGCCACGAAGTCCTCGAGCGCACCGGAGGTGAACACGACGTCGTCGGAGAGCATGACGTCGTAGGTGTTCAGCTGATCGGCGTACAGGACGTGCGCGGTCGGCAGGTTGCGCGAGCTCAGGGCGCCCAGGTCGTCGTCGCGACGCACGACCACCAGCAGGTGGCGACGGTCGGAGACGTTCGACAGGGTCGAGCGGACGGCCTTGGTGGACGGGGCGTCACCCTCGAGGAGGGAGGACACCACGTGCACGCGGCCGTTGCGCGCGCGGTCGGAGAGGGCACCGCGGAGGGCGGCGGCCTTCATCTTCTTGGGTGTGCGCTGCGAGTAGTCGCGCGGGACCGGTCCGTGGACCGTGCCGCCGCCGGCGAACTGCGGAGCGCGCAGCGAGCCCTGGCGCGCACGGCCGGTGCCCTTCTGCTTGTACGGCTTCTTGCCGCCACCGCGGACCTCGCCACGGGTCTTGGCCTTGTGCGTGCCCTGACGGGCGGCCGCCTGCTGGGCCACGACCACCTGGTGGATCAGGGGGACGTTCGTCTGCACGTCGAAGATCGACGTGGGGAGCTCGACGGTCCCGGCCTTCTTGCCGGCCGGGTCGAGCACGTCGACGGTCAGGTTGTCTGCCATCGGGCTCAGGCCTCCTTCGCGGGGCTCTTGACGGCCGAGCGGACCAGCACGAGGCCGCCCTTGGGGCCGGGGACGGCTCCCTTGACGAGCACGTAGCCCTTCTCGACGTCGACCGCGTGAACGGTCAGGTTCTGGACAGAGGTGCGGTCGCTGCCCATGCGGCCCGCCATGCGCAGGCCCTTGAACACGCGACCCGGGGTGGAGGCGCCGCCGATGGAGCCCGGCTTGCGGTGGTTGCGGTGCGCACCGTGGGAGGCGCCGACACCGGAGAAGCCGTGACGCTTCATGACACCCGCGGTGCCCTTGCCCTTGGAGGTGCCGACGACGTCGACCTTCTGGCCGGCCTCGAAGACCGACACGTCGATCTCCTGGCCGAGGGTGAAGTCCGAGGCGTTGATGGTGCGCAGCTCCGCGAGGTGACGGCGCGGGGTGACGCCGGCCTTCTCGAAGTGGCCCTTCAGCGGCTTGGAGACCTTGCGGGGATCGATCTGCCCGTAGGCGATCTGGACCGCGTCGTAGCCGTCGGACTCGACGGACCGCACCTGGGTGACGACGTTCGGACCGGCGTGGACCACGGTCACGGGGACGAGCTTTCCGTTCTCGTCCCAGACCTGGGTCATGCCGAGCTTGGTGCCGAGCACGCCGGACACGGCGTGGGCACGCTGTCCCGTCAGTTCGTTGCTCATGTCGACCTGCCTCAGAGCTTGATCTCGATGTTGACGTCCGCCGGCAGGTCGAGACGCATGAGCGAATCCACGGCCTTCGGCGTGGGATCGACGATGTCGATCAGTCGCTTGTGCGTGCGCATCTCGAAGTGCTCACGGCTGTCCTTGTACTTGTGGGGAGAACGGATCACGCAGAACACGTTCTTCTCCGTCGGCAGCGGCACCGGGCCCACGACCGTCGCGCCCGCGTTGGTGACCGTGTCGACGATCTTGCGCGCCGAGGAGTCGATCACCTCGTGGTCGTACGACTTGAGCCGGATGCGGATCTTCTGTCCCGCCATGGCGTCCTGTCTCTCTTCTTCGTCTGTCATGGAACAGCCGCCCCGGTACCCGAGGACGGGCGTGTCGGCCTCCGCGGAGCGCGCGAGCGCGTGCGGATGCCGCCGCGTGACGGCTGCGTCTGCGCTTCTCCCTCCTCCGACGCGCGGTCGATGCGAGGCATCGTTCGCGTCCTGGGGATGGACCTCCTCCGGTGATCATTCGCCGCGGGAGGACCCACGGAGAACGGAACCGGGCATGGCGGCCCACGCAGACAACTCCCCAAGTATGCCCCGGACGCGTTCACCCCCACAAGGGAGGGGCGGGTGCGGCCAGTCACACCGGCCGCACCCGCCCCTCTCCCCCGCACCCGCGGACGAGGTCCCTACTTGTTCGTGCTGGGCCCGATCCCGCCCTGCAGCTGGCGCTGGAAGATCAGGTAGACGACGAGCACCGGCAGGATCGTGATCGTCACCGAGGCGAACATCGCCGCCCAGTCCGAGCGGTAGCCCTGCTGGGCCTGCAGGTTCGCGAGGCCCTGCGCGAGCACGAACTTCGACTCGTCGGTGTTCAGCACGACCGGGAGCAGGAACTGGTTCCACAGCCCCAGGAAGTTGAAGATCGTGACGCTGGCCATCCCCGGCCCGGCCATGGGGAGCATGACCTGGAAGAAGGTGCGGAAGTCCCCCGCGCCGTCGATCGCGGCCGCCTCGGCGATCTCCTCCGGCAGCTGCCGGAAGAACGCGTAGAGGAAGAAGACCGTGAAGGGAAGCGCGAAGCCCACGTAGCTCAGGATGAGCCCGAGGTAGGTGCCCCGCAGCCCCATCGACTCGAGGATGAAGAACAGCGGCACCACGGCCAGGAACAGAGGGAAGGTGAGCCCGGCGATCAGCGCGTAGTAGATGACCCGCCGGCCCGGGAACTCGTAGCGGGCGAGCACGTAGGCGCACATCGCGCCGAGGGCCATGACGAGCACGAGCGCCGAGCCCACGACGAGCACGGTGTTGAAGAAGTACCGGCCGATCCCCGCCTGGTTCCAGGCGCGCACGAAGTTGTCGAGATTCCACTGCTCCGGCAGGGCGAACGGGGAGGTGAGGATGCCGCGGGTCGACTTGAAGGAGCTGAAGACCGTCCACAGCAGCGGGATGACGACGATCAGCGCCCAGAGCGCGAGCACGATCTGGGAGACCCCGCCGAAGACGCGGTCCCCGACGCTGCCGCGCGGCCGGCGCCGTCGCGGCACTGCCGGCGACGCGGCGGACGGAGCGGGCGCAGGCTCGGTGGCCCGCCCGGTGGTCGTGGCGCTCATGCCTCGTCCTTCCCGCGACTGACGACGAGGACCAGCACGGCCATCGCCATCGTCAGCAGCGCCATCACGACGCCCATCGCGGAGGCGAGGCCGAACCGCGACTCGGAGAAGGCGGTCTCGTAGAGGTACCGCGAGACCACCTCGGTGCTCTTGCCGGTGCCGCCCGTCGGCGTCATGACGTTGACGAAGACGAACATGTCCAGCGCCATGATCCCCATGTAGACGGCTGCGGTGGAGACGTTGCCCCGCACCATCGGCAGGACGATCTGGACCGCGAGCCGCAGCCGGCCGGCGCCGTCGATGCGCGCGGCCTCGACGACCTCCGAGGGGATCGACTTGATCGCCGCGACGAAGAGCACCATGTAGAAGCCCACGAGGCTCCACACGACGGCCGCGACGATCGCCGCCATCGCGAACCGGCGCTCACCGAGCCAGCCGATCGAGACGTCCAGACCCGCCGCCTGCAGGAGGCCGTTGAGGAGGCCGCCGTTGGGCGAGTAGACGAAGGCGAACAGGATGCCGACGACGACCGCGGGGATCGCGTACGGGAAGAAGCTCACGACGCGGTAGACCGTAGCGCCGGGGACGCCTCGGATCGCTCCGCGGGAGTCGCCGCCCACCGTCACGAGGACCGCGAGGGTGAACGCGAGGGTGATGGTGATCAGCGGCAGGGTGACGAGCAGGATCAGGTTGTTGCGCAGCGCCTTGAGGAACACCGGGTCGTGGAAGAGCGTCACGTAGTTCTCGAGCCCGATGAACTGCGGCGCCCGGGAGAGGCCGCGCCAGTCCGTGAGCGAGTAGTAGAACGCCTGGAGGAACGGGGAGACCACGAAGACGACGTAGATCGCGAGCGGCACCCCGAGGAAGATCAGGAAGAAGAGGATGCGGGCGGGCGTCAGCCGTCGCAGCGCGGCGCTGGACCCCCGGGGGCGGGCCGGCGCCGCCCCCGGGGTGGTGGACGTGGGGACTGCTGCCATCACTCGACGTCGAACTTCTCGATGCTGTCGTCCTCGCGCACCTTGTCGACGATCTCCTGCGTGCGCTCGAGGCACTCGTCCGCGGTGATGTCGCCGCTCAGGAACTCGGTCCACAGGGGCTTGATGTCCGGGCCCAGCCCGTACCAGTCCTTGAAGTTGTAGGTGAAGACGTCCTCGCCCGCACCCTGGATGAGCTCGTTGACGGAGGCGAGCGCAGTGGAGCCGAAGGCATCCTCCGGCACGGTGTCCTTGACGATCGTGATGGAGCTCGTGAGCTTGGAGAAGTTCTGGCACTGCTCCTTGGAGAGCATGATGCGCAGGAACTCGAGGCCGCCGGCACCGTTCTTGCCCTTGGCAGGGACCATGAAGGGCTCGCCCGCGGCGCCGTGGATGGCGGCCGCCCCGAGCTTCGCGCCGTCGCTGAGCACGGGCGTGGAGACGCCCGTCATCTTGAAGTCCTCGGGCGTGACGTCCCGCTGCTCGTTCTCGATCCAGGAGCCGGAGGGGTACATGACCGCCTTGCCGGTCACCCACTCCGCCTGCGCCTCCGTGTGCTTGATGCCGGCACCGCCGGACATGAAGTACCCCGCCTTCACGGCCTCCTCGATCGCCTTGTGCGCGTCGACGACGGTCTGCTGGGAGAAGGCATCGGCGTCGAGCTTGTCGAGCTTGGTCGCGACCTCCTTGCCGCCCTCCTTGATCGCCATCGAGAGCGCGAGCTCCTGGTAGTAGTCCGCGGCGTTCTGGCCGCCCCAGGCGAACAGGGGCAGCTTCGCGGACTTCGCCGACTCGCCGATCGCCATGACCTCGTCCCAGGAGGCGGGGGCATTCCAGCCCTCCTTCTCGAACTGGGTGGCCGAGTACCACAGGGCGAAGACGGTGTAGGTGTAGTTCAGCGCGAAGAGCTTGCCGGAGTAGGTGCCGGGCACGAGCACACCGGGGAGCAGGGACTCCTCGATGGTGCCGCCGTCGAGGCTCGGGGCCTTGATGAGCGCGCCGAGCTCCCCGAGGCTGCCGTCGCTGATGAGCGCCGAGGTGTTCATGCTCTGCGCGCCGGAGTTGTCGAAGAGGTCCGGCGGGTTGCCGCCGATGAACCGGGGCTGGAGATCCGGCTGGATGTTGACGGTGGACTTCACGTCGACCGTCGCCTCGGGGTAGAGCTCCTCGTACTTCGTGCCGGCATCCTTGCCGTACTGGTCGCCGAAGCCGCCGTTGAAGATCACGACCTCCACCGGTGCCGAGGCGTCCACGCCGAAGGGGTTGTCGTCGCTCACCTCGCCGCCCCCCTCGGCGACCGCGGCCCCGCCGCCGTCGCTCGAGCCGGCATCGTCCCCGCCGCCCCCCGCGGCGCAGGCCGCGAGCCCGGCGGCACCCGCGGAGACGCCCGCGAGCGAGAGGAAGCGGCGACGGCTGGCGCCCAGCCGGTCGAGGGGGGTCTCCAGCGCGGCGGGGTCCTCCGCAGGGCGCTGATCACGTGCAGTCATGGTGGGTCCTCACTCCTCGTCGACGACGCTGTCCCCGGGACACTACCGCGCGCGGGGAGGCGCAGATCACTTCTGGCAGTTTCGACACCGTGTCGTGACATGAAAGTTTGTTCCCCCGCTCCGGCGGGCCGCTCCGCACCCCTCCCGACAGCCCTCCACCGCCCCTCCGCAGGCCCCGCCGGCGCCGTCTCCCGGCACGGGGTCGGGGGACTCCCAGGCAGATCGGCGTCACTCCCTGGGAGCATCCGGACTCCTGTCCTAGGCTCAGCACATGACCTCACCGCAGCACTCGCCGCTCACCCAGCGGCTCTACGACCTCGAGTACCCCCGCTCCCTCGGCGTGTACAGCACCTACGCCGAGGTGCAGGCCGTCGTCGATGCGCTCGCGGACCGCCAGTTCCCCGTGCAGAACACCATGATCGTGGGCACGGACCTCAAGCTCATCGAGCGGGTCACCGGCCGCCGCACCTGGGGAAAGGTGATCGGCCAGGGCGTGCTCTCCGGTGTCTGGATGGGCCTGTTCATCGGCCTCATCCTCATGTTCCTCAACCCCGGGGGCAGCGTCGCGGCCGTCGTCTCGAGCGTGCTGCTCGGCATCATCTTCTTCACCGTCTGGGCCGTGATCGGCTACGCGATGACCGGCGGCAAGCGGGACTTCACGTCGATGACCGCGACAATCCCTATGCAGTACGAGCTCATGGTCGAGCACAGCCATGCCGAGCAGGCCCGCCGCGTGCTCGCCGAGGCCGGCGTGAACCCCGGCCCCGCGACCGGGCGCTCCACGGTGCCCCCGGCCCAGGCTCCGGGTCTCGGATCCCCGAGCGGCCGCGCCGCGGCCCCCGGCGCGGGCGCGAGCGGCGTCGGCCACGGCGCCCCCGGCCAGACAATCGGTGGGACGGGTGCGCACAGCGCGTCCGGTCCCGGCGGCGCACCCACCCGGCCGGACTCCCCTGCGGGGTCCTACGGCTACGGCGCGCCGAGCTCCCACGCGGGCACGGGTGCGAGCCACCGCCCCAGCTACGGGCAGCCGGCGCCCGCGACGCCGGAGGCCCAGCACGGCGCCGCCGCCCCCCGGCCCAGCTACGGCCGGCCCGCCGAGCAGGGGACGGCCCCGGCCACCGGGTCCCCGTCGGCGGCCGACGCCCCCTCCACCGCGTCAGGGCCCGACGACGCCACCCGGCCCACGCCGACCGAGCGCGCCGACGCACCGCGCTGGGGCGAGGACGACCGTCGGGACGGCTGAGCCGCCGCCTCCGCACGACGCCGACAGGACGGGCGGCCACCTCCGGGTGGGCGCCCGTCCTCGCATCCGCCCGCGCGCCCTCCGCCGGCTGGTCGGCGGTGCCGTATCCGCGCAGGCCGCCGACCGCGTGCCGGGCCCGCGCCGGTGCCGGAGCCGATGCCGATGCCGATGCCGATGCCGATCGACCACCGTGGACGGACCGGGCCCCCGGGTCGTGTCCGGGCACCGCCGCTCCAGGGACCGCTGCAACCACGGCGACCGCCGTCGGCCCCGCCACGCCTCGAGCCGCCCCGGGACAGACGGAAGGACCCCTGACCGGTCTCCCGGCCAGGGGTCCTTCGAGTGCCGTTCACGGCTGCGGGGTCACCCCCGCGGTGATCACTTGGTGATCTTGGTGACGCGGCCGGAGCCCACGGTGCGGCCACCCTCACGGATGGCGAAGCCGAGGCCCTCCTCCATGGCGATGGGCTGGATGAGCTCCACCGTCATCTCGGTGTTGTCGCCGGGCATGACCATCTCGGTGCCCTCGGGCAGGGAGATGACGCCGGTGACGTCGGTGGTCCGGAAGTAGAACTGCGGACGGTAGTTCGAGTAGAACGGGTTGTGACGGCCGCCCTCGTCCTTGGACAGGATGTAGACCTGCGCCTCGAAGTTGGTGTGCGGGGTGATCGAACCCGGCTTCACGACGACCTGGCCGCGCTCGACGTCCTCGCGCTTGGTGCCGCGGAGGAGAAGACCGCAGTTCTCGCCGGCCCACGCCTCGTCCATCTGCTTGTGGAACATCTCGATGCCGGTGACCGTGGTCTTCTGCGGCTCGCGGATGCCGACGATCTCGACCTCGGAGTTGATGGCGAGCTTGCCGCGCTCCACCTTGCCGGTGACGACGGTGCCGCGACCGGTGATGGTGAAGACGTCCTCGACGGGCATGAGGAACGGCTTGTCCATGTCACGGACCGGGTCGGGGATGTTCTCGTCCACGGCCTCCATGAGCTCCTGCACGGACTTGACCCACTTCTCGTCGCCCTCGAGCGCCTTGAGAGCGGACACGCGCACGACGGGGGCGTCCTCGTCGAACTCCTGCGAACCCAGCAGCTCGCGGACCTCCATCTCGACGAGCTCGAGGATCTCCTCGTCGTCGACCATGTCGGACTTGTTCAGCGCGACCAGCAGGTAGGGGACGCCCACCTGGCGGGCGAGCAGAACGTGCTCACGGGTCTGGGCCATCGGGCCGTCGGTGGCGGCGACCACGAGGATCGCGCCGTCCATCTGAGCCGCGCCGGTGATCATGTTCTTGATGTAGTCGGCGTGGCCGGGGGCGTCGACGTGGGCGTAGTGACGCTTCTCGGTCTGGTACTCGATGTGCGAGATGTTGATCGTGATGCCGCGCTGCTTCTCCTCAGGCGCGTTGTCGATCTGGTCGAAGTCCCGCTTCTCGTTGATGTCCGGGTACTGGTCGTACAGGACCTTCGAGATGGCAGCGGTCAGCGTGGTCTTGCCGTGGTCGACGTGACCGATGGTGCCGATGTTGACGTGCGGCTTGTTCCGCTCGAACTTGGCCTTCGCCATGGTGTGTCCTCCTAGGACTTCGTAATCTCTGGGTACTTCTGGTCGGGATCGGGTCCCCACCTTCCGGTGGCTCTCCGACGGAGGCGGAGGGAGCAGGCAGGAATGCTACCTGCTCCCCCGACCCTCACTCGCCCCGGGTCTTCGCGACGATCTCGTCCGAGATGTTCTTCGGGACCTCCGCGTAGCTGTCGAACTGCATCGAGTACATCGCACGACCCTGGGTCTTGGACCGCAGGTCGCCGACGTAGCCGAACATCTCCGACAGCGGGACGAGAGCGCGGACGATCTTGACCCCGCTCGCATCCTCCATCGACTGGACCTGACCTCGACGGGAGTTCAGGTCGCCGATGACATCTCCCATGTACTCCTCCGGAGTACGCACCTCGACGTCCATGAGCGGCTCGAGGATGACAGGGTTCGCCTTGCGCATGGCCTCCTTGGCGGCCATGGAACCGGCGATCTTGAAGGCCATCTCCGAGGAGTCGACGTCATGGTAGGCGCCGTCGGTGAGGGTGGCCTTCACGTTCACGACCGGGTAGCCGGCCAGGACACCGCTCTGCAGCGCGTCCTGGATGCCCGCGTCGACGCTCGGGATGTACTCGCGCGGGACGCGACCGCCGGTGACCGCGTTCTCGAACTCGTAGAACACGCCCTCCTCGGCACCCTCGAGCGGACCGAAGGTCAGCTGGACCTTCGCGAACTGGCCGGAGCCGCCGGTCTGCTTCTTGTGCGTGAAGTCGAACTTCTCGACGGCGCGCTTGATGGTCTCGCGGTACGCGACCTGCGGCTTGCCGATGTTCGCCTCGACCTTGAACTCGCGGCGCATGCGGTCCACGAGGATGTCGAGGTGCAGCTCGCCCATGCCGCGGATGACCGTCTGACCGGTCTCCTCGTCGAGCTCGACCTGGAAGGTCGGGTCCTCCTTGGCGAGCTTCTGGATGGCGACGCCGAGCTTCTCCTGGTCACCCTTGGTCTTGGGCTCGATGGCCACGGAGATCACGGGCTCGGGGAAGGTCATGGACTCCAGCGCGATCGGGGCCTGGAGGTCGCACAGCGTGTCACCGGTGTTGGTGTCCTTGAGACCGATGAACGCGTAGATGTGGCCGGCGAAGGCCTCATCGACCGGGTTCTCCTGGTTGGAGTGCATCTGGAAGAGCTTCCCGATGCGCTCCTTCTTGCCGGAGGTGGCGTTGAGGACCTGGTCGCCGGTCTTCACCTGGCCGGAGTACACGCGGACGTAGGTGAGCGCGCCGAAGAAGGGGTGCGCCGCGACCTTGAAGGCGAGCGCCGAGAAGGGCTCGTCCCAGTCGGGCTTGCGGGTGAGCTCCTTCTCCTCGTCCTTCGGGTCGTGGCCGATCATCGGCGGCACGTCGAGGGGCGAGGGGAGGAAGTCGATCACCGCGTCGAGCATGAGCTGGACGCCCTTGTTCTTGAACGCGGAGCCGGCGAACACCGGGTAGGCCTCGGAGTTCACGGTCATCTTGCGGATGCCGGTCTTGAGCTGCTCCTCGGTGAGGTCGCCCTCCTCGAGGTACGCCTCCATGAGCTCCTCGGTGGACTCGGCGACGTCCTCGACCAGCTTGGCGCGGTACTCGTCGACGGTGTCCTGGAGGTCGGCGGGGATCGCGATCTCCACCTGCAGCTGACCGAGGGTGGCGTCGCCGCCCTTCTTGCCGAACGGCGCGGCGGAGGCGTCGTCCGGGAAGACCTCGGGCCACTCGAAGGCCTTCTGCTTCACGAGGTCGACGATGCCGTTGAACTCGCTCTCGGCGCCGATCGGCACCTGCATGACGAGGGGCTTCGCGCCGAGGCGCTCGATGATGGTCTTGACGGTGAAGAAGAAGTCCGCGCCGAGCTTGTCCATCTTGTTGACGAAGCAGATGCGGGGGACGTCGTACTTGTCGGCCTGGCGCCAGACCGTCTCCGACTGGGGCTCCACGCCCTCCTTGCCGTCGAACACGGCGACGGCGCCGTCGAGCACGCGGAGCGAGCGCTCCACCTCGACGGTGAAGTCCACGTGACCCGGGGTGTCGATGATGTTGATCTGGTTGTCGTTCCAGTAGCAGGTCGTCGCGGCAGACGTGATCGTGATGCCGCGCTCCTTCTCCTGCTCCATCCAGTCCATCGTGCCCGCGCCGTCGTGGGTCTCACCGATCTTGTAGTTGACACCGGTGTAGTACAGGATGCGCTCGGTCGTGGTGGTCTTGCCGGCATCGATGTGGGCCATGATGCCGATGTTGCGGACCTTCGTGAGGTCGCTGAGCACTGCGAGTGCCACGGGCTTTGCCTTTCGTCTGGGCTGAAGCGGGAAGAGCGGCCGGGGGGTGCGGGGCGGGGGCCCGCCGGATGGGCGGGCCCCCGACCGGACTCACCAGCGGTAGTGAGCGAAGGCGCGGTTGGACTCGGCCATCTTGTGCGTGTCCTCGCGACGCTTCACCGCGGCGCCGAGACCGTTCGAGGCGTCGAGGATCTCGTTCATCAGACGCTCGGTCATCGTGTGCTCGCGACGGGCGCGCGAGTAGCCCACGAGCCAGCGCAGCGCGAGGGTCGTGGAACGACCCGGCTTGACCTCGACCGGCACCTGGTAGGTCGCACCGCCGACGCGGCGGCTGCGGACCTCGAGGGTCGGGCGGATGTTGTCGAGAGCCTTCTTGAGGGTCGCGACGGGATCCTGCCCGTTCTTCTCACGGGCACCCTCGAGCGCGCCGTAGACGATGCGCTCGGCGACGGTCTTCTTGCCGTCGAGCAGGATCTTGTTGATGAGCTGGGTGACCATCGGGGACCCGTAGACCGGGTCGACCACGAGGTCGCGCTTCGGAGCTGCTCCCTTACGAGGCATTACTTCTTCTCCTTCTTCGCGCCGTAGCGGGAACGAGCCTGCTGACGACCCTTCACGCCCTGGGTGTCCAGGGAGCCGCGGATGATCTTGTAGCGCACGCCCGGGAGGTCCTTCACACGACCGCCGCGCACGAGCACGATGGAGTGCTCCTGGAGGTTGTGGCCCTCACCGGGGATGTACGCGGTGACCTCGACGCCCGTGGAGAGTCGGACACGCGCGATCTTGCGCAGCGCGGAGTTCGGCTTCTTCGGGGTCTGGGTGTACACGCGCGTGCACACACCGCGGCGCTGGGGCGAGCCCTTGAGCGCCGGCGTGTTGGACGCAGAGGGCTTGTCCTGCCGCCCCTTGCGCACCAGCTGCTGGATAGTAGGCACAGCTTCTCTTCCTGTTCGGCCCCGATCAGTATTGCTGAACGAGGATCAACTGCTTCGGTCGTCGAGACGACCGGCGACCCGCGGATCCGCTCCCATGCCCGGGATGACGGATGGCGACCCGCCCGTGCGGTGATGGCACCGCTCGGGCGTCCGGAGGACCGTGATCGGTGCCCGCGGGGAGGGGCCGGGCATGGCCTTCTCCCCGTCTTTCGGGCACGCCGCGAGGATCCGCTCCTCGCGGGGGACACCCTCCGTCCCCTCCGCCGCACGGGCGTCAGGTCCGGATCTCGTCCCGGGTCACGACCGGAGGGCACTCCGGACGCACGCGACAGTCTAGTGAGACCGCGTGTGAACGGTCAAAGGATCCGCGTCCATCCGACGCAGATCACACGGGATGCCCGGCGCGCCCGGTCGCGGCGACTCCGCCCCTCCCCCGGGGGGGGCAGCGAGCCCTCCCCCGGGGACGGCGTGAGCGCGCCGCGGGTTCCCGCGGCGCGCTCTCGCACCGGATGCCTGCAGGGTCCTCCGGGACCCGTCGAGGGACCTCGTCAGCGGATGCCGAGCTTCGAGGTGCAGGACGGCCACGCGCCCCAGCCCTGGCCTGCCTGGACCTTCTTGCCGATCGCGATCTGCTGCTCGCGGGTGGCGAGGTGCGCGTTCGAGGCGTACTGGCCGCCCCCGTAGGCGAGCCAGGTCGACTTGGTGAACTGCAGGCCGCCGTAGAAGCCGTTGCCCGTGTTGATCGACCAGTTGCCGCCGGACTCGCACGTGGCGAGCTTGTCCCACACGGAGCCGCCGGAGACCGAGGGGGCGGAGGAGCTCGACGAGGAGGAGCTCTTCTCCTTCTCGGAGGAGGAGTCGTCGCTCTTCGAGGAGGAGCTCTTCTTCTCGTCGGAGGAGCTCTCCTTCTCGGAGGACGAGGAGCGCTCGGAGCTGCGCGAGGACTCGGTGGTGCTGCGGGAGCTCGAGGCGGAGCCGCTCGAGGAGGAGCTCTCCGCGGTCTTCTCGTCGGTCGTCTCCTCGACGGGGGCCTTCTTGGTGCCCTCGACGACGACCTTCGCGACGGGCTCGGCGGTGACCTTCTCGGAGACCTTCTCGGACTCGGTGGTCTTCCCGTCGACGACGGTGTCCTTGTAGACGATCTCCTTGGAGCCCTTCTTGCCCTCGGTGGTCGTCCTCGTCGTGCCCTCGAGGAGGGTGTCGTCCTTCTTCGTGGTGGTCTCGAAGGGGATCTCCTCGGTCTCCGTGCGCTCCTTCTCGCGGGTGCGGTGCACCTCGATCGTGGCGCCGTCCTCGAGGAGCGCATCGCGCTCGACGGAGGCCGTGTCGGAGTCCTCGATGTTCGTGAGGAGCGAGGTCATCGCCTCGTCCACCGTCTTGGCGGTGGTCTCGAAGGTCGCGGAGCCGTACTGCCCGGTGAAGGTGACGGTCTTGAGCGTGGAGACGTCGACGGCGGTGGCCTCGGTCGCGGAGAGCTCGGTCTCCGGCGCGGGGGTGACCTTCGCACCCTCGGCCTTGTAGTCGAGCTCGTCGAGCGCGTCCTGCACGGTGGTGCCGGCGGTGAGGACGTCCTTCTCGGCGCCGTCGATCGTCACGGTCGCGAGGTGGCGCTGGACGACCTGGATGTCCATGCCGTCGGTGACCGTCTCGTCGAGGCCGGGGGTCACGAGGTCGTTCTCCTGGACGGTGATGCCCTGGCTCTCGAGGAGCTCGGCCACGGTGGGGCTCGAGAACGTGCGGACGCTGCTCGCCTTGCCGTAGACGGTCACGTCGGCCTCGCTCGAGACGGCGTAGGCGGTGCCGCCGCCGCCCACGGCGAGCACGGCCACGGTCGCCGCGCCGATGATCCACGGGGTCTTCTTCACTGCATCCACCTGTTCCGCCGCCGGCGGTCGGCCGGCGGTGCTCGTTCCCGGAGCCGCACGCTCCGGGGGCGGAGGTGCGGGGCGGGCGCGAGCGCGTCCTCGGGTCACGAGGTGCTGCGGGGGAAGTTCGCGCGGAGTTCTCCGCCGTGGTCGATCCTCCCGGGCGCGCGCGGGGCGACGGAAGGGCTGCCAGCGGACTTTGGGGAGACGCCCAGGGAGTCTTTACGAAGCGTTGAGGTTCGGCGCGGTCTCCGTCACCTCGGACGACCCTCCGCGTGCTCCCTGCCACGCACGACGGGAGACGGAGAGCACGCTCCAGGTCGCGGCCGCCGCACCGAGGACGACGCTCGCCCAGAGCGGGCTGGACGCGGGGAAGACGCTGCCGAGCAGGACGGAGCCGACGACGGCCGGCAGCAGCGCCCCGCCGAGCACCGCGGTCGCCGCGAGGATCGAGGCGCCGCGCGTGGGACGCATCGCGACGGCCGTGAGGGCGCCCGCGCAGAGCACGAGCCAGGCGAGGAGCGCGGGCAGCAGCGCGGGGCGCAGCAGGGCCGCCTCGGCACGCCACCACGGCGCGCCCGCGAGCAGCGGATCGACGGCGAGGAGCACCACGGCCGTCGCCGCGAGGGTGACGACGGGAAGCAGGCAGCGGCGTGACCTCTCCCCCGACATCACGTGCTCCTCCCCGCCGTCACCGGCACCCGTGCCCTGACCGGTCCACCGTACGGAGACCCGCCGCGGGGTGTCCTCCCCCGTACGGAGGAGGTCCCCGGGAGGATCGTCGAGCCTGCGCGCTGCGACGAGGATCAGGCGGGGGTGAAGTACTTGTGCTTCACGGCCTGGATGATCAGCTGCGCGTGGTTCGCCGCGCCCAGCTTCTCGCGCAGGCTGCGGGCGTGGCTCTTCACGGTGCTCACCTCGACGCACAGCTGCTGCGCGATCTGCTCGTACTCGAGTCCCTGGCACAGCAGGCGCAGGGTCTCCCGCTCGCGCTCGGTGAGGCGCGGGGCCGTCGCCGGCGCCTCCGGCAGCACGTCCCCGCTGATGACGATGTCCTCCGCGAGGGTGCCCAGGCGCAGCGGGGCCTCCCCCGCCGCGGCCCGGCGCACCGTGTCCACGAGCACCTCCTCCGCGGCCGTCTTGGCGACCGAGGCGATGGCCCCCGCCTCGAGGGCACGCGCGATCCCCGGGCCCGGGGAGACGGTCGTGAGCAGCACGATCCGGGCCGCGGGGTCCAGGCGGAGGATCTCGGCGGTCGCGTCGATGCCGTTCATCCCGGGCGCCATGTTCACGTCCATGAGCACGACGTCCGGGCGCAGCGCGCGGTACGCGGCGATCGCGTCCTCCCCGCTGTGCTCGGGCTCGAGCACCGTCAGCCCCGGGTCGTCGCCGAGCACGGCGGCGACGGCGCGCGTGGTCCAGCGGTCGTCGTCGACGATGAGCACCCGGACGACGGGCACGTCGGCGCTCATGTGCAGTTCCTCTGGAAGCGCTCGTGGTCGGTGAACCGCCAGTAGAGGCATCCCCACCGGATCTCCCCCGGCAGCCGCAGCAGCACGACGGCCCCCTCCGCGGGGACACCGCCCTCGGGGACGCCGACGGTCGCCGGCGCGCCGGCCCCCTCCGCCCGCTGCGCTCCGGGCGAGCACGGGGCCAGCGCGTCCGCATGCTGCGCGGTCGTCAGGAACGACCCGGCGGCGAGGAGGAGGGCGACGAGGAGGCGCATGGCCTCATTCCACCCCGGCACGGCGATCCTCGGCCTCCCCCGCGCGGAGGAGATGATCCCGGCGCCGGGGACGACCCGGTCCCCGGCCCTCCGCCGCACGTCCCTCGGGCGACGTGTCCGGGCCGAGGGCACCGACCGCCACGGGCCCGTCGAGGACCTCCTCGCCCTCCGCCCCCGGGGGATCCGTCTCGGGGAGCTCCGGCACCGGGAGCAGCACCCGCACCTCGAGGGTGCTCCCCGGACCGTGCCCCACCGAGCAGTCCCCGCCGAGCGCCCGGGCGCGGCGCGTGAGAGTGCGCGGCGAGACCGGATCCGTCCCCTCCACGACGTTCCGGGAGACGAGCAGGAGCGCCTGCACACCGGGACCCTCCGCGAGACCCGCCCGCACCGAGGCGCCGTCCGGCGAGCACGCGTGCTTGAG
Source organism: Brachybacterium horti (assembly GCF_054777615.1). Lineage (NCBI taxonomy): Bacteria > Bacillati > Actinomycetota > Actinomycetes > Micrococcales > Dermabacteraceae > Brachybacterium > Brachybacterium horti. The sequence goes on from NZ_BAAHAM010000001.1 coordinate 214,338, forward strand.
GACGTTCGTGGCGAGCTCGAAGAGCATCAGCTGCACCTCCGCGGCGAACCGCGACTCGACCCGTCCGGGCAGGTCGCCGCGGGCGGTGAGGAGGTCGAAGCCGCCCGCGCGGGCCCCCGAGCGGATCGCCTCGAGGGACGCCGGGATCTCCCGCCTCAGGTCGACGACGTCGTCGGAGTCCCGGGGCGAGTGCAGACGCGCGAGGAGCTGCCGCAGCTGACGCTGCGCGCGGGCGTTGACGAGGGCGAGCTCCGAGAGCACCCGCTCGTCGAGACCCTCCTCCCGCGACCGCCCCATCATCCGGATGATCGCGGCCTCGGTCGCGAGCGCATGGGAGACCGTGTCGTGGGTGTCGGTGGCGAGCTCGACCCGCAGTCGCTGCAGCTCCTGCTCGGCCAGCCGGGCCGCCCGCTCGCGGCGACGGATCTCCGCGTCGATCCGTGCCTGGAGCACGGCCGCGCTGAGCCCCAGGATCATCGTCAGCAGCCACAGGATCGGCTCGGTCCGGTCGATGCCGAAGGTCCGGTCCGGGCTCACGATGCCGCCCAGGAGCATGAGCGCCACGTACACGCCCGTCGCGACGAGCAGCAGCCGCCAGCGACGGCCGGCGGCCGAGACGGCGACCACTGTCGCGCAGGTCGCGAGGAACGGGGTCGGGTCAGCGGGCGCCAGCACGGCGTGCACTGCCTCGCCCGGCAGGATCAGCACCAGCGCGAACGTGGGCCGCACCGTGGCGACGAGCAGGAGCGCCGCCGCGGCGGCCTCGGTGAGGTAGTCGGCGCGCAGCAGATCGGTCCCCGGGGAGGGCAGCACCATGGCCACCGCGAAGAGCCCGGCGAACAGGCGCAGCGGAGGATCGATCACGCGCGGCCCCAGCAGGCGCTCGCGCAGCCGGGGTGGGAACGTGAGCCGGCGGCGGGTGGCCCCGCGGGGCTCGCCCGGGCGCATGCGCCGCTCCCCCGCCGCGCTCGCCGCCCGTCCGTCCTGTCCCATCGGGTCAGTATCCCAGCTCGGCCGCCCCGTCCGGCCCATCGCCCAGCGGGGCGCGGGCCCCCGGCGTCGAGGCCCGCGCGGGAGCGTCCGGCCGACGTGCGCGGCGATGTCACCGGCCCCGGGAACGCCGACGGGGCGGCCCCACCCGGAGGTGGGACCGCCCCGTCAGGAGCGTGCGGGCCGCAGGGCCCTCAGCAGGTTCGGCTCAGCGGAAGTCCGTGCGGAACGGATCGGCGTAGTCGATGTCGTCCAGGTTCACGGAGCCGGTCGAGCCGAAGCCCGAGAAGTCCAGCTCGTCGTAGCCCGGCACCTGGTACATCTGCGCCTTCGCCTCGTCGGTCGGCTCGACCGCGATGTTGCGGAAGCGGGACAGACCCGTGCCGGCCGGGATGAGCTTGCCGAGGATGACGTTCTCCTTGAGCCCCACCAGCGAGTCGCTGCGGCGGTTCAGGGCGGCCTCGGTGAGCACGCGGGTGGTCTCCTGGAAGGAGGCCGCCGACAGCCACGAGTCCGTCGCGAGCGACGCCTTCGTGATGCCCATGAGCTCCGGGCGACCGGAGGCGGGCTGACCGCCCTCGGAGAGCACCCGACGGTTCTCCCGCTCGAAGATCACGCGCTCGGCGAAGTCGCCGGGCAGCAGATCCGCGTCGCCGGACTCGATGACCGTGACGCGACGCAGCATCTGGCGCACGATGACCTCGATGTGCTTGGCGTGGATGTCCACACCCTGCGACACGTAGACCTTCTGGACCTCGTCCACCAGGTGCTTCTGCACGGCCCGCGGGCCGAGGATGCGCAGCACCTGCTTGGGGTCGACCGAGCCCTGCGAGAGCTGCTGGCCCACCGTGAGGTGATCGCCGTCCGCCACCAGCAGGGTGACGCGCTTGGAGACCGTGTAGGTGATCGGGTCGGTGCCGTCGTCCGGCGTGACCGTCAGCTTGCGCTGCTTGTCGCTCTCCTCGATCTCCAGGCGACCTGCGGCCTCGGTGATCGGCGCGAAGCCGGCCGGGGTGCGGGCCTCGAAGAGCTCCTGCACACGCGGCAGACCGTGCGTGATGTCGCCGTCCGCGCTCGCCACACCACCGGTGTGGAAGGTACGCATGGTCAGCTGCGTGCCGGGCTCGCCGATCGACTGCGCCGCGATGATGCCGACGGCCTCGCCGATGTCCACGAGCTGACCGGTGGCCAGCGAGCGGCCGTAGCAGTTCGCGCAGGTGCCCACGGCGGAGTCGCAGGTCAGCACCGAGCGGATCTTCACGTCGCGGACGTTCGCCGCGACCAGCTGCTCGATCTGCACGTCGCCGATCTCCGCACCCGCGGGCAGCACCTCCTGGCCGTCCGCACCGAGGGCGGCGGCCGCGAGGATGCGTCCGTGGATGGTCGTCTCGAGGTTCTCCGCCGGGACGATCGCGCCGGCCTCCTCGACGGTCACCGCGAGGGTGAGGCCCTTCGAGGTGCCGCAGTCGGCCTCGCGGACGATGACGTCCTGCGAGACGTCGACGAGACGACGCGTGAGGTAGCCGGACTGGGCGGTCTTCAGCGCGGTGTCCGCGAGGCCCTTGCGGGAGCCGTGCGACGCGATGAAGTACTCCAGGACCGAGAGCCCCTCCTTGTAGTTGGAGAGGATCGGGCGCGGGATGATCTCGCCCTTCGGGTTGTTCACCAGGCCGCGCATACCGGCGATCTGACGGATCTGCATCCAGTTGCCTCGGGCGCCCGAGTCCACCATCCGGAAGATGGTGTTGGAGCGCTCGAAGTTCTCACGCATGGCGTTGTCGACCTCGTTGGTCGCCTCGGTCCAGATGTCGATGAGCTCGATGTTGCGCTCGGCCTCGGAGACCAGACCCAGGTCGCGGTTCTCCTGGACCTGAGCGGCCTTCGCCTCGAACTTCGAGATGATCTCGCCCTTGTTCGGGGGCGCGACGACGTCGGACAGCGCGAAGGACACACCCGAGCGGGTCGACCACGAGAAGCCGTAGGACTTCAGCGCGTCCAGGGACGCGGCGACCTGGCCCTTGTCGTAGCGCTCGGCGAGCGTGTTGACGATCGAGCCGAGGCGCTTCTTGCCGACCTGGCCCTGCACGAACGGGAAGTCCACCGGCAGCGTCTCGTTGAAGTAGACGGTGCCCAGGGTCGTCTCGAGGATGATCGGGTCACCCTCGGTCCAGCCCTCCGGGGCCTCCCAGTCGCTCGGCGGGACGATGTCCTCGAAGCGGATCTTCACGGGCGCGTTGAGGTGCAGCTCCCGCGCGTCGTTCGCCATGATCGCCTCGGCGACCGAGGAGAACTGGCGCCCGGCGCCCACGGCGTCCTCGCGGACGGTCGTGAGGTGGTACAGACCGATGATCATGTCCTGCGCGGGCATGGTGACCGGGCGGCCGTCGGACGGCTTGAGGATGTTGTTCGAGGACAGCATCAGGATGCGGGCCTCGGCCTGCGCCTCCGCGGAGAGCGGGAGGTGCACGGCCATCTGGTCGCCGTCGAAGTCCGCGTTGAAGGCGGCGCACACGAGCGGGTGCAGGTGGATGGCCTTGCCCTCGACGAGCTGCGGCTCGAAGGCCTGGATGCCCAGGCGGTGCAGGGTCGGCGCACGGTTCAGCAGCACCGGGTGCTCGGTGATGACCTCCTCGAGCACGTCCCAGACCTCGGGGCGGGCGCGCTCGACCATCCGCTTCGCGGCCTTGACGTTCTGCGCATGGCTGAGCTCGACGAGGCGCTTCATGACGAAGGGCTTGAAGAGCTCGAGCGCCATGGTCTTGGGCAGACCGCACTGGTGCAGGTTCAGCTGCGGGCCGTTCACGATGACGGAGCGGGCGGAGTAGTCCACGCGCTTGCCGAGCAGGTTCTGGCGGAACCGCCCCTGCTTGCCCTTGAGCATGTCGGAGAGCGACTTCAGCGGGCGGTTGCCCGGCCCGGTGACCGGGCGACCACGGCGGCCGTTGTCGAACAGCGAGTCGACCGACTCCTGCAGCATGCGCTTCTCGTTGTTCACGATGATCTCGGGGGCGCCGAGATCGAGCAGCCGCTTGAGGCGGTTGTTGCGGTTGATGACGCGGCGGTACAGGTCGTTGAGGTCGGAGGTCGCGAAGCGGCCGCCGTCCAGCTGCACCATCGGACGCAGGTCCGGGGGGATGACCGGGACCGCGTCGAGCACCATGCCGACGGGCGAGTTGGTGGTCGAGCGGAACGCGGAGACGACCTTGAGGCGCTTGAGGGCGCGGGCCTTCTTCTGGCCCTTGCCGGTCGCGATGATCTCGCGGAGCAGCTCGGCCTCGGCGTCCAGGTCGAAGTCCTGGAGGCGCTTCTGGATCGCCTCGGCGCCCATGCCGCCCTCGAAGTAGGTGCCGAAGCGCAGCTTCATCGCGCGGTAGAGCTGCTCGTCGCCCTCGAGGTCGGCGACCTTGAGGCCCTTGAAGCGCTCCCACACGCGGGTGATGCGGTCGATCTCGGCGTCGTACTTCTTGCGGATCTGGGCCTGCTCGCGCTCGGAGGAGTCGCGGACCTTGCGCTTCGCGTCGGCCTTGGCACCCTCCTCCTCGAGCTGGGCGAGGTCCTTCTCCGCGGAGACGGCGCGGTCGTTCAGGGCCGCGTCGCGCTCCTTCTCCAGCTCCTTGACCTCGAGGTCGTGGCGGGCCTGGAGATCGGGCATGTCCTCGTGGCGAGCCTGCTCGTCCACGGAGGTCACCATGTAGGCGGCGAAGTAGATGATCTTCTCGAGATCCTTCGGCGCGAGGTCCAGCAGGTAGCCGAGACGGCTCGGCACGCCCTTGAAGTACCAGATGTGGGTGACGGGGGCGGCGAGCTCCACGTGGCCCATGCGCTCACGACGCACGGAGGACTTGGTGACCTCCACGCCGCAGCGCTCGCAGACGATGCCCTTGAAGCGCACGCGCTTGTACTTGCCGCAGTAGCACTCCCAGTCCCGGGTGGGGCCGAAGATGCGCTCGCAGAAGAGGCCGTCCATCTCGGGCTTCAGGGTGCGGTAGTTGATGGTCTCCGGCTTCTTGACCTCGCCGTGCGACCAGGCGCGGATGTCATCGGCGGTCGCGAGGCCGATGCGCAGCTCGTCGAAGGTGTTGACGTCGAGCACAGGTGTCCTTCTCTCGAATCTGAAGTCGTGTGGTCTGAGGGATCAGGGCGGGGGCGGTGGGACGGGGCGCGAGGTGCGCTCCCCGTCCCACCCCGTCGCTCAGACCTCTTCGATGGAGCCGACGCCCTCGTGGGGACGGCGGGACAGGTCGATGCCGAGCTCCTCCGCGGCGCGGAAGACCTCCTCGTCGCTCTCGCGCACCTCCTGGGCGGTGCCGTCGGAGGAGAGGACCTCGACGTTCAGGCACAGCGACTGCATCTCCTTGAGCAGCACCCGGAAGGACTCCGGGATGCCGGGCTCGGGGATGTTCTCGCCCTTGACGATGGCCTCGTAGACCTTCACGCGGCCGGAGATGTCGTCCGACTTGATGGTCAGCAGCTCCTGCAGGGCGTACGCGGCGCCGTAGGCCTCGAGGGCCCACACCTCCATCTCGCCGAAGCGCTGGCCGCCGAACTGGGCCTTACCGCCCAGGGGCTGCTGCGTGATCATCGAGTACGGGCCGGTGGAGCGCGCGTGCAGCTTGTCGTCCACGAGGTGGTGGAGCTTCAGGATGTACATGTAGCCCACGGAGATCGAGTCCGGGAACGGCTCGCCGGAGCGGCCGTCGAACAGCTGCGCCTTGCCGGAGGCCTTGACCATCTGCTCGCCGTCCCGGTTGGGGCGGTGGCTCGCGATCAGGCCGGTGACCTCCTCCGCGGAGAGACCGTCGAAGACGGGGACCGCGACGGGGGTGCCGGGCTCGCCGTGCAGCGCGGACGCCGGGAGCTCCGCGGCGGTCTCGCTCTCGGGGTCGATGTCCCAGCCGGACTTGGCGACCCACCCGAGGTGGGTCTCCATGACCTGGCCGATGTTCATGCGGCCGGGCACGCCCATGGGGTTGAGGATGATGTCCACGGGGGTGCCGTCCTCGAGGAACGGCATGTCCTCCACGGGCAGGATCTTCGCGATGACGCCCTTGTTGCCGTGACGGCCGGCGAGCTTGTCGCCGTCGGTGATCTTGCGCTTCTGGGCCACGTACACGCGGACCATCTCGTTCACACCGGTCGGGAGGATGTCGCCGTCCTCCTCGTCGTTGAACACGTGCACACCGATGACCGTGCCGGTCTCGCCGTGGGGGACGCGCAGCGAGGTGTCGCGCACCTCGCGGGCCTTCTCGCCGAAGATCGCGCGCAGCAGGCGCTCCTCCGGGGTCAGCTCGGTCTCGCCCTTCGGGGTCACCTTGCCGACGAGGATGTCGCCCGGCTGCACCTCGGCGCCGACGCGGATGATGCCGCGCTCGTCGAGATCCGCGAGGACGTCGTCACCGACGTTGGGGATGTCGCGGGTGATCTCCTCCTTGCCGAGCTTCGTGTCGCGCGCGTCGACCTCGTGCTCCTCGATGTGGATCGAGGTGAGGACGTCGTCCTGGACCATCCGCGAGGACAGGATGATGCCGTCCTCGTAGTTGTGGCCCTCCCAGGACATGAACGCGACGAGCAGGTTCTTGCCCATCGAGAGCTCGCCCTCGTCGGTGGAGGGGCCGTCGGCGAGGACGGAGCCGGCCTCGACGCGGTCGCCCTCGTTCCAGAGCACGCGGTGGTTGTAGCAGTTGCCCGCGTTGGAGCGCTCGAACTTCGGCACCGGGTAGGTCTGGCGGGTGCCGTCGTCGGCCATCACCACGATGAGGTCCGCGGAGAGCTCCTCGATGATGCCGGCCTTGGAGGCGACGAGGACGTCGCCGGCGTCCACGGCGGCGCGACGCTCCATGCCGGTGCCGACGAGCGGCATCTCGGTCTTGAGGAGCGGCACGGCCTGGCGCTGCATGTTCGAGCCCATGAGCGCGCGGTTGGCGTCGTCGTGCTCGAGGAACGGGATCATCGCGGTCGCGACGGAGACCATCTGACGCGCGGAGACGTCCATGTAGTCGACCTCGGCCGGCGGGACCAGCTCGGGCTCGCCGCCCGTGGTGCGGGAGAGCACGGCGTCCTCGAGGAACGTGCCGTCCTCGCCGACCTTCGCGTTCGCCTGGGCGATGACCAGGCGGTCCTCGTCGTCGGCAGTGAGGTAGACGATCTCGTCCGTCACGCGACCCTCGACGACCTTGCGGTACGGGGTCTCGATGAAGCCGAACGGGTTGATGCGCGCGAAGGTCGCGAGCGAGCCGATGAGGCCGATGTTCGGGCCCTCAGGGGTCTCGATCGGGCACATGCGGCCGTAGTGCGACGGGTGGACGTCACGGACCTCCATGCCGGCGCGGTCGCGCGAGAGGCCGCCCGGGCCGAGCGCGGAGAGACGGCGCTTGTGGGTCAGGCCCGACAGCGGGTTGTTCTGATCCATGAACTGCGAGAGCTGGGAGGTCCCGAAGAACTCCTTGATCGCCGCCGTGACCGGGCGGATGTTGATCAGGGTCAGCGGGGTGATCGCCTCGACGTCCTGCGTGGTCATGCGCTCGCGGACGACGCGCTCCATGCGGGACAGGCCCGTGCGGACCTGGTTCTGGATGAGCTCGCCCACGGCGCGGATGCGACGGTTGCCGAAGTGGTCGATGTCGTCGGTCTCGACGCGCACCGTGCGGCCGTCGACGCTCGTGTACTCGGTGACGCCGTCGTGCAGCGCGACGATGTACTTGATCGCGGCGACGATGTCCTGCAGGCGCAGGGTCGACTCCGAGAGGCTGCCCTCGAGACCGAGCTTCTTGCCGATCTTGTAGCGGCCGACCTTCGCGAGGTCGTAGCGCTTGTGGTTGAAGTACAGGTTGTTGAGCATGGCCTCGCCCGCATCGCGGCTCGGCGGCTCGCCCGGACGCTGCTTGCGGTAGATGTCCATGAGCGCCTCGTCCTGCGAGGACACGCGGTCCTTCTCCAGGGTCGAGCGCATCGACTCGAACTCGCCGAACTCCTCGAGGATATCGCTGTGGGACATGCCGAGGGCCTGCAGAAGCGTCGTGACGGACTGCTTGCGCTTGCGGTCGATGCGCACGCCGACCTGGTCGCGCTTGTCGATCTCGAACTCCAGCCACGCACCGCGCGACGGGATGATCTTCGTCGAGAAGATGTGCTTGTCCGAGGTCTTGTCGATGCTCTCCTCGAAGTACACGCCGGGGGCGCGCACGAGCTGGGAGACGACGACGCGCTCGGTGCCGTTGATGATGAAGGTGCCCTTGTCCGTCATGAGCGGGAACTCGCCCATGAAGACCGTCTGGGTCTTGATCTCACCGGTCTCGTTGTTCATGAACTCCGCGATGACGTACAGCGGAGCGGCGTAGGTGAGGTCCTTCTCCTTGCACTCGTCGACCGTGTACTTCGGGTCGTCGAAGGTGTGGTCGCGGAACGACAGCGACATGTTGCCGGCGAAGTCCTCGATCGGGGAGATCTCCTCGAGGATGTCCGCGAGACCGGAGGTCTGCGGGACGTCCTCGCGGCCGGCGGCGGCGGCCTCGGCGGCACGCTCCTGCCAGCGCTCGTTGCCCAGCAGCCAGTCGAAGGACGTGGTCTGCAGGCTGAGCAGATCAGGGACCTCGATCGGGTCTCCGAGCTTCGCGAAGGTGACTCGCGGCGAAGCGGTGCGCAGCTGAATGTCAGTGGTGAGGTCGGTGCTCGAGGCAGCCAAGGGTGGGGTCCTTCCACAGGCCGATGACGGGTTCCCAGGCGCGGCGAGCGTCCTCCGGGGGCGATGAGGCACAGGTGGAGCAGCGTGAAGCAGCGGGACCCGTGGACGACGCACAGCGCAAGGACCGAGCATACACAAATGCACGGATGGACGCAAGGGCCCTCAGAGCCCGGTCCATCCGCGTCGGCCACCATATGCCTGGCGCGGAAGGCCTGCCTCCTGCCCGTCTCTCTCGACGTGACCGCGCCCGGTGTCCCGGGGGTCCTGCGGCAGGAACAGCAGCGCTGTTACGGGGAAGATTCTGGACCTCGGCGGCCCCGGAGTCAAGCACGCGCCGCTCCCCCGGCGCGGCGCGGCGCTCCCCGTCGAGCCGCGGTCCGCGCGCTCGCGCTGGTCACGGCCGGACACGCGCCCCGCGCCGTGCTCTCCCGGAAACGGCGGAGGAGCCGCCCCGCACAGCGGGACGGCTCCTCACGAAGCGATGCAAGGCGCCGCGAGGGCGCCTCGGATCACTTGACGGTGACGGTGGCGCCGGCGGCCTCGAGCTTCTCCTTGGCGGCGTCGGCGTCCTCCTTCTTGACACCCTCGAGGACGGCCTTGGGCGCGCCGTCGACGAGCTCCTTGGCCTCCTTGAGGCCGAGCGAGGTGAGCGCGCGCACCTCCTTGATGACGCCGATCTTCGCGGAGCCGGCGGACTCGAGGACCACGTCGAACTCGGTCTTCTCCTCGGCGGCCGGGGCGTCGGCGGCGGCACCGCCGGCGGCGGCGACGGCCACGGGAGCGGCGGCGGTCACGTCGAAGACGTCCTCGAACTGCTTCACGAACTCGGAGAGCTCGATGAGGGACATCTCCTTGAAAGCCTCGATGAGCTCGTCGTTGCTGAGCTTCGCCATGGTGGCGTTCCTTCCTGTCGGTGGGACGGTGTCCCGGTGGTGTTGACGGCGCTCACGCGCCAGGTTCTACGGGCTGAGCCGGGAGGCTCAGGCCTCCTGCTTGGCGCGGAGCGCGTCCACGGTGCGCGCTGCCTTGGACAGCGGCGCCTGGAACACGGCAGCGGCCTTGGACATCGACGCCTTCATGGCGCCGGCGGCCTTGGCCAGCAGGACCTCGCGGGACTCGAGGTCCGCGAGCTTCTTGACGTCGTCCTCCGAGAGCGCCTTGCCCTCGAAGTAGCCGGACTTGATCACGAGCGCGTCGTGATCCTTGGCGAAGTCACGCAGAGCCTTCGCGGGCTCCACGGGCTCACCCTTGATGAACGCGATGGCGGTGGGACCGCTGAGCGTGCCATCGAAGGCGTCGATGCCGGCCTCGCGGGCGGCGATCTCCGTGAGCGTGTTCTTCACCACGGCGTAGGTAGTGTCGGAACCGAGCGAACGACGCAGCTGCTTGAGCTGGCCGACGCTGAGCCCGCGGTACTCGGTGATGACGGCGGCGTCGGACTCGCGGAACAGCTCCGCGATCTCGGCGACGGCGTCCACCTTCTCGGGGTTCGCCATGGCCCTCCTTCCAGAGGTCTCTCGCCGCCGGCTGAAGGAGTCCCGGAACGGGAAAAGGCCTCGACACGCAGGTGTCGAGGCCAGACGCACGATCCGGCTCACCGGGGGATTCCTCCCCGCGGAGGGCGCGACCGTGCGGGTCGCTTCATTCACCTGCGCAGGCCATCCCGTGAGGGAATCCTTCGGTCGTCCTCCGGATGGAGGGCGACGACCGGCGGTCTTCGGTAGGTCCAGCCTAGACCAGCCCCCTCCCCCGGCGCCACGGATCAGGGGGCACTCGGACGCACGTCACACGCGCGACGCGGACGAGGGCCCACCCGGCCGGGCCCGTGCGGAAGCGGACGAGCCCCCGCATCCTCGAGGGATGCGGGGGCTCGTCGCAGGAGGACGACGGGGCTCAGGCCTCGTCGGTGTCCTCGAGGAGGTTGCGGGTGCGGTTCACGTCGACCGGGATGCCCGGGCCCATGGTGGTGGACACGGTGATCTTCGTGATGTAGCGACCCTTCGAGGAGGACGGCTTGAGCCGCAGGATCTCCTCGAGGGCGGCGACGTAGTTCTCGACCAGCTGCTGGTCGGAGAACGACACCTTGCCCACGATGTAGTGCAGGTTCGCCGCACGGTCGGTGCGGAACTCGATCTTGCCGCCCTTGATGTCGTTCACAGCCTTCGTGACGTCCATCGTGACCGTGCCGGTCTTCGGGTTCGGCATGAGGCCGCGGGGGCCGAGCACGCGGCCCAGCTTGCCGACCTTGCCCATGAGGTTCGGCGTGGCCACGGCCGCGTCGAAGTCGGTCCAGCCGCCGGCGACCTTCTCGATGAGCTCGTCGTCGCCGACCTCGTCGGCGCCGGCCGCGAGAGCGGCCTCGGCCTGCGCGCCCGTCGCGAAGACGATCACGCGGGCGGTCTTGCCGGTGCCGTTGGGCAGGTTGACGGTGCCGCGCACCATCTGGTCAGCCTTGCGGGGGTCGACGCCGAGACGCATCGCGACCTCGACCGAGGCGTCGAACTTCGCCGGGTTCGTCTGCTGCGCGAGGCGCAGGGCGTCGAGCGGCGAGTACTGGCGGCCGGCCTCGATCTTGGCGGCGCCGTCCTTGTAAGCCTTGCTGCGGAATGCCATGTCGTCAGTCCTCCACCGTGATGCCCATGGAACGAGCGGTGCCGGCGACGATCTTCGCAGCGGCCTCGATGTCGTTCGCGTTCAGATCAGGCATCTTGGTCTCCGCGATCTCGCGGACCTGCGCCTGGGTGATCTTGCCGACCTTCACGGTGTGAGGGGTGGCGGAGCCCTTGGGAAGGCCGGCGGCCTTCTTGATGAGCTCGGCGGCCGGCGGGGTCTTGGTGATGAAGGTGAACGAGCGATCCTCGTACACCGTGATCTCGACCGGGATGATGTTGCCGCGCTGATCGGCGGTCGCATCGTTGTAGGCCTTGACGAACTCCATCATGTTCACGCCGGCAGCGCCGAGCGCGGGACCCACGGGCGGCGCAGGGGTGGCCTGGCCGGCCTGGATCTGGAGCTTGATGATGCTCGCGATCTTCTTCTTGGGAGCCATTGCTCTTCCTTACTGTGTCGTGGTTCGGGCGGAGCTCATCAAGCGCTCCTCCCACTGGCCCTGCGCGCCGGGGCGTGCGAGGACCGGGTGCGACGCTACCTGTGCGCCGCGCCGCCGTCGAGCGGGACGAAGGGTGATCTTCGTCCGATCGACGCCGGGGGTTCGGGGGATCAGATCTTGGCGACCTGGTCGAAGGCGAGCTCGACAGGGGTCTCGCGGCCGAAGATCGAGACCAGCACCTGCAGCTTCTGGTGCTCGCTGTCGATCTCGGAGATGCTCGCCGGCATCGTCTCGAAGGGACCGTCCATGACGGTGACGGACTCGCCGATCTCGAAAGCCGGCACGGCCTTGGCGGCGGCGGCCTTGGACGGCGCGCCGGAGCCGGAGCGCTTCTTCTCGGGCAGGCCCACGGACGGGGACAGCAGCGAGAAGATCTCGTCGAAGGAGAGCGGGGTCGGATCGGTCGCGTTGCCCACGAAGCCCGTGACGCCGGGGGTGTCGCGGACGACGCGCCAGGACTCCTCGGCGAGCTCCATGCGCACGAGCACGTAGCCGGGGATGCGCACGCGGCGCACGATCTTCTTCTGGCCGTTCTTGATCTCGGTCGCGTCCTCCATGGGGACCTCGACCTGGAAAATGTACTCCTCCATGTCCTGCGTCTCGATGCGCGTGGTCAGCTGCGTGCGCACGCGGTTCTCGTGACCGGAGTAGGAGTGGACGACGTACCAGTCGCCGGGGGCGGAGCGCAGGTGGCGCTTGAGGACCGCGACCGGGTCCTCCTCCTCGGGCTCCTCGGATCCCTCGGACGCGGCGGCGTCCTCGTCGGTGTCCTCGGCGTCGTTGCTCTCGGCGGGCTCGCCCTCGACCGGATCCTCGGCGGAGTCGTCGGCAGGGGCCTCGTCGGCCGCGACGTCCTCGGCGGGATCCACGTCGACGGACTCGACGGCGGCGGGCTCCTCGGAGGCCTCGAGCGTCGCGTCGTCGGCGCCCTGCTCGGGGGAGGACGAGAACGACAGCGAGTCGTCGACGTCGTCGTAGGAGTCCTCGGGGGTGGAGGTCTGCTCGTTCACCGTCGTGAACCTGCCTTCCTGACAGCTGGGGATCGGATCGGACCGTGGTCCGGTGGGACTGCTGCGGATCCCGCTCAGTCAGGGACCGCGAAGGTGAGCCGGGACAGCCAGCTGAACAGGGCGTCGACGCCGAAGACGAAGGCGATCATCACGGCCACGAAGAGCAGCACGGTCAGCGTGTAGACCGCGAGCTCCTTGCGAGTGGGGACGACGACCTTGCGGAGCTCGGCGATCACCTGGCGCACGAACAGACCGATCGCCACGAACGGGTTGCGTGAGGCCTGGGCCTCGTCGTTCCGGCTGGAGTTCACGTCTGCAGGGTCCGATCTGGTCGTCGTCATCCGCATCCAGCCGGACGAACCCGGCCGGACGGGCAGGGTAGACAGGGCTCGAACCTGCAACCTGCGGTTTTGGAGACCGCTGCGCTACCAATTGCGCCACTACCCTTCACGGGGCGAACCCCGTGGGCCCGAGGGCCGAGGACCAGCATACAAGCAGCCGGGACCCGGGGCGAATCCGCTCGCGGCGGACCGGACCCACGTCACACTCGTCGTCCCGCTCCCCCGTCGCGCCCCGCCCGATCGCGCGCCGGCGGCCGATCGCCGGTCATCCTGGCGGGACGACGCCCGCTCTGCCACGATAGGCCCGTGAGCACCGACGACGCCCTTCCCGCCCCGTCCCGCAGCGCACGCGAGCACCGCATCTCCCAGCGGATCGCCGCGATCGCCCCCTCCGCGACGCTCGCCGTCGACCAGGCCGCGAAGGCCCTCAAGGCCGCCGGCCGGCCGGTCATCGGCTTCGGCGCCGGGGAGCCGGACTTCCCGACGCCCGCGCACGTGGTGGAGGCCGCCGTGGCCGCCGCGCAGGACCCGGCGAACCACCGCTACACCGCCTCCGCCGGCCTCCCGGAGCTGCGCACGGCCGTCGCCGCGAGCGTCGCCGCCTCCACCGGGCTCGAGTTCTCCCCCGCGCAGACGCTCATCACCAACGGCGGCAAGCAGGCCGTCTACCAGACCTTCGCGACGCTCCTGGACCCGGGTGACGAGGTCATCCTGCCCGCGCCGTACTGGACCACGTATCCCGAGGCGATCCGTCTCGCCGGCGCCGTCGAGGTGCCCGTCCTCGCAGGAGCCGACCAGGGCTACCTCCCCACGATCGAGCAGCTCGAGGCGGCCCGCACGGAGCGCACCCGCGCGATCCTCGTGTGCTCCCCGTCGAACCCGACCGGCGCGGTCATGACCCCGGAGCAGGTCGAGGAGCTGGGCCGCTGGGCACTCGAGCACCACCTGTGGGTGATCACCGACGAGATCTACCAGCACCTCACCTACGACGGCGTCGCCTTCACCTCGGTTCTGAAGGCCGTCCCCGAGCTCGCGGAGACCACCGTGCTGCTGGGCGGAGTCGCCAAGTCCTTCGCCATGACCGGCTGGCGCGTGGGCTGGATGGTGGGCCCGAAGGACGTCATCGCCGCCGCGTCCAACCTCCAGAGCCACCTCACCTCGAACGTCAACAACGTCGCCCAGCGCGCGGCGATCGCCGCGCTCACCGGTCCGATGGAGACCGTCGAGGAGATGCGCGAGGCCTTCGACCGCCGTCGTCGCACCATCGTCGAGAAGCTCTCCGCAGTGCCCGGTTTCTCCGTCCCCACCCCCACGGGCGCCTTCTACGCCTTCCCCGAGGTGACCGGGGCGCTCGGCCGGGAGATCCGCGGGACCCGTGTGGAGACCAGCTCCGACCTCGCCTCCGCGATCCTCGAGCACGCCGAGGTCGCCGCCGTGCCGGGAGAGGCCTTCGGCGCCCCCGGGCATCTGCGCTTCTCCTATGCGCTCGGCGACGAGGACCTCGCCGAGGGCATCGACCGCGTCATCGCCCTGCTCTCCGAGTGACGGCGGGCGGGCGGCGCGCATGAGCACGGGCCGCGACCTCGCGGCGCTGCCCAAGGCGCATCTGCACCTGCACTTCACGGGGTCGATGCGCCCGGGCACGCTGCGGGAGCTCGCCGAGGAGCGGGGCCTGCGGCTGCCGCGCTCGCTCACCGACGACGTCGCGCTGCAGGTCGAGCCGACCCGCCGCGGATGGTTCCGCTTCCAGCGCGAGTACGACACGGCCCGCGCGGTGGTGGACTCCGAGGCTGCCATGCGGCGGATCCTGCGGGAGGCCGTCGAGGACGACGCCGCCGAGGGCTCGGGCCGGCTCGAGCTGCAGGTGGACCCCACGAGCTACGCGCCCTTCGTCGGCGGGCTCTCCCCCGCCCTCGAGATCGTGCTCGACGAGGCCGAGGCGAGCGAGCGCGCGACGGGCGTGAGCGTCGGCATCGTCGTCGCCGCCTCCCGCACGAGGCATCCCCTCGACGCGCGGACCCTCGCGCGGCTCGCGGCCCGGCACGTCGGCCGCGTCATCGGGTTCGGGCTGTCCAACGACGAGCGCCGCGGCGTGACCGCCGAGTTCGCCCCCGCGTTCCGGATCGCCCGCGAGGCGGGACTGTGGTCGCTCCCCCACGGCGGCGAGCTGCTCGGGCCCGCCCACGTCGAGGCGGTCGTGGACGCGCTCGCCCCGCGGCGCCTGGGCCACGGTGTGCGCTCCGCGGAGGACCCGCGGCTGCTCGAGCGGATCGTCGAGCAGGGGATCGGTCTCGAGCTGTGCCCCGCCTCGAACGCCTCCCTGGGCGTCGTCGCCGAGCCGGAGGACGTCCCGCTGCAGGCGCTCGTCGAGGCCGGGGCGCAGATCGCCCTGGGGGCCGACGACCCGCTGCTGTTCGGCTCCCGGCTCGTGGAGCAGTACGCGGTCGCCCGGCGGATCGGGCTCACCGACGAGGAGCTCGCCGCGCTGGCCCTCTCCTCGATCGGGATCTCCGCGGCGGATGCCGCCACCGCCGCCCGGCTGCGGGCCGGGGTCGCGGACTGGCTCGCCGCTCCCCCGCCCTCAGCGGCAGGAACGGTGGATCAGCGGTCCTGACCCGCGCCCTCCGAGGGCAGGGCGAGGAAGAACTCCGGGGCGGTGAAGCCCCGCTGGGCGAAGGCCTCCGCGATCGCCGCGGCGACACCGCCCGCGGCATCGGCCTCCACGAGCGCGATGATGGAGCCGCCGAAGCCGCCGCCGGTCATGCGGGCGCCGTGCGCCCCGGCCGCGCGGGCCGCGTCCACCGCGACGTCGAGCTGCTCGACGGTGACCTCGTAGTCGTCCCGCAGGGAGTCGTGCGAGGCGTTCAGCAGCGCGCCGAGCTCCGCGACGTGCTCCCGCACGGTGCCCTCGCCGAGCAGGGCGTCGACGTCCCGGACCCGCTGGATCTCGGTGACCACGTGCCGGGCACGGCGGCGCACGACATCGTCCTGGATCGTCGGCAGCAGCTCCTCGAGCCGGGAGGCGTCCACGTCCCGCAGGGTCGCGACGCCGAGGGCCTCGGCGGCCCGCTCGCTGTCCGCCCGACGGGCCGTGTACTCGCCGTCCACGTGGGAGTGCTCGGCCCGCGTGTCCGTGATGAGCAGCGCGAGGCCCTGACCGGCGAGGTCCCACGGCACGGGGCGCGTGGAGAAGTCGCGGCAGTCCAGGTACAGCGCGTGGCCGGCACGGGAGAGCACCGAGGCGGACTGGTCCAGGCCGCCGGTGGAGGCGCCCGCGAAGTCGGTCTCCGCGGTGATCGCCGCGCGCACCCGGTCCAGCGGGGTGGTGCCGAGGGTGAGGAGGGCATCGATCGCCTCCGCCGCTGCGCACTCGAGCGCCGCGGAGCTCGAGAGCCCCGCCCCGAGCGGCACCTGGCCGTCGATGAGGATGTCCATGCCCTGCGTGTGCGCGCCCGAGATGAAGGGTCGCAGCGCCCAGAGCACGCCGGCGACGTAGGCGGGCCAGCCCTCGACGGCGCCCGGCTCGAGGGCCGCCGCGTCGAGGTCGAGCTGGAGGTCGTCCTGCGCGGAGCGCAGGCGCACGCGGTCCGTGGGCGTGCGGGCGGCGGCCGCGAAGCAGCGGTGCGAGATCGCCATCGGCAGGCACAGGCCGTCCTGGTAGTCGACGTGCTCGCCGATGATGTTGACCCGGCCCGGGGCCGACCACACGCCGTCGGGGCGGTACCCGTAGGACTCGACGAACAGCTGCTCGGCGCGCGCGGCGGCCTCAGCGCGGTCCGGGGCGGCCGAGAGCACGGGGGTGCCGGCGGTGGTGGCAGGGGTCATGGTGGGTCCTCCAGAGCGGGGCAGGGGGGGGCGGGCGCCCGGCAGAGTCTAGCCAGGGCCCGCCCGCCGCGGCGTCCAGGACCGGCCAGAGGACGGCGGGCCGTCGCCGAGGATCAGGGGCGAGGCGCGAGGCAGGAGACGCTCGGGGCGGGGATCGGGTCCCCCGCCACCTCGAGGGTGTCCTGGTGGCGGCGCAGCACGTCGATGCGGTCGCCCTCCTGCGCGGCGACCAGGATCGTCGTCCCCAGCTGGGTGAAGTGACGGGGATGAGCGCCCACGGACACCTCCGCGACGAGCTCGGGACGCATGCCGGCGAGGCTGAACAGCGCGATCGTGTCCGGGCCGCGGTTGGCCACGAGGGCGTGGTGCTCGTCCGCGGCGAGCTCCACGTGCGAGAGCGCCGACTCCTCGGGGCGTCCGGACGCGGGGACCATCGAGCGCACCGACCACTGCAGCTCCGGGCCGCGCATGACCTGCAGCGCGCCGACGTCCTGCGGGACCTCGCCGCGCGCGGCGACGCCGACCTTGCCGGAGAGCTCGCAGCTCACGAGGAGCTGGGAGGACTCGTGGTCCGCCGCGAGGTGGCGGGGCCCGCTGCCGCGGCTGAAGGGGATCTCCCCGGCCGGCTCGATGTGGCCGGTCTGCACCTGCCGGTAGAGCACCACGCGGTCCAGGCCCAGGTCCGGCACGGCGAGGAGCTCGGTGCCCGGCAGCCGCACCACCTGGTGGGGATGCGGGTCGCGGTCCTCCGCGTAGTCGTGGTGGTCGTCGAGGTCGAGGAGCTCGACGGGCAGGCCCTCGGCGTCCAGGCGCACCGTCTCGACCGAGCCGGAGCCGTAGTTCGCGACGAGCAGGGTGTCCGGTCGGGTGCCGGGCGCGAGGTGGCAGCCCCCGGAGCCGGCGAGCTCGAGGTCGCCGATGATCTCCCCGCTCGAGCCGTCCTCCGCGACGCGGAGGGTGAGCACGTGCGTGGGGCTGGTCTCGGTGACCGCGTGCAGGAGGGAGCCGTCGGCGCTCCAGAGCAGGAACGAGGGATCCGCGGCGGCCACCTCCCAGAGGGTCTCCGCGGCGGCGCCGGAGTCGTCCGGGGTCACGCGCAGGAGCGCGATGCCGGTGCCGCGGCCGGAGCCGCTCGTGGAGTAGCCGCCGACGGCGACGAGTGCGGGAGAGGTCATGCTCGCTCCTCGGGATCGGTGCGGCGGTCCCCCGCGGCGGAGGCGGGGTCGAGCTCCTCGAGCATCGAGGGGGACAGCGCTGTCATCTCACCGGTCATCGTAGACGGCTCGACGAGGGCCACGCCGTCACGACCACGGGCGCGGCGGCGCGTGCCCACGGAGAGGCGACGGCGGCGCATCGTCGTGAAGGGCACCGAGATCATCGGCGTGTAGGCGATCTGGCGGGCGCCGACGACCCGCGAGGCGAGCAGCTGGCCCAGCACGGCGCCGGCGGCGATGCCGATCGCGATCTCCCCGGCGCTGAACAGCTCGAGCGCGCCGTCGGGCACGGCGTCGCCGAGGGCGAGCAGGCCCCGGTAGATCCGGCTGCCCGGGACGAGCGGCACCACGCCGCCCATGACGAACACGAGCGTGGGGGCGCGCATGCGGTCGCCGAGCACCACGGCCGCGACGCCGACGAGGAAGGAGGCGACGCCGACCGCGTAGACCCGGTCCACGACGTCGCTCAGCAGGTGCGAGAGCCCCGCCGAGCCCGCGGCGACCAGCGCGACCGCAGCGAGCATCCGCATGGGGACCTGGGCGCCGACCCCGAAGCCGAGGCCCATGACGGCTCCGGCGACCACGAGGACGAGCACGGAGGCGAGGGAGACCGGGGCCGCGGAGGAGATCGACACGTCCACCCCCACGAGGTCCGCGACGAGCAGCCCCCCGCGCACACCGGCGACGATGCCGACCGTGAGCATGAGGGTCTCGAGGATCCGCCCGGCGGCCGTCACGTACCAGCCGGTGACGGCGTCCTGCATGGCACCGATCGAGGTGAGGCCCGCGAGCAGCACGATGATGCACGCGACGACGACGATCGACGGGTTCAGCGAGGGGTCCAGCGCACCGAGCAACACGGCGACGCCCACCGCGAGGAAGCCGCCGAGGGCCTGGCTGTAGAAGCGCGGGATGCGCCGCCGGGTGAGGACCGTGTCCACCAGGATCATCAGGGCCGCGGCGAGGGTCGCGGCGATCACCACGAGCCAGTTCGCACCGAGGCTCAGCGCGGCGCCGCCGCCGAGCAGGCCGAAGCCCGCGCAGACGAGGGACAGGCGGTAGGGCGGCTTCTCCTGCGGGATCGCGGCGGCCTGGTGGCGGGCCTCCTCGAGGGAGAGGTCACCGCTGATGTAGCCGAAGGTGACGTCCTCGTAGGCGGCGAGCCGCGCGAAGTCCTGCACGCGCTCGCTCGCGGCGCGCACGCGGGTGAAGGGGGCGGAGAGCTCGTCCGGCAGGTAGGAGATCGTGACCTCGTCGAAGGTGACCTGGACGGCCACGTTGCGCAGGCCCGAGGAGCTCGTGATCCGCAGGACGGTCGCGGTGACCTCCGAGGCCGCGGCGCCGTTGGTGAGCAGGCCCTCGCCGACCCTCATGGCGAGGTCGAAGACGGCGTGCAGGCGGGCGGAATCGGTGGGCACGCCGCGATCGTGCCATATGCGCGGGCCTGCTCGGAACCGTGCCGGGGGCGGCTCCGGGGAGGCGCTCGGCACAGTCGGGATCAGAGGTTCGGGGAGCCCGTGAGCGCACCGATCGCGACGCCCAGCGCGACGAGGCAGAGGACGTCGACGAGCCGGGAGCGCACCGCGAGCGCGCCCACCGCGCGGGTGGGCAGCAGCAGCCGCAGGGCGGCGAGGACGAGCAGCTCCGCGCTCAGCAGCATCCCCGCGAGCGGGGCGTGCCCGGCGATGCCGAGCAGGGCGATGACCGCGAGCGCCACGAGGGCTCCCGTGAGCACCGCCTGGCGGCGCACGGCGGCCCCGACGGTGAAGGGTGATCTGGGCTCCGGCACGGGCACATGCTACGGGTCCGGGGTGGATAGGGTGTCAGCGGCCGACGACGACGCCGGCCGTCCGAGAACCCGGAGGACAGTACCCATGACCCATCCCGGTGCGACGACAGGATCCGCCACCCGCCGCGAGCACGACCTGCTCGGCGATCGCGAGGTCCCCGCCCACGCCTATTACGGGATCCAGACCCTGCGGGCGCAGGAGAACTTCCACATCACGGGAGTCCCCCTGTCCCACTTCCCCCGCCTCATCGAGGCGCTCGCCCAGGTCAAGCGGGCCACCGCCCGGGCCAACCATGCTCTCGGGGCGCTCGACGACGAGCGCGCCGCCGCGATCGAGCAGGCCTGCGAGGAGATCGCGGGCGGTGCGCTGCACGAGCACTTCGTCGTGGACATGATCCAGGGCGGTGCGGGCACGAGCACCAACATGAACGCGAACGAGGTCATCGCGAACCGCGCGCTCGAGATCCTGGGGCACGAGAAGGGCGACTACGAGCACCTCCACCCCAACAACCACGTGAACCTCGCGCAGTCCACGAACGACGTCTACCCCACCGCCGTGCGGCTCGCGATGATGCTCTCCTTCCCCGCGCTCGCGGAGGCCATGGACACGCTCATCGGCGCGCTGCGGGACAAGGGCGACGAGTACGCGGACGTGCTGAAGATGGGCCGCACGCAGATGCAGGACGCGGTCCCGATGACGGTGGGCCAGGAGTTCCGCGCCTGGGCGACGACGATCAGCGAGGACGTCGAGCGGCTGACCCGCACGGCGCGCCTGTTCCAGGAGATCAACCTCGGCGCGACCGCGATCGGCACGGGCATCACGACCGATCCCCGCTACGCGCAGCTCGCGGCCCGTGAGCTCTCGCAGCTGACCGGCGTCGAGTTCACGGTCGCCGCGGACCTCGTCGAGGCGACGAGCGACACGGGCGCCTTCGTCACCTTCTCCGGGGTGCTCAAGCGCATCGCGGTGAAGATCTCGAAGATCTGCAACGACCTGCGCCTGCTCTCCTCCGGCCCGCGCGCGGGCTTCGCCGAGATCACCCTGCCGGCGGTGCAGCCGGGCTCCTCGATCATGCCGGGGAAGGTGAACCCGGTGATCCCGGAGGTCGTCAACCAGGTCGCCTTCGAGGTGATCGGCAACGACCTCACGGTGACCTTCGCGGCGGAGGGCGGCCAGCTGCAGCTGAACGCCTTCGAGCCGGTGATCTGCTTCAACATCCTGGAGTCCACCCGGATCATGACCCGGGCGATGGGCACGCTCGCGGAGCGCTGCATCCGCGGGATCACCGTGAACCGCGAGGTCGTGGACGACTACATCCACCGCTCGATCGGGGTGGTGACGGCGCTCGTGCCGGTGATCGGCTACGCCGCCGCGACGGACATCGCGAGCACCGCGCTCACCACGGGACGGCCCGTGCGCGAGCTCGTCCTCGAGCGGGGACTCATCGACGAGCACCGGCTGGAGCTGCTGCTCTCCCCCGCCTCGATGACCCGCCCGGTGCGGGCGACGGCCACGGGCACGATCCCCGCGCTGACGGACGAGGCCCCGGACTCCGGGGAGATCGGCCGTCCGCTCGAGCAGGACCCGCAGGAGCTCGCGGTCCCGGACGACGGCACGGTCTGAGCCGACCCGCCGACCCCGTCGGCCCGTCCCGCCCGGGACGCGGAAGGGCCCGGCCCCTCGGGGACCGGGCCCTTCCGCGCGTCACGAGGGACGGCGGGACGGCGGGCTCAGCGGCTCACTCGTCGGCCTCCTCCATCTTGCCGCGCATGACGAGCTTCGGATCGGGCTGGCCGACCACGTCGTGGTCCTTGTCCTCGTACTCGAACTGCGAGAGGAAGTAGCGCATCGCGTTGATGCGGGCGCGCTTCTTGTCGTTGCTGCGGATGATCGTCCACGGCGCGTACTTCTTGTCCGTGCGGCGGAACATCTCCTCCTTGGCCTGCGTGTAGGCCTCCCAGCGGTCGAGGGACTCGAGGTCCATCGGGGAGAGCTTCCAGCGACGCACGGGGTCGAGCTGGCGGATCGCGAAGCGGGTCCGCTGCTCCTTCTGCGAGACCGAGAACCAGAACTTCGTGAGGTGGATGCCGGAGTCCACGAGCATGCGCTCGAAGGACGGCGTCTGGTTCATGAAGGTCTCGTACTGCTCGGGGCTCGCGAAGCCCATGACCCGCTCGACGCCGGCGCGGTTGTACCAGGAGCGGTCGAAGAGCACCATCTCGCCCTCGGTGGGCAGGTGCTGGACGTAGCGCTGGAAGTACCACTGGCCGCGCTCGCGGTCGCTCGGCTTGTTCAGCGCGACGACGCGCGCGGTGCGCGGGTTCAGGTGCTCCGTGAAGCGCTTGATGGTGCCGCCCTTGCCGGCCGCGTCCCGCCCCTCGAAGATGATGATCGCCTTCTGGTCGTTGTCCTCGAGCCAGTACTGGAACTTCAGCAGCTCCACCTGGAGCTTGTACTTCTCCAGCTCGTAGTCCTCGCGGTCCATCCGGGTCTCGTAGGGGTACCCCTCCTGCCAGGTGTAGACGGGGTTGCCCTGCGGGTCGATGAGGTCGGGGTCGGGGGTGTGGCCGTCCTGGACCGTGTAGCCCTCCTCGCGCAGGTGCTCGATGTACTCGCGCAGGGACTGGTTGTCAGGGATTCTCACGGTCACTCCTTCGACACATGCTCATGTTGGGCACCACTGTAGGGGGCGTGCATGACGTCCAGGTGAACGGACGGCCTGCTCGGAGCGGGGACCGACCGGTCCGTCGCACGGCGTGCGCGAGGGACCGGCCGGGAGCCCCGGCGGGGCTCAGTGGGCGAAGTGCCGGGTGCCCGTGACGTACATCGTGACGCCCGCCGCGCGGCAGGCCTCGACGACCTCCTCGTCGCGGATCGAGCCCCCGGGCTGGACGATCGCCCGCACTCCGGCGTCGATGAGGATCTGGGCGCCGTCGGCGAAGGGGAAGAAGGCGTCCGACGCGGCGACCGCGCCGCGGGCCCGCTCCTCGCCGTCCTCGCCGAGCGTGTTCGCGCGGGTCACGGCGAGCCGGCAGGAGTCCAGGCGGTTGACCTGGCCCATGCCGATGCCGACGGCCGCGGAGTCCTTCGCGAGCAGGATCGCGTTGGACTTCGCGGCGCGCACCGAGCGCCAGGCGAAGGCGAGGTCCGCGAGGGTCGCGGCATCCGCCGCCTCGCCCGAGGCGAGGGTCCACTGCGCGGGGTCGTCGCCGTCCGCGTCGACCGCGTCGGCGTCCTGGATGAGGGTGCCGCCCCAGATCGGGCGCACCTCGACGCCGCCGCGGGTGCGGTCCTCGACCTGGAGGATGCGGAGGTTCTTCTTGCCCTGGAGCAGCGCGAGGGCGTCCTCCTCGTAGCCGGGGGCGAGGATGACCTCGGTGAAGATCGGCTTGACCTGCTGCGCCATCGCGAGGGTGACGGTGCGGTTGGCGGCGATGACGCCGCCGTAGGCGGAGAGCGGGTCCGTCGCGTGGGCCCGCGCGTGGGCGAGGGCGAGATCCTCGCCCTCGGCGACCACGGCGATGCCGCAGGGGTTGTTGTGCTTCATGACGACGACGCACGGCTGGTCGTGGTCGAAGGCGGCGCGCGCGGCGGCGTCCGCGTCGACGTAGTTGTTGTAGCTCATCGGCTTGCCGCCCAGCAGCGTCGCTCCCGCGAGGCCCGGGGCCTCGGGGTCCGTCACGGCGAGCCGCGCCCGCTGGTGGGGGTTCTCGCCGTAGCGGAGGGTCGCGGTGATGCCGAAGGCGGCGGCCTCGTCCTCGGGGAGGTCGAGCAGCGAGACGTCCTGGCCCTCCTCGGCGCCGTCGGTCTCCTCGCCGGCGTCCTCGGAGAGGCGCGCGGTCATCCACTCGGAGATCGCGGTGTCGTAGTCCGCGGTGACGGTGAAGGCGATCGCGGAGAGCTCCTGGCGCTCGGCGAGGGTGAAGCCGCCGGCGCGGGCGGCGCGCGCGGCGTCGGCGTAGCCGTCCTGCTCGACGACGACGGCGACGCTCGCGAAGTTCTTCGCCGCGCCGCGCACCATCGAGGGGCCGCCCACGTCGATCTTCTCGATGATCTCGTCGAAGCTGCCGCCGGCGGCGACGGTCTCGGAGAACGGGTAGAGGTTCACGACGACGAGGTCGAAGGGCTCGATGCCGTGCTCGGCGAGCTGGGCGCGGTGGGTCTCCTCGCGGAGGTCGGCGAGGATGCCGCCGTGCACGCGCGGGTGGAGGGTCTTCACCCGGCCGTCGAGCATCTCGGGGAAGCCGGTGACGGTTTCCACCTCGGTGACGGCGATGCCCGCGTCGCGGACGGTCGCGGCGGTCGAGCCGGTGGAGACGATCTCGGCGCCGGTCTCGGCGAGCGCGGTGGCGAGCTCGACGATGCCGGTCTTGTCGAAGACGGAGAGGAGGGCGCGGCGGATCGGGCGGCGATCGGTGGCGGTCACGAGGGGGCTCCTGTTCGAGGGCGGGTGCGGTCCTTGCGACGAGCACCCAGGCGGTCGATGCTCGCGGTTCACTCCCCGGTGGTCCTCCCACCTGCGCCAGTCGTGTGGGGCCAGACTACCGGGCGGCGAGGGTGCGCACCACGTCGACCAGGAGCGGCTGCTCCGCGGCCTTGATGCGCTCGTGGAGCGTGCCCTCGGTGTCGTCCTCGAGGACGGGGACGGCGACCTGGGCGAGGATCCGCCCGGTGTCCACCCCGGCGTCGACCTCGATGACGGTCGCGCCGGTGATCTTCACCCCGTGGGCGAGGGCGTCGCGCACGCCGTGGGCGCCGGGGAAGGAGGGCAGCAGGGCGGGGTGGGTGTTGACGATGCGGCCGCCGTAGGCGTCCAGCAGCGGGGAGCCGACGAGCCGCATGAAGCCGGCGAGCACCACGAGCTCGGGGTCGTGAGCGGCGACGGCGGCGGCGAGCGCCTCGTCCCAGGCGGCGCGGTCGGGGAAGTCGCGCAGGGCGACGACGGCGGTGGGGATCCCCGCGTCCCGGGCGATGTCGAGGCCGGCGGCGGGCTTGTCCGCGAGGACGCCGACGATCTCGTAGGGCGAGTCCGCGGCGCGGGAGGCCTCGAGGAGGGCGGCGAAGGTGGAGCCGGCGCCGGAGAGCAGGACGACGACGCGCG
Organism: Brachybacterium horti; assembly: GCF_054777615.1. Classification (NCBI taxonomy): domain Bacteria; kingdom Bacillati; phylum Actinomycetota; class Actinomycetes; order Micrococcales; family Dermabacteraceae; genus Brachybacterium; species Brachybacterium horti. Next base: position 239,399 of record NZ_BAAHAM010000001.1, read on the forward strand.
TGGGCGCCGTCCCGGCGGTCCCGGTGGTCGCAGGGGTCGCGGGGAGGGGGGTCGCGGGGGTCACCGGGCCAGGGTAGCGACGAGCGGGCACAATGGGGCGATGAGTCCCGCGAGCGACCCCTCCCCCGACGACAGCCGCCGGCAGACGCGGCGGCTCGCGCTGCTCACGGTGCTCATGCTCCTGGCCTGGGTCCTGCTGATCGCGCCGCTGCCGTGGTCGCTGCTCGCGGGGGTCGTCGCCGCGCCCGCGCTCGTGGTGCTCGTCCCGGTCACGGTCTCCGCGTTCCGCCGGGGCCGACGCGGCTCCGCGGTGCTCGCCGCCGTGGTGGGGGTGCCGGCGACGCTCATGATCATCACCAGCTCGCTCGTCTCGGTGCTGTTCTACGGCCCGATGTCGGAGCTCGAGGAGTGCCGGGACACGGCGCTCACGCAGCGTGCGGAGGCACAGTGCCGCCAGGACGTCGAGGACTCCGTCGCGACCTGGCTCGGGGACCTGACAGGGAGCTGACGGAGAGCTAGCGCTCCGAGGGCGAGCCCGCCGCGAGGCTCGTCCCGCTCTCCTCCGCCCCCTCGGCGTCGGACGCGGTGGAGGCGCCGGGAGCGGTGGCGGCATCGGACGCGGTCGAGGCGCCGGATCCGGTGCTGTCCGCGTCAGCGGCGTCGTCGTCCGTGGCCCCCGAGCGGGCGGCGCCGACTCCGCGCTCCTCCTGCTCCGCGCGCTCGACCCGCTCGCGGAGGGAGCCCACGAGACCGCGCACCCACGGCACCGCCGGGGTCGCGAGCAGGCCGATCACGGCGGCGGTGCTCAGCACGACGATCCCGAGCAGCGGCAGCAGCATCGTGGACATCACCGGGCCGAGGTGCACCAGGCGGCCCTCGCCGATGCGCCCCGTGGAGAGGCCCGCGACGAGCAGCACCGCGACGACGACGAGCACCGGGTAGGCGACCCAGGCCGTCACGCGGTCCCGCAGCGCGAGTCCGGCGGTGTCCCGGACGAGCCGGTACGCGCCGAGGACCACCGCCGCGATCGGCAGCACGAGCAGCGCCCAGACCCCGACGGGGGCGGCGCCGGGCTGCGGGATCGCCGCGAGCATCGGCAGCGCGGGGAGCACACCGCTCTCGACGCCGTGCAGGGACAGGGCCGTGCCGCTGCCCACGGAGACGGTCCCGCCCAGCAGCACCGCCATCGCCCAGACGACGAGCAGCGGCAGCAGGGCGAGCTGCAGCAGGGTCAGCACCGCGCCGCCCACGACGCCCGGGGCGAGCTGGTCGAAGAGCGCCGACTGGCCCGGGACCGAGATCACCAGCAGCACCACGACGAGCGCGGTCGCGGCGGCGACGAGCCCGCCCAGCGCGAGCAGCACGGCGCGGGCGACGGCGTCGAAGGGCGAGGGCAGCAGGGCGAGGACCCGCACCGCGGGGACCGTCGCGGTCGCCTCCCGGCGCACGGACCACAGCAGGCCCAGCAGTCCGCCCACCACGGCGATCAGCGCGGCGGAGACGAGCGCGGAGGCGATCACGGGGCTCGCCTCGCCGCTGCGGCCGAGCGCGCCGACGACCGCCATGCCGATCGCGTAGACCGCCGTGTACGCGCCGAGCGCCCCGCCGGCGTCCCGCAGGGCCCGGGTGCGCAGCACGCCGTCGTCGCGGACGAGGTCCAGGCCGCGGCCCACGCGGCGCATGCCGAGCGCGGAGACGGCGACGAAGAGCAGGCTGAGGCCCAGCGGCGTGAGGGTCGTGGCGCCCTCGATGACGCCCGTGCCGAGCGTGACCCCGCCGCCGTGGCCGAGGACCAGCAGGTTCAGGGCGATGAGGACGGCGTCCAGGGCGGTGGCGCTCGAGCCGCTCCCGGCGATCTGCGCGGCGAGCGCGGGGACCACGGTGATCGCGAGGACCGTGCCGAGGCTCACTGCGGCGGCGACGACCCCCCGGACCAGGGGTGTCGCGATGCTTCCGCCGCCGCTGCTGCTCACGCTCTGCTCCATCCGCCGGGTGTGCTGGTCGAGGTCCATGGTCGCACCCGGGACGGGCCGTCCGGTGTCGCATAATGACACGGATGCCATCCACGGACCTGAACCCCGACCCCGCTGCGGAGCCGCCGCGGCTCGTGGTGCGCACCTGGCGGATCGACGAGGACGTCGACCTCGCGGCGCACCTGCCGGCGACCCCCTCGGGGGCGTGGCTGCGACACGGTCAGGGGCTCGTCGCCCTGGGCCGGGCCTGGGAGTTCACCTCCGCCGGGCCGGACCGCTTCACAGCGGCCTCCGCCGCCTTCCGGGCGCTCGCCGCCCGCGCCGACGTCGGCGACGAGGTCCTCACCCGTGGCAGCGGACTCGTGGCCCTCGGCTCCTTCTCCTACGCCGCCGCCTCCGAGCGCCCCTCGACGCTGCTGGTGCCGGAGGCCGTGCTCGGCGTGCACGACGGCGAGGCGTTCCTCACGCTCGTCTCCCGGGACGACGAGCCATCGACCCCCGCCCACTTCACGTCGCTGTTCCCCGCCGCCCCCGCGGAGCCGCCGCTCCCCCCGGGGCGGCTCACGATCGAGGCGGACCACTCCCCCGACGAGTACCAGGCGCTCGTGCGCGAGGCCGTGCGGGCGATCCGGGCGGGGCAGGCGGAGAAGGTCGTGCTCTCCGAGACGACGACGGTGCGCACCGCGGAGCCCGCCGTGCCCGGCGCGCTGCTCGCCCGGCTCACCGCCGCCTACCCGAGCACGTGGACGTATCACGTGGCCGACATGATCGGGGCGAGCCCGGAGATGCTCGCCCAGGTCCAGGACGGCCGGCTGTTCTCGCGCGTGCTCGCGGGGACGCGATCCGTGGCCGACGACGGCGAGCTCGCGGCGGACGACCGCCGCGCCTTCCTCGCCGATGCGAAGGAGCTCTCCGAGCACGCCTACGCGATCGACTCGGTGCTCGCGCGGCTCGAGGGCATCGCGGAGGTCGAGCACCGCTCCCCCGAGCCGTTCGTGCTGCGCCTGCCGGGCCTCGAGCACCTCGCCTCCGACGTCACCGCGCAGCTCTCCGAGGGCGTCACGAGCCTCGACGTGGCGGCGCGCCTGCATCCCTCCGCGGCCGTCTCGGGGACCCCGCGCGAGGCGGCGGACGAGATCATCGCCCGGCTCGAGGCGCGGGACCGCGGCGGCTACGCGGCGCCCGTGGGCTGGATGGACGCGCGCGGCGACGGCCAGTGGGCGATCGCCCTGCGCGGCGGCCACCTGCTCGAGGACGGCGGCGTGCGGCTCCAGGCGGGCGGCGGGCTCGTCGCCGCCTCCGACCCGGTCTCCGAGCACGCCGAGGTGCTCGCGAAGTGCCGGCCGATGCTGCGGGCCCTGCGCGGCTGAGCCCCGTCGGCTCTCAGGCCCGGCGGCCCCCGAGCGGCACCGTCAGGAGGCGGCCGTCAGGGTCACGGTGAGCTGCTGCTCGCTCCCGTCGCGGACCACCGTGAGCGTGTGCTCCGAGTCGACCGCGAGCCCGCGCACCACACCCGTGAGCGCGGCGGCCCCGTCGACCGGGGTGTCGTCGACCGCGACGACCACGTCGCCCTTGCGCAGCCCGGCCTTCGAGGCCGGGGTGCCGTCCTCCGTGGAGACGATCTCGGCGCCCGTGCGGGTGGTGCCGCTCGCCTCCGCGCTGCCGTCCGTCGTGGTGACGCCGAGGTAGGCGTGCTGAGCGGTGCCGCCGTCGATGAGCTGGTCCGCGATGAGCTTCGCGGTGTTCGCGGGGATCGCGAAGCCCAGGCCGATGCTGCCGGAGGTCTCCTGGCCGCTCGCGACGCCCGCGATCGAGGAGTTGATGCCGATCACGGCGCCGGTCGCGTCCACGAGCGGGCCGCCGGAGTTGCCGGGGTTGATCGAGGCGTCGGTCTGGATCGCGGAGGTGTACGTCGAGTCGGAGCCGTCGGGCTGCTGGCCCGTCGTCGTCACGGGGCGGGCGGTCGCGGAGACGATACCGGTGGTGACCGTGTTCTGCAGCCCGAGCGGCGTGCCGATCGCCATGACGTCCTGGCCCACCGCGACGGAGCTCGAGTCGCCGAAGGTCGCCGGCTGGAGGTCGCTCGGCGGGTCGTCGAGGCGCAGCACGGCGAGGTCCGTGGAGGCGTCGGTGCCGACGATGCTCGCGGCGTAGACGGAGCCGTCGGAGAGGGTGACCTGCACCTGCTGGCCGCCGTCGACGACGTGGTTGTTCGTGAGGATGTTCCCCTTGGTGTCGAGGACGACGCCGGTGCCGGTGGAGGTGCCGCCCTGGGCGGCGACCTGGATCTCCACGGTGCTCGGGGTGACGGCCGCGGCGACCGCGGACCAGTCCGGGTCCGAGGACGAGGAGGCGGTGCTCACGGGGCCCTGGGTCGAGGACGAGGAGGTCGCCGCGGTGGAGGCGCCGTCGGAGCCGAGCAGCTGGCCGTAGGCGACGACGCCGCCGAGGGTCACGCCGCTCGAGAGCAGCATCCCCGCGCCGACGAGCACGACGACGCCGCCCCAGCCGGGACCGCGGCGGGTGCGGGCGGGAGCGGGGGCGACCGCCGCCGACGTGTCGACCGGCACCGGTCCCGCGTACCCGGGATCGCCCGGTGCGCCGTACGAGCCGCCGGGGGCCGGGGCGCCGTAGGTCGGCGCCTCGCGGCTCGCCGCCCACCAGGGGTCGGCGGAGGTCTGCGCGGCGCCGGCCTGGGCAGGCTGCTGGGCGGTGGGCGCGGTGCCGAGCTGCTCCGTGGGCGGCTCACCCCACTGCGGGGCGAGCGTCTCGGTGGGCTGCTCCGCGCCCGGCCGGGAGTCCGGCGCCGCGTACCAGCCCTGCGGCGGGGACACAGTGGGGTCCTGGGGGGCCTGGGGCTGCTGGGGCTGCTGCGGCTGCGGGGGCGTGCTCTGCTCGTTCACGGGAGTCAGTGAAGCGGAGCTTCCCCGGAGTCCGGCTGGAAGCGGCTGTGCATCTCCTGTGCGATGAGGACCCGCAGGCCGCGGGACGGCGCGGCGAGGGCGGCGGGCAGCTCCTCGGGTGCGAGAGTGCGGGCCTCGGCGCCGAGCGCGGCCGCCGCCGCGGCGAGATCGGTGCCGTGCGGGGTGGTGAAGAAGCGCCGCAGCAGGGCCGGGGGCGCGGAGGCGTGCTCGAGCCCGCCGAAGATCCTGCCGCCGTCGTCGTCCACCACCACGACGTCGAGGTCGGGGCGGCGCTCCTCGGGCCCGATGACGAGCCCGGTGAGGTCGTGCAGGGCGGTGAGGTCGCCGACGAGCAGGCGCACGCGGCCCGTGCTCCCCTGCCCCGAGGCGGAACGGGCGAGAGCGACGCCGCCCGCGACGGAGGTGGTGCCGTCGATGCCGGCGAGGCCGCGGTTGGCGAGCACGGTGCCCGCGACGGGTCCCGCGTGCTGTTCGAGGTCTCGCACGAGGCTCGAGGAGCCGAGCACGAGGACGTCCTGCTCCTCGGTCGCGTCCCAGACGGCGAGCGCGGCGCGCGCCTGCCACGGCGGCGGGACCGCGGCGCCCTCCGCCGCAGGATCGGGCTCCTGCCAGGCGGCGAGGTGCTCGCGGCGCCGCGCGGCCTCGGCGGCGTCCGGGGCGGCGGCGGTGATCGCGGGGACCACGAGCCGGGCCCGACGGGCGGCGTCGGCGAAGTCCGGATGGGGATCGACGACGACCACGTCGACGTCGGCCGCGCCGAGGAGCGCGCCGATCACGGGGCGGGAGAGCGTCGGGTGCCCCAGCACGATCGCCTGCCGCGGGCGCAGCGGGTGCGCGGGATCGGCCATGACCCGGGCGAGGAGCGCGGGGTAGCCGGGGACGAGGGAGGTCCCGGAGCGGGCGCCGGAGCTGGGCTCGGCGAGCAGCGGCAGCAGCTGCGCCTCCGCGAGCTCCCGGGCGGCGGGACCGGCGCCGTCCCCCGCGACGACGACCGCGCTCGGGTCGATCGGCACGGCGACCGGGGCGGGAGGCCCCGCGGGCACCCGACGGGTGAGGACGATCCCCGGTGCGTCCGCGGCCGGGGCGGGGCGGGCGTCGGGGGCGGCGGGCGCGAGGGGGTCGCGGAACCCGAGGTTCAGGTGCACGGGGCCGGGATGCTCGCCCGTCGCGGCGGCGACCGCGCGGGCGGCCGTCGAGACGAGCGTGCGCAGCTCGGTCGCGGTCGCGCCGGCGGCGGTCGGCGCGGGGAGGTCCGCGCGCAGTCGCGTGAAGTCGCGGTACAGGTCCGCCTGCCGGGTGGTCTGGTTCGCGCCGGTGCCGCGCAGCTCCGCGGGGCGGTCCGCGGTGAGCACGATCAGCGGCACCCGCGAGTGGTGGGCCTCCATGACGGCGGCGAGCAGGTGCGCGGTCGCGGTGCCCGAGGTGGTGAGCACGGCCGCGGGATGCGCGGGGTCCTCCCGGGACAGGCCCAGGGCCGTGAAGGCCGCGGCGCGCTCGTCGATCCGCACGTGCGCCTCGAGCAGCTCCGGGAGGTCGCCCTCGTGGAGGGCGTGGACGAGCGGGGCGGAGCGGGAGCCCGGCGCGGCGACCACGTGCCGCACGCCGAGCGCGGCGAGCGTGCGCCACAGGGTGACCGAGGCGTCCACCGCCCCCGATCCGGTGGGGGCCGGGACGGGGATCGTGGTGGGGCCGGGGAGAACGGGCATGGGCCCAGCGTAGTCAGCGCCCCGGGGGCCGGTGCCCGCCGGCGGTGCGGGGCTCAGAGCAGCGCCGCGCACGCCGCGAGACGCTGCTCCCAGGCGGCCTCGAGGGCGGGGGCGGCCGCGTGCCGGTCCAGGAGGTCCTCCTCCGGCTCCGCCCGGCCCACGGGGAGGACGCCGCCGCGGGCGTGCAGCGGGCGCGCGGTGAGGTCCGCGGTGAGCAGGCTCGCGGTGCCGAGACCGCAGTCGTGCGCGAGCTCGGGCAGGGAGGCGGCGAGCGCGAGCCCCGCGGAGAGCCCGACGCTCGACTCGATCGCGGAGGAGACGACGACCGGCAGCCCCGACTCCTGCGCGAGATCGAGGCAGCGGCGCACCCCGCCGAGCGGCTGCACCTTCATCACGAGGACGTCCGCGGCCTCGGCGCGGGCGACCCGCAGGGGGTCCTCGGCGCGGCGCACGGACTCGTCGGCCGCGATCGGCACGTCGAGGCGGCGGCGCAGGGCGGCGAGGTCCTCGATGCTCGCGCAGGGCTGCTCCGCGTACTCGAGCCCGCCGGCGGCGCGGTCCAGGCGGGGCAGCGCGTCGAGCGCCTCCTCGAGGGTCCAGGCGGCGTTCGCGTCCACGCGGATGCGGCCCTCCGGGCCCAGCGCGTCACGGACGGCGGCGACCCGGTCGAGGTCCTCCTCGGGGCTCGCACCGGGATCGGCGACCTTCACCTTCGCGGTGCGTGCGCCGCCCACGCCCGCGAGCCGGGCGGCGAGCGCCGGCTGCACGACGGGGATCGTCGCGTTGACGCCGATCTCCTGGCGGAGCGCGGAGGGACGGGGCAGGGTCGCGTCCTCGATCGCGGCGCGCAGCCAGGCGGAGGACTCCTCCGCCTCGTAGTCCCAGAACGGGGAGAACTCCGCCCAGCCCTCCGGCCCGTGCAGGAGCACGCCGTCGCGCACCTCGATGCGGCGGAAACGAGTGGTCATGGCGATCGCCCAGGCGTGCGCCCGGTCGATGCCGAGGTCTCGGAGGGAGGCGGGGATCTGCATCCCTCGAGGGTAGTGCGACTCCCTCAGCGGTCCGCGCCCGGGCCGGCGGACGGGGCCTGCGGCGCGGCGTTCCAGGCGTCGGCCTCCCCCTGCTCCCGCGCGACCTGCTCGCGGAACGCGGCACGCGCGGCGACGTGCTCGGGGCGGCGGCGCAGCAGCACGTAGCCCACCGCGATCACGACGAACCACACCGGCGTGGCGAGCATGCCCGCGAGCGTGTCCGGGTCACCGGTGAACGCCCACAGCAGGAACAGGAAGAAGGCGAGGACGACGCCCACCATGGCGCGCCCGCCGGGCATGGCGAAGCTGCTCACGGCATGCTCCTGCGGCCGCCGGCGGCGGTAGGCGAGGTAGCTCAGCAGGATCATCGTCCACACGAACATGAAGCACAGCGAGGAGACGGTCGTGACGACGGAGAACGCCGCGGACTCGCCGAGGCCGAAGGCCAGCAGCACGACCGAGGCGAGCAGCATCACGCCCGTGAGGTAGAGGGCGTTCTGGGGGACCCGGCGACGCGAGACCTTCGCGAACAGGGCCGGGGCGTCCTTCTGGGTGGCGAGGCCGAACACCATCCGCGAGGTCGAGTAGATGCCCGAGTTCGCCGAGGACATGGCGGAGGTCAGCACCACGAGGTTGACGATCGCGGCGGCCGCGGGCAGCCCCGCCGCGTCGAAGACCTGGATGAACGGGGAGTTGTCCGCGTCGTAGACGGTCCACGGCATGACGGACATGAGGATCACGAGGGAGCCGATGTAGAACAGCAGGATGCGCACGGGGATCGACCGGACCGCCCGGGGCAGGTTGTGCTCGGGGTCCTTGGTCTCCGCGGCGGTCGTGCCGACGAGCTCGATGCCGACGAAGGCGAAGGTCGCGATCTGGAAGGCGGCGACGAAGCCGGTGAAGCCGTTGCCGAAGAACCCGCCCTGGTCCCACAGGTGGGCGAAGCTCGCTGCGCCGTGGCCCGAGTCGAAGCTCGTCAGGACGAGCACGAGGCCCACGACGATGAGGGCGAGGATCGCGACGATCTTCACCATCGCGAACCAGAACTCGGTCTCGCCGAAGGCGCGCACCGTCGGCAGGTTCAGCCCGATCAGCGCCACGATCACGACGAGCGCGATGACGGGCGTGGCCCAGGCCGGCAGCACGGGCACGAGGTGGCGCACGTACACGGAGGCGATGACGATGACGTCCGCCACGGCGGTGACGACCCAGCAGAACCAGTACGTCCATCCGGTGAAGTAGGCGGCCCAGGGGCCCAGCAGGTCACCGGTGAAGTCGGCGAAGTTGCGGTACTCGCGGCGGGAGAGCAGCAGCTCCCCCATGGCGCGCATGACGAAGTACAGCATGAAGCCGATGATCAGGTAGACGAGCAGCACGGACGGGCCGGCCACGGAGATCGTCTTGCCGGAGCCCATGAAGAGCCCGGTGCCGATGGCGCCGCCGATCGCGATGAGCTGGATGTGGCGGTTGCCGAGGGCGCGGTCCAGGTGCGGGGAGGACTGATCGCCGTCGCCGCCCTGCCGGGTGGTGCGGGAGGTGGTGTCTGAGGTCACCGCGCGAGGCTACTCCTCGGTCATCGACCGTTCGCACGAGCGCCACGCCGTGGTCGCCCCACGGACGGACGGCCCGGCGCCGCCCGCCGACCGCCTCCCCGGCCCTCCAGCCCGGCGATACCCTGAGCAGATGACCGTCGACCCCGCTCCCCTGCCCCGTCAGGTGTCCGACACCTTCGACCCCACGCGCTGGCGGGAGGTGGGACCCGAGGAGCTCGGCGGCCCCGCGCTCACCGACGTCACCTACCACCGCGCCGTGGAGCGGATCGAGAGCCCCGACGGCGAGCGCACCGTGCGGGACCTCCCCGCCGTGCGGATCGCCTTCGACCGGCCCGAGGTGCGCAACGCCTTCCGGCCGCAGAGCGTCGACGAGCTGTACCGGACGCTCGACCACGCCCGCCTGGACCCCTCCGTCGGCGTGATCCTGCTGACCGGCAACGGCCCCTCCCCCAAGGACGGCGGCCACGCCTTCTGCTCGGGCGGCGACCAGCGGATCCGCGGACGCTCCGGCTACGAGTACGACGACGCCGAGGAGCTCGACGCGACCGCCTCCGTGCGCACCCGCTCCGCGGGACGGCTGCACATCCTCGAGGTGCAGCGCCTCATGCGCACCATGGGCAAGGTCGTCATCGCGGTCGTCAACGGCTGGGCCGCGGGCGGCGGGCACTCCCTGCACGTGGTCGCCGACCTCTCGATCGCCTCGCGCGAGCACGCGCGCTTCAAGCAGACCGACGCGGACGTCGGCTCCTTCGACGGCGGCTACGGCTCGGCCTATCTCGCCAAGCAGGTGGGGCAGAAGCGGGCCCGGGAGATCTTCTTCCTCGCCGAGGAGTACTCCGCGCAGGACGCGTACGAGTGGGGCGCCGTGAACCGGGTCGTGGACCACGCCGAGCTCGAGGACGCCGCACTCGCGATGGCCGCGACGATCGCCACGAAGTCCCCGCAGGCGATCCGGATGCTGAAGTTCGCCTTCAACCTCGCCGACGACGGCCTCATGGGCCAGCAGGTGTTCGCCGGGGAGGCCACCCGACTCGCGTACATGACCGACGAGGCCGCGGAGGGACGCGACGCGTTCCTCGAGAAGCGCGCCCCGGAGTGGTCCTCCTTCCCGCACCCGCAGTGACCGCGGCGATCTCCCCCGCAGCGCCCTGGACCCGGCCCGCCCCCTATGACGCCTCCGCGGCCTCGCTCGCGGAGCACGTCGCGGCGATCGGCGAGGTCATGGCCGGCCGCACCCGGCTGTGGCTCGGCGCCGGGGACCCGCCGTCGTCCCTGCCCGCCGGCTTCGAGGACACGGTTCTCGTGGTCCCGACCTCCGGCTCGACGGGCACCGCGAAGTCGGTCGCGCATCCGCTGCGCACGCTGCTCGCCTCGCAGGACGCGACCGCCGCGGCGCTCGGCGGGCACGGCTTCTGGCTGCCGCTGCTGCCGCCCACGCACATCGCGGGCGTGCAGGTCATCGCGCGCGCCCATCGCACCGCCCAGGTGCTCGGGCTCGACGCCGCCGCGCTCCCGGAGCAGCTGCCGGACCTCCGCGGCCACTTCGACGCGGCCGCGCTCGTGCGCGCGGCCGCTCCGGCGCTCGAGCAGGCGGAGGCCGCGGGCCTGCCCGCCTTCACCTCGCTCGTGCCCACGCAGCTCGCCCGCATCGTCACGGGCGCGACGGGGGACGACGCCCGGGCGCGCGCCCTGCTGCGCCGCTTCGCCGGGGTGCTCGTGGGCGGCGCGGCGACCCCGGGCGACGTCCTCGCCCGCGCCCGCGGCGCCCGGATCGCTGTGCGCACCACCTACGGCTCCTCGGAGACGGCGGGCGGCTGCGTGTACGACGCCGCGCCGCTCGCGGGTGTGCACCTCCTCCTCGCCGACGCGCACGACGGCGAGGGCCGCCTGCTCGTCGACTCCCCCACGCTCGCGACCGGCTACCTCGGCGCGGACGGCGCCGGACTGCAGGACGGCTTCGCCGAGGTCGACGGTCGGCGCGTGCTCGTCACGAGCGACCTCGCCCGGATCGCGGAGGACGGCGCGCTCACGGTCCTCGGGCGCGCGGACGATGTCATCGTCACCGGCGGCCGGAAGGTGCTCCCGCAGGACGTGGAGCGCGCCGCCGAGGCCTCGCTCGTGCTGCGCGGGCTCGTGACCGGCTGCGCCGTCGTCGGCGTGCCGGACCCGGAGTGGGGTCAGCGCGTCGAGGCGCTCGTGACCCTCGGCGCGGGCGCCGCCCCGGAGGAGGCGACGGCGCTCGTGCGTTCCGCGCTGCGGATCGCGGAGCTGCCCTCGTGGTCGATCCCCAAGCGCGTGCACGTGGTCGCCGAGCTCCCGCTGCGGGGCATCGGGAAGATCGACCGGGCGGCCGCCGCCGCGCTCGCCCGGAGCCGGGCAGAGGAGGCCACCACCGCTGTCGACGTCGGCGATGACACGGCCCCGGGCGGGACCTCCACGGGCGAACGGCGCGCCTGAGCGGCGTATCCTCGACGGGGCCGCGCAGCGCGGGACCGGACGGCGACAGGAGCATCATGGCCAGCCTCTCCCAGTGGGTGCAGGGGGCGCGCCCCCGGACCCTCCCGGCGGCCGTCGCCCCGGTCGCCGCCGGCACCGGGGTCGCCGTGCGCGAGATCCTCGCGAGCGGGGAGAGCCTCGGCTGGGGGCTGCTGCTCCCGCGGGTGCTGCTCGCCCTCGGCGTCGCGCTCGCGCTGCAGGTGGGCGTGAACTACGCCAACGACTACTCCGACGGGATCCGCGGCACGGACGACGACCGTGTCGGGCCGTTCCGGCTCACCGGCTCTCGCGCCGCGGAGCCCGCGACGGTCAAGCGCGCCGCGATCGGTGCCCTCGCCCTCGGCGCCCTGCTGGGTGTCGTGCTCATCGCGATCGCCGGGGTCTGGTGGATGCTCGTGGTCGGTGCGGCCGCCGTCGCCGCCGCGTGGATGTACACGGGCGGCAAGCACCCCTACGGCTACCTGGGCCTCGGGGAGCTGTTCGTGTTCGTGTTCTTCGGCCTCGTCGCCGTGAACGGCACCGCCTACGCGATCACCGGCGGATTCTCCCTCTCCGCGCTGCTGGTCTCCTGCGCGATCGGGCTGCTCGCGGTCTCGATCATGCTCACCAACAATCTGCGCGACATCCCCACGGACCGCGAGGCGGGGAAGACGACCCTCGCGGTGCGCCTGGGCGAGCGCGGCACCCGGCTGCTGTTCGCTCTCACCGTCATCGCGCCGTTCGTGCTCGTGGTGCCGCTCATGCTCCATCACTGGCCGGCCGCGCTCGTGCTGCTCGCGCTGCCGCTCGCGATCGGCCCCGCGCGGGTGGTGCTCCGGGGCGCCCAGGGCCGGGCCCTGATCCCCGTGCTCGGCGCCGCCGGGCGCCTCGAGCTCGTCTTCGCGCTGCTGCTGCTCGCGGGCCTCTGCCTCTGAGACCGGGGCGATCCTGAGCCGACCCGCGACGTCGGGTGCGGACGCTCAGTCGCGGTCGCGCTCGTCGAGGAGCGCGTCCTCCTCCGCGGCGTCCTCGTCCACGACCGGGCCCCGCTTCTCGCGCCGGCGCTCGTCGACCCGCTGCAAGCCCTCCGCGGCCTTCTGCCGCCGGCCTCCCAGCAGGAGGAAGGAGATCATCATCGCGATGAGCACCGCGAGCAGGCCCGCGAGGATGACACCCACGCCGACCAGGGTCAGCAGGTACCAGATCACCAGCCACAGGGCGATCCGGATCAGGGCGTAGCCGAGCACGTTGCGCATGGGCCCAGCGTAGGACCCCCACCTCCGAGGAGCCTCGGGAGCGGCCCGCTCCGGGGCGGAGGTCACTCCCCCGGCCCCCGGAGCCCATGCGGCCGCCGCTCCGACCAGGACCTCCACCGCGACCGGGACCTCCGCGCGGACCAGTGGGCGGCGTCGCCGCCTAGACTCGATCCATGCTCCGTGCCCTCGCCGCCGTCCTCTCGATCGGTCTGACGATCTTCGCCCTCGCCGACTGCGTGCAGACGGAGGACGCGAAGGTGCGCGGGATTCCGAAGTGGGCCTGGATCGTGCTCGTCGTGCTGATCCCGTGGATCGGACCGATCACCTGGCTCCTCGTGGGCCGGGACCGGACCCCGGGCACCGGCACCGCCCGTCGCGGCGGTCCGCGCCGGGAGGGGCCGCTCGCCCCTGACGACGACCCGGAGTTCCTGCGCGACCTCGACGAGCAGATCCGCCGCGAGCGACGCGACCGGGAGCGCCGGGAGCAAACCCCCGGGGACGACGACGCCCCCGAGGCCTGATCGGCAGGTGCCGATGCAGACCGCGGGGGCGGTCACGCCGAGGTCGGGTGGACCGTCGGCCTCTCGTGCGGCGACGGCTCAGCCGAGACCCGAGTACGAGTGCAGGCCGTTGATCACCGTGTTGACGATCGTGTAGTTGAAGACCACGGCCGTGAAGCCGGCCAGCGCCAGCCAGGCCGCGCGCGTCCCGCGGAAGCCGCCGGTGGCGCGGGCGTGCAGGTAGGCGGCGTAGATGACCCAGATGATGAAGGTCCACACCTCCTTGGGGTCCCAGCCCCAGTAGCGGCCCCACGCCTCGCGCGCCCAGATCGCGCCGAAGATCAGTGTGAAGGTCCAGCACACGAACGCGACGGAGTGGATGCGGAAGCTCAGCGCCTCGAGGGAGACCGAGCGGGGCAGGCGGTCCAGGACGTGGCCCGCGCGGCCCCAGTGCTCCGGGTCCTCCTCGCCCGCGGCGATCTTCGCGGCGAGCACCTTCTCGTGCCGGGCAGAGGCGAGCTGCAGCCCGGCGACGACGGCGCCGAGGATCGACAGGGCCGTGGCGAGGATGGCGACGCCGATGTGGATGTAGATCCAGTGCGAGTTCTGCAGGCTCGGGGTGAGCTTCGCGGCGGGGACGATCCAGAAGGTCTGAGCGGCGAGCATGAGCAGCAGGATCGGGCCGACCACGAAGGTGCCGAGGGCCCGCAGCTCCGTGCGGCGCACGGAGAAGACGAGGAAGGCGACCATGACGACCGCGGAGCTCGTGGTCGCGAACTCGTACATGTTCGCCCACGGGACGCGCTCGGTGGCGATCGCGCGCATGGCGACGCCGGCCACGTGCAGCACCGCGCCCGCGGCGGAGACGCCGAAGGCGAAGGTCTGGGCGCTCATGCCGCCACGGGCCGCGACGGGGGCGGCGACCTCGGCCGACGGCGGCTCGGCGACGGCGACTCCCCCGGCTCCTCCGCCGACGCCCGCGGGGACCGCGGCGCGCGCCCGGTCCTTGGCCGCGAGGCGCTCGTCGCTGCGGCGCTGAGAGGTCCCGGCGAGATCCGCCGCGAAACCGATGAGCGCGAGCACGTAGAGCACGATCGCGACGACGAGGGCGAGGTGGGAGACCTCCGCCAGCTGCTGGTCGATCACTGCGCTTCCCCTTCCGGGCTGTTCGTGGAGCCGGGACCGGCTCCCCTATCCTGCTCCGTCCCGAGCGTCCGGGCCAGGGCCCGGACGTCATCCGCGAGGGACGGGTCGTCACTGCGGGCGAGTCCCGCGACCTCGAGCACGGCGCCGCCGCCCTCGCGCGGGGTGACGCGCACCCAGACGCGGCGGCGCGGCACGAAGAGCGAGAGGATCAGCCCGGCGACCGCGGTGAGGGCGAAGATCAGCACCCACCGCTCGAAGGGGTCGTGGGCGACGTCGAAGGCCGCGTAGCGCTTCACGCCGTCGAAGCTCAGCGTCGAGCCGTCGGGCAGCGTCGTGGAGTCCCCCTGGTACAGCCGCAGGAGGAGCGGGTCCTCGGAACCCTCCTCGGTGAGCGGCGTGAGGGTCGAGAGGTCCACCTCGTAGGCGTTCTGCGGGACGCCCGAGTCCAGGCCGAGGTCGCCCTGGTAGACGGTCGCGACGACCTGCGGGTCCACGAGGTCCGGGTACGAGGAGTGCGGGCCGCTGTCGTCGATCGTGCCGGTGGGCAGGAAGAAGCCGACGACGGCCGTCTGCTCCGGGGAGGCGTCGGGCGCCTTGAGCACGAGCTGGCTGGTGTAGCCGGTGTCGCCGAGCGGCACGGTGATCAGCGGGCCGGAGGCGACGACGTTGCCCTCGGGGTCGGTGAGCGTGATCTCGGGGGCGTAGCCGTTGCCGAGCAGGTACATCGAGGAGCCGTCCACGTGGAGCGGCTTGTTGACCTGGAGGGTCTGGGAGAACGTCTTGCCGTCGGCGTCGACGGAGACGTCCGCCTCGAAGGAGAGCGGCTTGCCGAAGCTCTCCTCGGTCTGGGTCGTGTCGTACGTGGCCCGGAAGTCGTCGAGCGTGAAGCGGAAGTCCGGCAGCGAGGAGGAGTCGAACCAGGCGCCCGAGTCGAAGGAGTCGTACTGCGTGAGGGAGTTGGAGAAGCCGTCGCCCTCGATCACGGTGATCTGACCGCGGTAGGCGGTGAGCTGGCCGCCGGCCACGCAGATCAGGACGCCCACGAGCGCGATGTGAAACAGGAGGTTGCCGGTCTCGCGCAGCAGCCCGCGCTCCGCGCTCACCGAGGAGGAGCGCTTCTCCTCGCGCAGGTCGGTGCGGTAGCGGGAACGGCGCAGGCGCTTGCGGGCCGCGCCGAGCAGCTCCTCGGGATCCGCGGCGGGCAGCTCGATCCGGGTGTGGCCCACGAAGCGGTCCAGCCGGGAGGGGGTGCGCGGGGGCCGGGAGCGCAGCTGGCGCAGGTGCACGAGCACGCGCGGGATGATGCAGCCGATCAGCGAGATGAACAGCAGCAGGTAGATGGCGGAGAACCACGGCGAGGAGAAGACGTCGAAGAACCCGAGGGTGTCGAGGATCTCCCCCCACTTCCCGTTCTCGTCGAGGAACTGCTCGGTGAGGGTGGGGTTCACGCTGCGCTGCGGGTAGAGCGAGCCGGGCACGGCGGCGACGGCGAGCAGCATGAGCAGCACGAGGGCGGTCTGCATGCTCGTGAGCTGGCGCCAGAGGAACAGCAGGGTGCCGCGCAGTCCCAGCGAGGGGACGCTCACGGGCTCCTGCTTGCTGCTCCAGGAGTCGGAGCGGTCCGGGCCGGCGCTCTCGCTCCCCGGCGTCGTGTCCGTCGTTCGCTTGCGGGTCATCACACCACCGGTTCGAAGGTCGCGATCGCGCCCTGCAGGGCGGCCGTCCACTGGGCCCACTGCCCGGTCAGCAGCAGCACGCCGATGGCGATGAGCAGCGCTCCGGAGAGGAGGCCGATGCTGCGGCGGTGCCGGGAGAGCGCGCGGCTGAGGCCGAGCGCCTTCTCGAACAGCAGGGCGAAGAGGACGAAGGGGATGCCCAGCCCGAGGGCGTAGGCGAGGGACAGGAGGGCGCCGCGGGTCGCGGCGCCGCCGCCCGAGCCGTCGAGCGTGAGGCCGAGGATCGCGGCGTAGGTGGGGCCGATGCACGGGGTCCAGGACAGGCCGAAGACGATGCCCATGAGCGGGGCGCCCAGCAGGCCGGCGTCGGGGCGGCGGCCGGTGAGGGACTTCGTGCCGCTGAGGCCGGGGAACACGCCCATGAACACGAGGCCCATGAGGATGACGACGACGCCGGCGATGCGGTTGATGAGCACGGCGTGGGCCTGCAGCAGGTAGCCGAGGGTCCCGGCGAAGCCGCCGAGGACCATGAAGACGATCGTGAAGCCGGCGACGAAGAGGCCGCTGCCGGCGAGCATGCGCCCGGTGCTGGGGCGGGCGGGAGGGCGCACGACGCCCGGCCCGGTGCCGGTGGTGGAGCCCTGCCCGGCGAGGCCGGAGACGTAGCCGAGGTAGCCGGGGACCACGGGCAGCACGCACGGGGACAGGAAGGCGACGAGCCCGGCCGCGGCGGCGACCGCGAGGGCGAGCAGAAGGGAGCCCGAGAGGGCGGTGGCCTGGAAGGCCTGGCCGATGTCCGTCCCGCTCATTCGTCGAGCACCCGGTCGAGCATGGCCCGCAGCACGGAGGGGTCCGCGGCGCCGGAGATGCGCGCGGCGACCCGGCCCTCGGTGTCGAGGACGAGGGTGGAGGGGACCGCGTTGGGGGCGACCTGGCCGCGCAGGGAGTACATGATCTGGGCGTCGAGATCGGGCATCGAGGGGTAGGTGATGCCGTACTTCTTCTCGAAGGCCGCGGCGGGGCCCTCCTCGTCGCGCACGTTGACACCGATGAGCTGGACGTCCTGGTCGGCGTAGTCCTGGTGGATCTTCTCCAGCTCCGGGGCCTCCTTGCGGCAGGGCGGGCAGGAGGCGTACCAGACGTTGATGACGAGCACGTGCCCGCGGGCGTCCTCCGAGGAGAAGGCGTCCCCCTCGTAGGTGTTGCCGGTGACGGTGAGCGGCTCGGCGCGGTCGGCGGCGGGGATCTCGGTGGTCACGCCGTCCCCGGAGACGTAGCCGGAGTCGTAGCGGGAGGAGGTGTCGGTGTCGCCGCAGGCGGCCAGGAGCGCCGCGCCGAGCAGCCCCCCGGAGCCGGCGAGGAACCGGCGCCTGGTGGATCGGGTCATGTGAGCCGGCCTCCGGTGGCGTCGACGGCGCCCGCGTACAGCTCCTGCGCGGGCTCGGTGTAGTCCACGCCGGCGAGGTGCGGCCCCGCGAAGCGGAAGCTGGTCACCGAGCACAGGCCGCATTCGCGGCGGCGCGGGTCGTGGACGAGCGGGCGGCCCTCGGCGCTCAGGCGCGTGAGCCAGATGGGCAGCTGGTGCAGGACGAGCACGGCCTCGTGGCCCTCCGCCTCGGCGCGCGCGGCATGCATGGCGGCGGTGACACGGGAGACCTGCTCGCGGTACGGCTCCCCCCAGCTGGGGCGGAGCGGGTTGGCGAACCAGCGCCAGTTGCGGGGGTCGGTGAGCTTGGCGTCGCCGTGGCCCATCCGCTGCCCCTCGAAGTGGTTCGCGGACTCGATGAGGCGCTGGTCCTGCGAGACGTCCAGGCCGTGGGCGGCGGCGATCGGCGCGGCCGTCTGCTGCGCGCGCAGCAGCGGGGAGGCCCGCACGAGGGTCACGTCGTTGCCGGCCAGGTGCCCCGCGACGCACTGCGCCATCCGCTCCCCGCGCTCGCTGAGGCGGTACCCGGGCAGGCGCCCGTAGAGGATGCGCTCGGGGTTGTGCACCTCGCCGTGGCGGACGAGGTGGACGGTGGTCGTGGTCATGGCGGCAGGATCCTCCTCCGGTCCGTTCGCCCGCACGGTACCAACGGAACCTGCGGATCAGTCGCCTGCGGGAGCCCCTGCGTGAGGTGCCGGACACCCGAGGGCGACGGGGGCGTCCTCCGGCAGCGTCCGGGCGAGGATCCGGCCCAGCTCGAGGAGGTCGTCGTGGCCGATGACGTCGACGAGGCGGTCCCGCACCGAGCGGACGTGGACCGGGGCGGCCTGCTCGAGCAGCCGGCGGCCGACGGCGGTGAGGTGCGCCTCGCGGCCGCGGCCGTCGGCGGCGCAGCGCACGCGCTCCACGAGACCGCGGCGCTCCATGCGGGTGACGGTGTGGGTGAGGCGCGATCGCGAATGGACGACCTGGTCGGCGAGGTCGGACATGCGGATGGCGCCGCCGTCGGCCTCGGAGAGGCGCACGAGGATCTCGTACTCGCCCAGCGTCAGATCGATCCCGGGGGCGGATTCGAGCGCCTCGGAGAGCTTCTCGCTCAGCAGCGTGGTGGCGTACAGGTACTGCCGCCAGGCCTCCTGCTCCTCGCGGGAGAGCCAGAGGTCCCCGGGGGTCGAGGCCGTCTCCACGGTTGACGGGGTGGTGTGCATCACGTTCTCCTATTCATCGGGACGAGTCCCGGTTGCATTCTCCGCCAGAACAGTTTAGATTTCAAGCACAAGCCCGGGGCGCTCGCCCCGGGTCAGCAGAACGACAGACAGAAAGGGATCTCGCATGAGCGACCTCACCCCCGGCACCTGGACCCTCGACGCCGCCCACACCTCCGCGGGCTTCACCGTCCGCCATGCGGGCATCTCCAAGGTGCGCGGCACCTTCGGCGAGCTCGAGGGCACCCTCACCGTCGGCGAGTCCGACAAGGACCTCGCGTTCTCCACGACCCTCCAGGTCGCCTCCATCTCCACCGGCAACGCGGACCGCGACGGCCACCTGCGCTCCGCGGACTTCTTCGACGCCGAGACCTACCCGACGATCACCTTCGTCTCCACCCGCGTGGAGGGCGACCAGCTCGTCGGCGACCTCACGATCCGCGACACCACCCGCGAGATCTCCCTCGACTTCACCTACGAGGGCGCCGCGACCGATCCCTTCGGGACCTACCGCGCCGGCTTCACCGGTGAGACCACGATCTCCCGCAAGGACTTCGGGCTCTCCTGGAACGCCGCGCTCGAGGCCGGCGGCGTGCTCGTCAGCGACTCGGTGAAGATCGTCGTCGAGGCGGAGTTCACCGCCCCGACCGCGGCCTGACCCGCAGCCGAACCCTCCCCTCATACGCACAGGGGCCGCTCCCGCCACGGCGGTGAGCGGCCCCTGCCGCGTCCCGGCGATGGCTACAGTGCTTCCCATGACCTCTCGCATCCCCTCCCCCACGGACCCGGAAGCCCGGGTGCTGTACCTGACCCGCGAGGGCTGCCACCTGTGCGACGAGGCGCTCCCCGTGGTGCGCGCCGAGGCGGACCGCGCCGGCAGCGCCGTCGAGGTGCGCGACATCGACGAGGACCCCGCTCTGCTCGCGGACTGGAACCACGACGTTCCCGTGATCATCGTGGACGGCGCCGTCCACGCCCGCTACCGGGTCGACGCCGCCGCCCTGCGCACCGCGCTCGCGAAGCGGCCCCTGTGGCGGCGCCTGCTGCGCCGCTGAGCCGCCACCCCTCCCCACGACGCACCGACGCATCGGGGCCCCCGTCGAATCCGACGGGGGCCCCGATGTCGCTCAGCGAGCGCTCACTTCTTGTTGCGGCGCTGGTGGCGGGTCTTCCGGAGGAGCTTGCGGTGCTTCTTCTTCGACATGCGCTTGCGACGCTTCTTGACGACAGAACCCATGGGTGCCTCTGTTCTGCAGGCATGAGCCTGCGTGCGGATCGACGGATCGGGGATGCGCGGCCCGCGGATGCACCACGCCGGTGCTCATGCACCGGGTGCGCGCGGGTCCGGCGCCACGGTCGACCACCCATTTTACACGCGGATCACCCGGACGGCCACGGCCGCCGATGCGAGATCGGACTCAGCGGGCCGTGCCGGCCGCCAGCGCGAGATCCACATCCGCCGCGCGGGCCCGCTCGAGCTCCGCGTCGACCTCCGCGACGACGAGCCCCGAGCCCACATCCTCGACCCGGTCGGTGAGGATCCGCCGCGCGCGGCGGCGGTGCCAGGTGCCCACGAGCGCCGCGATCACCGTGCCGAGCACGGCGAGCAGCACCCCCACCGCCACGCCCAGCACGATCAGCGCGGTGGGCAGCGGGACGGGGACGGGGAGGTCCTCGAGCATCGGGACCGGCAGTGGGGGCATGCCGAGGAAGGCGAGGCCCGCGTTCACGGCCAGCCAGCCGAGGCCCACCACCCAGGTGAGGACGGCGAGCCACTGCAGCACGTCGAGCACCGGCCACCACCACGAGCCCGAGCGGGCCCGGAGATCCGCCTCCGCGACCGCCTGGTCGAGGGCGTCCGGGAGCTCCTCCTCGCGTGAGCGGGCCGCACGGCGCACGGCCGAGCGCCAGGGGTCGCTGCCGCCCGCGCTCGCGGAGTCCGCGAAGCGCCGCACCCCGCCGGAGGCGCGGGCCCGGGTCGCGGCATCGGGCTCGGGCAGGGAGGTGCGCTCGAGACGGTTCGCGTCCCGCTCCTGTCCGATCCCCAGGCGGCGCAGCGGATCCGGGCGGAAGCGGCGCACCCAGCGCAGCGGCGGCCAGCCCACCTTCCCCGCCGCGCGGTGGCGGTAGGAGGCGCCGACGGCGGTCGCGACCGGCTCGACGCGGGCCGCGACGGCGAGGTCGGCGGTGAGCGCGGCACGCTCCCGCTCGGAGCTCTGCGCCGCCATGCCGGCGGGCTCCGCGGCCGCGCGCAGGCGGGTCGCGGCGGCGGTGACGTCGGCCCGCTGCCGCTCGGCGATCGCCCCGCGGGACCGGGCGACCTGCACGAGCCGATCACGCAGCTCCTCGACCCCGTCCCCGGTCGTCGCCGAGGTCGCGAGCACCGGGGCGGAGGTGAGGCCGTCCGCGCGGGCGATCCCCTCGAGGGAGGCGAGCACGGGACGGCGCTCGTCCTCGCGGATGCGGTCGATCTGGTTCAGCACGAGCACGGTCACCGCGTCGTGCCCCGCGAGGGGGCGCACGAACTCCTGGTGGAGCACGGCGTCGGCGTACTTCTGGGGGTCGGTGACCCAGACGAGCACGTCCACCATGCCGGTCATGCGCTCGACGATCGCGCGGTTCGCCGCCTCGACGGAGTCCATGTCCGGGAGGTCCAGCAGCACGATCCCCGGGGCGCCCTGGTCCTCGCGGCGGGCGCGGCGCGAGCTGGGCACGGCGAGCGCCGCCTGCTCGAGCGCGGCCCCGGTGCCGTCCAGCAGGTGGCGGTCCTCGACGCCCAGCCAGTCCAGCAGCGGATCGGCGCCCGTCTCGCCGACGACCGCGGCGACCGGGTGGCCCGTCGTGGGGCGGCGCACGGCGGCCCGCGTCACCTCACGCCCCACGACGGCGTTGACGAGGGAGGACTTCCCGGAGCCGGTCGCCCCGAAGAAGCCGATGATCGTGTGCTCGGCGGAGAGCGCGCGGCGACGGTCGATCCGCTCGAGGACCGCGGCGACGGCCTCCCCCTCCGACTCGGGGGCGACGGGGGCGATGACCGCGGCGGCCCGGTCCAGAGCCTCGATGCGCTCGGCGAGGCCCACGCCGGCGCGGCTGCCGCGGCGCCCGAGGCGGGGGCTCATGCCTGCTCCCGGATCGAGGCGGCGAGCTGCTCGAGGGCGTCGGCGTCCCTGCTCAGCAGCTCTCCCCCG
This sequence comes from Brachybacterium horti, assembly GCF_054777615.1. Classification (NCBI taxonomy): domain Bacteria; kingdom Bacillati; phylum Actinomycetota; class Actinomycetes; order Micrococcales; family Dermabacteraceae; genus Brachybacterium; species Brachybacterium horti. The sequence continues at coordinate 261,458 of NZ_BAAHAM010000001.1, forward strand.
CGGAGGTCGCCGAGGGCGTCCAGCCGTTCGCGGAACGGGGCGGTGCGGCTGTTCACGAGCGCGTCCAGGCGGGCGGTGAGCCGCTCCCGGGCCACGGTCGCCATGCGCCGCACGGCCTCGTCGCCGAAGATCGACTCGAGCAGCTTCTGCCCCACGACCGCCGCGCCCGCCCCGACGCCCACCTCGAGGCCGGTCGGGATGAAGGCGGTGGAGACGAAGACGATCACCATGAGCGCGACGCCGAGCACGTTGACGCCGAGGGACAGCACGCGCGCCTTCGTGCGGCGGTCCGCGCCCTCGGTGCGCACGAGGTCCAGCACGTCCCCCTGCCAGGCGCGGATGGAGGCGGCGGCCTCCTCTCCGAAGCCGTCGGGCAGGCGGGAGAGGTCGTGGCCCTCGGCGAGGGAGCGGCCGGCGGGGCTGCGGCGCCAGGCGGTGTCCGCCCGCTCCGCGCCGCGCGCCGTCTCGTCGATGATCACGTGGACGAGGCTCGCGCCGAGCGCCTGCTCGGCCTTCACCGCGGGGGCGGTGCGGCCGGTGAGCGCCATGCCGATGCGGTCCCGCAGGCGGCCCACGAGGCTCTCCACGCCGCGCAGGAACTCCCCCGTGCCGACGACGTCCTGCCAACGGGAGAGCACCTCGCCGCGCAACAGCGAGCCGTCGCCGACGGCCTCGTCGATGCTCTCGCGGCTCGCCGCGAAGGCCGCGTCGACCTCGCCTTCGAGCCGCTCCGCCTCCTCGTGCTGGGCGGCGGCGTGGGCGGCGATCTCCCGGGCGGAGGCGGCGAGCCCGCCGACGGCGCCCGCGAGGGTGCGCCGGGCGATGCGGCCGCGGGTCTCGGCGTCCTCCGCGAGGGAGACGAGGCGCTCGCGCAGCGGGGCGATGACCTCCGCGGGGACCATGCCCTCCGCGTCGAGCCGGGTCTCGGGGACGAGCAGCAGGTGGTCCGCGTCGATGCCCTGCCGCTCGAGCATGGCGCGGAGGTCCCCGGCGAGCTCCTCGGCGACGCCCGGCGCCTCCGGCACCCGGTTCATGACGACGTCGACGGTCACGTCGCGCTCGGCGGCGGTGCGCAGCACCTCCCACGGCACGGCGTCCGCGTAGCGGTTCGCGGTCGTGACGAAGAGCCAGAGGTCCGCGGCGCGCAGAAGCTGCCGGGCCAGCTCGCGGTTGCCCGCGGCGACCGAGTCGATGTCCGGGGCGTCGAGCAGGGCGAGGCCCTGCGGGATCGCGGGCAGGGAGCGCAGCTCGAGGGAGGTCGCCGCGACCGAGGCGTCCTCCGCCTCCGCCGTGGTGCCGCCGCCGCTGCCGGTCACGCGGGCGAGGCCGGGCAGGATCCGGGTGCCGGTGAACCAGGGCTCGTCGGCCGGGTGATGGAGCAGGACCGGCCGACGGGTCGTCGGGCGGATCGCGCCCGAGCGGCTCACCGCCTCCCCCACGACGGAGTTCACGAGCGTCGACTTCCCGGCGCCCGTCGACCCGCCGACGACGACCAGCAGCGGCGCGTCGAGGGACTCCACGCGTGGGATGACGTGGTCGTCGAGCTGGGTGAGCGCCGCGGTGACCTCACGGCGGGCGTCCTCCGCGCCGTCCACGGGCAGCGGCAGCTCGAGGGTGCGCAGGTGCTCGGCGAACGTGCCGAGCACGGCGGCGGGCGTGGTGGTCATGTCTCCCCCTCGGCGTGCGGTTCGGCGCCATTGTGGCAGGCCGCCCGTCCCGGTCCGGGGCGGGCGGGGCGATCAGTCGAGGAAGGGATCCAGGCCCCACTCGGGGAAGGCGCCGCGGCGGGCCGCCTGGACCGCCCGGTCGAGGTCGTCCTCGGGGTCGTAGCCACCCTCCCAGTCGCGCACCGCGAGCGGGCGGCCGTCGCCGAAGGTGAGGATGCCGGGCTCCGGGGAGAGGCCGCTCTCCTCGCGGGCGCGAGCGGCGGCCTCGAGGAACTCCGGAGGCAGCGGGGCCTCCGCGGGGATCGCCTCGCCGGTCGCGACCGCCACGAGGTGCGCCCAGGAGCGGGGCACGACGTCGATCACTGCGTAGCCGCCGCCGCCGAGGGAGAGCCAGCGGCCCTCGCAGACCTCGTCGGCCGTCTCCCGCAGCAGCAGCATGACCTCCCTCTGCGCCTCGAGCGTCACGCCGAGATCCGCGAGCGGGTCCGAGCGGTGGGTGTCCGCGCCGTGCTGGGTGACGAGGAGGTCCGGGCCGATCGCGCGGGCGAGCGCCGGGACGACCGCGCGGATCGCGCGCACCCAGCCGTCGGCGTCGGTGCGGGGCGGCAGCGGCACGTTGATCGCGGAGCCGAGGGCGCCCGCACCGCCCGTGTCCTGCACGAACCCGGTGCCGGGGAACAGCCGCTCCCCCGTCTCGTGGATCGACAGGGTGATCGCGGCGGGCTCGTCCCACAGGGCGCGCTCCACGCCGTCCCCGTGGTGGACGTCGACGTCGACGTAGAGCACGCGGCGGGCGCCGCGGTCCAGCGCATGGCGCACGGCGAGCGCGGCGTCGTTGTAGACGCAGAAGCCGGAGGCGGCGCCGGGCTTCGCGTGGTGCATCCCGCCGGCGACGTGCACGGCGCGGCGCACCTGACCGTCGAGGATCGCGTCGACCGCGGCGATCGCCCCGCCCGCGATCCGTGCGGAGGCGGTGTGCATGCCGGGGAAGGACGGGACGTCGTCCCCTCCGATCCCGAAGCGCAGCAGGTCCTCCCACTCGGCGCCGGGCTCCGAGGCGCGGCGCACGGCCGCGAGGTACTCCGGTTCGTGGACGCGAAGCAGCTGCTCGTCGGTCGCGACGGGAGCGGGCAGGGTGACCACTCCGGGACGGTCCAGCAGCCCGGTCGCCGCGGCGAGGGTGCGGGTCAGATCGAGCCGGATCGGGGACATCGGGTGGTACGGGCCGAAGTCGTAGTCGCGCAGCGCGTCGTCCCACACCACCCCGGTCGCCATCGCTCCGTCATGCATGCGCCGAAGCCTACCGAGGTCAGCGCACTGCTCGACGTAGACTCCCCCGCGTCGGGCGCCACCGGGGCGCACGGGACGGTGCACAGGGAAGGGGCGTGACATGGGACGAGGCCGTTCCCGTGCCGTGAAGGCCCCGCCCGGGACGCTCGCCCCGACCCCGCTGCACAGCGGCTGGCGCGCCACCCTGCGCGGCCTCACGAAGCCCACCCCCGCCCGGCTCGCGCTCGGCGCCTTCACGGGCCTCATCGCGATCGTCACCGTGCTGCTGATGATGCCCTTCGCGACGGCCGACGGCTCCACGACCCCCTTCGTGGACGCCCTGTTCACCGCGATCTCCGCGATCTGCGTGACAGGGCTGTCGACGGTGGACACGGGTGCGCACTGGTCCGACGGCGGGCTCACCGTGATCATGGTCGCCGTGAAGCTGGGCGGCATGGGCATGCTGACCCTCGCCTCCCTGCTCACGCTCTCCGTGGCCCGCAGCATCGGCCTCGCGCAGCGGATCGGGACCGCGACGGAGACCCGCTCGGAGTCCATCGCGGAGGTGGGCGGGGTGCTGCGCACGATCGTCATCACCTCGACGACCTTCGAGGTGCTCACCTTCATCGCGCTGACGCCGTACATGATCATCACCGACCATCCGTTCTGGCGCTCGGTGTTCCTCGGCATGTTCTACGCGATCAGCGCCTTCAACAACGCGGGCTTCGTGCCGGAGGCGGAGGGCGTCACCCAGTACGCGAGCGACCCGCTGTTCCTCGTGCCGATCGGCCTCGCGGTGCTCGTGGGGTCCCTCGGCTTCCCCGTGATCCTCGTGGTCGTGAAGAAGTGGCGCCGCCCGCGCCGCTGGTCCGTGCACGTGAAGCTGACCCTCGCGACCTCGGGCCTGCTGCTCGCCGTCGCCTGGCTCGGGTACCTCGTCATGGAGTGGTCCAACGAGATGACGCTGGGACCGCTCGGGATCGGCGAGAAGCTGCTGGCGTCGGGGTTCACGGCGATCATGCCGCGCTCGGGAGGCTTCGCGATCCTCGACGTGGGCTACCTGACCGGGGAGTCGCGCCTGCTGACGGACGTGCTCATGTTCATCGGCGGCGGCTCCGGCTCGACCGCGGGCGGCATCCGGGTGACGACCTTCGCGCTGCTCGTGCTGTCGATCTGGGCGGAGATGCGCGGCAACAAGGACGTCGAGGTGTTCCAGCGCCGCATCCCGCAGGAGACGATCCGCCAGGCGATCGGCGTGCTCGTCATGGGTTCCGCGGTCGTCCTCGCGGGCACCTTCGCGCTGCTGCGGCTGACCTCGTTCACGCTGGACCAGTCGCTGTTCGAGGTGCTCTCCGCCTTCGGCACGGTGGGCCTCAGCTACGGGATCACCGACGAGCTCTCCACCGGGGCGAAGCTCGTGCTCGCCGCGTGCATGTACATCGGCCGTGTGGGCCCCGTGACCCTCGGTGCGGCGCTCGCGCTGCGCTCGCGCACCCGGATGGTGCGCTTCCCCTCAGAACGTCCTATCGTCGGCTGATCGACGTACCGCGAGCTTGCGAGCGATAGGAGATCAGCAGAACAGCAGAGCCTGATCGGCAGCCTCCCGATAGTCCGCCCCGATCCCCCAGCCCCCAGGAGGAACCCCGTGCCCCGATCCCGTTCGGAAGCCAGCGGCGTGCTGGTGATCGGCCTGGGCCGCTTCGGCGCCGCGCTCGCCCTCACCCTCGAGCGGCTGGGCACCCGCGTGCTCGCCATGGACACCGACGCGGACCTCGTCCAGGCGCACGCCGCGCACCTCACCCATGTGGTGCAGGCGGACGCCACCCAGGCGGAGGCCCTCGCCGAGGTCGGCGCGAGCGACTTCAAGGTCGCGGTGGTGGGCGTGGGCTCCTCGATCGAGTCGAGCGTGCTCATCGCCGCGAACCTCGTGGACCTGGGCGGCCCGGTCATCTGGGCGAAGGCGATCTCCGCCGCGCACGGGAAGATCCTGCGCCGCATCGGCGCCCATCACGTGGTGTTCCCGGAGGCGGATGCGGGCAGCCGCGTCGCCCACCTGGTCAACGGCCGGCTCCTGGACTTCATCGAGTTCGACGACGACTTCGCGATCGTGAAGATGCGGCCGCCGCGCTCGATCCACGGCCTCTCCCTCACCGAGGCGGACATCCGCCGCACCTACGGCGTGACCGTGGTGGGCGTGAAGTCCCCCGGCAAGGAGTTCCGCTACGCGAGCCCGGACACGGTCGTCGAGGCGCACGACGTGGTGATCGTCGCGGGTGAGACGACGAAGATCGACCGCTTCACGCACCAGGCGAAGTAGCACCGAGCGGCCCCGCCGCCCCGGCTCGAGGAGGAGCGGGGCGACGGGGCCGGGTCTCGATTTCGCAGGGAGGCGGGATCAGTCCCCGGTCATGGCGCGGGAGCGGTCCGCGGCGGCCTGCATGGCGCTCGCGATCGACCCGCGCACGCCCTGCCGCTCGAACTCGGCGAGGGCCTCGGCGGTGGTGCCGCCGGGGCTCGTGACGGCGTTCTTCGCGACGGCCGCGTGGACGCCGGTCTCCGTGAGCACGGTCGCGGCCCCGCGGACGGTCTGCTGGACGAGCTGCGCGGCGAGGTCGCGCTTGAGGCCCTGGCGCACGGCCTCGTCGGTCATGGACTCGAGCAGCGCGTAGACGACGGCGACGAGCGAGCCGGCCGCGCCGATGAAGGCGTGCACCTGGTCCTCGGTGATCGTCACGGCCACGCCCGCGCGGGAGAAGAGCTCCTCGACGAAGCCGTACTGCTCGTCGGTGACGCTCGCGCCGCGCATGAGGCCGACGGCGCCCTCGCCCACGGCGATCGGCGTGGAGGGCATGGAGCGGACGACGGGGCGGCCGGCGGGCAGCGCGCCCTCCATCGCCTCGAGGGTCACGCCGGCGGCGAGGGACAACACGACGGCCTGCTCGGGCAGCTCGTCGGCGATCTCGCCGAGCAGGTCGATCACCTGGTAGGGCTTCACACCGAGCACGACGAGATCCGCGCCGGCGAGCGCCTCGGAGCGGCTCGCGGCGGCGGTGACGCCGAGCTCGCCGGCGGCGCGCTCGCTGCTCCCGGGGGTGGAGTTCGCGACGTGGACGTTCTCCCCGCGGGCGCCGGCGGCGAGGAAGGTGCGCACGACGGGGCCGCCCATGTTCCCGGCGCCGATCACGGCGATGCGGGCGGTCGAGGGGGCGGGGACGGTGGTTGCGCTGGATGTCATGCCGACCAGCGTAACGACCCGCTCAGGCGCCGGTCCCCCAGTGCGGGGGCCGGTCGCGGGCGAGGCGGGAGTCGTTGGACTCGTCGGCGCCGGGCTCGGGCGCGTCCTCGCGGACGCGGTCCGGGAGCACCTTGGGCTCCTCGCCGCGCGCCGCGGCCCCGGCGGGACCGGCGTGGTCCTCCGGGTCCTCCCAGGGGATCGGGCGGCCCGTCAGCGAGGAGATGACGACGCGGCCGCTCACTGGCGCTCCTGGTAGCGGCGGATCGCGCTCGAGACGGAGACGTCCAGCAGCACCGAGCGGCTCTCGAAGCCGAGGAAGCTGCGCACCTCGGTCGCGAGGTGCTCCTCGAGGCGGGCGCGGCCGTCGGAGCAGATGTACTCCACGACCTCGTCGAAGTCCTCGCTCGAGTAGAAGCTCAGCGGGTGGCCGGCGGGGATCTGCGGGCGCGGCAGGCGATGGCGGATGGTGCCCACACCCGCCGGGGAGTCGGTGCTCTCCTCGGCCTGCACGATGCGCAGCGCGCGCTCGGTGGCGCGGCGGATCCGCTCGGCCTCGCCGTCGGGATCGATGAACAGCGCCCAGGACCAGACCCGCTCGGTCGCCCAGCCCGCGGCCTCGAGGCGCTCGGCCCGCAGGCGGTCGCGCTCGCGCTGGCTCGCGGTCTCGACGTACCGGGCGCCGTCGGTGTCCACGGCCAGCAGCAGCCGGCCGGGGAGATCCGGGTGCCCGAGGGCCAGCTCGATCCGGTCCGGGGTGGGGCCGAACTCGCGCTCGACCTGCAGGCCCATCCGCCAGAGGCGGTCGGCGAGGTCGCGCACGAGGGCGTCGGTCTCGAGCTCGCGCGGCGCGGTGGGCGCGGCCGCGGGCTCGTCGGCGGGCTCCGCGACGGGCTCGTCGGCCGGGTCGGCGGGGTCGGCGGGAGCTGCGGGCTCCGCGTCGGCAGGCTCGCCGGAGGGATCGACGGCGTCGGCCTCGGCGGCCTCGGCCTGCGCGCCCTCGGGGGCATCCTCCGCCGTCGGGGCGGTCTCCTCGACGGGCTCGTCGGCGCCGTCCTCGACGACAGCCTCGGCGGGCTCGTCCGCGGAGGACTTCCGCGCGAGAGCCGCCTCGATCGCGGCGTCCATGTCCTCCTCGGACAGGTCCGCGGCCGGGACCTCGGCGTCGTCCGACGGGGCGGCGGGTGTGCGGGGCTCCTCCGCGGGCGCCGGGGCGGGGCTCGGCGCGAGGGGCGCCGGCACGGGCTCCGTGCTCCCGGCGAGGGCGGAGACGTGCGGGACGACCGGGACGTCCTGACCGCCGCGCAGCACCCACAGCATCGCGCGCAGGTCCTCGGCGCCCTCGGTGCGCAGCCGCGCCGGATCGAGGTCCTCGACGTCGATCGCGGAGACGACGGTGGTGCGGCCGCGGGCCCGGGTGATCACCGTGGCGAGGGCCTTGCGGCCGCCCGCCTCGGAGAGCGGACCGAAGCGGTGCAGCAGGCGGCCGTGCGGGGTCTTGCCGAAGCCCACCGAGACGATGACGTCGTCGCGGACGATGCTGCTGGCCTGCGCGGCGGGCAGCACGGTGAAGTACTCCGTCGCGTCCGGGTCGAAGTAGGAGCGCAGCGCGGGGACCACGGAGACGGTGCTCATGATCCGCTCCATGAGCCGGCGCGCGTGCTCGGGCGTGAAGGTGAGCACCGCGAGGGACCGCTCGGAGCGGGAGCGGGCGTGCTCGATGACGAGGTCGGTGACCTTGCGCAGCTCCGCCTCGGTGGACTCCACGTACTCCATGGACTCGGTGACGGGGCCGCGGCCGTTCTCGACGCGCACCAGGCGGTCGTCCTCCGGCGGGATCGGGCTCGGCACGGCGACCGTGCCCGCGCCGAGCGCGCGGCGGCGGGCGAAGGCGCGCAGTCCCTCGCGGGCCGGCTGCGGGTCACGGGCGAGCTCGACGTGAGGCGCGATGCGGAGCATGTCGTCCAGCAGGCTCGGCTCGGAGTCGCCGCCGTACTCGAGCGGGTCGCCGACGACCACGGTGCGGGTGCCGCGCACGATCGAGGGGAGCGCCGCCGCGGTGGGCAGGCGGCCGCCGTCCGCGACGATGACCACGTCGAAGTGGCGGCCGCGCGGGATGACCTGCGGGACCAGGTAGGGCGAGGCGAGCCAGGCCGGTCGGGCGCGGAAGAGGATGTCCTCGTACTTCGCGGCGAGGTCGCGCACGGAGACGGTCGAGGCGCGGGCGAGCTCGGCGATCGCCGCCCGGGAGGTGTCCGGGTAGGACTTCATGGTCTCGACGCGCACCTCGTCCGCCGCGGCGTGCACGCGCGCGCCGGCGCCGGCGAGGTGCTCCGCGTCGAGCCGGCGGAAGCGCTCGGCGACCTGGGAGAGGGAGGTGCCGTCGTACTCGGAGATCGTGGGCTCGGCGCCCGCGATCAGCTCGAGGACGCTGCGCCACCACGCGAGCTCGAGCTCGGCGCCGACCTGGGCGGCGGGCACGCGACGCCGGCGGAGGTCTTCGACGAGCTCGCCCAGGCCGTCGAACTCGAGGCGGCGCAGCAGCTCGGTGCGGCGCGGCAGCGGCACGAGGTCCGCGCGGTCCGCGTCCAGGGCGTCCATGCGCTCCCCGAGGACGGTGAAGGACGTGGTCTGCAGGGACGCGCCGGCGGGCGTGCCGGCGAGCAGCACGCCGAGCTCGTCGAGCACCTTCTGGGTGCGCGCGATGAGCGTGCGGACCTCCTCGAGTCCGGAGGGGACGGAGGGCGTGGTGCCGCTGCCGGCGGCGGCGCGGCGCCAGTCCTCGCGCACGCGGCGCGCCTTCTGGAGCTCGCCGTGCAGGTCCGGGGAGAGGGTCGCGGGGCGCTGGAGGGCGGCGGCCTCGCGGCGCAGCCGGCGTCGGACGCCCCAGCCCATGGTCACGCCGTGCTCGGCGCGCCAGGACTTGTCACCCGTGGCGGCGACGAGGTCCGCGAGCTCGGCGCCGAAGACGGCGCCCTGGAAGGTGTCGAGGAGCTCGGCGACGCGGTCGAGCAGGGCGATCCGCTCGACGAGCGCGGCGGCGGAGCCCGCGGGCTCGAGACCGATCTCGACGCCCGTGTCCACGGAGGCCTTCCGCAGCGCGGGGAGGAGCTCCCCGCGCAGGAGGTCCACGAGCTCGGCGGCCCGCTGCGCCTGGGTGTCGGTGCTGATGGGGGCGCCGTACCAGGCGGTCTCCTCGGGGCCGGTGCTGAGCAGTCCCACCTCGGAGGCCTCGCGCAGGGCGTCCGCGTAGCGCTCGCGGTCCGCGCCGATCATCTGCTGGGCGACGTCCGCCCGCAGGCGCACGACGGTGCGCGGCGCGGGGCGACGGCGGGTGAGCGCGGCGAGGGCGGAGATCGCGTCGTGCGCGGAGGCCTGCCACGGCTCCTGCACCCGGTGCATCGCCTCGACGTGGCCGGTGAGGATCTCGCGGGTGCGCTCGAGCTCCTCGGTGTCCGCGTCCTCGGGGCCGAGCACGTGGCTGCCCGCGCGGCGCAGGCTGCGCAGCAGCGCGGCGGAGGCGTTGCGCTGCAGGGACGGGTCCGGGGAGAGGTCGAAGACGAGCTCGTCGATCCCGCGGCGGCGGGCGATCTCGACGAGCTGGGCGAGGTTGCGGCGGCGCTGGGAGACGACGAGCACGCTCTTGCCGCGCGCACCGAGCTCCTCGACGAGGTCGACGACGAGGTCCAGGGTGCCGGCGCCCGGGCCGGCCGCGACGGCGAGGTCCTGGCCGGCGAGGACCCGCTCGACGACGCGCTGGTGGTCGAGGTCCACGGCGGCGACGAGCTCGCGCTCGTCGAGGGCGGGGACCTCCGCGTCCCGCGCCTCGCGCAGGGTGCGGGCGGCCTCGGCGTCCCCCGCGAGGGCGGCGACGAGGTCGGAGGAGGTCCAGTCCGCGGGGTCGGTGCGCAGGTCGGTGGCGACGGAGCCGGCGGCGTCCATGAGGTTGCCGACCACGAGGGCGTGGCTGATCCGGAAGCCGGGCAGCGGCTGGCCGAGCGCCCGGAACGCGTCGAGCACCGGGGTGGGGTCGAAGCCGTGCGTGGAGTCGGTGGTCGCGAGCAGCGAGCGGGCGTCGATCGCGACGCCCGCGTCCCGCAGGGCGCGCAGCAGCACGGGGTTCAGATCCGCGGTCGCGTCGATCTCGAGCTCGACGTCCTCGCGGGCGTTGCCGCGCAGGCGCAGGGTCAGGGGGCGCACGAGGACGGGCGCGTGGATCGGCGCGGAGCCGTCCTCCGGGTTCCAGGTGGCCTCACCGATGCCGAGGTGGCAGGTGGTCAGGCCCACCTCCTCCGCGTGGCGCTCGGCGATCTCGCGGATCGTGCGGGCGTGGGCGCGGGCGTCGGCCAGCGCGCCCACCTCGCGCACGAGGGAGGAGAGGCGCGTGGGCCCGCGGCCCGCGAGGAGCTGCGCGAGGCCCGAGGGATGGGAGTGCGAGAGGTCGAGGACAGTCGAGCCGGCCCGCATCTGCGTGAGGAAGGACGGGGCGGTGCGCCCGCCGGTGATCCGGTGGGTCCAGCGGTCCAGGGCGTCCGCGACGAGGTCCTCACGGCTGAGCGGGCGGTGCTCGCGCGGCGGGGTGAGCTGGTCGTCCTCGCTCTGCTCGGGGGCGATGCCGGCGCCGACGCTGCCGGCGGCGTCCAGGCGGTGCTGCACGACGATGCCCACGCCGTCCTGCGCGGACCGCGGAGCGGGCGCGGCGGAGGGGCTGCCGGGGCTCACGGGACCACCGGGGCGCGAGGACGCCGGGCGGTCCCCCGCCGGCTGCTCCTGCTGCCCGTCCTGCTGTCGACCGCGGGCGCGATCGGCGAGGGCGGACAGGGCCTGATCACCCTCCGCCGGGGATGCCGTGACCTCGGAACGCTTCTTCCCGCGCAGGAAACTCCACATGGTCGCTCACGCTACCGGGAGCAGGGCTCCCGCACGTGCAGGCGTGCCGCGCGCGGACGCCCGGACGCGGGCGGGCTCACACCTCGTGCAGGCGCACCGAGGTCTCCTGGAGGTGCGCCCGGAGCTCCTCGGGGACGGGGCCCGCGATGACGAGGTCGGTGAGGGCGGAGACGGGGCAGATCCCGGCGAGCGCGCGGTGGCCGACCTTGTCCGCGGTCGCGAGGCCGACGACCCGCCTCGCGTGCCCGATCATCGTCCGGGTGACCCCGGCCTCGGCGTCGGAGTTGCAGGTGAGCCCCGCATGGATGTCGAGGCCGACGGTCCCCACGAACATCATGTCCAGCCACAGATCCCGCATCGTCGCGGTCGCGAGCGGGCCGGTGAGCTCGAAGGAGTAGGGCTCGGCGACGCCGCCGAGGACGACCGTGCGCACCGAGGGCCGCAGCACGGTCTCGAGCGCGATGTTCAGCGCGGCGCAGACGACGGTGAGCCCGGGGACGCCGTCCTTGGAGTCGAGGTCGGGGCGGGCGACGATCCGCCGCGCGGTCGAGGTGGTGGAGCGGCCGCCGTTCACGCCGATGATCTGGCCGGGGGTCACGAGCGCCGCGGCGGTCGCGGCGACGCGCTCGCGGTCGGCGCCGTCCTGGTCGGTGGAGCGCGGGGAGGCGGCGAGGGAGTAGGCGACGTCCACGGCGACGATCCCGCCGTGGGTGCGCCGCGCGAGCTGCGCGCGCTCCATCTCGACGAAGTCGCGGCGCACCGTGGACTCGCTGATCCCGAGATCTGCGGCGACCTCGGCGACGCTCAGCCGCCGCTCCTGGGCGAGGAGGGAGAGCACGTGGTCCCAGCGGGCGGACTTGTGCATCCCGGGGGCGGGCTGGGGGGCGTCGGGCGCAGCGGCACTGGAGGTGCCGGCGACGGCCGGGGAGTCGGGACTGCTCGCATTCACGCAGTCAGTATTGCGCGGATCGCGCATCCCGCCCGTCCGTGCGCTCAGATTCGGTCACTTCTCCGTCATTTTTCTGATCACGTTTGTGTCACGACGGGGACGGGCCTACGTTGGAGTCCGTCGCCCCGGTTGGGGCGTGTACAGCGACGAAAGGATGTCTCACCATGGGTTTCGATGACGCGCTGAACAAGGCCAAGGACGTCGCCGGCGAGAACTCCGAGCAGGTCGAGCAGGGCATCGACGGTGCCAGCGATCAGATCAAGGAGCGCACTCCGGATCAGTTCGACGGCGGGGTCGATCAGGCGGGCGACGCCGCTCGCGATCAGCTCGGCCTCGGCGGCGACGAGAACAAGTGAGTCCCGCGCCCTCGCGGCGCGCGTGACCGCAGGAACCCCCGGCACCCCAGGGCGCCGGGGGTTCCGTCATGTCCGGGCCCGCGCCACGGATCTCTCGTCCCGCACCGCGGCGCTGAGCGCGCTCGCTCCCTGCGCCGCGGGGCCGGGGTCACCTCTTCCGGCGCAGCGCGGCGACGGCCCCGCCGGCGACGGCGAGCACGGCCACGACGATGACGACGATCAGGACCACGGGGGCCCCGCCCTCGGAGTCCTCGGTCTGCGCGGCGGGAGCGGGGGTCTCCGCGGGAGCGCTCGTCGCGCCGCCCGCGTCGCTCGCCGGGGCGGAGGTCCGCCCGCCGGCGTCGGACGGCGCGCCGGCGGCACCCTGCTCGACCGTGAAGGACTGGGTTCCCTCGATGGGGTGGCCGTCGGAGGAGACCACGCGCCAGCGCACCTCGTAGTCGCCCGCGGCGAGCGGCTCGTCGAGCGCCGCGGTGACGGTGGACCCGTCGACCTCCGGATCGAGCTCGGCGACCACCTCGCCGCCCTCCCCCGTGATCCGCACGACGGGGCTCACGTCGAGGACGTCCGCCGAGTAGTCCAGCGTGACCTGCTCGGGCGAGGTCTCGAGGGTCGCGCCGTCCTCGGGATCGGAGGAGACGAGCGAGTCGTGCGCGGAGGCCGGCGCCGCGGTGAGCAGCAGCAGGAGCGCCGCGGCGACGAGCGCCGCGAGCGGGGCGAGCCGGAGCAGGAGCGGCGACGCCGCGTGCGGGCGCGCGAGGTGCACAGGAGTGGTCATACCCGGCAGGCTACGTCCGGCCTCTACCCACCCGGGGTCCAGGACCTCGGCGGGGTGTCGCGGGCCTCACAGCGGGGCCCGCGCGGCCTCACAGGGCGGAGTCGCCCGCGCCGTGCTCGAGCACGGGGAGCGCTCGACGCGCCTGCGCGATCTCCTCGAGGTCGATCTCGGCGAGGAGCATGCCCTCCTCACGGCCCAGGCGCGAGCGGACCTGCCCGAGCGGACCGATGACGGCGCTCTCGCCGATCCCGCGCGGAGCCCGGCCCGCGCACGCCGCCGGAGGGGCCTGGTCCGCGGCGAGCAGCACGCAGGTCGCGTCGAGAGCGCGGGCGCGCAGCAGCACCTGCAGCTGATCGCTCTTCCCTGGCCCGTCCCCCCAGGCGAGCGGCAGCACGACCGCCTGGGCGCCGCGTCTGGCGAGCGCCTGGAACTGCGCCGGGAAGCGCACGTCGTAGCAGGTCGCGAGGCCGATGCGCACGCCGTCGACTTCGATCACGACGAGCTCCTCCCCCGGCGCGACGGTCTCCGACTCCCGCGACCCGTAGGCGTCGTAGAGGTGGATCTTGCGGTACTCCGCGCTGACGCCGCCCCCGCGCACCAGGAGGGTGTTGTGCACACGGGTGCCGTCCGCCGGGGAGAAGGAGCCGGCGATGATCGTCAGCCCGTGCTGCTCGCCGAGCGCCTCGAGGAGGGCGGCGAAGCGCTCGTCGTGGGCCTCGGCGGCCGCGCGGAGGTCCGTGCCGAAGGGGGTGAGCGTCGCCTCGGGCAGCACGAGCACCCGCGCCCCCTCCCCCGCGGCGCGCTCGGCGGCACGGCGCACGGTCTCGAGGTTCGCGTCGACGTCCTCGGAGACCTCGATTTGGGCGAGGGCGATGCGGGGCCCGGCGGCGCGCTCCGCGGCGGCGACGTCCTCCGGGGTGTCGAGGTCCGCGGCCTCGGCGCCCGTCGCGGGGACCAGCTCGAGCTGCTCGGGCGCGAGCTGGGCGTACACCGCGCGCAGGGCGAGGTCCTGCCAGCCGGTGCCGGGCCGCTCGACGGCGGCGAGCGCCTGGCGCAGCAGGGCGAGCGGCCAGGCGGCGGTGAGGAACTGGGCGGTGCCGTCCTCCCGGGCGAGCGCCGCGACCCGGCCCAGCGCCGCCCGATCCAGCAGGGCGTGGAGCGTCTCCGTGCGCAGCAGCGGCATGTCCCCGCCGAGCACGAGCACCCGCGCCGTGTCGCCGAGATCCCCGAGCTCCGCGACGCCGCGCGCGAGGGCTGCGGCGGGGCCGGCGAGCTCGGGCTCCTCCCGCACGAACCGTGCTCCGTGGCGCTCGGCGATGCCGGCGCCGTCCTCCCCCTCGGGGCCGACGACGATCCGTCGCTGCACCGGCGCGCTGCGCAGCACCCGCTCGAGGGTGGGCACGCCACCGACGGGCAGGCGGGTCTTGTCGCGGCCGGCGAGCCGACGCGCGGCGCCGCCCGCGAGCACGATCGCGGCGGTGCTCGGCGCAGGGGTGTGAGGGTGGTCCCGGTGTGCGTGCGGCATGCGGCGATCCTGCCACGGCCCGCTACGATGACCGAGGTCCGCGTCACGCCCCGACTTCGGGGCCGGCGCCCACGCCTCCGTAGCTCAGGGGATAGAGCACCGCTCTCCTAAAGCGGGTGTCGGCAGTTCGAATCTGCCCGGGGGCACCATCACGGCCGTACTGCTCCTCCCCGACGGGGCCCACCGGATGACGCCGTCGGCGGCGCGGCGAGGGTGACGCCCAGGAGTCAGGGTCCACCGAGCAGACCGCGAGCGAAGCCGTCGACGATGACGAGCACGCGCGACATCACCACACCCATCGCGGACCTCCCCGCTTTCGACACAGAACCCCCACGAACTGGATGATCGGCGGCGGCATACTCGCCGCATGACCTCCTCCGCCTCGCTCCCCGCCCGCCTCGTCGGCCCGGTCGGAGCGGCAGCCGTGCTGGCCTATGCGGCCTTCGCAGCACTGCAGATCCAGGTGCTCAACCCGCTCGCCACGATGCCCGACCTCACGCTGGAGGAGATCCACGACGTCATCGACGGGAGGGATTCCGAGGACACCATGGGCTGGGGACTGATGACGGTCACCCTCCTCATCGGACCTGTCACCGCGGTGATCGTGGCAATCCTCGGCGTGCGCGGGCGAGTGAGTGCCGGAACCGTCGCGATGATCATGCTCGGCCTGCTCTCGCTCGGCTCACTCGGCTACCTGGTGGCGTCCTTCCCGGCCGGGATGACCCTGGCCGACACCTTCATGGTCGGCGGCGCAGATCACGCTCCATGGGCGACGATCCTGCACAGCGTCAGCGCGGTCTCGCTCTTCGCACTGGCGGGGGCGGTGATCGCCCGAGAGGTGCGCACGTCGATGAGATGAGTGGCGGCGTTCCGTTGCGGCGTCGCCCCCGCAAGACATCCCGGTCCGCGACCGTCTCGAGGACGGGTCATCGAGGGACGTCGGAGCTGCTGCGCGCTCGCGGCGTGGCCGTCGTCGTCGGACAGCCTCGTCCGGTCAGCTGAGAGCCGGCAGGGCCTACCTCACTCCCGGCCTGCCACCTCCCGCACCGCGCGGACGATCCTCGCCCGCGCCTCACGGCCCTCCGGGGTCGGCAGCAGCGGATGGACGTGGATCTGGCCCGGCGCCTCGTGGTGCTCGATCGGCCCCCCTCGCGCCGTGCGCGGCGCACGAACAGCCGCGTGTCGGGGTTCAGCAGGTCCCGCGTGCCGCTGAAGAGCAGCAGCGGGCCCAGTCCTCGGAGGTCGCCGAGGAACGGGTTCAGCACCGGATCCTCGCCGTGCTCGCCGATCCAGCGCTCGGTGAGCTCGAGCTGCCCGGCCCTCACGAGCCAGGGGTCGTGGGGCTGCACGGCGTCGATCTCCGGGTTCTGCATCCACAGGTCAAGGGCGGGGGCGATGAGGACGGTGAGATCCGCCGCCCTCCCCCTGTCCCGCAGCAGGAGCGCCGCGGAGAGCGTGATGGTGCCGCCCGCGGTATCGCCGTGCAGCACGAGCGGGCGCGCCGCCTCCTCGGCGAGGCGGGCGACGACGGGGACGACCGTCTCCGCGGTGCCGCCGTGCTGGACCAGCGGGTAGACGGGCAGCAGCACCTCGACCCGCGCCTCGACGGCGAGCTGCTGGGCGAGCCGCCAGTGGGCCGGGCGGCGGTCGGTCCGCTCGGGCCGGAGGGTCAGCTGCGCGAGGCGGCGCCGCACGTCCTCGCGGGTGCGGTGGTGGCGGTCCGCGCGGCGCACGCGCATGGCGGCCGGCATGAGGCGGGCCGCGAGGCTCAGCCGCGGAGCGCCGGACCCACCGGGCTCCCTCCGGTCACCGCCCACCTAGCCGGCCGGGGCCGGCTCCGGCACCTGCTCGTGCAGCGCACGGACGAGGTCGGAGAGCTCAGGGATCTCGGCGGCCTCGGCGAGGGCGCTCTCGAGCACCCGGTCGTGGGTGGGGTGCGCGGCCTCGAGAAGTGCGCGGCCGGGCGGGGTGAGCTCTGTGTAGATGCCGCGGCGGTCGTCGGTGCAGAGGATGCGCACGAGCAGGCCGCGGTCCTCGAGGCGGGTGACCAGGCGCGTGGTGGCGCTGCTGGAGAGCGCGGCGGCGCGCGCGAGCTGGCGCATGCGCATGTGCCAGCCGTCCTGCCTGCTCAGCGCGTCGAGCACGGTGAACTCGACGACGGAGAGCTGGTGCTCCTTCTGCAGCGCCTGCTCGAGCTCGCCCTCGATGAGCCCGTGGAGCGCGGCGAGCGTGCGCCATCCCCGTGCCCGGATCTCCACGGCGTCGTCCGCGATGCCCATGTGGCCTCCCTTACTCGTACGAACGCACCCAGCATACCCTCCTTGCGCCGATAGCGCGCGTGTGCAACGATCTCGTCCGTCAGATTCCCTTGCGTCTGCAACTACTGCAGACGCGCTTCATCGTCTGGCGCAGGTTATCCCGCGCCGCACACCAGGAGGATCACCCCTCATGCCCCTCGCACTCCTCGCCCTCGCCGCAGGCGGGTTCGGCATCGGACTCACCGAGTTCGTGATCGCCGGCCTCCTGCCCGAGGTCTCCACGAGCCTCGGCGTCTCCGAGGCCACCGCCGGCGGCCTCATCTCCGGCTACGCCCTCGCCGTCGCGGTGGGCGGGATCCTCATGACCGTCGCGCTCTCCCGCGTGGACCGCAAGCGCGCCCTCCTGGCCCTGATGGCCTTCTTCATCGCCGGCAACCTGCTCTCCGCGCTCTCCCCCGACTACGCGACCATGCTCGCCGGCCGCATCATCGCCGCCCTCACCCACGGCGCGTTCTTCGGCATCGGCTCCGTCGTCGCGGCCTCGCTGGTCGCCCCGCAGAAGCAGTCCGGCGCGATCGCGCTCATGTTCGCGGGCCTCACGATCGCCAACGTGCTCGGCGTGCCGCTGGGCACCCTGCTGGGCCAGGCCGCCGGCTGGCGCTCCACCTTCTGGGCCATCACCCTCATCGGGATCCTCGCCCTGATCGGCATCGCGGTCCTCGTGCCGCGCGGCGTCGCCGCCCCGCAGAGGAACGGCGGGAGCATCCTGCGCGAGTTCACGATCTTCCGCTCCGGCCAGGTGTGGGCCTCCATGCTCGTGACCGTGCTCGGCTACGGCGGTATGTTCGGCGCCTTCACCTACATCGCCTTCACCCTCACCGAGGTCTCCGGCTTCGCCTCCTCCTCGGTGCCGTGGCTGCTCGTGCTCTTCGGCGGCGGGCTGTTCATCGGCAACATCCTCGGCGGCCGCGCCGCGGACAAGCACGTGAGCCTCACCCTCGTCGTCGCGCTCTCCGCCCTGACCGCGGTCCTCGTGATCTTCGCGCTCACCGCGCAGAGCAAGGTCGCGACCATCGTCGCGCTCGTGCTCATGGGCGCCCTCGGCTTCGCGACCGTCCCGGCCCTCCAGACGCGGATCATGCGCCACGCGTCCGCGGCGCCCACGCT
Source organism: Brachybacterium horti (assembly GCF_054777615.1). Classification (NCBI taxonomy): domain Bacteria; kingdom Bacillati; phylum Actinomycetota; class Actinomycetes; order Micrococcales; family Dermabacteraceae; genus Brachybacterium; species Brachybacterium horti. The sequence goes on from NZ_BAAHAM010000001.1 coordinate 279,549, forward strand.
CGGCTCCGGCGCGAACATCGCCGCGTTCAACCTCGGCAACGCCTTCGGCGCCTGGGTGGGCGGCGTGACCATCACCGCGGGCCTCGGCTACACCTCCCCGCTGTGGGCCGGCGCCGCGATCACCCTCGCGGGCCTCACGATCCTGCTCGTCGCGGATCTCGCCCCCGGCGGCGAGCTGCGCCGACGGGGCACGGCGGAGGTCACCCCCGCCACCGAGCCCGCGCTCGCGACCCGGTGACCCCAGCGCCCCCCCCCACCCGCTCCCCTCACCTCACCCACCTCCCGTCGGCCGACCCCGGCCGGCACCACCACCCGGAAGGACCCCTCATGACCACCTCCGTCCCCACCGTCCCCCTCCGCGACGGCAGCTCCATCCCGCAGCTCGGCTTCGGCGTCTTCCAGGTCCCGGACGACGAGACCACCGCCGCCGTGGGCCACGCGCTCGAGGCCGGCTACCGCAGCATCGACACGGCCGCCGTGTACGGCAACGAGCGCGGCGTGGGCCGGGCGATCGCCGCCGCGGGCCTCCCCCGCGAGGAGCTCTTCGTCACCACCAAGCTGTGGGTCGCCGACCTCGAGGACCCGCGCGCGGCGCTCGCGGCGAGCCTCGAGAAGCTGGGCCTGGACCACGTGGACCTCTTCCTCATCCACTGGCCGGCCCCCGCGACCGATGCCTACCTCGGCGCCTGGCAGACCCTCGAGGCGCTCCGCGCGGAGGGCCTCACCCGCTCGATCGGCGTCTCGAACTTCCTGCCCGAGCACCTGGACCGACTCACCGAGCTCGGCGGGGAGCTGCCCGTGATCAACCAGGTGGAGCTGCACCCGGCGCTGCAGAACCGCGAGACCGTCGCGGCGAACGCCCGCCACGGCATCGTCACCGAGGCGTGGAGCCCCCTCGCGCAGGGCGCCGTGCTCTCCGACCAGGCCGTGCTCGACGCGGCGGAGGCCCACGGCGTCACCGCCGCCCAGGTGGTGCTGCGCTGGCACCTCCAGCAGGGTCGCGTGGTCATCCCGAAGTCCGTGACCCCGACCCGGATCGCCCAGAACCTCGACGTGTTCGGCTTCGACCTCTCGCCGGAGGAGCTCACGGCGATCGACGCCCTGGAGCGCGACGGCCGCACCGGCCCCCACCCGGCCGAGTTCAACGGCTGATCCCCTCGACGGCCGACGGGGACGCCCGGCCCATCACCCGCGCGGTGGTGGGCCGGGCGTCCCCCGTTACGCTGTCCGGGACCGTTCGCCCTGAGGAGACCCGTGACCGACCGACCGCGCCGCCCCTTCGACGCCACCTGGCTGCCCTTCGGCATCCTCATCGGCACGATGCTCGGGATCGGCGTGGGGATCGAGGTGCTCGGCAACATCTGGGCCGGCGGCGCGGTGGGCGTGGGCCTGGGCCTCGCGATCGGGATCGCCCTGGGCCTGCGCGGCCGGCACGGTCCGAGCGCCGAGGAGAGCGAGGACGCGATCATCGACGCGGCCGAGCGCGAGGCCGCCCGCCGGCGGGATCCTCGCAGCGACGACTGAGCGGGGGCGGGAGCGCGGATCGTTCCTCCCGAACGGTCTGTCATGCACATTCCAGGTGTCGTGCCCGAATCTCCGAGGTTCCGGTGCCATGCTGTGGATCACACCGGGTGAACCGGCGATGAACAGCCCCCTGCTTCCCGAGGAGGACTCGATGAAGATCACCGATACGCATGACACCGCAGCCGAGCACTTCGACTACCTGGCGGAGGAGACGGTCGACAGCGACGCCGACCTGATCGCACGCACTGCCGGCAGCTCCCGCCGCTCCGTCTCCGAGGAGCTCCAGGACAGGCGCTCCGCCTGACGGCACGGGGCGGAGCATGCTCCACCCCGTCTCCGCACCACCGCGAGCAGTGGGCCGCCCTTCCCCCTGGGCGGTCCACCGCTCGCGGCTTCTCCCTGCATCCCTGCGCGCGGCAGGGACCGGGCTCAGGCGCCGATGCCCACCTCGGCGCCCGCGGCGGCGGAGCGGTAGCAGGCCTCGAGGACCTCGGCGCGGCGCAGCGCGATCTCCCCGGTGTGCTCGGCGGGATCGCCGTTGCGCACCACCTCGATGAAGTCCGCGACCGCGGCGGCATGGCGGCCGTCGGGGCCGATGGCCGGCTTGACCTCCGCGGGGAGCCCCGCGACCTCGGTCCAGACGGTGAGGTGGTCCCCCTCCGGCGTACCGAAGACGAGCTCCGCGCCGCCCTCGGTGCCGTACAGCGTCACCGAGCAGCGGTCCGAGGGGATCATCTGCGCCCAGCTCGCCTCGAGCAGCACGGTCGCCCCGTCCTCGAGTCGCAGGAAGGCCGTCGCGAGGTCCTCGACCTCGAAGGGGACGCCGTCGGCCACGTCGGAGATGCCGAAGCCGGAGCCGCCGCGCCCGCGCGGGCCGAAGTCCGCGTAGGTGCTCGCGGAGGCCGTGCGCACGGCGGGCTCGCCCAGCAAGTGCAGGGTCATGTCGAGCATGTGCACACCGATGTCCGCGAGGGCGCCGCCGCCGGACTTCTCGGCCTGCGTGAACCAGGTCCCCAGGCCCGGGATGCCCGCGCGGCGCACCCAGCCGGTCTTCGCGTAGTGGATCTCGCCCAGCACGCCGGACTCGATGACCTGGGCGAGGGCGGCGACGTCGCCGCGGCGGCGATGGTTGAAGGACACCTCGAGGATGCGCCCGGTACGGCGGGAGGCCTCGACCATCGAGCGGGCGGCCTCGGCGGACTGCGCCATCGGCTTCTCGGTGAGGACGTGCACACCGGCCTCGAGGGCGGCGATCGCCATGGGCGCGTGGAGGAAGGTGGGCGTGGCGACGGAGACGATGTCGAGATCGGCCTTCTCGAGCATCTCCTGCCAGTCCGGGTAGCGCAGCTCGACGCCGTGCTCGTCGCCGAAGCGGGTGAGCAGATGGTCCTCCATCGCGGAGAGCGCGACGAGATCCACGGTGGGATCGGCGGCGTAGGCGGCGACGTGCTGCTGGCCGGCCCAGCCCAGGCCGATCACGCCGGCGCGGAGTCGTCGCGGGGCGGAGGTGGAGGGGGTGGCGGTGGTCATCGGGAGGTCCCTTCATCGGTGGAGGCGCCCGGCAACCCTAGTGGCTGCGGGGCCCCCGCGCCGTGGCGGGTCGGTGCCCGGGACCGCCGCCCCGGCGACGGCGCTCGCGGTGCACCGCCGACGGGGCTCCGGCTCAGGCGACGGGGACGAAGTCCTGCTCGGCGAAGTCCGCGACCTCGGTGGCCCAGCGGGAGGCGACGAAGCCGCGGTGGTCGGGGTGGGCGTCGTAGGCGTCATAGGCGGCCTGGTCCGCGAAGGTCATGGCGAACTGGAAGCGGAAGGGGCTCTTGGCGCTCACCTGGCGGGAGACGGTGAAGTCCTGCACGCCGGGGATCGCGGAGAGCAGGGCGGGCCCGGCGGTGAGGAAGTCGTGCTCCTCGGCGGAGCCCTCGGCGTGGACGAGCGTGAAGGACACGGTATGGCGGATCATGGAGGCACCGTAGCCGCCTGCCGCCCCCACGCTTGGCACGAGCCATATCGTGGGCGGTCCGCCCTGGAGGAGCACGACATGACCGCGACCGACGACCCCGCCCGGACCGTCCCCGCCCTGCTCGAGGAGCTCGACGGCCTCGCCGACCCGCGCATCCTCGAGGTCAACCGGCGCCACGGCGACGAGCACGCGGTGAACCTCTCCGCCCTGCGCGCCGTCGCGAAGCGCCTGCGCTCGGACCACGAGCTCGCCCTCGCCCTGTGGGCCACCGGTCAGGTGGACGCCCGGCTGCTCGCCCTGCTCATCGCGAAGCCCCGCCTGCTCTCGCCGGAGGAGCTCGACGCCATGCTCCGCGAGGCGGGCACCCCGAAGGTGCAGGACTGGCTGGTCACCTACATGGTCCGCAAGTCCATGCATGCCGAGGTGCTGCGCGGACGCTGGATGGGGGACCCGGACCCGGTCGTGCAGAGCGCCGGCTGGGCGCTCACCTCCGAGGCCGTCGCGAAGCGCCCCGAGGTGCTCGACCTGACCGTCCTTCTCGACGACGTCGAGGCGCGGATGGCGACCGCGCCGGAGCGCCTCCAGTGGGCGATGAACCAGACCCTCGCGACGATCGGGATCGAGCATCAGGAGCTGCGCGAGCGGGCCCTCGCGATCGGTGAGCGGCTCGGCGTGTTGCGGGACTACCCGACGTCGGCGGGCTGCATCTCGCCCTTCGCCCCGATCTGGATCACGGAGATGGTGGCGCGGCGCGAGGAGGCCTGAGCCTCCGCGCCCCGTCTGCCGTGGGCTCCGTCCCCGGGGTCACTTCGCGGAGCGCTCCGTGATCGTCAGGTCCAGCGGGAAGTCGACCGGGCTGCCCGGGAACAGCAGCCTGCCCGCGGAATCCGCGGCGTCGCGGACCGCCTGCGCCGCCTCCTCCGCATGCTCGCGCGGGGCGTGCACGATCACCTCGTCATGCAGGAAGAACGCCAGGTGGGGACGGTTCCCGAGCGCCGGCCCCGAGGCGGTCGCCGCGTGCTCCTCGGGGACGGGGGCGATCCGGGACAGTCGCAGGCGGAGGTCCGCGAGCCATGCGAGGGCCCACTCCGCGGCGGTCCCCTGGACCACGAAGTTGCGGGTGAAGCGGCCCCGGTCGCGCCCGGCGCGGCGGGCCCGCTCCTCGTCGGCGGTCGTCGCGTCGACCACCCCGCCGCGGGTCTGCACCGCCACCCACTCCGGGCCCGGCGGCGGGGAGGTGCGCCCGAGCCAGGTGTGCACGATCCCGCCCCGCTCCCCCGTCGCCGCCGCCTCGTCCACGAGCGCCATCGCGCGCGGGAACGTGCGCCGCAGCCGCGGGACCAGGCGCCCCGCATCCCCCGTCGTCGACCCGTAGAGCGCACCGAGCACGGCGACCTTTGCCTCCGCCCTCGTCGCGACGACCCCGGCCTCGACGATGCCGGAGTAGAGGTCCTTGCCGCGGCCGGCGTCGGCCATCGCCCGGTCCCCCGCCATCGCGGCGAGAACCCGCGGCTCCAGCTGGGAGACGTCCGCGCCCACGAGCATCCAGCCGGGATCGGCGCGCAGCGCGGGCCGCAGCTGCCGCGGGATCTGCAGCGCACCGCCGCCGTTGGACGCCCAGCGCCCGGTGACGACGCCGCCCGGCAGGTAGACAGGCCGGTAGCGGCCCTCGTGCACCCATTCGTCGATCCACGCCCACCCGTTCGCGGTGAGCAGTCGCGAGAGCTTCTTGTAGCGCAGCAGCGGCTCGATCGCCGGGTGGTCGTGCTCGGCGAGCTCCCACTGCGAGGTCGAGGAGACGTCGATCCCGGCACGGCGCAGCGCCTTCAGCACCCGCGGCGGCGAGTCCAGCGACAGCATCGGATCGCCCAGCGCGGCCCGCACCTGGGCGCCCACCTCGACCATGCGGGCGGGCGGCTGGCCGTGCCCGGGCCGGGGGCCCAGCTGCTCGGCGAGGATCCGGTCGTGCTCGACCACGTCCCAGGGCATGCCCGCCGCCTGCAGCTCCGCCGCGACGAGCCCGCCGGCGGACTCCGCCGCGGCGAGCAGGCGCAGCGGCGAGGGATCCGCGGCGGAGGCGATCGCCGCCTGCTGCCGGGCGTGCTCGGCGAGCGTCTCCTCGAGGTCGTGGGGCACGGCGGAGCCCGCCGCGGGAGCGACGTCGAAGAGGGTCGCGGCCGGGGGTCGGCCCTCCGCGGGGACGACGGGGCCGGTCTCCCAGGCGGTGGCGGCACGCAGCGCGGCGCCGTCGGTGACCGCGGCGGCGTGCTGGAGGATCGTGTGGACCAGGCGCAGGTCGTGACAGCGCTCCACGCGCACCCCGGCGGCGAGCAGCCCCGGGTACCAGGTGGCGGTGTCGCTCCACACCCAGCGCGGGGTCCCCGCGGCCTCGTGCCCGGCGACGACCTCCGCCAGCCGCTCCTCGTCGAACTCCTGCCGCGGGCCGGGCTCGCCGTCCCCGCCGATCTCGCACAGCGCCACCCGGCCGCCGGCCAGGCGTCCCAGCACGCATGTGGTGAGGCGAGGGGCGGCGGTCATGTGCCGAGGGTACTGCGGGTCCCCGACGCCGCCGGGCGCCCGGACCGCTCACGGTCCGGGCGCAAGGCGACGAGGCCGACGACGTGATGTAGCCGTTGGGGTTCAGCACGTACTTCCTCGCCGCGCCCTGGTCGAAGTCCGCGTAGGCCTGAGGCGCCTCGTCCAGCGGGATGGGGGTGGCCTTCACGGCCTTCGCGATCTGCACCTTGTCATGGAGGATCGCCTGCATCAGCTGGCGGTGGTACTTCATGACGGGGCACTGCCCGGTCGTGAACGACAGCGACTTCGCCCACCCGAGCCCCAGGCGGATCGAGAGCGACCCCTCCTGGGCGGCGGCGTCCACACCGCCGGGGTCTCCGGTGACGTCGAGCCCGGCTTCACGCCGGCGCTGTAGGCGCCGTGGAAGCCGGTCGGGAAGATGTCCGAGAGCATCGTGAGATCGAGGATCTTCTCGAGGGCCTGGTCCCGCTCGGGGAATGTCAGCAGGTTCCAGTCCGCGTACGGGGGGGAGGACGTACTCGGCCTGGCCGCCGACCCAGCCGCCCATGTCGACGTACCCGTAGGGGCTGCCCGGGCGGTCCGGGTTCACGTTCAGGCAGATCCCGGTCTTGCCCACCTTGCAGTTGCGGCAGCGGCCGCAGGCGATGTTGAAGGGGACCGAGACCCCGGCGGTCAGGAAAGGACGAGGTCCGGAGGTTTTCCCTCCGGACATGACGGAGCGCCCGCCGGATCGTTCCGACGGGCGCTCCGAGAGCTGTGGGGCTCCGGGGCTCAGGCGCCCTGGATGTTCACGGCGGTGAGGCCGCGATCGGTGCGCTCGACCTCGAAGGAGACCTTCTGGTTCTCCTCGAGGTTGCGGTAGCCGGAGCCGGTGATGTTGCTGAAGTGGGCGAAGACGTCGTCCGAGCCGTCGTCGGGGGCGATGAAGCCGAAGCCCTTGTCGGCGTTGAACCACTTCACGGTGCCAGTTGCCATGTTCCTGTAATCCTTCGATGTCGTCGGCCGGGTCTCGGCCAATGATGCCTGCCGCCGGAAGACGCTCCGCCGACGACGTGGACCCCGATCAGGGTCCGGCGACACGCCGCGAACGATGTGCCGAGCACTAGGTTCGCAGACTTTTGCCCCGGATGCGAGCATGATTCCCCGATTGTTCATCGAAGGAGACCGATCGCTCGGTCCCGACCGTTCGGAAGCGACCGATCCGAACAGAGTGGCGGCGCACGCCTGCGACGGCCAGCTCAGGCGTTTCCGAGGCCCTTGACGAGCGTCTCCGAGGTCTCGGTGGCCGTCCGCCCAACGCCCCCGTCGTCCACGTACTCGTAGGAGACGGTCTCGAGCTGGCCGGTCCCACGGTAGCCGCGTCGCTCGTAGAGCCGTCGGGCGCGCGGGTTGTCCAGCCCCACGGCGCAGGCGATCCGTCCGCGGGGCCGCGCGAGCTCCTCGGCCGCCTCCATCAGCCGGCTGCCGACGCCTCGGCCCCGTGCCGCCGCATCGACGCTGAGGTTCTTGAGCAGAGGGAGCTCCCCCTCGTCCACCTCACAGGAGCCGACGGGGACCTCACCGCTCCAGGCGATGAGGAAGGTGCTCTCCCCTCGCCCCTGGCGCGCCGCCGCATGGCGGGCGAAGCCCCGTCCCGGCGGCTCGCGCGCCGCGAGCAGCGCGACGTCGGCCGGGGTGCAGCGACTGATCTGGACCGGGATCTCCATCCGTCCATCATCCCGGAGGTGTGCCCGTCGTACGGTGCCGTCATGGCGCTTCCATCTCGGGACTCCGATCGCGACTTCAGCGCGTACAACGCCGCGCAGGCCGGGCGCCCGCCACGCCCGCTGGCCCGGCGAGCGCTGGCCGCGCTCCGCGAGCGGGTGCCTGCGCCGCGGCGACCGTTCGCCATCGACCTCGGCTGCGGCGCCGGGATCGAGTCCCGGTTCCTCCCGGAGAACGGGTGCGAGGTGCTGGCGATCGACAGGGATCCGAGCGTGCGCCCCGTGCTCGACGCGCTCGCACAGACGCTGCCGAAGCGATGACCCGCGATCTCGACGTGATCGAGATCGTCGAGGAGGAGCGGGACGGCGGCTCCTTCTCCGGGCCGAAGCACTGGAACACCTACCAGGTCATCGCCCGCCGCTGAGCGCCGTCACCGCTCCTCGGCGAGCGCGACCGCGTCGAGGTCCCCGTCGAGGTCCGCGGGCGCGAGGCGCGGGCCGAGCCGGGCGCCGAGGATCAGCAGCGCCGCCCCGAGCACCATGAGCAGCAGCACCGAGCCGCGGGGGCCGGTGATCCCGGCGAGCAGCGGCAGGTAGAAGGGGTACAGGGCCGGCAGCACGAGGGAGAGGCTGTAGGCGGAGCCGTACCCGGTGGAGCGCACGACCGTGGGAAACCGCTCGGAGAGGTACGCGGAGACCGGGCCGTAGGCGGCGACGGTCACCACCTGCAGCAGCGCCGCGCAGAGCGCCGCCCGGGCGAGGCTCCCGGAGCCGACGGCCGCCCACCACAGGGGTGGCCCGAGGAGCAGGGCGGCGATCCCCCAGAGCGTGAGCAGTCGGCGCCGGCCGACCACCGTGGAGAGGTGCCCGGCGAGCGCCATCGCGAGCGCCTGGGCGACGGAGGCGATGCCCATGGCGAGCGCGACCTCGGTGGCGGCGAGGGCGCCGCCCTCCCCGAGCCGCGCGGTGAGCAGCAGGACCGTCGTGTTCGTGAGCAGCCAGAGCCCCGTCATCATGACGAAGGCCTGCCGGAAGGCGCCGGACCAGCGGCCTGCGAGCACCTGCCGGACGCCGCCGCGCACCGGTGGCGTCGTCTCCGTGCCCGGCGCGTCCCCGTCCGGCCCGGCGCGGCGGGTGATCGGCGCGTCGACGACGTGCGAGCGGTAGTACAGCAGCATCCCCAGCGAGAGCAGCGCGCCGACGACGAACAGCAGTCGCCAGCCCCAGACGGCGTACTCCTCCGGACCGAGGACCAGCAGCAGCGTGGCGGTCGCGAAGGCGATCGCTCCCTGCGCCCACGGCGCCATCGAGAGGATCAGGCCGCTCATGAGGCCGCGGCGGCGCGGCGGCGACCACTCCATGGCGAGCGGGATCGCGGCGGAGTACTCCCCGGCGACGAAGATGCCGCCCAGGAAGCGCAGACCGAGGATCAGCGCGATCGTGCCCGCGCCCAGCAGCTCGTGCGTGGGCATCGCGGCGATCAGCAGCGCGCACCCGGCGGTGCCGGCGATCGCGACCTGCGTGGTGCGGGTGCGGCCCAGGCGGTCGGAGATCCGGCCGAAGACGACCCCGCCGACGGGCCGGCCGAGCATCATCGCGATGACGACGATCGCGCCGGTCGCCGCCGCGACCCCGGGGCCCGCGACCGTGGCCAGCGCCGGGGTGAGCGCGGTGAGCGGCAGGAACACGTGGACGTTGTCGATGAAGTTCCCGACCACGCCGGCGCGGAGCGCGGCACGCCCCGAGGGCGGCAGACGGTCCGGCGGGCCGACGGGGCCGGGGTGCTCGACCTCGTCGATGGTGGGTGCATCGGTCGCGGGCAGGCGCGAGCGCATGGCGGACATCCCTTCGTCAGTACGAGCTGCATCAGGTTCCACGGGTGTGATCTCAGCGCCGGCGGCGCACCCCGTGTCCGCGATCGAGTATCCCAGGCGCGGGTCGCGCCGGGTCGACGTGTCCACGGAGATCTGAGGTCAGGGCCACGGAACCAGGGGGACGCCGTGCAGCCGGCGCCCGGTTGCCCTGGACGCCGACCACGGGCGAGTGCCTGACGCCTGCCTGCCCTGAACGGCGTCAGCAGAGCCGCGGGCCCTCAGCGCACTCCATCGCCCCAGCAATGAAAGCCTTCTCCTCCGCCGCCGTCGCCGGTCGCCCCGGCAGTTCCCGGAACCACTCCTGGCGCAGCGTGCTGACCAGCTTCTCCCCCGGCTTCCACCAGAATCCCGACAGCCGATGGAACAGGAACGCCTCCGCCCGCTCCTTGATGACGCGAACCTTGATCCCGTTCTCCAGATACGCGACGGCTGCGGCGACTGCCTCCCCCGCATTGCCGTAGTCCAGGATCTCCCATCCCGTGTACTCCCACGGGCCGATGAGGATCTCCGCCTCGTCACCGTCTCGGGGCGCTGTCGAAGGGCAGGAGAGCATCCGGATGCGGATCGGCCACGTGGCGGTGGCGGGTGAGCTGATGAGGACCTCGTGTTCGGCAGTCTCGATGACATTGGACTCCGGGCCGCTGCGACGCCTGATGACCTCGGACTCGCTCAGGGGGTCGAGGGGATCCTCGCCGTCGTCGGCGAAGAGTCGGAGCTCCACGTCCGGGAGCTCGACGTCAGGCTCACCGCGCAGCGCGGAGAGGACCAGGGAGACGACGAAGACGACCAGGAGGACCGGAAGGACGATCGGGAGCATCACGATCACCGCGCCGAGCATGAGAACGGCCAGGACCGCGTCGAAAAGGCAGTTGCCGACGCGGTGTGCCCAACTCCCCATAACGACCTCCCGCTCTCCACCTCATGACGATGCAGGTCCTATGGTGGCCTGCCGCCCAGCTCCCCACTCGCCGCCCTCAGCCGATCTCGTCCGGCCAGCTCCCCGGCATCGAGCCGTCCTCGGCAGCGGGCACCATCCCGCGGTAGCCGGTGACCGTCTCCCACCGGTCTCCGCGGGCACGGAGGAACAGGTAGACCTCACCGGCGTCCTCGATCCCGGTGAGGGCGTCGCGGCTCTCCCCGCAGCTGTACGGCAACGAGAGCACCTCGATGCTCGTCCCCTCACCATCCGCCGGGGCTCCGGAGACCCACTCGGCGACCTGCACGGTCCACAGCGGCACGTCGTACAGCTCGTAGCGACCCGTCGCGGGCGGACCGTCGACCGTGCCGCGCACGACGGCATCGGACTCCGCCGCCGCGTCCTCGGGCGTCTCCAGGGAGATCCAGTCGATGCAGCTCGCGGCGGTGACCTCGTCCTCCGGGCGCGTCGCCGGGCCGTCGCAGCCGCTGAGGCCGGCCGCTCCGGCGAGCGCGGCGAGGAGGGTGCGTCGGCGGACCATGGGCCCATGGTGCACCTGCCGGGCACCGTCGAGGAGGTCCGTGACCGCATCGCAACCGTGATCGCGCACTGGCCGTGGCCTGGCTCGATAGCGTGCAGGGATGACCGCTGACGTCAACGCCTCCCCGTCCCTCGACCTCCGTGACGTGGAGGCGTTCCTGCGCGTGCCGCGGGTCTCCGCGATCGCCGCGGGCCCGGCCGGCCGGGCGGTCGCGGTGGTGCAGGAGGCCGACGAGCGCCTCTCCCGCCTGGTCCCCTCCATCTGGGAGCGCACGGTCGGCGCCCCGGCCCGGCGGCTGACGGTCTCGGAGAAGGGCGAGTCCTCGCCGCGCTTCGCGCCGGACAGCTCACTGCTGTTCACCTCCTCCCGTCCCGATCCCACAGGGGACGCACCCGAGGGGACGACGGCGATCTGGCGGCTCCCGCTCACCGGGGAGGCGCAGGTGCTCGCGCACGCGCCGGGTGGGCTCGAGCTGCTCGACGTGGCCGGCGACGGCACGATCCTCGCCGCGACGAGCGTGCTGCCCGGGGTGAGCCTCGAGGAGGACGCCGAGGCCCGCGCGGCGCGGAAGGACGCGAAGCGCACGACGATCTGGCACACGGGCATGCCGATCCGGCAGTGGGACCACGAGCGCGGCGACTCCTCCCGCCACCTCCTGATCGTCACCGCGCAGGGCGAGCTGCGGGACCTCACACCGGACGCCGGCACCCTGCCGCTGCACACGGCCTCCGCCGTGCTCTCCCGTGACGGGCGCACCGTCGTCACCGAGTGGACCGAGCGGATCGCCCGCGGCGAGACCCGCACCGGCCTGGTCCGCATCGACGTGGCGACCCTCGAGCGCACGGCGCTGCTCGAGGCGACGGACGAGCACGGCTACGACTCCCCCGCGCTGTCCCCGGACGGCCGGCTCCTCGCCGTCACCCGCTCCACCGTCTCCACCCCGACGGACACGAGCTACGGGCGCCTGGAGATCCACGACCTCGAGGGCGGCGGCGTGGTCGCGGTGGACCTCGGCGACCTCACCGCCGGGCAGGTGGTGTGGCAGGCCGACGGCGGCACGCTGCTCGTGAGCGGGGACCTGCACTCCTCCGGAGCGGTGCTCGCGGTCGACCCCGCGACCGGTGCCGTCTCCACGCTCGCCGACGGCGGCGTGTTCTCCTCCCTCTCCCCCGCGGAGGACGGCTCCGTGCTCGCCCTGCGCAGCGATGTGGCGACGCCGCCCCGCCCGGTGCGGATCACCGCGGAGGGCGTCGTGGAGCTGCCCGCGCCGGGCGCCGTCGGCCCCCTGCCCGGGACCCTCGAGAAGGTGCGCACCACCGTGGACGGTGTCGAGGTGCCCGGGTGGCTGTGCACGCCCGCCGGGGCGAGCGCCGAGGATCCCGCGCCCACGCTGCTGTGGGTGCACGGCGGCCCGCACTCCTCCTACAACGCGTGGAGCTGGCGCTGGTGCCCGTGGCTGTTCACCGCCCGCGGCTACGCGGTGCTGATGCCGGACCCGGCGATGTCCACCGGGTACGGGGACGCGGGGCTGAACCGCGGCTGGCCGCGCCGGCCCGACGTCGTCCTCGCCGAGTGCGAGGCGCTGCTGGACCTCGTGCTCGAGCGGCCCGAGCTCGACGGGACGCGCACGGCGATGCTCGGCGCGAGCTTCGGCGGGTTCATGGCCAACTGGATCGCCGGGCACACGGATCGCTTCGACGCGATCGTGAGCCATGCGGGGCTGTGGGCGCTGCCGCAGCAGCACCGGACCACCGATGCGGCCGCCTCGAAGATGCGGGTGCACGGCCACGAGGACGCGGACCCCGAGTGGTACCGCGCCTGCTCCCCGCACGCGGCGGCCGCCGCGATCACCACGCCGATGCTCGTCACGCACGGCAGCCGCGACTACCGGGTGCCGATCAGCGAGGCGCTGCGGCTGTGGTGGGACCTGGTCTCGCACTGGGACGGCGCCCCGGAGGACATGCCGCACCGCTTCCTGCAGCTCACGAGCGAGAACCACTGGGTGCTCACGCCGTCCAACGCGCTCACCTGGAACGAGACGGTGCTCGCCTTCGTCGATCAGCACGTGCGGGGCGGGGAGCCGATCCCCGAGGTGCTGCCCTGGTGACCGATGGGGCCGATGGGCCGACACGACCCCGCCCCGACCGATCGTTCTTGACCTTCCCTTGACCCTTTTGTGATGCTGATCCCGGAACGCGACGGCGCGACCGCTGGGCGCGGACGGCGCCCCTCGCAACGTCGCGGGAGGGGGATCCATGTCCACGCGGCATATCACGCGCACTGCGCTGTCGTTCGCCGCCGGAGCGGCCCTGCTGGGACTCGCCGCCTGCAGCAGCGGCGGGGCCGAGGAGGCAGGCGCCGGGGAATCGGACGGCGGCGCGGTCAGCGCGGAGCAGAGCACGACCGAGGGGACGACGGCCGAGGGGACAACGTCCCCGACGAGGACGGAGGAGACGACCGGCACCGGCACCTCCGACAGCACAGCGACCACCGGGGGCGGCGTCGGCGATGCATCGACCCGGGTGTCGATCCTGCTCGTGCTCGACGTGCCGGAGGACCCGTCGGGGCACACGGACGGCGCACCGGAGGTCCCCGCGACGGACCTCGCCACGACGCTGTCCGACGACCTCGGCGCCGACGCCACCTGCGAGGGCGACCTCCTGATGGAGGAGGGCAACGCCGCGACCTGCTCGGGACCGCCCAGCGGGGACGCGCCGACGGCGGACACCATCACCTGGACCGCCTACGCGGCGGCCGTCCCCGCCGAGGAAGGCTTCCCCGATGAGAGCACGCAGTCGATCCTCTTCGTGAGCACGGACCAGCTCACCGACGGCTCCCAGCAGCTGCTCGAGAACGGCACCGTGCTCACCGGCGTCGGCGTGGGCTCCATGTTCGGCGCGCAGGACCGCACCGCCGAGGAGCTCGCCGACGCCACGAAGGACACGCTCACCTCAAAGAACGCGTACGTGCCGCTCACGGATGCCGGCTTCCGGGAGGTGACCTGCGAGGACGGGATGAGCGCGAAGGAGTTCGCCGCCTTCGACACGGTGGACTGCACGGGCACCACCGAGGACGGCACCTCGTACCCGCTCGTGGTCGCCCCGGGGAACTACGCGGACAACGACCAGGGGCTCCTGGTGGGCATCCGCACCGTCACCGGCTGAGCGCGCAGGCGAACGCTCAGCCGGTGACGGTGGCCGCCCGGCGCGGCGCCGGCAGGCGGAGGCCCTCGGGAAGCACGTACAGCCACGGGGTGCGCGGCCGCAGGCGGACCGCGCCGATGCAGGCGGCGAGGGTGACGGTCCCGAGGATCAGCGCGCCGGGCAGACCGTCGGGCAGCGGCAGGTAGCGGGTGAGGATCTCGAGCACGGGCAGGTGCACGACGTACATGACGATCGAGCTGCGGCCCATCCACTCGAGCGCCCGCACCGGGCGGACGCGCGGGAGACGCTGCGCCACCCCGATCACCCCGATCACCCCGAGGATCCCGATGATCACGACGACCTGGTCGAGCACGGGGATCTGCGGCTCGCCGTCCGCCCGCACGGCGAGGACCGCCCAGATCATCGCGACGACGATCCCGGGCACGGCCACCGTGAGCGGGACCTTCCGCGTGAGCAGGGTCCGGCCGAGCGCCGCACCGGCGAAGAAGAACGCCGCGTAGTAGACGAACTTGTCCGGGCGCAGCCCGTCCAGGTCCGGGGAGACGCCCAGCAGCGGCGCGGCCGTCCACACCACGATGCTCGCGATCGCGACCCAGCCCGGCGGCACGCGCTTCAGCAGCAGGCCCACCACGTAGTAGCTCAGCAGCGCCATGAGGAACCACGTGTACATCCCGTTGATCCACCACAGCGGCTCGGCGGAGGACTCGAACAGCTGGGTGGCGCCGAGGACGAGCGACCACACGAGCCACGGCCACAGGAGGTTGCGGGCCTTGCCCTCCAGGAAGCGGCCCGGCGGCTTCTTCAGCGAGCGGGGCAGCAGCATCCCGGAGACGAACAGCAGCATCGGCATCCGGAACGGGGTCGCCGCCTGGGCGAGGACCACGAGCGCGCTCGGCGTGTCGCCGTCCCAGATCCCCTGCAGGATCTCGAGGTGCAGCAGGACCACGAGCACGATCGCCATTCCCCGTACGAGGTCCATCCAGCGGTGGCGAGCATGCGGCACGGGCACGAGATCGACGGCGCGATCGGCGACGAGGGTGGACATGGTCGTCCACGGTACGGCCCACGGGCTTACGGGCCTCCCCACACGTCGCCACGGCGTGTCGCGCCAGGTCCTCCCGGGCGTGCCGGCCCCTCACAGGCAGTGCCCGGACCGCAGCGTCGCCCGTTCGCTGTGGGCCACGACGGCCCCCACCTCGGCCATGCCGCCCCCTGGACGGCCCGTGCGCGTCGCGCAGTCTCCTGCACTCCCGATCAGCGACCGCGACCGCGACCGATCAGGCGATCACGGGAGGGCCGGCGACCGCAACGATCCAATCGGTGAGGGTGCGTGCGGGGATCGGGCCGACGGTCACCTCCGACTCCCCGCTGGTGCACGTCACCCAGATCCCTGTGGGGTCGGCATGCAGGGTGAGCGCGTCGGCGTCCAGGTCGGACAGCTCGAGTGCGGGATGGTTCATGATCTCTCCGGTTCCTCCGCCGGCTGCCGACTCTCGTTCACGATCTGGCGTCTCCGGTTGGACGGATAGTACTCACGTCCCGGGTCCCTGGGGTGAACGCCCAGGTAAAGGTTTCCGTCTTCACCACTTTGAAACACTACCCCAGGTCATCGTCGCTTTTGTGACCCATCGGAAACCTCCATGTGCAGGTTTTCCCGGGGGCCCCGCAGGGCGTTCGGGAGGGAGGGACGAGCAGCTCCCGCACGCCGCACGGCGGGCTGCCGGCCCGCTCGAGCAGCAGGAGCAGCACGAACGCCGCGGTGCCCGTCGGCAGGGTCGGCGCTCACACCCCAGGGAAGAACGGCGCCGGCTGCGAGGTCCCGGGTGCGGCGGGTCCCTCGCCCGATCCCCGCTCGATGCGACGGGCCCGCGCGGAGCGGCGGAACCAGTTCACGAGGAACCCCGGCACGAAGCGGTCCACGTACGGTGCGCCGAATCGGGAGACCACCTCGATCACCGCGCCGATGACGAAGGCGAGCAGGGGCATCCAGAGGGCGAGGCCCATGTGCATCGCGATCGAGCCCATCATCCCCATGTGCGCCTGCGCGCTCGTCCACACCAGACCGAGCAGGACGAGCGACGAGGCCATGTAGGCGAGCGGGAGGGCGGCCCATGAGGCCACCAGGGCGATGACGTTCCCCTTCTCGATCTCGCGGTCGCGATTCCACAGCACGGCGATCAGGAGCGGCACGACGAGAGCGATCAGCACCATCGGGACCCAC
This sequence comes from Brachybacterium horti, assembly GCF_054777615.1. Lineage (NCBI taxonomy): Bacteria > Bacillati > Actinomycetota > Actinomycetes > Micrococcales > Dermabacteraceae > Brachybacterium > Brachybacterium horti. The sequence continues at coordinate 295,990 of NZ_BAAHAM010000001.1, forward strand.
ACGTACCAGGGCAGGTCGTAGAACCGGACGTACTCTCCGCTGCGACTGAGCCCGAGGCTCTCGACGTCGCCCTGTGCGCTCACCCGCACCGGCACGACCAGCATCCCGAGCCCGGGCAGGAGGGCGAGGGCCGTCGGCCCCCAGATGGGGAGGGAGAGGAGCAGGGGCAGGACCGAGTCGCCGTCACCGTCGACGGTGAGGCCGATCGCGCCGCCGATCACTCCGAGGATCCCGACCGGGATCGCGAAGGCGAGCGCGTGGACGAGGGCGAGGCGGAATCCGGCGGCGAGGTCCGCGACGAGCGGCCACCAGCGCGGCTTCGTCAGCCCGGCCAGGTGACCGAGGAACAGCGGCACCGTGATCAGCGCCCAGGTCCCGAAGAACATGTCCGCCCCGGCGGAATGCATCGACAGCGACAGCCCGAGGGACTCGTCGGCGTAGGAGAACGCGGTGAGGCGCACGATGATCACGGCGGTGATCGCGACCCCCAGACCGGAGATGCCGGACCACAGGGCCGCGCCGAGCACGCCGTTGCTGCTCCACCGACGCTGCGCGAGGCGCGCCAGCACGAAGCCGGCGACGACCATCGCGATCGTGATGAGCAGCGGGAGACCGCGCCAGCTCATGGTCAGACTGCCGAAGAACCCGAGATCCAACTGCATCTCGTAGGAGCCGAAGGAGGCGAGGGAGACCAGCTGGAACGGGATCCCGAGCAGTCCCACGATCGACTCGAGCGCACCGTCGGTGCTCGGGGGCGTGGTGCTGCCGCCGGTGGGGTCGAGGGTGCCGCCGGTGACGTCGTCGGTGTTCACGGTGAGCGCGGCGGCGACGGCGGAGGCGATGACGAGCAGCGAGGCCAGCAGCGCGACGATGTAGGCGACGGCCCCGGCGATGAAGGTGGGCAGCGGGTTCCCGATGCCGATCTTCCTCAGGGTCTCGCCCACCTGCTCCGTCAACAGGTGCGACCCGGGCGCCGGCTGCCAAGCGGTCTGCGGCTCCGCATCGCTGGGCACTGCGGCACTGGGCGCCGAGGCGCTGGGCATCGGTGCGCCGTGCTGCCCGGGCGACTGTCCCGGCTGTCCCCCGCCTGGCTGCGCCGGGCTCCCGTTGCCCCCATAGGGCTGATTCCACTCCGACATCTGCGTCCCTCTCACGTGCCTGACTCTTCTGGGCGCGGTGATGTACCCCCGAGCGGGAGTTTATCCGGGGGTGGGGACGCTCCTGAGGCCGGGTGACCGGCCGTTCGGCGATGGGGACTGGGCAAGCGCCTGCGCCGTCGAGACAGCCGGGTCGCACTCGATCATCGTCGCGGGACGGGGCCGGGCGCGGATCGAGGGCGGCAGGGCCAGGGCCTCCCCCGAAAAGACTGGTCATCATGGACACGATGACCAGTCTTTTCCCGCCATGAACCAGTCCGGAGCGGGCCGATGCGCCGCTCGCGGACCCCGTTATCGCGGCGTGACCAGGGTGGGCCCGGAGGGGATCGAACCCACGACCCGCGGATGAAAAGTCCGCCAGAGCATCGGCCGCAGAGCGTGTACAAGCAGGTCAGAGGGCTGGTACTGCTACCCGAAGCGCGACGGACACCATCGCGTCGCTGGCAGCGTTGCTGTCGAGAGGTGTTCGAGACGAGTCGGCATCTGTTCCTTGGGGATGGTGTCTCCAGAAGCCCTCGTCACACGTGCGCTCGGCTTTCCTCAACCTTGGACTGGACTGTCGAGTGGCTCGCGGGACAGCAAGCTGCCGATGAGCTCCTCGATGCGGGTACGGATCTCGTCGCGCACCGAGCGGACTTCCGCGACGCCCTTGCCGGCTGGGTCCTCGAGCTTCCAGTCCTCGTACCGCTTGCCGGGGTAGTAGGGGCAGGCGTCGCCGCATCCCATGGTGATGACCACGTCGGAGGCCTGGACGGAATCGGGAGTGAGGATCATCGGGGTCTGGCGGCAGATCTCGATGCCGACCTCCGCCATGGCCTCCACCGCTGCGGGGTTGATCGAGGCGGCGGGCGCAGACCCGGCGGAGGGGACCTCGATGCGGTCCCCGGCGAGCTCCCTCAGCCACCCGGCTGCCATCTGAGATCGACCGGCGTTGTGGACACAGACGAACACGACGCTGGGGCGAACGGTCAGGGGAGCCTCCCGACCGGGGGTGAGGTTCAGGCGATGTCGAGGAACGCACGGAGCTCGGCGAAGGCTGACGGGACGACGGAGTAGTGGGCCCAGCGGCCCTTCTGCTCGCGCGTGAGCAGGCCGGCGTCGACGAGCTTCTTCATGTGGTGGCTCACGGTGGGCTGACTGATGCCGAGCGGCTGGGTGAGATCGCATGCGCAGACCGACTCGCAGCCCTGGGCGGCGACGTGGGACAGGAGCCGGAGGCGCGTGGGGTCGGACAGCGCCTTCAGCAGGGAGGCGATCCGCTCGGCGTCGACAGTGTCGACAGGGCCTGCGGACAGCGTGCAGCACTCGCCAGAGCCGGTCCTCGCCGCGAATCCGGTGGCTGTGGCGTCGGTCGTCGTGGTCATGCCCTCACCTTACATTGACAGTTATCGATGTGGAACATAGCGTACTCATCGATAACCGTCGATGGAAGGTGCCGAGGTCTGATGAGTACGACCACCAAGGACGTGGAGCAGCCGCGCGTGATGAAGGAGATGTCCTTCCTTGACCGCTGGCTCCCGGTATGGATCCTGGCCGCCATGGCTGTGGGACTCCTGCGGGGGCGGTTCGTCCCCGGCCTGAACACCGCACTGGAGGCGGTGAAGATCGGGTCCGTGTCCCTGCCCATCGCGTTCGGGCTGTTGGTGATGATGTACCCGGTCCTGGCGAAGGTCCGCTACGACGAGACCCGGCGAATCGGAGCTGACCGACGCCTGCTGGTGACTTCGTTGGTGCTGAACTGGCTCGTCGGACCGGCCCTCATGTTCGGCCTCGCGTGGATCTTCCTTGCCGACCTGCCGGAGTACCGGACCGGCCTGATCATCGTTGGTCTCGCGCGCTGCATCGCGATGGTCCTCATCTGGAACGACCTCGCCTGCGGTGATCGCGAAGCTGCCGCCGTGCTGGTCGCGATCAACTCCGTCTTCCAGGTGATCGCCTTCGGTGCCCTGGGCTGGTTCTACCTCCAGGCGCTGCCGTCGTGGCTAGGGCTGCCGACCACGTCGGCTGAGTTCTCGATCGGCGCGATCATCCTCAGCGTGCTGATCTTCCTCGGGATCCCTCTGGTCGCCGGGTTCCTGACCCGCATCCTCGGGGAGCGGGCGAAGGGCCGGACCTGGTACGAGGAGCGGTTCCTCCCGAGGATCGGCCCGTGGGCGCTATACGGGCTGCTGTTCACCATCGTGCTGCTGTTCGCCCTCCAGGGCGACGCGATCCTCTCCGCCCCGGGCGACGTGGCCCGCATCGCCCTGCCGCTGCTGGTCTACTTCGTGGTCATGTTCCTGGGGTCCTTCCTGCTCGGACGGGTGATCGGCCTGAACTACGCGAAGTCCACGACCGTCGCGTTCACCGCCTCGGGCAACAACTTCGAGCTCGCCATCGCCGTCGCCATCGGCACCTTCGGCGTCACCTCCGGCCAGGCCCTCGCCGGTGTCGTCGGCCCCCTGATCGAGGTCCCGGTCCTCGTCGCCCTCGTCTACGTCGCTCTCGCGATGGGCCGCCGGCTCTTCCCCGGCGACGCGACCGTTCCCACCCGATGAACCAGCAGAGAGATCGAGTCACCATGACCGCGAAACGCCCCGCAGTCCTGTTCGTGTGCGTGAAGAACGGCGGCAAGTCCCAGATGGCGGCCGCCCTCATGCGCCATCACGCCGGAGATGCCGTCGAGGTGCACTCCGCCGGCACCCGCCCCGGCACCGCCATCAATGCCCAGTCCGCGGAGGCGATCGCCGAAGTCGGTGCGGACATGTCCTCCGCCGTCCCGCAGCCGGTCACCTCCGAGCTGCTGCGCAGCGTCGACCACGTGATCGTCATCGGCGGCGAAGCCGTCATCGAACCCGTCGACGGAATGACCGCGCCGGTCACCACCTGGCACACCGATGAGCCCTCCCTGAGGGGCATCGAAGGGATGGAGCGCATGCGCCTGGTGCGGGACGACATCGACGCCCGCGTCCGTGCACTCCTGAACGACCTCACCCCTACCGCGAACTGACCACGTCCGCAGCGACACGGCCCTACCTCGCCACCGCATCGAACTCGCCTCCCTGGTCGTCATCGACCCTGGTCCCATCGGCCCGGCGACTACCGCCCACCTCTGAGAACGCGGCTCTCGGCTCCTTTCCCCAAATGGCGGAACAGTCAATAGAGCGGCGTCTACCAGCGCCTCCGCCTGGGCACTCGCGCGGGCGAGACCGCGCTTCGACACCGATGGGTCGCCGACATGGTTCTCGCACCGTGTACACCCTGCTCGTCCCGCGGACGCAGCCGGCAGGCACTCCCTGCCATACGGGCCGGGTGTGCGACCAAGTTCCCGTCGACTCCCCACAGGACGCGGCCATGTCGCCGACGACAGGCTTCGAGCAGGGTGGGCCCGGAGGGGATCGAACCCTCGACCCGCGGATTAAAAGTCCGCCTGGACATGCGCGAACGAACACGTTTTCGCAGGTCATGGCCCCGGTGCGACTCGGGTGAACCGACCAGACACCAGCGCGTTGCTGTCAGCACTGCTGTCAGATCCGCAGCCGCCTCGATGTGCGGATAGTTCGCACTGGCGCACTGTCTCCCCTTGCGGGCATGAAGTCTGGCCTGACGCCTGGGACCGAGTGTTCAGTGCGCGCTGTATAGTTCAGAGCATGCTGACTATTGCTTCGCGTCTCGACGTGATGAACCGCCTGGGTCGCGCACTGGCCGACCCCACTCGATCCCGGATCATCCTGACCCTGCTCGACCATCCCGCTTACCCGGCGGAACTGGCCCGAGATCTGGACCTGACACGCCCGAACGTGTCCAACCACCTGGCATGCCTGCGCGATTGCGGGATCGTCGTCTCCGAGCCCGAAGGTCGCCGGACACGATATGAGATCGCCGATTCGCACCTGGCGCAGGCCCTGACGGCACTGGTCGATGCCACCCTGGCAGTGGACGAAGACGCCCCGTGCATCGACCCTGCCTGCTCGCTCCCCGGATGCGACGCAGCTGGGGAGGGCGCATGATCCTCACCTCGGTCTTACAGGCGATGGGCCTGTTCGCAGCGACCAACATCGACGACATCATCGTGCTCTCCCTCTTCTTCGCTCGAGGGGCAGGCCAGCGCGGCACCACCGCCCGCATTCTGGTCGGCCAATACCTCGGGTTCGCCGGCATCCTCGGTGCCGCGGTCCTGGTGACCATCGGCGCCGGAGCGTTCCTGCCCTCGGCAGCCATCCCGTACTTCGGCCTCATCCCTCTGGGCCTCGGCCTGTGGGCCGCGTGGCAGGCCTGGCGCGGAGACGACGACGATGACGACGACGAGGCCAAGGTCGCCGGCAAAAAGGTCGGCGTGTGGACAGTCGCAGGCGTCACCCTCGCCAACGGCGGCGACAACATCGGCGTGTACACCCCTGTCTTCCTCAGCGTGGAACCTCTCGCCGTAGTCGCCTACTGCATCGTCTTCCTCGCCCTCGTCGCGGTCCTGGTGGCCCTGGCAAAGTTCGTCGCCACTCGCCCACCGATTGCCGAAGTCCTCGAACGCTGGGAGCACATCCTCTTCCCCATCGTTCTTATCGGTCTCGGCATCGTCATCCTTGTCAGTGGCGGAGCTTTCGGCCTCTGACTCAGCTAAAGCAAACACAGGTCCCGGGCTCGATAGATCGGTCCCGGAACCTGGACCCGGGACACTTCGTCGCGTCGGCATCGTCCGAGCGGAGTCCGGATCTGAGCCCCGACGAGTTCCCACCGTTCAACGGGGAGGGCTTGCTCATGGTGAGCTCGTCTGAGTTCCAGCGCGCACCGGTCGATGGCTAGCCTGACCGGGGCTAGTGGAGTAGCTGGCGCAACAGTGAACGGGAGACTGGGCAGCATGTTGAGGATCGGTACGCGCCGGGTTGCTTCCCGTGCGGCGAACAGAGTGGCAGACAACGACGCCGAGACGGCCGCCTCGCCTGTCGGCGCAGCAGTTTCCGGGATTCGATGCGGGGCGAGCTGGTGAGCTCGATTCGCACCAGAATCCTCATCGTGGGTGCTGCGGCCCCGTGGGCTCTGCTCTGGACGGTGATCGCGGCCGCCATGGCGGGAGCACCGGTCTCGATGGAGCTCGTCGATGCCGGCCCGGTGGTGCGGTGGGGTTTGCCGATCGTCGATGCCATCGGTGATGTGGTCGGTGCCGCGACCGTGGCGTGCCTCGTGCTGGCGCTCGTCGTGCTGCCCCGCCGTGCGGAGCCGTCCGCGTCGGAGGCTGATCAGGAACACGCTGCCGTGTCTCGGTTCCATCCAGCGTACGAGCGGACGCTCGATATCGGTATGGGCCTGGGAATGGTGTGGTCAACGCTGCTGGTCGTACGGATGGTGCTTGGCTACGCTTTGGCGGCGGGCCAGGCACCCTTCTCCCCGCGGTTCGGCTCCGATCTCCTGATGTACATCACACGGCTTGAGCTCGGTCAATACCAGCTTGCCGGGGCGGTGTTCGTCGCCGCTGCCTCGACCATGCTGATCGTCGTGAGGTCCCGTACGGGGCTGCTGATCTCGCTGAGTCTGGTGTTCGCGGCGTTGGTGACGAAGTCGATGACGGGCCACGCCTCGGGGCAGACCTCCCATGAGGCGGCCACGAGCGCGATGATCGTGCACCTCGTGGCTGCCGGAGTGTGGCTGGGTGGGCTCGCGCTGCTCGTGCTGGTTGCGGGCCGGCTCGGAGCACGACTGAGGGATGTCGCCGAACGGTTCAGCGTCCTGGCGCTTGCTTGTTATGGGGCGTTGGCCGCCAGCGGTATCGCCTCTGCCCTGGTCCGGCTCTCCGCGCCTCTGGACCTTGTGACCACCGCGTACGGGTGGATGCTCGTGCTGAAGACGGTGTTGCTGGTGCTGCTGGGTGGCGCTGGCTGGTGGCAGCGCCGACGGGTACTGGGCCGGCTGCGGGACTCGGATCGCCGGAGAGACTTCCTGTGGCTCGCCGCGGGGGAAGTCTTCCTGATCGCGGCGGCGACCGGACTCGCTGCCGCACTGTCGAACACGGCGCCTCCGGTGCCGGACGAGCCTGAGCCGGTCACCTCGACGGCTGAGGCGCTGACCGACTATCCACTGCCTGCTCCGCCTGAGCTGGCGACGCTGCTGACGACCTGGCGTGTGGACGTCGCCGGAATGGCACTCGCCCTCGGTCTCGCGGTCATCTACCTCTGGGTGCACCTGCGCCGCCCGTTGACGGGCACTGGCGGGCGACGCTGGCCCGTGGCCAGGACTTCGGCGTGGGTAGCGGGATGCGTGGTCATCTTTTGGGTGACGAACGGGGCACCGGGCGTGTACGCGCCGGTGCAGTTCTCCGTGCACCTGAGCCAGCACGCGCTGCTTGCTCTGGTGGCAGTGCCTCTACTGGTTGCCGGGCGTTTCGGTGATCTCGTGCGGGATCGGATCGCTCCTCGGTCGGACGGTTCGGCGGGACTGCGCGAGCTCGTCGACTGGAAGCCTCGCTCCCGTGCGGGTCGGTGGCTCGCTCACCCGGCGGTGTTGGCGCTGCTCGGCGCGGCGGGATTTGCAGCGATCTACCTGACCCCGGCGCTCGGCGCGGGGTTGCATACCGCGCCCGGCCGACTGGTCGTGCTTACTGCCGCTGTGGTGGCCGGTGCTGCTGTGGCGCTGCCATTCCAGGGTAGGGCGCTGGGTGGTGGCATGGTCGCTGGGCGGGAGCGCTGGGTGGCCCTGGTTGTGGGGGCCGGCTTTCTTGCTGGGCTGGCGCTTCTGCTGGTGCTGGCGCTCCCGGTCGTGGAGCCCGACTGGTTCGCAGTCATGGGGCGGACCTGGGGCCCCGATGCGTTCGGAGATCAAAGGCTTGGTGGCCGGGTCCTGCTTGCGCTGGTTCTGACGCTGGCAGTCCTGCACGGCGCGGTCATCTCGCGATCGCGACGGAGCAGCGAAGGACTCTCCGTAGGTCGTTCCGCCTCAGCGCGGTACTGAGCCGGGTTCTGTTGCTCGCCGCGGCGTGCCGTGATGCGTTGTCCTGATCGGGTTCGTGATGGTCAGTCGGTGTTGTCACCGGGGCTGCGGCGCAGGCGGACGATGATCGCACCGATCGCGGCGAGCAGTAGGAGCAGAGCGAGGCCGCCGAGGATCATACCGAGAGGAAGGCCGCCCTCGCTCTGTTGAGCCTCTGCCGGTTCGGCAGCGGTGTCTTCCGTGCTCGGTTCGTCCGTCCCGGCGGTCGGCTCCTCGCTCTCCTTCGGCTCCTCCGATTCGGAGTCCGCTGTGGCCGTGGGCTCGGCACCGACTGTGACTGTGAAGTCGACCGTGCCTTCGATCGGGTGGCCGTCCGAGGAGACGACACGCCACAAGACCTGATAGTCATCGGCGGGCAGCGGCGGCAGGTCGATCGTGGCCGTGTTGCCGGACACGGCGGGTGTCTCGGTGAAGATCTCCTCGCCGGCGGAGGTGGTCAGTCGCACGGCCGGAGAGAGGTTGAGAACCTCATCGCTGTAGGTGAGCTCGAGCGCCTCGGGAGCCTGTTCGAGGCTTTCGCCTGCTGCCGGGTTCGAAGAGGTCAAGGTGTCGTGTGCCGACGCTGCGGGCAACAATGCGGGCACCGCCAGCGGGATCAGTACGGCGGCGAGCAGCCCGACCAGGCTGGCCAGCATGATCCGCACCGCCGTCCCGGTGGTTCCGCGAGCAGCTGTCGTGTCTGCCGTCATGAACGTCTCCTCCTGGGGTGGCCTCTCGTGCGGGCCGGTTTGTCCTCGTGACCGGGGCGCATCGAGTGTAGCGACGTGCCACGAGCGACCCCTTCGCTCATCTCCCAGGATCGACTCTTCCAGTCCCACCCCTTTACAGAACCCCACACGACGATATCATAGCCGTATGACGATTGATGCGATCCCGGCCGAGCCGCAGTTCGAGGTGGCAGACAGTCATGCCGCGCTCTTCCATGCTCTCGCCGAACCCACACGCTTAGCTCTCCTCCAGCACCTCTCGACCGGTGAGCATCGAGTTCGCGACCTTGTCGAACACATGCACCTTGCCCAGTCGACCGTCAGCAAGCATCTCTCGTGCCTGCGCGACTGTGGTCTGGTCACCGCGCGCACTGAAGGCCGCGCATCGTGGTTCGCTCTCACCGATCTGCCCCGACTGAGCGACCTACTCGAGGCGGCTGACGACCTGCTCGGCACCTCCGGGACCACCCTGTCCCTGAAGAACCACCGCGATCACGAGAACCTCGAGGACGGGGGCCTCTGATGAGCTCAGGACACGACCATTCGCACGGCGGTAGCGGGCCGAGCACGGCCCGGACGCGACTCGCCATCGCCTTCGCCATCACCTCCGTCATCGTGCTCGCGCAAGCGATCGGGAGCGTCGTCACCGGCAGTCTTGCTCTGCTCACGGACACGGCGCATGCCCTTGTCGACGCCTCCGGTCTGCTGGTCGCGTTGATTGCGGCGACCATGATGTTGCGCCCGGCCAGCAGCAGTAGAACCTGGGGATTCGCTCGCATCGAGGTACTGGCAGCCTTGGCCCAGGCTACGCTCCTGATCGTGGTCGGCACCTACACCGCCGTCGAGGGCATTTCGCGACTGACAGACCCCCCGGACGTCCCCTCGGGTGAGCTGCTCATCTTCGGTGTGATCGGCCTGGTCGCGAACATCACCGCGATCCTCATCCTGGCCGGAGGCAAGGATTCGAGCCTCAACATGCGTGCCGCGTTCCTCGAGGTCCTCAATGACGCTCTCGGTTCGCTCGGCGTGATCACTGCCGCGATCGTGATCCAGCTGACCGGATTCCAACAGGCCGACGCGCTGGCCGGTTTGTTCATCGCCGCACTGATCGTGCCTCGCGCGTTCCGCATCATGGCCGAGACGCTCCGGATCCTCATGGAGTACACCCCGAAGGGTGTGGATCTCGATCAGGTGCGTGAGCACATCCTCGCGCTCGACCACGTCCAGGACGTCCACGACCTGCACGCCTCAGCGATCGGGAGCAATCTGCCGATCTTCTCTGCGCACGTCGTCGTCGGGGAGGAGTGCTTCGAATCGGCCCATGCACTGCGGATCCTCGAAGAGGTCCATGTCTGCGTCAGGACGCACTTCCCGATAGCGTTCGAGCACGCCACGATCCAACTGGAGAGCCCGTCCGTACATCGAGGTGAATCCGAACGTCCCTTGCACACTTAGCACCCACGGATCCGATCGCCTCCTGACCGCAGGCGAGAGCAAAAACGGCGCGCACCCCTCGATGGTGGGGTGCGCGCCGCGAGTGGTCGCTGGGCTCAGCGGAAGGAGACGAAGGTGGGATTGCCCCAGATGGTGCGCTCCGTGACCGCGCCGGGAGAGCGTCCTGCATCGACGACCTTGTCGCCGCCGGCGTAGATGCCCATGTGGCCGGGCCACACGACAAGATCGCCGGGCTGCGCCTCGGACTTGGAGATCTGGGTGCCGGCGTCGACCTGCTGGCCGGAGGTGCGCGGAAGGTCGATGCCGACCTGCTTGTAGGCGTACTGGGTCAGGCCGGAGCAATCGAAGCTCACACCCGGGTTGCTCGAGCCCCAGGAGTAGGCAGCACCCATCTGGGTCCGTGCGGCGTCGACGATCGCCTGCCCGGTGCTGCTCGAGGAGGATGCGGGCGCAGGAACCGACGCACCACCACCACCGACACCGGGGGCCGAACCGTTCAGGGAGCCGCGCGTCTCGGGGCCCACCACGCCATCGACCTGCAGGCCGTTGGCCTGCTGGTAGTCCTTCACCGCGCCATGGGTACGCGGACCGAACTTCCCGTCGACGGCGAGTGAGGAACCCTCATCGTTCAGCGCGGACTGGAGCTGCTCGACCGAGGCACCCTGGGATCCCCAGCGAAGCTTCTCGGAAGAGTGCAGTGCCTGCGTCGGCGCCGGAGCAGCAGGCGCGGCGGCCTGCGTGGCCGCGGACGGCACGGTCGCAGGAGCTGCGGGTGCTGCCTGGGCCGCACCACCAGCGAAGGCGGACCCGAGCAGGACGGTGCCGAGGACGGCGGCACCTCCGGTGCCACGCAGGGCGCGTCCGCTGTGTCGAAGGGGGGTGACTGCGCGGCCGGCCGCGCGATGGGAATTGCTCGTGGCCATGAATGTACTCCGTGAATATCCCCGCATGTATCCACGGGGTCGTCTGGCATTTGGTCGCGGCAACGTCGACAGCAGAGGACGCGTCGGGAAGGAATCTCGTACCTCGTTACCGGTGGGACCAACGTACCGACCCAAACACCCTCCCAATAGCGCCATGAGCGACCCCGACCGACGATTTCTCCTTCTCTTGAACACTCTCGTCCCATGGGCCTCGGGGTCACACCGTCTCTTGACCAAACCCCGGTGCCGCAATGGGGCCGAGGTCACGAGTCGCAGTCGAGGTGGACGGGCCCGTGTCGGTCACCGGTAGCAGATCGGCAAGAGAGAACGCCTTCGTGAGGCTCAGACGACGGGCTGGAATGTGGCGATGGAGCCTTGGAGCTGATCCATCCATGAGGCCCACACTCCCGTGAGTAGCAGCAGGCCGATCGCGATGAGCAGCGCCCCGGATAGGACTCCGATGAGTCGGCGATGGCGGGCAAGTGCCCTGCTCACGCCCATCGCCCTGTCAAGTAGCAGGGCGCTGAGGACGAAGGGGATGCCCAGTCCGAGCGAGTACGCCAGGGCCAGGATCGCGCCCCGAGCCGCAGAACCTCCGTCGGCGCCGGCGTCGAGGGATAGCGCGATGATCGCGGCGTAGGTAGGGCCGATGCAGGGTGTCCAGCTCAGCCCGAAGACGAAGCCCATCAACGGGGCCCCCAGAAGGCCCGCATCAGGGCGTCTCCTGGACACCTGGACATTTCCTGTCAATCGAGGGAACATGCCCATGAAAATGAGCCCCATAAAGATAACGATGAGGCCCGCGACCCGATTGATCCATACTGCGTGCGCTTGAAGGAGATATCCCACCGCGCCAGCGAACCCGCCCAGCGCCATGAATACCACCGCGAAGCCCGCGACGAACAGCAAGCTCCCACCCAACATTCTCCCAGTTCCCTCTCGGAAAAGGGTCCCCTGTCGTCGCGCCGTCCCGGTATTCTCAGGCGTTTGCCGGGTTAGCTTGGTGGTCTTCAGTCCTTGTCCGGCAAGCCCGGAGACATAACCGAGGTAGCCCGGCACGATCGGCAGCACGCACGGCGAGAGGAACGCGATCAGGCCAGCGACAGCGGCGACGGTGATGGCCAGCAGAAGAGACCCGGACAGGGCGATCGACTGGAACGTCTCCGCGAGTCCATTGACGCTCACGCGGCTCCTTCGGCGAGAACGGCATCGAGCATCGCTCTCAGGATGGAGGGGTCGATCGCTCCAGAGATCCGGCCTGCGGCGCGGCCGTCATGGTCGAGGACGAGAGTAGTGGGGACCGCGTTGGGTGCGACTTGGCCGCGCAGCTGGTACATGATCTCTGCGTCCGAGTCCGGCAGCGAAGGGTAAGTGATCCCGTAGGTCTCCTCGAAGGCCCCGGCGGGCCCTGCCGAATCGCGGACGTTGATCCCGATGAATGAGACGCCCTGGTCGGCGTACTCCTCGTGGATGGCCTGCAGATCCGGTGCCTCCACCCGGCATGGCGGGCAGGAGGCGTACCAGACGTTGACCACCAGCACCGATCCCCAGTGGTCTCTGGAGTCGAATCGTGCACCGTCGTAGCTGGTCCCGGTGAACTCGACGGGTTCTGTGCGATCGGCGGGAGCGATCTCTGTGGTCACACCGTTGCCGGAGACGTATCCGGCGTCCTCGGAGTCGTAGCGATCGCCGGTGTCAGTGCTGCCGCAGGCAGTGAACAGACCGGTAGCGGCCATGAAACCGGTGGCGTACAGAATCCGTCGCCGGGGGTGGGCGCGCATGTGCTCGCTCCTTCAAGGTGATCGAGAGGGGACGGGTGAGAGGGGCAGGATGCGGGTTCTTCCGTGTCTAGAACAGCGTGGACCAGTAGTCCCGGAACCTCACGGCGATGAGTGTCAGGATCACGAGGTACCAGGCCACAAGGAGCGGGACGCGGAACTCGATCACGAGACGGACCGCCCGCCGCACGGCCGGAGTGGAGGTCTCTGCCAGAGCGCGGAGATGGTGGAGAGTGGTGAACCAGAACAGCGGGATGGTCACTACCCACACAACCATGCAGTAGGGGCACAGTGCCCCGATCTCGTACAGGCTCTGTCCGATCAGCCACTGCACGAAGAGCACCGCGAAGGTCACGCCTGCCTGGATGAGAACACTCATCCAGCGCGCCACACGGGCGCCGGCGAGGAACGCGAATCCGAGGGCGAGAACGGCCGCGAAGCCGGCGATGCCGAGGATCGGGTTCGGGATGCCGAAAGCTGAGGCCTGCGGGGTGTCCATCACGGAGCCGCAGGAGAGCACTGGATTGAGGCTGCACGAGGGGACGTAGCTGGGGTCCTCGATCAGAGCGATCTTCTCGACCAGCAGCACAACGGCCATGATCAAGCCAACTGCGCCGATGACGGTGAAGAGCATTCCGAGACCGCGCGGCGCCCTCGAATCCCGAGCCGTCCCGGCGGCCGGGCCGTCAGCCTTCGAGTGCGGCATCGAGCGGGTCCGTGAGGTCCTCGACGCGGGTGGGCTCCAGGCGCTCCCCGTCGACGAAGAAGGTGGGAGTGCTCGTCACACCGAGCGCCTCGGCATCGGCAGCACTCTGCTCGATGCGCTCGAGGGTGGCGGGATCGTCGTAGACCTGCTCGAAGCGATCCATGTCGAGGCCGAGCTCCTCGGCATACCCGAAGAACGCCTCCCGCTGGGACGTCTCCTGGTGACTCCACTCGGCCGCGTTGTCGAACAGCGCCTTGTACATGGCTTCGAACTCGCCCTGCTCTCCGGCGGCCTCAGCCGCCTTGGCGGCTTCAACGGAGTTGCCGTGCAAGGGCAGGTAGCGGACCACGAAGGTCACCCGGTCGCCGTATTCGGCACGAATCTCTTCGACCGCGGGATACAGGGATAGACAGGCTTCACATTCGAAGTCGAGGTACTCCACGAAGACGGCTTCGCCACCTTCCGAAAGCCGCGGGCTGTCCTCTCGAACGAGCTGACCCGTCGCGGTTCCCGTGGCCTCCGAGGGTGCCGTCTGATCTTCCTTGGGGTCGAGAAAGATCACGAACCCCGCGAAGACCAGGGCGGCTACGGCGATCAGCCCCAATGTGAGCTTGACACTCCTGCTCATGCGGGTCCTCCTGTGGTCGTCGGCTTTCTCAAATCGTCTCGGACGTGGCTGGGTGACTCCTGCGCAGCGGAGTGGCTGCGTGTCCGGGCGGCGCGCATTCCGTTGGCAATGACGGCCACCTCGGCGACCTCATGGACCAGGACGACCGCAGCGAGACCGAGGACTCCACTCAGTGCGAGGGGGAGGAGCACGACGATGATCAACAGCGACAGGGCAATGTTCTGGGTGATGATGCGCCGTCCACGACGTGCATGGTCGAAGGCGGCCGGGAGGAGGCGCAGGTCGTGCCCGGTGAATGCGATGTCGGCCGACGCAATGGCTGCATCCGAACCGGTGGCGCCCATCGCTATCCCGATGTCCGCGGCGGCCAGTGCTGGGGCGTCGTTGATGCCGTCACCAATCATCGCCACCGGAGCAGTGCGGGAGAGCTCGCTGATCGCGGCAGCTTTATCCTCGGGGCGCAGCGCGGCCCGGACGTCGCTGATCCCGGCCTGGGTTGCGAGGGCTTGCGCGGTGCGCAGGTTGTCTCCGGTGAGCATGGTGATCCCGATGCCTCGTTCGCTGAGGGTGCGGATCACCTCGGGAACTTCCGGCCGCAGCTCATCGCGTACTCCGATCGCCCCGACCGGCTCATGCTCGTGGTGCACGATGACCACGGTCATGCCCTGAGTCTCGAGTTCCTCTACTCGCTCCGCGAGGGCGCCCGATGCCAGCCAGCGCGGGCTTCCGACCGTGATCACGGCTCCGCCGACGACTCCCTGGATTCCCTGACCAGCCAGCTCCGTCACTTCGGTCGCCTTCGGTGCTTCGGGTGCAGCGGCGGTGATCGCGGCTGCCAGCGGGTGGGTACTGTGCTGCTCGAGCGCGGCCGCCCAGGCCACTACCTCGCTTTCGACTGCATCGGCAGTGAGGACGGCGGTGACGGTCGGCTGATTACGAGTCAGGGTGCCTGTCTTGTCGAGAGCGACGTGGCGGATGCCGCCAAAGCGTTCGAAGATCGCACCGGACTTGATGACCACCCCGAACTTGCTGGCCGAGCCGATCGCCGCGACCACGGTGATCGGTACGGAAATCGCTAGCGCGCACGGCGATGCGGCGACCAGGACCACCAGTGCGCGGGTGATCCACAACTCCGGATCGCCGAGTATCGATCCGATCAGCGCGACCAAGGTCGCAAGGATCAGCACCCCGGGAACCAAAGGGCGGGCGATGCGGTCGGCGAGACGGGCGCGGTCGCCCTTTTCGGCTTGGGCCTGCTCGACCAGCTCCACGATAGTGGTCAGCGAGTTGTCCGTCCCTGCTGCGGTCGCCTCGACCTCGAGAGCTCCGGCGTTGTTGATCGCCCCTGCCGAAACCGCATCGCCAGGTTCGACCTCGACGGGAATCGACTCCCCGGTGATCGCGGAAGTGTCCAGACTGCTGTGCCCTGAGCGCACGATCCCGTCGGTCGCGATCCGCTCACCGGCGCGCACCAGCATCACCTGACCCGCTGTCAGCTCCCGTGCGGCGATCGAAGTCCACGCACCGTCGATGGAGACGGACGCGGTGTCGGGGACCAGCTTCAACAGGGCCCGCAGCCCGCCACGGGCCCGGTCCATCGCCTTATCCTCCAGCGCTTCGGCGATCGAGTAGAGGAACGCCAGTGCCGCGGCTTCCTCGACGTAGCCCAGGATCACCGCACCGACCGCGCTGATCGTCATCAGCAGACTGATGCCGAGCCTGCCCTTGAGCAGTGCCCGGATCGCGCCGGGCGTGAACGTTGAGGCGCCGAGAAGCAGGCCACTCCAGAAAAACGCAAGGGCGGGTATCTCCGCGCCGGACCACTCACAAAGGAGGCCAGTAAGAAACGCGATCCCGGAGAGCACGGGAAGGAGCACCTCGCGGTCCTTCCACCAGGGCCCGTCACCGTCGTCGTGATCGTCGACGTCGACGCTGTTCACCTGCGGATCCGTCACCGCGCTCACGCGAGAGCCCCCGCATCGCAGCAGCCCGGGACCGGGCAAGCAGGATTGAGGCACACGGCACTCTCATCGACCGCGAGAGTCACCTCGACCAGCGCGTTCAAGGCCGCGGTGAGGTGCGGATCGGAGATTTCATACCGGGTCTGCCGTCCCTCCGGCTCGGCGACCACGATCCCACAGTCCCGTAGACAACTTAGATGGTTCGATACGTTCGACCGCGTCAACTCAAGCTCGCGTGAGAGCACTGCTGGATAGCTCGGAGCCTCCAGAAGTGTCAGCAAGATTCGTGACCGCGTCGGATCTGCCATCGCACGGCCCAGGCGGTTCATGATGTCCAAACGAGAAGCAATAGTCAGCACAGGCTGACCATACAGTAGTCGCTGACCACTATGGAAGATCATGGCCGGAGCCAGGGTTCCCGCACCGGCCTCTCCACTGCTGCCGGTGCGTAACCGTGCATCAGTCCCCGTCAATGCAGGGCAGGACGATCATGTAGGTCACAGCGATAGAGCTAGACCTTCGAGTCGACTGGAAGGTCTAGCCTTCGGTGGTGCGAATCTCCGAGGTCGCAGCCCGGTCGGGTGTTCCCGCGACCACGCTGCGCTACTACGACACCATCGGTCTCATTGGGGCCCGCCGGGAAGCCAACGGGTACCGGTCCTATGACGACACCGTGTTAGAGCGCCTGGCCTTCATCGAGGCGGCCAAAGCCCTGTCACTGCCGCTCACCGAGATCGCGGGCCTGCTGGTCGTGGTCGAGGAGGAAACCTGCACGCAGGTCCGTGAGGCCCTGGCTCCCCGGCTGGCCGACCGCCTCCGAGAGGTCGATGAGCACCTCGCGGCGCTACAGCGGCTGCGGAATCAACTCGACTCTGCGAACCAGCGCGTCACCGCATGCCCGGACAGCGGCGCCGCGTGCCGCAGCGAATGCATCCTCCTAGATGACCGCCACCAGCCCTGTACCTCCCGTAACGCCCACGAAGGAGATCCCCGACTGTGAATCGCCTTGTCTCCTGGTGGGACACCCACCAGATCACCCTGTACCTGGCCGCTATCGCAGCCGGCGCCACACTTGGACTGGCTGCGCCAGGGCTCGCGCCGACGTTGGAGCACTCCATCGAGCCGGTGCTGATGCTGCTGCTGTTCGCCACGTTCCTGAGCGTGCCCCTGGTCGAACTCGGCCAGGCATTCCGCGACCGGAGGTTCTTAGGCACCGTGCTCGTGGCGAACTTCGCGATCGTGCCGCTGCTGGCCTGGGCGCTATCACGGTTCGTCGCGGACGACCAAGGGCTCCTGCTCGGCGTGCTTCTGGTGCTGCTGACCCCATGCATCGACTACGTCATCGTCTTCACAGGCCTGGCTGGCGGAGCGCACGCGAAACTGCTGGCAGCAGCGCCCTTGCTGATGCTCCTCCAACTGGCGTTGTTGCCGCTGTACCTGTTCGTTTTCGCGGGCCGCGAGGTCGTCGGCGTGATCGACGTGGCCCCGTTTGTGGAAGCGTTCGTGCTGCTGATCGTGGTGCCGCTGGCCGCGGCGACGGCCGTGCAGGCGCTGGCGCGCCGTCACCAGTCGGGCCGAGCCATCGAAGGCGCAATGGCGCGGGCCATGGTTCCGCTGATGATGATCACCCTCGCGACCGTGATCGGTTCCCAGATCGCTGCGGTCGGCTCGCAGATCGGGACCCTGGCACGCCTCCTCCCCCTCTACACCGGATTCGTCGTTGGGGCTGTTCTCATCGGTGCGGTTGCCTCAAGAGCCACGAGGCTGGATACGCCATCGACGCGGGCGGTGATGTTCTCCGTCTCCACCCGCAACTCCCTGGTCGTCCTTCCCCTCGCACTGGCCCTCCCAGACGCATTTGCGATCGCGCCATTCGCAGTTGTCACCCAGACCCTGGTCGAACTCATCGCCATGGTCATCCTCGTCCGAATCGTGCCCGCAATCGTCCCGGGGACCAAAGAAACGGCCGTCCCGTAACCGACTGCCTCGAACTTGAGCGCTCTGTCCCCGCCGGGACTTTCGTGACAGACCTGTTTGCCATGCAGCGCCGAACACCTCAACAGGACATCCGGAAGACCTACTCCCTGGCCAACCGTGCACCTGCGGCACGAGATCCGAACACCTTCGCGCGAGGGTCGGCCGCGAGAATATTTCTCAACTGAACGATACCGTCCCCCGGCACTCTGGGCATTGTTGCCAGATGCATCACGAGGTAGGCAAGTGACTCTGACTCGATACTGGCCGGCGATCACTACCTGGTCAGCACATGCTGACGATTGCTCCTTGCCTAGATGTCGTACCTAGCTCGACCAGGGGACGAAGACTCGGAGAGGGCCTCCGTCAGCGCGCAAGGTCGAGCTCGGTGATAACGCAAGCTAGGTGCGTCCGAGAGGTGGCATTGAGGCCTAGTACCGGGTTGGGCAGGCTCTCGGGTGCGACGAGCTCCAGGTGCTCGGCGATGTCTGCTGTGACTCGGTAGCTACAGTATTCGGCAAACAGGTCCCATAGCGGTTTCAGGCGCGTGGACTCGGCGGTCGCGGCGGCGTGGTCACCCTCGAGGGCAGCGCGGGTGATCGTCAGCGCGGGCGCGGGGAGCGTACCGGCGAGGGCGGAGTACCAAGTATCGCAGCCAGCCTTCAGGCCGGCGGCCCCTGAGCTGTCGACAGAAATGCCCACCGTCACCGAGGAGGGCAGGTGCTCGCGGACTTCCTGGACGCGAGCAAGTGCCTCAGTGGGATCTGTCGAGACGGGGGAATCTTGATCGACGCCACCTGGGGCAGGGAGGCGATCCGTGCGTAGAGATCATTCGAGAAATTGACGTGGGTGGTGCCGGGGTTGTCGTAGACCACTAGCGGCACCGACAGGTCGGCGGTAACTGCTTCGAACAAGCCGAATACCTCATCGTCTCCCAGTGGCTGATAGGTGACAGGAGCGAGAAGGACGGCTCCTGCGCCGGCTTCCTGCGCGTCGTCGGCCAAACGCTGGACCTGGGAGGTACGCAGCGCCCCGGTGCCGACCATGACCGGGATGTTGCCGGCGTGCTGGACGACCAGGGTTGCCGTGCGACGCCACTCGTCGCGATCGAGGTACATGTGGGACCCCGTGGACCCAAGCGCGGTGATTGAATCGACCCCGGCCGAGGCCAAACTTTCGATCAATCGCGCGAACGTAGCCTCATCGAGGGAGTCCTTCCGCAGAGGAGTGAGCGGGAAGGCGTTGATGCCAATGAACATACTTTTTCCGATCAGAGTTGGTCTATCAAAATCGATATCAGTGCATACTCTGGCTTGCGCCATATCGGCCTCTCCCGCCGCGAGAGTGGTCGGGCGTCGCTCGCAGTGATTTGCCATGGTGACCGTGTTCAGGCCTGGTTCCCTGTCTCGGGATCGGAGGTCGGACGGGATGCGGGGGCGGCAATGCGTCGCCGCACCGTGGGAAGCTTTTCCGAGAGCAGCACCGCCTGGGTCGCGGCCGTCACTGCAGCGTCCGGGCCTCCGTTCTCGATGGCGCGGGCGACGGCCTCGTGGGCGTCGTCGAGCGCGGCGCGTACTGCGACGAAGTCCGAGTAGTGCTCGTCGCCGGGCGGCACCCTGTCGATGCTCTCCTCGATTCCGCCGGTTCCTCGGAACAGCTCTGCGAGGAGCGGGTTGCCGCGAGAGCTTCTCTCATGGCAAGGGTCGTGAACCGTACATTCGGTTTGCCGTTAATCGGAGCCATGACGCCATCCTTGGCACGCTGCCATCGGCGCCCCGTGAACCGTCTCCATGCTTGCGGTCCGACCAGAGGATTCCGTCGTCACAGTAGGCCTCTAGCGGATACTCACTCTGTTCCATGGCATCAAGCTAGCCACGGACCTGGTCACAGCGGGGCGAAGCAATCGCCGGAGCAGCGTGCGGTCGGCCCGCAGCGTAGCGAGGACTCGACCGCACGCTACTTCGGCGATCGGCGGCGAAGCCGCCGCTTGAAGGAGTAGGGAAAGTTCTCACGGCCTCGGCTTCGACACGCTGCGGAGTACGCTTCTCCTACCAGGCTGATCGGCAGTGAGGACGAGATGAGTACATCGGAAGTGGGACCGCTCGGTGCCGCCCGTGACCGTGACGATGCCTTCGGCACCCTTGACGACGTTTGCGACGTCGGGGTGCGCGAGATCGTCCGGCGGCTCAACGGCTCGCTCGGTGTCACGCTCGTCGCAGCGCTGGCCGGAGCTTCGGATTCCATGACTGCTCGAGAGTGGGCAGGACATGATGGCCCGCAGCCTGGGCCTGATGCTTCGAAGCGCCTCTGCTTCGCACACGATGTCTGGAGGATGGTCGCTGAGGCCGAGGGTGCAGAGGTTGCGCGCGCCTGGTTCACCGGAGCGAACCCCTGGCTAGACGACGACACCGCTATCAATGCCATTCGCGTCGGGCGGCTCGTAGCCGTTGCCGGTGCCGCACGTGCTCTGACGCAGGATTCACACAGCGGTTGATCCCGAGCTAGCGACGTAGCTCGAAGACCAAACCGACAGGTCGATCAGCGATCAGCAGACACGCGGTCGTACGCGGCAAGCTCCCGCCGGGCGTACTCGACGTATTCAGCTCCAAGGTCGGCGGCTGCGCTCATGACGACTTCCCCGCCAATCCTCCCCAGCGGCACGCGCTCAAACTCAAAGTCTCCATCCGAGCCAGTTGGGCCATAGTGGGGAGGCACGCGTCCCTCGCGGAGTAGTACTTCACGCGCCCGCTCCGGGCTTAGAACCTTCGAGAGCAGATCCAGACTCCCGGCCATGCAGGCAGCACGAAGTTCGAGTCGCATGGAAACTTCGTGGTCGACCTTCTCGGAGATTCCCTTGAGGTCCATATCGGCGACGACTGGGAAGACGCACTGGATAACATCGATGGAAGGGCTCTCTTGTAGGAGCTCATTTACGCCCAGCACATGGGCAGATGTATACCGTCGACGCAAGTTGCTTGGCGTGATCTCCTGCGCGAATGCCAGCCTTTGCAAACTGGGGCGCGGGTTAGCGATGGCGTGCGCGTATGCATTTACGACGGTCCGAGATGCCTTCAGGAGCTCTTCGGCGTAGGTGGAGAGAGCGACTACCTCAACTGCGAACGGCTCGTCACCTTCTACGCTGGCCAACTTCTCTCGGCGGTGCCCCAGCGCCGCCTCGGAGCGCTGCTGAAGGTTGATAACCAGCTGCTTCACCGCGGCTGGGATCGCGAACTCGTCGCCCTCTGGGCTGGCCAGCCCCTGCATCACCTCGCTCATGGCATGAGGCTAGCACCCTTGTTCACATCCGTCACTTGACAGCAGTCACGTGACGTGTGTTCACTGGTCGTGCAGTTGATCCCAACCCAAGGAGGCCAACCATGGCTGTGCAGACTCGTTTCCCCGTCCAGATGGAGGACGTGTTCCCCCAGGGCGCGTACATGATCGGCGAGGTCACCGCCGCCGAGGACTTCGACAAGAAGAGGGCCGGTGAGGTCGACCCTCAGGTCCGTGACAAGGTCTCTGGCCTGCGCGTTTGGCAGGTCCGGGTTCTGGATCCGGACCCCGAGAGCCGGAAGGGTCAGGCCGAGGTGACCGTGAAGGTCTCCTCCGATCACCAGCCGGTGCCGCCCAAGGGGCCGGCCACAGGCCCCTTCCGCGCCGTCGCCTTCGAAGGGCTCACCCTCACGCCGTACGTCGACCAGAACGGGAACTTCCCGAAGATCGCGTACTCGCTGAGGGCCACGGGCTTCGCCGAGGCGAAGGCGTCCGCTCGCACCTCGAGCACCGAGGCGGCGTGATCATGGAGCGGAAGGCGATGGGTCTGCTCAACCTTGCCGCGATCGGGATCCTGCTCTGGCAGGTCATCCCGCTCGGCTGGCAGCTGGCGTTCGGGGGTGCGTGATCCATGCACACCGCCTCCCTCGCCTTCCGCTTCGGCCTCGCCGAGCTGAGGTGGATTCTCACGGGCTTCTGGGGCCACGTGCGCTGGTTCCACCGGTTCTGGTTCATCGTCGCGATGTTCACCTGGCTCTCGGCCGACCTGCTCGGGAGCTGGAAGCCCTTCGCCGTCGTCGGAGCCATCGCGCTGTACTTCGCACTCTGGGCCCGGTTCCAGCCCCACACCTACTACCGGGCCATCTCGCACCCTTTGACGCGCCGGTCCGTGTGGCTCGACCTGCTCGAGTCATGGCCGCTGCTGATGGAGGAGTGCGGACTGACGTCGTCCAGCACTGACCGTGAGGGGCAGAAGCGCCTCGTTTGCCCCACCATCGTGAGTAAGCGGTGGACTCGCAACGAGCTCGCCGTCGTGCCCGGACTGCTCACTGGCCAGACCGTTGAGGACTTCCAGAAGGTCGCGGACCGCCTCCGCACGACGGCAGGCGCCACGGACATTCGCGTGACAGGAGACCTCTCCCCCACGCTGATCTTCACGTACGGCGATGCCCTCTCCGAGGTCGTCTACCGCGGGCTCCCGGAAGCAGAAGATCCCTGGGACAGCCGCTCGGTCTGGATGGGCATCGACACCAGAGACGACGACTGGTGGCTTCGTATCGCGGGCACACACACCCTCGTGGCCGGTTCCTCGGGCTCCGGGAAGGCATCGCTCGTCTGGGGCGTCACCATCGGCCTCGCTCCCGCCATCGCTCGCGGCGAAGCACAGGTACACGGGATCGACCTCAAGGGCGGCGTCGAGCTGGGAATGGGCAAGGATCTGTTCACCCGCTACGCCGTGACGCCTGCTGAAGCCGTGGTGGTGCTCGAGGACGCCGTCGAGGCGATGAGTGCTCGCCTCGAACGGATGGCCGGTCATACCCGCCAGCACACCGCGAGTGCCGATGAACCGCTGGTCGTCGTGCTGATCGACGAGGTGGCCGCGCTGACGTCGTACATCGAGGACCGCGACCTCAAGAGCCGCGCTCGCACCGCGATGTCGCTGCTCTGCTCCCAGGGGCGCGCCGTCGGCTACACCGTGGTTGCCTGCCTCCAGGATCCCCGGAAGGAAACGATCCCCAACCGCGGCCTGTTCACCCAGATGGTCGGGCTTCGTCTGCGGGATCGCGAGGAGACCTCGATGGTCCTTGGTGACGGTGCAGTGGCATCTGGGGCCCTCTGTCACAAGATTCCGCTCGCCTCTCCGGGCATCGGCTATGTGGTCCCGGAAGACGGCTCGGAGCCGATGCGCGTGCGCGCTGCGTTCGTCGATGACGACCTGATCCGGGCAGCGGCCGAGCAGTTCCCTGCCCCGTCGACGATCCCCGTCGTCGTCCCGGAGCCCACGGAGAAGCCTCGGAGTTCACGGGCTCGCGCTCGGAGCAAGTCGGATTCGGAGGGAGCCGCATCGTGATCGACCCCGATCTCTACACCCTCGACGTCGAGGATCCCACCGCACTGACACGGATGCTCTCCGACGGCTTCGAGGACTGGTCCAAGCAGGCCGCCTCGACCGGGTTCTGCTCCCGCCCGGTGCGCCTCTTCGGTCAGGCGCGCACCTTCGATCGCAGGTCCGGCCAGCACCTCCACACGTTCGACAGCCGCGACCTCCCTGACAGCGTTCTCTACGTCCGCTGCGGCAACCGGCGGGCCTCCCGCTGCCCCTCGTGCTCTCATGAGTACCAGGGCGACATGTGGCACCTCCTCTCCGCAGGGGTCTCCGGCGGGGACAAGGGGGTCCCGGAGAGCGTCTCCACGCACCCGCTGGTGTTCCTCACTCTGACCGCACCGTCGTTCGGCACTGTGCACTCGTCGACTCGTCCCGGTGCTCAGCCTCGGCAGTGCACCGTCAACGCTGCGCCGGGCCTGTGCGAGCACGGTCGCCCTCGCCGCTGCACCGAGCACCACGATGCCGACGACGCCCGGATCGGGCAGCCACTGTGCCCGGACTGCTACGACTACGAGGGGCAGACCGTCTGGCAGTGGCACTGCCCCGAACTCTGGCGGCGCTTCACGATCCGCCTGCGCCGTCTGGTCGCGACTCATCTCGGCATGAGCGAGAAGGCCTCGAGGGATCTCCTTCGCGTGCAGTTCGCCAAGGTCGGCGAGTACCAGAAGCGCGGCGCGATCCACCTGCATGCACTTGTCCGGCTCGATGGGGCTCCGACGGACCAGGAGCCCTTCCCCTCCCCCGCAATCGACGCCCCCGCCTCGTGGCTTGCTGAGCGCTGTCTCGAAGCCGCGCAGGGCGTTGAGGTCGATTCAGCGCCGGTCGACGGCAATGACTGCGCTCGTACTCTCCGCTTCGGCCGTCAGGTCGATGCGCGCCCCGTCCAGCGACACACAGACGATGGTGGCGACGTCTCCCCCGAGATGGTTGCGGCTTACCTCGCCAAGTACGCCACCAAGGCGGCTGGTGATGTCGCAGCGGAGGGCGCACCGAATCGGCACCTCAAGCGCCTGCGGGAGACCTGCCTCGAGCTGTGTGGGCGGGCGCTCCTCGCCGACGGATTCGCGAGCCCCTACGCGCTGCTCGGGAAGTGGGCTGATGCCCTCGGCTTCCGCGGTCACTTCGCGAGCAAGTCCCGCCGGTTCTCCACGACCCTCGGCACTCTCCGCGATGTGCGGCGCAAGTACCACCGCGACCGCGAACGGCTCGAGACGTCCGCAGGCTCTTCGGGGACCGCTGACTCGTTCGACGTCACCGAGCACACCGTCGTGATCAATGAGTTCCGCTTCGTCGGACAGGGCTGGCTCACTCCCGGCGATGCCGAGCTCGCCCGCTCCGCCGCCGACGCAGCACGCGAGTGGAAGGACTCTCGCTGCGCCGCCCGTCGACTCCACGAGAAAGGAAAGAATCATGGAGAAGCTCTGCTTCACCGCTGACGAGGTCGCTGATCGGCTCAGCGTCTCGAAGACCCGTGTGTACGACCTGATGCGCTGCGGCGAGCTGCCCAGCGTCAAGCTCGGTCGCTCCCGCCTGGTCAAGGCCGCTGATCTTCTCGCGTACGTCGAGAGCCTCGAACCGGCCCCTGTGGTCGCATGAGCCGCGCGAACGGTGAGGGCAGCATCTATCGGCGCAAGGACGGCCGGTGGGCTGGTGCGGCGTACGTCCTGACCCCGGACGGCACTCGTCGGCGGAAGACGGCGTACGGGAAGACCCGCAAGGAGGTCAGTGCGAAGCTGGCGAAGATGCAGGAATCGTCTCGGTCGGGCATCGCCGCGACCCCTGGGCGGCTCACTGTGAAGGCTTTCCTGGAGTCCTGGATGCGCGACGTCCAGGAACCGCGGCTGAGCCCGGCGACCTATCAGACGTACGAGGGCTACATCCGGAACCACATCGTCCCCGCACTTGGCTCCAAGCCGCTGGGTCAGCTGACCGCATCAGATCTGCGGGAGTTCCTCGGCGCGAAGAGCCGCGAAGGCAAGAGCGCGGCCACGGTCAAGCAGATCCACGCGATCATCCGCTCGGCACTCCAGCACGCAATGCGCGAGGACCTCGTCCCGAGGAACGTGGCGAAGCTCGTCGTGGTCTCCAATCCTGCACGACAGGAGGTCGAACCGCTGACCCCGGTGGAGGCGAAGCAGCTCCTGAGAGCGGCAAAGGGGCACGACCGGGAAGCCTTGTGGACCCTCTATATCGGGCTCGGGCTGCGCCGAGGGGAAGCACTCGGTCTCCGGTGGGGCGATGTCGACCTCGAGAACGGCCGCCTGCGGGTCGTGCAGTCCCTTCAGCGCTCTCGGGGCGAGCTGCGGCTGAAGAGCCCCAAGACGGACACCTCGCGCCGTCGGGTCGTGGTGCCGTCTTTCTGCATCGATGCTCTGCGACGCCACCAGTCTTCCGAACGAGTGAAGCTTGCTTCGCTCGGGCTGCCCGTGGACCCGACGACGCTCGTGTTCACGTCCCAGGCGGGAACACCGATCGAGCCGCGCAACGTGAACCGGGCGTTCGAGGCGCTCCTGAAGAAGGCGAAGCTGCGCCGGGTCAAGCTGCACGACCTCCGGCACACCTGCGCGTCCCTGCTCCTCGCAGAGGGTGTCGCTCCGCGCGTCGTCATGGAACTTCTGGGTCACTCCGCCATCGCGGTCACGATGAACACCTATTCGCACGTCATCCCGGCGCTGCAGGACGAGTCCGCGCAGCGGATGGACGCGCTCTTCCGGTAGCCTCCAGAAGGAGGTACATACACCACATGCGCCCCACTGTCAACAGCAAAGCGGAAACATCGAAGATGAGATCAGACCCCACCGACGCCACCATCCTCGGGAGCCCGAGTCGTTCTGACGGACCTTGGTCGGAGTTCCCCTATCCAGCCTTCTGGGTCGACCGCTTCCCTTCGGAGTCCTCGACCAACCCGCAGTTCATGGCCGTGGTGTACGACGAAGAACGGCGCATGCTGTGGTTAGACGCTGACGACGAGCTCGACGTCGCCCTCCCGAAAGCTCTTGCCGCGGCTCAATCAGAGGGCGGCGAGAGCGCAGTGGTGTACCGCTACCTGATCGATCAGGGCTCCCCTGCCCCCGATGCAGCGACGAAGTGCTCCGTTCTGATCGACGGCTACTACGAACTCTCGACGCTGGGCATCGCTACCTGGGTCAGCGCCGTCGAAGCTGCCACCCCGACCCCACCCATCGACTAGGAGAGGCAAATTGGAACTCGAAGGACTCGACCTTGTTGCACGTGCACAGTCCATCGCCCGGCGTGCACATGAGGGGCAGACGGACAAGCTGGGCGAGGACTACATCGCCCACCCACAACGCGTCGCGGAATGCGCACTATACATGGCCCCGGCCAAGGACCGATTCGACTGCGTTGCCGCCGGGTGGCTGCACGATGTCGTCGAAGACTCAGAAGTCACCCTCGAAGATCTGCGCAGTCACGGCATGCCGGATCGCATCCTCGACGCAGTCGACTGCCTGACCAAGCGCGACGGCACCTCACGTGCCGACTATTTTGCACGCATCCGTGAGCACAGGATTGCCCGAGTCGTGAAGGCAGCTGACCTCGCGGAGAACTGCGACCCAGACCGCGCCTTCCGGCTCCCGTCGTCCACTCGATACCGGCTTTCCGCCAAGTACGCCGAGTCCTGGGCGATGCTCATGGGAGTCACCTCATAGTCGACTCCTCGAGCGCACACCTCATGCGGAGAGTGGAACCCCATGTCCAGAAGGGCATGGGGTTCCTTCGTCCAGACCGTCACAAGGGCCGATGCCGCACGGCTGCTGTCACGACGCGTCCAGCGCAGCACGCTCAGCCGCGTTGCTGTCAGCGTTGCTATCATCGCCAACTTCGGAGCAAAGGTCGGAACCTAGAAAGTCGCTCTGACCAGGGTGGGCCCGGAGGGGATCGAACCCTCGACCCGCGGATTAAAAGTCCGATGCTCTGCCGACTGAGCTACAGGCCCGTGCCCGCCAGGCGGGCCGTCCCATCGTAGCGGCGGGACGGGCCGTGGCGGGCACGGGCCTGCGGTGCGGGCAGGGGCCGGTCAGGCGGTGCGGCCGCGCTGCACGACCATCCAGATGATGCTCGCGAGGAGCAGCAGGAAGCCGAGGATGCCGCCGAGCACGGCGAGCAGCACGCCGCCGATGCCGCTGAAGATGCCGCCGATGGACACCGGCGGGCCGAGGGCGACGGGGCTGCCAGCGCAGTCGGGGCACCGGGGTACGCGGCGGTCATGAGGGCTCCTTCATCGGACCGTCCAGGATCTGCCCAGGCTGTCGCCCGTCCTAGACTCACCACCATGTCTGAAGCCGGTCACCGTGCCTGATCCGCTGGTCCTCGCCGCCGACGTCGAGACGGAGCTCGTGGAGAAGCGGTCCCGGTTCCTCACGCGCCTGCATCGCGTCACCTCGGTGGAGGAGGCCGACGAGCGGATCCTCGCAGCGCGCCGCGACCATCCCTCCGCCCGGCACCGCTGCACGGCCCTCGTGATCGGGGAGACGGAGACCGCGGCGGTCGTGCACCGCTCGAGCGACGACGGGGAGCCGTCGGGCACGGCGGGGATGCCGATGCTGCAGGCACTGCTGCACGCGGAGCTCACGGACACCCTCGCGATCGTCATCCGCTACTTCGGCGGGGTGAAGCTCGGCGCGGGCGGACTGGTGCGTGCGTACACGGCCGGCGTGGAGCAGGCGGTCGCCGCGGCGACTCTGCGGCGCCGCACCACGCTGAGCGTCGTGCGGATCGAGGTGGGTCATGCCGATGCGGGCGCGGGGGAGCATGCTGTGCGGACCTGGGCCGACGCGCACGGCGCCGCGATGGAGCCCACCGTCTACGGGTCCCGCACGGCGGTGCTGACGGTGCTCGTCGAGCCGTCCCTGCTGGAAGAGCTGCGGGCCGATGCCGCACGGTGGTCCGCGGGCCGGGCACGGGTCGAGGAGGCCGGGAAGCGCCTCGCCGACGTCCCGCTCGCCGGAGCCTGACGCCTGCCGCTCAGAGCCCGCGCCTCAGAGCCCGGGCACGTCGACGTACCAGTCCGGCACGGTCTTCAGGGGCCGGCAGGATCCCGCCGCGGAGCCGACGAGCAGCGTGAGCACCTCGAAGGCCGCGTCCCGGGCGAGGGTCGCGAACTCCTCGATCCGCTCCTCCGGCACCACCGGGTGCACCCAGCGCCAGTGGGAGGCGGGCTCGTCGCGCAGGTCCACGGGGTCGCGGGAGATCGCGAAGGCGGTGCCGGGCGGTCGCACGGCGTCGAGCACCGCCTCGAGCACGGGCCCCAGGTCGCCGTCCTCGACCCGGGCGAGGCTGTCCCCGCTGCCGCGGCCGCTCGCGACCTCGACGACGAGCGTCCCGGAGGCGGCCTCCTCCTCCCAGGCGAGGGCCTGGATCGAGTAGACCGCGCCGGGCGCCTCGAACTGCGCCATGAGCACGCGGGCCAGCAGCTGGGACCGCTCGATCGCGGCGGCGGCGCCGGTCACGCCCGGGCGCCAGGGCACGCCGACGTCCACGGCGAGCGCCCCCTCGAGCCGGCCGCGCTGTGCGTGCGCCTCCCGGGGCACGACGTTCGCGTTGTACAGCCACGCGTAGTAGGGCACCTCGAGGGCCTCGGCGAGCGCCGGGTCCGCGTGCTCGCGGTGGGCCAGGGGCCTCGCCCCCGGGCGCGCGTCGAGGCCGAAGCGATCACGCAGATGCTCCAGCTGCTCCTCGGGGGCGGGGGCTCGTCGGCGGGCGGCCATGCCCCCACGGTATCGGGGCGGCCCGGTCCGGGACGGGCCGCACGGTCCGGGGACATGGCCCTCCCGCCGCTAGGATCCCTGCAGTCCCCACCCCAGAGAGAGGCACCGATGCCCGACGTGAAGGATCCCGCCCCGGCCGTCAGCCGCGCCCTGCGCGTGCTCACCGTGCTCGGCGCCTCCCCCGCGCAGCCGATGACGCTGACGACGATCGCCCGGGAGCTCGGGATCGCGAAGTCCTCGACCTCGAACCTGTGCGCGGCCCTCGAGCAGGGCCGGATGATCCGGCGCGTCGAGGGCGGCTACGTGCTGGGCATGCGCACGGCGGAGCTGGGCGGCCAGTTCGCCCTCCAGTTCCACCAGATCCGGGAGTTCTTCCCCGTGGTCGAGGAGGAGGCGGAGCTCGCCGGGGAGCTCGTGCAGATCGCGGCGCACGACGACCTCGACACCCTGTACCTCGTCCGCTACGAGGGGCGCGAGCGACGCCTCGGCTCGCCGCTGGGCACGCGCCTGCCGCTCGTGCTCACCGCGACGGGCCTCGCGATGCTCTCCGCCATGCCGGAGGCGGCGGTCGAGGACGTCCTCGCCCGCACGGAGATCCCGGCGCTGACGGCGCGCACGTCGACCTCCGCCGTGGCGATCCGCGCGCAGATCGATCAGGCCCGCGAGCGGGGCGTCGCGATCGACGAGGGCGCCTCGACGGTGGGCGTCACCGGGATCGCGGCGCCGCTGCCGCCGTGGCACCCGGCCGATCCGATGCTCGCCGTGGGCACGGCGATCCCCTCCGCGGAGCTCGACCCTGCGCGCATCGAGAGGATCTCCGCGGCGGTCCGGCGCGTGGCCGCGGCGCTGACGAATCCGCTCGGCGCGGCCTCGCGCCGCCGCTGAGCACTCTCCCCGTCTCCCCCGCCTCCGCCGCTCCTCCGGGCGAGGATGCGGGCGACCTCTCTCGCACTGCCTCACGGTTCAGGATGCTGAACCGTGTTCTTCAGGGAGGACCGGGTGCCGTAGTCTGGCGCCGGTCCTCGTCACCCGTCGACGAGCACCACCGACATCGCCTCGCCAATGGAGCCGCCCCATGTCCGTCGCCGCCTTCGATCTCAGCGGCCGTCTCGCCCTCGTCACCGGATCCACCCGCGGGATCGGCCGGACCCTCGCCGAGGGGCTCTCCGCCGCCGGCGCGACCGTCGTCGTCCACGGCCGCAGCCTCGAGCAGACCACCGCCGAGGCCGCCGCGATCACCGCCGCGACCGGCACCCCGGCCCTCGCGACCGCCTTCGACGTCACCGACACCGCCCAGATCGACGCGGCCCTCACCGCGCTCGAGGCGGAGCACGGCGCCCTCGACGTGCTCGTGAACAACGCCGGCATCCAGCGCCGCGCCCCGCTCACCGAGTTCACCGACGAGGACTGGGACGACCTCGTCGCCACGAACCTCTCGAGCGCCTTCAAGTGCGCCCGCCGCGCCGCCTCCGGCATGATCGCCCGCGGCTCCGGCCGCATCATCAACATCGGCTCCGTGCAGTCCCAGCTCGCACGCCCCTCGATCGCCGCCTACAGCGCCACCAAGGGCGGCATCGTCATGCTCACCAAGGGCCTCACCGCCGATCTCGCGCCCCACGGCGTCCAGGTCAACGCCCTCGCCCCCGGATACTTCGCGACCGAGCTGACCGCCGCCCTCGTGGCCGACGAGAAGTTCTCCGCCTGGGTCGCCGGGCGCACCCCCGCCGGCCGCTGGGGCGCGACCGAGGACCTCGTGGGCCCGCTCGTCTTCCTCGCCTCCGACGCGGCCGCCTTCGTCAACGGCCAGACCCTGTATGTCGACGGCGGCATGACCGCCGTCATCTGATCCCCCAGAGGCCCTCGCCTCCGCGTCCCACCACACCCCTCACCCCTCACCCCTCACCCCGACAAAGGAGTCCGACGATGGACGATCTCGTCCTGAACTGGGATCTCGGCACGGGCGGTCTGCTGATCCTCGCCGCCGCCGCGATCGCCGGCCTGCTCGTCATGATCATGGCGCTGCGCATGCACGCCTTCCTCGCCCTGCTCATCACGAGCCTGCTCACCGCCGTCGTCGCCGGCGTGCCCGCCAACCGCCTGCTCGAGGCGATCGGCTTCGGCTTCAACTCGACGCTGGGCAACGTCATGCTGCTCGTGGGCCTCGGCGCGATGCTCGGCCGCATGATCGAGGCCTCCGGCGGCGCCCAGGTCCTCGCCGAGAAGATGATCGACCTGTTCGGCGAGCGCCGTGCGGGCATGGCCCTCTCCGTGGCCAGCCTCCTCATGGGCTTCCCGATCTTCTTCGACGCCGGCCTCGTCGTCATGATGCCGATCATCTACGCGGTGGCCCGCCGCACCGGCGCCTCGTTCCTCTCGATCGCCTTCCCGAGCGCCGTGGCGTTCTCGGCGATGCACATCTTCTCCCCGCCGCACCCCGGCCCCGTCGCCGCCTCGAACATCATGGGCGCCGACGTCGGCCTCGTGCTGCTCGTGGGCCTCGTCTTCGCGCTCATCATCTGGGCGACCGTCGCGCCGCTCGCCGGCAAGGTCGTCGGCGACCGCCTCGTGGTGCCCGTCCCCACGATCCTCGACTCGAACTCCGAGGAGACGGGCTTCGAGTCCCGCCCGTCGGTCCCCGCGATCATCTCGATGCTGCTGCTGCCGCTCGTCCTGATCCTGCTCAACACCGGCCTGAACACCCTCGCCGCGACGAAGGACGACCCCGACGCCTTCAAGGCCCTGCCGGTCGTGCAGGTGCTGCGCGTCCTCGGTGAGACCCCGATCGCCCTGCTCATCACCGTGCTGGTCTCGATGGTCGTGCTCGGCTGGGGCGCGGGGAAGAGCGGCACCCTCATCGAGAAGATCCAGGACTCCGCCCTGGGCCCGATCTGCTCCGTCGTCGTCGTCACCGGCGCGGGCGGCATGTTCGGCGGCGTGCTGCGCCTGACGGGCATCGGCGACGCGGTCGCCGGCTCGCTCAACAGCCTCGGCATGCCCGTGATCGTCGCGGCCTTCCTCATCGCCCAGATCGTGCGCATCGCGCAGGGCTCGGCGACGGTCGCGCTGACCACCGCCGCCTCCCTCATGACGGCCGTCGTCGCCGCCGGGGACTTCAACGCCCTGCAGGTCGTCGCGATCGTCATGGCGATGTCCGCGGGCTCCGTGGGCGTCGCTCACGTCAACGACTCGGGCTTCTGGCTGGTCTCCCGCTTCTTCGGCCTCTCCATGAAGCAGACCCTCGCCAGCTGGACCCTCATCCAGACCGCGATGGCCGTCGTCGGCTTCGCGCTCTCGCTCGTGCTGTTCGGGGTCGCCTCGGTCGCCTGACCCGCCCCCGGAACGGAGGAGGCCCGGGACCGATCGGAGGATCGGTCCCGGGCCTCGACGTCCTCCGCGCCGGCGCGGGCCGGCGCGGGGAGGATCAGGCGCGGTTGCGCGTGGCCAGGCCGTAGATCGCCATGACGACGATCGCACCGACCACGGCGAGCAGGATCGTGCCGACGCTCCAGGGGTTGTTCATGATCCCCGAGATGCCGTCACCGCCGAAGAGGCTGCCGATGAAGCCGCCGACGACGGCGCCGACGACACCGAGGACGATGGTCATGCCCAGGCCCATGGCCTGCTTGCCCGGCATGACGGCGCGGGCGAGCAGCCCGATGATGGCGCCGATGATGAGCCACGAGATGATCAGGCCGATGAGACCCATGTCGTTCTCTCCTTACGTTCGGGGGAAGGGCGGAGGCGCAGACGCCTCCGTTCTCATGGTGCCCTCCGACGAGCCGGAATACCTGGAGTTCGGACGGACACGCCGGTCATCGCGACCGCGCGGTAGAGCGCACCCCTCCTGTGCAACGCGCGGGAGGGCCGACGCCGGCAGGCGCGGAGACGGCGCGTGTGATCTCGCGAACTCCCGCGGGCATCCCCGCACGTGGAAGGTGAACGGCAGATGAACGGCTCGATCGGCGGGTGGCACGGGGGCGGCGCCCGGTCGCATCCTGACGTCATGACCGGAGAACTCGTCATCCTCCTGCTGCTGATCGTCACGGCAGTCGCGTTCGACTTCACCAACGGCTTCCACGACACCGGCAACGCGATGGCGACCTCCATCGCGACCGGCGCGCTGAAGCCCAAGGTCGCCGTCGCGCTCTCGGCGATCCTCAACCTCGTCGGCGGGTTCCTCTCCGTCGAGGTCGCGGTCACCGTGACCACCTCGGTGCTGAAGATCCAGGACACCGACACGGGCGCCCTCATG
Source organism: Brachybacterium horti (assembly GCF_054777615.1). NCBI lineage: Bacteria > Bacillati > Actinomycetota > Actinomycetes > Micrococcales > Dermabacteraceae > Brachybacterium > Brachybacterium horti. The sequence continues at coordinate 329,594 of NZ_BAAHAM010000001.1, forward strand.
GCCGGCCTCGATGCGGAGACGGCGATGTTCATCATCTTCGCCGGCCTCGTCGGCGGCATCCTGTGGAACCTGCTCACCTGGCTCCTGGGCCTGCCCTCCTCCTCGTCCCACGCCCTGTTCGGCGGCCTGCTCGGCGCGGGCCTCGCGGCGCTCGGGACCGCCGGCATCAACTGGTCCGGCCTCACCGCGAAGGTGATCATCCCGGCCCTGCTCTCCCCCTTCATCGCCGGCCTCGTCGCCGCGATCGGCGTGTGGCTCGTGTTCCGCGTGACCCGTGGCGTGCGCGAGGCCCGCCGTGAGCGCGGCTTCCGCTACGGCCAGATCGCAACCGCCTCCCTCGTCTCCCTCGCCCACGGCACGGGCGACGCGCAGAAGACGATGGGCGTCATCGCCCTCGGCCTCATCGCCCACGGCACCCTCTCCGACCAGGAGATCGAGGCCAACGGCCTCCCGGTCTGGATCATCGTCCTGTGCGCCGGCGCGATCGCGCTCGGCACCTACCTGGGCGGCTGGCGGATCATCCGCACCCTCGGCAAGGGTCTCGTCGAGCTCGACTCCCCGCAGGGCATGGCCGCCGAGGCCTCCTCCGCGGCGATCATCCTCACCTCGAGCCACCTCGGCATGGCGCTGTCCACGACCCACGTCGCGACCGGCTCGATCATCGGCTCCGGCGTCGGCCGACCCGGCGCGAAGGTGCGCTGGGGCGTCGCCGGCCGGATGGTCGTCGGCTGGCTCATGACCCTCCCGGCCGCCGCGATCGTCGGCGCCGTGACCTACTTCGTCGGCCACCTCGTGGGCGGCGTCGGCGGCGCCTTCCTCGTCTTCGGGATCCTCGTGGTCGCCGGCGGCGCGATCTACCGCCGCTCGCAGCAGCAGAAGGTCGACCACACGAACGTCAACGCCGAGTGGGAGGGTGAGGGCACCGAGCTCGCGCCCGAGCTCGCCACCGCAGGGAAGGACGCCTGACCATGGACATCGACCTCACCTCGATCGCCACCAGCACCCTCAGCGTGATCGTCGTCGGCATCCTGCTGGGCGCCGGTCTCCCCCTCCTGTTCAGCCTCGGCATCGTGCTGCAGGACCGCGGCGCCGGCGGCGAGCACGCCGACGGCAGCATCACCGCGCCGAACCCCGCCGCGCGCTACGCCTCCTGGGCGGTCTTCGCGGTCGTCGCGCTCGTGGTGCTCTACGGCCTGCTGTTCATCACCAAGGGCTCGATCAGCCACTACCTGGGCATCGAGCTCCCCCTCTGAGCCGGAACGGACCGAGCATGGCCAACCCCGTCAGCCGTGTCCTGGACTGGCTGCACGCCGGCTACCCGGACGGCATCCCGCCCCGCGACTACACCCCCCTCCTCGCGCTGCTCACCCGCACCCTGAGCGAGTCCGAGGTCGACGAGATCGTCGCCTCGGTCATCACCGAGAACCCCGACGGCCACATCGCCCCCGAGGCGGTCCACGAGAGCATCGAGCAGCGCAAGCGCGCCGCCGCGACCCCGGAGGACGTGCACCGCGTCGCCGGTCGACTCGCGGCCGTCGGCTGGCCGCTCAGCGACTCCCCCGACGACGACGAGCTCCGCGCCGTGGCCCGCGCCCACGAGGCCGCCGCGGGCGCCGGCACGAGCACCGGCAGCGGCGCCGACGGCGGCACCGTCGGCCCGGCCGCCGTCACCACCGGCACCACCGGGGAGATCCCGCCCCCGGATCCCGCCGCCGAGGGCGCCGCGCTCGGGGTCCCCTCCCCGAACGCCGCCCAGCGGGTCATCTCCTGGCTCACCGAGGGCTACCCCGACGGCATCCCCGCCACCGACCGCGTGCCGCTCATGGCGCTGCTGCGCCGCCGGCTCACGGACAAGGAGGTCGAGGAGGTCGCCGCGCGGCTGATCGACGACGCGCGCGCCGGGGACATCGACACCGTCGACGCCGGCACGCTCATCACCCGCTACACCGACGAGCTCCCCGCCGAGCAGGACATGGCGCGCCTCGCCTCCCATCTCGCCGAGAAGGGCTGGCCGCTCCGCGCCGAGGGCTGACCCCTCCCCTGCGCCCGACCCTCCCCATGCCTCCCGGGTGAACGGCGAGCGCACGGCGGATGACCTCCTCCTGAACTGCAGGATGCGCAGGTCACACCGCACGGCAGGTCCCGTGGACGCTCCCTGTCCCCGGGGCGCGCGACGGGCGACAATCACGAGGTGACAGACCCCGTGCCCTCCCTCCTCCCCGAGCTCCTCGCCGGTGACCGCGCCCCCGCCGCGCGCACCCTCGTCGACGTCCTCGCCCGGACCGTCGCCGCGAACGGCGACGCCCCGGCCCTCGACACGGGACTGACCTCCCTCACCTACCGCGAGCTGCACGACGCCGCGGACGAGGTCGCCGACCGCCTCGCCGCGATCGGCGCGGGCCCCGGCGACGCCGTGGGCGTGCGCATCGCCTCCGGCACCACGGACCTCTACATCGCGATCATCGGGATCCTGCTCGCCGGCTGCGCGTACGTGCCGGTCGACGCCGACGACCCCGACGAGCGGGCCCGCGTGGTCTTCGAGGAGTCCGCCGCCGTCGCCGTCATCGGCGACGAGCTCGCGATCACGGCGACCGACGTCGGCGCCGGCCGCGCCGCCCGCGAACGGGCCGCGGTCACCCCGGCCCAGGACGCCTGGATCATCTTCACCTCCGGCTCGACCGGCAAGCCCAAGGGCGTCGCCGTCTCCCACCGCAGCGCCGCCGCCTTCGTGGACGCCGAGTCGCGGATGTTCCTCCAGGACGCGCCCATCGGCCCCGGGGACCGGGTCATGGCCGGGCTCTCCGTCGCCTTCGACGCGAGCTGCGAGGAGATGTGGCTGGCCTGGGCCTACGGCGCCTGCCTCGTGCCCGCTCCGCGCTCCCTCGTGCGCTCCGGGGTCGACGTCGGCCCCTGGCTCACGGCCAACGCCATCACGATCGTCTCCACCGTCCCCACCCTCGTCTCGCTCTGGCCGAACTCCTCCCTGGAGAAGGTGCGGCTGCTCATCATGGGCGGCGAGGCCTGCCCGCCCGAGCTCGCCGCCCGCCTGCAGGCGCCCGGCCGCGAGGTCTGGAACACCTACGGGCCCACCGAGGCGACCGTCGTCGCCTGCGGCGCGCAGCTCGACGGGCAGGGCCCCGTGCGGATCGGCCTCCCGCTGGACGGCTGGGACCTCGCCGTCGTCGACGAGCAGGGCGTGCCCGTGCCGGAGGGCGGCACCGGGGAGCTGATCATCGGCGGCGTGGGCCTCGCCCGCTACCTCGACCCCGCCAAGGACGCCGAGAAGTACGCCCCGATGCCCACGCTGGGCTGGGAGCGCGCGTACCGCTCCGGGGACCGCGTGGTCAACGACCCCGCCGGCCTGCTCTTCGCGGGCCGCGCCGACGACCAGATCAAGCTCGGCGGCCGCCGCATCGAGCTCGGCGAGATCGACGACCAGATGCTGCGCCTGCCGGGCGTCGTCTCCGCGGCCGCCGCCGTGCGCCGCACCGCCTCCGGCAACCAGCTCCTCGTCGGCTACCTCACCGTCGACGCCGCCTACGACGCCTCCGCCGCGCGCGCCCTGCTGCGCGAGCGCATGCCCGCCGCCCTCGTGCCGCGCCTCGCCGTGGTCGACGAGCTGCCCACCCGCACCTCCGGCAAGGTGGACCGCGACGCACTGCCCTGGCCGCTGCCGCAGTCCGCGGGCGGGGCCGACGGCGGCTCCGCGCTCCACGGCACCGCCGCCTGGATCGCCGAGATCTGGGCGGACGTCCTCGGCGCGGGGGTCACCTCCGGCACGGAGGACTTCTTCGACCTGGGCGGCGGCTCCCTCACCGCGGCGCAGGTCGTGGGCCGTCTGCGGGAGCAGCACCCCGAGGTCGCCGTGGCCGACGTCTACACCCACCCGACCCTCGCCGGCCTCGCCGCCGCGGTCGAGTCGATGGGCGTGGCGACCGCCCGCAGCGACCGGGAGGTGCCGCCGCTCGGCCGCGGGTTCCAGGTCGCCCAGCTCGTGGCGCTGCTGCCGCTGCGGGCGCTCGGCGCGCTGCGCTGGGTGGCCTGGCTGCTCGTCGCCTCCGCCCTCGCCGCGCCCGTCCTGGACCTGCCGTGGCTGCCCGCGGTCCCGCTCGCGGTGACGATCCCGCTCGCCCTCGCCGTGCTGCTGCCGCCGGTGCGGATGACGATCGCGGCCCTCCTCGCCCGTCTGCTGCTCGCCGGGGTCCGTGAGGGCACGCACCACCGCGGCGGCCTCGTGCACCTGCGGCTGTGGATCGCCGAGCGGGTCCAGGAGGAGCTCGGGGCGACCCACCTCACCGGGGCCCCGTGGATCCCGTTCTACGCGCGCCTGCTCGGGGCGCGCCTGGGCCGCGATGTGGACCTCCACTCCCTCCCGCCCGTCACCGGTCGCCTCCACGTCGGCACCGGCGCGAGCGTCGAGCCGGAGGTCGACCTCGCGGGGACCTGGATCGACGGGGACACCCTGCACATCGGCACCGTGCGCATCGGCAAGCACGCCCGCGTGGGCGCCCGCTCGACCCTCGGCCCCGGAGCCCGCATCGGCCACGACGCGGAGGTCGGCCCCGGCAGCGCCGTGCTCGGCGAGGTGCCCGCCGGCGAGTTCTGGTCCGGCTCCCCCGCGTCCCGTCGCGGCCGGGCCCGCGGCCCCTGGTCCCCCGAGCACCCCTCCCGCAGCCCGCTGTGGCTCGCCGCCTACGCGCTCGTCGCGCTCCTCGTCGGCTCCCTGCCCGGTCTCGCCGTGCTCGCCGGGGCCGCCGTGCTGCTGCCCGCCGCGAACGGCACCGCGTCCCTGCGCGAGGCGATCCTCGCCGCGCTCCCCTGGCTGCCGCTCGCCGCCCTCGCCGGCTACCTGCTGCTCGGCGTCGGCGTGCTCGTCCTGACCCGCCTCTTCGCCCTCGGCATCCGCCCCGGCCACCATCCCGTGCGCTCCGCCGCCGGCGTGCAGATCTGGGGCACCCTGCGCCTCCTCGACGAGGCCCGGAACTGGCTGTTCCCGCTGTACTCCGGGGCGCTCACCCCGATCTGGCTGCGCCTGCTCGGCGCGAAGGTCGGCAAGGGCGTGGAGGCCTCGACGGTGCTGCTCATCCCGAGCCTCGTGCAGGTGGGCGACCACGCCTTCCTCGCGGACGACACCATGGTGGGCTCCTACGAGCTCGGCGGCGGCTGGATCCGCGTGGAGCGCGTGAAGGTGGGCCGCCGCGCCTTCGTCGGCAACTCCGGCATGCTCGCCCCCGGCCGAAAGGTCCCCAAGAAGTCGCTCGTCGCGGTGCTCTCCGCGGCACCCCATCGGAGCGCGGCGAAAGCCGGCAGCTCCTGGATGGGCAGTCCGCCGCGCAGGCTGCGCCGCACCGGCGGCGAGGCCGACGAGTCCCGCACCTACGCGCCCGCACGGCGCCTGCACGTGTACCGGGGCCTCGTGGAGACCTGCCGGATCGTGCCGCTGCTGCTCGCTGTGCTCCTGCACGCGGCCGTCGGCGCGACCCTGCTCGCGCTGCTCGTGCGGCCCGGCGACGGCCTCGCCGCCGCCCTGCTGCTCGGCGGGCCCGTGCTGCTCGCCGGCTCGATCGCCGCGGCCGTCGTCGCCGTGCTCGCGAAGTGGCTCGTCGTGGGCCGCCACCGCGAGGGCGAGCACGGCCTGTGGACCTCCTTCGTGTGGCGCAACGAGCTCGCGGACACCTTCACCGAGGTGCTCGCCGCGCCCTGGTTCGCCCGCGTCACGACCGGCTCCCCCGCGCTCGTGTGGTGGCTGCGGGCGATGGGCGCCCGCATCGGCCGCGGCGTCTGGTGCGAGAGCTACTGGCTGCCCGAGACAGACCTCGTCACCCTCGGCGCGGGCGCCACCGTGAACCGCGGCTGCGTCGTCCAGACCCACCTCTTCCACGACCGCGTGCTGAGCATGGACACGGTGACCCTCGACGCAGGTGCGACCCTGGGTCCGGGCAGCGTGATCCTCCCCGCCGCCCGGATCGACCGCCACGCGACCGTCGGGCCCGTCTCGCTGGTCATGCGCGGCGAGCGCGTGCCCCCGGGCACCCGCTGGACCGGCAACCCCATCAGCCCCTGGGCGGAAGAGGAGAGCGGATGAGCTCGCAGAGCAACCACCACCACGGCGGTCGCGGCGGCAGCGACCCGTACGTCCCCGGCCACGGCGACGCCTCCTACGGCGTGCTCCACTACGACCTCGACCTCGTCTACAAGGTCGACACGAACCGGCTCGACGCCGAGGCGACCCTCACCTGCCGCGGTCTCGCCGACGCCCCGTCGCTGCGCCTGGACCTGCGCGGACTCACCGTCCGCGCCGTCAAGGTCGACGGGAAGCCCGCCAAGCACACCCACGAGGGCGGCGCGCTCACCGTGAAGCACCCCGTGCGCGAGGGCGAGGAGCTCACCGTGCACGTGAAGTACGCGGGAAAGCCTCACCCGGTGCCCTCGAAGGTGCTGGGCAGCGCCGGCTGGGAGGAGCTGACGGACGGCGTCATCGTCGCCGCGCAGCCCCACGGCGCGCCCTCCTGGTACCCGTGCAACGACCGGCCGGACGACAAGGCCACCTACACGATGCGGGTCGCCGCCCCGCCCAGCCATTGGGTCGCCCTCGCCGGGGAGCTCGAGGGGAAGCGCCGCAGCGGTGCCGTCACCACCTGGTCCTACCGCCAGGACGTGCCGATGCCGACCTACCTCGCGACCGTGCAGATCGGCCGGTACACGGCGGTCGAGCACGAGGGCGGCCCGGTGCCCGTGCGCACGCTCGTCCCCTCCGGGGTGGGCGAGCGGGACCTCGCGCCGACCTTCGGCCGGCAGGGCGAGATGATCGCCTTCTTCGCGGGCCTGTTCGGCGACTACCCCTTCGCCTCCTACACGGCGGTGATCACGGCCGACGACCTCGAGATCCCGCTCGAGTCGCAGGGCCTGTCCACCTTCGGGAAGAACTTCGTGGGCGAGGACTGGGAGTCCGAGCGGCTCGTCGCCCACGAGCTCTCCCACCAGTGGTTCGGCAACGCCGTGACCCTCGCCCGCTGGCAGGACATCTGGCTGCACGAGGGCTTCGCCTGCTACTGCGAGTGGCTGTGGGCGGAGGAGACGGGGCATGCGAGCGTCGCCGAGGAGGCGCGCCGCCACCACGCCGGCCTCGCCCGCAAGAAGCAGGACCTGCTGCTCGCGGATCCGGGCCCCGAGCTCATGTTCGACGACCGCGTCTACAAGCGGGGCGCGCTCACGGTCCACGCGCTGCGCCGCCGCGTGGGCGACGAGGCCTTCTTCGCCCTGGTCTCCTCGTGGATCGCGGAGCACTCGGGCGGCTCCGTCACCACCGAGATGTTCGAGGAGCACGCCCAGGCCGCCGCCGGGGACGACGACCTCTCCGACCTGTTCGGCGCCTGGCTGCACGAGCGCGAGCTGCCGGAGCTGCCGGACGAGCCCGAGGCGCGCGAGCCCACCCATCGCGGGCTGCACGGACTGTTCAGCCGCTCCTGACGACGCGCCGGGCCCCCGTCGGCCCGGTCGGCCGGGCCCGCCCTGCCGGGTCGCCCCGTCGGCCCCGCCGCTCCGTCGGCCGGGCTGCGGGACCTCCTCGACCGCATGTCCGCTCCTGGGGCTCGACCCGTACGAAGAGGTCCCGTACCCCCGGAGGCCACGGGACGTCATCGCGCAGGTCCCCCGCATACGGGCCGCATCTGCGCGATGACGTCCCGACCGCGCCGCGGCTCAGCCCGGCGGGCCGACGGGCAACGCAACCGCGGGCCGCTACTCAGAGCGGCGGCCCGCCCGGCAGCGCGATCGCGGCGACGAAGCCGGGCGGCGCCGCGACCGGGCGCACGTCGTGGTCGGTGAGGGCGACCTCCGGCATGGGCGTGCGCAGGCCCGTGCCGAGCAGCTTGAGCACCGCCTCCTTGCCTGCCCACAGCCGGGCCCGGCCCACCGACGTGCGGGCGAGGTGCTCCTCCCCCGGCGCGAGGACGAGCGACGGGTCCCAGCGGGCATCGACCGCGGCGATCTCCTCGATGTCCACGCCGATCCCGCCTCCGAGGTGCACCGCGGTCAGCAGGTGGGCCCCCGACCGGGACAGGCTCACCCCGCACCCGCCGGCGAGCCCCGTCACCCGCACCCAGGGACGCCCATGGGACGAGGAGCCGCAGGCGGGGCACAGCCGCCCCGTGCGCACGTCGGCCGGCGTGATCCCCCCGGCCGGCCCACCGGCCCCGGCGCCCCCGAGCAGCGCGGCGACCTGCGCCCGCAGGGCCCTGTCGGCGTCGGTGGCCACCGGGAGCAGGCGCACATGCACGGACGGCGCCGGACCCGCTGGTCCGACGCCGTCCGCGCGCGAGGGGGTGATCACCGGAGGATCAGAAGTCCCAGTCCTCGTCGTCCGTGTCGACGGCCTTGCCCATGACGTAGCTCGAGCCGGAGCCGGAGAAGAAGTCGTGGTTCTCGTCCGCGTTCGGGGAGAGCGCCGCGAGGATCGCGGGGTTCACCTCGACCTGGTCCGCCGGGAAGAGCGCCTCAAAGCCGAGGTTCATGAGCGCCTTGTTCGCGTTGTACCGCAGGAAGGTCTTGACCTCCTCGGTCCAGCCCACCGGGTCGTAGAGGTCCTCCGTGTACTCCTCCTCGTTCTCGTACAGCTCGAAGAGCAGCGAGAAGGTGTAGTCCTTGAGCTCGGCCTGGCGCTCCGCGGAGGCCTGCTCGTAGGCCTTCTGGAACTTGTAGCCGATGTAGTAGCCGTGCACGGCCTCGTCACGGATGATCAGGCGGATGATGTCCGCGGTGTTCGTGAGCTGGCCGTGGCTCGAGTAGTGCATGGGCAGGTAGAAGCCCGAGTAGAAGAGGAACGACTCGAGCAGGGTCGAGGCGATCTTGCGCTTCTCCGGGTCGTCGCCCTGGTAGTAGCCCATGACGATCCCGGCCTTCTTCTGCAGCGCGGAGTTCTCCTCGCTCCAGCGGAAGGCGTCGTCGATCTGCTTCGTGTTCGAGAGCGTCGAGAAGATCTGCGAGTAGGACTTCGCGTGCACGGACTCCATGAACGCGATGTTCGTGTACACGGCCTCCTCGTGGGGGGTCACCGCGTCGGGGATCAGGGAGACCGCACCGACCGTGCCCTGCACCGTGTCCAGGAGCGTGAGCCCCGTGAACACGCGCATGGTGAGGGTCTGCTCCTGCTCGGTGAGCCGGCCCCACGACTGGATGTCGTTGGAGAGCGGCACCTTCTCGGGGAGCCAGAAGTTGCCGGTCAGGCGATCCCAGACCTCCTGGTCCTTCGGATCCGGGATCCGGTTCCAGTTGATCGCCTGGACGGTCGTCTTCAGGTGGTCGTTCACCGCAGCCTCACTGTCACGTCTGGGAGTTGATCGTCGCCAGTCTAGGCGGGCGCGGCGGCCCGGAGCGGGCCCGCCGGGCCATGGCGCAGTGGGGCTTCCCACCCGCCCCAGGGTGTCCCACGGGAAGACCGAGGTCGGGGGCGTGCGGCGGGTCCCGCGACCTACCGTGGGAGCTCGTCCACCGCCGCCGTTCCCGATGAAGGACCGACCATGGACCCCCACCCCGCGCCCCTCCCCTCCGTCTCCGACGCCCCCGCGCCTCCCGTCCGGGCGGCCCGCTCGCTCGCACCGGACGTCGCCCGCGGGCTGATGCTCGCGCTGATCGCCGTCGCGAACGTCTCCTGGTACCTGTGGGGCACCGCGGAGTCCGCGGGGATGACCCCGCACGTGCCGGCCACCGGCCCGCTCGACACCGCGGTGCAGGTGATCATGACGATCGCCGTCGACCACCGGGCGATGCCGCTGTTCGCGATGCTGTTCGGCTACGGGATGGTGCAGTTCGCCCGCTCCCGGGCGGAGCGCGGGATGGACCCGCGGGCGGTGCGGACGATGCTGCAGCGCCGGCACTGGGCGATGCTCCTGCTGGGACTCCTGCACGCCGCGCTGCTGTTCTACGGCGACATCCTGGGCACCTACGCGCTCGCGGGCCTCGTGCTCGTGTGGTGGTTCTTCGGCCGGACCACCCGCACCCTGCGGATCTGGGTCACCGTCCTCACGGCCCTCATGGCGCTGGGCGCCCTGGTCTCGATCCTCGCGGGCGTGACGCTGTCCCTGTTCGCCCCGCCGGAGGTCCTGGCCCCGATGGAGGCGAGCATGGAGCAGGGCGGCACCGGGACGGCGCGGCCCCTCGCGTACGGGGAGCCGTACCTGCCCTCGGTCCTGTACCGGCTCTCGCTGTGGGCGGCGATGACGCCGATCGCCGCGCTCACGACGGCTCCGCTGCCGATCCTCGTGGGCTGGCTCGCGGCGCGGCGCCGCATCCTCGACGAGCCGTGGCGCCACACGGGCCTGCTGCGCCGGGTCGCCGTGGCCGGGATCGGCATCGGCTGGCTGGGCGGGGTGCCGGAGGCGCTCGCGGTCGCCGGGGTGATGCCGCTGCCTGCGGCCGCCCCGTGGATGCTCACCGCGCTGACCTCGCTCACGGGCGTCGCCTGCGGGGCGGGCTATGCCGCGGCGTTCGGCCTGCTCGCGCTGCGGCTCGAGGGCCGTGAGCCGCGCGCGGAGGCCCCTGCCCCCGCACGCGGCGCGGACCGCGACCTGCTGCCCGCCGAGCGCGCGATCGGCGTCGCGGCCGACGTCGACGTCCCGCCCCGGCGCCGGGCGCCGGGGCGCGTGGAGCTCGCACTGGCCGCGGTGGGCCAGCGCTCGCTGAGCTCCTACCTGTTCCAGTCCCTGCTGCTCGCGCCGATCATGGCCTCGTGGGGTCTGGGCCTCGGCGGGCACCTCGGGACGGCGGCGGCCGTGGGCATCGCCCTGCTGATCTGGCTCGCCTCGCTGCCGCTCGCGGCCTGGCTCGAGGCGCACGGGCGGCGCGGGCCGGCGGAGGCCCTGCTGCGGCGGATGACCTACGGGCGGCGCGACCGGACAGCGTGAGACCGACGGGCCTGAGCCCGTCGGCCGCGGGTCCGTCGGCCTCGGATCCGTCACCCTCGGTCCGCGACCGCCGACGCTCCCCATCCCACCCTGCCCCCTTGCCGTAGTACGTCTGCCGTAGTACGGTCGCCGTAGCAGGGAGACGTCCTCCCCGCCGTCACGACGAGGAGGACCGATGATCGGAGCCGACGCGATCCGCGGGCACATCGATCTGATCCTGCTCGCGATCCTCGAGCACGGGCGCTCCTACGCCTACGAGATCTCCAAGACGCTCGAGCGCCGCTCCTCCGGCGAGTACACGATCAAGCAGACCACCCTCTACACGGCGGTCAAGCGCCTGCAGGCCCAGGGTCTCCTCGATGCGCACGAGGAGCTCTCCGAGACCGGCAAGCCCCGCACCTACTACGCCCTCACCGTCGAGGGCCACGAGCAGCTCGCCCTCAAGCGCGACGAATGGCGCAGCACGCGCGCCCTCGTCGACCAGTTCGCCGTCCCCACCGGGGACGCGCAGCCCTCCTCCGCAGCTCAGCCCTCCCACGAACAGGACCAGGTCCCGTCATGAGCGTCATCGACTCCTATCTCGACACCCTCTTCGCGCCCTACCCCGACACCGCCCGCATGCGGGAGGCCCGCATCGAGCTGCGGGACATGATGGAGGACTCCGTGCAGGGCCTCATGGGCGAGGGCCTGACCGAGTCGCAGGCCCTGGGCCGCGTCATCGCGGACTTCGGCAGCCTCGAGGAGGTCGCCGGCGAGCTCGGCATCGACCGCGAGCTGGGCCGCGCCGCGCACCCCGCCGCCGAGGATCGCCCCGCGCTCGACCTCCCGCGGGCGCAGGAGTACGCCGCCGCCGCGCGCGGGGTCCAGGGCTTCTCGGCCGCCTCGATCGTGCTGTTCGTGCTGTGCCCCGTCCCCCTGATGCTCGCGATCGCCGTGCACGGCACGGTCGTCCCCGAGCCGGCCCCCTGGGCGATCGGGATCGGACTCGTGCTGCTGCTGGTGGTGGTCGCCGCCGGCGTGGTGCTGATGACCGTCCGTGGGGCCCGGCTCGCCGGGTTCGAGGACGTGACCGAGGGGACGTCACGCCCCTCCCCCGAGGTGCGTCGCTACGCCGCGGACCTCCGCACCGAGCACGCCCGCACCCGCGCGATCGGCGGCGCCGTCGCGACCACGCTGTGGATCCTCGCCGCCGCGCCGGTGGTGCTCACCGCCTTCGCGGCGGACGGCGACAGCAGCAGCGTGCTGCCGCTCTACGGCGTGGTGGGCACGCTGGTCATGGTCGCGCTCGGCATCGCCTTCATGTTCTCCACGAGCTGGTCCTCCGACGTCGCCGAGACGCTGCTCGCCACCGAGACCGCCGAGGAGTCGCTCGAGAACAGCTCCTCGCCCGCCGTCCGCGCGATCGCCGCGGTGTACTGGCCGGTCTTCGCGGGCGTCTACCTCGCGTGGAGCTTCTTCACCGGCGACTGGGGACGCACCTGGATCATCTGGCCCGTGGCCGGCGTGCTCTACGCGGCGCTGTGGGCGCTGAACTCCGCGCTCGAGCGACCCGAGGAGCGGCGCCCCGCCCGCTGAGGGGCGGGGCGGTTCAGGCCGTCGCGCGGTGCCGGGTGCGTCCGGCGATCACGAGGCACGTGACCGAGGCGGCGACGCCGACGACCATGACGATGCCCATCGGCACGGCGGACTCGGTGCCCGCGACACCCACGAGCGGCGAGGCGATCGAGGCGGAGAACGAGAAGCCGAGGCCCAGCAGGGCGGAGCCGGTACCCGCGCGGTCCAGCGCCTCGCGCGAGGCGAGGGCGCCGGCGTTGCCGAAGATGAGGCCCTGCGGGGCGACCATGAGGAAGAACCCCGGGATGACGATCCACGCCGGGGTGCCCAGCAGCAGCGCGCCGATCAGCAGGCTCACGGAGGCGACGGACGTCACCGAGAGGCCGACCTTCACGAGGGTGCGCGGGGCCACGCGGCCGGAGAGCCTCGCGGAGGTGAGCGACATGGCCATCATGCCCACCGAGTTGATCGCGAAGAGCACCGAGTACTCCTGCGAGCTGAAGCCGAGCATCTCCTGCATGACGAAGGAGGAGGCGGCGACGTAGGCCATGAGGGAGAACGCGGAGAACGCGTTGACCATCATGTACGAGGTGAACTGGGGGCGGCGCAGGAGGTCCCCGGTGCTCGTGAGGAACAGCCGGAACCCGCCGCTGTGGCGCCGGGAGCGCGGCAGCGACTCGGGGATCAGCAGGAGCACGCCGATCAGCGAGATCAGGGACATCGCGGCGATCACGAGGAACACCTCGCGCCACTGGCCGACCAGCAGGATCAGCCCGCCCAGCAGCGGGGCGACGATCGGGGCGACGCCGCCCACGCCCTGCATGATGTTCATGGTGCGGAACAGCTCGGGGCCGTCGGTGAGGTCGATGAGGACCGCGCGGCCCAGCACCATGCCGAAGCCGCCGCCGATCCCCTGCAGCACGCGGAAGATCAGGAGCACCTGGATGCTCGGGGCGAGCGCGCAGACGATCGAGCCGACGAGGCACAGCACGATGCCGACGAGCAGCGGCCCGCGGCGGCCGAGGCGGTCCGAGAGCGGGCCGGCGACGATCTGGCCTCCCGCGGTGCCGACGAAGAAGGCGGTGATCGTCAGCTGCAGCAGGGCGGCCGTGGTGCCGAGGTCGCTCGTCACGTCCGGGAACGCCGGGATGTACATGTCGGTCGCGAGGGGGCCGATCGCACTGAGGGTCGTGAGCACGACGATCACCATGACGGTGACCTTGGAGCGGGTGCGGGCGTACTCGGCCTCGCTGGGGAGGTGCGCGAGGTCGCGGTCGGCGAGGTCCTCGAGCACCGGGATGCCGCCGGTCATCGTGGTGGGGATGGGGCCGGTGAAGGTCCGGGGCTCGGGATCGGGCACGGGCTGCGACGGCGTGCGGCCGTCGTCGGGCGCAGTCATGATGTGTCTCGCATCGATGGGAGGGAAGGGGCACGGGGCGGCGGGAGGGACCGCTCGGTCGAACCTACTCCCGTCACACCAAGATGTGCACGTTCACGGCCACGGAGTGGACCGGCCCCCTCTGTCGGCCCGCTGACACCGCCTCGCAGAGCCCCCGTCGGAGGGTCTATCCTCGTCGCCGCCACAGTCGGTTCGGGGGAATCCGCATGGTCGCCCCGATCCGTCGTCGTGCCAGACGTCCCCGAGCATCGGAGCCCTCCGTGTCCACTGAACCCCGCCGCACCGTCGCGGAGCCGCCCGACTCCCCCGCCCCCGGCGCGAAGGCGCTGAGCGCGCGCGTGCTCGCGCTGGCCATCGCGGGAGCCCTCGGCGGGTTCCTGTTCGGCTTCGACTCCTCCGTGGTCAACGGCGCCGTCGGCGCGATCGAGGGGCAGTTCGGCCTGGACCCCGCGATCACCGGCTTCGCGGTCGCGAGCGCCCTCCTGGGCTGCGCGGTGGGCGCCTACTTCGCGGGCCGTCTCGCGAACCGCTGGGGCCGCATCCCGGTGATGCTCGTGGGCGCCGTCCTGTTCCTCTCCTCCTCGATCGGCGCGGGCCTCGCCTTCGGCGTCGCGGATCTCGTGATCTGGCGGGTCATCGGAGGCCTCGGCATCGGCATCGCCTCGGTCACCGCCCCCACGTACATCGCGGAGATCGCGCCGCGGAAGATCCGCGGCCGCCTCGCCTCCCTCCAGCAGCTCGCGATCACGATCGGCATCTTCGCGGCGCTGCTGTCCAACGCGGTGCTCGCGAACAGTGCCGGCGGCGCCGCCCAGCAGCTCTGGCTGGGCCTGCCGGCCTGGCGCTGGATGTTCCTCGTGGGCGCCGTGCCCGCCGTCGTCTACGGCGTGGTCGCGCTCGTGATCCCCGAGTCCCCGCGCTTCCTCATGATGAAGGGCAAGGAGGAGAAGGCCCGCGAGGTGCTCGCGACGATCGTCGCCCCCGAGGAGATGGACCGCGAGCTGCGGGACATCCGCGAGGCGCTCAAGGACGAGGAGATCGGCCGCTCGGGCTCCCTCAAGGGCAGCCTGCTGGGCCTGAAGCCCATCGTGTGGGTCGGCATCGCCGCCGGGATGCTCCAGCAGTTCGTGGGCATCAACGCGATCTTCTACTACTCCACGACCCTGTGGCAGTCCGTGGGCTTCACCGAGTCCGACTCGTTCACGATCTCCGTGGTGACGGGTCTGGTGAACATCGCCGTCACGTTCATCGCGATCGGTCTCGTGGACCGGATCGGCCGTCGCCTGCTGCTGCTGATCGGATCCGGCGGCATGATCGTCACCCTCGCGACGCTCGCGGTCGCGTTCTCGCAGTCCGTCGAGGTGGACGGCGCACCGTCCCTGCCGGGGGCGTGGGGCCCGATCGCGCTGGTCGCCGCGAACCTCTACGTGGTCTTCTTCGGCGCGACCTGGGGCCCCGTGCTGTGGGTGCTGCTGGGCGAGATCTTCCCGACCCGCCTGCGCGGCAAGGCGATGGGCGTGGCGACCGGCATGCACTGGATCGCGAACTTCATCGTCAGCACCTCCTTCCCGGTGGTGGCGGACGTGTCGCTGGGGCTCGCGTACGGCATCTTCACGGCCTTCGCGGTGATCTCGCTGCTGTTCGTGAAGCTGTTCCTGCCGGAGACGAACGGACTGTCCCTCGAGCAGGCGGACACCCTGCTGCCCACGACCCGCAGCTCCGAGCGGTACCGCCGCCGCTCCTGAGCGGAGCACCCTCGAGGTGCACGACGATCGCCGGAGGGCGCTGGGAGATCTCCCAGCGCCCTCCGGCGTTCCTGCGCCCCAGGGGGCAGGTGCCGTCAGCCGGCGGTCGTCGGCAGCGGGGTCCGGCCCGCCCCGGCGGTCTCGGGGCCGACGGACGCGCGGCCGCCGTCCATGGCGCCGTCCGTCGGCACCGCATCCTGTGCGGGGACCTGGGCGAGAGCCGCGGCGGGCACGTCGGGGACGTCGTGGTCGTGCTCGTCGCAGGAGATGCGCAGGGCGTCCTCCGTGCGGAGCAGGTCACGGCCGCGGGTCTCGGGGACCAGGAAGGTCGAGGCGACGGTGATTGAGGCGAGCGTGCCCATGTAGACGGCGAGCACGGTCCAGTTGCCGCCGGTCCAGGCGAGCATCGCCGCGCCGAGCACGCCGGCGAGGCCGCCGGCGAGCACCGCGGAGATCTCGCGGGCCATGGCCACGCCGAGGTAGCGGTGCTTGGCGCCGAAGAGCTCGGGCAGCATCGCGCACTGCGGGCCGAGCATGGTGTTCACGGCGACGCCGATGCCGATCGCGATGACGGCGACCGCGACGCCCTCCCCCGCGGAGGAGAGCAGGTACCAGGCCGGGAAGGTGTAGGCGAGCATGAAGACGGCGCCGGCGCGGTAGACGGGCACGCGGCCGAACCGGTCGGAGAGGTGGCCGGAGAGCGGGACCGTGATCATGCCGATGAGCGCACCGATCGTGACGCCCCAGGTGACGGTGCCGCGGTCCATGCCGATCGCGGCGGAGGTCACGAAGGCGAGGGCGAGCGACTGGAACATGTAGCTGCCGCCGTTCTCCGCCATGCGCAGGCCGATGCCGACGACGACCCCGGCGCGGCCGCGGGTGAAGATCTCGCGCAGGGGACGCTCGGCGACCTGCTCGTGCTTCTCGAGGTGCACGAAGGTGGGGGTCTCGCGCAGGTGGGAGCGGATGAACAGCGCGATGATGATCAGCACGAACGAGGCGAGGAAGGGCAGGCGCCAGCCCCAGGCGAGGAAGGACTCCTCGGGCATGAGGGTGAGCAGGGAGAAGACGAGCGCGGCGAGGAGCGTGCCGCCCTGGATGCCGATGAACGGCAGGGCGGAGAAGAAGCCGCGGCGGCGCACGGGCGAGTACTCGGCCATGAGCACGGTGGCCCCGGCCTGCTCGGCGCCCGCACCGAGTCCCTGCAGGAGGCGGAGCACCACGAGCATGATCGGGGCGAGGTAGCCGGCCTGATGGAAGGTGGGCAGCACGCCGATGAGGGTGGAGGCGCCACCCATGAGCAGCACCGTGATCACGAGGACCCACTTGCGGCCCAGGCGGTCGCCGAGGGTGCCGAAGATGAGTCCGCCGAAGGGGCGGGCGACGAAGCCGACGCCGTAGATGCCGAAGGCGGCGACGGTGTTCATCGCGGGGTTGCCCTCGGGGAAGAACAGTGTGTTGAACACGAGCGCGGTCATGAGGCCGTACATCGCGAAGTCGAAGTACTCCATCGCGCTGCCGATGCTCGAGGAGAGCGTGGCGCGGCGGAGGTTCGCGGCGTAGTCAGCGGACGCAGCGGCGGCAGCAGGGTCCGTGGCGTCGGGCTGCGGGGCCCCCGTGGGGTGAGGGGAGTTCGTCGTCGAGCTCATGGCATCTCCTTCGATGCGACCGAAGCGGGCAAGGGCGTCGGATGCGGGCGGCGTGCGCCGCGGGTGACGCCCACTGTACTCAATTCTGAACGCTGTGCAACAGGTTGAACGAACGGGTTTCCTGTGGATCCACGGCCGCGACGCCGGAGGGCCGGCCGGAGGTCAGGACGGGCGGCGCGAGAGCGGGTTCGTGAGCTGGGCGGCGATCCCCACGAGGGCCTCGCCGATGCCCGCGACGGTGCCCTCGTCCGCCTCGGCGGCGCTGAGGGCGACGCCGACGGCCATGCGGGGGTCACCGGGCTGCCAGGGATCCAGGGGCGCGGCGACGCCGTGGACGCCGGCGAAGGACTCCCCGCGGTCGATCGCGTAGCCGCGCTCCCGGGCGGCGGCGATCTTCTCGCGCACCTGCTGCGGGGTGCGCACGGACAGCTCGGTGGAGGGCGTGAAGGTCGAGGCCCCGAGGACCTCCTCGACCTCGGCATCACCCATGGCGAGCAGCATGGCGTTGCCGACCGCGCAGTGCACGAGCGGCAGGCGCGAGCCGAGCGGCGTGCCGAGGCGCTCGCGGCGACCCTCGTGGCGGGCGAGGTAGATCGCGTCGGGCACGTCGAGCATGGCGACCTGCACGACCTGGCCGCGCAGCAGCGGATCCGCCTCGACGACGGCGTAGAACTCGCGCACCTGGTTGAACTGGGCGGCGAAGGCGCCGCCGAGCTCCGCGGTGCGCAGCCCCAGGCGGTAGCCGCTCTCGGCACGCTGGATCATGCCCTCCGCCTCGAGGGCCTGGCAGATGTTCGAGGCGGAGGACTTCGCGATCCCGAGGCCGCGGGCGACCTCGGAGAGGGTCAGCGGGGCGCCGGCGGCCTCGAGCGCCCGCAGCACCCCCATCGCACGGCTCACGGCGGGTGAGGGGTCGCGCCCCTCGGGGGTGGTGCTGGCGCTCATGGGCACTCCTGGTCGATCAGTAGAACTCGACGGTGTCCACCACGTTGCGCAGCTCCCGCCCGTCGAGGAAGCGGTCGAGGTTGTCCACGAACAGCCGCACGATCCGCTCCTCCTCGCGCGAGGACAGCGCCGCCGTGTGGGGGCTGACCAGGACACGGGGATGATCCCACAGGGGGCTCGACTCCGGCAGCGGCTCGGTCGCGAAGACGTCGAGGGCGGCGAAGCCCACACGGCCGTCCTCGAGGGCGGCGTGGAGCGCGACCTCGTCGATCACGGTGCCGCGGCCGACGTTCACCACGATCGTGCCGGGACGCAGGGCACCGAGCACCTCCTCGCCCACGAGGCCCTCGGTCGCGGCGGTGCCGGGCAGGGTCACGACGATCGCGTCCGCGCGGGCGGCCGCGGCGGCGAGGTCGTCGATCGCCACGAGCTCGTCGACGCCCTCGACGGCCTCGCCGCTTCGGGTCGTGCCGAGCACGCGCGCGCCCGCGGCGTGGAAGAGGGAGGCGCACGCGCGGCCGATGCCGCCGAGGCCCACGACGAGCACGGTCATCTCGTCGAGATGCTGCATCTCCCAGCGGTCGGTCCACTCGTGGGCCCGCTGCTGGGCGCCGAGGCGCGGGAGGGTCTTGGCTCCGGCGAGCACGCCGAAGAGGGCGAACTCGGCGAGCGGCCGGCCGTGCACGCCGGCGGTCGTGGTGAAGGTGATGCGGTCGAGGGCCTCGCGGTCGAGGCCGGCGGCGAGGACCTGCGAGCCGCCGCCGGCGGCCATGGCCTGCACCCAGCGCAGGCGCGGGTTCGCGGCGACGGTGCGGGCGAGCGCGGCGGGGTCGACGTCGGGCAGGGAGAAGAGCACGTCGGCGGAGTCCACCATCGCGTCGAAGGCGGCCTGCTGCTCGGCGGTGCGCTCGTGGGCGGGGTCGCCGGACCAGTCGGCCGGGCCGCGGCGGGGGCGGTAGAGCGCATGATCGCGGACGACCTCGACGCGGGGCTGCGCCTCCTCGATGCGGCGGCAGAGGTCCTCGGGGAGGTCCGTGGCGATGACGACGCGG
This sequence comes from Brachybacterium horti, assembly GCF_054777615.1. Lineage (NCBI taxonomy): Bacteria > Bacillati > Actinomycetota > Actinomycetes > Micrococcales > Dermabacteraceae > Brachybacterium > Brachybacterium horti. Next base: position 348,839 of record NZ_BAAHAM010000001.1, read on the forward strand.
AGCCGGTCGGTGGGCGCGGCGGCGCGATCACCGACGGCGGGGGCGGGAGAGGTGGTGGACACGGGAGCTCCTTCGCTCGGTCCTCTGCGGCGAGGCCGGTTCGGCAACAGGGTCGGCTCCACCCTAGCGCGTGTTCAACATATTGGACACTGTTCTACTGTTTGGTCTCGCGGTAACCTCGTGCCATGAGCCACGACGACGTCCTCCTCCCCGCCCCGACGCCCCAGCCGGTGTCACCCGCCTCCGCTCCGGACGGCCCGGCGCCGACGGTGGGCGTGCTGGGCCTCGGCGCCATGGGCCTGCCCATGGCCGAGCACCTCCTCGCCGCCCACGGCGCGCTCACGGTGAGCTCCCGTCGGCCTCGGCCCGAGCTCACCGACCAGGGCGCCGCCTGGGCCGCCACCCCGCGCGAGCTCGCCGCGGCCAGCACCGCCGTGCTCGTCATGCTCCCGGACCTCCCCGAGCTCGAGCCCCTGCTCGAGGGCGAGGACGGCCTGCTCGCCGGCGCGGGCGACCTCCTGCTCATGATCGGCTCCACCTCCTCCCCCGTCGCCGTGCGCGCCCTCGACGCGGACCTCCGCTCCCGCACCGACGGCCGCGTGCGGGTCGTGGACTGCCCCGTCTCCGGCGGCGAGGACGGCGCCCGCGCCGGCACCCTGTCGATCATGCTCGGCGGCGCCGAGGAGGACACGGCCCTCGCGGCCCGCCTGATCGCCCCCTGCGGCACTCCCGTGCGCCTGGGCCCGCTCGGCGCCGGCGAGGTCGCCAAGGCCTGCAACCAGCTCATCGTCGGCGCGACCGCGCTCGCCCTCGGCGAGGTGACCGTGCTCGCCGAGCGCAGCGGGATCGACCTCGAGACCCTCTTCGACGTGCTGGGCGGCGGCTACGCGGGATCCGCGTTCCTCCGGGCGCGCCGCGAGAAGTTCACGACCGGCGACGACTCCCCGAGCGGCGTCGCGAAGTACATGGTCAAGGACCTCCGCTTCGCGGCGGAGACTGCGGAGGCAACCGGCACCCAGGGCACTCTGCTCCCGGCCCTGCGCGCCGCCTACGACGAGCTCGTCGACGCGGGCCTCGGCGATCTCGACCTCGCGGCCACCCGCCGCTTCACCGCCGGTCGGTCCGGAGCCCGCGAGGAGGGCTGAGCGCGCCGCGCCAGCGGGGTCGGCGTTCGCGCAGGGCTCAGTGGTCGTCCGCGCGCAGCCGCTCCCGCTCGGCGCGACGCTGCGGACGCAGCCAGGACGGGTAGACCCACAGCGGCATGACGCTGCGATAGCCGGTCATGAGCAGAACTGCTCCCCAGAGGATGAGCTCCCCGATCACCGCGACCGGGATCAGCACGGACGCCTCGGTGCTTCGCGCGCTGTGGACGGACGTCACGGACGCCGACGGGCGGGCCTCCCCGTGGGGAGACCCGCCCGTCGGCGGAGGAGGGACCTCAGAGCATGCAGCTCACGCAGCCCTCGACCTCGGTGCCCTCGATGGCCATCTGCCGCAGGCGGATGTAGTAGAGGGTCTTGATGCCCTTGCGCCAGGCGTAGATCTGCGCCTTGTTGACGTCGCGGGTGGTGGCGGTGTCCGGGAAGAAGAGGGTCAGCGACAGGCCCTGGTCCACGTGCTTCGTGGCCTCGGCGTAGGTGTCGATGATCTTCTCGTAGCCGATCTCGTACGCGTCCTCGTAGTACTCGAGGTTGTCGTTCGTCATGTACGGCGCCGGGTAGTACACGCGGCCGATCTTCCCCTCCTTGCGGATCTCGATCTTGGAGACGATCGGGTGGATCGAGGAGGTCGAGCCGTTGATGTAGGAGATGGAGCCCGTGGGCGGCACCGCCTGCAGGTAGGCGTTGTACATGCCGTGCTTCTTCACGTCCTCGCGCAGCTGCGTCCAGTCCGCCGGGGTGGGCAGGTGCACACTCGAGGCCTCGAAGATCGCGCGGATCTTCTCGGTGCGGGGGACCCACTCGCCGTCGATGTACTTGTCGAAGTACTCGCCGGTGCCGTAGGCGGAGTTCTCGAAGTCGTAGAAGACCTCGCCGCGCTCCTTGGCGATCTCCATCGAGGCGCGGATCGCCTGGTAGGTCACCGCGTAGAAGTACATGTTGGTGAAGTCCAGGCCCTCCTCGGATCCGTAGTGGATCGCCTCGCGGGCGAGGTAGCCGTGGAGGTTCATCTGGCCCAGGCCGATCGCGTGGGACTTCCGGTTGCCCTCCGCGATGGTGGGCACCGACTCGATGTCCGAGGTGTCGGAGACGGCGGAGAGGCCGCGGATCGAGGTGGCGATGGTGCGGGCGAAGTCCGGGGAGTCCATCGCCTTGGCGATGTTCAGCGAGCCCAGGTTGCAGGAGATGTCGCGGCCCAGCTCGTCGTAGCTGAGGTCGTCGTTCATCGTGGACGGCGTGGCGACCTGCAGGATCTCCGAGCACAGGTTCGAGTGGGTGACCTTGCCGGGGATGGCGTTGGCCCGGTTCACCGTGTCCTCGAACATGATGTACGGGTAGCCGGACTCGAACTGCAGCTCGGCGAGGGTCTGGAAGAACTCGCGCGCCTTGATCTTCTTCTTCGCGATGCGCGGGTTGTCGACCATCTCGCGGTAGTTCTCGGTGACGTTGACGTCCGCGAAGGGCTTGCCGTACTCGCGCTCCACGTCGTACGGGGAGAACAAGTACATCGGCTCGTTCTTCTTCGCGAGCTCGAACGTGATGTCCGGGATCACGACGCCCAGGGAGAGGGTCTTGATGCGGATCTTCTCGTCGGCGTTCTCGCGCTTGGTGTCGAGGAAGCGCAGGATGTCCGGGTGGTGCGCGTGCAGGTACACGGCACCGGCGCCCTGGCGCGCGCCGAGCTGGTTCGCGTAGGAGAAGGAGTCCTCGAGGAGCTTCATCACGGGGATGACGCCGCTGGACTGGTTCTCGATGTGCTTGATCGGCGCGCCGTACTCGCGGATGTTCGAGAGCAGGAGGGCCACACCGCCGCCGCGCTTGGACAGCTGCAGGGCGGAGTTGATCGAGCGGCCGATCGACTCCATGTTGTCCTCGATGCGCAGCAGGAAGCAGGAGACGAGCTCGCCGCGCTGGGCCTTGCCGGCGTTGAGGAAGGTGGGGGTCGCGGGCTGGAAGCGGCCGTCGAGGATCTCGTCGACCAGGTCGCGGGCGAGCTGCTCGTCACCGCGCGCGAGGGCGAGGGCGACCATGAGGACGCGGTCCTCGAAGCGCTCGAGGTAGCGCTTCCCGTCGAACGTCTTCAGCGTGTACGAGGTGTAGTACTTGAACGCGCCGAGGAAGGTCGGGAAGCGGAACTTCTTCGCGTACGCCTGCTCGGAGAGCGACTCGATGAAGGAGAAGTCGTACTGGTCGAGCACGGCCTGCTCGTAGTACTCGTTCTCGACGAGGTAGTCGAGCTTCTCCTTGAGGGAGTGGAAGAACACCGTGTTGGGGTTCACGTGCTGCAGGAAGTACTCCCGCGCGGCGAGGCGGTCCTTGTCGAACTGGATCTTCCCGTCCGGTCCGTACAGGTTCAGCATCGCGTTGAGCGCGTGGTAGTCGAGCTGCTTGTGGTGCTCGACCGCTGGCATCTCGGTCAGTGTCGCCAAAACTCTTCCAATCCGTCGTGCACCCGCTGCACGTCGCGCGGCGTGCCCAGGAGTTCGAACTTGTACATGTGGGGGACCTGGCACTTGGCGGAGATGATGTCCCCCGCCAGGCAGTAGGTCTCGCCGAAGTTGGTGTTCCCCCCACCGATCACGCCCCGGATCAGGGTCCGGTTGCGCTGGTCGTTGAGGAACTTGATGACCTGCTTGGGGACGGCTCCGCGGCCGTTGCCCCCGCCGTAGGTCGGGACCATGAGGACGAACTCCTCGTCCATGACGAGGGGCTCCTCCTTGGGGTAGAGCGGGATCCGCTGCGCGGGGAGCCCGAGCTTCTCGACGAAGCGGTGGGTGTTGCCCGACACCGAGGAGAAGTAGACGAGGGCGGACACGCCTTCCTCCCTCCGGGTCGTCAGACGGCGGCGGTGCGGCGCGGCGCCGCGGCGCCGGCCGAGGCGACGACCGCCTTGATCTTGTCCGGGCGGAAGCCGGACCAGTGGTCCTCACCGGTGATGACGACGGGGGCCTGCACGTAGCCGAGCGACTTGATGTGCGCGAGGGCCTCGGCGTCCTCGGTCACGTCGACGACGTCGTAGGCCACGCCGGCCTTGTTCAGGGCGCGCTTGGTGGCGTCGCACTGGACGCAGAGGGGCTTGGAGTACACGGTGATGTCCACGGGAAGAGGGCCTTTCTCGAGCGCCGCGCCGAGGCGGCGCGAGGAGCGGTGTTCATGCGGTGAGCGGGGTGGGATCCCTCCGGCGAGGCCCCCTGATCAGGGGCCCGTCCGGCGGTTCTGCGGTGGATCACCGCGACCTCTCCAACACTACACCTAGTGGTGCCCGGCTGGGGAGACCACAAGATGTACTGAACTACATGTCTGTCATCCACAGCACTCCTGTGGAGGGGATGTGGATGGCGGGGGACGGCGGTGGACGAGGACGACAGCGCGCCGCCCACCACGCACGAACCCCGAGGATGCGGGCCCTGAGGGCCTGTGGACGGGGGTCCGGGCGGCCCTCCGCCGGTGGGGACGGACCCCTCCGGGAGCAGCACCCCGGGGCTCGACGTGAGGTCCGTCGCCCGGCGAGGATCGTGATCCGCTCGGCGTGTCCCGGCGTGTCGTCCCCCGGGCTCCCCCGGCCGTCCCCAGACCGTCCCCAGCACGCCCGCCGACGGCGCGGGGCCGACACGTCGCAGGGCGCCGCACCCGGGGGTGCGGCGCCCTGTGACGGTGTGGGGAAGGTGCCCGGTCAGCGGCCGGCGTCCGGCGCGGACCCCTCCCCCGTCGACGGCTCGGCGGCATCGGAGGCGGGGCCCTCGGCGGATCCGGCGGCGGCCGGGGGCCAGCTCGAGCGGATCGGACCGGTGGACTCGTGCGGGAGCGCGGGATCCTCGGACGACGAGGAGGCGGCGACGTCGTCCCCGACCGGCTCGCCCTCGACCGGCTCACCCTCGCTCGGCACGCCCTCGACGGACCAGGCATCGACGATGCCGTCGGTGCGCGTGGACGGCTCGGCCTCGCTGGAGAGGTCCGGGAGGACCTCGGTGGGCTCGCCCGCGAGCGGGGACGGCTCCGACGGGAGCACGACGGGCTCCGCAGGAGCAGGGGGCTCGGCAGGCTCAGCAGCCTCGGTAAGCTCGGCAGGCTCCGTGACGGTCGAGGCGGCAGCGGCGGGGGCGACCACCTCGATCCCGGTCCCCTCCTCCGCGGCCACCGGGGCGTCGGCCTCCGGCTCCTCCTTCTCCACGACCGCGTCGATGTCGCGGCCGTCGGCCTCGACGATCGCGGCGAGCACCTTGCGCAGGAGCGCCACCTGCTGCTGGGCGGAGGCGGGGCCGGAGATCGGCGCCTCGCCCTTCTCGACGAAGGCGTGGAACGCCTCCCACATCGACTCCGCCGAGCCCAAGCCCGCGACGGTCGCGACCTCGGTGACGACGCCGGACTTCTTCTCCCGCAGGTGCAGGGTGGAGCGGCGGTCCCCGTGGGAGGGGGCGAACAGCTCGAGGTCCAGGCGCTTGCGCGCGGAGAGGATCTGCAGGGTCTCGGAGTACTCGGGGGCGAAGGGCAGGTAGTGCCACACGAGGTGCACGTGCGCGCCGCCCTCGAGCTCGCCGAGCAGCTCGATCGAGCCGGGGATGACGCCCTTGGGCCAGTGGCGCACGGCGGTGAGCTCGGTGAGCGGGCCGTAGACGGACTCGATGACGGAGAGCTGATGGGCCACGCCCGTCAGCAGACCCTTGACGTAGAGGTCGCGGTCGCGCTGGGTGGCGCTCTCGCCGCTGCCGGCGACCACTGCCTCCTGCAGGGCGTTGCGGCGCTCGCTGCGCTGCTCCGCCGGCAGGTCGTAGGCCGAGGTGGTGACGTGGGCGCCGCCGAACAGCGGCTGGCTCGCAGGCATGAGGACCCGGTGCTCGATCATCCGCACGTCCTTGACGGCGATCTGCTCGGCGATGCGCCCCACGGAGTCGTCGTACTGCTGGGGGTACGCCATCATCACGAGGTTCCGGCCGGTCATCCGCTCGAAGTCCGCGATCTTCGCGATCTCCGCGGCGGAGTAGCCCAGCGGCGGCTCCACGAGCACGGGCACACCGCGGCGCAGGAGCTGCAGGAGGTCGTCGACGTGGAGACCGTCGGTGGACAGCAGTGCGGCGTCCACGGTGATCGCGCGAGAGCGGATCGCGTCGACGAGCTCGCCGACGGTCGCGTACCGCTTCTCCGCGGCGATGCCCCAGACCTCCGCGGACTCGCGGCGCCGACGCTCGGAGTGGTCCACCAGCGCGGTGACGGCGAAGCGGTCCCAGCGCCGTCGCAGCACCGGCAGATGGACCGCCTGGGCCATCGTCCCGGCGCCGATGACGGCGATGTTCAGGGTCTTGGGCATGTCGGGGGAGCTCCTCGGGCTGGGCGGGGCGGGCGCCCGGACCGCGTGCGGTCGCCGTGGGGCCTCACCGGCCCGGGGCGCCGCGCACGGCCGGCGCGGGCGCTGCGCCTGTTCTACCACACACACCGGGGCCCTCACGGGGCGGTCCCGCACGGCCCGGGAGCGCCCGCGGCGGTACGGTGTCCCCGATCGTCGACCCCTCCTGGAGGTACCGTGCCCACCGCGTTCTACTACGGGGCCCGCGCCCTGGTGCGCCCCTATGTCCGCCTGTTCTGGAAGCCCCGCGTGACCGGGCTCGAGAACGTGCCCCGGGAGGGCGGGTACGTCATGGCGGCGAACCACCTCGCCAACGTCGACTCCTTCCTCATCCCGGTCGTGTTCGACCGCGAGGTCCACTTCGTCTCCAAGGACGACTTCTGGAAGAAGCCCGGCCTCAAGGGCTGGATCCTCAAGACCTTCTTCGAGCAGGTGGGCGCGGTGCCGCTGGACCGGGAGGCGCTCTCGAGCGGCAAGGGCGCACTGCAGGCGGGCCTCGAGGTGCTGCGCGAGGGGCACGGGTTCGGCATCTACCCCGAGGGCACGCGCTCCAAGGACGGCCTGCTGCACCCGGGGAAGCAGGGCGCGGCATGGCTCGCGATCGAGTCCGGCTGCCCGGTGGTGCCGGTGGGCGTGAAGAACACCCCGTCGATCTTCTCCGTCCCGTGGCGGAAGGTGCGCGGCACGGTGTCCGTGCGCGTGGGCCGTCCGATCGAGGTCGCCGAGATCGATCCGAGCCTGAGCAAGGGCGCCCGTCGCCGCCTGCTGACGGCACGGATCATGGACGAGATCCAGAAGCTCTCCGGCCAGACCCGCTCCGACGTCGTCCTCCCCGACGCCGAGGTCTGAGCCCGGCTCCCGCGGCTCCGGCGGGAAGGGAGCGGACCCCGGACCGCCCGCCCCCGCGCACGCCGTAGGATCGGGGCAGATCGCGCACCGTCGCGGCGCCCCGGTCCCCGAGCAGCACCCCAGGAGTGGTCATGGCAGTCGTCGTCGGATTCATCCCCACCGACGTGGGGTTCGCGGCGCTCGACGCGGCCCGCACCGAGGCGGAGCGCCGCGGCGGCCCGCTGATCCTGGTCAACGTGGTGCGCGACGGCGTCGAGGACGATCCCCGGCACGCCGACGAGGGACAGCTGGACATCGCCGCCGATCACCTGCGCGGCGCCGCGGTGCGCGTGGAGGTGCGCCAGGAGCGCACGGAGGACGACATCGCCGACGTGCTGCTGCAGGTCGTCGAGCAGGAGCGGGCCGAGCTGCTCGTGCTCGGGATCCGCCGGCAGCGGGAGCTGGGCCGGCACCTCATGGGACTGACCGTGCAGAAGCTGCTGCTCTCCTCCCCCTCCGAGGTGCTCGTCATCTGAGCGCCGGACCCTGACGAACGCGAGCGGCCCGCCTCCTTCCGGAGGCGGGCCGCTGCGCGTCGGGCCGTGAGGTCAGATCACTCGTCGACGGGATCGGCGCCGGGGACCTGCTCCTCCAGGCCGGCCTTGACCGCCGCCTCGATCGCCGCACCGACCTCCTGGTCGATGTTCTTCCAGTACTGGAAGGCGTTCGAGAGCACGGGCTCCTGGACCGTGGAGAGGGCACCGGAGACGGTCTCCACGAGACGGCCGCGCTCGGCCTCGTCCATGACCTCGCGGATCAGGGTGTGCGCCTGACCGAAGTCGTCGTCCTCCGCGTGCAGGGAGTAGGCGGAGCGCACGAGCGCGCCGTCGGCCTCCCAGCCATTGTCCACGGGCCCCTGCGCCTCCTGGTAGGCGCGACCGAAGGAGTTCGGCGCGTACACCGGGGCGTCACCGCTGTGCAGGAACTCCATCGCGCCCTCCTTGTCGTAGGAGTTCGTGTCCACGAGCGGGCGGTTCACGGGCAGCTGGTTGAAGTTCGTGCCGAGGCGGTTGCGCTGCGCGTCCGGGTAGGAGAAGACGCGGCCCAGCAGCATCTTGTCCGGGGAGACGCCGGTGCCCGGCACGGTGTTCGAGGGGCTGAACGCGGCCTGCTCGATCTGCGCATAGTGGTTGGTGGGGTTCTGGTTCAGCGTGAACCGGCCCAGCGGGATGCGCGGGTAGTCCTTCTTCGACCAGGTCTTCGTGAGGTCGAAGGGGTTGAAGCGGTAGTCCTTCGCCTCGTCGTAGGGCATGAGCTGCACCTCGACGCGCCAGGACGGGAACTCGCCGCCCGCGATCGCGTCGAAGAGGTCGCGACGGTGGTAGTCCGCGTCGGAGCCCGCGAGCTCGCCGGCCTCCTCGTTGGTGAGGAACTCCAGGCCCTGCTCGGTGAGGAAGTGGTACTTGACCCAGAACTTCTCGCCGGCCTCGTTGACCCACAGGTAGGTGTGGGAGGAGTAGCCGTTCATGTGACGCCAGGACTTGGGCAGGCCGCGATCGCCCATGAGGTAGGTGACCTGGTGGGCGCTCTCCGGGGAGAGGGTCCAGAAGTCCCACTGCATGGTGTTGTCGCGCAGGCCGGAGTCCGGGAGGCGCTTCTGGCTGTGGATGAAGTCGGGGAACTTCATCGGGTCGCGCAGGAAGAAGATCGGGGTGTTGTTGCCGACGATGTCGAAGTTGCCCTCGCCGGTGTAGAACTTCAGCGCGAAGCCGCGCACGTCCCGCCACGTGTCGGGCGAGCCCAGCTCACCGGCGACGGTGGAGAAGCGGGCCAGCATCGGGGTCTTCGCACCCTTCTGGAAGAGCCCGGCCTTCGTGTACTGGGAGAGGTCCTCGGTGATCTCGAGCTCGCCGAAGGCGCCGGAGCCCTTCGCGTGGGGGCTGCGCTCCGGGATGCGCTCGCGGTCGAAGCGAGCGAGCTTCTCGACGAGGGCGACGTCGTGGAGGAGCAGGGGGCCGTCGGCGCCGACGCTGAGCGAATGGGCGTCGCTCTCGCGGGGGGCGCCGGATTCGGTGGTCGAGGGCAGCGACGAATCGTGGTGGGCCGTGGGATCCAGGTGGGTCATGGGCTTCTCCTTCGGTCGGACGGTGGTCGGGAAGGGCTGCCCCGGAGGGCAGGTCTGTGGGGCGGCGCTCAGCCGCGGGGGGTGGCGCCTGCGGGGGCGGCGGCCGGGGGAGCGTCCACGGAGCGCTCGCTCCGACAGCGGGTGCACACACCGCGGTAGACGACCTCGGCGACCTCGATCTCGAAGCCGTGGTCCTCCTGCGGGGTGAGGCAGGGGGCGTGGCCGACGGCGCACGGGACGTCCTCCAGCCGGCCGCACCGCGTGCAGACGAGGTGGTGGTGGTTGTCGTGGCGGTGCATCTCGTAGAGCATGCTCCGGCCTCCCACCGACACCCGACGCAGGATCTCCGCCTCGGTGAGGGCGCCGAGGATGTCGTAGACGGCCTGACGGGAGATGGTGCCGAGGGTCGAGCGCACGGACTGCGCGACCGCGTCGGCATCGGCGTGAGGCAGCTTCTCGACGGCCTCGAGCGTGGCCAGCCGTGGCGCCGTCACCCGCAGTCCCGCGGCGCGCAGGGCGGTGGAGTGGTCAGCGGTGGACATGACCCCGACTGTACCCAGCTCTCTGGACTTGATCAAGAAACGGGCATCTTCCAGACAGCGGCGTTCATCCACAGTCCCGACACAAACTTCGATCAGACTTCTATCAGCATTACCCTTGCCGAGTGATCGAGCACACACCACGACCCGTCGGGGCCTCCGCACGCCCCCGCACGGGGCCGGGTGCGGACTCCCCCGACGGCCGGGACGCGCAGGCGGTGAGCAGGCTCCCGCGCCTCGACAGCCGCGCCGCGGCGGTCGTCGTCACCCTCCTGCTGCTCGGCGGCACGCTCCCCGTGGCCGACGGCATGGGCCCCGCCTCCCTCGCCGTCGCCGGCGCGCTCAGCGTCTCCGGCGGCCTCGCCCTGCGCCGCCCGGTCACCGCCGCGGCTCTCACGGGCGGCGTCCTCACGCTCGCCCTGGGACTCGGCCCCGCGCACATCGGCACCGGCATCCTCGCGAGCCCGCTCGCGATCGCCGCCCTCGCCGCGCACGGCCGCCCCCGTCTCGCGGTCGCGGTCGCGCTGTGGCACGTCGCCTCGCCCGCCGCGGCCGAGGTGCTGCGCGGCGTGCACCTCGACGTCGTCCTCGCCCAGACGATCGGCTGGATGACGCTCCAGGTGGCCGCCCTGCTGGGCGGCAGCTGGGGCCGGGCGCAGGTGCAGCGCGAGGTCGCCGAGCGTGCTCGGGCCGAGTCCGAGCTCGCCGAGCAGCGCCGCGCGATCGCCCGCGAGCTCCACGACACCGGGGTCCGGGCGATGGCCCGCGTCGTCATGCTCGCCGAGTCCGCCCCGCGGGAGCCGGGCGAGCAGCACCGGGCTCCCCTGCGCCGGATCTCCGCGACCGCGCGCGAGGGCACGGACCAGCTGCGCTCGCTCCTCGAGGAGCTGCGCGAGGAGCAGGCCGGCCTCGCCTCCGCCACGTCACCCGCCGTCGCCACCCGGGGGACCCCGTCCCCCACGGTCGCCGAGGAGGCCCCGCTCGCGGAGGCGCTCGAGACGCTGCGCGGGCGGCTCGCCGGCGACGGCTTCACCGTGCACCTCCACGCCGCGGGCGCCGAGGCGATCCCGGGTGGGCCGGGTGCCGTGGTGCGCCGCTGCCTCACGGAGATCGAGGAGAACGTGCTGCGCCACGGTGACCGCGAGGCCCCCGTCGCGATCCTCGTCGAGATCGAGGACGCCCCGGATCACGCCCCGCGCGCCGCCACGGCTCCGCCCGGCCTCGGGGCGGGCGTCGACATCATCGTCCTGAACGCGGTGGACGACGACCGGCCCACCGCGCTCTCCGGCGGCCACGGCCTGACCGGCATCACCGAGCGCCTCGCCGCGGTGGGCGGCACCCTCCACACGGAGCGCGACGGCCGCATGTTCCTCACCCGTCTCGCGATCCCGGCGCTCACGGACGCCGCCTGATGCCGCGCAGCGCCTCCTCCCCCGCCCCGAGCACCCGGGTGCTCGTGTGCGACGACGACCCGATCGTGCGGGAGGCGCTCGCGGCCTACCTGGACCGGGAGGAGGACCTCGAGGTCGTCGCCGTCGAGGAGACCGCGGAGGCCGCCCTCGCGCGCATCGAGGAGCTCGAGCCCGAGGTCGTGCTCATGGACCTCGTCCTGCCGGGCATGGACGGGATCGCCGCCACGTCGGCGATCGTCGAGCGCCGACCGCACACCTCCGTGCTCGTGCTGACCACCTTCGGCACCGAGGATCAGGCCCGCGCCGCGCTCGGCGCGGGCGCCGCCGGGTTCCTCCTGAAGACGACCACGGCGACGGCCATCGTCGCGGCCGTCCGCGCCGCCCGACAGGAGGCGGTGACGGTGCTCTCGCCGGTCATCGCCGCGAACATCGCCGCCGCAGCGCCCACCGATCCCGAGGACCGGGACGCCGACGGCGACGCCGCCGCGGCCCTGGGCCTCAGCGAGCGCGAGCAGGAGGTGCTCGCCGCCGTGTGCCGGGCGAGCTCGAACGCTGAGATCGCCCAGGAGCTCGGCGTCACCGAGTCCACCGTGAAGTCGCACGTCACCGCGCTGAACGCGAAGCTCGGATGCCGGTCGCGCGTCGCGCTGACGGTGCGCGCCTTCACCTCGGGCCTTGTGGCCCTGCCTCCCGACCGCCGCGAGCAGGGCGGCCGGGACTGATCACCCGACCACCGCTCCGCGCCGCGTCAGGAGGACGCACCGCCCGGACGCCGCCGAGGCATGGGGGCGGGACGCGAGGGTGCCGAGCTGACAAGGATGCACGGCCCTCGCCCTGCGATGCATGAGGACCCTCCTCAGGATAGGACGCCGCGTGAGCGCTCGACGGGCCCTAAGGCCCTGTCGGGAGTTGCCCTGACCGGTACTTTCGAAGTATCCGAAGCGGAGTTACCGCCCTCGGTCACCTCTCAAGGAGTCCGTTGTGACCGCATCCCCGACCCCCACCATCCCCGCCTCCACCACTCAGGCTCTCCACACCGAGCCGTCGCCCTGGGGCTTCACCGCACTGGGAATCGTTCGGATCCTCCTCGGCTTCACCTTCCTGTGGGCGTTCCTGGACAAGCTGTTCGGTCTGGGCTTCTCGACTCCCGCGGAGAGGGCGTGGCTCAACGGCGGCTCCCCCACCTCAGGATTCCTGGGCGGGTCGATCGAGGCAGGTAATCCGTTCGCCGGATTCTGGACGTTCTGGCTGAGCCTGAACCCCTTCACCGACGCCCTCTTCATGCTCGGCCTGCTCGGCATCGGCGTCGCGCTGCTGCTCGGCATCGGCATGCGCATCGCCGCCGTGAGCGGCACGGCCATGTACCTGCTGATGTACCTGGCGGCGTTTCCGATGACGACGAACCCGCTCTACGACGACCACGTCATCATGGCGGCGGTGCTCATCGCCATGGCCGGCCTCGCCGCGGGTGACCATGTGGGCCTCGGTCGCCGGTGGCGGAGGCTGGTCAGGGGCAACTCGTTCCTGATCTGACCTCATCGCACTCGCGGGGCGTGCTCCGCTCTCCTCACGGAGGGTGGGGCACGTCCCTGCGTCTGCGGTCAGTGTCGACGGGGAGACCATGGGCGTCCGAGACGCGCCCGGGCGAGCGCCGGCAGTTCGGGCCGTGGGGCTCAGGACGGCGAACCGTGGTCCATCTTCAGCACCCAGTCATGATGGAACGCGCACAGCGGAACTCGTCGGAAGCCGTCGGCGTAGGGCAGCTCGACCTCGGCGACGGCGCGGTTCTCACAGGTGAAGAACCTGCACCGGCCGGCCTGCTCGTGACGGGTGTCGGTGACGTCCATCGGGTCCGGGATCATGGTCGGCGACGATGCTTCGCGATGATGTCCCAGTAGTCAGCGCCGTCGAGCTCCTGGACCGTGCCCTCAGGGGCCCGTCGGATCAGCTCGTCGACGATCGCGTCGATGTCGAAGTCGGCGGGGTCGTGCGAACCTTCGCTGCTGCGTGCGTCGATGGCCTGGGTGACGGCCAGCGTGAGTTTCTCTCGGTCCATGTCGGCCTCCTGGGGTCGCGTGGCGTCGAGGCTACTGCCATCACGAGCTGTCCGGCTCCGGCGAGGGCGGGATCGACCGGGCGGTCGACCGACCGCCATCCGGGCGGCCCGACCCCAGCCGGCACCTGAGCAGGCATCAGCCCGACCCCACGTCGACGAGGTCCGAGCTGCTCCCGCGGTGCCCGTTGGCCGTCGCCGCCATCGCCTTCGCGATCGGCGCCTCGCCGCTCACCGACGACAACCCCGCCCTCGAGATCCTGCTGATCGGCATATCGGTCGCACTGCTCGTCCTGGTGGCGGCATCGGTCGTGCGACGCCGCCGTCGACGCTCGCGCACCACCCGCCGCGCACACAGCCGCTGTTGACGGTCGCGAGGGCGCCCTCACTCCCGACGGGACGGTGGAGGCCTGCACGCATCCCGGGAGGCCGAGGGTGCGTCGCACGGTCTCGCCTGCGAACCCCCTGGACCAGACGAACACACGACGAGCGCGAACGACCCCCACGGCGCACACACCGTGGGGGTCGTCCCGGGTCCTGACCTGTGGAGCCGCCTGCCGGAATCGAACCGGCGACCTATTCATTACGAGTGAATCGCTCTACCGACTGAGCTAAGGCGGCGTCACCGCCGATCACGGCGGACCGGATCACTGTAGGCGACTCCCGGCCCCCGGCGCAAAACGCCGGGGCGGATCCCGCCGCAGGTCACACCCGGCGCCGCGCGGGGTCAGCAGCGGGTGCCCTCCGCGGGGGTGGTGCCCTCGAGCAGGTAGGCGTCCACCTGTTCCTCGATGCAGCCGCCCGAGCGGCCGTAGGCGGTGTGCCCGTTGCCCTCGAAAGTCAGCAGCACGCCCGAGGAGAGCTGGTCGGCGAGGGACTCGGCCCACGTATAGGGGGTGGCCGGGTCGCCGGTGGTGCCGATGACGACGATCGGGGCGGCGCCGTCGGCCGTGACGGGGGCGGGCTCGCGCACCGGCTTCTCGGGCCAGTAGCCGCAGGTGGTGGCGGCGTAGGAGAAGGAGGAGCCCCACACCGGGTCGTCCTTCGCGAGCTGCTGCGCGAGGGCGGTCTCCTCCTCCTCGCTCGCGAGACCCGGGCGGTCCAGGCAGTTCACGGCGGTGATGGCCTCGTTGCCGTTTCCGCTGTAGCTGCCATCCCGGTTGCGGCTCGCGGACTGGTCCGCGATGTTCAGCAGGATCTGGCCGTCCCCGTCGAGCGCGGCGGCGATCCCCTCACGGCCGTACTGCCAGGAGCTGTCGTCGTACATGAGCATGAGCACGGCGGAGCGGGCGAGGGCGCCGGTGAGCGGGCGATCCGGGTCGTCCGTGGGCAGTGGGTCCGACTGGGCCTTCTCGAACAGGTCCAGGAGCTGCTGGGCGGCGGCGTCGACGTCGCCGGTGAAGGGGCACTCGCCTTCTCCCTGCTTCAGGCAGTCCTCGAGGAAGGTGCGGGTGGCCTGCTCGAAACCGCCCGCCTGGCCGGCGCTGAAGTCGTCCGCGGTGAGCGTCGGGTCCACGGCGCCGTCGAGCACCATCCGCCCCACACGCTCGGGGTAAAGGCCCGCGTAGGTCGAGCCCAGGAAGGTGCCGTAGGAGTAGCCGAAGTAGTCGAGCTGCTCGGAGCCGACGGCCGCGCGGAGCACGTCCAGGTCCCGCGCCGAGGAGGCCGTGTCGAGGTACGGGAGCAGCTCAGCGGAGCCGGGATCGTCCGCGCAGCCCTCGGCGAGGCGCTCGACCCACGGGTGCTGCGCCCGCTCGCCGCCCTCGGTGAGGAGGTCGAAGGAGTCGGCGCGCATCTGGTCGAGGTCCTCGTCGGTGAGGCAGTCGATGCCCTGGGAGCGGGCGACGCCGCGCGGGTCGAAGCCGACCACGTCGTAGGAGGCCATGACGTCGGCGGAGAAGTACGCATCCGCCTGGGCGGCCATGTCCACCCCGGACCCGCCGGGGCCGCCGGGGTTGACGACGAGCGAGCCCTTCGCGTCGACGGTCGCGCCCTGCCGGGCGACGGCGAGCTCCACGTCCCCGGCGGAGGGGTCGTCCCAGGCGAGCGGCACGGTGAGGGTGCCGCACTCGAGCCCGACGGAGCCGCTCACGTCCTCGCAGGCGCCCCAGTCGATCTGCTGGTCGTAGTACTGCGCGTAGGCCGGGTCCGAGGCCGGGTCGACGTCGAGATCCGCGGCGTGGGAGGTGCCCAGGTCCGCGAGCTCCGCGGCGGCCGTCCCGGTGCTCGCGGCGCCCTGGTCCGCGCCGCCGTCGGACGCGTCGGCCCCGTCGGACCCCCCTCCGGGGGTGCAGCCGGTGACCGCGAGGAGCGCGGCGGCGGCGAGCACGCCGAGCCGGGCGAGGGGGCGGCGGGACGCGGGGAGGGTGCTGCTCATGGAGGCTCCTGCGCGCCGGCGGGGACGAGCCGGCGCAGTCGACGGGCGAGGGACGGGCGGGGGACGAGCGGGGGTCGGGTGGGTGTCGGGACGGTCGCGAGGACCGTCCTGCGGGCCCGCACATCCTAGGGCGCCGGGCGCGCCGCACCGCTCTCAGCGCCGATAGGCTGGGCGGATGGACGAGCTGGGGATGCCGGTCAGACGCCGGTGGCAGGAGGTGGGCCTCGCCCTCCTCGTCCTCCTCGAGACCATGCTGACCTTCGTGCTGCGCACCGGGCGCGCCGATCTCCTGGCCTGTGCGGTGACGCTCGTGCTCGGCGCCGCCCTGCTGTGGCGCTGGCGCCGCTGGACCTGGCTGCTGCCGCTCGTGCTCGCCCTCAACGCCCTGGCCGGCTCCCTCGTGGTGATGGTCGTGGGCACCTACGCCTACGCGACGCGCAGCGCCTCGCGGCTGCGCACGGTGCTCATCGCGGCCGTCGCGGGGGTCGCGGGCGCGATGCCCACGCTGTTCCTCGGCGACACGATGCTCTCGGTGACCGGTGCGCTCACGAGCGTGCTCGTCGTCGCGGCGGCGACCGCGACGGGCATGTACACCGCGACCCGGCGCCTGCTGCTGGGGCAGCTGCGCCAGCGCGCGGAGCAGGCGGAGTCCGGTCGCGGCCTCGCGGAGGAGCAGGCCCGTCGGGCCGAGCGCACCCGCATCGCCCGCGAGATGCACGACATCGTCGCCCACAAGATCTCCCTGGTCGCCCTGCAGGCCGGCGCCCTCGAGGTGAACCCGAACCTCGAGCGGGAGCAGGTGCAGGCCTCCGCCGGGCTCATCCGGCAGACCGCCGCCGCCGCGCTCAACGAGCTGCGGGAGGTGCTCGGCGTGCTCCGCGGCGACGGCGAGGAGGCGCCGCTCGCCCCGCAGCCCACCTGGGAGGACGTGCGCGCCCTGGTCGCCGGCTCCCGCGAGGCGGGGATCAGCGTGGAGATGTTCGACTTCATCGACGACCCGGTGCCGGACGCCCTGGCGCGCACCGCCTACCGGGTGGTGCAGGAGGGGCTGACGAACATCCACAAGCACGCGCGGCTCACCGACTCCCGGGTGGCGCTCATCGGCGAGCCCGGGACCGAGCTGATCATCGAGGTCAGTAATGTTCTTCCCCAGGGGTTCACCTCGGATCTGCCGGGCGCCCGCATGGGCCTGTCCGGGATCGAGACGCGTGTGCTGCACGCGGGAGGGACCATCACCTCCGGCCCCACCGACGACGGACGATTCGAAGTGAGGGCGGTGATCCCATGGCCGGCGACGTGACCCGCGTGGGACTGATCGACGACGACTCCCTGGTGCGCGCCGGGCTGGCCATGATCCTCGGCGCCGATCCCGGGATCGAGGTGGTGGGCGAGGGCAAGGACGGCTCCGAGGCCGTGACCCTCGTGCACCGCCACCGGCCCGACGTGCTGCTGATGGACGTGCGGATGCCGCAATTGGACGGCATCGCCGCGACGAAGGCGGTCGTGGCGCTCGCGGAGGCGCCGAAGATCATCATGCTCACCACCTTCGACATGGACGAGTACGTCTTCCAGGCGCTCGAGGCGGGGGCCAGCGGGTTCCTGCTCAAGGACACGCCGCCGCAGGACCTCGCCCGCGCGGTGCACGTGGTCGCGGGCGGCGAGGCGATGCTCGCGCCGACGGTCACCAAGCGGATGCTCTCGCACTTCTCGGAGGCGAACCCGGGCTCCCGCCAGGACCGCCACCCGGGGCTGGACCAGCTCACGGAGCGCGAGACGGAGGTCCTGGGCGCGGTGGGCGCGGGGCTGTCGAACGCGCAGATCGGCATGCGCCTGTTCATGAGCGAGGCGACCGTGAAGGCGCACGTCTCGAAGATCTTCGCGAAGCTCGACTGCACCAACCGCGTGCAGATCGCGATCATCGCCCACGAGGCGGGGCTCAGCGACCTCGACGTCGACCTGCCCGACTGAGCCGTCACGGGGCGGCCCGGGTCTCAGCCCCAGCCGAGCTCGTGGAGCCGCTGCTCGCTGAGGCCGAAGAGGTGCCCGAGCTCGTGCAGCACGGTGACCGCGATCTGCCGCACGAGGTCCTCGCGGCTGCGGGCGTGACGCTGCAGGGGCCCGCGGTAGACGAAGATCCGGTCCGGCTCGCGGAAGCCGTCGAACACGCTGCGACGGTCCAGGGGGATGCCGACGTACAGGCCCAGCAGCTCGGTGCCGTCGCCGCGCGGCTCCGGCTCCTCCTCGACGAGGATGACGACGTTGGACTCCGCGATGGTGCGGGCGATCTCGTCCGGCAGCGAGTCGAGGGCGTCGTCCACCGCCTCCTCGAAGTCCGCGCGGCTGATCTCGATCATGCCGGTATCGAACCACGCACGGCTCCGGAGCGGCTGGACGGGTAGCGTGCCGCCCATGGGACAGGCGGAGCGCGCACGGGAGCGCACGGCCGCGGCGGTCGCGGCCGCGAGGGCCGTCGTCGCCCGCTGCGCGGTCCTGCCGTCGGATCCTGGGTCCGGCACCCTGGGGTCGCTGCGCGCGGAGGTGCTGCACGACTCCAACACGGTCACCGTGCTCGTGCATCCGGCGGGCGTCGTCGCGCGGACGGTGCCGCTGCCGCCCGATCCCGAGGCCACCGTGGCGCGGCTGCAGGCGGAGATCGACCTCGCCCTGTCCCTCGCGGCGGCCGGGGCGCCGATGGCCCTGCCCGATCCGCGCACGCCGCCGCGCGTGCAGGTCGAGGGGTCGTGGGCGGTGACGCTTTGGGAGCACGTCCCGGGGCCGACGGCCGAGCACGCGGATCCCGCCGTGGTGGCGGAGGCCCTCTCCCGCCTCCATGCGGCGATGCGGGACGCGGCCCTCCGCGCCCCGCGCTACACCGACCGGGTGGCCGAGGCGCGGACGCTCCTCGCCGATCCCGCCCGCTCCCCCGCGCTGCCGCCGGCGGAGCGCATGCTGCTGCGGGAGGCCCTCGACGGCGCCGAGCGGCGGGTGCTCGCGCGCGGCGCCGCCGAGCAGCTCCTGCACGGCGAGCCGCACCCGGGGAACCTCGTCCTGGGACCGGACGGCCCGCGGGTGATCGACCTCGAGACCTGCTGCCGCGGGCCCGTCGAGTTCGATCTCGCGCACGCCCCGCCCGAGGTCGTCGCCCACTACCGGGGTGCGGACCGCGAGCTCGAGGCGGACTGCCGCACCCTCGTGCTCGCGATCGCCGCCAGCTGGCGCTTCGACCCCGAGGACCGTTTCCCCGATGGCCGTGCCTGGGCCGCGGAGCGGATCGCCGAGCTGCGCGCGCGGCTGAGCGACCTGCCCGCGGGCACCTCGCACCCTGCTCGCCCCTGGGCTCTCCCCATGGACACGACAGCGCACTGGGTGGCGGCGACCCGCGAGGACGGGGAGACCGTGGGTCACCTCGAGCCCCTCGACGAGGACTTCGAGCTCGTGCAGCCCCGATCCCTGCTCGGCCATCCCGTGGGCGCTCCCACGGACTACTGCGCCGCCGAGGAGCGGCTCGTGGAGCGCGGGATCGGCGAGCTCGCGGGCGTGTGGACGCTCGACGCGGGCACGGCGCAGGCGCTGCACCGCGTGGGCATCGTCGAGCTGTCCCGGGACGGGATCATCGTCGCCGACGCCCTCCTCACCAAGGCCCTCTCCCCCACGGCGCGGCACCGGATCCCCTGGCCGGACCTCGAGGGACGGCTGCGGCCCGAGGACTGAGGCCGGGACCCTGCGCGATCGGGCCCCGGACACGACCTGGCCAGGACACGACGAAGGCCCCCTGCATTGCAGGGGGCCTTCCGTGGTGGCTCCGACCGGCGTCGATCCGGTGACCTTTCGATTTTCAGTCGAACGCTCTACCAACTGAGCTACAGAGCCGTGGCCGTCAGGCCGTGGTCGCGGGGCGACCGAGGAACAGACTAGCAGGGCTCACGCCCCGCTCCCAACCGACGGCCGACGATGTAAGGCACACCACCCTCACGGACTCGACGGTCGCCCCGCGCCGGCCCGTCGGGTGCCGGTCCAGGGTCAGCCGAGGGTCACGAGGGCCTTGCCGAGGTTGTCCCCGCGCAGCATGCCGACGAACGCCTCCGGCGCCCGGTCCAGGCCCCGGGTGACGTCCTCCGCGTAGCGCACGGAGCCGTCCTGCACCCAGGCGGTCATCTCCCGCAGGAAGTCCTCGTGCATCTCCTCGCGGAACTCCCGCTGGATGAAGCCGCGCAGGGTCAGGCTCCGCGAGAGCACCTGCCCCAGCAGCTGCCCCGAGCGGTCCGGCCCCTCCGGCAGCGAGGTGGCGCTGTACTGGGCGGCGAGGCCGCACACGGGCACACGAGCGTACTCGTTCAGCAGCGGCAGCACGGCGTCCCACACGGCGCCGCCCACGTTCTCGAAGTACACGTCGATGCCCCGCGGGGAGGCGGCCGCGAGGCGGTCCGGGAGGTCCGGGGCGCGATGGTCGAGGGCCTCGTCGAAGCCGAGGCCGCGCAGGTGCTCGACCTTGCGCTCGCCGCCGGCGATGCCGATCGCCCGGGCGCCGCGCAGGCGGGCGATCTGGCCGACGGCGGAGCCGACGGGCCCCGCGGCCGCGGCGACCGCGAGGGTCTCGCCCTGCTGGGGCTTGCCGATCGCGCGCAGGCCCGCATAGGCGGTGAAGCCGGGCATGCCGAGCACGCCGAGGGCGGTGGTGACGGGGGCGACGGCCGGGTCGATGCGTCGCAGCGTCGCGGCGGGCTCGACGCTGTACTCCTGCCAGCCGCCGTAGCCGAGGACGATCTCGCCGGGCGCGAGGCCCTCCGCCTCCGAGGCGACGACCTCGGCGACGGTCGCACCGACGATGACGTCCCCGATCTCCATGGGGGCCGCGTAGGAGCGGGCGTCGCTCATGCGCCCGCGCACGTACGGGTCCAGCGAGATGTGGAGGGTGCGCAGCAGCGCCTCCCCCGGGCCGGCGACGGGCAGCGGGGCGGAGTCGTGGACGAAGTCCTCCGGCGCGGGCACGCCGTGGGGACGGGAGGCGAGACGGATCCGGTGGTTGACGGGGGTGCTCATCCCTCGACCCTACGACCTCCCCGGGCATGCAGAAGGCCCCGGAGTGATGCTCCGGGGCCTTCTGTGCGCGGCGACCCTGACCGGACTTGAACCGGCGACCTCCGCCGTGACAGGGCGGCGCTCTAACCAACTGAGCTACAGGGCCATTCGTCGTTCCGCCTCGCGGCCTCTCGACTCGGATAACTCTACCGGACGTCCGTGGGGGGTCATGACCACTTTTGCTGTGACGCCCCTCGCAGTCCTACGAGCAGTACCCCCAACGGGATTCGAACGGATCGCATCGCGACGTACACGGTGACGGTGATGCTCCCGGACCCGCTGATCCATTCGATCGACGAGCTCGAGCTGAACCAGTCCGTGAGCGTCCGCAACGCGGGGAACACTCGCTCCTACCCTCGGGTGACCATGGTCGGCCCGACGGCCGCTGGGCCGAAGATCTCGATCGGCTCGTGGTCCGTGACGGCGCCACGTGCTCTCACTGACGGGGAGACGTTCATCGTCGACACCAGGCAGCAGGACCTCTTTATCGGTGGCTCGCGGGTCTTCCCGATCCTGACGGACTTCGGGTCCATCTCGACGGGCGACACGGTCACGATCCGCACGGACCGCGGTACTGGCACGGCGGAGGGGGTCTCGGCGTGGATCTGAAGGCGTGGATCGTCGAGGCCACCACGGGTGACGTCGTCACGCAGGTGCTGCTCACGCGCGGGTCGACGGCGGACTCGATGCTCGGCGGCAACACATCCGGCGGGGCGGGGTCGGTCGCCGACGGCGGGACCGTGGCGACCAACGACCGGACGTCCCTGTGGAAGCGGGGCCGGATCCGCTTCGTGCGCCCCTTCTACGGCGTCACCACCGACGACGTGAAGACCATCCAGAAGGCCGCGGGGGTCACCGCCACCGGGGCCATCGACGCGGCGACCGTCGCCGGCGTGAAGCGCCTGCAGACCGCCGCCGGCCTCACCGCCGACGGGTTCCCCGGGCCGACGACCATGTCCGCCCCCACCCTCGGCACCGGGGGTGGCGGCGCGTCCGTCGCGAAGCCGGTCACGTCCTCGAAGCTCGCCGTGGACGGGGTCTTCGTCGTCGCGTCGGCGAAGGCGCTCGAGGGACATCTCGGTCTCAAGCAGGACGGCGCCCTCGACGCCGCCGACATCCGCGCCTGGCAGAAGCATGAGGGCACGTTCGTCGACGGTGTGATCGACGGGCAGGTGAAGGCGATCGACACGGCCTTCCCCGCGATCAAGGACTCCGTGATCAAGCGCGGCGGCGGCGGCGGATCCAACCTCCTCCGCGCCGTGCAGCGGAACCTGAGCGTGAAGCCGGTCGACGGATACGGCGACGCAGACCTCGCCAAGGCCATGCAGCGCGCGATCAACACCGACCCCGGCGCGTTCAAGAAGCGGGGGTGACGTCATGCTCTCCTCCCCGTACCCCGTGCCGAACCTGCGCATCTGGCGGGCGGCGATGATCCTCGGATGGCTGAGAGGGGCCGTGGCCGGCGTGTGGGTCCTCGTCGACCCGCCGAAGTCGTACCAGGGCATCGGCCTGACCCTCACCATCATGTGGGGGATCATGCTCGCCGTCGGCTCCGCAGCGACCGCTCTCGCCCACGCGATCCGCTCCTACCAGATCGAGATCCCCGGCCTGATCCTCGCGCTCGGGGGGATCGTCGTCTACGACCACCTGTCCTGGCAGGCCACCTTCGGAGACTCGCACGGGTCCGGGCCCCGGGCGCTGCTCCTCGCACTCCTCGCGTTCCTGGTCGTCGGCCGGATCCGCATGCTGCTCTACATCGACCGTGAAGCCAGGAAGCTGGTCGACCTCCGGGAGGCGGTTGGATGAACAGCGACGCGGTCGGATTCATCCTCGCGCTCTTCACCGGTGGCTCCGTCGCGGGGCTCATCATCGCGGTCTCCTCGCGCCGGAAGGGGGTCCGGGATGCCGATGTAGCGGAGGAGTCCACCGCCATGCAAGGGCTCAAGGAGCTCACCGCCGAGCTGCGGGCCGAGCTGAACCGCCTCAAGGACGACCGGGAGAAGGACCTCGCCCGCATCGAGAAGATCGAGAAGGAGATCTCCGTCGAGCGGGACCTGCGGTGGCTCGCCATCTCCCACATCCGCGACATGTACGCGTGGATCTCCGAGCACGTGCCCGGCATAACCGTCATCCCCGTCCCCAGCACCCTCTCGCCCTACGTCCACGTCTCCCGAAAGGACCCCTCATAAACTCCCGCCGTGCCGTCACCCCCACCCGTGAGCCCGCCCTGACGGCCGGCGGCATCGCCGCCCTCGTCTCCGCGATTGTCGCCGTCCTCGCCGCAGCCGCACCGATCACCGCCGCGATCATCACCCGCGCGAAGGTCACCCCGTCCGTCGACGTCGTCGAGCAGCGCGCCGACGGTGACGTCGTCGCCGGCCCCGGTCACGACACCATCCCTGAGGGGGAGGTCATCCGCGCCGTCCACGGCTGACGTCCTCGTGCACGAGTGCCCTCGCCGCTCGGCACGGTTCTCGTCGTACTGGGCGGCCGAGGAGCGCCGCCGCGAGGATGACCTCGCTGACCGTGACGCAGGACGCCGATGACCGTCGAGCTGGGAACTTTCTGCTTCGTGCGTTGGTGGGCCCGCCATACTCGAATGCAAGAAATTGCAGGGCTTCGATCTCGGCGCGAACCTAGGTGATCCAGGTCACAATTCTCAACCTGACGCCTGAGGGCTGGACTGACAGTATTCATTGAGGTGAGCACGCTCCCAGAGGCCTGGACAGTCAGACCTTTGACGTGCTCGAAAGTTCATGCAGTCGACGGAATATGCACCCCATGTGACCCCTTTCACACCTTTGTCCGTTTCGTGGAAGGGGGTGGCGGCGGATCAGTAGCTTGCCGCTCATGAGCCACGAACGAGACCCGCGGATCAGCCGACGCACGCTCGCCCGCGGAGCAGCATGGACAGCCCCCACCGTGATCACCGCGGTCGCCGCACCAGCCGTCGCAGTTTCCATCCGGAAGGACCCCGGTCTCAATGGCTGGGTGAGGAACACCTACGAGGCAGGTTCCTGCGGTAGCGCCAACACGACGATCGAGGTCACGTCGATCGCCACCGGCACCACCCCTGACGGGGCGCCGTTCGGCCTCTACCTTTACGACACCGACAACGTGAAGTCCGTGACCGGTGCAACGATCACCTACTGGGTTCTCGGCGACCACGCCACCACCGGCAACACAGCGATCGCATGGTCCAACGCAAGCGGCCACTCCTCCTGTTGGAACTATCAGGGTCGCGTCGGAACTGCGGTCAAGCCGGACGGTCTCACCTACACCGGTTACCGCTGGAGCTACACCTGTGCGATCGATCCGAAGGCGACGACACGGGGCAATGACGGCATTAAGCGCGTCTTCCTGGGCAACTTCCACGTCACCACGAACTCCTTCCGCCAGCCCAATGGCTTCTGCGGCAAGCTGAACTTCTGGACCGAGCGTTCCATCGTCATCGACGGGGTTACCAAGACCTTCCAGCGTCGCAATGGCACGGACGGTGCCTACGTCAAGACTGCCGCCCGCTCCGCACGTTCGACGGACTCTCAGACCGAGAGCTCCCCCGAGGACGTGCGGACCGTCAACTCCTGACCCCAGTGGCAATGAAGCGCCCCCACTCTCCTACGGGAGGGTGGGGGCGCTTTCGTGCGTCCAGTCAGTGTCTTGCTGGCGCAAGAAGACGTTTACGGAGCTCTACGAGCCGATCGGTCTGGGTGCTCGTGGTGAAGTAGGTCGAGACATCGATGAGGTCCTGGTGGAGATCCTCCACGGTGGAAAGGATCCCCCTCTCGTAGCGGACACCGACACTGGCCCCGTGCAGGTGCAGGTACGTGACTCCGATGTCCGGGTACAGGATTCTGACGATGCCTTCAGGCCGAACCGTCGACCTCCACCCTTGCGAACGTTGTGCGCGGTCACTCCCCGGTCTTCCGGCACGAGATCGGCGTGCGCTTCCTTCAACGCTACGAAGTCGTCCCATATCGGATCGGTCGTCACGGCGGCGCGGGCTAGGTGGAACGCGGAGTAGAACTAGCAGACTGCGCCCCAACTATCTCCATCAGCTTCTCTCAACGCATCTCCCACACGCTCGTGGTACCGAGCGCGTTCGATGTGTTCAGCGCAGGCGAGCGGGGGTCCCGTCATACGACGGCGAGCTCGAACTGCGCCTCGGCGCGCGCACGCGCCTCGTCATGCTCAGAGAAGATGAACGTGAAGGACACCGCATCCTTCTCGAAGATCGGGTAGACGCTGCTCATCATCGTGCGGATGACGTCGTGCTGCGCAGATCGCGAGTCGTTCCTCAGGTCGATGTCGAAGACCACCTCGTGGGTGTCCTGGTTGATCGATGCCGTGAGGTCACGGAAGGTCGACCGTCCGAAGGCGTGCTCGACCATCGTCCCGATCGCGTCGATGAGATTCTGAGCATCGTTGGACATCAACAGCTCCTTCAGTAGCTTCGGCGGCGTAGGCGGTTGTCCACAGGGGGGACATCCCGGCGTCCACACCGTGTCGTTAGTGTGCTTCACGGACCCGGGCGCATGTCGCGTTCTTATGGTAGAAGCCTCATGGTTCCTGTGACCTGCAGGTATGCAAGACGTCAGGCGCCCCGGCGGGTCCCCGGAAGCGCCCCCAGGACAGGTGCCACAACACCTTGGCGACGAACTACACCACTGTAGTTATCCACAACTCGCGCGAGCTGCTGTGCCCGCTCGGCGCACTCCATCCGTGCCACCCAGTCGGCGTGCCAGTCGCACACCATGATCGCCTGCTCCCCGTCCTCGAGTCGCAGGGCGAGGACCATCGGCACCGTCCCGGGTGCGGTGCAGTCGAAGAGGTCGCAGTCAATCCCGTGAGGCTACGCGCGACACCCCACCCTCGTCACCCGTGGATCGCCGCAGACGGGCCCGTGCATCCGAGGACCTCCTGTCGCCCGCAGTCCCGGCACTCCCACGTCCTGTGCCCACCGGAGAGCGGTCCACCGCCACAGAGGCAGGACCGCCAGCCGACGACGAACCTCTAGCTGCCGCACGCACATGCCGGAGCCCGTGGGTCTTCGGAGCCGGGTCGATGCCGGCACGCGACGCGGCAGGCGACCAGAGGGACCGGTGGAACGTGTGGTAGACGATCGGCTTCCCACGCGTGTTCGTGAACACGAAGTCACCCGCAGCGCCCCGCTCCCCCAACGACTCGACGACCGCCTTCGTCGTCTCGATCCGCCGGCGCCCCTGCCGAGTCTTCGGCGTCCCGAGGATCCTCTTGTGCCCCTCCTCGTCGTGCTTCCACGCCTGCCGCACGTCGATATGCGTCTCATGCACGTCCCGCCACTGCGGGGCGGTCGCCTCACCCCAGCGCATGCCGGTCGCGGCGAGCAGCCACACGAGCGGCTTGTACCGGTCGCTCATCGCGGCGTGCAGTGCAAGGAACTCCCCGTCGGTGAGGATCTCGAGCTCGGCACGCTCGGCCTTCGGGAGCCTGACGCCCTTCGCTGCATTCACGGGGACCTGTCCCCGCTCGAGGGCGTGGCCGAGGATCGTCGACAGCAGGTCGTGCACGTTGCGGAGGGTCTTCGGGGAGACCTGCGTGGAGCGCGTGCGGACCCACTTCTCGATGCCAGCCTTGTCGATCAGCTCGACGGGGAGGATTGCGAAGTCCCGCTCGAGGCCGCTACGCGAGAGGATCCGGCGGTACTCGTTGGCCGTCGCTGGCGAGTCTCGATAGTGGCCATATCGGCCCCTCCTGTGTCCTGGGCTGTGCTCCTAAGACCACCGGAGGGGTCCGACATTCTGCCTGACCTGCGTCGATAGCAGTACCCCCAACGGGATTCGAACCCGTGTCGCCGGCGTGAAAGGCCAGTGTCCTGGGCCGCTAGACGATGGGGGCCCGGGGCAGCGAGCTGCCCGGGCCGAGCATACCCATGCCCGCGACCCGCGTGCGAGACGTCCCCGCCGCGATGCGGCGCACCCGACACCGTCGGCACCACCGGGACCACCGGGACCACCGGGCCGGAACCCGGCGAAGCCGCCGCGCGCCCCGCGCCACGACCCTAGGGTGAGGACTGCCGGCCACCCGCCGGCGCCGCCGCCGTCCCAGGACCACCTCCGTCCCGAGAAAGAGGAACCGATGCCGTCCGAGAACCCGGATCTCGCCATCGCCCAGGCCGCGACACTGCGCCCCATCGCCGAGATCGCCGCCCGCGCGGGCATCCCCGAGGAGGCGCTGATCCCCCACGGCCACCACATCGCGAAGGTGGACCGCTCGCGCGTGACCCCGTCGGGCGGCACGGGGAAGCTCGTGCTCGTCTCCGCCATGTCCCCCACCCCCGCGGGCGAGGGGAAGTCGACGACGACCGTGGGCCTCGCCGACGCCCTCTCCCTCGCCGGGAAGCGGACCATGGTCGCGCTGCGGGAGCCGGCGCTCGGCCCCGTGATGGGCGTCAAGGGCGGCGCGACCGGCGGCGGCCACGCCCAGGTGGTGCCGATGGAGAACATCAACCTGCACTTCACGGGCGACTTCCACGCGATCCAGATCGCGAACAACACGCTCGCCGCCCTCGTGGACAACCACCTCCACCAGGGCAACGAGCTCGGCATCGATCCCCGTCGTGTCCAGTGGCGGCGCGTCGTCGACGTCAACGACCGCGCCCTGCGCCATGTCGTCGTCGGCCTCGGCGGCCCCACCCAGGGCGTGCCGCGCGAGGACGGCTTCGACATCGTCGTCGCCTCGGAGATCATGGCGATCCTGTGCCTCGCGACTGACGTCGCCGACCTCGACCGCCGCATCGCCCGGATCGTCGTGGGCTTCCGCTTCGACCGCTCCCCCGTCACCGCCGGCGACCTCGGCGTCGCGGGCGCGATCACGCTGCTGCTCAAGGACGCGCTGCTGCCGAACCTCGTGCAGACCCTCGGCGGCACCCCCGCACTCGTGCACGGCGGCCCCTTCGCGAACATCGCCCACGGCTGCAACTCCCTCGCCGCGACCCGCCTTGCCCTGGACCTCTCCGAGGTGGTCGTCACCGAGGCCGGCTTCGGCTCGGACCTCGGGGCGGAGAAGTTCCTCGACATCAAGGCCCGCCTGGGCGGCCTCCACCCCGACGCGGCGGTGCTCGTCGCGACGGTGCGGGCGCTGAAGATGCACGGCGGCGTCGCGAAGGACGACCTCGCCGCGGAGGACGTCGACGCCGCTCTGCGCGGCACCGCGAACCTGCGCCGCCACGTCGAGAACCTGCGGCGCTTCGGCCTGGAGCCCGTCATCGCCCTGAACCGCTTCCCCACGGACACCGAGGCCGAGATCGACGCGGTGCTCGACTGGGCCCGCGAGCAGGGATGCCGGGCGGCGCTCTCCGAGGTGTGGGCCTCCGGCGGCGAGGGCGGGCGCGCCCTCGCCGAAGAGGTCCTCGCCGTGCTCGAGGAGGGCTCGGACTACCGCCCGCTCTACGACCCCGCCGACGGCGTGGAGGCCTCGATCCGCACGATCGCGACCGAGGTCTACGGCGCGGGCGAGGTGCTCCTGACCGACCGCGCCCCCGCCCAGCTGCGGATGCTGCGGCGCCACGGCTGGGACACGCTCCCCGTGTGCATGGCGAAGACGCAGTACTCCTTCTCCGAGGACCCGACCGCGCTCGGCGCCCCGGACGGCCACACGCTCCACGTGCGCGACCTCGTGCCGCGGATCGGCGCGGGCTTCGTCGTCGCGCTCACCGGCGCGGTGATGACCATGCCGGGGCTGCCGAAGGAGCCGGCCGCCCTGCGCATGGGGGTCGAGGCCGACGGCACCGCCCGCGGGCTCTTCTGACGGACCTCGTCGATCCCGCGCCGGGAGGGGCTCAGCGGCGCGCGTCGCGCTCCGCGACCTCCTCGGCCTCGCGCTCGGTCTCGTCGCCCAGGTCGAGGTCGTAGCTCTCGGGGTCGGGACCGAGGTCGTCGTCCTCGTCCTCGGGCTCGTCCCAGTTGCGGTCGATGACGGCGCCCGCGGCGTCCTCCGCGGCGACGACGTTCTCGGGGAAGCGGTGGTCCTCCGCCTGCGCCGCGAGGCCCTCGTGCGGGTCGTCGCCCTCGTCGAGGAAGCCGTCCTCGTCGTCGTCCTCGTCGCCCGCGTCCGCGAGGCGCGGGGTGAGCTCGTCGATCGCGTACTCGCCCCCGCGCACGAAGCCGCGGCGGAACGCGGCGCGGCCCACCATCGTGCTCGCCACGGGGACCGTGAGCATCTGCGCGACGAGCACGAGCACGAGCATCCCCGCGAGAGGCCAGGAGCCCACGAGCAGGGCGACGCCGCCGAACACGAGCATGAGGCCCAGGGTCTGCGGCTTCGAGGTCGCGTGCATGCGGGCGAGCACGCCGTCGAAGCGGTGCAGGCCCACGGCGGCGACGACCGTGAGCAGCACGCCGAGGGACATGAGCGCCACGGCGAGGATCTCGAGCGCGGTCATCGCGGGCCCTCCTCACGGCCGAAGCCCTCCACGAGCTCGTCGTCCTCGTCGTCGAGGGCATCGTGGGAGCCCGGGTCATCGTGGGAGTCCGGGCCACCGGCCCCGGGGCCGTCCCCGGCCTCCGGCCCCGGTCCGCCGTCGGCGTCCTCGTGGGCGTTGACGGGGATCTCCTCCCCCACCTCGACGTCCTGCCAGGTGTTCGCGCCGTCGGCGGTGCCGCCGGCCTCCCCCGCGAGGCCCTCGCCGTCGTCCCCGACGGCGACCCTCCCGGGCTGCTCGAGGTCGAGCGCCCGGAAGCCGCCCGTCGAGGAGGCCTCCCCGTGCGTGCGCCGGCCCGCGCGTGCCGGGTCCTCGCGCGCCACGAAGCGCGCGAAGGTGACGGTGCCGATGAAGGCGAGGCCCGTGAGGGTGAGCATCGAGGGCACGGCCCAGGCGGCGTGGGCGTGCGCCGTGTACAGGGCGAGGGCGAGCACCAGCAGCACCACGAGCATGTCGGTGGCGACGGCGCGGTCCAGGATCGTGGGGCCGATGATCATGCGCACCACGACCGCGATCGCGGTGAGGGCGAGCACGCCGCCGAGCACGAGCAGGGCGATGTCGACGGGGGTCATCGCAGTCCCGCCTCCTCGAGCACCTCGCGGCGGGCGAGGGCGAGCAGCAGCCGCCGCTCCTGCGCCCGGGTCGCCTCGCGCTGCGCCTCCGCCTGCTCCTCGTCCGCCGCACCGATGACGTGGAGGAAGAGGGTGCCCGTGGCCCGCTGCGCCTCGACCACGACGGAGCCGGGGATGAGGGTCGCGAGCACGGCGGTCATGGTGAGGAAGAAGTCGGAGCGGCTCGCGAGGGTCACCGCGATCACCGAGCTCGGCGGCTGTCCCGCGGGTCGGATCGCGTACCAGCCCACCTGGACCGCGGAGACCATGAGGTCGGCGAGGAAGCGCACGAGGAACGACGCGAAGCGCAGCGGCCGCAGGGTCAGCTCGTGGCCGACGGGCGGCATCGGGAACAGCACCATGACGAGTGCCGCGACGAGCAGGCCGCCGAGGACCGTCTTGAGGTCGACCGCGCCCCACAGCAGGCACCACACGACGACCGCCAGGAGCAGCCCCACCCAGGAGCGGCGCAGGTCACCGAACGTGCGGGTCATCGCTCCACCACCTTCTCGCCGGCGTCGTCGATGCGGTACTGGAGCTCGCCGGCGGCCTCGTCACCGAGCACCGCGGAGACGTACGGGGTGCGCTCGAGAACGGCGCGGGCGGCCTCGTCGGAGTAGGTCATGAGCGGGCCCGCGACCAGCGTGAGCCCCACCGAGAAGGCCACGAGGGCGGTGGTCGCCCCCGTCATCACGCGCGGCACGGGATGGTCGTTCGCGACGACGTCCTCCGAGGGCGCCTGCCAGAAGGCGCGGTTCCAGATCTTCGCGATCGCGTACAGGGTGAGCAGGCTCGTCAGCACGCTCGCCCCCACCAGGATCCAGCCGGCGGGCCGGTCGTAGGCGATGCCGGCCTCGACGAGCCCCACCTTCCCGATGAAGCCGGAGAACGGCGGGATGCCCGCGAGGTTCATGGCGGGCACGAAGAACAGCACCGCGATCACGGGCGCGGCCTTCGCGAGGCCGCCCAGCCGCGCGAGGTTCGTGGTGCCGCCGCGCTGCTCGATGAGACCCGCGACGAGGAACATCGTGGACTGCACGGTGATGTGGTGGGCGACGTAGAAGATCGTCGCCGTCATGCCCAGGCGGGTGCTCACGCCGAGGCCCAGCAGCATGTAGCCCATGTGGGAGACGAGGGTGAAGGACAGCACGCGCTTGAGGTCCGTCTGCGCGACCGCGCCGAGGATGCCGATCACGAGGCTCAGCGCGGCGGCCGCGAGGAGCAGGTTCGACAGCTGCGAGGCGGGGAAGAGCAGCGTCTCCAGGCGCAGGATCGCGTAGATGCCGACCTTGGTGAGCAGGCCCGCGAAGACCGCCGTGACGGGCGCCGGCGCGGTGGGGTACGAGTCCGGCAGCCATGCGCTCAGCGGGAAGATCGCGGCCTTGATCGCGAAGGCGACGAGCAGCAGCAGCTCGAGCACCATGCGCGTGCCCTCCTGCAGGCCGTCGAGCCGCACCGCGAGCATCGCCATGTTGACGGTGCCGGTCGCGGCGTAGATCGCGGCGATCGCGGAGAGGAAGATGACGGAGCTCAGCAGCGAGACGATGACGTAGGTCGTCGCGGCGCGCACGCGGCTCGCGGAGCCGCCCAGGGTGAGCAGCACGTAGCTCGAGGCGAGCAGCACCTCGAAGCCCACGTAGAGGTTGAACAGGTCCCCCGCGAGGAAGGCCATGGAAACGCCCGCGACCAGCGCGAGGTACGTGGGGTGGTAGATCGCGACCGGGGTGCGCTCGGAGTTCTCGGCGACCGTCTGCCCGCTCGAGTAGAGCAGCACCGCGAGGGTCACCGCGCTCGAGACGAGCAGCATGAGCGCGGTGATCCTGTCCGCGACCAGCACGATCCCCTGGGTGGGGGTCCAGTCGCCGATCTGGAGGACGAGCACGCCGCTCCCGGGGACCAGCGCGATGAGCGCGATCGCGACCGCGAGGATCGCGGCGAGGGTGAGGATCGCGAGCCACAGCTGGACCTTGTGGCGGTGGCGCAGCAGCAGGGTCGCGGCAGCCCCGGCGAGCGGCAGGACGACGGGGAGGGCGAGGAGCAGCTCCATGTCTCAGGCCTCCCCTCTGCCGTCGCGGTGGTGGTGGTCGGTCTCGACGGCGGGCCCGGCGCCGGGCGCCTGGGCGGGATCCCCCGTGGTCGGCGCGCTGTCGGTCTCGTCGGGGCCGCCGGGGTCCTCGGGTCCGTCGGGCTCGTCGCGCGCACCCGCGGCCCCGGCGGGCCGGCGCGCGGGTCGCGCCTCGCCCTCGTCGGCCTCGGTCGCGTCCTGCGGGACGTCCTCGGCGCCGGAGAGGTCGTCGCCCAGCGGGTCCTCGGGCCGGCCCGCCTCCTGCGAGCGGCGCAGCGCACCGCGGCGCGCCTCCTCGCTCAGGGCCTGCGACCACGGGAGGTCGTCGGCGTCCCCGCTGCGGCGGCGGCTGCGGCGCAGCACGCGGCGGTCCTCGACGTCGTCGGGGACCTCGTCGTGGCCGAAGAGCTGCCAGGCCCGGTAGGCGAGGGCCATGCCGAAGGCGGTCACGCCGAGCGAGATGACGATCGCGGTGAGCACCATCGCGAGCGGCAGCGGGTCCGTCATCTCCGACGGCTCCGCCGTGCCCTCGAAGGGCGGCGTGCCGGGACGGCCGGCCGCGACGACGAACAGCAGGTTCACGCCGTTGCCGAGCAGCACGAAGCCGAGCACCACGCGGGTGAGGGTGCGCTCGAGGACGAGGTACACGCCGCAGGCGATGAGCACGCCGGCGGTGAGCAGGAGGGCGAGGCTAACGGACATCGGACTCCGCCTCCTGCTGCTGGTCGATCTGCGCGCCGAGGGTGCGCAGGAAGTCGAGGATCACGCCGAGGACCACGAGGTACACGCCCACGTCGAAGAGCAGGGCGCTCGGCAGGTGGACCTCGCCCAGCAGCGGCACGTGCAGGACCGGGGTGACGGTCTGGAAGATCGTGCCGCCGAACAGCAGCGGCAGCACCGCGGCGGCGGAGGCGATCGCCATGCCGGTGCCGAGCACGAGGCCCGCCTGGACGGGCGCGGCCTCGGTGAGCTCGTAGCGGCCGCCCGCGAGATAGCGCAGGGTCAGAGCGAGACCGGCGACGAGGCCGCCCGCGAACCCGCCGCCGGGCAGGTTGTGGCCCGCCATGAGCAGGTACACGGAGAACATCATCATCACCGGGAAGGCGAGGCGGGTGATGACCTCGAGGATCACCATGCGGCGCTCGGGGGCGAGGGTCAGGCCCGCGGAGAGCCAGGTGCGCCAGCGGTTCGCGCCGGTGACCTCGTCGGTGCGGGCGTCGAAGTTCAGGACGTTCTGCGGGAGCGGGGTGTCCGGGTGGCGGCGCCAGATCGAGGCGCCCGCGGTCAGGTCCCGCACGCGGGAGATGCCCTGCTCGCGGCGGGTCACGAAGATGAGGGAGGCGACGCCGGTCGCGACCACGAGCAGCACGGTGATCTCGCCGAAGGTGTCCCACACGCGGGCGTCGACGAGGGTCACGTTGACGACGTTGTGCCCGCCGCCGGAGGTGTAGGCGGGCTCGATGAGCTCGGGGCCCAGCGGGTCGAGGTAGCGGGCGTCGGCCGCGTAGAGCGCCGCGCCGCAGAGGGTGACGGCCGTGCCGATCGCGATCCCCCAGCGCCCGATCGCCCCGATCCTCAGCGGTCGGCGCGAGAAGTGCAGGGGCAGGCGGCGCAGGACCAGCACGAGCACGACCGTCATCGCGGTCTCGACGAGCACCTGGGTGAGGGCGACGTCCGGGGCACCGGAGACGAGGAACAGGACGGCGACGCCGTAGCCGGTGACGGAGATGAGGAAGACGGCCCGCAGCCGGCGCCGGGAGCGGGCCGCGCCGATCGCGGCGAGCGCGGCGACCGGGAGCACGAGCAGCTCGACCGGCGAGTGGAAGGGCACGAGGTTCTGCGGCAGCGGGGCCTGGGTGAGCGCGACGGGGACGGTCAGCGCGATCATCACGACGAGCATCGTGCCGAGCGTGTACGGCAGGGAGCCGCGCTGGAACAGCGGGGTCACGGCGACGGCGAGCGCGTCGACGCCGCGCATCGTGCGGCGGAACAGGCGCTCCGCGTCGAGGAACTCCTGGAGCCCCTCGCGCGCCCAGGTCATCGGGGAGACCGCACGCTGGAGCCGCTGCACCGGGCGGGCGGCGACCGCGAGCAGCGCGCCGAGGCCCAGGGTGACCACGGACGCCAGGAGCGGCACCCCCAGGTGGGGCACGACGAGCAGGTGGGCGTGGGTCTCCTGCTCCGGCAGCACCGCGGCCGCGCCGGCCAGCAGGTCCTCGAGCGGCCCCGCGAGGGCGACGAGCACCACCGAGAGCGCCGCGATCGCGGCAGGCGGCAGCCAGAACAGCACGGGGATCTGCGGGGTGCGGGCGCGCGGGGCACCGGCGGAGCGACCGAAGGCGCCCTGCACGAAGCGCCACGAGTAGGCGACGGTGAGCACGGAGCCCGCGACGAGCGCGACGAGCAGGCCCCGCTGGTAGGCGCCGCCGTACCAGAGCGCCGTGTACACGGACTCCTTCGCGACGAAGCCCAGCAGCGGCGGCACCGCGGCCATCGAGGCGGCCGAGACGATGCCGATCACGGCGACGACGGGCACGGCGCGCCCCACCCCGGAGAGGACGCGCAGGTCACGGGTGCCGAACTTCTTGTCGATGATCCCGACGACCATGAACAGGGGCGCCTTGAACACGGCGTGAGCGACGAGCATCGCGAGCCCCGCGAGCACCGCGTCCTGCGTGGCGAGGGCGCCGATCGCGGCGAGGAAGCCGAGCTGGGAGACGGTGCCGTAGGCGAGCAGGAGCTTGATGTCCGTCTGCCGCAGGGCGCGCCACCCGCCCAGCAGCATCGTCGCCGCCCCGATCACCGAGACGACGACCTGCAGCACGTCGAGCACGGACAGCGCCGGGGCGAGGCGCAGGATCAGGTACACGCCGGCCTTCACCATCGCGGCGGCATGGAGGTAGGCGGAGACGGGGGTGGGCGCGGCCATCGCGCCGGGCAGCCAGAAGTGCGTGGGCACGAGCGCGGACTTCGACATGGCGCCCGCGAGCACGAGCACGACGGCGGTGACGAGGTACGGGCCGGGGGCGGACCACATCGGGTCGGTGAGGATCGCGGAGAGCCGGAGGGACCCGGCGGCCTGGCCCAGCATCAGCAGACCCACGAACATCGCGAGGCCGCCCGCGGTGGTCGAGACGAGCGCGTTCATCGCGGCGCGGCGGGAGGACTGCTTCTCCTGGTAGTGCCCGATGAGCAGGTAGGAGAAGACGGTCGTGAGCTCCCAGAAGGTGTAGAGCACCATGACGTCGTCCGCGAGGACGAGGCCCACCATCGCGCCGGCGAAGGCGGTGAGCACCCCGGCGAAGCGCCCCAGCGCGGGCTCGGTGTCCTTGAAGTAGCGGGCGCAGTACAGGAGCACGATCGCGCCGATCCCGGTCGCGATGAGCGCGAGCACCCAGCTCAGCGTGTCCACACGGAAGGCGAGCCCGATCCCGAAGGCCGGGATCCAGTCCGCGGAGATGTCGACCGGGGCGCTCGCGAGGGACGCCGGGTCGAAGGCCGTGGCGAGCCAGAGCGCGGAGCCCGCGGGCACGAACGCGAGCGGGTAGAAGGCGTTGCGGCCCAGCATCCTCACCAGCAGCGGCGCGAGGAGCGCGGCGAGCAGATGGGCGAGGAGCATGAACAGCATGCGGTCTCCGTCCATCGCGGGGGAAAGGGCCTCGTCCAGTCTACTGTCCGGGGTCCGCCCCCTCCCGCCGTCCGGGACACTTCTCACTCTCGGCGAACACGGGCATCCTGCGCCGGCGCCCGCGGGCTTCGTACAGTGACCCCATGCCCGCGACCTCGCGCCCCGCCGCCCCCCGCTCCCTGCGCCGCGCGGTCACCGCCTTCGCGCTCTGGGACGGCGGGATGTCCGCCTTCAGCTCGGTGATCCTCACCTTCGTGTTCTCGACCTACGTCGCGAGCGCCGTCGCCGCGGAGGGCGCCGTGGGCGACGCCGCCGTGAAGGCCGCGCAGGACCACGGCTCGCAGGTCCTCACCACCTGGCAGGCCGTCGGCGCGGTCGCGATCGCGCTGCTCGCCCCGCTCCTGGGGAACCTCGCGGACCGCGGCGGGGTGCGCAACGCCCTGCTGCGGATCACCACGCTCGCGACCGTCGCGATCGTCGCCCTCATGCCCACGGTCGCCCGGGACGCGGACTTCCTGGTCTGGGGCGCGGTCCTCATCGCGCTCGGCGTCGTGACGAGCGAGCTCGCGGGGGTGTTCGTGAACTCGGTGCTGCCGGAGATCTCCACGCCCGCGAACCGCGGCCGCGTCTCGGGGACCGCGTGGGCGGTGGGCTACTGGGGCTCGATCGTGTGCCTGGGCGTCGTGCTGGTCGGCTTCGTCATGCCGGGCACGGGCCTGCTCGGGATCACGGGCGAGGCGGGCTGGAACCTGCGGGCGATCCCCGTGTTCGTCGCGCTGTGGATCCTCGCCCTGACCCTGCCGCTGCTGCTGTGGGCGCCCCGGCACGAGGCCCTCGAGCCCGCGGCGCGGTGGACGCCCTGGCAGGGCTACGCCGACATCGCCCGTCGCGTGGTGCGGGCGGTGCGCGAGGAGCCCGTCATGCTGCAGTACCTCGTGGCCTCGGCGATCTACCGCGACGGCCTGGGCGCCGTGTTCTCGATCGCGGGCGTGCTCGCGGCGAACGCGTACGGCTTCACGACCGTCGAGGTGATCGTCTTCGGCATCGCCGCGAACCTCGTCGCCGGGATCGGGGTGTTCCTGGGCGGAAGGATCGACGACGCCGTGGGGCCGCGGCCGGTGATCATCGGCGGCTGCGCGGCGATCGTGGTCCTCGGCCTCGTGG
This sequence comes from Brachybacterium horti, assembly GCF_054777615.1. Lineage (NCBI taxonomy): Bacteria > Bacillati > Actinomycetota > Actinomycetes > Micrococcales > Dermabacteraceae > Brachybacterium > Brachybacterium horti. The sequence goes on from NZ_BAAHAM010000001.1 coordinate 385,682, forward strand.
TCCTCTTCCTGCCGGCGACCCTCGTGTTCTGGATCGCGGGCCTCGCGATCTGCCTCTTCGTGGGCCCGGTGCAGTCCGCCTCGCGGAACCTGCTCACGCGCCTCTCGCAGCCCGGCCGGGAGACGGAGAACTTCGGCCTCTACGCGACGACGGGCCGGGCGCTGGGCTTCCTCGGCACCGCGGCCTTCGCGCTCGTGGTCTGGATCGCGCAGGACACCCGCACCGGGATCCTCGGGATCGTCGTCGTCATCGCGATCGGCCTGCTGGCCTTCGTGCCGATCCGCCTGGGCGGCGCGGGGCGCGCGGCCTCCGCCGCGGTCTGAGGAGGAGGGCTCAGACGAGGTCCGCAGGATCCACGAGGAAGCCCTCGAGGTCCACGACGTAGCCGCCGACGCTCTCGACGAGCAGGCCCGCGAGCAGCCCGATCCGGCGGTAGGCCGCCATCCAGCGCTCCTCCGTCGCCGCGTCGGGCAGCTCGGTCTCCTCCTCATCGGGATCCGCGGGCAGGTGCACGATCGCGTAGTCCACGGCCCCGTCGATCCAGCCCAGCCGCGCGAGGGCCGTGGGAGCGGAGCTGCGTCCCACGCGCAGGGCGATCTCCTCGCCCTCCCCCACAGGGATCGTGACGCTGTAGCCGGCGGCGGCGGCGCCGTCCGGCACCTCGTCGAGCTCCGCCTCGGGCTCGAGCGGCGCGAGGAGCTGCGCGAGGGACTCCGGGGCGAGTGCGTGCGGGCTCACCACGGTGAGGTCGCGGACGTGGAAGGGGTGCGGCTCCAGCCGCACGCCGCCGTCGGTGACGACCGCGCCGTGCAGGCGCCGCGCGAGGGACCACAGCAGGTCCAGCGCCTCGCGCTCCGCACCGAAGGGCAGGCCCTCGGGGAAGGCGCGGCCGTAGCCGCGGAGGTCGTCGCCGCCCTCGGGGGCCGGGTCCTCGCGGTCCCGGTCGACCTCGAGGGTCCAGCGGCCCGCGCCGCGCGGCGAGGTGTCCGGGACGAGCAGCGCCCCGTCTCCGAGGTCGAGCGCGCCGTCCTCACGGTGGGAGGCCGCGGGGCGCACGTTCGTGATCATCGTCAGCACGTCCTCCGGCGCGGTGTCCCGCGGGAGCTGCAGGCGGTGGGAGGTGCGAGCGGTCACTGCTCCTCCTGGAGGGGGATGCGGGTGCGGTGGAAGTTCAGGTGCGAGCGCGAGGCGGTGGGGCCGCGCTGGCCGTGGTACCGGTTGAGGTTGCCCTCGCTGCCGTAGGGGCTCTCCGCGGCGGAGGACAGCCGGAAGAAGCACAGCTGCCCGATCTTCATGCCCGGCCACAGCGCCACGGGGAGCGTCGCCATGTTCGAGAGCTCGAGGGTGATGTGCCCCTGGAAGCCCGGGTCGATGAAGCCCGCGGTGGAGTGGGTCAGCAGGCCCAGGCGGCCGAGCGAGCTCTTCCCCTCGAGCCGCGCGGCGACGTCGTCCGGCAGGGTCACCTGCTCGTAGGTGGAGGCGAGCACGAACTCGCCGGGGTGGAGCATGTACGGCTCGTCGGGGTCCACGGCGACCTCGCGCGTGAGCTCCTCCTGCTCGACCGACGGGTCGATCATCGCGTACTTGTGGTTGTCGAAGAGCCGGAAGAAGCGGTCGATGCGCACGTCGACCGAGGCCGGCTGGATCATCTGCGCGTCGAAGGGGTCCAGGCGCACGCGCCCGCCCTCGATCTCGGTCCGGATGTCGTGGTCGCTCAGCAGCACGCGTGCCAGCCTAGCCCGCCCCGTCGTGGTCGTCAGCCGGCGTCCGATTCGCGCCGCGGCCTGGGCACGGGGTATGCTCTCGGAGGTCGTCGGCCGATGCCGGCGCATGCGGGTGTAGTTCAATGGTAGAACTTCAGCTTCCCAAGCTGACAGCGCGGGTTCGATTCCCGTCACCCGCTCTCGGACAGGAACCGCAGGCCATCGGCCTGCGGTTCCTGCGTACACGGGGGCGTGGGCCCCACGACCCCGGAGGCGTGATGCCCAAGATCATCGGAGGCTCGCTCGAGGAGCACCGCGAGCGCACCCGGGAGAAGATCTTCGCGGCGCTCGGCGAGCTCCTCGAGGCGCAGGACTTCGACGCGGTGACCTTCTCGGCGATCGCCGAGCGCGCCGGGGTGGGTCGCACCGCGATGTACAACCACTTCCCGGACAAGGACACGCTCCTGGTCGCGTACGCGATGCACGAGACGGCCGGGTACATCGAGCAGCTCCGCGCCTCGACCGCGGGCGCCCCCTCCCCCGTCGAGGCGGTGCGCAGCTACGTGCGCACCCAGCTCGAGCTGTCCCTCACCTTCCACATGCCGCAGTCCTCGACGATGCGCACCGCCCTCACGGCGGAGAACGCGGCGCGGATGCGGGAGCACGTCGTGCTCATCGAGGAGGTGCTGCGCACGATCGTCCGGGACGGCGTGGCCGACGGTTCCTTCTCCCCCGCGCTCGACGTCGACGCGACGGTGCGGATCGTCAACGGCCTCGTCGTGGGACCGACGGCCCGGCGCTACTCCCCCGAGGCGCTCGAGGACTTCGTCCTGCGCGGTCTCGGCGCGGATCCCACGGCCTGATCCCGCAGGCCGTCAGCGACGGTCCTCGTCGCTCTCCCAGCTCATCGAGTCGATGGTCTCGAGCTCCTCGTCGTCGCGGTCGTCCCGGCGGCCGAAGAGCGGCGCGGAGACCTCGCCCTCCCCGTCCTCGAGATCGACCTCGGGAGCGGTCGCGGCGACCACCCAGGTGACGACGACGATCGCGATCGCGACGACGGCCACGCCCCAGCGCAGGTAGTGGCTCGTGCCGCCGGTGATCATCGCGACCGGCGAGGAGACCACGAGGGCCCCCGCGAGCGCGCCGACCAGCAGCAGCGGGGCGGCGGTCGCGCCGAGCGTCGAGCGCAGGACGCCCGTGAGCACGGCGCCGCCGAGGGCGCCGGAATGGCCCCAGGAGCCGGGACCGCCGTAACGGCCCGCGGCGATCGTGTCCGCGGCGCCCTCGAGCGTCGCGGCGGAGCCGATCGCCCAGACGCCGAGCCCGGCCGCGGTGAGCGCCGTGCCGACCACGTAGCCGGCCAGGGCGCTCGGCCCCAGCCCGTAGGCGGCGACGACGGGGGCGAGCAGGGCGACGGCGAGGGCCGGCACGGCGGCGCGGCGCGAGCCGTCGCGCAGGTCGCCGACGCTCAGGCGGTCCTGGTCCTCGAGCAGCGCGGCGCGCGCGGCGACCACGGCGAGGGCGCCCGCCCGGCGCGCGGCGTCGGCGAGCGAGGCGAGGACCAGCAGCACGGCCATGATGCCGAGGGCGAGGCCGCCCAGCAGGGTCACGGACTGCGGGGTGACCGCGTGCAGCGCCCGCTCCTCCCACACCGAGGAGGCGCGGGCGGCGACCTGGACGGTCGTGACGACGGGGCCGACGGCCGCGAGGCCGCCGAGCACGGCGGCGAGCAGCAGCGCCAGGCGGGGGCCGGTCGCGGAGGCGGTGGCCGCCTCGCGCCGTTCGCGGTCCGCGCCGGGACGGTCCAGCAGGGTCGTCGCGAGGAAGGACGCCCCGAAGCCGCTGACGACGACGAGGGCGCCGAGGCCCGCATGGACGAGCAGGGCGAGGGCGAGCGCGGGGATCCCGGCGGAGAGCACGCTGATCACGGCCGCGACGAGGACCACCAGGCCCAGGGCGGAGGCGGCGACGAGGGCCGCGGAGCCGAGGCCCGCGACGGTGCCGAGGGCCCCGCCGGTGCGGCTCGTGCGGGCCGCGCGCAGCACGCTCCCGCCGTGGCGGTCCGCGAGCGTCCCGCCGAGCAGCACGACGCCGAGGGCCACGAGGGCGCCGAGCGCGAGGGCGCCCGCGACCACGGTCGCCGGGGAGATCGTGTACAGGGTGAGGACGTCGAGGAAGGCGCCGGCGTCCCGGGAGTCGTCGGTCGCGGAGATCCACTGCGACATGTCGGTGACCGCGGACTCGATCTGCGGCTCGAGATCGGTGCGGGCCATCGGCTCGTTGCCCGCGATCGCGGTGTCGGTGAACTTGCCCATGCCGACCTGGTCGAAGCGCAGGTTCTTGTACGCCGAGGGCAGCCACAGCGCAGCGGCGACCACGGCGCCGACGCCGCCGGCGAGGGCGGGCGCGAGAGCGCCCAGGCGCAGGCGCCCGGCGATCGGCCCCTCCCCGCGCACGACCGGCCAGAGGGCGGAGGCGAGGGCGACGAGCAGGGACGTGCCGAGCGCGAGCAGCACCACGAGCACCGCCTCGCCCGCGAGCACGGGCAGGCCGATCTGCAGGCCGAGGGCCGCGAGGGCGGCGGCGACGGCGACGAGGTCCGCGGCGAGGCCGCCGCCGCGGCGGGCCATCCGCGCCGAGCGCAGCAGCGGGGCGCCGAGGTTGTCCTCGGCGTCGACGGCGAGCTCGTGCTCGTCCGTGCCCACGAGCACGGCGGCCGCATCGCCCGCGGCGTCCGCGGTGACGGCGGTCGCGCGCAGGGCGAGGGCGGAGACGGCGGCGCCCGCGGCGAGCGCCACGAGCGGGGCGGAGGCCGCCTGCTGGAGGAACCACAGGGACAGCGAGACCGGGAGCACCACGAGCGCGAGGGCCCCGGCGACGGTCAGCGCGCCGAGGCGCGGCAGCAGGGTCCCGCGGCGCTCCTCGTCCAGGCCGAGCGCCGCGATCTGCACGGCGGTGCCGCGCCACGCGGCGAGCGGACCCAGCAGCAGGCCCACGAGCATCAGGGCGGAGCGCAGGATCCGCTGGTCCGTGTCCCCCGGCAGGAGGAGCGCGAGCAGCACGAGCGGGAGGCCGATCCACAGGATCACGGATCCGCCCGCGCTGAGCCCGCGCCCGAGGCGCAGGCCGAGCTCGGGGTCGATCTCCGCGCCGTCCTCGTCGCGCCGCAGCCGGGAGGGCACGACGGCCCCCGCCACGAGCGAGGCGATCGAGAGGACGCCGAGGATGAGCAGCGCGACGGCGAGGTCGTCGCCGAGCGGGAAGTCGGTGATGAGGTCCACGATCAGCTTCCGGGAGGGGTCAGGCGAGCAGCGAGAGGTCCAGGGTGGTGGGCGCGCCCTCGACGACGCGGATCGGCACCCCCCAGTCCTGCTGGTGCATGTGGCAGGCGGGGAACTCGACGGCCGGGTCCGCATCGCACGAGGCGGCGCGCGCGTTGATGTGCAGCACGCCCTCGGTGTACGCGGGATCCAGCTCGATGGTCCGCTCGAGGTCGGTGCCGACCCCGCTGCCCGCGGTGATCATCGTCTGCGGGGTCGTCGAGACGGTGACCTGGGTCGAGGGGCCGAGCGAGTTGTCGAGCTTGTGCCCCTCGGGCGGGGTGAACAGGACCCGCACGGTGAGGGGGCCGGGGCCCACCTCGGTCGCGGGGCGCTCGGAGCGCTGGGCCCCGTGGTCCAGGACGCGCTCGGCGGCCTTCGCGACGGGCACCCAGGTCACGCGGTGGGCACCGGACTCCACGACGACGAGCTGGCCGATCCCGTCCACGGGCGGGCCGACGATCGCGCCGGAGGGCTCGTCGAGATCGGTCGCGACGGTGACGACGGTCGCGGAGCCGTCCTCGGCGCCGTGCTCGTCGATCAGGCGGATCGCGCCGTTGTAGGTGTCCGCGACGGCGATCCGGCCGTCGGGCAGGGCGGTCACGCCGAGCGGGTGCTGCAGGCGCGCGTCCTCCGCCGGGCCGTCGACGTGGCCGAAGTCGAACAGGCCCTTGCCCACGAGCGTCGAGACGGTCATGGTCTGCGGGTCGATGACGCGCACGGCCGAGGACTCGGAGTCCGCGACGACGATACGGCCGTCGGCGAGCTCGTCCACGCCCGAGGGCTGCGCCCACCAGGAGCTGACGACGGGGCCGTCGACGAGGCCCTCCTGGGTGGTGCCGGCGAGCACCATGAGCGCCCCGGTGACGGGGTCGAAGGTCCACATCTGGTGGATGCCGGCCATGGTGATCATGGCCCGGTTCAGCGCATGGGACCAGGTGAGGTCCCACGGGGTGGAGAGGGAGAAGCTGCGGGGGTCGCCCTCGCCTCGGGGCAGCGGCTCGCCCTGCATCCACTGCGCGCCGGTGCCGGCGACGGTCGTGACCTCGGTGGCGGTGCGGGGGCGCAGCAGGCGGTCCTGCCCCACCTTCACACCGCGCAGGAGGTGGTTGGCGGTGTCCGCGACGAGCAGGTCGTAGCCGACCTCCTCCGCGATCTCCTCCGGAAGGGCGATGACGCCGTTGGGCTCGGCGAGCTGCGCGGTCTCCGCGTCGCCGTCGGTGCGGCCGCGCCGGCCCTCGCCGATGACCTCGTCGACGGTCGCGCCGTCGACCTCGAAGACGACGAGCCGGTGCTGGCCCGCGTCGGAGACGACGAGCCGGCCGTCGGGCAGGGCGGCGAGCTTCGAGGGGAAGCGGAGGGTCTGGGGCACGCGCTCGGCGAGCACGGTGGGGGCGGGCCCGCGGCGCAGGGAGCCGTCGGCCTCGCCCTCGGCGACGAGGCGGCCGATCAGCTGGTCGAGGTTCGCGGCGTGCCCCTCACCGGAGAGGTTGCCGGCGATGCGACCCTGTGTGTCGAGCACCATGAGGGTGGGCCAGGCGCGGGCGCCGTACTCGGTCCAGGTGAGCAGCTCGGGGTCGTCGAGCACGGGGTGGGTGACCTCGTAGCGCTCGATGTTCGCCTCGAGCGCGACCGGGTCCTTCTCGAACTCGAACTTCGGGGAGTGCACGCCGATGACGACGAGCTCCTCCGCCCACTTCTCCTCGAGCGGCCGCAGCTCGTCGAGGACGTGGAGGCAGTTCACGCAGCAGAAGGTCCAGAAGTCGAGGAGCACGATCTTGCCGCGCAGGTCCTCCAGGCTGAGGTCCGCCCCGCCCGTGTTGAGCCAGCCGCGGCCCCGGAGGGCGGAGCCGTGCGCACGGGCGGTGAGGGGCCGGGAGGCGTCGTCGGGGGTCGTCATGGGGACCAGTGAACACCGCGAGCCTGGACGGTGGCCAACTCATCCACCAGGAGCGGACACGACGCGCCCGGGGGCGGACGAGTGCGTCACATCCGTGTCATCTGCGGGCCGCCGGGCGCGACCTGGGTCACCAGGTGCGGATCCAGGCGGCGAGCTCCGGGTCCGCGAGGCTGCCGAGCACGAGGTCCGCCGGCGGCGCCGTGGCGCCGGCGACGGGCACCGCGATGAGGCGCAGCCCGGCGGCCCGGGCGGCGCGGGCCCCGGTCCCGGAGTCCTCGAGGGCGAGGGCGGCGCCGGGCTCCACGCCGAGGGCGCGGGCCGCGGCGGCGTACATGTCCGGGGCGGGCTTGGGGTTCTCGACGGTGTCGGAGGCCTCGAGCACCGTGAAGCGGTCCCGCAGGCCGCCCGCGGTGAGCTTGTGCTCGAGCGCCTCGAGCCACGAGTTCGACGCGCAGCCCAGCGGCACCCGGGCAGCGGCCTCGCGCAGGGTGTCCTCGGCGCCGGGCATGAGGCGGATCCCGCCGGAGAGCTCGCGGTCGAACTCGCGGCGCAGCAGCGCGAGCACGGCGGGCTCCTCGCGTCCGGAGCGGGCGGCGAGGACCTCGGCGGCGACCTCGATCGTCGAGCCGTGGAGCACCTCGCCGTCCTCGGGGAGCAGCACGGCGCCGATCCGGGCGACGACGGCGTCCTGGGCGCTCTGCCAGACGGTCTCGGTGTCCAGGAGCAGGCCGTCGCAGTCGAAGACCACGGCCTGCGGGGTCCAGTCGCCGAAGGCCGCGCGGAAGCGGTCCGGGACGGGGCGGGGGGCGTCGGCGGTCATCGGCGGCGCTCCCATCCGGCGACCCACTCCCTCAGCACGGGGTCCTCGAGGGAGGCGAGGGTGCGCGGGGCCTCCGGCGCCTGGCCGGGGACGGAGGGCACGGCGAGGAGGTGCAGGCCCGCGGAGGTCGCGGCGCGGCCGCCCACCTCCGAGTCCTCGAGGGCGAGGCAGTCGCCCGGCGCGGCGCCGAGGGCCGCGGCGGCGGTGAGATAGAGGTCCGGGGCCGGCTTGCCGTGGGCGACGTCGTCGATGCTGACGGTCGCGTCGACCACGTCGAGCAGACCGATCGCGGCGAGCTTCGCGTCGAGCAGGTCCCGCGGGGAGTTGGAGGCGACGGCGACCGGGACGGCCGCGGCGGCGGCGCGCACGATCTCGACGGCGCCGGGGAGCGGGGGCTCCTGCTCGGTCACGTCCTCGCGGTGCGCGGCGAACAGCTCGTCGGCGACGAGGAGCGGCTCCTTGCCGACGTGCTCGGCGATCGTGGTGACGACGACCTCCGCGGACTGCCCGGTGACCGCGCGGCGCGTGACCTCGTCGAAGGCGGCGCCGTGGGAGGCGAGGTACGCGTCCTGGAGCACGACCCAGCGCGACTCGGTGTCCACGAGCAGGCCGTCGCAGTCGAAGACGACGGCCGCGGGGGTCCACGCGGGCGGCCAGCTCGCGAGCGGGGACGGGAGCGGCTGCGGGCGGGCGGAGGCGGGGGGTCGGCTCATGATGTCCCCAGCGTATCGACCGCGCGGGGCGGGTGCCGAGGCACCCACCCCGCGCGGCCCGGGTGGTCGCTCCTCAGAGCCCGAGCGCCGCGAAGCCGCGGTCGAGGTCCGCGAGGATGTCGTCGATGTGCTCGATGCCCACGCTGAGGCGCACGAAGCCCGGCTCGACGCCCGCCGCGCGCTGCTCCTCGGGGCTCAGCTGCGAGTGCGTCGTCGAGGCGGGGTGGATGACGAGGCTGCGCACGTCGCCGACGTTCGCGACGTGCGAGTGCAGCTCGAGGGCGTCGACGAAGGCGGTGCCCGCCTCGAGGCCGCCCTCGAGGGTGAAGCCCAGCACCGAGCCCGCGCCGAGCGGGAGGTACTTCTGCGCCCGCTCGAAGTAGGGCGAGTCCGGGAGGCCCGCGTAGGCGACGGAGACGATGCCCTTCGTCGTGGTCAGGTGCTCCGCGACCTTCTGGGCGTTCTCGACGTGGCGCTGCACGCGCAGCGGGAGGGTCTCGAGGCCCTGGGCGATGAGGAAGGCGCTGTGCGGGGCGATCGCGGGGCCCAGGTCGCGCAGCAGGGCCACGCGGGCGCGGATCGCGTACGGCGGGAGCGCGGGGACCAGCGAGGTGTAGACGAGGCCGTGGTAGCTCGGGTCGGGCTCGTTGAGCAGCGGGAAGCACTCCGGCTCGGCCGCGTAGTCGAAGGTGCCGCCGTCGACGATGACACCGGCGATCGTGGTGCCGTGCCCGCCCAGGAACTTCGTGGCGGAGTGGACGACGACGTCGGCGCCGTGCTCGAGGGGGCGCAGCAGGTACGGGGTCGCGATGGTGCTGTCGACGATGAGCGGGACGCCCGCCTCGTGGGCGACGCCGGAGACGCCCTCGATGTCGAGCACGTCCTGGCGCGGGTTCGGGATCGTCTCGGCGAAGAAGGCCTTGGTGTTGGGCCGGACGGCGGCGCGCCAGGAGTCCAGCGAGTCGGGGTCCTCGACGAACACCGGCTCGATCCCGAGGCGGGAGAGGGTGTTCTTGAAGAGGTTGTGGGTGCCGCCGTACAGGCTCGGGGAGACGACGACGCTGTCCCCCGCCTGGGCGACCGTGAGGATCGAGAGCGTGATCGCGCTCTGGCCGGAGGCGACGAGCAGCGCGGCCGCGCCGCCCTCGAGGGCGGCGATGCGGTTCTCGACCGCCTCCTGGGTGGGGTTGGTGATGCGGGTGTAGATGGGGCCCAGCTCGGCGAGCGCGAAGCGGTCCGCGGCGGTCTTCGCGCTGTCGAAGACGTAGCTCGTGGTCTGGTAGATCGGCAGCGCGCGGGCGCCGGTGGTGGGATCGGGCTCCTGCCCCGCGTGGATCGCGAGGGTCTCGAAGCGCGGGCCGGGAGCGGCGGTGTCGGTCAACGTTCCTCCAGGGGTGCTGGGCGGCGGAATGCCGGATGCGGCACAGCCTCGCCCGCGCCGGTGCTCAGCGGCCAGGAACGTGAACGGTCATGACGGGGCGTCGTCGCCGATCTCGAGCGTGCGTCCCCTCCAGCGCCGTCGCAGCCAGCGGTCGTGGGAGGCGATGACGACGGTGCCCTCCCAGTCCTGCACGGCCCGCTCGAGGCGGGTCGCGAGGTCGAGGGAGAGGTGGTTGGTCGGCTCGTCGAGCAGGAGCAGCCCGGGCGGGTCGGCGAGCAGGGCGGCGAGGGCGGCGCGCCGCTGCTGGCCCCGGGAGAGGAGTCCCAGGGGCCGGTCGAGGTCACGCGGGTGGACGAGCCCCATGAGCTCGGGGGCGGCCTCGCCGGGCAGGCCGCCGAGCAGGGCGCGCACGGTGGTGTCCTCGTCGACCTCCTCGTCCTGGGCGAGCAGGGCCCGCCGGGAGGTCGTCGAGACGGTGCCGGAGGTGGGCTCGAGGGTCCCCGCGAGGAGGGCGAGCAGGGTCGACTTCCCGCTGCCGTTGGGGCCGGTGATGAGCAGTTTCTCCCCCGCGCTCAGGCTCACCGAGGTGGGGGCGAGCCGCGCCTCGACGGCGGCGTCGGCCGCGGAGAGCAGCACGCCGCCGTCGGCGCGGCTCGCCCCGGGCACCCCGGTGAAGTGCAGCTCGGCCGGGGGCTTGCGCACCTGCGTGCGCTCGAGCTCCTGGAGGCGGCGCTCGGCGTCGCGCACGCGGCGGGAGACGACGGTCGCGTTGCGGTCCGAGTAGAACTTCTTCGAGGCGCGCGCCTCGGTGCGGGGACCGCGGCCCTCGTGGCCCACCTGGTGGGAGTCCTGGAGCTGGGTGCGCAGGCGCTTCAGCTCCTCCTGCTCGTCGCGGAAGCGGAGCTCCCAGCGCTCGCGGGCGTCGAGCCGGGCGTGGAGGTGGTCGGTGAAGGTGCCGGTATAGGCGGTGAGCCCGCCGGGCTCCTCCTCGAGCGGGCGGGGCGCGGGGTCGAGGTCGAGCTGGCCGCGGGTCGCGGCGTCGAGGAAGGCGCGGTCGTGGCTCGCGATGAGCACGGGCCCGGGATGCTCCCCGAGCAGGGTCGCGAGGTAGTCCGCGGCCTCGTCGTCGAGGTGGTTGGTGGGCTCGTCGAGCAGGAGCGTCGTGGGGCGGGTGATGAGCAGGTGGGCGAGGGCGAGGCGTCCGCGCTGTCCTCCGGAGACCCGGCCGATCAGCCGGTCCCCCGGCAGGCCCGCGAGGCCGAGGCCGGCGAGGACCTCCGCGGCGCGGACCTCCGCGTTCCAGACGTCCGCGAGGGTCGCGCGGGCGAGCAGCTCGTCGTAGCGCGCCGCGGCCGCGCCGGCGCCCGCGTCACCCGCGGGCCCGCCCTCGCCGACCTCGGCGAGCGCCTCCCCGGCGGCGGTGAGCTCCCGCTCGAGCCGGCGGGCGCGGCGCAGGGCGTCCTGGACGGCGCCGTCCACGGTGGTGCGCTCGGGGTCCAGGGGCAGCTCCTGGTGGAGCATGCCGACGGGGCCGGGGGCGTCGACCGTGCCGACGTCGGGGTGCAGCTCGCCGGCGAGGATCCGCAGCAGGGTGGACTTGCCGGAGCCGTTCTCGCCGAGCAGGCCGGTGGGGACGCCTGCGGGCACGGTGAGGCTCACGTCGGTGAGGACGCGGCGGTCGCCGAAGGCGTGGGAGATGCCCTCCGCGCGCAGGTGCAGGGCGGCGAGGGAGGAGGCGTTCTGGGACATGGATCTGCTCCGGTGGGTGCGGGAAGCGGGCACGGACGGGGGCGGGTCACAGACGCATGGGGACGACGGTACGACCGTCCGTCCCGTCGCTCCACTTCTTTTCCGCTGTTCTCCGCGTGACCCGCGCGCACTCCCCGGTCAGGCCGGTCGATCCCCGAGGAGGGCGGCGACGGCGGCGTCGAGCATGGTCCTCGAGGCGCCGAGGGCGCTCACGGTGCGCTCGGCCTCGGGCAGGGTCTCGCGCGGTCCCGTGTGGACGACGATCGCGTCCGGCCGCGCCGCGAGCAGGGCGCGTAGGCGCTCCGTCTCCCCCGGGTCCCGGCTCCCGCGGCCGGTGACCGCGAGGATCTGCGGCGCGGCCTCGAGATCCGCCGCGTAGAGCGGGGACTCCGCCTGCAGGTGGCGCGCCCGCAGCGCGTCCACGAGCGCGGCCGCGCCGGCCTGCGCGCGGAGGTCGACGACGGCGACGGGGCGCAGGTCGAGGGCGGCGCGGCGCGCCCGCACGGCCCGGAGGGCGAGGGCGGCGGAGCGCGCCGCGAGGACCGCGGCGGCCGCCGCGGGATCCGGGGTGGGCAGCCAACGGCGCCGGGCGCGCAGCGCGGCGAGCCGCTCCGCGGCGGCCCCGGTGCGCCGGGCGAGGAGCTCCGGGGGCAGCTCCCCGGTGCGCTCGGCCTCCCGGAGCGCCGCGGCGGCGGGGGCCAGGGCCGACGGGTCGCCGACGTGCAGCACGTGCGCCCCGGCGCGGGCGGCGGCGAGGACCGCCGCGGGCAGGTCGAGGCCGTCGCGGGCGGCGGCGACGGCGAGGTCACCGGCGACGAGCAGGCCGTGGAAGGGGGCGTGGGCGGACTCCTCGAGCAGCCGCAGCGGCCAGGGGGCGAGGGCGGCGGTCCCCTCGCCGAGGGCGGAGGCCGCGACGGGGGCGGCGAGGACGGCGTCGAGCCACGGGGCGATCGCCCACGGGAGCAGGTGGTCGCGCCACTGGGCGGGGGTGAGGGGCACCCCCGCCCTCGGCCGGTCCCCGGCCGCGTCGGCCCACGGGATCCCGCCGAGGCCCGGCAGGGCGAGCCCGCAGGCGGCGATCCCGGCGTCCCGCACGCCGGCGGCGAGCGCGCGCCCGTGCCGGGCGACGAGGTCCCCGTCCCGGCCCACGGCGGCGGTGCCGACGAGCGGGTCGGGTCCGCTCGCCACGTGCAGCACGGGGCCGAGGAGCACGTCGATGCCGAGTCCCGCGAGCAGGTCGCCGAGCGCGTCGCCGAGGGCGCGGGTCGCGTCCACGTCGTCGACGGTGCCCAGCGCCGCGGCCGAGGGGAGGAGCGCCGCCCCCGCCGTGGTCCCCGCCTCCGTCGGCTCCCCCGCCGTCGGGTCCTCCTGCGCGCGCACGGCGAGCAGCGCCCCGGGCAGGGCCTCCCGGGCCGCGGCGGCGAGCTCCGCCCAGGGGCCGGGGTCCACGGGCGGCAGCTCGAGCACGGCCGGGTGCACGGGACGGGCGGCGATCCGCTCGAGGGCGCCGAGCGGATCGGTGGCGGGGAGGCGGGCCGCGAGCGGGAGCGGGCTCGTCCCCGGAGCGGGTTCCCCGGCCACGGGATCCCCTGCTGACCGTGCGATCATGTGCCCACCTCCTCGGGACGTGCGTCCCGCTCAGGATAGGACTGCGCAGGGAGAGCCCATGGACCCCGTCACCCCCTCCTCCGGCCCCTCGTCGAGCGCCCCGCTCGTGCTCGCGGGATTCATCGGCACGACCCGCAGCCGGGTGGTGCTCGCCCCGGTCGCCGCGGGCACGTCTCCCGTCCTCGACCTCGACGGCCCGGGGGCGACGCCCGGGGCCCGCCCCGAGCAGAAGCTCGACCTCCTCGGCGCGACCGCCCATCGCGCGATCGACGCGCTGCGGGAGGAGCGGGGCGCTCCCCCGCACCTGGTCGCCGTGTCCCTCGGCGTGCACGGCCTCGCCCACACGGAGCTCGAGGAGGCGCAGTCCCTCGGCGAGGGCCTCTTCTCCCCGCTCGCCCGCCCGGCGATCCCCGCCTCCCGGATCGTCGTGGGGCGCGGGCTGCTGACGTCGTTCCTCGCGGGCGGCGTGGGCGACTCGGGTCTGCTCGTCCGGGCCGGCACGGGCGCCGTCGCGGTGCGCATCGAGGACCGCCGGGTCGTCGCGCGGCGGGACGGCATGGGTCCCCTGCTGGGGGACGTGGGCTCCGCGGTGTGGATCGGACGGCGCACCCTGCAGGTCGTCGCCGCGGACATCGACGGCCGCGGCCGTCGCACGCTGCTCACCGAGCGGCTGGGCGACATGCTCGACCTCGACCTGCGCGACGGCCTGCTGCCGCCCTCGCCCACCGGCGACGTGCGCGACGACCTCGCGCGGGCGATCGCCCGCATCGCCCCTCCGGGCAACCTCGCCGAGCTGGGGCGCTTCGCCCCGCTGCCGGGCACGGTCCCCGAGGACCCGACGGCGCGGGACATCCTCGACTCGGTGGTGCGGCACGTGACGGAGACGGTGCGGCAGATCGATCCGGCGCTCGACCTGCCGGTGGTGCTCGCCGGCTCGGTGCTCGCGACCCCGGGGCCGATCCACGACGAGCTCGTCACGGGCTTCGAGGCCGCGGGCCGCGAGCACCGCGAGGCGATCGACGGCCTCCCCGGCGCGCTCCAGCTGGCCCGGGAGGCGGCCACCGCGGGCGTCTAGGATGGGCCCGCCCGCTCCTCGATCCGAAAGGCTCTCCATGCCCGAGCAGCACGACCCGCACGATCCGGTCCCCACGCGCGCGAAGGTGCTCGTCATCGGTGCCGGTCCGGCGGGACTGGCCGCCGCGGCCGCGCTCAAGGCGCTCGAGGTCCCTTTCGACCTCGTGGACCGCGCGAAGGACGTGGGCGGCATCTGGAACCTGCAGCGCGAGGACTCCCCGGTGTGGCCCGCGCTCGAGATGGTCTCCTCCCGCGAGAGCACCCAGTACGAGGACATGCTGCAGCCGGTGTCCTTCCCCGAGTTCCTCACGCCCGGGCAGATGGCGAAGTACCTGCGCGCCTACGCCGCGCGCCATGACCTCACCGCGCACTTCCGCCCCGGCGTCGAGGTGCGCTCGGCGCGCCCCTTCGAGGACGGCGTGTGGCAGGTGGAGCTCTCCACCGGGGAGATCCACGTCTACGGCGCCGTCGTCTCCGCGCACGGCATCGCGGAGCGCCCCCACCGCCCCGCATGGGCGTCGGAGGTGGGCCACGGCACCACGGTCATCCACTCCTCGCAGTGGAACGGGGCGGACGGCCTCGAGGGGCAGCGCGTGCTCGTCGTCGGCTCGGGGCAGTCCGCGGCCGACATCGCCGTGGACGCCGCCCGCCGCGCCCTCGAGGTGCAGTGGTCCGTCCGCACGGGCCACTGGGTGGTGCCGCGCCGCATCGCCGGGACCCCCGGCGACGTGCTCGCCGCGCGCGAGCCGGCAGTGCTGGGCCGCCTGAACGGGAGGATCGCCGAGGCGGTCGTCTCCCGCGCCGCGGGCGATCCGGCCTCCGTCGGCCTGCCCGCCCCGACCGCCCCGCTGCTCGAGGACTCCGTGATCGTCTCCGACGACGTCCTGGACCGCGTGCGCGAGGGCCGCATCACCCCCGTGGGCGCCGTGACCGGCGTCGAGGACGGCCGTCCCGTGGTCGCAGGTCTCGGCCCGGTCGCCGCGGATCTCATCATCCTCGCGACCGGCTACGAGACCGGCGCCGGCCACCTCCCCGAGGGCGTCGTCCCCCGCACGGCGAGCGGCGACCTGGACCTCTTCCTCGGCGCGTTCCCGCGCGGCCGCGACGACCTCGTGGTGCTCGGCCAGCAGCGGGTCACCGGCGGCGTGCTGCCGGTGCTCGTGGAGCAGGCCGACGTCGCCGCCTACCTCCTGCGCGCCCGCCTCGACGGCGCCGCAGGGTCGACGGGGATCGAGCAGTTCCGCCGCCTGCGCGCGGGCTCGGACTCCGCGGTCCCGACGGCCCCGGCCCCGGGCGGTGAGGGCCTGCGCGGCCGGCTCGGGTCGCTCCTGGGCGGCGGCGCCCGTCGGCCCACCGCGGTCGAGGGCACCGGCGAGCGGCTCGTGCCGTTCACCGACCGCGAGCAGCTCCTCGCGCGCCTGCGGACGGTGCGCTCGCTGCTCTCCTGATCCGCGAGCGGCGGAGCAGCAGCGTCACGACGGCGGCGATCGCGGTGAGCAGGGCCACGCCCAGCACCGCGGCGCCGCCGCGGCGCTGATCGGCGAGGGCGTCGGCCCACCAGGTGCGTCCGGTCGCGCCGAACCAGCTCGCCGCGAGCAGCACGTCGGTGCCGAGCAGCGCGGCCACGCCCGCCGCGGTGAGCGCGAGCGGCACGGCGGCCAGCAGGAGCGGCCGTGTCGAGGCCCGCACGGCGAGCACCGGCAGCACCCCGGCGAGCAGCGACATCAGCTGCAGGGCGAGGTGCGCGGGATGCGAGTCCAGGGCGAGGCGCAGCACGGGTGAGACCCCGTAGGCGGCGCCCACCAGCAGCAGGGGCGCCGCGGCGGGCAGCAGGAGCAGCAGCTGCGCCCGCCCGGTGAGGGCGCGCCACCGCTCGGGCACCGTGAGGGCGCTGCCGATCAGCACCCCGGCGAGCGCGGCGAGCAGCACGTGCTGCAGCAGGTGCGCGGAGGAGGCGACGGTCGCGTAGACCTCGAAGGGGCCCTGCGTGAGCACGAGCAGCGCCCCGAGCCCCAGCAGCAGGCGCACCGTCGCGCGGCGCTGGCGGGCCGGGGCGGCGGCGCGCCACCACACGAGCAGCACGACCGCGCAGAGCGCCAGGTGGAAGGGCGCGGGGCGCCACTGGGCGAGCAGCGCGGGGAGCTCCGGCGCGGGCGGCAGCTCGTAGCCCGTGAGCAGACCCGCGGGGCCCGAGGGCGGGGTGGACTGCTCGGCGGGCGGCGGGGAGGAGCTCATGGCCGCGGCGAGGGAGACGGCGAGCGCCATGAGCACGAGCTCGAGGAGGGCGAGGCGGCGGTAGGCGGCGACGGAGCCCCGCGCCCAGACGGTCCCCGCGGTCGCGAGCTCGCGGCGCTGCAGGGCGCCGAGCACGCCGAGGGCGATCAGCAGGGCCGCCTTCGCGAGGCCGATCTGCACGTAGGCGCTCGTGAGCAGGTCGCCGGGGCCGTTCATCCGCACCGCGAGCGCCCACACCCCGCTCAGGGCGAGGGCGATCCAGCACACGAGCGCGAGGTGCGAGTAGCCGTGCACCACGCGGGCGTCGTCCCGGGAGCGCTCGGGGAGCAGCTGGAGGGTGCCGAGGCCGCCGAGCCAGACGCCCACGGCGAGCAGGTGCACGAGCATCGTGGAGGTCGCGACCTCGTGGCTCGAGTCCCCCGCCGCGTGCCCGGTCATGGCGGCGCTGAAGGCGAGCAGCCCGGCGAGCACGGCGACCGTGCGGGCGAGGCCCACCGAGGATCCGGTCGCGGCGGCCGTGGTCGCGATCGCCGCGAGGACCACGGCCGTGACCAGCCAGACCCCGAGGTCGGTGGAGACGAAGACGAGCAGGTCCGAGCCGAAGCGCGCGCTGCCCACGGCCTGCCCGGTGGCGACCGCGTAGGAGAACAGGAGGGACACGCCGCGGGCGAGCGTCGTGACGCCGCCGGCGATCGCGACGAGGGCCATGGCGCGCACGCGGTCCTCGTCCTCGCGCAGCAGCCAGCCGGCGACGACGGCGCCGCCCAGCAGCACCGCGGCGGCGAGATCGGCGATGAGGGAGGCGACGGGGCCGCCGTGCCGGGCGACGGCGCCCGCGTCGAGCAGGGCGAGGGCGCCGCCGCCCGCGGCGTCGGCCGCGAGGACGGAGACGACGGCGACGAGCGCGAGGACGCCGCCGGCGGCGAGGAGCGCGCCGGGATGGGGACGGGTGCTCACGAGCCGATCACCAGCCCCAGCCACAGGAAGGCCATCGAGACGCCGACGGAGAGCATGAGATAGCCCAGCGCGATCGAGGCGGTGCCGCGGCGCACGAGGTCCACGACGTCCATCGCGGCGGTCGAGAGCACCGAGAGACCACCGCAGAGCCCGGTCCCGAGCAGCAGGAACACGTAGCCGGCGCCGCCGGTCGCGGCGCCCAGGCGGGTGACGACGATGCCCAGCAGGAAGCTCGAGACGACGTTCGCCGTCCAGGTCATCCAGGGGCGCACGACGGCGAGGTCGACCTCGGGCAGGCGGCGGGCGAGGAGCCGCGGTCCGTGCTCGGCGAAGGCCCAGCGGCCGACGGTCCCGATGCCGGCGCCGATCATGACGAGGAGGAGCCCTCCGAGGCCCAGCAGCGCGGTGATCATCGCACCTCCCCCTCCCCCGGCGACACCGGCGACTCGGCGGTGCACACCCGGGCGCCGGGGCCCGGCAGCGCGGCGGGGGTGCGGGAGCCGTCGTGGAGCGCCGGGTCCGCGACGGGGCGGGCGATCCGGCGGGCGATCAGCAGGCCCAGCACCACGGCACCGAGGCTCAGGGAGAGGGTGAGCATCCCGTAGGCGAGGGCCAGGATCGGGAAGTTCGCGCCGAGCATCGCCGAGCCCTCGAGAACCACCGCGGACATCGTCGTGAAGCCGCCGCACAGACCCGTGCCCAGCAGCGGCATCGTCCAGGCCGGGGCGCGGCGCACCTCGAGCACGCCGGTGAGCGCGCCGAGCGCCAGGCAGCCGATGACGTTCGACCAGAGGGTCGCCCAGGGGACCTCGACGAGGGTGGGCGTCGTGACGGTCGGCGCGATGACCGTGATCAGGTACCGCAGCCCGCCGCCCACGGCGCCGCCGATGCCGACGAGCAGGGCGGTGCGCCGCGCGCTGAGCCCGCCGGGCTGCACGGGGCCGGAGCCGAGCACCCGCGAGGCCTCGACCTCGTCGAGCTGCAGGGCGGCCATCTCGACCGTGTGCATCCGCGGGTCGTCGCGGCGCGCGGAGCTGTCGCGGGCTGGAGGGGTCGAGGTCACCGGATCAGGGTACCGATGCTCATCGCGACCGGACCCAGGCTGGCCCCGGACCGGGCGCCGGTCACCCCCAGACCAGGCCCATGCTCGGGTTCTCGAGCACCGCGGAGACGTCCCGCAGGAGCTCCGCGCCGAGGGCGCCGTCGATGAGGCGGTGGTCGAAGCTCGCGGCGAGCTGCACGACGCGGCGGGGGACGATCTGGCCGTCCACCACCCACGGCTTCTCCTTGATCGCGCCCACGCCGAGGATCACGGACTCGCCCGGGTTGAGGATCGGGGTGCCCGAGTCGATGCCGAACACGCCGAAGTTCGTGATGGTGATCGTGCCCTGGCGGGTCGCCGAGAGCGGGGTGCGGCCGGCGCGGGCGGTGCGGGCGAGGTCGTCGATCGCGTCGGCGAGCTCGCGCAGGGTCATGAGGTGCGCGTCCTTGATGTTGGGCACGATGAGCCCGCGCGGGGTGGCCGCGGCGATGCCGAGGTTCACGAAGTGCTTGTAGACGATCTCGCCGGCGGCCTCGTCCCAGGAGGCGTTCACCTCGGGGTTGCGGCGGATCGCGACGAGCAGCGCCTTGGCGACCACGACGAGCGGGGAGACCTTGACGTCCTTCCACTCCCGGGACGCCTTCAGCTGCTGGACGATGTCCCAGGTCGCGGTGATGTCCACCTCGTTGAACACGGTGACGTGGGGGGCGGTGAAGGCGGAGGCCACCATCGCCTCGGCGGTGCGCTTGCGCACGGAGCGGATGGGCGCGCGGGTGGTGCGCTCGTCGCTCGTGACGCCGGCGAAGGGCTGGTCGCGGACGGACTTCATGGCGCCGCCGAGCCCCTCGGGGACCTGCGGGGACTCCTCGGGGAAGAAGTCGGCGTCGCTCTCGCCGGAGGTCGTGCCGGAGATCGCGCGCTGCTGGGCGCCGAGCACGTCCTCGCGGGTGACGGTGCCGCCGGGGCCCGTCGCGATCACGGAGGACAGGGCGATGCCGAGGTCGCGGGCGAGCTTGCGCACGGGCGGCTTCGCGAGGGCGCGCTCGGCCGGGTACTGCTCGTCCCCCGCCTGCTCCTCCTGGGCCGCGGGGCGGCGGCGCCGGCGCTGCGGGGCCTCCTTCGCGCCGTAGCCCACGAGGTTCTTCGGCTCGGCGTCGGCAGGGTCCGGCGCCGCGGCCGCGGGCTCCTCGGGCGAGGGCACCTCGGTGTCGACGTCGGGCGTCGCTGCGCCGGAGGGCGCTGCGCCGCCCGCGGTGTCGACCTCGATGAGCGGGGCGCCCACGGCGACCTCGTCGCCCACGGCGACGAGCACGCGGGTGACGGTGCCGGCGACGTGGCTGGGGAGCTCGACGGCGCTCTTGGCGGTCTCGACCTCGATCACCGGGTCGTTGATGGCGACGGTGTCACCGGGCTTCACCTTGATGTCGAGGATCTCCGCCCCGGTGAGGCCCTCACCGGGATCGGTGAGGTCGATCGTGACGAGCGACGGGGTGGGCTGGGAGCTCATGGCGGTGATCCTTTCAGTGCTGCAGGACGCGGTCCACCGCATCGAGCACCCGGTCGAGGTCGGGGAGGTAGGCGTGCTCGGTGCGCGCGGGCGGGTACGGCGTGGAGTACCCGCCCACCCGGGTCACGGGCGCCTCGAGGTGGTAGAAGCACTCCTCGGCGACGCGGGCGGCGATCTCCCCGCCGAGGCCGCCGGTCACGGGCGCCTCGTGGACGATGACGAGGCGGCCGGTGCGGCGCACCGAGTCGGTGATGGTGGGCAGGTCCAGGGGCGCGAGGGAGCGCAGGTCGATCACCTCGAGCGAGGTGCCGTCCTCCTCCGCGGCGGCGGCGGACTCGAGGGCGAGCGGCACGCTCGGCCCCCAGGCGAGCAGCGTCGCGTCGGTCCCCTCGCGCAGCACGCGGGCCTGCCACGGGGACAGCTCGGGGCGGTGGTCGGGGTCGACGTCGCCCTTGATCCAGTAGCGCTTCTTGGGCTCGAGCATGATGACCGGGTCCTCGGACTCGATGGCCTGACGGGTCATCCAGTAGGCGTCCTGCGCGGAGGCGGGGGCGAGGATCCGCAGGCCCGCGGTGTGCGCGAAGAGCGCCTCGGGGCTCTCGGAGTGGTGCTCGACGGCGCCGATGCCGCCGCCGTGCGGGATGCGGATGACCATCGGCAGGGCGACGCGGCCGCCGGTGCGGTAGTGCATCTTCGCGACCTGCGTGGTGATCTGGTTGAAGGCGGGGAAGACGAAGCCGTCGAACTGGATCTCGACGACGGGCCGGTAGCCGCGCATCGCGAGGCCGACGGCGGTGCCGACGATCCCCGCCTCGCCGAGCGGCGTGTCGACGACGCGCAGGGCGCCGAACTCGTCGAAGAGGCCGTCGGTCACGCGGAACACGCCGCCGAGGCGGCCGATGTCCTCGCCCATGAGCATGACGTGGTCGTCGGCGCGCATGGCGTCGCGGAGACCGGCGGTGATGGCCTTGGCGATGGGCAGCGTCGTGGCGTGCCCGGAGCGGGTCTCGGTCATCGCGCGGTCTCCTCGTCCTCGAACTGGGCGGCGTACTCGAGGTACTGCGCGCGCTCGGCGTCCACGACGGGGTGGGGCTCGGCGTAGACGTGGTCGAAGATCATCACCGGGTCCGGGTCCTCCATGCCGTGGATGTGGTGGTGCAGCTGCATCGCGAGGTCGTGGCCCTCCTCGTCGCAGCGCTTCACGTAGTCCTCGTCGATCTCGCCGAGCTGCTCGAGGTGGCGTCGCAGGCGCGGGATCGGGTCCTTCTCCGCCCATTCCTGCTCCTCGGCGCCGGGACGGTAGCGGGAGGCGTCGTCGCTCGTGGTGTGCGCGGCCATGCGGTAGGTGACGGCCTCGATGAAGCGGGGGCCCTCCCCCGCGCGGGCGGCGTCGAGGGCGCTGCGCACGGCGCCCATGACGGCGAGCACGTCGTTGCCGTCCACGCGCACGGAGGGAATGCCCCAGCCCCGGGAGCGCTGGGCGAGCGGCACGCGGGACTGGACGGCGGTGGGGACGGAGATCGCCCACTGGTTGTTCTGCGTGTAGAAGACGGTGGGGACCTGGAAGGAGGCGGCGAAGGTGAAGGACTCCGCGACCTCGCCCTCACTCGAGGCGCCGTCGCCGAACAGGGCGAGCACGGCGGTGTCGGTGTCCCGGTCGCCGGTGCCGACGAGGCCGTCGCGCTGCAGGCCCATCGCGTAGCCGACGGCGTGCGGGGCCTGGGAGCCGAGCACGATCATGTACGGGTGGGTGCGCAGCTCCGCGGGGTCCCAGCCGCCGTGGCTGATGCCGCGGAACATCTCGAGCAGGCGCCAGGGCTCGATGCCGCGGGCCCACGCGACGCCGTGCTCGCGGTACGTGGGCACGAGGTAGTCGTGGGCGCGGGACGCGTGGCCGGCGCCGATCTGCGCGGCCTCCTGCCCCAGGGCGCTCGCCCACAGGCCCAGCTGGCCCTGCCGCTGGAGGCTCGTCGCCTCGAGGTCCGCGGCGCGGATCATCACCATGTCGCGGTAGTAGCCGCGCAGGCGCTCGGGGGTCTGGAGGTCGTCGTCACCGCCCCCGCCCGCGCTGCCGTCGAGGACGGCGTCGAACTCGTCGTGCGGGGTCCGTGTGCCGTCCGGTGCGAGGAGCTGGATCATCGGCTCCTGGTCGGCCACGGCGGGGATCGTCGTCTGGAACACGCTCACGGCGGAGAGACTAACCTACGGTGGCGTAGGTTCCAAGCGATCACGACTCCCGACACACCCGCAGGGCGCGTCAGACGTGCTCCGTGCCGACGAGGATCCGCAGGGTCCGGCCGCGGTCATCACGCTCGGTCCGCAGCACCAGGCGCAGGCCCTCCTCGTCGGTGACCACGTCCACGTCGCCATCGAGGCGGTGCTCCCGGCGGGCGCTCCAGGCCGGGACCTTCGCGGCGAGGCCGTCGAGCGCCCAGGCGGCGTCGTCGAGCGCCACGACCTCGGGGCCGAGCGCGGCGGCGACGTCGGCCAGACGGATCGGCGCCAGCTCGAGATCCAGGTTCCGCAGCGCCACGACCGCCCGGGAGACGCCGTCGGTCGGGAAGGTGTAGTAGAGCGTCTCCGGGCCCAGGACCTCGACCGCGACACGGCCGACGGCATGGGCGAGGGAGGAGATGACGTCGTCGCGGTCCTCGTCCGGGGCGACCTCGTAGGGCACCTCCTCCTGCACGAGGGAGGGGAGGTCGCGCTCACGACCGACGTCCTGCAGGCGATGGGCGAGCTCATCGGTGCCGACGACGTCCGCCAGCAGCGGGGACCAGCCCCAGCGGAGGCGCTGCGGGTCCGCGGGGACGGAGGCGATGACGTCGGCCCGACCGGAGACCTCGCCGCCCTCGCCGCGGAAGGTGAGGCGCTTGCCGGCGAGGTCGAGGCTGTACCGGTAGCGGCCGAGCCGCGCGAGGAGCGCCGCGTCGAGCGCCTCCTGCCGGTTGCTCGAGAAGAGGAGGGCGTGCTGGGCGATGCTGCGGAGGTCCGGTTCCATGCGCGCCGATGCTACAGACGGCGGGTGCACGACGGCGGGGAGGAGGCTCCCCTCCTCCCCGCCGTCGGGGGATCGAGCTCGTCAGGCTCGGGGCCGCTGCCCCGCGACCGCCGCCTCGAGGGCGGCCTTGTCGAGGGTCTCCTGCTCGGCGTCGAGGTCGACGACGGGCAGCGGGCAGTCGCCGAGGTCCTGGATCTCCAGGCGGACGCCGCCCGCGCGCATCGACTGGTGGGCGATCACGCCGGGGAGCGTGTAGCGCGCGGCCTGCCAGGCGTTGACGACGGGCTGGTGCCCGCCGGAGACGGCGCGCGCGAAGTCGTCCACGAGGAAGTGGTGGGCGCCCTCGTGACCGTTGGGCATGCCCTGGAACTCGGCGGGCAGGCGGGACTGGTGGTGCGCGGGCGAGGCGCCGGCGACGAAGGCGTCGCGCAGGGTGGGCGAGACGTCGGCCAGGCGCGGGTCGTCCAGGCTCATCGTGCTGCCGGTCGCGACGAGCTCGGTGACCTCGAGGACGGTCTCCTTGTCGTGCCAGTAGGTGACGTCGACGGTCTCCTCGAAGCTCGCCTCCTCGCCGAAGAAGCGGAAGCGGGACTCGCGCTTGTGGCTCGGGTAGCCCACGCGCCGCAGCTCGTTGGTGCGGAAGGCGCCGCCGTTGTCCATCTCGAACAGGGCGAAGGCGTTGGAGACGTCGTTGTCGAACTGGGAGACGGCCTTGTCGAAGACGCCGTCGCCGCGGGTGTCCGGCCGGCCGATGCAGGAGACGGACACCGCGTGGCGCTCGCCGAGCACGCCGAGGATCCCGCCGATCGAGTGGGTCGGGTAGAGCATGGGCGGGTAGGAGGCGGTCGACTTCCATCCCTCGCCGCCGGAGTACTTGTAGGCGTCGTAGAAGCCGAGATCCATGTCGTGGACGTAGTCGCCCTCGGCGTAGAAGACCTCGCCGAAGGCGCCGGAGCGGTGGATCCGGCGGGCGAGCACGACGGCGGCGTTGTACTGGCTGGTCTCGCCCATCATGTAGACGAGCCCGGTCTCCTCGACGAGGCGGGTGATCTCGCGGATCTCCGCCTCCTCGATCGCCATCGGGACGGCCGAGTAGACGTGCTTGCCGGCCTCGAGGGCGGCGATCGCGATGCGCCCGTGGGTCCAGCGCTGGGTGAAGATCGCGACGGCGTCGACGTCGGAGGCGAGGAGCTCCTCGACGGAGCTGAAGCGGCCGGCGAAGCTCACGGCGTGCTCGGGGCGCTGCTCGAGCGCGTCGATGCGCTCGGGGACGTCGTCCACGGCGTAGACCGCGGAGATGTGGGAATGGGCCGAGAAGAGCTCCGCGAAGTGGGACCCGAACTGTCCGATCCCGATGATGCCCAGCGTGAACGACATACTTCCTCCTTGAAATAAAGTGTCGGGGGAACGCTACGGCACGTGCGGGGACGGAGGCAAGGGGTCTCCCGCCCCCATGTCGCCCAGCCCCGGCCAGCGGGAGTCCGTCCACGCCGTCCACGTCGCATGGCCGACGGGCGGCGCCGGGAACGGGGTGCCCGCGATCTCGTCCGCCGTGGGCGGCGTGAACAGGGCGAGGTACCGGTCGTGGTCCGCGTCGGACATCGCGAAGGTCGTGTGCGGGGCGGCGCGGAAGCGCTCGTCGGCCCGGCGTCGCCGCTCGGGCTCGGGGACGGAGAAGGACTCCAAGCGGAACCCGGCCCCCGCGGCCGCGGCGATCGCCCGCAGCGACCACCGCTCCTCCGCGGACCAGCATCCGAAGTCGAGCACGACCGAGGAGCCGCCGCGCAGGACCTGCACGGCGGTCCAGATCATGCGACCCTCGAGCACGTCCCGGCTGCCGTCGACGTCCGACGCCCCGAAGAGCGGGTTCATCCACTCGTCCGGGGTGAGCCGCAGGAGCCGGTGCCGCGCCGCGAAGGCCCGTGCCCAGGTCGTCTTGCCGGTCCCGGGGAGCCCCACGGTGAGGTGCAGCGTCGGCCCCACGCCCGCGCTCACAGCCGGCGCCAGCGTCCGCTGCGCCAGACCTCGCGCCACGGCGGCACCTGGAGGCCGCGCGCGGCCATCCGCCGGCGCAGCCGCCAGCGGGAGATCAGCATCCCCGCGACCCCGAGCGCGAGCAGCGGCAGCTGGACGGCGAAGGCGAGGCGGAAGGCCTCGAGGTCGTAGTCGCCCGCGGGGCGCTGGAGGTCCAGCAGCACGCCGATCAGCAGCGTGGCCACGAGCCCGCCGATGAAGCCGCCCATGATCACGACGCCCGTCGCCGTGCCGAGGCGGTGCTGGGCGAGGTCCGTGCGCGGGAAGTCGAAGCCCACCGAGGAGGCGGGGCCGCCCACGGAGAACCCGGCGACCATGATCAGCAGCAGCCACAGCGGGGCCGGCCCCGGCCAGAGCACGAGCGTGGTGAGCGGCAGCACGATCGAGAGCACGATGAGCAGCACGAGCGTGGAGCGGCGCAGCGGATGGCGCTGGGTGAGCGCACCGACGAGCGGGCCACCCACGATCGAGACCACCACGAGCACCGTCATCACGCCCGAGGCCGCCGCACGGCTCAGCCCCTCCCCGGCCGTCAGGTACGGGTAGCCCCACATCATCGCGAAGACGATCCCGGGGAAGCCGGCGGTGAAGTGGGAGAAGAAGCCCAGCTGGGTCGAGGGATGGCGCACGATCCGCGCGACCTGCAGCGGCATCCGTCGCAGGTCCTGGCAGGCCCGCGGCCGCGGCGCACCCGGCGGCACGGCGCGCACGAGCAGCAGCACGAGCAGCGCGGCGACGGCGCTCATCCCGGCGGCGCCCGTGAAGGCCGTGGTCCACCCGGCCGCGCCGAGCAGGGCGACGAAGGGCACCGCGGAGGCGATCTGGCCGACCTGGCCGAGGATGCCGGTGAGCTGCGTGAGCACGGGGACGCGGGAGGCGGGGAACCAGGCGGGCACGAGCCGGATCGCGCTCGAGAAGGTCAGCGCGTCCCCGGCACCCACGACCACGCGGGCGAGGATCGCGGTGCCGACGACGTCCGCATGGGCGAGCAGCAGCTGCCCGCTCCCCATGAGCAGCGCCCCGGCGACGAGCGTGACGCGGGAGCCGTAGCGGTCCAGGAGCAGGCCGGCGGGGATCTGGGCGAGCGCGTAGACGAGGAGCTGGAGGACGACGAAGGTGGAGACGATCGTGGCGGAGGTGCCGAAGCGCTCGGTCGCCTCGAGGCCGGAGACGCCCATCGTGGTGCGCTGCAGGACCGCGATCGCATAGGCGAGGATCGCGACGATCCAGACGAGGTGGGCACGCGGACCCCCGAGCCGTGCGGGCATCTGCTCCCGGGCACTCGTCGCGGCACCCCGCACCATGCAGTCCTCCCCTGCCGGCGCCGTCCCCGCGCAGGGCCTGCGCGGCGCGCGCCGATCCACCTCGTCCGACGCTCCCAGGGTAGCGGCGCAGCCGCTCGCGCCTCACCGGTGACCACCTCCGCGTCGCCCTCCGCCACCCCGCCGCTCCCGCACACCCCTCCCTCCGCACCCCAAGGTCCGACCTTTCCTCCCCACGACCCATCCATCCACATTCACGGTACAGCCCTTGACATCGGGTACACCCACTGACCTCGAGTGATGTCGCCATCTGTCCACGGATACCTGTCCACAGATTCGTCGTACACCCTTTCGAAATCGACTCGCCCACGGGAGAATGGAGGCATGTCGACGACGTCCCGCTCCCCCACCACCCAGGAGGGCCCCACGCCCTTCCGGGCCACGGCCGCGAGCCTGCGCGACGGCGACCTCGCGGGACTCGGCCACCTGCTCGGGGACGTGGCGCACTGCCTCGCCGATCTCGCCGCGGAGCCGGGCGAGCTCTTCACCCCCGAGGCGCCCACCACCGCAGCGGAGGCGGGCTCCCGCACCCTCGTCCACCTGCTCGCCGTCCAGCAGGACCTGCGCGCCGCGCTCCACGTGCTCGAGGCGCGCACGGCCGTGGCCCTCGAGACGCAGACCCGCCGGGAGGTCGAGGCGCGCGCCCGGGACGAGGCCGCGCACGAGCAGGCCGCGCTCCCGTCACCCACCGCGCTCGAGGACCGCGCCGCCGCGATCGCGCGCCGCGACCTCTCGCTGATCTCCCGCCGTTCCCCCGCGCACGCCGGGCGCGCCCTCGCCGTGGCCCACCGGCTCGTCGAGGAGATGCCGCAGGTCCGCACCGCGCTCGCCCGCCACCTCCTCTCCCCCGAGGTCGCCACCGCGCTCGCGACGGAGACCGCGACGGTCACCTCCGCGCAGCGTCGCGAGGTGGACGCGGCCCTCGGTGAGCGCCTGCCCTACCTCGACGGCGCCGGGCTGCGGGACTGGAGGGACGAGGCCCACGGGATCATCGCGGGCCTCGACCCCGAGGGCGCGACCCTGCGCCATCGCCGGGCCCGTCGCAACCGTTCCGTCACGCTCACCCCGGGGGCGGACGGCATGGCCCGGTTCTCCGCCCTGCTGCCCGCGGTCGACGCGCACCTCGTGCACAAGCGCCTCTCCCTCGAGGCGGAGCGTCGTCGCGCCGACGGCGCCTCGGACGGCCACGTGGCGATCATGGCGGACTCCCTCGTGGACACCGTGCTGGGACGCGAAGGCGCGATGGAGCAGGTCGAGCTCGACGTCGGCGTCATCATCACCGACCGCGCCCTGCTGCTGCCGGAGGCCGGGGATCCCGCCCGCATCGCCGGCTACGGAGCCGTCCCGCCCGAGGCGATCCGCGAGCAGCTGCGCGCCTGCCTGACGCCGCCCGCACCGTCCTCCGTCGACCACCCCGTCGCCGACCCCTTCGGGGCCGACGGTCCCGCGGTGCGCGCGGTGCTGCGACGCCTGTACACGCATCCCACGAGCGGCGAGCTCGTCGCGGTGGAGTCCCAGGGCCGGGCGTTCCCGGCGGCGCTCGGTCGCTTCCTCACCTGGCGGGACACCTCCTGCCGTGGTCCGTTCTGCAACGCCGCCGCCCGCCAGCACGACCACGTGCACCCTCACGCACGGGGCGGGCCCACGAGCGCGAGGAACGGCCAGGAGCTCTGCGCGCACTGCAACGGCAAGGAGCAGCAGCTCGCGCGGGTCGAGACGATCGGTGCGGCGGCGGAGCATGCCGATCCGCCGTGCGGCACCGCGCAGCAGAGTCCGCCCGCGCACCGCGTGGCATGGACCGGGCACAGCGGCGTCACTCGCGTCACCGGGCCGCGCCCGCTGGTCCGCCCCCTGCCGCCGGAACGCGCGCCGTCCGTCTCGTCGTCGCACGGCTCCTCGACCCAGGGGAGACTGCGGGCACACCTCCGTCGCCGCCGGACGCCTGCCCCGGTGCATCCGCTCGGGGCCGCCCTCGAGAGGCTCCTCGCCGGTCACCGGCCTCCCCGGGGATGACACTCCCGGGGAGAGAGGCTCAGCGCTGGTCGGCGCGCTCCCGCCAGGCGGCGGCCGCAGAGATGAGCAGATCGCTCGCCTCCGCCTCGGCGATGGAGGCACGCACGCCGTCCGTGCCGTAGCTGCGCAGCACGACCCCCCGCTCCTCGGCGAAGGCCGCGAAGGCCGCGGAGTCCTCACCGAGCGGGAAGTAGACGAAGTTGCCCTGCGAGGCCGGGAGCTCCCAGCCCTGCGCGGCGAGGGCCGACTGCACCCGTTCGCGCTCGGAGCGGATCCATGCCGCCTGCTCGTCGAGCCGCTCCCGTACGGCGGGCCGGAGGGTCGCGAGGGCTGCGGCCTGCGCCGGCAGGCTCGCCCCGAAGGGCACCGTCACCTGGGACAGCGCGCGGGCGAGACGCGGGTGCGCGATCGCGTACCCGATCCTCAGGCCCGCGAGGCCCTGCATCTTCGAGAAGGTCCGCAGCACCACGACGTTCCCGTGACGCCGGAACAGCGCGGCGGTGTCCAGCACCGTCCGCGGGTCGTGGAACTCGCGGTAGGCCTCGTCGATCGCGACGACGACGTCCTCGGGCACCGACCCCAGGAACTCCTCGATCGCCTCCGTGGTGAGCGAGACGCCGGTGGGGTTGTTCGGGGTGCACAGCAGCACGAGCCGGGTGCGCTCGGTGATCGCCGCGGCCATCGCCGGGAGGTCGTGCTCGAAGGCGTCGGTGAGCGGCACGGGGACGGAGGTCCCGCCGTGCGAGCCCACGAGGATCGGGTACGCCTCGAAGGAGCGCCAGGCGAAGACGACCTCGTCGCCGTCGCCGACGACCGCCCGCACGAGGTCGCCGCTCACGGCGACCGCCCCGGTGGAGAGCACCACCTGGGAGGGGTCCACGCCGTGCTCCGCACCGAGCGCCTCGCGCAGCTGCAGCGCGGCCGCGTCCGGGTACCGGTTCGTGCCCGACATCGCCGCGATCGCCGCGTCCCGCACCTCCGGCAGCGGCGGGAACGGCGACTCGTTCGAGGAGATCTTGAAGCGGCGGCGCCCGTCGTCGGCCGGGGGCCGGCCGGCCACGTAGGTGGGGAGCGCCTCGAGGGCGGGCCGTACGCGGATCGACTCGACGGGCTGGGCAGGCTGAGGCTGGGCAGGCTGGGGCTGGGAGGGCTGGTCGGGCATGCCGTCAGGGTATGCCGTCCCGACCCTGCCGACCGCCGCGTCCGTGGGGCGCGAGGAGCGGAGAGTGTCGCTCAGCCCAGCAGCCGCAGGATCTCCTCGACCACGAGCTCGGGCTGGTCGACGGGGACGAGGTGTCCCGAGCGCTCCGCGGCGACGAACCGGCCCGCACCTGCGCCCGGTCTCGGCGCGGCGCGCTCGCGGTGCGCCGCGGTGAGCTCGTCCCGCAGCCGCCGGCCGAGCCCCTCGGGGCGCCTGCCCGAGATGACCGTGAGCGGCACCCCGCGGAGGTCCGGCGGGTCGAGCCGCAGATGCCGCAGGCCGCGCGTGATGTGGCGGGCCTCCTCACGCACGGTGCGCGCCGCCGCGGCGGTCGTGACGGAGGCGGCGGCCTGCTCGCGATGGGCCTCGGGCAGTCCGCGGGTCGCGGAACGCTGGAGCCGATGCAGCAGGTGCGCCCGGTCCAGCAGCACCATCGCGTGGCCCTGCACGCGGTTCATCACCTCGACCGTGGGGGTGAAGTACAGGTCGGCGAGCTCGTCCGCCGGGTCCACGAGCACCACGCCGGCGACCTCGCGCCCCTGGGCGACGAGGGCCGCGGCGAGCGTTCGCACCACGGGTCCGCCCCAGCTGTGGCCCACGAGCACGAGCCGCCGGTGGGGCACCGCCTCGACGACCGCGCCGAGCTCGGCGACGAGCGCACCCAGGTCCCGGGGGCCGCCCGCCGGGTCGCTGGCCCCGTAGCCGGCACGGTCGTGGGCGAGCACCTGCAGCGGGCCGACGCCCCCTGCCGCCGCGAGGCCGTCGAGCACCGCTCCCCAGCTCGCCGCCCCCGCCCCGAGCCCCGGCTCGAGCAGCACGAGGCCCCCCTCCGGGTCCCCCACCGCCGTCCCGTGCGTCGAGCCGACGGACCCCAGCAGGTGCACACGACGGCCGTCGACGACCAGATGGCGGGAGAGAACGCTCATGCGCCGATCCTCGCAGCGCGATCGAGGGCCCGGCACGGGGATATCCCCCGTGCGCCCGCCCGGGCCGACGGCGATGATGGGGGCATGCGATTCCTCGGCCACATCATCGTCACGTCCCTCGCCCTGTGGGTCACCGCCCTGATCCTGCCCGGCATGCACCTCGGGGACGACTCCGCCTCGATCCTCACCCAGGTGCTCACGATCGCGGCGATCGCCCTCATCCTCGCGATCCTCACCACGATCGTGAAGCCGATCCTGTCCCTCCTCGCCCTGCCGATCACGTGCCTGACGCTGGGCCTGTTCCAGCTCGTCATCAACACGCTGATCCTCCTGCTGACCAGCTGGGTCTCCGGCCTGTTCGGCCTCACGCTGGCCTTCGACACCTTCTGGTGGGCGCTGCTGGCGGGCGTCATCATCGGCATCCTCTCCGCGATCGTGGAGGCCGTCACGGGGATCGGCGACCGCGAGGACGCCTGACCCGGGAAGCCCGCCCTCCGCTGCCCATCCGCCCCTGCCCGGCCCGACACCCGGGCAGGGGCCGACGGCGGCCCGCACCTCTGGGAGAATCACCCCCATGGCTCACTCCTTCGCGGACATCACTCCCCCGATCGCCCTCACCCCGCTCGACGGGCGCTACCGCTCGCAGGTGGCCCCGCTCGTGGACCACCTCTCCGAGGCGGCCCTGAACCGGGCGCGGCTCGTCATCGAGACCGAGTGGGTCATCCACCTCCTGGACCGCGAGGCGATCCCGGGCCTGCGCACCCTCACCGAGGACGAGCGCGCCCTGCTCCGCTCCATCCCCGAGGAGTTCGGCGCCGAGGGCATCGCCGAGCACGCCGAGATCGAGCGCGAGACGGTCCACGACGTCAAGGCCGTCGAGTACTACATCAAGCGCCGCCTCGCCGGCACGAGCCTCGAGCCGCTCGCCGAGATCGTGCACATCTACTGCACGAGTGAGGACGTCAACAACCTCTCCTACGCGCTCATGGTGCGCGGGGCCGTGCACGACGTGTGGCTGCCCGCCTACGAGGCCGTCATCGGCGACCTCGCGCAGCTCGCCCGGGACACCGCGGAGGTCCCGATGCTCTCCCGCACCCACGGTCAGCCGGCGACCCCGACGACGCTCGGCAAGGAGCTCGCGGTGTTCGTGCACCGCCTGAGCCGCCAGGCGCGGCGGATCCCCGCCAATCAGATCCTCGGCAAGATCAACGGCGCGACCGGCACCTACGCCGCGCACGCGATCTCGGTGCCGGGCACGGACTGGGAGGAGGTCTCGCGCACCTTCGTCGAGCACCTCGGCCTCACGTGGAACCCGCTCACCACCCAGATCGAGTCCCACGACTGGCAGGCGGAGATCTACGCGGACGTCGCCCGCGCCGGCCGCATCCTCCACAACCTCGCCACGGACGTCTGGACCTACATCTCGCAGGGCTACTTCCGCCAGCGTCTCTCCGCGCAGGGCGGCACCGGCTCCTCGACCATGCCCCACAAGGTCAACCCGATCCGCTTCGAGAACGCCGAGGCGAACCTCGAGATCTCCGGCGCCCTGCTGGACTCGCTGTCGCAGACCCTCGTCACCTCGCGCCTCCAGCGCGACCTCACCGACTCGACCACGCAGCGCAACATCGGCACGGCGCTGGGCCACTCGCTGCTCGCGATCGCGAACCTGCGCAAGGGCCTCGCGGGCCTCGACGTGGACCCGGACGCCATGGCGGCGGACCTCGAGGGCAACTGGGAGGTGCTCGGCGAGGCCGTCCAGTCCGTCATGCGCACCCTCGGCGTGCAGGGCACCACGGGCATGGACAACCCCTACGAGCGGCTCAAGGAGCTCACCCGCGGCCACCGCGTCACCGGCGAGGGCATGCGCGAGTTCATCGAGGGCCTGGGACTGCCCGACGCCGAGCGCGACCGCCTGCTGGCCCTCTCCCCCGCGACCTACGTCGGCTACGCGGCGCGCCTCGTCGGCCACCTCGACGAGGACCCCGTCGGGGGCGGCACCGGGGGGTCGACCGCGTCATGACCGCTCCGGAGGCGGCCGCCCACGGCGACCACGGCACGCACGGGGATCCCGGGTACCAGGACTCCAAGGCCGCCTACCTGCGACGGCTGAAGCTCATCGAGGGGCAGGTGCGCGGGATCGGCCGGATGGTCGAGGAGGACACCTACTGCATCGACGTCCTCACCCAGGTCTCCGCGGCGACGAAGGCGCTGCAGTCGGTGGCGCTCGGCCTCGTGGACGACCACATCCACCACTGCGTGCACGACGCCGCGGAGTCCGGGGACTCCGAGGAGCTGGACCGCAAGATGGCGGAGATCATGGCCGCCGTGAAGCGGCTCATGAAGTGAGGCCCCGCCGCGCGCTCAGCGCGGGCGGACGCTGAGCTCGTCGATGCTCGCCTCGGCCGGCAGGTCCAGCGCGAGCCGCACGGTCGCGGCGACCGTCGCCGGGTCGACGTAGTCGCTCTCGCGGTACTCGCCCTGCTCGAAGTCCCGCAGCTGGCGCTGCATGTCCGTCGCGACCCGGCCCGGGTGCACGGAGGTGACCCGCACGCCGTGGGCGCGCTCCTCGTCGCGCAGCGCGTCGGTGAGGGCGCGCAGCGCGAACTTCGAGGCCGCATAGGCGCCGCCTCCGCCCTTGGCGGTGTAGCCGCTGCCGGAGTTGATCGTGACGACGGTGCCGCGGGCCTCCCGCAGCGCCGGCAGCAGCAGCCGCGTCAGCTCCGCGACGGCGGTGACGTTCACGGTGAGCGACCGGGTCCAGTCCGCCGTGGAGAGGTCCTCGACCCGGCCGCTGACGAGCACGCCCGCGGAGTGCACGAGGCCTCCGAGCCCGCCGGGGAGGTCGAGGGCGCCGACGGCGGCCGCGGTCGCGGCGGGATCCGTGAGGTCGGCGACGAAGGTCTCCGCGGAGGGGAGCTCCGCGGCGAGCGCGGCGAGCGCCGGCTCGTCGCGGCCGCCGAGCACGAGGTGGTGGTCCGGGGCGAGGGCGAGCGCGATCTCGCGACCGATCCCCCGGTTCGCACCGGTGACGAGGACGCGCGGGAGGGCAGTGCTGTCGTTCATGACTCGAGTCTGCCATCGGTGCCGCCGCTGCTCCTGACGCTAGACGGTGGGTGGGAGCATGTGCCCCATGGAACCCGTCTCCCCCACCCGGGGGCTGCTGCGCGCCGAGCTGCTCATCGTGCTCGGGCTGTCGCTGGGCCGCAGCGCCGTCTACTCGCTCATCGCGCTCGTCCAGGCCCTCGCGGCGGGACCGCTCGCCGGGCAGTCGACCTCGCTGAACACCTCGCAGGCGCGCGACCCGTGGCTCGACCTGCTCTACCAGCTGCTCTCGATCGGCTTCACCCTCGTGCCGGCGGCGCTCGCGGTGCTGCTGCTCGCGCTCACCGCGGGGAGCGTCGCCCAGGCGCTCGGCGACCTGGGGCTGGACCTGCGCCGGCCGGGCCGCGACCTGCGGCAGGGCGTCGCGATCACGGCGGCGATCGGCGTTCCCGGCCTCGCCTTCTACCTCGTGGGGCGCGCCCTCGGCATCACGGTCGAGGTGATCCCCGCGGCCCTCGACGCGCACTGGTGGACGATCCCGGTGCTCCTCCTGCAGGCCCTGAAGAACGGGATCATCGAGGAGGTGGTCGTGGTCGGCTATCTCGTGCAACGGCTCGAGCGCCTGGGCTGGTCGGGCCGGCGCATCGTCGTGGTCTCCGCGCTGATCCGCGGCGCGTACCACACCTATCAGGGCCTCGGCCCGGGCGTCGCGAACCTCGTCATGGGGCTCGTGTTCGCGCAGTGGTTCCGCCGCACCCGGCGCACCGCGCCGCTGATCGTCGCGCACACGCTCATCGACGCCTTCGCCTTCGTGGGCTACGGCCTCGTCAAGGACGTGCTCCCGCTGTAGTCCGGCTCCGCGGCCGGCCGACGGCGGGGCTCAGAGCACGTACGGCTCGCCCTCGCCGTCGGAGACCATCGGCAGGCCCGACTCGAACCAGAGGTCCATACCGCCCACGACGTTGATCGCGTCGTACCCGTTGCCGTTGAGCCACTGGGTCACCTGGGCGCTGCGGCCGCCGGAGCGGCACACGATGTACAGGTCGCCGTCCTCGGGCAGCTCGTCGAGCTTCTCGAGCAGCCCGCTCGCGGCGAGGTGCGTCGCCGTGGGGGCGTGCCCGGCGTCCCACTCGTTCTGCTCGCGCACGTCGATCAGGTGGGCGCCCTCGGGCACCTCGGCGGGGGTGACGACCTGGTTCTGCATCTCCATGGCGTCCAGCGTAGTGGGGCGGGGCGCGCGATGGGGAGGCGGGGATCCCCGCCTCCCGATCAGACCCGCACGCCGCGGCGGACGAGCGGCGCCGAGACCGCGACCGCGCCGAGCACGAGCACGTACGCCCCGATCACGGTCGCCACGTACTGCACGAGCGCCGCGGGGTCCGGCGTCGAGGCGCCGACGGTCGCGACGACGACCAGCAGGGCCGTCCCCGCCGCGAGCACGGAGCTCAGCAGCACGGGCAGCAGCGCCTGCAGCATGCGCGCCCGCTGCAGCTGACCCACCTGCGCGCCGGCCACGTGCTGGGCCCGCAGCACGGGCATCTCGTCGATCACCTGCGCGGTGCGGGTGATCCCCGTGGAGATCGCGGCGAGCACCGCGGCGATCGCGAGCGTGAGCAGGCCGCCCGTGCTCATCGCGGTCATGAGGATCGCCTCCTCCGGCGTCGACGCCTCGCCGAGGTTCGAGATCACCGTGAGCAGCCCGGCGACGACCAGGGCGATCGTGATCCCGGAGACGGTGCGCCAGGCGGCGCGGGGATCCGCGGCGAGGCGGCGAGCGGCGACGAGCAGCCCCGCGGTCGGGGCCGTGGCTGCGAGAGCTCGGCCGAGCAGCCACACCACGAGCGGGCCCACCACGTTCACCCCGGCGACGACCCCGCCCACCAGCACGATCATGATGATCAGCATCCCGGCCAGACCCGCGACCGCGGAGACGACCTGGGCCAGCTGGGTCGCGGCGACCAGCAGCAGGATCAGCACCGCCCACACCGCGAGCCGCAGCAGGCTCATCCGCACGGTGCGTGACTCCCGCGCCACCCCGAGCGGGCTCAGCACGACCCCGGCGAGCGCGACCGCCGCGGAGCCCAGCGCGACCAGCAGGATGCCGAGCACCACGAGCGGGTAGGCCCACACGGGCAGCAGCAGCTCCCCCACGGTGAACGGGGCGATCCCGAAGTCGAGCGCGGTGAGCGCGGGGGTCACCGCGAGGTGCGCGAGCACGCCGAGCACGGAGCCCAGCAGCGCCTGCGCGGCGACGTCGAGCAGCGCGATCCCGCCCACCTGGGCGGAGGTCCCGCCCACCAGGCGCATCGCGGCGAGGTCCCGCTCGCGGCGGGCGAGGGACAGCCGCGCGGCGGCCCCGCCGAAGCCGACGGCGCTCGGCACCAGCAGCACGCTCGCCGTGAGCGCGCAGAAGGCGAGCATGCCCATGATCGAGTCCTCCGCCGAGGCGGAGGGCCCCAGCGCATCCGCGGGCATGCGGCCCACGAAGGCGAGCAGCCCGCCGAGGACGGTCGAGGTGATCGCGGTGGAGGCGGCGAAGGCGAGGACGGGCAGCGTGTCCGCGAGGGCGCTGCGTCGGCGCAGCAGCAGCGGCGCGGCGGCGAGGACGCTCATCGTGCCTCCCCCGTGCGCTGGAACTCCTGGACGATGACGCCGTCGCGCATGGCGACCGTGCGCCGGCAGACGGCGGCGACCTGCGGGTCGTGGGTCACCATGACGAGGCTCGCGCCGGAGTCGCGGCAGGCGCCCACGAGCACCTCCCGCACGGACCGGCCGGTGGCCTGGTCCAGGGCGCCGGTGGGCTCGTCGGCGAAGACGACCTGGGGACGACCGGCGAGGGCGCGGGCGATCGCGACGCGCTGCGCCTGGCCGCCGGAGAGCTGGCCAGGACGGCGGTCGTGCATCCCCGCGAGACCCAGCCGGTCCAGCCAGCCGCGGGCGTCCGCCGTCGCGGTGCGGCGCGGCGTGCCCGCGAGCATCCGCGGCAGGATCACGTTCTCGAGCGCGGTCAGCTCGGGCAGCAGCCGCCCCTCCTGGAAGACGAAGCCGAAGGCGCTGCGCCGCAGCCGCGTGCGCGCGGCGTCGGGCAGCGAGGAGAGGTCGGTGCCGTCGTGGTGCACGGCGCCCGCCGAGGGGCGGAGGATCCCGGCGAGGACGTGCAGGAACGTCGTCTTGCCGCAGCCCGAGGGGCCCATGATCGCGAGGGAGTCCGCCCGGGCGATGTCGAGGTCCACGCCGGCGAGCGCGCGGGTCGTGGGGCCCTTCCGGCCGGCGTCCCCGAAGTCGCGGACGAGGGAGCGGGCGGAGAGCACGGCAGGGCCGGTGCCGGGGCCGGCGGAGGGATCGGGCTCGGACGGGGAGCGGTAGGTGGAGGGGATCGCTGTGGTCATGGCACGAGCTTCCGTCGCGGCCACCGGGACGCGCGTCGACCCCGGGATCGATCTCCCGGGGCCGACGTCAGACCGTGGTGTGAGGCGGGGCTCCTCCCAGGGGGAGTCCCGCCTCCGCTCACCCGAAGCGACCGGAGATGTAGTCCTCGGTCTGCTTGTTCTCCGGGTTCGTGAACATCTTCTCGGTGTCGTCGAACTCGATGAGGTGGCCGGGCTTGCCGGTGCCGGCGATGTTGAAGAAGCCCGTGCGGTCGGAGACGCGCGAGGCCTGCTGCATGTTGTGGGTCACGATGACGATCGTGTAGTTGTCCTTGAGCTCATGGATGAGGTCCTCGATCGCGAGGGTCGAGATCGGGTCCAGGGCCGAGCACGGCTCGTCCATGAGCACCACCTCGGGGCGCACCGCGATGGTGCGGGCGATGCACAGGCGCTGCTGCTGACCGCCGGAGAGGCCCATGCCGGGCTTGTCGAGGCGGTCCTTGACCTCGTTCCAGAGGTTCGCGCCCTTGAGCGAGGACTCCACGAGCTCGTCGGCGTCGCGCTTGCTGATGCGGCGGTTGTTGAGCTTCACGCCGGCGAGCACGTTGTCGCGGATCGACATCGTGGGGAACGGGTTCGCCTTCTGGAAGACCATGCCGACGCGGCGGCGCACGTTCACCGGGTCCACGCCCTGGGCGTAGATGTTCTCGCCGTTGATCTCGACGTTGCCCTTCGCGTAGGCGCCCGGGATCACCTCGTGCATCCGGTTCAGGGTGCGCAGGAACGTCGACTTGCCGCAGCCGGAGGGGCCGATGAGCGCTGTCACCGAGCGCGGCTGGATCGTCACGTTGACGTCCTCCACGGCGAGGAAGTCGCCGTAGTAGATGTTGAGGTCCTCGACGGTGATGGGCTGGGGGGCTGCCATCTCGTGTGTCCTTTCGCGGTCCCGCCGCCTCAGCGGCTGAGCTTCGGGGAGAAGTAGTGGCTGATGAGGCGGGCGATGATGTTGAGCACCATGACGATCACGATGAGGGTGAGCGCGGCGGCCCAGGCCCGGTCGATGTTCGTCGTGATCGAGCAGGAGTACACGTCGCCGTTGACCACGTTGGTGACGGTGTCGCTCATGCAGTTGGCCTTGCCGGCACGGTACTGCTGGTTGATGAAGGTCGGCAGGGTGGCCATGCGGCCGTCGAACATGCTCCAGTTGACACCGGTGACCATGCCGACCGTGAGCAGCAGCGGCGCGGTCTCGCCGATCACGCGCGCGATCGCGAGGGTGATGCCCGTGGTGAGGCCCGCGATCGCGGTGCGCAGCACGACCCGCACCACGGTGAGCCACTTCGGCACGCCGAGCGCGTAGGCCGCCTCGCGCAGGTCCAGCGGCACCAGGCGCAGCATCTCCTCGCTCGAGCGGACCACCGTCGGGATCATGAGCAGGGACAGGGCGACGGAGCCCATGATGCCCATGCGCACGCTCTGGTCCGGCATGAAGGCGAGGAACAGGGCCAGGCCGAACAGGCCGGCGACGATCGACGGGATGCCGGTCATGATGTCGACGAGGAAGGTGACGCCCTTGGCGAGGGTGCGCTTCCAGCCGGTCGAGGAGTACTCCACGAGGAAGATCGCCGTGAACAGGCCGATCGGGATCGAGATGACCGAGGCCCAGAAGGTGATGAGCAGGGTGCCGATCGCGGCGTGGAGCACGCCGCCGGCGTCGGCCCCGCCGATGACCCCGGACATGTCCGAGGTCCAGAAGGCGAAGGGTTGCGGCGCGGCCTTGACGACCCGCGAGCCGCCCTCGACGATGACCTTCCACAGCAGCGAGAGCAGCGGGAACAGCGCGATCGCGAAGGCACCGATCACGAGCAGCATGACCACGCGGTCCGCGGCCCAGCGCCGGCCCTCGCGGACCCGCGAGTAGACGTAGGTGACGACCAGGTGCAGGACGTAGCCCAGCAGGATCACGCCCACGATCGACAGGTTCCCGAACGTGGCGAGGACCAGGGCGGCGAGCACGAGGGAGGCGGCGCCCGTCAGCAGCAGGTGCCAGAGGGGCAGACGGCGCTCGGCGGCCCGTGCCCCGGAGAGGGTGCTCGCAGTGGTGGTGGCGGTGCTCATGACCTCAGCCCTTCACGGTCGTGCGGGAGACGATCCACCGGGCGATCGCGTTGATGATGAACGTGAGCACGAACAGCACCAGGCCGGTGTAGATCAGGTAGGACATGTCCGCCCCGGAGGACTCCGCCTGCTTGGAGGCGATGTTCGCGGCGATCGTGTTGTGCATGCCGACCTCGAGGATGTGCCACGAGAAGGTGGCGCCCGGCGCGAGGATCATGAGCACGGCCATCGTCTCGCCGAGGGCGCGGCCGAGGCCCAGCATCGACGCGGCGACGACGCCCGAGCGGCCGAAGGGCAGCACCACGGTCTTGACGACCTCGAAGCGGGTCGCGCCGAGCGCGAGCGCCGCCTCCTCCTG
The DNA here is from genome assembly GCF_054777615.1 of Brachybacterium horti. Lineage (NCBI taxonomy): Bacteria > Bacillati > Actinomycetota > Actinomycetes > Micrococcales > Dermabacteraceae > Brachybacterium > Brachybacterium horti. The sequence continues at coordinate 425,074 of NZ_BAAHAM010000001.1, forward strand.
GAGCCGCGGCACCTGGAGGAACACCTCGCGGGCCATGGCGGTGATGATCGGCAGGATCATCACGGCGAGGACGACGGCGGCGGAGGCCAGGTTGCGCATGGGGGCGGTGGGATCGCCGGCGAACAGCGGGATGATCGCCTCGCCGGAGGGGACCAGCGGCACCCACGAGGGCCACACGAGGGTCTGGTTGAGGAAGACGTACAGCGGCTCGAGGCGGGGCACGAGCCAGACGCCGCCCCACAGGCCGTAGACCACGGAGGGCACGGCCGCGAGCAGGTCGATCATGTAACCGAGCCCGGCGGCCATGCGGCGGGGCGCGTAGTGCGAGATGAACAGCGCGATGCCGATCGAGACGGGGATCGCGATGACGAGCGCGATGAGCGCCGCGAGCACCGTGCCGAAGATGTACGGCGCGACCCCGCCGATCAGCGAGAAGGCGGGATCGGCGGTGCCGAAGATCCCGGCGAGCTCCTTGCTCTCCCGGAAGGCGGGCATCGACTCCGCGGTCAGGAAGATCGCGACGAGCGCGAGCGTCACGAAGATCAGGATCCCGGATCCGACGCTCAGGGTGGAGAAGAGGGTGTCGCCGAAGCGACGGCCGCCGCTCCTCAGGGAGGACTGCTCGGGCGCCTCCGGTGCATCCGGGGCGACGTCGGTGCTGCTCACGATGGGCCTTCCTCGAGGATCACGGGACGGGGAGCGCGGCCGTGCCGCCGGGTCGTGGAACGGCCCGGCGGCACGGCGGTGTGCGCAGTGTGCAGGATGTCAGCCGACGGCGATCGCGTCGATCGCGGCCTGCGCCTCGGAGGAGAGCTCGTCGGAGAGCGGGGCGGCGCCCGCGTTGTCCGCGGCGGCCTTCTGGCCCTCGGCGGAGACGATGTAGGAGGCGTAGGACTTCACCGCATCGCCCGTGGCCTGATCGGCGTAGGAGCCGCAGACCGCGAGGTAGGAGACGAGCACGAGCGGGTAGGCGCCGGACTCGGTCGTCGTGCGGTCGAGCTTCACGACGATGTCGTGGTCCTCCCGGCCCTCCTCGCGCGGAGAGGCGTCGACGGCCTTGGCGGCGGCATCGGCCGAGTAGGGGACGTACTCCTCGCCGACCTTGATCGCGGCGGTGCCGAGATTGCCGGCCTGCGAGGCGTCGGCGTAGCCGATGGTGCCGTTGCCGCCCTCGACGGTGGAGATGAGGCCGGAGGTGCCCTCACCGGACTGGCCGCCCGAGGTGGGCCACTCCTCGACGGGGCCGTCGGTCCAGACGTCGCCCGCGGTCTCGGAGAGGTACTCGGTGAAGTTCTCCGTGGTGCCGGACTTGTCCGAGCGGTGCACGGGGACGATGTCGAGGTCCGGGAGGGTCGCGTCCGGGTTCTCCTTGGTGATCGCCTCGTCGTTCCACTTGGTGATCTTGCCGGAGAAGATCCCGGCGATGGTCTCCGGGGAGAGGTTCAGCGAGTCGACGCCGTCGAGGTTGAAGACGACGGCGATCGGGGAGATGTAGACGGGCAGGTCGAACGCCTGCTCACCGTTGCAGACCTCCTTGGAGGAGGCGAGCTCCTCCTCGGTGAGGGCGGCGTCGGTGCCCGCGAAGGCGGCCTGGTTGGAGAGGAACTGCTCACGGCCGGTGCCCGAGCCCACGGAGTCGTAGGTGACGTTGAGCGAGCCGCCCTGCGCCTGGACGAGGCCCATGAAGGACTCGGTCCACGCGGTCTGGGCGTTCTGCTGCGAGGAGGCGCCGGCGCCCGCGAGGCTGCCGGTGAGCGAGGCGTAGTCGCCGGACGCCGCGGCGCCGCCGTTGTCCGAGCCGGAGCCGGAGGTGGAGCCGGTGTCCGATCCGCCGCCGCAGGCGGTCAGGGCGAGCCCGCCCAAGAGGCCGAGCGCGGCGAGGGAGGCGAGCTTGTTCTGGCGAACGTTCACTGCGAGTCCTTTCGGGGGCCGGAGCCCGGACTGTTCCGTCGAAGGTCTGGAGGTCTGACGGCAGTGACGGTAGGGAGGGGAGGTGACGGGGTTCCCCCACGCGCATGAACATCGGGTGAACGGGATCCGTATCTACATGAACGTGCAGGCCAGACGCACGAATCGTCTACGTCACAGGTTTGGTCACGGTCCGGTCACAGGACCTGCGGCGGGCGTCAGTAGTCCGTCGGGACCGTCGCCACGAGCACGAACATGAGGACGATGTAGACGATCCAGAAGGCGAGGAGCAGCGTGCCGAGGATCGACGTCACCAGACCCGCGATCGCGAGACCTCGACCGCCCTGCACGGGCACCGCCCCGGGCGCCGTCTGGCGCATGGCGATGATCGAGAAGATCAGGCCGACGGGTCCGACGATGCCCTGGCACAGCGTGAGGGAGAGGATCCCCAGCACGAGCGCGGCGATCGCGCTGCCGGCCGTGGGCGGCGCCACCGCGTAGGCGGGCATGCCGTAGCCCGCCGTCGCGGAGGCGGGGGTGGCGTAGGCGGCGTCGGCGGGCGCGGCGACGGGCGAGCCGCCGAACTCCGGCCCGAAGCCCGGCGAGGCGAGCTGGTCCTCACCGCCGGTGGCGGAGCTCGTCGTCGCGTACGGGTCGTACGCGCCGTAGGGGTCCGGGGCCGAGCCGGAGGACGTGGAGCCGTAGGGATCCGAGGAGCCGTAGGGGTCGGAGGAGGAATAGGGATCGGAGGTGCCGTACCCCCAGCTCCCGTCGCCGCCCTGGCCGCCGCTGTGTCCGTCGCTCATCGTCGCCCCGTCTCCCCTCGTCCCCGGATCGGTGGTGCCCCGGGGTCCAGCCCCGCATGCTACCGGCCGTGCGGGGACGCCCGCCCCGTCCGATCAGCCGATGTTCGGGAGATGTCGCTCGATCGCGACGACGCTGCCGGAGGGCGTCGTGTGCAGCACGAGCGCCTCCCCCGCGGCGAGGTACGGGTCCTGGCGCGGCAGCTCGAGCGCCGCCCCGCGGGCGGAGACCCGGCGCACCGACTCGATGATCGTGGGCAGCACCGGGCGGTGCGTGCACACGACCGTCGCGCGCGCCTCGTGCATGACCCGCTCGACCACGGCGGCCGTGCGCGAGGGCCGGTCCGCATGGCCGGCCTCGGTCAGCTCGGCCTTCGTGCGCACGTCCAGCCCCGCCTCCTTGGCGAAGGGCTCGACCGTCGTCCGGCATCGCTTCCAGGGGCTCGAGAGGATCCGCGACGGATCGAAGGCGTCCAGCAGCGGCGGCAGGGCCTGCGCCTGCTTCTTCCCCTTGCCGCTCAGCGGCCTGCTCTTCTCTCCCTTGCTCTCCCCCTTGCGCCACTTCGCACGGGAGACGGCCGCCGCGTGCCGCTGGATGATGATCGGCACCGTGCGCAGCTCGTCGGCGTCGAGGTGGCGGCGCAGCGACTCGACCGTCACCACGTCGCTCTGCCGGGTGAGCAGGGCCGTCGCCTCGTCGAGGTCCACCCAGCGCACCTCGTCGATCTCGCGCGGGTTCTCCGGGCCGGGCGCGACCTTCGCCCGCACCGTCGCCGTCCAGTACTGGACGATCTTCGTGCGGCCGTCGGGCAGCAGGTACACGGAGGCGGGGAGCGGGCGGTGCAGCCGCACCCGGTAGCCCGTCTCCTCGGCGACCTCCCGCACGGCCGCGGCGGGGAAGGTCTCCCCCTTGTAGAGCTTGCCCTTGGGCACCGACCAGTCGTCGTAGCGGGGACGGTGCACCAGCATGACCTCCACGCCGGAGGCGCCCTCGCGCCAGGCGAGGGCGCCGGCGGCGAGGACGGGCGGCGGGGTCCCGGGGGCGACGCGCACCCTCAGCCCTCCGTCGCCCGGCGCAGCTGCAGGTGCCGGCCCGAGACGGCGAACCCCCAGCGCTCGTACAGGGCCAGCGCGGGGGCGTTGTCGCCCTCGACGTAGAGCTCGACGCCGGGGACGCCGCGCTCCGCGAGCCGCCGCAGGGCGGTGCCCAGCAGATGCCCGGCCACCCCGTGGCCCTGCGCGGACGGCGCCGTCGCGACGACATAGATCTCCGCGTCAGGGAGCTCCGCGTCGGCAGTCTCCTCCCGCTTGACCCAGACGAAGCCCGCGAGGCCCTCCGGGGTGCGTGCGAGGACCATGTCCTCCGGGTCGAACCAGGGCTCGGCGAGGCGCTCGTCCAGGTCCGCCCGGGTGAGCGCACCCTGCTCGGGGTGGGAGGCGAAGGCCGCGGCGTTCAGGGCGACCCAGTCCTCGGCGTCGCGCACCGCCTCGAAGGAGGTCACCTCGACCCCCGGGAGGTCCGTGGCGGGCACCGGGGGCAGCGGGTGCTCGGCGTCCAGCGGGCGGCGCAGCACGAGCAGCAGCCGCTCCTGGCGCAGGCCCCGGCCCTCGAGCAGGGCGACGGCGCCGGGCAGCGCCCCGTGCGCCCAGACCCCGGCGTCGGGTCGCCGCTCGAGCACGGCCGCGAGCAGCGCGGTGCCGAGCCCGGCGCGGCGGTGGGCGGGGTGGACCATGCCCTGCACGGTCCCGTCCTCGAGCAGGCTCGCGTAGCCGGTGACGGCGGCGCCGTCCTCGATCAGGAGATGGGTCGCCCCCTCGCCGCGGAGGGCGAGCCGGGCCGCCTCGTCGAGCGGGGAGATCCCGTCGTGTGCGATGACGGCGGTCAGCAGCGACTCGATCGCGCCGCGCCGCTGGGCCGACAGGGCATCCGTCGTGATCATGTGGTCCTTCCGATGCGCACGATGCCGCCCCGGGGAGCGGGCGCTCGTAGACTGCCCACTGTAGCGCCCGACCGCCGCCCCGTCGGAGGCCGGCCGCGACCCCGCCCCGCGCGCGTCCCGACGACGTCCCGGGCCCGACCGAGAAGGCCACCGACAGGCTGAGGAGTCCCGCATGACCGCACCCGAGCGCGCACCCCTCGGTGCCGCCCTGGCGCTCCTCATCGCCCTGGTCGCCCTCACCGGCCCCCTCTCCCCCGTCCTCATGGCGGTCGTCGCGGGGGGCCTAGCGCTGCTGCTCGGCGCGGCCTGGCCGGACCTGCTCGAGCTGCCCTCGCCGCGCGGCACCCGGATCGTCGTCGCGGGCTCCGGGATCGCAGGCGCCGCGCTCACGGTGCTCGCGCCCGAGAGGCTCACCCCCGTGACCTCCCTGCTCGTCGTGACCGCGGTGGGCGTCTTCGCCTCCTTCGGCCACCAGATGCTGCGCAGCGACCGCCACGACCTCACGAGCTCGCTCACCGGCACCGTCGCGGGCGTGCTCCTCGCCGCCGTCGCCTCGTGCTGGCCGATCGCCCAGGAGATCTCGACGGCCGGCGGCGGCTCGCTCCTGGTCACCGCGATCGCCACCGGCCTCGCCGCGACCCTGCTCCTGGACGCGACCTCGCTGCCCGTGCTTTCGCGCACGCTCCTCGCCGTCCTCGCGGGCACGGGGATCACCGCCCTGCTCGCCGTGCAGCTCGGTGCCATGGCCGCGCTCCCGGCCGTCGGTCTCGGCGCGCTGGTCGCGGTCGCCGCGAGCTGCACCCACCTGCTCCTGGGCTCCTCCCTCGTGGCCCGGGAGCCGGTCGCCGCCCTCGGAGTCGCCGCGGGGCCCGTCGCGACCGCGGGCGTCATCGCCCACCTCGCCGCGGCGATGCTCACCTGAGCACCCGCCCCTGAACCCCTGAGCGGCCGCGGAGTCGATACACTGCGGGGCATGTCCTTCCTCTCCCTGTTCTTCCTGGTGCTCGTGGTGCTCGTGGGGCTCGGCACGCTCGCCTTCACGGTCCTCGTGCTCACCCGCCTCTTCGACCGCCGCTGAGGCCGTCGTGCCGATCACGCTCGACCCGTCCCTCCCCCCGTCGCTCTACCCGCTCGCGTGGCTCGTGGGCTCGTGGCAGGGCTCCGGCGCGGTCCACCACGGCGAGGACGCCGCGGACCAGCGTGTGGAGCAGCAGCTGCGATGCGAGCCCCGTGAGGACGGCACCCTCGCGTGGACCTCGGTGATCCACGTGATCGACGCCCCCGCCCCGCTCCCGCCCACGAGCGCCTTCGCGAAGGAGGAGCCGGCCGCGCCCGCTCCCTCCGGCAGCGGACAGCGCTCGCTGCTGCTGCGCGAGAGCGGCGTCTGGACCGTCGGCGAGCCGCTCCCCGGCCAGGACCTCGAGCGGGCCCGCACCGCGAAGCCCGGCTCCCCCGAGGCGACCCTCTCCTACGCCCTCACCGCGGAGCTCGACAGCGGCGACGACGCCCGCCCCTGGGCCGGCGAGGTGCGCGGTCCGCGCATCCAGCTCGCCCTCGCGGGGGACGACGGGCCCGCCCCCGCCGTGGGCGTCTCCCACCCGCGACTCGCCGCGACCCGCATGCTCGGGTACGTGGGCGGCCGCCTCATGTGGCTGTGGGAGCGCCGCGACGAGAGCGCCGGCGCGAGCGACGAGCTCACCCCGTACCTCTCCCTGGAGCTCGACCGTGCCTGACCCCGCCGTGCTCGACCGCCCCGTGCGCCCCCTGCTCTCGACCTCCGCCGTGCTCGGCGAGGGGCCGGACGCCGCGGTCCCCGAGCACTACGGCGCCCCGCTGCGCGAGCAGCGCCGGCTCCTGCGCCGTCGTGCGGTCGTGGACCTCGGCCAGCTCGAGGTGCTCGAGCTGAGCGGAGCCGACGCCCGCAGCTGGCTCACCACCATCTCCTCCCAGGTGCTGACCGGCGTGCCCGTCGGCACCGGCGCGAGCCTCGCGGTGCTGTCCCCGCAGGGGCGCGTCGAGCATCTCGCCTCCGCCGTCGTCACGGGCGAGGAGTCCGTGCTCCTCGTGACCGACGCCGGCGCCCGCGCCGGGCTGCGCCGGTACCTCGAGATGATGCGCTTCGCCGCCCGTGTCGAGATCACCGACCGCGACGACCTCCGCGTGCTCGGCGCGCTCGCCCCCGCCGGCGAGGTCCTCGCCGGCTCCGGGCTCCAGCTGCCCGAGCCCGTCGCCGTGTGGGACGACCGCTGGCCCCGTGTCGCCCCCGGCGGCGTCGCCTACGGCCCGGACCCGGAGGACCCCTCCGGCGCGATGCTCACCGTGCTCGACGCGGCCGCCCTCGAGGCGCTGCCCTGGCAGGCGGAGCACCTGGCCGGCATGTCCTCCTGGGAGGCCCTGCGGATCGCCGACCACCGCGCCCGCCAGGCCCGCGAGGTCGACGAGCGCTCGATCCCCCACGAGCTGGACCTGCTGCGCACCGCGGTGCACACCGCCAAGGGCTGCTACCGCGGCCAGGAGACCGTCGCGAAGGTCATGAACCTCGGCCAGCCGCCGCGGCGCCTGGTCATGCTGCACGTGGACGGCTCGCAGGACGTGCCCGTCACCCCCGGCGGCGAGGTGCGCCTGGGCGGGGCCGACGGCAAGGTCGTGGGCACCGTGACCTCCGCCGCCCTGCACGCGGACCTCGGCCCCATCGCCCTCGCGGTCGTGCGCCGCGCCGTCCCGCTCGACGCCCCGCTGCACCTCGCCGTGACCCTCGCGGGCACCGGCGAGGACGCCACCACGCTCTGGCTGGACGCGACCCAGGAGCCGATCGTCGTCCCCCGCGAGCACGGGCAGCGCCCCGCGACCGCGAAGCTCTGATCCGGCCCGCGGGCCCGGTGAGGCAGGGATGATGGCAGCCATGGACGGTGACGGCGGGCAGCAGGCGTGGAGCGCGCACCGGCGCGAGGTGCTCGCCGCCCAGGAGGACGCCCTGCGCCGTACCCGCCAGGAGGAGCACGAGCGCGCCACCGCGAAGCTCCGCGCCGCGATCGGCCGCTGGCAGGAGGCGGGCATCGCCCCGCTCCCGCTGCGCGCCCAGCCGCACACCGGCTCCGGCAGCGTGCGCACCTCCCTGCACGGCTGGTACCTCAAGCATGACCGCTCGATCGCCGTGGACACCGAGGGCCGCTTCTACGTCATGCGGGTGGACGGATCGCTGCTGAGCCGCCTCCGCGGCGTCACCCCGGACCCCTCCCCCGCCGCGCTCGTCGTGGGCCGCGGCGCCCGCGACGGCGAGACCTTCGACCTCGACGAGCTGCTCGACATGCGCGGGAAGGACCCGGTGCGACCATGACCGCGCGCCGCTCCGGCACGGACACCCCCACCCAGGCGCTGCCGCTCGGCGAGCGCCTGCGCGGCGGCGTCGAGCGCCACTTCCACGACGGCTTCAGCCGCAGCCGGGTCGACGCGCTGAGCATCGGCCGCGCCGCCGTCGCCGCGGCCACCGCCTACTTCGTCAGCGGCCTCATCTGGGGCCACGCCCACCCGTTCTTCGCCTCGATCGTCGCCTTCATCATCATCGGCTTCAGCACCGAGAAGAAGATGCGCAAGGTCGTCGAGATCTCGTGCGGCGTGATGATGGGCGTCGTGCTCGGCGAGGTCGCCCGGGCGACGATCGGCTCGGGCACCTGGCAGATCGCGGTCGTCGTCTTCGTCGCGGGCATGCTCGCCCGCTTCATCGACCGCTCCGTCGTGCTCGGCTTCCAGATGTCGATCCAGTCGCTGCTGGTCATGATCATGCCGATCACGCCGACCATGTCCCCGGGCGGCCGCGTGCTCGACGCGCTCACCGGCGCCGCCGTCGCGATCGTCATCCACCTGCTGCTCTCGGGCGATCCCCGTCGGGCCCAGCGCCGCGCCGCGCGCTCCTTCTACCGGGAGCTCGAGAACACCCTGGTCTCGCTCTCGCTCGCCGCGCGCTCCGGGGACACCGGCGTCGCGCGGGCCGCCCTGCGCTCCGTGCGCGACACCTCCCAGAAGTACACCGACGAGTGGCGGCTCGCGAACGACGCCGCCAACGAGATGGCCACCTTCTCCCCCACCGGCCTGCGGCACGCCGACGAGATCGGCCGGCTGCGCCACCTGCTCGTCGGCTCGGACCGGGCCATGCGCAACATCCGGGTGATCGCCCGCCACGAGGTCGAGTTCCTCGAGGCGGTCGACGGCGACCCCCACTCCACGCTCGCCGACGCCCTGCTCGCCGCGCAGGACGCCGTCGCGGCGCTGCGCTCCGCCGTCGGCCACCAGGAGGTCGACTTCACCGAGGTGCGCCGCCGGCTGCGCCTGTTCACCGCCTACCTCACGCCCGAGGTGCTGCTGAAGAACGACAAGGGCGTGCGCCCCGGCCGCGCCGGGCACTTCGAGGGCGTGACCCTCGTGGTGCAGCTGCGCGCGCTCGCGATCGACCTGCTGCAGGCCACGGGGCTCGAGGCGAAGGATGCCAAGCGCTTCCTGCCGAGCCTGCTCATCGCCGCCGACGGCGACTCCATCGGCCCGCGGCCGATGACCCGGGAGATGCGCGCCGTCGAGCCGCCCGCGACGACCGAGGCGCTCGAGCTGCTCATCACGGACCGCTCCGACCCGTCCCGTCGGCGCTGATCCCTCGGAGCCCGCGCTCGGGGAGGGACCGTATCCTGGGCCGATGATCGCCTCCGCCCAGCTCTGGATCTTCGCCGTGCTCGCCCTGCTCCTGTTCCTCGTGGAGATCTGGGCGCTCGTGAACGCCCTGCGCTTCCGGGCGGACGCCTACACCGCCGCGGACAAGCGGTCCAAGGTCTTCTGGGGCGTGCTGACGGGGGTCGCGGTGCTGCTCGGCTTCCTGTCCCTGCCCTACCCGATCGGCTCGGGCGGCTCGTCGATGCTGTTCATGATCGGCGGGATCATCATCGCCGGCATCTTCCTCGCGGACGTCCTGCCGGCCCTGCGCCGGGTCATGGGCCGCGCCGCGGGCAACCGCTGGTGAGCGCCTGACGCTCACCCCGCACGAACGGGGAAGGCCCCCGGAGCAGCGCTCCGGGGGCCTTCTGCCGCGAACGGCCCGGCTCAGGCGTGGGTGCCCGCCGAGCGGAGGTTCTCGCAAGCCTCGACGACACGAGCGGCCAGGCCGGCCTCGGCCTTCTTGCCCCAGGCGCGGGGGTCGTAGGCCTTCTTGTTGCCGACCTCGCCGTCGATCTTCAGCACGCCGTCGTAGTTCTCGAACATGTGCGAGACCACGGGGCGGGTGAAGGCGTACTGGGTGTCGGTGTCGATGTTCATCTTGATGACGCCGTTGTCCACGGCCTCCTGGATCTCCGCCAGGGTGGAGCCGGAGCCGCCGTGCATGACGAGGTCGAACGGCTTCTCCTTGCCGTACTCCTTGCCCACCGCGTCCTGGATGTCCTTGAGGATCGACGGGGTCAGCTTGACGTTGCCCGGCTTGTAGACGCCGTGCACGTTGCCGAAGGTGAGGGCCGTGAGGTAGCGGCCCTTCTCGCCGAGGCCGAGGGCCTTGGCGGTCTTCAGGCCGTCCTCCGGGGTGGAGAAGAGCTTGGACTCGTCGACGTCGGCGGAGACGCCGTCCTCCTCGCCGCCCACGACGCCCACCTCGATCTCGAGGATCTTCTTCGAGGCGGCGGTCTTCTCGAGCAGGCGCTCGGCGATCTCGAGGTTCTCGTCGACCGGCACGGCCGAGCCATCCCACATGTGGGACTGGAACAGCGGGTCCAGGCCCTTGTTCACACGGTTCTCGAGGTCCCACTCGAGGAGGGGCTCCACCCAGGTGGGCAGGACCTCCTTGGCGCAGTGGTCGGTGTGCAGGGCCACGTTGATCGGGTAGTTCTTGGCCACGGCGTGCACGAACTCGGCGAGCGCGAGGGAGCCGGCGACACGGTCCTTCACGGTCGAGCCGGAGAGGTACTCGGCGCCGCCGAAGGACACCTGGATGATGCCGTCGGAGCCGGCCTCGGTGAAGCCCTGCAGCGCGGCGATGGCCGTCTGCGAGCTGGAGACGTTGACGGCCGGGTAGGCGAACTTCCCCGCCTTCGCGCGGTCGATCATCTCGGCGTACTGGTCCGGGGTTGCGACTGCCATGAGGCATTCTCCTTCGCTGAAGCGACTGGCGACGACGGTCGGCGCAGAGGGCGCAGCGCACAGTCGTCCTATCGCTCACATTGTCCCATAGGCACCCTGGCACGGACGGTGCGCGTCCGTCCCTGGAGCCGGTTCAGCGCAACGGACCCTCGGGGATCTCCGCGTGCTGCTGCACCCAGGTGTGCATCGCGATCGCGGCGGCCGCGGCGACGTTGATCGAGCGGGTCGAGCCGAACTGCGTGATGCCGACGACGAGATCCGCCGCAGCGAGCAGCTCCGCGCTCAGGCCCGGCCCCTCCTGCCCCACGAGCAGGACCGCGTCCCGCGGGAGCGGCGTGCGCTCGATCGGCATCGCCCCGAGGACGAGGTCGATCGCGACGAGCGGTCTGCCCGCCTCGCGCGCCCAGGCCACGAGGTGCGCCGCATCGGGATGGTGGATCTCGTGCTGGTAGCGGTCGGTGACCATCGCGCCCCGCCGGTTCCAGCGGCGTCGGCCCACGATGTGGAAGGCCTCGAGGGCGAAGGCGTTCGCGGTGCGCACGATCGAGCCGATGTTCGCGTCGTGCTCGAGGTTCTCGATCGCGACGTGCAGGGGGTGGCGGTGCTCGTCGAGCTCCGCGACGATCGCCTCCCGTCGCCAGTAGCGGAAGCGGTCCTCGACGTTGCGCCGGTCGCCGTGGGCGAGCAGCTCGGGGTCGAGGCGGTCGTCCTCCGGCCAGGGCTCCGGATGCGGGCCGAGGCCCACCTCGCGCGGGTCCGGGGTGCTCACGTGCCCTGCTCGTGCTCCTGCTCGCGGACCGCGTCGTCGGGGTCGGGCAGGCCGAGGGTGCGACGCCGGCGTTCGCGCAGCAGGATCCGCACGACCACCACGATCACGGCGATGACGATGACCGCGTAGATGACGTTGGAGAAGACGTCGGTGTACGGCTCGATGATGTGCCAGTTGCTCCCCAGGACGTACCCGAAGGTGAGGAAGATGCCGTTCCAGATCCCGCTGCCCAGCACCGTGAGCAGGCTGAACACCCCGAACGGCATGGCGTACAGGCCCGCCGGGATCGAGATGAGGGAGCGGACGCCCGGCACCATCCGGCCGAAGAAGATCGCCTTGTGCCCGTGGCGGTCCATGAAGGCGACCGTCTTCTCGTAGTCCTCGACGTGCACGAACGGCAGGGCGAGGAAGATCCGGCGCAGCCGCTCGGGCCCGAGCAGCCGGCCCAGCCCGTACAGCACCCAGGCGCCCACGAGGGAGCCCGCGATCGACCACAGCAGCATGACCACGAAGGTGTGCTCCGGGCCGGCGGCGGCGACACCCGCGAGCGGCAGGATCACCTCGGAGGGGATCGGCGGGAAGATGTTCTCGAGGAAGATCAGCAGGAAGACGCCGAGACCTCCCAGTCGGTCCATCGTCGCGACGGCCCAGTCCACGATATTCATGCAGGGATCCTCTCCTCGAGGGTCGATGCTCGCGCGACGGGTCGGCGCCGCGATCCGTCCCCATGGTAGATGGAGCGCCTGAACGCTCCCCCCTCGGGGCCCCTGCCGTCTACCCTGCCCCCATGACCTTCAATCCTGATGCCGAGATCCAGTCCGGCAACACACGCAGCGGCGGCGGGGGCGGCATGCTCCCCCGCGGCGGGGGCGGCGGTCGCATCGCCCTGGGCAGTGGCGGCGGCTGCCTGCTGCTGGTGATCGTCATCGTCTTCACCCTCATGGGCGGGAACCCGATGGACCTGCTGGGCGGCGGGGGCACCCAGACCGAGGCCGCCTCCTCCGGGGAGGGCGACGCGCTCGAGCAGTGCAGCACGGGCGAGGACGCGAACACCGACGACAAGTGCCTCGTGCAGGGCGTCGTCGAGTCCGCGGACTCCCTCTGGGCGCAGCTCGGGCCGGACTCCGGCATCGAGTTCCGCGAGCCGCAGGCGGTCGTCTTCTCCGATCAGGTGCAGACGGGCTGCGGCGCCGCGACCTCGGACGTCGGCCCGTTCTACTGCCCGGCGGACCAGACCATCTACGTCGACGACAGCTTCTTCGGCGACCTCCAGTCCCGCTTCGGGGCCGACGGCGGCCAGTTCGCGAAGATGTACGTGGTCGCCCACGAGTACGGCCACCACATCCAGAACCTCTCCGGGACGATGTCGAAGGTCGATCATCAGGAGACCGGTCCGCAGTCCGGCGGCGTGCGCCTCGAGCTGCAGGCGGACTGCTACGCGGGCGTCTGGGCGACCCACGCCTCGACCACGACCGACGACAACGGCGTGACGATGCTGCAGCCGCTCACGGACCAGGACATCCAGTCGGCCCTCTCCGCTGCCTCCGCCGTGGGCGACGACCACATCCAGGGTGACGTCTCCGGCGGGCAGGTGCAGCCCGAGACCTGGACCCACGGCTCCTCGGAGCAGCGGCAGAACTGGTTCATGACGGGCTACCAGGAGGGGACCGTCGAGGCCTGCGACACCTTCGGCGCTGACTCTGTCTGATCGACGTACTGCGAGGAACGAGCGGTAGGAGATCAGACGGTCGAGCACTGTCTGAGCACAGCGGCCCACCGACGACGGAGGGGCCGACGGGGGTGTCCCCGTCGGCCCCTCCGTCGTGTCGGGGGTGCGTGCGCTCAGATCTCGAGCTCGGAGATGTCGTACGCGGAGAGGTAGCGGTAGCCCGCCTTCTCGACGGCCTCGCGGGAGGCGTCGGCCCGGTGCACGATCACGGCGACCGCGGCGATCTCGGCGCCGGCCTCGGTGAGCGCCTCGCACGCGGTGAGCACGCTGCCGCCCGTGGTGGACGTGTCCTCGACGGCGACCACGCGGCGGCCCGTGACGTCGGGGCCCTCGATGCGGCGCTGGAGGCCGTGGGCCTTCTGCGCCTTGCGCACGACGAAGGCGTCGATCGGCGCGGCATCGGCGTCGGCCGCGGCGGCGTGCATGATCGCGGTCGCCACCGGGTCCGCGCCGAGGGTCAGACCGCCCACGGCCTCGACGCCGGGGACGAGGCCCTCACGGCGCAGCAGGTCCAGCATGATGCGACCCACGAGCGGCGAGGCCTCGTGGTGCAGGGTGATGCGGCGCAGGTCCACGTAGTGGTCCGCCTCCGCACCGGAGGAGAGGGTCACGCGACCGCGCACCACGGCGAGGTCGCGGATCAGCTCGCGGAGGCGCTCGCGATCGGCGGCGAGATCAGGGGCGGGGGCGGCGGAGGCGGCAGGCTCGGACATGCGCCCCAGGGTAGACGGTCCCGGCCGGGCGGTCGGTCCCCGATCAGGGGACGTCGTCGCGCTGCCACGGCGCGTGCAGGTCCCGCTTCGAGGCGCGGCGCCGGGCCTTGCGCACGGCCTTCTGCTGCATGCGGCCGTACCAGTTCGGGGAGGTCAGCGCCCGGACCATGGAGCGCGGGGCGATCCGTGAGACCTCCCCGGCGGTGCGGTACTTCACCGAGGGGATGGACAGCACGGCGCCCTTCGAGGCGTCCTTGAGCGCCTGCTCGACAACGAACGGCGCCTTCAGCCACGTGATGCGCGGCAGGCCGTCCATCCGCATCGACGCGCGCTCGTGGAACTCGGTCTGGACGAACCCCGGCAGCAGCGCGGTCGCCGTGACGCCCGTGCCCTGCAGCTCCATGGCGAGGGACTCGGTGAACACGGTGACCCAGCTCTTGGAGGCCGCGTAGGGACCGGCCGTCGTGTAGCCGGCGAGGGAGCTGACGTTGATGATGGCGCCCTTGCGCCGCTGCACCATCGACCCGGCGGCCGCGTGGGAGAGCACGAGCACCGCCCGCATGAGGGTGTCCATCTGCCGCTCGTGGTCCTCGACGGGGATCTCGAGGAAGCCACCGCGCAGACCGTAGCCGGCATTGTTGACCAGCAGGTCCACGGGCTCCACGGGGTCCGTCAGGCGGATCGCGACCTTGTCGAGGCGGGGGCGGTCGGAGAGGTCGGCGGGCAGGACCTCCACCTGCACGGGATGCACGTCGCGGATCTGCTCGGCGACCGTGTGCAGCCGGTTCTCGTCCCGCGCCACCAGGACGAGGTCGTGCCCGGTCCCGGCCAGCTGCCAGGCGAACTCCAGGCCCAGGCCGGTGGTGGATCCGGTGACGAGTGCGCGCGCCATGTGCTGATCCTAGAGCCGTCCCGCGCCCGCGGGTGACGCGACGGGTCGATCGGGGCCTGCCGGGCGGTCGGGGCGGGCCCGTAGGATCGGCCCATGCGCATCGCGACCTGGAACATCAACTCCCTGCGAGCCCGGATGGATCGGGTGGTGGCCTTCCTGGACCGCCATCAGGTGGACGTGCTCGCCCTGCAGGAGATCAAGGCGAAGCCCGCCCAGCTCGACCTCGCCCCGCTCGAGGCCGCCGGCTACGAGGTCGCGGCGCACGGGCTGAACCAGTGGAACGGCGTCGCCGTCATCTCGCGCGTGGGGCTCACGGACGTCGCCCTGCAGCTGCCCGACGTGCCCACCTGGCCGGAGGACGAGACGGGCGTGGTCGAGGCCCGGGCGCTCGGGGCGACCGTGGGCGCCGGCGCGGAGGGCGGCGGTCTGCGGATCTGGTCGCTGTACGTCCCCAACGGCCGCGAGCTCGACCACCCCCACTACCCGTACAAGCTGCGCTGGCTCGACGCCCTGCGCGCCGAGGGTGCGCGCGAGCTCGCCGCGGATCCGCGCTCCCGCACCGTGCTCGTGGGGGACTTCAACGTGGCCCCGCAGGACGACGACGTCTGGGACATGGCGTTCTTCGAGGGGAAGACCCATGTCACCGAGCCCGAGCGGGCCGCCTTCCGCGCGGTCGTCGACGCGGGCTATGCCGACGTGGTGCGTCCCGAGCACCCGGGCCCGGGCACCTTCACCTATTGGGACTACCAGGCGCTGCGCTTCCCCAAGAAGGAGGGCATGCGGATCGACTTCGTGCTCGCCTCGCCGGCGGCGCAGGAGGCCGTGACGGGCTCCTTCATCGACCGTGAGGAGCGCAAGGGCAAGGGCGCCTCCGACCACGCGCCGGTGGTCGTCGACCTCGACCTCTGAGCGGGGCACCCTCGGGGCATCGACGTCGCGGGCGTCAGCGCCCCGAGGCATGACCGGGGCCTGACAGGACGGAGCGGCGGTCCGCTGTGCGGCCGCCGCTCCTCGACGTTCCGGCACCGGGATCAGGCGTGAAAACCGTCTGGCTGCGGTGGCGCTGTCGACGCCTCACAGCCGGTCCGCTTGCGGGGACCAGTCGCACGTGGGTTCCGGTGCCGATATTCGTCGTTGTCCACGTCACACTACGCCCGGCCCGCCGGGGGCGCAAGCACTCCCGTGGACGGGGGACGAGGGGCCCGCCGGGGAGGCGCGGCGGCACGGTTCCTCCCCATCGCGCCGCCGTCCACAGCGACGCCCACCGGGCCCCATCGCGGCGCACCACCGCCCACGATGTCGCCATGACCAGCGACTCCGCTCTCCTCACCGCCAGCACCGACCACGGCCACGGCGCCGTCGACCCGCGCCGCGCCGCGCGCTTCCCGCGCCCCGGCACCGGCGGTGCCCGGATCCGCTGGCGCGGAGCGGACCCCCACCTCCGCGACCTCGTGCGAGACCATGCGACCGCCGTCGGCTCCCCGCTCCTCGAGGACGACTCCGCGGCCGCCGCCTGCGAGGTCCTCGACCCCGCCGCGCTGCTCGCCGGGCCCCCGCGCGCCGATCGTCCGCTCCCGCTGCTGGTCGTCGCCGACGCCGTCGACGAGTCCGCCGTGCCCTCCGCGGTGTGGGAGGCGGCGCTCGCCGCCGGGGCCCGCGCCGTCCTCGCCCTCCCCGCCCGGTCCGATCGCCTCCTCGCCGAGCTCGCCGCCCTCAGCAGGCCCGACGACGCCGCGCTCGTCGTGGGCGTCGCCGGGGGCTGCGGCGGCGCCGGTGCCTCGAGCCTCGCCGCCCGTCTCGCCGGGGCCGCCGGCCGCTCCCGGAGCTCCGGCGGCGCCGGGCCCGAGGGGGACGTGACGCTGGTGGACGCCGATCCGCTGGGCGGGGGCCTCGACCTGCTCGTCGAGGCGCCGCCCACGGAGAGCGCGGGATGGCGGGAGGCGGCCGCCCTCGGCGTCGAGGACGGCGAGGCGCTGCGCGAGTCCCTGCCCCGGGTGGACGGTGTCCGGCTGCTCACGAGCGGGTCCGACGGCGCCGGCGCGAGCGCCCCCGCGCTCGCAGGCGTCCTCGCCGCGCTGCGACCCCGGGGCGGGACCGTCGTCGTCGATCTCGGCGCGGACCTCGTGCCCGCCGCCGCTCGGCAGCTGGACCGGCTCCTGGTGCTCGTCCCCGCGAGCGACCACGCCGTCCGCGCCGCCGCCCGGCGCCTGGACCGGTGGGACCTGCCGCCCGGCCTCGCCGCGCTCGTGGTCCGCCGCCGCGGGCCCTTGACCCCCGGCGAGGTCGCCGCCGACCTCGGCCTGCCCCTCGCGGCCGATTTCCGCGACTCCCCGCGCGGCGCCGTCCCCCTGCTCGACGTGCGCCGCCGCGGCGCCGACCGCGTCTGCCAGGAGCTCCTGGAGGACCTCCGGGACGGCGGCGCGCGATGACCGCCGCGGCCGCGAGCGCCGACCTCCTGGACCGGGTCCGCGCGGATCTGGTCCAGGCGCCCGGGCCGGTGGACGTGCCCCGGATCGCCCGGGTGCTCGCGGAGGCCGGCGTCGTCGTGGGCGCGGCGACCATGCTCGAGCTCACCGAGACCGTGCGCGACCACGTCGAGGGGCTCGGCCCGCTCCAGGGGCTCGCCGCGGAGGGTGTCACCGACCTCCTCGTGAACGAGGACGGCTCCGTCTGGCGCGACGACGCGGAGGGGCTGCGGCGGACGGCGGTGCACCTGACCGCCGCGGAGGCCCGTGACCTCGCGGTGCGCCTCGCGACGGCCGGCGGTCACCGGCTGGACGACGCCGTGCCCTGGGCCGATGCCCATCTGCCCTCCGGCATCCGCTTCCACGCCGTCCTGCCGCCGCTCTCCCCCGGCGGCGCGATCATCTCCCTGCGCCTGCCCGGCCGTCGCCGCTGGGACCTCGACGCGCTCGCGGCCCACGGGGCCTTCTCCCCCGCCGTGCAGGAGGTGCTGCTCGCGATCGTCCGCGCCCGTGTGCCCTTCCTCGTCACGGGCGGCACGGGGACGGGCAAGTCGACCCTGCTCGCGGCGCTGCTGCAGGCTGCGCTCCCCGACGAGCGGATCGTCGTCGTCGAGGACGTCCTCGAGCTCGAGATCGCCCACCCGCACGTGGTGCACCTGCAGTCCCGGCACGCCAACACCGAGGGCGCCGGCGGGGTCGACCTCACGGCCCTCGTGCGCCAGAGCCTGCGGATGCGACCGGACCGCATCGTGCTCGGCGAGTGCCGCGGCGGTGAGATCCGGGAGCTGCTGCAGGCCCTCAACACCGGGCACGAGGGCGGCTGCGGCACCGTCCACGCGAACACCGCGGCCGACGTCCCCGCGCGGCTCGAGGCGCTCGGCGCCCTCGGCGGGCTCGACCGCCATGCTCTCGCCGCCCAGGTCGCGAGCGCCCTCGAGGTCGTCGTCCACCTCGGGAGGCGGGACGGTGTGCGGCGTCTCGAGGAGATCGCCGTGCTCGGGAGGGACGACCAGGGGGTGCTCGTCGCCCGCACCGCGCTGCGCACCGCGGGCGAGCGGATCCTCGAGGGACCGGGCGCGGAGGCCCTCGCCGCCCGCCTCGCCCCGGCTCCGGCTCCTGCTCCGGCCGGCACCGTGGGGAGGCGGGAGCCGTGATCGTCGTCGGCCTCATGATCGCGGCGATGGCGCTGCTCGCCTGGCTGCTGCCCGCGCCCTCCCCCGTCGCCCGCGAGGCGGCGGCACCGTCCGCCCCGCGCCCCGCCCGCGCCGGGACGCTCGATCTCGCCCGTCTCGTGGAGCGGCTGGCGACGGTGCTCGCGACCGGGGCGAGCCTCCGAGGCGCCTGGGCGGCCGTCGCCCGGAGCCTCCCGCCCGGTGACCTGGCCGATCTCGCCCGGGCGGCCGCCGCGGGCGCCGACCCCCGCCGCAGCGCGCCGGGCGCCCTGCGCGGCTCCGCCCCGGTCGCCTCCCTCGGGGCGGCGCTCGCCGTCTGCGAGCGCACCGGCGCACCGACGGCGGCCGTGCTGCGCTCCCTCGCGGAGGCGCTGCGGGACCTCCACGACGCGGCCTCCTCCCGACGCACGGCCTTCGCGGGCCCCCGCTCCACGGCGCGCATCCTCCTCGTCCTGCCGCTCGCCGGGCTGGGCCTCGGCATGCTGCTGGGCGGGGACCCGCTGCGACTGCTCGCGACGACCACCGCGGGGCGCGTCCTGCTGGTCCTCGGGGTGCTGCTCACCGCCGCCGGCTGGTGGTGGATGCGTCGCCTGCTGCAGCGCGCGGACCCGGCGCGGAGCACCGGGGTGGACCCCTCCGTGCTGCTCGAGCTCGTCGCGGGCGCCCTCGGGGCGGGCCTCCCGCTCGCGCAGTCCTGCGCCGCCGTCGCGGAGGCGCTCACCGAGTCCCCCGAGCGGCAGGCCCTCTCCCGCCTCGCGACCGCCCTGCGCGCCGGGATCCCCGTCGACCTCGCCGCGCGCACCCTGCCCCCGGCCCTCGCCCCGCTCGGTGAGTCCGCCGCGCTCGCCGAGGCGTCCGGCGCGGATCTCGCCCCGGTGCTCCGCTCCGCCGCTCGCGATGCCCGCCGCGGCCAGGCACGGGCGGCGGAGGAGCGCGCGGCCCGGCTCGGCGTCACGCTCGTCGTCCCCACGGGGGTGACGCTGCTGCCGGCCTTCGTCGTGCTCGGCATCGTCCCCACCGTCATGTCGCTGCTCGGCGGCACCGTCGGACTGAGCGGCGGGGCGCTGTGAGCCCGCACCGCTCCCCCACGACCACCGGGACACCCCGGTGGGCGGGCCCTTCCCGGGCCCGCCCGGCGCCGGCACCCGCCGGCGTCACCCCGACGGCCTCCGCCGTCACCGAGAAGAAGGAGGACACCATGTCCCTCACCCTGGAGCGCCTGCGCTCCCGACTGGACCGCGCCCTGCGGGACGAGACCGGCGCCTCGACCGCCGAGTACGCCATCACCGTGCTCGCCGCCTGCGGCTTCGCCGCCGTGCTGGTGGCCCTGCTGGCATCTGGCGAGGTCCGCGAGCTGCTCATGGGCATCATCACCTCGGCCCTGTCCAAGGGGTCCTGATGCCACGGCGGCCCTGGTCCTCCCGCCTGCGGGAGGACCAGGGATCCGCCACCGCGGAGACGGCGATCGTGCTGCCCGTGGTGGTCGCGATGGTCGCCGTGCTGCTCGCCGCGGGCCTCGGCATCGGGGCCCAGGTGCGCCTGGAGAGCGCGGCCCGCGGCGCCGCCCGCGAGCTCGCGCGCGGCGAGGACCCGGGCACCGCCGCCGAGGTCGCGCAGCGCCTGGGCGGCGAGGGCACCACGGTGAGCATCGGCGGGGACGGCAGCTGGGTGCGGGTCGAGGCGCGGCGCACCTATCGCGCGGACGCCCCGCTGCTCGGCGGCGCCCGCTGGGAGCTGCGCGCCGATGCGCAGGCCCACCTCGAGCCGCAGCTGCTCGAAGGCGGCGCGGGAGCGGGAGGCGGCGGAACAGGCGAGGACGGAGCGGGCGGAGGTCGGCCATGAGCACCGGCGCCGCCGGGGTGCTCGCCTGGACCGGGGCGATGACGACCGCGGTCGCCGGCCTCACACTGCTGGGCGCGGGGCTGCTCGCCCAGTCCCGGGCGGAGACCGCCGCGGACCTCGCCTCCCTCGCCGGGGCGGACTCCCTCGCCGCGGCGAGCGGCGACCCGTGCGCGGTCGCCGGTGAGGCCGCCGCCCGCAACGAGGCGCGTCTCGTCTCCTGCGAGGTGCAGGGCTGGGACGTGCTGGTCCGGGTCGAGGTCGACGCCGCACCGCTCGGCGCGATGGGGGCCCGCTCCCGGGCGGGCCCCGGCCCTGCGGAGCTGCCGTGAGCGCGGCGGCCTCAGGGGTGCAGGAGGGCCAGCAGCTCCTCGGCGCGCGGCTTGCTGAGCGGCTCGTTGCCGTTGCCGCACTTCGGGGAGACCACGCACGCGGGGCACCCGTTCTCGCAGGGGCACTCGGCGATCATGTCCGCCGTGGACCGCAGCCAGGCCGCGGCGTCGTCGGCCCCGCGCTCGGCGAAGCCCGCACCGCCCGGTGCGCCGTCGTACACGAAGATCGTCGGCTCACCGGTGTCCTCGTGATGCGCGGCGGAGACCCCGCCGATGTCCCAGCGGTCGCAGGTCGCGAGCAGCGGGAGCATCGAGATCGCGGCGTGCTCCGCGGCGTGCAGCGCCCCCGGCAGCTCCTCGTCGGGGATGCCGGCGGCGTCGGTGCGGGCCTTCGGCACGACCCACCACACGGCCTTCGTGGTGAGGGTGCGGGCGGGCAGGTCCAGGGGATGCTGGGCGAGCACCGCCTGCGTGAACACGTCCCGCACCTGGTAGCCGGTGACCT
Organism: Brachybacterium horti; assembly: GCF_054777615.1. Classification (NCBI taxonomy): domain Bacteria; kingdom Bacillati; phylum Actinomycetota; class Actinomycetes; order Micrococcales; family Dermabacteraceae; genus Brachybacterium; species Brachybacterium horti. The sequence continues at coordinate 446,252 of NZ_BAAHAM010000001.1, forward strand.
GGTCCGTGACGTCGACCGTGCCGAAGCACAGCCGCACGCCGTCGGCCCACTCGACCTCGCGGTCCGCCTGCCGGATCCGGATCGTCGACTGGGACTGCGGATGCGTCGAGTGCAGGGGGTCCTCGCGGTGCACCATGGCGACCGCCTGGTCCACGTCGAGGTGGTCCACCACGTAGGAGCGGCCCTGGTGGAGGTAGACGGCGCCGTCGTGGACCTGGGTGTGGGCGCTCGCGGCGTCCACCGTGCCCAGCAGCGCGCCGCTGCCCGCCTCGACGATCCGCACCGGCTCCCCGCCGCTGCCGCGCAGGTCGGTGAGGTCATGGGCCGATTCGCTGAGCGTCCAGTACCAGCCGGTGGGGCGGCGGCGCAGCACGCCGCGCGCGGCGAGGGTCGTCAGCAGCTCCCGCGCCGTGGGCCCGAAGATCCCCTCCTCGCCGTCCTTGATCGCGAGCTCCGAGGCCGCCGCGCACAGGTGCGGGGTCATCACGTACGGGTTCGAGGGGTCGAACACCGCCGCCTCGACCTCCGCCCCGAACACCGTCTCGGGATGGTGGACGACGTAGGTGTCCAGCGGGTCCTCCCGCGCGATGAACAGGGCGAGCGCCCCGGGCCCCGTCTGCTTCCGCCCCGCGCGGCCCATCTGCTGCCACAGGGAGGCGCGGGTGCCGGGCCAGCCGGCGATCATCACCGCGTCGAGACCCGCGATGTCGATGCCGAGCTCGAGCGCGTTCGTCGAGGCGAGCGCGCGCAGCTCCCCGGAGCGGAGGTCGTCCTCGAGGGCGCGGCGCTCGGAGGCGAGGTAGCCGCCGCGATATGCCTTCACCCGCCCGGCGAGATCCGCGAGCGCGCCGGATCCGTGCTGCTCCGCCTGCTGCTCGAGCAGCCGCCGGGCACCGCTCGCGACGAGCTCCGCGCCCCGGCGCGACCGGGCGAAGACGAGGCTCTGGACGTCCGCCGCGACGAGGTCCGCGAGCAGCGCCCCGGCCTCGGAGGTCGCGGAGCGCCGCAGCGGCTCCTCGCTGCGGCGGGGCCCCGGGGAATCGGGGGCAGCGGGGGGTCCTGCACCGTCCTCGAGCGGGCGACCGTCGATCGCCGCCTCGCGCGTGCCCGGCTCCCACAGCCCCACGGTGAGCCCGGCCCGCGGGGAGCCGTCCTCGGTCACCGCGACGACGTCCTCCCCCACGAGCCGGGACGCGGAGAGCTCCGGGTTCGCGGTCGTCGCCGAGGCGAGCACGAAGGTGGGCTCGGCCCGGTAGGCGGCGGCGATGCGCCGCAGCCGCCGCATCACGAGGGACACGTGGCTGCCGAACACGCCCCGGTAGCTGTGGCACTCGTCGATCACGACGTAGCGCAGGGCGCGGAAGAAGGAGGCCCACTGCTCATGCCCCGGCAGGATCCCGAAGTGCAGCATGTCCGGGTTCGTGAGCACCACCGAGCCGTGCCGGCGGATCCACCGTCGCTGCTCGGTCGGGGTGTCGCCGTCGTACACGGCGACCCGGGCGTCGCGGATCCCGGCGCCGTCCGCCATCGCGGTGATGTTCGTGAGCTGGTCCGCGGCGAGCGCCTTGGTGGGGGCGAGGTAGAGGGCGGTGGCCCGCGGCGCGGAGTGGTCGAGCTCGCGCGCGCCCACGGCGCTCAGCACGGGCAGCAGGTAGGCCAGCGACTTCCCGGAGGCGGTCGCCGTGGAGAGCACCACGTGCCTCCCCTCGTGGGCGAGCGTCGCCGCCTGCTCCTGATGGGTCCACGGCGCGGTGATGCCGCGCGCGGCCAGATGCTCCACGAGCCGCGGGTCCGTCCACTCCGGGAACGTTCCGCGCCTCCCCTCCCGCTCGGGGAGGTGCTCGACATGGGTGAGGCAGCCGCGACGGGTCAGCGGCAGGGAGAGGTCGCGGAGGAGATCGTCCGCCTGCCCTGCACGCATGCTCCTCCTCACAGGATCTTCGCGGGATCCCCCGATGTCCGGACGTCCCGGTCGGGCCCGCTGGGGCACAATCGTAGCCATGCAGACCGACGTCCTGGACGCCCCGCCGCGGGTGATCCCACCCCTGGTCAGCGCCCTGCGCGCCGACCTCCTCGCGGCGCACTACACGATCGCCGCGACCGAGGACCTCTACGGCCCGCTCGCCGTGGCCGCCCTGCGGCGCGAGAACCCCGTCCCTGCCCGTCGGGTCCTGCGCGGCCGCACGGATCCGCTCGCGGTGCTGCTCTCGGTGCTGACCCTGGGCGCCGCGGTCCCCCGCCCGCTGATCGACGCCGCCCTCCCCTCGCTCGGCGCGGAGGGCGCCCTCGAGCTGGGGATCCTCGTCCCCGCCGGCGACGAGGAGGACGCGGCCGACGGGGAGCCTCTGCTGCGCGCCGCGATCGACCTCTCCCCCTACTCCGCGCAGGACGACGCCGGCGAGATCGCCTGGTGGATCGCCTCGGACCTCTCCGAGCTCGCGACCGGGCGGCCCCTGCGCGGCGAGCACGTGCTCGGTGTGGGCGGCGCCTCCCTCACCCTCGCCCGGATCACGCCCCGGGACGAGGTGGGCTCCGTGCTCGACCTCGGCTGCGGCGGCGGGATCCAGGCGCTGCACGCCGCCCGCCACGCCCGCCGGGTGGTCGCGACGGACCTCTCCGAGCGGGCCCTCGCCGTCGCCGCCTTCAACGCGGCCCTGAACGCGGAGGAGGGCGCCGCCCCGATCGAGCTGCGCCACGGCTCCCTGCTCGAGCCGGTCGCCGGGGAGACCTTCGACCTCGTCGTCTCCAACCCGCCCTTCGTCATCACCCCGCGGGACACGGCGCTCGCGCACGACCGCACCGCGGGCGCCGAGGGCTCCTGGACCTACCGCGACGGCGGCCGCGCCGGGGACACCCTGCTCGCCGAGCTGCTGGGCGCGCTGCCCTCGCACCTCGCCCCCGGCGGTCGCGCCGTCATGCTCGGCAACTGGGAGGTTCCCACGGGCGAGGCGACGGACGCGCACCCGCGCGCCTGGCTCGACCCCGCTCGCGCCGACGGCGTGGACGCCTGGGTGATCCTCCGCGAGACCGAGGACCCGGCCCAGTACGCCGAGACCTGGGGCCGCGACGGCGGCGTCACCGAGCGCGACCCCCGCTGGCAGGACATGCAGGAAGCCTGGCTCGACGACTTCGCCGCGCGCGGCGTGGAGGGCGTGGGCTTCGGCTACCTGCTCCTGCGCCGGCCCGAGCACGGGTCCGCACCGCGACCGGGGATCCTGCGCAGCGAGGAGGCGACGGGCACCGGCTCGGGCACCCTCTCCTCCCACCTGAGCACCTCGCTCACGATGATCGACGTCCTCGCCGGGATCGACGACGACGCCCTCGCAGCCTCCCGCCCCGTGCGCGCGGCGGACGTCGTCGAGCGGCGCCACCTCACCCCAGGCGCCTGGGACCCCACGCTCATCGAGCTCGTCCAGGGGGCCGGCCTCGCCCGCGCGGTCCGTGCGGACCAGCTGCTCGCCGCCACCGTCGGCGCCCTCGACGGCACCCTCACCCTGGGCCAGACCGTCTCCGCCGTCTGCGCCCTCACCGACACCGACCCCGACCAGGCCCGCGAGACGCTGTTCCCGCAGATCCGCGAGCTGGTCACGACCGGGATGCTGAGCCTGTGACGACACCCGCCGAGCCCACCGACCCCACGACGCACGACGAGCCCGTCGCGGCGCCGCCCGCGGCGCCCGAGCGCGTCCGCGTGCGCGGCGGCGTCGTCGCGCCGATCCTCTCGCTGCTCGTCGCGGCCGCCTGCGTCGTCGCGACGGTCGCGCTCGCCCGCTTCGCCGTCGGCACCGCGAGCGGGCAGCGGCTGGACCAGCTGATCCTCTCCGGTGCGCAGTCGCAGGAGGACCGCTTCTCCGCCCTCGCGGAGCTCGCCGTGGGCAGCGTGAGCGTGCCGGTGATCATCGGCGTGCTCGTGCTCACCGTCGTGCTGGTGCTCATCCGGCGGCGGCCCGGCCTGCTCGTGCCGCTCGCGGCCCTCGTCGCGGGAGCGAACGTGACCACGCAGGTGGTCAAGCATCTCGTGGTCGTACGGGAGGCGCTCGGCCCCGGCATCGACGTGACGCCGAACTCCTTCCCCTCGGGGCACACGGCCCTCGCGGCGAGCGCCGCGGTCGCGCTCGTGCTCGCCTCGGGCGCCGCGCGCTGGCTCGTGGCGCTGCTCGGCGCGGTCTGGACGGCCGGCGCCGGCATCGGGACGCTCGTGCTCGGCTGGCACCGCCCGAGCGACGTGGTCGGCGCGATCCTCGTGGTCGCGACCTGGACGTTCCTCGTCCTGTGCGTCGACGGCACCCACTCCCGTCTGCGCCGCTCCCGTCTCGCCCGGGCCTCGGCCCGCGGCCGCCGCCGCGCGGGCGCCCCGGCCGTCGCGGGCCGACCCCGCCACGGCGTGCTCGACTCGGCCGCCTCGGCGCTGCTGGCCCTCGTGGGCCTCGTCGCGACGATCGTCGGCCTGCTCACCCTCGCCTCGCTCTCGCTGCCGCTCGACCTGCAGGACGCGGCCCAGCAGTCCGCCGGGTACACGGGAACGGCGGCGCTGGTCTGCGGCGGGACCGCTCTGTGGCTCGCGCTCGTGCTGGTCCTGCGGGTCCCGCACGTCCCGGAGCGCCCCCGGGGCGAACGTGTACCGTGAGCACTCGCCGGGAGCCCGATGGGTACGGATCCCGCTCCCGGGACGACGGGCCGCCTGAGCGCGGCGAGGAAGGAACGCGAACCGTGACTGGCGGACGGCATCTGGTGATCGTCGAGTCCCCCGCGAAGGCGAGGACCATCGGCCGATACCTCGGGGACGACTACATCGTCCTCGCCTCGGTGGGGCACATCCGGGACATCCCGGTGCCCCGCGACCTGCCGGCGGAGATGAAGAAGGGGCCGTACGGGAAGTTCGGCGTCGACGTCGAGAACGGCTTCGACCCCTACTACGTCGTCAGCGCGGACAAGAAGAAGACGGTCGCCGAACTCAAGAAGGCCCTCAAGGACGTCGACGACCTCTACCTCGCCACCGATGAGGACCGCGAGGGGGAGGCGATCGCCTGGCACCTGCTCGAGACCCTCAAGCCCAAGAAGACCCTGCCCGTCAAGCGGATGGTCTTCCACGAGATCACGCGGGACGCGATCCAGGGCGCGCTGTCGAACACGCGCGAGATCGACGGCAGCCTCGTCGACGCCCAGGAGACGCGCCGCATCCTCGACCGCCTCGTCGGCTTCGAGCTCTCCCCCGTGCTCTGGCGCAAGATCAAGCCCTCGCTCTCCGCGGGCCGCGTGCAGTCCGTCGCGACGCGGCTCGTCGTCGAGCGCGAGCGCGAGCGCATGGCCTTCGTCGCCGCGGACTACTGGGACGTGACCGGCACCTTCGCGACCGAGGAGAGCGCCTTCACCGCCAAGGTGCAGACGGTCGACGGCTCGCGGGTCGCCTCCGGCTCCGACTTCGCCGACGACGGATCCCTCAAGCCCCGCTCGCACGGCGCCGTGGTGCTCACCGAGGACTCCTCTCGGGTCCTCGTCGAGGCGCTCACGGGCGCCCCGGCGCAGGTCACGAGCCTCGAGTCGAAGCCGTACACGCGTCGCCCCGCCGCCCCCTTCACGACCTCCTCGCTGCAGCAGGAGGCCAGCCGCAAGCTGCGCCTCGGCGCGCGCCAGGCGATGCGGGTGGCGCAGTCGCTCTACGAGAACGGCTACATCACCTACATGCGCACGGACTCGGTGACGCTGTCCTCCGAGGCGATCCGGGCCTCCCGCGCCCAGGCCTCGGAGCTGTACGGCTCCCAGTACGTGCCGGACACGCCGCGCGTCTACCAGAACAGGTCGCAGTCCGCGCAGGAGGCGCACGAGGCGATCCGCCCCGCCGGGGACCGCTTCCGCACCCCGGCGGACGTCGCCGGCCAGCTCTCCGGGGACGAGTTCCGCCTCTACGAGCTGATCTGGAAGCGCACCGTCGCCTCGCAGATGGCCGACGCGAAGGGCACCACCTCGACCGTCGAGCTGACCCTCGCGAAGGACGACCGCACGGCGACCTTCCGCGCCGCCGGCACCGTCATCACCTTCCGCGGCTTCCTCGCCGCCTACGAGGAGGGCCGCGACGCGAGCCGCTACGGCGGCGAGGACGAGGGCGGCGACAAGCGCCTCCCGCAGATGAGCGAGGGCCAGGAGCTCGAGACCCGCGACCTCACGCCCGACGGCCACTCGACCACCCCGCCGCCCCGCTACACGGAGGCCTCGCTCGTGCGGGCGCTCGAGGAGCGCGGCATCGGCCGCCCCTCGACCTACGCCTCGACCGTCGCGACCGTGCAGGACCGCGGCTACGTGCTGCGCCGCGGCACCGCGCTCGTGCCCAGCTGGGTCGCGTTCGCCGTGGTGCGCCTGCTCGAGGAGCACTTCGAGACCTACGTCGACTACGACTTCACCGCGCAGATGGAGGAGCAGCTGGACCGCATGGCCCGCGGCGACCTCTCCCGCGCGGACTACCTGCGCTCCTTCTACTACGGCACCGGCGAGGACGGCCCGCTGGGTCTGAAGCCGATGGTCGACGACCTCGGCGACATCGACGCCCGCGCCATCAACTCGATCGAGATCGGCGAGGGGATCACCCTGCGCGTGGGCCGCTACGGCGCCTACGTCGAGCGGGCGGCGCGCGGCGAGGACGGCGAGCTGATCGAGGGGGCGGACCCGCAGCGCGCGAACGTCCCCGACGACCTCGCGCCCGACGAGCTGACCGTCGAGGCCGCGAAGGAGCTCCTCGAGCGCGCCAAGGACGACGGCCGCGTGCTCGGCACCGATCCGGCGAGCGGGCACGAGATCGTCGCGAAGGACGGCCGCTTCGGCCCCTACGTCACCGAGGTGCTGCCCGAGCCCGCGGAGGGCGAGAAGAAGGTCCCGAAGTCCAAGCAGCCGAAGCCCCGCACCGGCTCGCTGCTGAAGTCCCAGGACCTCTCCTCGATCACCCTCGAGGAGGCGCTCGCGCTGCTGAGCCTGCCGCGCGTGGTGGGCACGGACGCGGACGGCACGGAGATCACGGCGCAGAACGGCCGCTACGGCCCGTACCTCAAGAAGGGCACCGACTCCCGCTCCCTGGAGACCGAGGAGCAGATCTTCACCATCACCCTCGACGAGGCGAAGGCGCTGTACGCGCAGCCCAAGACCCGCGGCCGCGCGGCCGCGAAGCCGCCGCTCAAGGAGCTCGGCACGGATCCCACGAGCGAGAAGCCGATCGTCATCAAGGACGGCCGCTTCGGCCCGTACATCACCGACGGCACGACGAACGTGTCCCTCCGGGCGACCGAGAAGGTCGAGGAGATCACCGAGCACGTCGCGATCGAGAAGCTCGCGGAGAAGCGTGCGAAGGGTCCGGCCAAGAAGCCGGCCCGTCGGACGACCACGACGAGGAAGAAGAGCACCACCGCCAAGAAGTGACGGCGGGGGTGGGGTGAGGATCGACCGGTCGGTCGCCGCCTCCCCGGTGCGCAGGGCGCGGAGCTGAGGCTCCGCGCCCTGCGTGCGTCCGTGCGACCTGCGGGATCGTCGCCGATCCGAGACCTCTTCCGAGCGCGGGCACGGTTACAGTGACCTCACCGACGGCCCTCCCACGAAGGAGTGATGATGCAACGACGCCTCAGCCGGCGCGCGGCCATGACGGGGGCCGCGACCGCGGCCGCCGCCGTAGGGCTCGCGGGCTGCCTCCAGAACCCGGACTCCTCCGGCGGCACGACCGCCACGGCGGAGAAGTACACCGAGGGCGACGTGCCCGGCTCCGGGACCGTGACGGTGCTCGGCGCCTTCGGCGGCCAGGAGCAGGAGGCCTTCCTCGCCTCCCTCGAGGACTTCGAGAAGGAGTCCGGGGTCACCGTGCAGTACACGGCGGACACGGACTTCACCAACACGATCCGCCAGCGGGTCGGCTCCGGCGACGCCCCGGACGTCGCGCTGTTCCCGCAGCCGGGCGGGCTCTTCGACCTCGCGCGCGGCGGGAAGGTGGTCCCGATCGACGTCTACCTCGACTACGACGCGCTCGACGGCACGCTCATCCCCGGCTTCCTCGACTCGGCACGGCTGCAGGGCCGGGTCTACGGCGCCCCCGTGCGCATGGCCTGCAAGTCGCTCATCTGGTATCCGAAGGCCGCGTACGAGGAGGGCGGGTACTCCGCCGAGCCCGCGACCATGCAGGAGCTGTACGGCATCGCGGACGAGATCAAGGCCGACGGCATCACCCCGTGGTCCGACGGCTGGGCCGCGGACCAGGCCACCGGCTGGGTGGGCACCGACTGGATCGAGGAGCTCATGCTCCGCGTCCACGGCCCGGACGTCTACGACGACTGGATCTACCACCGCATGCCCTTCAACGACGAGAAGGTCGTGCAGGTCTTCGACCTCCTCGGCGACCTGCTCAAGGGCGAGGGCAACGTGCTCGGCGGCACGGACACGATCCTCAACACGCCCTTCTCCGAGGCCCCGCTGCCGCTGTTCGAGGACCCGCCGAAGGCCATGTACGTGCGCCAGGGCAACTTCGTCACGGGCTTCTTCCCGGAGGACGTGCAGAAGAACCTCGACTCCGAGGTGGGGGTCTTCGCGATGCCCACCTGGGAGGGCGGCTTCGACGGCCAGCCGATCCTGGGCGGCGGCGACCTCGCGGCGCTGTTCACCCTCAACGACGACTCCGTGAAGCTCATGAGGTTCCTGAGCTCGCCGGAGTTCGGCGGGCCGTGGGCGCAGGCGGGCGGCTGGCTCAGCCCCCACACCACCTTCGACGCCTCGCAGTACCCGGACGAGATCACCCGCCAGGTCGCGGAGATCGCCTCCGGCGCGCAGGTGTTCCGCTACGACGGCTCCGACGTCATGCCGGGCGCGGTGGGCGGCGGCTCCTTCTGGACCGGCATGGTCGAGTGGCTCAAGGGCTCGAAGGACTCGCAGCAGGTGTGCGACGAGATCGAGGCGGGGTGGCCGAAGTGACCACCGCCGTCGCAGCGCGCGAGGAGCGGGCCGGCTCCCCCGCCCGGCCCGTGCGGCTCGTGGTCGGCGCGGTGGGCATGGTGCTCACCGCGTGGCTCGCCTGCAACATCTTCCTCGCCTTCGCCTACTACCCGCAGTGGTTCGGCAATTCGAGCGTCGTCATCGGGCTGCTGGGGCTCGTGGTCGGCATCGGCGGGTCCGTGCTGTTCTTCCGCTTCCTCAACATGTGCGTCGAGGGGCTCCCCTCCCGCTTCTCCGAGGGCGTGATCCCCTACGCCTTCCTGCTGCCGGGATTCAGCCTCATCGCCCTGCTGCTGCTCTACCCGACGGTGCAGACCGTCGTCTACTCCTTCGCGAACGCGGACTCCACGGAGTGGGCGGGCCTGTCGAACTACACGGCCGTGCTCGGCAGCGGGGAGTTCTGGTCCGCCCTGCTGAACAACCTGCTGTGGATCATCGTGGTGCCGATCGCGACCGTGGCGCTGGGCCTCGGGGTCGCGGTGCTCGCGGACAAGCTCTCCCCCACGGGCGAGAAGATCGCGAAGTCCCTGATCTTCCTGCCGATGGCGATCAGCTTCGTGGGCGCGGCGACCATCTGGGGCCTCGTCTACGCGTACAACGCCCCCGGCAGCGGGCAGACGGGACTGCTCAACGCGATCGTCGTCGCCCTCGGCGGGGACCCGCAGCCGTGGTACCAGCTCGACTCGGCGCGGCTGAACTCGCTGCTGCTCATGGTGATCCTCATCTGGCTGCAGACGGGCTTCGCGATGGTGCTCCTCAGCTCCGCGATCAAGGCGGTCCCCGAGGACACGATCGAGGCGGGCCGGATGGACGGCGCGAGCGAGGCGCGGATCTTCTGGCAGATCATCTTCCCGCAGGTGCGCGCGACCCTGCTCGCGGTCTTCATCACCGTGCTGATCCTCGTGCTCAAGGTCTTCGACGTCATCTACGTGACGACCAACGGCCTGTACTCGACGGACGTCATCGCGAACCTGTTCTTCCGCAAGCTGTTCACGGACCAGCAGGCGGGCCAGGCCTCCGCGGTCGTGGTCGTGCTGCTGATCCTCGTGCTGCCGATCCTCGTGTACCAGGTGCGCAGCTTCCGGGCCCAGGAGGCAGGACGATGAGCGCGACGACCCGCACCCCCGCTCCGACGGCGTCGACCCGGGGCACCATGGCCGACGGCCGTCGGCGCTCCCCGCTCGCGATGATCGTCATGCCGCTGCTCGCGCTGCTGTGGACGGTGCCGACCCTCGGCCTGCTCGTGACGAGCTTCCGCACCCGCGAGGCCGCCGCCACGAGCGGCTGGTGGAGCGCCCTCACCCAGGGCGGGTGGACCCTCGACAACTACGCCCAGGTGCTCGGCAGCGCCTCCATGGGCACCTCGCTCGTGAACTCGATCGTGGTCGCGGTGCCGGCGACGGTGCTGCCGATCATGTTCGCGGCCTTCGCCGCCTATGCGTTCACCTTCATGGAGTTCCGCGGCAAGGACCTCCTGTTCATCGTCATCGTCGCGCTCATGGTGGTGCCGATCCAGGTGGCCTTCCAGCCGATGCTGGACCTCCTGGGGCCGCGCGGCCTGGGCATCAACGGCCAGTTCGTCGCGGTGTGGCTGCTGCACACCGGCTTCGGCATGCCGCTCGCCGTCTACACGCTGCGCAACTACATGGCGACCCTGCCGGGCTCCGTCGTGGAGAGCGCGAAGATCGACGGCGCGAGCCACTTCCAGACCTTCTGGCGGCTCGTGGCGCCCATGTCCTCCCCGGCGATCGCGGCGTTCGCGACCCTGCAGTTCCTGTGGGTCTGGAACGACCTGCTCATCGCGAAGCTGTTCATCGGCGGCGGGGCGAACAAGACGATCATCGTGGACCTCCAGCAGATGCTCGGCACCCAGGGCCAGGGCACGGAGCTGCTCACCGCCGGCGCCTTCATCTCGATGGTGGTGCCGATGATCGTGTTCTTCTCCCTGCAGCGCTTCCTCGTGCGGGGCATGACCTCCGGCGCCGTCAAGGGCTGAGCCGGGCCTCCCCTCCCCAGGACCGAGCCGTCCCCACGTCCCGCACGGACGTCGGGACGGCTCGGTAGATTAGGGGCATGAGCTCGCGCGAGAACACGCCCGGGGAGCCGCTCGTGCTCCCCGCACCCCGCACCCCCGAGCCGGCGGCCGCGCCGGGTCTGCGCTGGGGTGTCGTCTCCCCCGGCCACATCGGCACCCAGTTCACGGAGACCGCGCACCGCGCGACCGCCTCCCGGGTGGTCTCCGTCGTCTCGCGCTCCGCGGAGCGCGCCCGCGCCTTCGCCGCGGAGCACGGGGCCGACGGCGCCTTCACGAGCGTCGAGGAGATGCTCGCCGCGGGCGGCGTCGACGCGGTCTACGTCGCCTCCCCGCACGCCCAGCACGCGGAGCTCGCGCGCCCCGTGCTCGAGGCCGGGATCCCCGTCGTGGTCGAGAAGGCCTTCACGCTCAACGCCGGCCAGGCCGCGGAACTGCTGGACCTCGCGCGGGAGCGCGGCGTCTTCGCCATGGAGGCCATGTGGGCGCGCTTCCTGCCGCACTACGACGTGCTGAACCAGGTGCTCGAGTCCAAGCTGCTCGGCGAGATCATCGAGGTCGCCGCCGATCACGGGCAGTCGATGCCCACCGATCCCTCCCACCGCATGAACGACCCCGAGCTGGGCGGCGGCGCGCTGCTCGACCTCGGCGTGTACCCCGTCTCCTTCGCCCAGATGGTGCTCGGCGACCTCACCGACCTCGCCGTGCGCGGCGACCTCACCCCCACGGGCGTCGACGGATACGTCGGCATCCTCGCCCGCGGCGAGCGCGGCCGGGCCCGGCTGGGGACCACCCTGCGCGCCCGCACGCCCACCGAGGCCGTGATCAGCGGCACCGCGGGGCAGGCGCGCCTCGCGGGCGCCTTCTTCGCGCCCACCACGCTCACCGTGACCCTGCTCGACGGCCGCAGCGCCTCCTTCGAGGCGCCGGGGATCGGCGGGGACGGCATGGCCTACGAGATCGCGGAGGCCGCCCGCCGCATCACCGCCGGGGATCTCGAGTCCCCGCTCATGAGCTGGGCGGACACCCTCTCCGTCATGAACACCCTCGACGCGGTGCGCGCCGAGCTGGGCGTCGTCTACCCCGGGGAGGCCGCCCGATGATGCCCGGAGGCCTGCCCCCTGCCCTCACCGTCCCCGCCCCGCGGCCGCCGCGCCGCGGCGTGTTCATCTCCTTCGAGGGCGGCGACGGCGCGGGCAAGTCCACGCAGATGTCCATGCTGCGCGACCACCTCATCCACGACCGGATGGTCGACGAGGACCTCGTGCTCACCACCCGTGAGCCCGGCGGCACGTCGCTGGGCGCACAGATCCGCGAGCTCGTGCTGCACGGGGACGACGTGGACCCGCGGGCGGAGGCCCTGCTCTACGCCGCGGACCGCGCCCACCACATCGCCTCGAGGGTCCGCCCGCACCTGGCGCGCGGCGGCCTCGTCCTCGGCGACCGGTACCTCGACTCCTCCGTCGCCTACCAGGGGGCCGGTCGCGAGCTGGAGGCCCGGGAGATCGCCGCCCTGTCGCTGTGGGCGGTGGACGGCCTGCTGCCGCACCGCACGATCCTGCTGGACCTGCCCCCGGCGGCGCTCGCGGAGCGTCGCGCGCCCGGGGAGATGGACCGCCTCGAGCGGGCCGGGCTCGAGTTCCACGAGGCGGTGCGCGAGCAGTTCCTCCAGCTCGCGGCCGACGATCCCGACCGCTTCGCCGTGATCGACGCGGCGCTGCCCAAGGAGGAGGTGCACGCCCAGGTGCTCGAGAAGGTCTCCGGCGTGCTGCAGCTGTTCGACCCGACCTTCGAGCAGCCCGTCCCTGCGAAGCACCGGGACGAGCTGTGAGCGCCCCGGCCGTGGGCGCCGTGTGGCAGGACGTCGTGGGCCAGGAGGCCGCCGTCGTCCAGTTCCACCGCGCGGCCACCGGTCAGGCGTCCCTCGCCCAGGCGTGGCTCGTGACGGGGCCGCCCGGCTCCGGCCGCTCCACCGCCGCGCGCGCCTTCGCCGCGACGCTCCAGTGCGAGCAGGGCGTCGGCTGCGGGGAGTGCACCGCGTGCCGCACCGTCCTCGCGGGCACCCACCCCGACGTCACCGTCGTCGCGACGGACAAGCTCTCCATCGCGAAGGAGGAGGTGCGCTCCCTCGTCATGACCGCGCAGCGCTCCCCCGCGACGGGGCGGCACCGCGTGATCGTCGTCGAGGACGCCGACCGCATGAGCGCGGGCACCTTCAACGTGCTGCTGAAGTCCATCGAGGAGCCGCCCCCGGCGACGGTGTGGATGCTGTGCGCCCCCTCCGCGGAGGATCTCGCCCCCACGATCCGCTCCCGCTGCCGGCTCGTGACCCTCACCGTCCCCTCCGCGGAGGTCGTCGCCGGTCTGCTGCAGCGGCGGGACGGCATCCCCGAGGACCTCGCCGTGCGCGCGGCCCGCGCCGCCCAGGGGCACATCGGCCTCGCCCTGCGCTACGCGACCCAGGAGGGCACCCTCGCGGCGCGGGAGGAGTCCGCCCGGAGCCTGCTGGGGCTGCGCGGGACGGGCCAGGCGGTGCTCGCCGCGCAGGCGCTCGTGGACCGTGCCACCGCGGAGGCGAAGGAGCATGCGGACCTCGTCGCGACCGAGGAGAAGGAGCGGTTCCTGCGCTCGGCGGGCATCGAGGACGGCAAGGTCCCGCCGGCGCTGCGCGGCCAGCTGCGCCAGCTCGAGGAGGACGCGAAGCGACGCCAGACCCGTCTCGTGCGGGACGTGCTGGACCGCTATCTGCTGGATGCCCACTCGGTGCTGCGGGACGTGCTCACGCGCCAGCTGGGGTCCGGCAGCGATCTCGTGAACGTCGAGGTCACGCCGGAGATCGAGCACGCAGCGGGCGGAGGCTCGGCGCACACCACGCTCGGTCTGCTCGAGGCGGTCCTGGGCGCGCGCTCACGGATCGCGGGGAACGTGCCGCCGCTGCTCGCGATCGAGGCGCTCCTGTCCCGCGTCGCCGTCTCGCTGCGCTGACCCGCCGCCGGGGATGACCGGCCGGTGGAGCAGCGCGCCGAGCCGGTCCCGGCCCCGCTCACTCCTCCGCGGGAGCAGGCTCCTCGGTGCGGTCAGTGTCCTCGGAGGAGGCGGAGTCCTCACCCTTGCCGGGAGCGACGGCCTCATCGGCGGCGGCCGGCTCATCGGCAACCTGCTCGTCGGACTCCGGCACCTCGGTCACGGGCTCCGCGGGGGCGTCCACGACGACGGGCTCGTCAGCGGCCTGCTCGCCGGACGCCGACTCGTCAGCAGCCGACTCGTCAGCAGCCTGCTCGTCGGAGGTGGGCTGCTGGAGCTCGAGGTCCGCCTCGAGCTCGTCGATCACGACGCCGGCGCCGCGCGCGGCCTCGTGATCGGTCTCCTCCTGGCCGGTCTGCGAATGGGAACCGCAGCCGTAGCCCAGGTGCACCACGCGACCGTCGGCCGGGGACCACTCGTTCGTGCAGACCCCGAACTCGGTGCGCAGCGATCCCGAGAGCAGCGACAGGAAGCCGCAGCTCGAGCAGGTCGCGGTGACCGTGCCGCGGCGGCCGCGGTGCGAGGTCTGCCGCGGGCCGAACTCGCCCTCGGTCCAGCGCTCGGCGGCCTCGGCGCGCCCCTCGGGCGAGAGCACGCGCTCCCGGCCCAGACCCAGCTCCCACTGGGCCACGCGGTCCTCGTCCTCGTCGCCGGTGGCCTCGTAGCCCTGCTCGAGGCGCACGTCCTGTTCCTGGAAGGGCAGGAGGTCGTCGGCGCCCACGTCGGAGGGCTTCAGACGCTCCGCCCACGGCTCCCACGCGGGGGCCAGCAGCGCGCCCTCGCCGGGCAGCAGCGCCGTCTCGGCGACGGTCGCCGCCTTCGCTCGGGGCGCACGGCTGAGGACGACGACCCACGACCAGCCGCGGTAGCCGGGCATCGTGCAGTCGAAGACGTGCGTGACCAGCCGCTCACCGGCGGGCTCGGCGCGCAGGTGCTCGCCCACCTGCCCGGGCTCGGTGACCTCCACGAGGGCCTCGCGGGCCTGCTCGATCGCGGCGGCCGCGACGGCGTCGAGCTTCGGCTTCGCGGTGCGGGGACGGCGGGATGCGGTGGTCGGCTGGGTCATGGGTCTCAGGCCTCGAAGTTGTCCGCGACGGCGCGCAGCACGGTGGCGATCTTCTGGGAATGGCCGCGGTCGGGGAAGCGCCCCTGCCGCAGGCCGTTGGAGGCGTCGTCCAGGAGCCTGATGAGGTCCTCGGTCATCGTGGCCATCTCCTCCGGCTTCGGTCGGCGCGCACGGGACACGGAGGGCGCCGGCTCGAGCAGCTGCAGGGACAGCACCTGCGGGCCGCGACGGCCGTCGACCATGTCGAACTCGACGCGCGCGCCGGGGCGCAGCGTCGTCACGCCCTCGGGGAGCGAGGTCGCGTGGACGTAGACGCTCTGTCCGTCCTCGTCATCGAGGATGAAGCCGAAGCCCTTCTCGGCGTCGTAGAACTTCACCTTGCCGCGTGGCACGTTGATCCCGTCCTGTCCTGGGGTCTGGGGGCTGGTCACTGGAGAGGCCCGCGTCGGGGACGCGGGCGTGGCGGGGCCGCCCACGGGGCCGCCGCCGATCGAGTCTACAGGCCCGCGCTCCCCGGGACGCGCCGTCCCGGTGCGGGGTCCGGACGCTGCCTCCGGCGCTCGGCGGGGACCTCCCGGGCGGGGGCATCCGGGGGCACCGACGGAAGACCCAGCTCGACGAGGACACGGTCCAGGATCAGCGCGGTGAACCCCCAGACGAAGGCCTGCTCGGGCAGGTCGAAGGCGGGGCCGACGTCCATCCCGTCGAGCCGGCCGCGCAGCCGTCGGGCGGGATCGCCGAGGGAGCCGGGGCCCTGGAGCCGCGCCCACACGACCCGCTCGACCTCGACCGGGTCCTGCACGCCGAGCACCGGCCGCTCGGGCGCCCAGGCGAGCACCGGCGTGACGTACTGGCGCCGCCAGGGCATGCCGATCGGGGCGAACGCGCCGAGCACGCACGCCGCCCCCTCGACCAGGCCCGTCTCCTCCTGCGCCTCCCGCAGCGCCGTGTGCACCTCGTCGCGGTCGGTGGGGTCCATGGCGCCGCCGGGCAGCGAGAACTGGCCCGGCTGCGAGCGCAGACGGTGGCCGCGCTCCTCGATCACGAGCTCCGCGTCCTCCGCGGTGGTCCCGCTCAGCAGCACGAGCACGGCGCTGCGCCGCGCCTCCTCGCGCGGCGGCAGGAGGGGCGCGTCGGGGCGACCGACGTCCGCGACGAGCACCTCGTCACCGCGGGCGGCGCGCTCCGCGATCCCCGAGAGGAAGGCGGGCAGCCCCGCTCCCCCGGTCATGCGGCGGCTCCCGCGCTCGGGCAGAGGTCCGCGAGCACGCAGTCCTCGCAGCGGGGCGCCCGGGCGGTGCAGACCCGTCGGCCGTGGAGGATGAGGCGCAGGCCCAGCCGGGTGAGCTCGCCCGGGGCGCCGTCGGCGGCGACCCGGGCCACGACGTCCTCCTCCACCGCGCGAGGATCCGTCGCGGCGGTCCAGCCGAGCCGGCGCGCGAGACGCCCCACGTGCGTGTCCACGGCGAGCAGCTCGTGCCCGAACCAGGCGCCGCGCACCACGTGCGCCGTCTTCCGCCCCACCCCGGGCAGAGCCTCGAGGGCGGCCTGGTCGTCCGGCACCACGCCGCCGTGGTCGCGCAGCAGCGCCGCGGCGAGGCCGACGACGCGCCGGGCGCGCGTGGGGCCCATGCCGAGCGGGCGCAGCAGCGCGGCGACCTCCTCCTCGGGGGCGGCCGCGAGGGCGGCGGGACCGGGCCACCGCCCGAAGAGCGCGGGCGTGAGGCTGTTCACCCTCGCGTCCGTCGTCTGCGCCGAGAGCACCGTCGCGACGAGCAGCTCGAAGGCGTCCCGATGGTCGAGCTCGGTGCGTGCGCCAGGGTGCTCAGCGGCCAGGCGCAGGCTCACGGCGGCGGCGTCGGCCGCTCCCCGAGGGACCGTCCGGGAGCCCGCAGGGGTGCGGCGCGGGGCGGCCTGGGACATCGTTTCGGCTCCTCGGTCTGGCGGGGCGGCGGGTCTGGGGGCGCCGGGCGCGATAGTGTTCCCCCATGATGTGACTGCGACCACCGAGGGGTGGAGCGCCGTCACGATCGGCACAGGCACGGTCCCGGCGGCTCCGGGACCCGATCACCAGGAGGACCCGTGGACGAGAACATCGTACGGTCGTCGCCGCTGTTCGCGGCTCTCGACGAGGACGGCAAGCAGGCCGTCCTCGCGTCGATGAAGCAGGAGGACTACCACCGCAGCGCGGTGATCTTCCGCGAGGGCGATCCCGGCGACCGCCTGTTCATCATCGGCGCCGGCAAGGTGAAGGTGGGCCACGCCTCGGGCGACGGCCGCGAGAACCTGCTCGCGGTGCTCGGCCCGGGCGAGACCCTCGGCGAGCTCTCCCTCTTCGACCCCGCCCCGCGCAACGCGACCGCGACCGTGGTGGCCGAGTCCACTCTGTACTCGCTCTCCCAGCAGGATCTCTACCGGGTGCTCGCGCAGCGCCCGGAGGTGGGCCGCCACCTGCTCGCGTCCCTCGCCCGCCGCCTGCGCAAGACCAACGAGTCCCTCGCGGACCTCGTCTTCGCGGACGTCCCCGGCCGCGTGGCCAAGAACGTCCTCGACCTCGCCCAGCGCTTCGGCCGGCAGACGGACGACGGCGTCATGGTCGCCCACGGCCTCACCCAGGAGGAGCTCGCCCAGCTGGTCGGCGCCTCCCGCGAGACCGTGAACAAGGCCCTCGCGGACTTCGCCTCGCGCGGCTGGATCCGCCTCGAGGCCCGCGCCGTGCTCATCGTCGACGTGGAGCGCCTGCGCCGCCGCGCCCGCTGACCCCTCGCACGCACGAGCGCCCGTCCTCCTCACGGGGGGCGGGCGCTCGTGCCGTCCGGGGACGGGGGCAGGAAAACCCGAGAGGTGCGCGGCGCCTCAGCGCCCGGCGGCGAGATGCTCGAGGGTCGCGCGGAGGTTCCAGCGGGCACCCTTCTCGAGCTCGGGCGGGAGCTCCGTGCCGTAGATCGCGCGCACCAGGCGGTCCAGGGTCAGCACCCCGGCGCGGCGTGCGCGGCGCACCTGCTCGATCCGCTCCTCGCGATGCGCGATCGCGGTCTCCACGAGGGCGAGCGCGTCCAGCGGCCCCTCGGCGGCGGGCCCGTGGCCCGGGTGGATCGCGCTGATCCGGCCGTCGACCGCCATGGCCCGCAGGATCGCGAGGGACTGCAGGTGCTCGTGGATCGTGCCGCCGTCGTCGGGCACGATGACGGTCGAGGAGCCGCCGCCCAGCAGCGTGTCGCCGCTGAGGAGCCGCCCGCCGTCCACGAGCACGCCCACGGAGTCCGCGGTGTGGCCGGGCAGATGGATGACGTGCGCGACGGTCCCGTGGTCCCCCTCGAAGGTGGAGGGCAGGGGCCGCGAGCCGGTGACCGCGTCCTGATCGGCGGCCCACAGCGGCACCTCGAGGCCGCTGCGCGCGGCGAGCTGCCGGGCGAGGGTCGCCGCGCCCGCGGTGTGGTCGAGGTGGCGGTGGGTGACCAGCACCCCCTGGGGCCGGGGCGCGGAGGCGAGGAGCAGCTCCGCGAGATGCTCCGGGTCCCGGGGCCCGGGGTCCACGACCCAGCTGCGCTCCCCGTCGACGATCACGTAGGAGTTCGTGCCGTCCAGGGTCATCGCCCCGGGGTTCGCGGCCCGGACCAGCCGCAGCTCGACCGGAGGCGCCGCGGGCTCGCGCTGCGGCTCCGGGCCCATCTCAGACGGTCCCGGGCGCGAGCTCGACGTGGAGGTCCAGCTCGACCGGCGAGTCCAGCGGGAGCACGGCGACGCCGACGGCGCTGCGGGCGTGCGTGCCCGCCTCGCCGAGGATCTCGCCGAGCAGCGTGCTCGCACCGTTGATGACGGCCGGCTGGCCCGTGAACTCCGGCGCGGAGGCGACGTAGCCGGTGACCTTCACGACCCGGACGACGGCGTCGAGCGCCGCGACCCCGCCGAGCAGGTCGGCCACGGCGGCGAGCGCGTTCAGGCAGCTGATCGCGGCGAGGCGCGCGGCCTCCTCCGGGTCGACCCCGGCGCCGACCTTCCCGGTCGTGGGCAGGGCGCCGTCCACGAAGGGCAGCTGGCCGGAGGTGTGCACGTGGTCACCGGTGCGGATCGCGGGCACGTAGGCCGCGACGGGCGCGGCGACGGGCGGCAGGGCGAGCCCCAGCGCCTCGAGGCGTGCGGCGATGCGCCCGGCGGGGGCGGCGGTCACGGCTCAGGCCCCGGCCGTGTCGAGGGGCCGCTTCATGTAGGCGACGAGCGACTCGGGATTGGGGCCGGGCACGACCTGCACGAGCTCCCATCCCTCCTCGCCGTAGTTGTCGAGGATCTGCTTGGTCGCGTGGATCAGCAGCGGGACGGTCAGGTACTCCCAGCGGGTCGGTGCGCTCATGGGGCGAGCCTACCGGCGCCGCGCCCTGCGCGGCGGGCGGCTCAGCTGCCAACCGCCTCCCTGGTGGCCCGCTGCAGCAGCGCGGTCCAGCTGCTGACCTCGGGGTGCCGGCGCAGCAGGCGGCGGCGCTCGCGCTCGGTCATGCCGCCCCACACACCGAAGTCGATGCGGTTGTCGAGCGCGTCGGCGAGGCACTGCGTGCGCACGGGACAGCGCCCGCACGCGGTCTTGATCTGGTTCTGCTCCGTCCCCTGGACGAAGAACTCGTCGGGGTCCATCCCCGCGCACGCCCCGCGTGCGGCCCAGCTCTGGTCGTCCCCGACCCCGGTGGCCCCGATCGTCATCGATCCTCCCCCTTCATGGATCTCCGTCGATCCGTCGGCTTCCCCCTCACTCTAGGGAGACCCATGCCACAGCGCAAAAGCGGGCCCCGTTCGATCGGTCCGTCGGGCACGACCTCGGGCGCCGCTCCCGCTCCCCGGGGACAGGGAGCCTTCGTGAAGATTCCGTCCAGGCGGGCATGGCAGATGGAACCTGGGAACGGGCCCGCCGTACTGTAGGGAGCATGGCCCGTTCCACGTCCTCGCGCCCCGAGGGAGCCCGCTCGCTCCCCGTCGCCCTGGCCCAGACCCTCTACCTGCTCCTCGGCCTCGTGGCCGTGGCGCTCCTCGGTGGGGTCCTGCTGGCGGCGTTCTTCCTCCCGGCGGTCTCCGCCTCCTCGGCCGTCGCCGAGGACGGCGTGACGCTGTTCGACTCGTACCCGAGCGAGCTCGAGGTCGAGCCGCTGAACGAGGCGAGCCGGATCGAGGCCTCGGACGGCTCGCTGCTGGCGACCTTCTACACCGAGAACCGCATCATGGTCCCGCTCGAGGAGATCTCCCCGAACATCCAGCACGCGGTGATCGCGATCGAGGACAAGCGGTTCTACGAGCACGGCGGCATCGACCCCAAGGGCATGGCGCGCGCCCTCGCGAGCAACGCGGGCGGCGGCTCGACCCAGGGCGGCTCGACCCTCACCCAGCAGTACGTGAAGAACGCCCTGCTCATGGATGCCGTCCAGCGCGGCGACCAGGAGGACATCGACGCGGCGACCGAGCAGACCTACGGCCGCAAGCTGCGCGAGGCGAAGCTCGCGATCTCGCTCGAGAAGAAGTGGAGCAAGGACGAGATCCTCAACGGCTACCTCAACGTCGCCCAGTTCGGCCCCTCCCAGTACGGCGTGGAGACGGGCGCCCAGCACTACTTCTCCAAGAGCGCGAAGGACCTCAACCCCGGTGAGGCGGCGCTGCTCGCGGGCATCACGAACGGCCCCAACCAGTACGACCCGGTGAAGCACCCCGAGGCCGGCCAGAAGCGCCGCAACGAGGTGCTGTGGACGATGCTCGACCAGGGCTACATCGACCAGGCGGACTACGACAAGTACACGAAGCAGCCCGTCGAGGACATGCTGAAGATCAAGACGGTGCGCGCCGGCTGCGCCTCCGCCGACGGCAGCGGGTTCTTCTGCGACTACGTCACCCGCACCCTCCTGAACGACCAGTCCTTCGCGCCGACGGCCGCGGAGCGGCGGAAGCTGCTCTACGGCGGCGGCCTCACCATCAAGACGACGCTGGACCCGAAGCTCCAGAAGGACGCCGAGGAGATCCTCAACCGGAAGGTCCCCGCGGACTCCGCGAGCGGCTTCGGCCACTCGATCGTCACGGTCGAGCCCGGCACCGGCAAGATCCTCACGATGGCGGAGAACCGCACGTTCAACCCGTACGCCGACGCCGGCGCCGGCGAGACCGCGATCAACTACAACGTCCCGAAGTCCCTCGGCGGAGGCAGCGGCTTCCCCGTCGGCTCGACCTTCAAGCCCTTCGTGCTCGCCCAGTGGCTCGAGAGCGGGAAGTCGATCTACGACACCGTGGGCACCAAGCGCGAGGTCATGAAGACCTTCCCCGCGAAGTGCCTGAACCGCGGCCGCTGGTACGAGACCGCCGGCTACAACCCGGACAACGCCGTCTCCGTCCCGCTCTCCTCCATGGAGACGGTCCTCAACGCGACGAAGTTCTCCGTGAACACCGCCTACGCGAACATGGCGCGACAGCTCGACCTGTGCGACATCGCGGACACCGCGCGCGACCTCGGCGCGATCCCCGCGACCTACAACCCGTACGACCAGACCACCTGGGACATGCCGATCGACGAGATGTACGGCACCGAGCTGGCCCCCTCCGTGGTGGTCCTCGGCGAGCTGCGCATCTCCGCCCTCGACATGGCCTCCGCCTACGCGACCTTCGCCGCGGAGGGCACCTACTGCAAGCCCACCGGCATCAACGAGGTCGTGGACCGCAACGGCGACACGATGGAGACCACGGGCTCCAAGTGCGACCAGGTCATGGACAAGTCCGTCGCGGACGAGATCGCCTGGACCCTCGAGCAGGACCTCACCGATCCCCGCGCGACCGGCAAGGGCAAGGTCATCCCGGGCCACGACGCCGGCGGCAAGACCGGCACCTCCGGCTCGCAGTTCCACACCTGGTACGTCGGCTTCACCCGCCAGATGTCCACCGCCGTGTGGTTCGGCCACCCCAACGCCAACGTGCGCCCCGCCGGCTTCTCGGTGGACGGCGAGGTCCTCCAGAGCGGCAAGGTCTGGGGCAACACGGTCTCGCTGCCCACCTGGCAGGAGTACATGACGAAGGCCTCCGAGGGTCTGCCCAACGAGGCGTTCCCCGCCGCCCCCTCGGGAGCGGCGCCGAACACGGCCGCGGGCAAGCCCGCCGAGACCGGCACGGTGCCGGACGTCTCCGGGAACTACCTCAGCGCGGCGCAGTCCACGCTCCAGGCCGCCGGCTACACGACGAAGGTCGTCCGGGAGCCCTCGGCGACGGTGGGCCAGTGGTACGTCATCGGGACGGATCCCGCGCCCGGCACGAAGCTCGCCCCCGGCAGCACGGTCACCATCCGCCAGTCCAGCGGGAAGGGCTGATGCGCGCCCTCCCCCTGGCCGCCCTGGGCACCGCCGGTGCCGCGGCGGCCACGGCGGCAGCCGCCCACGTGTGGGCGCGCCACGTCGAGATCCACAGGTACACCGTGCGCGAGCAGGAGCTGCGCATCCTGCCGCCCGGCGCCCGCACGATCCGCCTGCTGCACATCAGCGACATCCACCTCGTGCCGGACCAGTCGCGCAAGCTCGACTTCCTGCGCCACCTCGCGACCTACCGGCCGCACCTGGTCATCGACACCGGGGACAACATCGCCTCCGCGGCGGCCGTCCCCGTGCTCGCCGAGGCGATCGAGCCGCTCCTGCGCCGGCCGGGCGCCTTCGTCATGGGCTCGAACGACATGTTCGCGCCCGTGCGCAAGAACCCGCTGCGCTACTTCCTCCCCGATGCCCGCCCCGCGGGCCTCACCGAGCGCACGGACGGCGACCTGCCCACGCAGGAGCTCGCGCGGCGGCTCGGGGAGTTCGGCTGGAAGGATCTCACCAACACCCGGGCCACGATCGAGCTCGGCGGGCTCGAGGTGCGGCTCGCCGGGGTCGACGACCCCCATCTCGAGCGCGACCGCTTCCCCGATCCCGCCGCCGTGGAGCCCCCCGCCCCGGAGCACGGGAACGTGCTGCGGCTCGGCGTCGCGCATGCGCCCTACCGCCGTGTGCTCGACGCCTTCGTGGCCGACGGCGCGGAGCTGGTCCTCGCGGGCCACACCCATGGCGGGCAGCTGCGGCTGCCGGGCTACGGCGCCCTCGTGACCAACTGCGACATCCCTCGGGAGCAGGCCCGCGGCCTCTCCACCTGGAAGGGCGTCCCGCTCACGGTGAGCGCCGGGATGGGGGCGAGCCCCTATTCGAACTACCGTCTGTTCACACCACCGGAGGCGACGTTGCTCACGTTGCGGGCCCGACGGCCCGACTGAGTCCCGCGCACGCCCGGAGCACTGGTAATGTTCCTGATCGGTGACTCGCTGAGGCGAGGATCCGCACCGGGGTGTGGCGCAGCTTGGTAGCGCGCCTCGTTCGGGACGAGGAGGTCGCAGGTTCAAATCCTGTCACCCCGACCACCGGGCCCGGGGCCTGCATCCACGAGGATGCGGGCCCCGGGCCTTCCTGTTGCCCGGAACCCTGCCGGCCCCGCCCACCCTGCCGGCCCCGCCCACCCTGTCGGCCCCGTCGGCCCCGATGCCGGCGGCGAGCGCCGTCAGCCCGCTCCCAGCTCGCGACCGCAGCTTCTCCACATCCCGAGCACGCCCCTCTCACCGCGAGCGAATGACACCCGTGTAATTAACACGACGATGCCCGTTTCGACTGAACGACACGGTGGTAGTTCGAGAAATCGAGTAAAAGCTTCGTCAAATAAGGTCGCGTGCGACGCAAACTCCCTGGGGGAACCCTGAGAACGCCACCTACGGTGGGTGGCGGTGCCGCCTCCACCGGGCACCCGTCCCGGGTGCCGCCTTCCCGTCACCGCCCAGGACGCTTCCTCCGCTTCCCTGGGTGACGGGCGCAGGCCGGCAGCTCCCCCGTGCCGGTGAAGCCTGTGCGGCGACGGAGAAGGAGCTCGACGGACATGTTCCGCACCGCATCACGAGGCACGCACCGGGCGACCGGCCGTGCCGTCATCGACTACCGAGGACTCGCGGTCCCGGTGGGCAAGGGCGTGGGAGGCGTCGCCGTCCTCGGCGCCGTCACCGCGACCGGGGCCCTCCAGTCCGCACCCTCCGCCCAGGCCGCCCCGGCACCGGCCGCGAGCACCGTCCGCAGCGCCGTGACCGCCCCGGTCGCCGCTCCGGCCACCAGCTCGTCCTACTCCTCCGTGAAGCTCCGCCTCGGGGCCCGCGGCGACGCCGTGAAGAGCCTCCAGCGGAGCCTCAACGACCAGGGCGCCGGCATCTCCGCCGACGGCGTCTTCGGCTCGAGGACCCTCCGCGCGGTCAAGAGCGCCCAGTCCTCCGCGGGCATCGCGGTGGACGGCGTCGTGGGCCCCCAGACCTGGGCCGCCCTCAACGGGTCCGAGAAGAAGGGCGCCTCCTCCTCGAGCTCGTCCGGCTCCTCCTCGTCCCTGCTGCGCCAGGGCTCGCGCGGATCGGCCGTGCGCACCCTCCAGTCCTCGCTCAACGAGGCCGGCGCGAACCTCAAGGTCGACGGCGTCTTCGGCAGGGGCACCGCCTCCGCGGTCCGCTCGCTGCAGTCCGCCGCCGGGATCCGCGTCGACACCGTCGTGGGCCCGAAGACCTGGTCCGCCCTGGACCGCGGGGTCCGCATCGGCTCCACGGGCTCGGATCGCGGCACGAGCCGTGACGAGGTCGGCTCGAGCTTCGACGGCCAGGCCATCGTCTCCGCCGCCCGCGCGCAGATCGGCGTGGGCTACAAGTGGGGCGGCTCCAGCCCCTCCACCGGCTTCGACTGCTCCGGCCTCGTCTACCACGCGTACAACCAGGCCGGCATCGACCTGTCGCGCAAGACCGCCAAGGGGTACACCTTCGGCGGCCGGATCATCTCGCAGTCCGAGGCGAAGGTCGGCGACCTCGTCGCCTTCACCGGCAACGACTACGGGCACATCGGCATCTACGCCGGCAACGGCACCATCATCGACGCCTCGGGCTCGCGCCAGCGGGTCATGGAGCGCTCGATCTGGAGCGCCCCCCACGTCTTCGTGACCTACCGCTGACGCGGAGGCCCTACGAGACTCCCGAGCCCGCTCGGGACCACGACGGCCTGCTCGACGCGCACGCGTCACCGGGAAGGAGCAGGACGCCGTGACCGGAGCCCCGGTCGGTCCGCCGACCGGGGCTCCGCCATGCCCGGGGCGCACCCGTGTGGCCGTCGTCACGACCATGCGCGCGACGTGGCAGACTGAAGCCTCTCGCCAGGAACGACGCCGTCTCAGGAGACATGTCCATGCCGGATCCCATCGCCCTCGTCCCGCTCCCGCGCTCGGTCATCTGGAGCGCGGGCACCTGGGAGACCACCGATCCCTGGGACGGCCTCTCCGTGGGGCTGTCCGAGGAGCTCCCCCGCACCGAGTACACGCTGTCGATCTCCCCCTCGGGCGCGAGCCTCACCGCGGGCAGCGAGGCGGCCCTCGCGGACGGCCGCAACACCTTCGCGCAGATCGTCACCGGCGCGGGCGGCTCGATCCCCTGCGTGACCATCGCCGACTCCCCGAAGTACGCCTGGCGCGGGCTCCACCTCGACGTCTCCCGGCACTTCCTGCCGGTCGAGGAGGTCGAGACCATGATCGACGCCCTCGCGCTGCACCGCCTCAACGTCCTGCACCTGCACCTCACCGACGACCAGGGCTGGCGCATCGAGATCAAGGGCTACCCGCGCCTGACGGAGATCGGCGCGCGCCGCACCCGCACCGTCGTCGGCCGCCACGGCGAGATGGCCGAGGGCCTCGAGTTCGACGAGACCGTCCACGAGGGCTCCTACACCCAGGAGGAGCTGCGCGGGCTCGTCGAGTACGCCCGTCGCCGCGGCGTCATGATCGTCCCCGAGGTGGACCTGCCCGGCCACATGCAGGCCGCGATCGCCGCCTACCCGCAGCTGGGCAACGTCCCCGACCGCGAGCTCGAAGTGCGCCAGGTCTGGGGGATCTCGGACCACGTGCTCGGCGTCTCCGACGAGGCCTTCGACTTCGTCCGCGACGTGCTCACGCAGGTCGCGGAGATCTTCCCCGCCCCCTACGTGCACATCGGCGGCGACGAGGTCCCGCGCGGGGAGTGGGAGCGCTCGAGCGCGGCCCGCAGCCGCATGAACGAGTGGGGGCTCACCCGGGTCTCCGAGATCCAGGGGCGCTTCACGCAGTTCGCCTCCGAGGTCCTCGCCGAGAGCGGCAAGCGGGTCCTCGCCTGGGACGAGGTGCTCGAGACGCACCTGCCCGACGACACCGTCATCATGAACTGGCGCAGCCCGGCCGGCGTCACCGAGGCCGTCTCGCGAGGCTTCCAGACCATCGTGGCCACCTCGGACCTGCTCTACTTCGACCACTACCAGGCCGATCCGGAGGAGGAGCCGCTCGCGATCGGCGGCCTCACCACGGTCAAGGACGTCTACACCGGCCGCCTCCTGCCCAAGAAGATCACCGAGGAGCAGGAGCGCCTCGTCCTCGGCATCCAGGGCCAGCTGTGGTCCGAGTACCTCCCGGACGCGGAGCAGGTCCAGTACATGGCGTTCCCGCGCGTGTGCGCCCTCGCCGAGCGCGCCTGGGGCTCCCCCGAGCAGAGCTGGGACGAGTTCGAGGAGCGGCTGCGCGCCCACCTCCCGCGGCTGGACGCCTTCGGCATCCGGTACCGCCCGCTGGACTGACCCGGGACCCCGCGAGGCCACCATGTCCGATCCGCACCGCACCCACCCCTACGGCCGCTCGGCCGACGACGTCCGACGCCGCGACCTGCGCGCCCGCCGCACCCGGCGGTTCCGCATCACCCAGATCGCGGTCTTCTCCGTCGCCGCCGTCCTGCTGCTCGGGGTGGGTGCGTACGCGATCGGACAGCTGCGGACGCCGAACCCCGCCCCGGGCGTCATCGCCACGAAGACCTTCGGCAGGGCCGAGCCGGAGGTGACCTGCCCCGAGGCGGGGGCGGTGCCCGCCGCGCCGGAGGACGTCACCGTGAACGTCCTCAACGGCACCGGGCGGAGCGGCCTCGCGGGCCGCGTCTCCGAGTCCCTCGCCGATCGCGGCTACACCGCGGGGAAGGTCGGCAACACCTCGCAGGCCTCCGGCGCCGCCGTGATCGTCTACGGGCCCTCCGGCTATCTCGCCGCGCAGTCGGTCCTCGCGCAGGTCGGCGCTGCGGAGCTCACGCTCGACGGTCGGGACGACGCGAGCGTGGACCTGCTGCTGGGCGACGGCTTCTCCGACCTCGCCGGCAGCGGCGCCGCGGAGAAGGCGCTCGGGACGCCGGTCGCGACCCCCGAGGGCTGCGGCTGATCAGTCCTCCCAGTCGCGGCGGTCCCGCTCCATGCGCAGGCCGATCGCGAGGGACACCCCGCCGCCGAAGACCAGCAGCAGCACGATCGTCCCGAACACCACCGAGGTGCTCTGCGAGCTCGGCAGGAGACCCACCAGCAGCGAGTTGATCCCGCTCGGCTCGGTGCGGGCGCCGTCGACCACCGCGCCGCCCGGATCCACCTCGATCGAGAGGGTCGCGCTCGCGGGCACGCCGTCCTCGTCCTCGACCGTGTACTCGATCGCCTCCGTCGCCCCCGTGAACCCCGGGACCGGGGTGACGGTGATCGAGCCGTTGGCCGAGACCGTGTACGTGGCCTCCCCCGGGATCACGAGGCGCTTGCCCGTGAACTGGTCGAGGTCCTGCAGGTTCGTCGCGTCGAGCGAGCGCAGCCGCACGCTCGAGGCGACGAGCGGGGCCGCCGCGGTCCCGGCCGTGTCGTTGGCGAGCACGTCGATCGTGCGCGGGGTGCCCGTGCCGGTCCGCTCGGCGTCGTCGCGGAGCACCGGCACCGCATCCACGATCCGCGCCGTGAACAGCCCGGTCGCCGTGTTGTCGGCGTAGATGCCCGTGCCGGCGACCGTCACCGCGCTCTCCACCCCGGTCCTCTCCTCCGACGCCTCGAAGGTGAGGGTCAGCGCGTCGAGGTCCAGGGTCCAGGTCCCCACCCCCGGCAGCTGCGCCGTCAGACCGTCCGCGGAGAGCGTCGCGCCGTCCGGCAGCGCCGCCTCGTCCAGGTGGAGGGAGTCCGCGCTGAGGTCGCGGGTCCCCGAGGAGAGGTCGAAGACGACGGGGCTGCCCGGCGTCGCCGCCTGGGAGCGGTCCTGGAGGATCGGGTAGGCCGTGGAGAGCACCCCGGGGGACGCGTCGTTGCCCTGGTCGTCGGTGCCCGTGACCGTCATCGGGACGGTGACGTGGACGTCCGCGCTCTCCGGGGTGAAGCGCACCGCCCCCGCGCTGCGGTCGAGCGTCCAGACCCCCTGGCCGGGCACCACCGCGCGGGTGCCGTCCTGGGACAGCTCGACACCCTCCCCGCCCTCGGGCGGCTCGAGCCGCAGGGTCGAGAGGTCCACGTACTGCTGCCCCTCGGAGACCGAGTAGCGGATCTCCTGGCCGTAGGGGGCCGACCAGTTGAGGTCCGAGATGATCGGGACGGTCAGCTCGACCTCCGTCGCCCCGACCGGCGCGCCCTCGGCGTCGAGGGCCACGAAGCGCACCGGGGTGGGCTGGTAGCCGAGCCGGGTGGAGCCCGGGGAGTACGTGACCCGTGAGCCGTCCGCGGAGAGCTGCCAGCCGCCCTGCTCGGGGATGACGAGGCGGCTGCCGTCGGAGGAGAGGCTCGACCGGGCGGTCAGCCCGTCGAGCGTCATCCGGACCCCGCCGCCCGAGGGCACCGTCAGGCCGAGCTCCACCGGCACGTCGACGCCCGCGGCGGAGTGCTTCGCGACGGAGGCGACGTCGAGCACCGTCGGGCTCAGCTCCGCGGGCTCCGAGCGGGTGCCGTGGATGCTGCCGACGGTGATCGCGACGGGCAGGGTGGGGGCCGTGACGCCGTCGTCCGGGGTGAACACGAGGGTCGTGCCGAGCAGCGACCAGGTCCCCTCCCCCGAGATGGTGAGCGTGCGACCGTCCTCGGAGACCGCCATCGCCGCGGCGTCGGTCTCGCCGAGGGAGGGCGGCACCACCAGGCGTGCGGTGGACTCGTCGAGCTGGTCCTGCTGCGCGTCGTCGATCAGCGCGTCGAGCGGGACCGAGGTGACGGCGTCCGGCAGCACGGAGATGCTCGAGGACTCGAGCGGGAGGGGGAAGGTGCCGTCCTCGCCGAGCGCGGAGGCCGGGAGGATCCCGGAGAGGCCCAGCAGCAGCGTCGCGCCCGCGGTCGCGGCGACGCGCACCAGGGGGCCGCGCCGGTCGCCGCGCGGCCGGGCGGACGACCGGGAGCACGGCATCGGATCGAGCACCGGGCCAGGGTAGCAAGGGCGCCCGGGCCGAGGCCGGACGGCGTGCGCGCACCGGCCGGTGTGCGGGGTTCGCACCCCGCGGGCCGGTCGCCGCCCTAGCATGGGCCGCATGGACGCCTCGGCCGCCGCCTCCGCCACCGATGCCGCTCGCGGACGCCTCGACCTCACCTCGCTGCCCGCCCCGGAGACGCTGCTCGATGAGCTCCGCGACCCGCTCGGGGCCTGGCTGCCCACGCGGCGCTGGTTCGCGCACCGCCCCGCCGGCCCCGCTCCCCAGACCCTCGACGTCGAGGTCGAGGCCTGGGCAGGGCTGCGCGTGCGGGCCGACCTCGCCGTGCTGTGGACCGTGCTCGCCGTGGACGACGGCCGCGGGGGCCGGGCCCGCTACCAGGTGCCCCTCGCCCTGCTCGCCCCGGACGCCGAGGCGGACGAGGACGCCCTCGTGACGAGGACCGAGGAGGTCGCCGTCGCCGACGCGCTCGCGCTCCCGGCCGGCCGGGACGCCGTGCTCGCCGTGCTCGCCGAGGGCTCGGGGGCGCTGGGGCCCGGGCTGCGGCTGCTCGCGGACCCCGCGCCGATGGTGGGGTCCGCGCAGGCGGCACCGCCGGCCGGGCCCGGCGCCTCCTCCCGGGTGCTCAGCGGCGAGCAGTCCAACACCTCCCTCATCCACGAGCAGACCGGCCGCACCCCGGTGATCCTCAAGGTGTTCCGCCTCCTGGGCGACGGCGAGAACCCCGACGTGATCCTGCAGTCCGCGCTGACCTCCGCCGGCAGCCCGCACGTGCCGGCAGTGCTCGGCTCCGCACAGATCTCCTTCGGGGAGCGGCGCACCCACGCCCTCGTGGCGCAGGAGTTCCTGCCGGGCGTCGAGGACGCCTGGCGCACGATGCTGCGCGAGGCCGCCGCCGGCCGGCTCGACGAGGCCGCCCTCCGCGAGCTCGGCACGGTGCTCGCCCGCGTCCACGCGGACCTCGCCCTCGCGCTGGGCACCGTGCCGACGGGGGACACGGAGGCACGGCGGATGCTCGCGCAGATGCGCGGCCGCCTCACCGACGTCGCCTCCTCCGTGCCGACCGTCGCCGCGCACGTCGAGGCGCTCGGGACCCTGCTGCACCGCGCGGCGGAGGTCCCCTGGCCCGCGATGCAACGGATCCACGGCGACCTGCACCTCGGGCAGGTGCTCGCCGCGCCCGGGCACGGCTGGGTGCTGCTGGACTTCGAGGGCGAGCCGCTGCGCCCGCTCGCCGAGCGCCTCCGGGAGGACTGCCCGCTGCGGGACGTCGCCGGGATGCTCCGCAGCCTCGACTACGCCGCCGCGGTCACGGCCCGCGAGCACGGCACCGACGCCTCCGGCTGGGCGCACGCGGCGCGGGAGGCCTTCCTCGACGGCTACCTCACCGGCGCCGGCATCCCCCCGCAGGACCCGGCGACCCGCGTGCTGCTCGCCGCCTTCGAGGCGGACAAGGCCGTCTACGAGGCGCTCTACGAGTCCCGGAACCGACCGGACTGGATCGACATCCCGCTCGCGGCCCTGAGCAGGATCAGCGGGACGGTGCGCAAGGGCTGAGCACCGCCGCCGGGCTCGTCGGCGCCGCCTCCTCGGGGGAGGGCAGGAAGGGCGCGCTGATGACGCGCAGCGCGGCCCGCACGCCGAGCACGAGCTCGAGCCGGTCCCCGTCCTCGAGCTCCCACACGACGTGGCGGATCCCGTGGCGGGTGCGGGACGCGCCCGGGGCGGAGCGGCGCCGACGGGCGACGACGTCCACCGCGCGGACGAGCGCGTCGGCCGCCGCCGGGGACGGATCCGGGGCGCGGCGGGCGGCGAGCAGCGCGCTCACGTGCACGAGGGTCGGGGCTCCCTCGGCGCTCTCCCCCGAGGGACGGTCCCGCTCGGGGCGGGCGTCCTCGAAGCCCTGGAGCGACGGCTGCTCGGCGAGCAGCGCGCGGCCCGCCGCCGTGAGCAGCTCCCGCACCCGGTCGTGCACCGCGGCCTGCGCAGGGGTCCCGACGGTGCTCGGCGCGGTCGTCATGCGGCGACTCCGTTCGTGATCCGTTCCTGGCCGGCGCCGGGAGGCGCTGCGCCGCGGCCCCCTCCCGGCGCGGCGCCGGGCAGGGGGAAGCGGTCAGGGTATCGACGGCGGCCGGGGCGGGCCATGGGGAGTTCTCCCCATGGCGCCCGAGCGCCCGGCCTCACCCGGGGACCGGCACGAACTCGACGGGCGCCACCTGCGAGTAGCGGTCCTGCCGGATCGAGACCACGCCGACGCCGCCGATGAACGGCGCGAGGGCCTGCGGGTTCTTGCCCGGGTTCGCGAGCAGCACCTGGAAGCCGAAGTGGCGGAAGGACTCCATCGCCGCGGTGATGAACTTGCCGGCGCCCTTCGAGAAGGCCTCGTCGATGATGATCGGGGCGTAGCGCGGGACCTCCTGGCCGGTGCCGGCCAGCTGGTAGCGCAGCGCCGCGGCGAGGCAGAAGGTCGTCAGGCGCTCGTTCTGGCCGCCGGAGAGCGGACCGCCGGACTCGTGCGCGTGCACCACGGTCCCCTCGGCGTCGACCTCCTCGGCGTGGAAGTGGACGTGGCGGCGCACGTCGAGGATCGCACGGGAGACCTGGTCGTCCCGCGTGCGGGCGGCGCCGATGAGGTCCATGAGGTGGCGCAGCGAGAGGAAGCGCTCCTCAGCGAGGTCACGGTCGCGGCTCATGTCGTTGAGCGTGGAGCCCGTGACCGCGTCCTCGAGCGCCGCGCGGAACTCGTCGAGCGCGGCGAGGTGCACGGGCCGCATCGACAGCTGCAGGAAGCGACCGGAGTGGAACTCCACCTGCGAGAGCAGGGCGTTGATGCGCTGCAGCCGCTTGCGGATCTCCGCGGGCTCGCGCGCGATCGCGGTCGCGAGCGCCTGCACGTCCCCGAGCGTGTTCCCGGTGAAGAACTCGAAGAAGCGGTCCTCGACCTCGGGCAGCTTCTCCTCCTCGATCCGCTGCAGGATCGCGAGGAAGTCGTCGACCCCCTCGAGGGTCGCGACCGTGTCCCCGGCCTGCGCGGGCCAGCGCCGCACGAACTCGCGCATAGCGGTGCGCATGTCCTCCTCCGCGCGCGAGGTGCGCCGGGTGAGGTCCATGAGCTCCGCGTCGAGCGTCGCGGAGGCGTCCTTGGTGACCTGGTCGATCGTGGACAGGACGATCGTCGGCGCGATCGCGGCGAAGCGCTCGGAGAGCTCCTCCTCGACCTCGGGGGCGAGGGTCGCTCCCTCGAGGCGCTCGCGGGCCTCGGCGAGGCGCTCCGCGGCGCGCTCGGCCTGCTCGCCGAGGCGGCCGGCGGTGCGGACCACCTCGAGCAGCTCCTCGTCGCTCTCGGCAATGCTCGCCTCGACCTCGTCGATCTGGCGCGCCAGCTCGGTGAGCGCCGCGGAGCCGTCCTCCGCCGCGCGGACCATGTCCCGCAGGTTCGCCACGCGCCGGGCCACGGAGGCGGCGTCGATGTCGTCCCAGGAGACGGTGCTGATCGCCTGCAGGGCGTAGAGCCGCTCGCGGCGGCGCCCGGCCTCCGTCTCGACGTCCTTCCGGCGTGCCTGCGCCTCGAACAGGGCCTGCTCGGCGCGCGTGCGCTCCGCCTCGAAGACCGAGCGCTTGGCACGGTTGTCGAAGCCGAGCACCCACTGCGAGCGGTCGTTGATCTGGCGGTCCGCGCTCTTCTCGTGGCGGGAGGCGGAGTGCTTGATCTGGCCCGAGCGCAGCACCGCGCGGCCCAGCCGGGTGAACTCCTCGAGGTTCTCCGCGCACGTGTAGTCCATGCGGGAGGCGATCTCCCCGCTCAGCCAGGCGTGGAACTCGCCGTCCTTGACGTCGAGCTTCGCGGCGAGGGAGCGCTCGTCGATCCCACGGGAGGGCCGACGGAGGTCGGTGTTGATGCGGTTGTAGGAGATGCGACGACGCAGCCTCGTGCGGTCGATGACGGCCGCGACCTGCCGGTAGACGCGGTCCGGCACGAGGATCGAGCGGGCGAGGCCGCGCAGCGCCTGCTCAGCGGCGGCCGTCCACTCCTCCTCCCCGGCCTTGACCTGCAGCAGCTCCGCCGCGAAGGGCAGCTCGGTGGGGGCGACCCCGACCTCCTGCGCGATCGCGTCGCGCAGGGCCACGTCCTCGGAGTGCAGGTTCGAGGCGCGGGAGCTCAGCGAGGCGAGCTCCTCCCGGGTGCGCTGGAGCTGGGTGCCGAGCTCGCGCACCGCGGCCTCCGCCTCCCAGCGCGCGGCGTCGGCCCCGCGCTCCTCCTCCTCGAGGGAGGCGCGCAGCGCCTGCACCTCCCGCTGGAGGGCGAGGAAGGTGTCCTCACCGGCCGGGGAGCGCAGCTCGACGGTCGCGAGCTGGGCGGAGAACTCGGTGGCCCGCTCGCGGCGCCGCTCCCGCTCGACCTCGAGGCCGGCGATCTGCTGCTTCCAGTCGTCGATCTCGCCGCCGCCGGCCCGCTTGCGCTGCTCCTTGAGCTGGGACAGGTCCCCGCGCGCCTCGGCGACGTCCTGGGTGAGCCGGCGCTGCTGCGCGGTGAGGCGGTCGCGGTCCAGCTGGAGCCGCTCCTCCTCGCCGGAGAGCAGGCGCACGAGGTGCTGGGCGGCGAACACGTCGATGTCCGCCCGACGGTCCACGAGCTCCCCGCCGCGGCGGCGCATCTCGGTCCACGAGGTGTGGTTCTCCCGCAGGCCGCGCAGCAGGTCCCGCTGCTCGCGGGCGGTCACGAGGGCCTCGTGGACCTCGGAGAGGTTGTGGAAGTTGGCGAGCGCCTGGTCCGCGAGGTCGAAGGTGCGGGGCTCGTCGAGCATGTAGTCGCGCAGCAGCGCGTTGACGTCGCCGAGCTCCTTCGCGGACTGGATCTTGTGCAGCAGGCCGAGCGCCTTCTCGTCGGGGATCCCGAGGAGCTGGCAGAAGGCGGCGCGGTACTCACGGAACTGTCGGTAGGTCTCGGTGCCGGGGAACGCCGCGGCGAGCGCCTTGCCCTCGATCTGGGTGGAGACGAAGGGGCGCAGGTCCGCGACGTCGAGCGGCTGCCGCGCGATGACGTAGAGGCTCTTGACGTCGCTGTCCGCGCTGTGACCGGCGTGGAGCAGCAGCAGGCGGGAGAGCTGCACGGTCCCGCCGCGGCCGTCGGAGAAGCGCAGGGTGACCACGGACAGGGTGCTGCGGTCGCGCAGCACCTCCTGGCTGAACTCACCGGTGGCCTGGTCGTAGTGCATCGCCCAGGCGCCGCGCACGTAGCTCGCGACGGTGCGGCGGTACTTCGAGCGCGCCGGGCCGGCATCGGAGGCGGCGGCGTTGAACTGCAGCGTGCGCGGAGGCGTGAGCAGGGCGCTGATCGCGTCCAGGAGCGTGGACTTGCCCGTACCCGGCCCGCCGGTGAGGAAGAAGCCCTTGGGCGAGATCGCGAGGTCGTGGGTGCCGTGGAAGGTGCCCCAGTTCGAGACCTGCAGGTGCGTCAGTCGCCACTGGCCCGGGTGCGGGTGCTGGGGATCGGTGGGGCCCTCGTCCGGGGCGCTCGCACCCTCGGGCACGCCCGGGAGGTCGAGCCCGTCCTGGGCGGTGTCGGTCGCGGAAGTCACCCTGGAAGGGTACCGGTCCGGATCAGGCCCCGGGCAGGCCGAGGGACCGCGCGGTCCTCGCCGGCTCGCTCTGCTCCCGCGCCCGCGGCGTCGACCGCGCGCTGCTGCCCGCTCGCGAGGAGCTCGGCGAGACCCGCACCCCGTTCGAGGAGAGCCTGCGCGCGGCGCTGGAACGCCGCCCGCCGGTCACGGCCGGATGATCGTCATCCCGGGCCGCGTGCGCTCACCGAGCTCGAGCAGCGCCTCCCCCGCCTGCTCGAGATCGAGGGTGCGCGTGACGAGATCCTGCGGGCGCAGCGCCCCGGAGACCACGAGCTCGAGCAGGCCCGGGTAGTCGGCGGCGGCCATGCCGTGGCTGCCGAGCACCGTCAGCTCCTGCCCGATCACCCGCGGCATCGCGAGCCGCGGCGGCGCCGCGTACAGGCCGATCTGCACGTGCCGGCCGAGCGGGGCGAGGGCGAACAGGGCCGCGTCGGTGGTCTGCTCCCGGCCCAGGGCCTCGACGGTCACGGTGGGACGCTCCCCCGCGGCCTCGACGATCGCCGCCGCGGCCTGCGCGGCGTCGAGGCCCGAGGTGTCCACGAGCACCTCGGCGCCGTGGTCGCGGGCGAGCGCGAGCGCTCCCGGGTCGACGTCCACCGCGATCGGTCGCGCCCCGAGCGCGGCTGCGATCATCACCGCGGAGAGCCCCACGCCGCCGCAGCCGATCACCGCGACGCCCTCTCCCGCGCGCAGGCCGGCGCGGGCGGTGAGTCCCCGGTAGGCCGTCGCGAAGCGGCAGCCGAGGGTGACGACGGCCTCCGCGGGCAGATCCTTGGGGACCGGCACGAGGTTGTGGTCCGCGGCGCGGATGACGACCTGCTCCGCCCAGGAGCCGTCGTGCGTGAAGCCGGGCTGGGTCTGGTCGGGGCACACCTGGGAGGCGCCCTCGCGGCACCAGCGGCAGCGGCCGCAGCCCTCGACGAAGGGCGTCGTGACGCGGTCGCCGACCTGCACCCGCCGGACGCCCTCGCCGAGCGCCGCGACCCGGCCCACGAGCTCGTGGCCGGGCACGTGCGGGAGCGTGACGTCTCCGTCATGCCCCGTGAAGGCGTGGTGGTCGGAGCGGCACAGGCCCGTCGCCTCCACGTCGAGCACCACCGCCCCGGCGGGGGCGGCGGGCGCGGGGACCTCGCGGACGGCGGGGAGCACCCCGAACTGCTCGATGACGACGGCTCTCATGGGACCAGTCTCGCGCGTCCCCGTGCCGCCGCGACCGACGGGTTCAGCCCTCGGCGCGGCCCTGGCGCCAGTAGCCCATGAAGGAGACCTGCTTGCGGTCCACGCCGATCTCCTTGACGAGGTGGCGGCGCAGGGTCGTGATGACCTTCGCCTCCCCCGCGAGCCAGGCGTAGAACGGTCCCTGGCCCTCGGTGGTCTCCCAGAGGATCGCCTCGTCGACGTCGACCTCCTCGAACTCCCCCGTGGTCGAGGGCACGCCCACGGTGCAGTCCCGGCAGAGCTCGGGCCGCTCCTCGATGAGGGCCCGCACGGCCGGGTCCAGCACGGTGCCGTGCGGGGCGTCGCCGCGGGCGAGCCACGTGATCTCGACGCCGGATCGGGTGGGCACGCGCTGCTCGTCGGCCGCGTCGGGCACCTCGATCAGGGCGTGACCGGTGAACGACTCCGGGAGCGACTCGATGACCGCGCAGATCGCCGGCAGCGCCGTCTCGTCCCCCGCGAGCAGGAGGCGGCGCGCCGTGCCGGGGCGGAACTCGATGCCGCCGTAGTCGGGGCCCACCAGGTGGGTGTTCGGGCCCAGCAGCGTGATCTCGTCGCCCACCTGGGCGGACGCGGCCCAGCGGGCGGCGACGCCGGTCCCCTCGACGACGGGCTCCTCGAGGTGAAGGACCATGTCGATGTCGAGCTCCGGGTCGGGGCCCACGTTCCCGGGGTGGCCCGCGCCGCGCAGCGCCCGCACCGAGTAGGTGCGCATCCAGCCGCGCTCGGCGGGGTCCACCTGCAGCCAGTCGCGGTACCAGCCGTCGAAGGCGGAGGGATCGGAGACCGCCGTCGGCCGCAGCGCCGCGAAGTGGTCCGTGGTGCTCCCGGGCGCCGGGACGATGAGCTTCACGCGCACGTCCAGCAGCGGCCCGCCCACGCCGAGGTGGCGCAGGTCGGGGCTCGTGAAGGTGAGGCGCACGAGGTTCGCGCCGACCATCCGCCGGGCGGCGACGGTGAGCGAGAAGGCGAGCTGGGGGCTGGCCTCGAGGGCGGGGACACGCACGGCGGCGTCGGATCGGGCGGGGCTCTCGGTCGCGGTCATGCTGTCCTCCTGGGAGTCGGGGGGCGTCTCTCGGGTCAGCGGCAGCACCATCGGGGTGCCCGTGACGGGGTCGGGTGAGATGAGGGCGTTGAGGGCGAAGACCTCGCGGACGGTCTCCGCCGTGATGACCTCGGCGGGGCTGCCCTGGGAGTGGA
The DNA here is from genome assembly GCF_054777615.1 of Brachybacterium horti. Lineage (NCBI taxonomy): Bacteria > Bacillati > Actinomycetota > Actinomycetes > Micrococcales > Dermabacteraceae > Brachybacterium > Brachybacterium horti. The sequence goes on from NZ_BAAHAM010000001.1 coordinate 483,631, forward strand.
TGGCGCCCTGGCGCACGGCCACGAGGTGGTCGGCGTAGCGGGCGGCGAGCTGGAGGTCGTGGAGCACGATGCCGACGGTCGTGCCGCGGCGGTGGTTGAGCTCGCGGACCACGTCGAGCACCTCGAGCTGGTGGGTGACGTCGAGGTAGGTGGTGGGCTCGTCGAGCAGCAGCACGTCGGTGCGCTGGGCGAGGGCCATGGCGATCCAGGCCCGCTGGCGCTGCCCGCCGGAGAGCTCGTCGAGCAGGCGGTCGGAGAGCTCCTCGGTGCGGGTGAGGGTGAGCGCCTCGGCGACGGCCTGCTCGTCCTCGTCGGTCCACTGGGGGAACAGCCCCTGGTGGGGGTAGCGGCCGCGCGTGACGAGCTCGCGCACGGTCACGCCGTCAGGGGCGATCGGCGACTGCGGCAGCAGGCCCAGGCGGCGGGCGAGGTCCTTGCCGCGCAGGGCGTGGACGTCCTGCCCGTCGAGCAGCACCTGTCCCTTCTGCGGTGGGAGCAGCCGGGAGAGCCCGCGCAGCAGCGTGGACTTCCCCGAGCCGTTCGCGCCGACGATCATCGTCACCCTCCCCTCGGGCAGGGCGAGGTCGAGGTCCTCGACGACGACGCGGCGGTCGTAGGCGAGTCGCAGGTGGGAGGCGGTCAGCTGGGCCATGGGATCACCTTCCGCGGCCGGTGGTCGAGGAGCGCATGAGCATCCACAGCAGGAACGGCGCCCCGAGCGCTCCGGTGATGACGCCGGCCGGCATCTCGACGCGGCCGAAGAGGTTCTGGCCCGCGACGTCGGCCGCGAGCACGAGCACCGCGCCGAGCAGCGCGGCGAGGACGAAGCTGGGACGCCCGGCGAGGAGCCGCGCGATGGGCCCGGCGAGGAAGGCGACGAAGGCCAGCGGGCCGGCGACCGCGACGGTGAAGGAGCTCAGCAGCACGCCCACGAGCACGAGCGCGATGCGTGTGGCGGGGACGGGCAGGCCCAGGCTCGCGGCGGTGTCGTCGCCCAGCTGGAGGATCCGCAGGCGGCCCACGAGCGCCGCGAGCACGGGGACCAGGACGACGAGCGCTCCGGCGAGCACCGCGACCCGCGGCCAGGTGGCCCCGGAGAGCGAGCCGACCAGCCAGTGCATGGTGTCGCCCGCCTTCTTCGTCTCCATGCGGCTGAGCAGGTACTGCACGAGCGCGAGGAGGGCGGCGGCCACGCCGATGCCGACGAGCACGAAGCGGTCGTCGACCGCTCCCGCTCCCCCGGCGCCGTGCCCGCCGCGGCGGTGCGCCTGCGCGACCCAGAGGACGAGGAGCGCGGTGAGGAGCCCGCCGAGCAGGGTCCACCAGAACAGGGCGAGGCCCTGGGCGTCGACGAGCGCCATCCCGGCGACCGCCGCGGCGGAGGAGCCGAGGGTCACGCCGATGACGTCGGGGCTCGCGAGGGGGTTGCGCAGCATCGTCTGGAAGACGGTGCCGGAGAGCCCGAGGGCGGCGCCGCCGAGGACCCCGACGACGGCGGCGGGCAGGCGGTCGTCCATGACGATGAAGGAGACCCCGGGGATCTGCTCGCCGAGCACGGCGCGCACGGCGAGGTCCGCGTAGACCATCGGCGTGCCGACGAGGACGCGCACGACGACGAGGCCCGCGACGACCAGCGCGAGGGCGAGAGGGACGAGGAGGCGGCGGCGGGCGCTCACAGGGCCACCCGCTTCCGGGTGCGCAGCAGGACGAGGAAGACGGGCACGCCCAGCAGCGCGGTCATGACGCCCACCTGCACCTCCGCGGGCGGAGCGACGACGCGGCCGGCGACGTCGGCCAGGAGCAGCACCGCGGGCCCCACGATCAGCGAGATCGGCAGCAGGCGGCGGTGGTCGGAGCCGGCGAGGAGGCGCACGGCGTGCGGGACGACGAGGCCCAGGAAGCCGACGGGGCCCGCGAGGGACACGGCGGAGCCGACGAGCAGGACGATCCCGATGCCGAGGACGGTCCGCACCCGGCCCACGTGGACGCCGAGCCCGGTCGCGGCGTCGTCCCCGAGGGCGAGGGCGTTGAGGGCGCGCGCGGATCCGAGCACCACGAGCACGCCGGCGACGAGGAACGGTGCCACCCGGGCGAGGTCGCCGAGGTCGCGGGCTCCGAGGGTGCCCACCTGCCAGGCGCGCATCCGGTCCAGGGCGCCCTGGTCGAGGATGACGAGGCCGTTCACGACGGAGCCGAGCCCCGCGGTGACGGCGGCCCCCGCGATCGCGAGGGTGACGGGGGTGGCGCCGGAGCGGGAGGCGGAGGCGATCGCGTAGACGATCACCGCGGCGACCGCGGCGCCGAGGAAGCCGGCGACCATGAACTGGGTGACGGAGCCGAGGCCCAGCAGGTACACCCCGAGGGCGACCGCGGCGGCGGCGCCGCTGTTCAGCCCCAGGATGCCGGGATCGGCGAGCGGGTTGCGGGTCATGCCCTGGAGGCCCGCGCCGGCGAGGGCGAGGGCGATGCCGACGGCGAGGCCCGCGAGGGTCCGCTGCAGCCGGCTGTGCACCACCGCGTGGTCCGCGAGCGTCGGGTCGTAGGCCACGAGGGCCTGCCACGCCGTGCCCGGGGGGACCGTCCGCGCCCCCACCATGAGGGAGAGCGCGCACGCGATCGCCAGGGCGAGGACGCTCCCGGCGATCACGAGCACGGTGGTGCGAGAGGGCACGTCTCAGGCCTGCGCCGTCTTCGCGGCCTCGACGACGGCGGGGACGACGTTCTCGATCGCCCACGGAAGGCTCAGCACGCTCGCCGCGGAGATCGAGAGGGTCTGGTGGTCGTCCGTGGTGAGGACAAGGGCGCCGCTCGCGACGGCCGGGATCTGCTGGAACAGGGAGTCCTTCTGGAAGGTCTCGACGGTGTCCCCGGCGGAGGCCCAGGTGTAGATGACGTCGGAGACGAGCTCGTCGCCGCGCTCGGCGGACCAGTCGAAGTAGAAGGTGCTCGCGTCCTTCGTGTTCTCGGTGACGACCTCGGCCTGGGTCATGCCGAGCGCGGTGAAGAAGCGGGGGCGGGTGTCGTCGCCCGAGTAGATGCTGATCGTGTGGTCCGTCAGCGAGAGGTTCGAGGCGATGAAGGTGGACTCGCCGACCTCGGGGTTGTCGGTCCCGACCTTCGCGAGATCGGCGGTGACCTGCTCGCCGAGCTCCTTGGCCCGGTCGCTGCGGCCGGTGGCGGTGCCGACGGCGGTGAGCACGTCGCTCCAGGAGGCGGTGTAGCCCGCGGCGAGCGGGCCGATGGTCGGCGCGATCTTGCTCAGCGTGTCGTACTCCTCCTGCGTGAGGCCGGAGTAGGCGGCGACGATGAGGTCCGGGGTGAGCGCGGCGATCTCGTCGGTGTTGACGCCGTCGGCCTCGGAGTAGGTGGTGGGGGCCTTGTCGCTGCCCCAGGCGGCGCCGAGCTCCTCGAGCTTCGCGTCGATCCAGTCGGTGGACTTGTTGTCGTTCGCGCCCCACTCGACGATCGGCATGCCGACGGGGACGATGTCGAGGGCGAGGAGGGTGTCGCCGTTGACCCAGGAGACGGTCGCGATGCGGGTGGGCTCCGCGGCGATCTCGGTGGTGCCGTAGATGTGCTCGACGGTCGCGGGGAAGCTGCCGGTCGCGGCCGAGCCGCCGTCGGAGGCGGAGCTGCCGCCGTCGGCGGAGGTGGTCGTCGAGCCGCCGCTGCAGGCGGCGAGCGCGGTCAGCGCGGGCACGGCGAGGGCGGTGAGCACGACGGAGCGGCGCGGAAACGAGCGCGACATGGACAGTCCTTCTCTCGGCACCCTCGGGAAGAGGATGAGGTGAGGCTGACCTTATTACGCAACGTCTGATGTGCTCAATTGGAGTTCGTTCAGGAATCCCGTGCTCAGCACCCGTTCCGGGCATCGGTGCCCGTCACAGCGTCGGGCCCCACGCGGAATGCGGCCCGGATCACGTCCGCGAGATCTGCGACGGCCCCCGGCGATCAGGGCGCCGCGGGGGTCTCCTGGGCGGAGGCGTCCTCGTCGCCGTCGCCGTCCTCCCCCGCGCCATCGGCGTCGGCCGGGTCGTCGAGCCCGCCGACGCCCGCCTGCCGGTAGAGGTCGATGAACTCGCGCGCCACGTCCGGTCCGATCATGAGCCGCAGCACCGGGGAGACCTCGTAGTCCGTGCCCTGCTCGTCGAGCAGGCCGGCGCGCTGGACCTTCGCGATCGAGGCGCGCACCTCCTTGGCGAAGCCGGCCTCGTCCGTCGAGGTGGTGCGACGGTAGGCGGCGAGGGCCTGCTGGATCTCCGCCTCGGAGACGACGGTGCGCTGGCCGCGCGAGGACTGGGTGAGCAGCATCTGCCGCAGCACGAGCAGCAGCACGGAGTCCAGGCGGTTCAGGCCGGTCAGCCGCCGCAGCAGCTTGGGGGCGTCGGGGTCGTCCTCGCTCTGCCGGACGAAGGCGACCTGCGCGTCGTCGTCCACGACGAGCTCGAGGAAGAGGTCGGCGAGCCGGCGCTCGATCGCCGCGCGGTCCCGCAGCAGCTGCCCGTAGCGGTTCGGGTCGCGGCGGCCGTCGAGGAAGGGGCCCTGCAGCAGGTGCACGAGCACCCGGCGGGACTCGTCCACGAGGGCGCCGCCGGGGGCGGTGGGGGCGTCGACGGCCTGGTCGAGGTCATCCTGCTCGCCGGGCTCGGGGCGGTATCCGGTGCTCGTCACAGCGCCCTACCCTACCGGCGGGCATTGGGGTACACGCCGGGCGGATGAGCAGCCGATTGTGTCGAAAGCGTGACCCGGGCCACGTGATCTGGTGGAATCAGGGGGCATCCCGCAGGAATCCCCGTCCCGGCCGGGCCGGGGACCGACGGCAAGGAGCAGCCATGTCAGACGTCTCTGTCCCCCTGATCATCGTGATCGCCGTGGTGGTGATCCTCCTGATCATCCTCCTCATCGTCCTGGGTGCGCGCAGCGCCCGGAAGCGCCGCGAGGCGCAGGAGGCCGCGGACCGCCAGCGGGCCGCGGAGATGCGCGAGAAGGCACGCGCCGACGAGGCCGCCGTGAAGGAGCGCGACCTCAAGGCCCGCGAGACCGAGCTCGATGCGGACCGCTCCCGCCTCGAGGCGGAGCGCAAGGCCAAGGAGGCCGAGCAGGAGCAGATCAACGCCGAGCGCCGACGCGCCGAGGCGGAGAAGCAGCGCACCGCGGTCGAGCAGGACCGCTCGGCGGTGCAGGAGCAGCTCGCCGAGGCGGATCGCCTGGACCCCGATGTCGAGGATCCCGAGAAGGCGTCCGGCCGCACCGACGGCACGGTTGATGCCGGGCGCACGGAGCGTGACGGCTCGGGTGCCGGGACCGCGGCGGCCGCCGGGGCGGGCGCCGGTGGCGCGACCGCGGTCGCCGCCTCGCAGGGCCGGGACCACCGCGCAGAGCCCGCTCCCACGGGCTCCGAGGCCGGCGTGACCGGAGCCGACGGCCGCGACACGCGTGCGGAGGACCGCACGGTCGGGACCTCTCGCGAGACCACGGCGGACGCCGCCGTCGACAGCTCCGTCGACGACCGCACGGATGCCGGGACCGGCCGCACGGCAGAGCAGACCCGCGAGGACCAGGACCAGCACCGCCACAGCAGCGGCGCCGGGACCGCCGCCGCGGTGGGCCTCGGCGCCGGGGCGGTGGGCGGCGCCGCCGCCGGGGCCGCCGCCTCGCGCCATGAGGAGCACCGCGGGCGTCATGCCCAGGAGCCCGTCGCCGAGGGCACGACGCAGGACCGGGCCGTCAGCGGGCAGGACCGTCCGATCGACGGCGGCGCCCAGGGCACCCAGAGCGCACAGAGCACCGAGCAGCACCGCACCTCGACCGATCGCGACGGCTCCGGTCGCGACGGGACGGGCCGATCAGGGACCGCCGCCGCAGCGGGCGCTGCCGGTGGTGCCGCCGGGGGCTACGCCGCCGGCTCCGCGTCGGACAACCCCGACGTGATCCGCGACCCGCAGGGAGACCTCGGGAACCGTGAGGACGGGCTCCGCTCCGAGGACGACCGTCGGCTCGAGGGTGACCGCCGCGCCGAGCAGGACCGCACCCTCGGCGACCGTCCGGAGGGTCAGGACGACCGCCGCCATGCGACCGTCGGTGACGGCGCTGTTCGTGACGACGCCGTTCGTGATGACGCCGTTCGTGACGGCGCCGTCCGTGACGATACGGACCGTGACCGTGCGGGCCGTGACGAGACGGAGCGCGACGGGAGCGGCCGCGGCGCGACCGCCGCCGTGGGCGCCGGGGCCGCTGGTGGCGTCGCCGCCGGTGCCGCCGCCTCCCACCGCGCCGACCGGGATCACCGCGAGGACGGTGACCACCGTGAGGACCGCGATGCCGACGGCACACGACAGGGCCTCGAGGATCGCCGCGATCCTCAGGACCGCTCCGCACGCGAGCAGGACGGGCTCGTGCAGGAGGGTCGTGCGCTGGACGGCCAGGATCGCTCCGACGGCGACCGCGACGAGACCCGGTACGGCTCCGCCGCGGACAACCCCGACGTGATCCGCGACCCGCAGGGCGACCTCGGCGGCGACACCGCCTCCGGCGAGGCCCGCCCAGTGGAGTCCGGGACGACCCCGACCGGTGCCGGTGCGGCAGCCGGAGCCGTCGGCGGGGCCGGCCTCGCCGGCGCCTCGGGCGAGTCCACCCGCGAGGGCCAAGGCGCCGAGGTCCGCGGGACCGAGCAGGACTCGTCCGCCGCGTACGGTGCCGGTCAGAGCCCCTCCGTTCAGGGCTCGTACGAGCAGAGCTCCTACGGTCAGGGCACCGCCGGGCAGAACGGCTCCGAGCAGCGCTGGGCGGAGGTGCGCGAGGACGGCGACGGGAACGTCGGCGGTTCCGCCGGCTCCACCCCGGTCTTCGAGACCGTGCAGGAGGACTACACGGCCGACGATCGCGGGGCGTCCGGCGACAAGGCCAAGTGGGACGCGTCGACCGGTGCCGAGCGGGCCTCCGCCACGGACGGCTCCTCCGCGTCGCTGCCGCAGTACGACGGTGTGAGCCGCGAGTACAGCGAGCAGGCGCCGCAGTACGGCGACCAGCAGGCCCGCGTCTCCCCCTACGGCGAGGGCCAGTTCGGCGCAGAGCCGGCGGAGTTCCTCCGGGAGGACGAGGACTACCTGGGCCAGGGGCAGGGTCGGACCGACGACCGGTCGCCCGAGTTCCGCGCTCCGGAGGAGGGCACCGACGGCGTGATCCCTCCTGAGGAGGGCGACCAGCCCCGGCGCTGATCCGACACCGCTGAGCCCGCACCGCGGGACCCGGCGCACCACGAGCGGCATCCGCCCTGCCCCGGCAGGACGGGTGCCGCTCGTCCGTGTCCGGTCCTCCCCCGCGTGCCAGACTTCCCCCCATGCCCAGCGACCGTCGGCCGACCACCCCGCGCACCCGCATGGACGACCTCACCGTCGAGCGGGTGCTGCGCGTGGTCGAGGCGATCCCGCCGGGCCGCGTCGTCGCCTACGGCGAGGTCGGGGCGATCGTCGGCGTGGGCCCGCGCCTCGTGGGCCGCATCATGGGCACCTGGGGATCGTCGGTCGCGTGGTGGCGGGTGACGAACGCGAGCGGCGACCATCCCCTGCTCGCCCGGGCGCGTCCGCACTGGGAGGCCGAGGGCATCGAGATCAAGCCCAACGGGCTCGGCTGCCGGATGAGCCGCTTCGGCGCGGACCTCGATCAGCTCCGCGCCGACGCCGCACCGGCGCTCGCCGAGCTCGAGGAGGGCTGACTCCCCGGCCGCTGCTCAGCCGACGAGGGAGGCGCCGTCGGCCACCGCGAGCGGGGCCGTCCAGGCCGGGTCCTCCGCGACCGCCGCCGCGAGGCGCACCAGGCGCTCGCGGGTGAGGTCGTCCGCCGGGACCATGACCACGATCCGGGAGCCGCGGTCGGGGTCGAGCCACAGGCTCTGGAAGTGCACGGTGAGCAGCCCCGCCCGAGGGGAGCGGTAGCGGCGCAGCCGGGAGCGGTCGTCGGCGACGTCCCCGCGCTCCCAGAGCCGTGCGAAGTCCTCCGACGTGCCCTGCAGGCGCGTGACCAGCTCGTCGACCCGGCCGCGGCCGCGGTGCTCGGCATGCCGACCGCGCAGGCGGGCCACGATGTCCGGGAGCAGGGAGGGCGCCGCGCCAGCCGGGGTCCGTGAACAGCAGCCAGGCGCAGTTGCGGTCCTCGACGGGGAGCGCGTCGAGATCGCCGAAGAGGTGGCGGTAGGTGCGGTTCGCGGCGATGAGGTCGTAGGCGTCGGTCTGCACCGCCGCGGGGAAGGGCAGCAGCTGCTCGAGCAGCGCCGTGTGCTCGGGTCGGACCTCCATGAGCGGCGTCCGCTTCGCGGGGGCCCGGCCGGAGAGCACCGCGAGGTGGCGTCGCTCCGCGGCCGTCATCCGCAGCACCCGGGCGACCGCGTCGAGCACCTGGTCCGAGACGCCGGTCGCGCGCCCCTGCTCGAGCCACGTGTACCAGGTGGTGCCGATCCCGGCGAGCTGGGCGACCTCCTCGCGGCGCAGGCCGGGGGTGCGCCGGCGGCCGGAGCCGGGGAGCCCCGCCTGCTGCGGCGTCACCTTCTCGCGGCGGGCGCGCAGGAACGCGCCGAGCTCCTTGCGGCGGGTGACGGAGGCTTCTGCATCAGGCACCGGGCCAGTCTGGACCCCACGGACCCCGCTATCCAGGTGGTGGTGATACCCGTATGAGCGCACTCCTGGTCCCAGGATCCGCGCGGGCGGAGGGTCGGGGCATGTCGTCCTCCCTCCGCGCTCCCGCCCCCACCCCACCGGCCCTCGCGGCGCCCGCCCCGCACACCGGCCCCGCCGCTGACCCCGACCCCGCCGCGGGCACCCTCACGCGCGGCGGTCTGGCCGTGCTGCTGCTCGCGTACGCGCCGGTCAACATCGTCTTCGGCTCCGCGAACGTGCTCGCGGACCCGATCGGCCGGGACCTCGGCGCGGACGCCTCCGGCCAGCAGCTCGTGCTCGCCGCCTACACCACCGCCTTCGCCGCGAGCCTCGTGATCGCGGGCCGGCTCGGGGACCGCTGGGGCCGCCGTCGGCTGCTGCTCGTGGGCTCCCTGTCGATGGTGCTCGTGAGCGTCCTCACGACCTTCGCCCCCACGCTGCACGCCGCGGTCGTCCTGCGGGTGCTGCTGGGCATCGCCGCGGGCCTGCTCACCCCGCAGGTGCTCTCCACGATCCGCGCCGCGGCCCCCGAGCCGCTGCGCACCACGGGCCTCATGCTCTTCGCAGCCGTCGCCGGGGTGAGCACCGTCGTCGGTCAGCTCATGGCCGGGCTCGTCGCGAGCGCCCTGCCCGAGCACCTCGGATGGCGGGCCGTGCAGCTGCTCATCGGCCTCATCGCCCTGATCGGCGCGGCCGGGCTCCCCCGCGTGCCCCGCACCCGCTCCTCGGCCCCGCTCGCCCTCGACGCGGGCGGGGCCGCGCTGCTCGGGTCGACGCTCCTGCTGCTCGTCATCCCGCTCACCCTGGGCCGCTCCGTCGGCTGGCCGCTGTGGACCCTGCTCTCCCTCGCCGCCGGCGTCCTCGCCCTCGCCGCGTTCTGGATGCTCCAGCGGCGCTCCGAGCGGGCCGGCCGCCTCGGCGTGGTCCCGCCCTCGGCCCTCGCCCTGCCCGTCGTGCACCGCGGGCTGCTCATGGCCCTGCTGTTCTTCGTCACCTACGGCGCCTTCCTCTACGAGGTGACCTCCTTCGCCCAGCTGCGGACGGACGGCGGGACCCTCGGCCCGGCCCTGCTCGTGCTCGGCTTCGGCATCGCCTTCGTGACCGCCTCCGCGCTGCTGCCGCGGCTCCTGCCCGGCGCGGGGCCGCGCACCATGACGCGGGCGGCCGTGGCGCAGGCCCTCACGCTCCTCGCCCTCGCGGCGCTCGTGCTCACCGGCCACTCCTCACCGATGGCCCTGCAGTGGGGCCTCGTGCCGCTGGGCGCCGCACAGGCCCTCATGTTCGGCCCGCTGCTGAGCACGGTGCTCTCGCAGGCGCCGCAGTGGGCCGCCGGGATCGCGAGCGGCCTCCTCGCGACCGCGCAGCAGCTCGGCCTGACCCTGGGCGTCGCGGTGCTCGGCGGGCTGTTCCGGAGCCTCGCCGGGGCCGACGGCGGCGCGGCGGACCACGCCCTGGTCATCGTGCTGGCCGTGCACGCCCTGTGCGCGCTCGTCTTCGCCGCGCTCGCGCGCTCGCTGCGTCAGTCGACGGGGACGTCCTCGAGGAAGTAGTAGGCGGGCACCTTCGCCGCGTAGTCCTTCCCGTCCAGCTCCCGCCAGGTGACGATCTCCGTGGAGCCCTCGCGCTGCTGGGCGTGCTGGGTCGCGAGGAACATGAGGCCGATGACGCTCGCGAGGCCCTGCTCCGCGGGGCGCGCCCGGAGCACGTCCCCGATCGAGGCCTGACCTCCCTGCGCGCCCGAGCCGCGCACGGCGTTGACGTGCCCGGTGAGGCCCACGATGTCGATGTCGTTCGTGCGCACGAGGTCCTGGAGCACCTCGACGCTCAGCGCGGTCGCGTCGTGCACCTCGGCCTCCGCGGGGGCGCCCGGGTCGGTGGGGTCCTTCAGACGCTGCTGCGAGACGGAGGAGAGCAGGACGCGGGAGAGGTCCAGCTCGAGCGGGAACGGGGTGCGCGTGGGGACCTCGTCCTTCTGCGCGAGGGCGAGCCCCTGCGCCTCCTGGAGCACCTCGAGCAGCACGCGGTGCTGGCGGAAGTCCTGGGAGCGCACGAACCGGGCGAGGGAGCGGTAGAGCTCCGTCTTGACGTCGAGCACCTCCTGCGCCGGCTCGTAGAGGTCGCTGAACACGTTCGCGAGCCGCTCGCGCTCGGTGCGGTCGAGGTCCCGGGCGAAGTCGCGCTCGAGGAGGCGGTCCACGAGCTCCTGCGCCTCGCGCGTCTGCACGGGGTCGTTGAGCATGCGGAAGAAGGCCGTGAACGTGCGGCCCACGGTGGACTGGCCGAGGAGGTCGTCGCCCGCGAGCAGCTGCTCGAGGATCTCGCCGCGCGCGGTCTCCGGGGAGAGGATCTGCTCGCGCAGGTGGAGGTCGACGGCGCGGAGGTCCTCGCGGTACTGGAGGAAGTCGCCGGAGAGCTCGCCGGCGATCTGGAGGATGTCGCGCAGGCGGTCCGCGGAGGCCTCGGCGCTGGGCAGCAGCAGCTCGCCCTCGGCGAGGTCGCGGATCTCCTGCTCGATCCGCTCGCGGCGCCGCTGCAGATCCGCGAGGCGCACGTCGCGGTCCGTCTCCGTCTCCTGGGCGAGGCGGTCGAACTGCTGGATGACGAGGGTCAGGCGGGACTGGGTGGTCGTGGGCCGGTGGTCCTCGAGGGAGGCGATGAACTGGATCGCGTCGATCGTGGCGGGGCTCGGCTCGAAGGTCGTCTCGCTGTGCTGCTGGTCGTCGCGGCGCGTGAGGTAGCCCTCGCGCACCCAGGTGTCGACGTAGTCCCCAGCGGTGCGGCCGGTGACGGCGCCGTCCTCGGGCGCGGGATCCTCGTCGCGCAGCAGGCCGACGTGCGCGCCCACGCGGGCGACGAGCTCGGAGCGGGGCAGGCGGCGGTCGCCGGGAGGGAAGGTCGCCTGCAGGATCGAGAGCACCGCCGGGGCCTTGGTCGCGGCGAGCAGGCGCCACGTGCTGGCGCGGCGGAGCTGCTCGTAGGCGTCCTTGCGGGCCGCGACGGCGTCATGGCGGCGGTCGGTCCACCGGTCGTCGGGCGCAGGCGAGGTCACGAGGAGCGAGTCTAACGGCGCGGGCGGTCGGCGTCGCCCGACGGGGCGGCGCGAGGGTCTACGCTGTTCCTCGGGAACGTTCACGAACCCTGTCCCACCGCACTCGACGAGGAGCCGCACGATGACCACCCCCACTCCACAGACCGCCCCGTGGTGGGAGGAGCTCCCCGCGGGCCGGAACCGCCTGCGCGGCCGCGCCCACCTGCACACCGACGCCCCCGAGGTGAGCCTCGACGGCACCTGGGACTTCCGCTACGGCACCCGGGCCGACGGCTCCGACCTCGGTGAGCCCGCCCCGATCACCGTCCCCGGCCTGTGGCAGCTGCAGGGCTACGGCGCCCCGCAGTACACGAACGTCGTCTACCCGATCCCCGTGGACGTCCCCCACGTCCCGGACGAGAACCCCACCGGGCACTACTCCCGCCCGCTCGCCGTTCCCGCCGACTGGGCCGGGGCCCTCGCCGCCGGCGGCCGCGTGCTGCTCCGGTTCCAGGGCGTCGACTCCTCCGCGCACGTGCTGATCGACGGCGCCGAGGTGGGCGTGACCTCCGGCAGCCGCCTCACCCAGGAGTTCGACGTCACCGACGCGCTCGCCGGCGCAGGTGGGGACGGCGCCGCGGAGCACCGGCTCGACGTGCAGGTCGTCCAGTGGTCCGTGAACACCTACGTCGAGGACCAGGACATGTGGTGGATGTCCGGGATCTTCCGCAGCGTGGACCTGCTGCTGCGCCCCGCGGGCGGCATCCACGACCTCGTCACCCACGCCGACTACGACCCCGCGACCGGCGAGGGCACCCTCACGGCGCTCGCGACCGACGCCGACGGCGCCCCCGTGCCTGCGACCGTGCGCATCCCCGCCCTCGACCTCGAGGTCCCGGCGGACGGCGCCCCCGTTCCCGTCGGCCCCGTGGACCCCTGGAGCGCGGAGATCCCCTCCCTGTACGAGGCGACCGTCACCGCCGACTCCGGCGCGGAGACCGTGCGCCTGAAGCTCGGCTTCCGCCGCGTCGTCGTGGACGGCGACGTGCTGCGCGTCAACGGCGAGCGCGTCGTCTTCCGCGGTGTGAACCGCCACGAGGTCGACCAGCACGTGGGCCGCACCCAGCACCCGCGGAACCAGGACCTCGACGTGGCGCTCATGAAGCGGCACAACCTCAACGCCGTGCGCACCTCCCATTACCCGCCCCACCAGCGCTTCCTCGAGGTGTGCGACGAGCAGGGCCTGTACGTGATCTGCGAGGGCGACTTCGAGGCCCACGGCTTCCACGCCGACTCCACCTGGGGCGAGGACCCGACCGGCGCGGCCCGTCGGCCCGCGGACGACCCCCGCTTCCTCGAGACGCTCGTCGAGCGCACCGACCGCTTCGTGCGCCGCGACCGCAACCACGCCTCGATCGTGCTGTGGTCCATCGGCAACGAGGCCGCGACCGGCTCCGTCACCACCGCGATGATCCAGGCGGTGCGGGACGCCGACGCGACCCGCCCCGTGCTCTACGAGCAGGACTACCGCACCGATGACGCGGACCTCTTCTCCCTCATGTACCCCTCGGTGCAGGAGAGCCGCGAGATCGGCGAGAAGTCCCTCAGCCCGGAGTTCCGCGAGCGCCTCGTGGGCATGCTGCGCGCCCTCGGCCTCGACGCGGCCGACGACGGCTTCGACGACGCCCCCGCCCTCACCAAGCCCTTCCTGTGGATCGAGTTCGCGCACGCGATGGGCAACGGCGCCGGCTCCCTCAAGGAATACATGGCGCTGACCGACGAGTTCGACTCGCTGCAGGGCGGCTTCATCTGGGAGTGGATCGACCACGGCCTCGTCACGACCGACGCCGCCGGGAACCGCATCTGGGGCTACGGCGGCGACTTCGGCGAGCGCCTGCACGACGGCAACTTCGTGGCCGACGGCCTCGTGCTCCCGGACCGCACGCCCTCCCCCGCGCTGCTCGACGCGAAGCACCACTACTCCCCCGTGAAGCTCGAGGTGGGCGCCGGCTCGGCGACGCTCACCAACCGCCACGCCTTCCGCGACCTCTCCCACCTGCGGGCCGAGGTCTCCGTGGACGGCCAGCTGACCTGGCAGGCTCTCGAGCTCCCCGCGCTCGCCCCCGGCGAGAGCGGCACGCTCGCGCTGCCCGCCGCGGAGGCCGGCGTCACCGTGGTGCGTCTGCTGACCCGTGAAGCCGAGGGGCCCGTCCCCGCCGACCACCTCATCGTCGCGGCGGACCACGTGGACCCTGCGGCCCGCGCGGCCGCGGTGCCCGCCCTCGGCGCGGCCGCCGCGCCGGTCCGGGAGGAGGACGGCTCCTGGACACTCGGCCCCGCCCGCTTCGACGACCTCGGTCGCCTGGTCGCCCTGGGCGGCCTCGAGGTCGAGCACAGCGACGTCGACCTCTACCGCGCCCCCGTGGACAACGAGCGCGCCCGCACCCACTACCCGCTCGAGGCCCGCTGGAAGCGGATCGGTCTGGACGTGCCCCGCCGCCGCCTCGTCTCGCTCACGGCGGAGGGCGAGGCGCTCGTGGTCCGCACCCGGCTGGACCTGGACGGCAGCTCCCTCGGCGCGGACGTCACGACCACCTGGCGCGGCGACGCCACCGCCGTCGAGGCGGCCGTGACCGTCACCCCGGCCGCGCACTGGCCCGCGGACCTCCCGCTGCCGCGCGTGGGCTGGACCCTCGCCCTGCCGGGCGGCCTCGACGAGGTCGCCTACGACGGCGCCGGCCCGCACGAGTCCTACCCGGACACCGGCGGCGGCGCGACCGTCGGCCTGTGGACCTCGACCCTCGAGGACCTGCAGGTGCGGTACGTGTTCCCGCAGGAGAACGGCAACCGGGACCGCGTCGTCGCCGCGGACCTGCGCGGCGAGGCCGGCTCCCTCGCGCTGCATGCGCCGGAGGGCCTGGGCCTCGCCGTGCGGCCCTGGTCCACTGCGGAGCTCGACCGCAAGGACCACGACGGCGCGCTCGAGGCCGACGGCCGCACCTGGGTGACGCTCTCCGCGGCGCTGCAGGGCGTGGGCTCCGCGGCCTGCGGCCCCGCGCCGCTGCAGGAGTACGTGCTGGACGCCTCCGAGCGGAGCTTCGGCTTCCGCCTCACCCCGGGCGCCTGACCCGAGCAGGCGTCCCGCCCCGTGCACAGGGGTGAAGCGCCCCCGTGACCGGCCGATAGGCTGGGCGCGGGGGCGCGCTCGTGTCCCGGGGACACGGAGGAGCACCATGACGCAGGGGTACGGATCGCAGGGCCAGGAGCCGGCACCGCAGGGGCAGTGGGCCCAACCGGGGCAGGGGCCCCAGGGGCAGTGGGCCCAGCCGGGGCAGGCGCCGCAGGGTCAGTGGGCCCCGGTGACGCGCAGCCCGGAGGAGAAGGTCGCCGCGTACGCGACGTGGATCCTGATCCTCACGATCGCCGTGGTCGCCGTGCGCGCCCTGGTCGACATCATCGGCTTCTCCACCGGTTTCGCCGCCGGTGCGATCGGCGCCTCCTCGGGGGACTCCGACGCCGCCCTCGTCACCGCCGGGATCGGCGGGATCCTCGCGCTCCTCGCCCTCGCGGTGAACGGCATCCTCTCGATCGCGCTGCTGGTCCTCGCGATCATGACGATCGTCCAGGGCACCGGCCGCGGCCGCACCGGCGCGATCGTCATCGTCGCGGCGCTCCTGCTGGGCGTGGTCGCCTCCTGGATCCTCCGCATCATCACGCAGGTGATCGTCGCGAACGCCGGCTACGACGCGTACACCGCCGTCGCGATCATCTCGGCGGTCCTCGAGGCGATCCGCTGGCTCGTGATCTGCGGCGCGCTCCTCGCCGGCGCGATCATGATCCGCCGCTGGGTCGCCCAGCGCGCCTGACACCCGGCGCCCCCACGGCCCGCGCTCACGGGCCGAGGAGGTAGGCGGCATCCCCGGTCGTCACGAGCGCCCGACCGTCACCCAGCGCGTGCACGCCCTCGACCTCGTCGCCGTCACGCGCCACGAGGTCGAGCTGCAGCCGTCCGCTCGCCGCGTCGATCGTGCGCACCCGCACCCCCGAGCGCGGGTCCAGGGACCGCTCCCGCGGCGCCGACGTCACCACCGCGACGGTGCCCGCCGCGAGGTCGCCGCGCAGGTCCTCGAGCGGGGAGGCGAGCGGCGCGCTCCACGTGTTCTCCCCGGTCGCGGTGTCGTAGGCGAGCAGCTGGCCCTGATCGTTCGTGACGACCATGCGGGAGCCGTCGATGCCCACCCGGCTCGTGAACGCGCTCGCCTGCTCCACCCCGGCCCCGCCGGGGCGGGACCATGCCCCGCCCGCCTCCGAGGCGACGATCTCGCCGGTCGCGCCGGACCCCGCCTCGGTCCCGCTCGCGAGGACCCGGCCGTCCTCCATCCGCACCGTCCACTCCCCCGCGGGTGACGGGTCCGAGGTCCAGAGCTCCTCGCCGTCCCGGGTCGCGGTCGCGGTGAGCGCGCCATCTTCCCCCGCGCACAGGGTGAGCACGACGGGCTCCGTGTCGCCGGGGACCGGATCGGTCGCGGCGATGCGGCACGGGTCCTCGGGGCCGGCGAGCACCCGGCCCACCGGGAAGCCGGTCGTCGGGTCCAGCTGCACCCATCCCTGGGCCCGTTCGAAGCGCAGCGGGACCGCGGGCACCACGCCCGTGGCCGTGATCGCGTCGAGCAGACCCGCGGGCGCGTCGTCGACCGCGATCGCCGGGGCGGCAGGGCCGCCCGTGCCCGGGTCCGGCCCGCGCGGCGTCGTCGAGGCGTCCCCGTCGAGGACCTGCCAGAGCGGCTCCGGCACGGCATCCGCCGAGGGCGCCTCGGCCAGGTCGTACCCGGTGAGCAGGCACGACCCCGCCTCGCACACGCGCGCCACGGCCACGTCCCCGGCCAGGGCGAGCACCGGCCCCGGGAGCGTCGCGAGGGCGACGGGCTCCCCGCCCCCGCCGGCATCGAGCACGGTGGTGCCCGCCTCGCTCGTCCGCAGCAGACGGGTCCCGTCCGCGGAGAGGGCGAGCGCCTCGCCGGCCCCGGACTCCACCGCATGGACACGGGTGCCGCTCAGCAGCTGCCCTCCCCCGGCGGCGCGGCGCACGAGCACGGGGGCGCCCGCCGCGCCGAGGCCGACGACCGTGTCGCCGTCGCCGAGCGGGGCGATCCGGGCGAGGGCGGCCGAGTCCAGCGACGGGGCGCGGGCGGCGATGAGCGCCGGCGCCGTGAGCGCCGTCGCGACCGCGAGCGCCAGCACCGCCGCGGCGGGCAGGAGCAGCGCACCCCGGACCCGCAGCAGCGCCACCAGGCCGGCCCCGGCCGCGAGACCCACGAGGACGCCCGCGGCGATGCGCAGCACACCCAGCAGCAGATGATCGCCGAGCAGGGCGCACACCCCGGCGAGCGCCCCGAGCACGACCGCCGCGCCCGTCCAGGCGACCGGGTCCGGCCGCGACGAGCCGTCGTCCGGGGATGCCCAGGAGCGCTCGGGCCCCTGTGCGCTGCCGGGGTCCGGGACGTCCGCCTCGGTCACCGCGGGGTGCCGTAGTAGGCGCCGGTGGTCTCCTCCCGCAGGGCGTCGAGCTCGCCGGCGGTGATCGCCGCGCGGATCCGGTCCACGAGCCGCACCACGAAGCGCTCGTTGTGGATCGTGCAGAGGGTCGAGGAGAGCATCTCCTTGGCCCGGAACAGGTGGTGCACGTACGCCGCCGTGTAGTGCGTACAGGTGTAGCAGTCGCAGGTCTCGTCGATCGGGGCGAACTGCCGGCGGTAGCGGGAGCCGGTGAGGTTCACGCGGCCCGTGCGCGTGTACACCGCACTGTTGCGCGCCACGCGGGACGGGGAGACGCAGTCGAAGGTGTCCGCCCCCGCCGCGACCGCGGTGAAGAGGTCGTCGACCTCGCTGATGCCGAGCAGGTGCCGGGGCTTGGCCTCGGGCAGCTCGTCGGTCACCCAGCCCACGATCGTGCCCAGGTTCTCCTTCTCGAGCGCCCCGCCGATCCCGAACCCGTCGAAGCCCCAGCCCTCGACGTCCATCGCGCCGAGGTCGCGCGCCGCCTTCCGGCGCAGGTCCTCGTACTGGGCGCCCTGGATGACGCCCCACAGCTGCTGGTAGGGCCGATGGGTGCGGTCCGCGCTCAGCCGGGCGTGCTCGGCGAGGCAGCGGATCGCCCAGAGCCGGGTGCGCTCGAGGGCGCTCTCCTGGTAGCCGCGGGAGTTCATGAGCGTGGTCAGCTCGTCGAAGGCGAACATGACGTCCGCCCCGAGACCGTGCTGGATCTGCATGGAGATCTCCGGCGTGAACCGGTGCACGTCGCCGTTGATGAAGGAGCGGAAGGTGACGCCGTCGTCGTCGACGTGCGCGAGACGCTCCTTGCCCTCGGCGACGGCATCGTCCTCACCGGAGGCCGTGCGAGCCTTCTCCCCGCCGGAGAACTCGCTCGAGAGCACCTTCTTGAAACCGGCGCCGAGGCTCATCACCTGGAAGCCGCCCGAGTCGGTGTACGTGGGACCGGGCCAGTTCATGAAGGCGCCGAGCCCGCCCGCCTCGTCCACGAGGTCGTGCCCCGGCTGGAGGTAGAGGTGGTACGCGTTCGCGAGCAGAGCCTGCGCGCCCAGCTCCGTCATCGACTCCGGCAGCACGGCCTTCACGGTCGCCTTGGTGCCCACGGGGATGAAGGCGGGCGTCGCGATCTCGCCGTGCGGCGTGGAGATGACCCCCGCGCGGGCCTTCTCGCCGTTCTGCGCGGTGACGGCGAAGCCGGTGCCCGCGCGCCCGGGATGCGCCGAGGGCGGAGGGACGGCGGAGGCGGCGCCCGTCGGGGCCGCGGGGGCGGTGGCGTCTGCAGGGGTCACCGGGACATGGTCCCACGGCACGGGCTCGCGGGATCGCGCCGTGGAGCGTGCGGCGGGGGCCGGCGGCGCGCTCCGATGACCGCGGCCGCCCTCGGGACGACGGCGCCCTCGTCCGCGTCGCGGGGGCGCTCGCGGCGGGCGCCGCGGGGGCGCTCGCGGCGGGCGCCGCCGCGGACCGGCTCAGCGGGCGTCCGCGCCCGTCGGCCCCGTCGGATCCGACGTCCCCACCGCCGCCGCCTCCCGGGCGGCCCGCGCCCGGCGCGACAGCAGCAGACCCAGACCGCCCAGGAGCAGATCCGCGAGGGTGAGCACGACGCGGGAGAGCAGCACGACGGCCAGCACCCCGCCCGTGGACAGGCTCGCGCCGAGCATGATCGCGAGGATCGACTCGCGCACCCCGGCGCCCGCGGGCACCACGACGACGAGGAAGCCCACGACCCATGCGAAGCCGTAGCCGCCGATGCACAGGAGCACCGAGCGGGCGTCCGCCTCCATGCCCACTCCGACCGCGAGCACCCACACCTGCAGGCCCGCGACGATCCAGGCGAGCAGCTGCCAGCCCACGGCCGCGCCGATGCCGCGCCAGCGCAGAGGGCGCTCGAGCGGCTCCCCCTTGGTCACGCGCAGCGCGAGCGCGACGATGCGGCCCAGCACCGGCGGCAGCAGCACGATGACGAACAGCGGCAGCAGCACCAGCACCCAGCCGAAGCGGTCCGCGAGGGCCGGCGGGGAGAAGGGCATCGAGATCGCGGCGAGCATGAGACCCGTGACCATCGAGATCAGGAGCGTCACGAGCATCGCGGAGACGCTGCGTCGGCGCGGGATCCGGTGGTCCGCACCCATCTCCGCCGCGGCGACGATGTTCCACACCCCGCCGGGCACGTACTTGCCCAGCTGTGAGACGAGGAAGACGGGCGCCGCGGAGCTCATGGGCAGCGGCGTGCCGTGGTCGGCGAGCACCGCCCGCCAGGACAGCATCGTCAGGACGACATAGACGAGCCCCAGGGCGAGCGCCGCGACCAGGAGCAGCGGGTCCATCGAGACGAGCGCCGAGGAGATCTCGTCCCACTGCGAGACGACCGCCCAGACGGCGAGCACGAGCGCGACGACGAGGAACCCGGCCTTCACGGCGCGGGAGCGCAGCACCTCGAGCACGCGGCTCATCGGGTGGCCTCCGCCGCGAGCCGGTCCCGGAGCGGGGCGACGACGGCCGCGGGGTGGAAGGCGTCGCGGGCCGCGGCGGCGGCGCGGTGCGCGGCCGCGAGGGCGGCGGGATCCTCCGCGAGGCGGCGCAGGGCCGCGGCGAGCGCGACCTCGTCACCCGCGGGCACCAGCACGGCGGCGTCCCCGAGGACCCGGCGCTGGGGCGCGGTGTCCGAGGTGACCACGGCGCAGCCGGCGGCGATGCCCTGGTAGACCTTGTTGGGCACGACGTCCTGCCCCTTCGCGGAGGTGCCGACGATGCCGAGGCACACGTCATGGGCGGCGACCACGGCCGGGAGCTCCGCCGCGGGCACCCAGGAGCTCCAGGTCACCGAGTCGACCCCCTCGAGGATCTCCTCGCACTCCTCGAGGTCCTGGCCGCCGCCGATCAGCGTCGCGCGCACCGGCGCCCCTTCCTCGTGGAGCAGGCGCAGGGCACGGGCGATCGTGGGGGTCCCCTGGAGCGGGGTGAACAGGCCGTAGAAGACGACGGAGAGCTCCTCGCCGGCGGGGGCCCGCGGAGCCTCCGCGGCGGCGAACCAGTCCTCGGGGGCGCCGACGGGCACCACGACGCCGCGATCCGCGACGGCGGGGGCGAGCCGCGCGCCGTGCTCGGGGGTGTCCACGACGACCAGATCGGCGGCGGAGGTCGCGAGGCGGTCCAGGACCCGCAGCACGGCGAGCTTGAGGCCGCCGCTCTCCCCGCGGTCCTGGGCGGTGCCCGCCGCGAAGATGAGATGGTCCAGCACGATCGTGGTGCGCGGGAACAGGGCCCGAGCGAGCAGCACGTCGAAGTGGCCCAGGTAGCCCACGACGATCGCGTCGGGCGCCCGTCGGCCGCGCAGGCGCAGGCTGCCGGCCGCGAGGCCCGCCCAGCGGGAGCCCAGTCGCAGCGCGAGCTTCCCGAGCAGCCACGGCTTGCGCAGCAGCTCGACCCGCTCCGCGGTGCTCAGCCCGAGCGGGCGGTTCAGCTCCGTGACCTCCCAGCCGCTCGCGGCCAGACCGTCCAGCAGCACCCCGACGCGGGGGTGCTGGTCACGGTCGTAGGTGCCGAACCCGAGCAGGCGGCTCATGCGTCGCGGCGGGGAGCCGTGGACTCTCGGCCCACGGCCGTCGCCCACTGGTCCACGATCGCGTCATCGGTGACGGGTCCGGTGTGCTGCGCGGGGTCGAGCTCGCGCGGCTCCCCGTCGACCCAGCCGGTGGCGACGGGCCCGGTGGAGGTGGGCACCGTCTCGCCGGAGCCGACGAGCGGGTTGTTCGGCGTCCCGTACTGGACGAGCTTGATCCGTTCGAGGGCCTCCTCCACGAGCACCCGGTTGGTGCGCTGGAGGTCCGCGATGATCATGAGCACGAGCGTCATGAACGCGCAGGTGAGCAGCATCAGGCCGAAGATCAGCGACTGGATGTGGCCGCCGCCCTCACCCATGATCGCGTAGACCAGGAAGCGCACGAACGGGATCAGGCCGATGACCCCGGTGACCGCCGCGATCCAGCCCAGCACGTGGTGCGGCTTGAACATGAGGTAGGCCCGCACGATCGCGGAGCCGGACTTCGCCATGTGCTGGAAGATGTTGTTGAACAGCCGCGACTCACGGGTCTTGGGGTTCGTGTCGATCGCGACCGAGGCGATCCGCAGCCGCTTGTTGCCGGCCTGGATGATCGTCTCCATGCAGTAGGAGAACTGCGTGATGACGTTGAGGCGGAGCAGGGACGCCTTGGAGTAGGCGCGGAAGCCGGAGGCGGCATCGGGCAGCTCGGTCTCGGCGGCGATGTTCACGACCTGCGAGCCGACCTGCTGCATGACCTTCTTGAACGGCGAGAAGTGCGCGATCTTCTTGGTCTGGCGGTCCGCGATGGCGATGTCCGCCTCGCCGGAGACGACGGGCGCGACGAGATCCGCGATGCGCTCCTGCTTGTACTGGTTGTCGCCGTCGGTGTTCACGACGATGTCGGCGCCGTGGGCGAGGGCGTAGTCCACGCCGTCACGGAAGGAGCGCGCCAGGCCCATGTTGCGGGCGTGGATGACGAAGTGCTTCACGCCGTGCGCCTTCGCGACCTCGATCGTGCGGTCCGTGGAGCCGTCGTCGATGATGAGCACCTCGACGGAGTCGACGCCGGGCAGCTCCTTGGGGATCGTGTCGAGGACGAGCGGGAGCGTCTGCTCCTCGTTCAGGCACGGGATCTGGACGAAGACCTTCATGGGGACATCACCTTGTCGTGGACGTGACCGGGTCCCGCGGGCGCTTCCGCCGACGGCCCCCGGCACTGCGCGGAACCGGGTCAGTGTATCCAGGTCACCCCAGGGGGTCGCCGTAGCGGTCGTCACCCGCATGTCGTGACCCCGGCCACCACCGAGTGGGGTCGCCGGGCTCGGTACGCTGAGCCGGTCCCGCCCCGTACCGCCCAAGGAGCCACCCCGTGCGCCGCTTCCTGTCCGCCGACGCCGCCGTGACCGCGGGAATCCTGGTCATGGTGCTCGCCGCGACCACC
The DNA here is from genome assembly GCF_054777615.1 of Brachybacterium horti. Classification (NCBI taxonomy): domain Bacteria; kingdom Bacillati; phylum Actinomycetota; class Actinomycetes; order Micrococcales; family Dermabacteraceae; genus Brachybacterium; species Brachybacterium horti. Next base: position 505,845 of record NZ_BAAHAM010000001.1, read on the forward strand.
GCCCGCAGCTTCCTCACCCCGCTGTTCTCCTCGGGGGACGAGATGGCGCACTTCGACTACGCGGTGCAGGTGTGGCACGGGGACCTGCCGGTCTTCGAAGAGGGCCTGCAGGTGCAGCTGCCCTGGGGCACGCGCCCGCCCGTGCAGTGGACCTCGCAGCACCCGCCCCTGTTCTACCTGCTGCTCGCCCCCGTGGTGGGGCCGCTGTACGACGCGGGCCACCCCTACATGGCAGGCATGGCCGGGCGCGTGATGAACACCGTGATCGCCGGTGCACTGTGCGCGGCCGTCATGTGGGCGGCCCGCCCGCTCGCTGGCGGTCGCCGCTGGATCCCGTGGATCGCCGGGTTCGTCGCCGCCTCCTCCCCGTGGGTGATGGGAGTGGGAAGCGCGATCTACAACGACGACGTGGCCGCCCTCGAGATCACGATCGTGATCGGGGCGGCACTGCGCCTGATCACGCTCCCCCGTGCCGCGGACGCCGCCGCCCGCGGCGGCACCTGGTGGGTGCTCGGCATCGCGGCGGTCTGCGCGGCGACGACGCGGCTCGCGCTGATGCCGCTGGTCCTCGTGGTCTTCATGGCCCTCGTGCTGCGCGGGCTCGTCGCCCCCGGTCCCCTCTCACGGGTCGCGTGGCTGCTGCGTCCCACGCTCACCGGCCTCGCGATGATCGCGGCGGCCGGGTGGTTCTACCTGCGCAACCTCCGCCTCACCGGCTCCGTCTCCGGCGGCCATCCCGACTGGGCGATGGCGCACACCGACCGCACCGATCCCCCCTCCGTGCCCGAGGTCGTCACTGACCCGGTGTACTGGGCGAAGCTGCTGGGGGTCCTCTCCCCCGAGAACACCCCGGGAGGAATCACCCTCTGGGGACTGCTCGTGGCTCCCGCCGCGCTGGGCGTGCTCCTCGCCGCCGCCGCCGCCGTCGCGGACCGCCGTCGGCGCCGCGTGCCCGGGGACGACCTGGAGAGCGCGGGCACGGCCCCCGCGTTCCTCCTGCCCGGGGTGCTGCTGCTGGCCGCGCTGACCGGGCTCCTCCTCCTCATGCAGTTCGTGTACGTCTCCAAGGAGGCGGGCAACCTGTTCCCGCGATATTCGCTGCCGATCCTGACGGCAACCTGCCTGCTCGTGGCCTGGGGGCTGGGCGGGCTCCGCCGCGCCGCTCCGCTGCTGTTCGGCGTCTGGGCCGTCGTGGCCTGGTGGCAGGTCGCTGCGTTCCTGCTCGCGCGACCGCATGTCTCCGCCCCGGACCAGGCGGAGCTGCGGCCGGACCTTGCCCTGCCCCTGCTCGCCGTCGCCGTGCTCGCCGCGGCGGTGACCGCGGTGACGGTGGTCGTCCTGATCCTCAGGACCCCGAGGTCGCGAGACGGCCGTCGGCCCGCATCTCGTCCTGCAGCGCACCCGGCATGACCCACACGCGGAAGCCGTCGGTGACCTCGCCGGTGGTGGGCACGGCGCCCAGCGCCTGCGCCTGCGGCCAGTCCTCGCAGCCGAGCACGACGTCCGCCTCGATGTCGGCCGGATCGAAGACCACGTCCATCGAGGTGGGCAGGATCCAGTAGCTCACGTAGTTCTGGACCACGGCGTTGTTCACACCCCTCGGCTTGCAGGTGCGGTCGTAGTCGATCGACTGGGGCCCGTACGTGCTCTCGATGTCGGAGACCTCCACGGCGATCGCCGGGACCCCGCCCTCCCGCTCCTGGAAGCGGTCGGTCGCCGGGTCCGAGGCGACGGTGCCCACCCCGGCGGCCACGAGCAGGGCTACCGCGGTGACGGCCGTCGGCACCCGTCGACCCGGGCGGAGGCTCAGCGCGAGCAGGACCGCGAGCGCCACCACGGTGCTCAGCGAGGGCACCGCCCAGAAGCGATTGGCGTTGGTGAGCGTGGGGACGAGACCCCAGGTCCAGGAGTCTTTGTCCGACTGGGGCAGCAGCCCGGACCAGGGCATGACGCCTCCGATGTGAGCGGGGGTCACGTATCCCCAGGTGGGCGCGTCGGGTGCGACCCAGTACACGGTGGGGACGATGATCGCCAAGGCCGCGAGCGCAGCGACGGCGAGCACCGAGGTGCGCAGGCCCCGCAGCAGCGCCGCGAGGCCCACAGCGACGATGAGCGCCGTCACGGGCTCCATGTACCGCCCGTAGATCCAGGCGTCCAGGCGCCGCCAGTCGGCGAGGTACAAAGACTCCTCGTTCGCCCACGAGGCGACCGAGACCAGGAAGATCCCCAGGAACATGGCTCCGAGCAGGCTCGCAGGCCCGATCGCACGGTGACGACGCAGCTCCCGGCCGATGAGGCACAGCAGCACCACCGCACCGATCACGAAGATCCCGAGCGTGGCCACGGTCTGGTTCCAGCTCTGCCCCAGCACAACGCGCAGGATGATCGAGGGCCGGGCGGTGGAGAGGTTCTCGGTGAGGTTCAGGCCCTGCTTGAAGCGGCCCTGCAGCAGCTCCTCGTTCAGGGACATCGCGTAGCGGTAGGTGAGCCAGCCCAGGGGCGCCGCGACGACGAGCCCCGCGAGGCTCGCACGCCAGCTGCGAAGGGCGAACAGCAGGAGCCAGATGAGACAGGCGACGAGCAGCACCGTCGCGCGCGAGTGCAGGAACCCGGTCGCGACGGCGAGCAGCGAGAACACCGCGGCCCGCGACATCGTGGGACGCTCCCAGAGCCGCACCGCGGCGAGCATGAGACAGGCGATGGCGAGGAACAGTGGCTTCTCGCTCATCGTGTAGTCCGACTGCACGGCGCGCGAGGGCATGCTCATGACGATCGCGCCGACGACGACCGCTTCCTGCCACGGGAGCCCGAAGCGACGAACCGTCGCAGCGATCGGCACGATCGTGATCACTGCCACGGCGACACCGATCCAGATCACAGCCGAGTAGAAGACGCCCGGATTCGATGTGAGCCACCACAGCGGTGCGAGCACCATCGCCCATCCCGGGAAGTATCCGGCCCCCTCGACCGGGGTGATCGTCCCGCCGCCCTCGGCGAAGTACTTGGCGTACTCGAGCAGCGTGACCTCATCGAAAGGGAAGGACGGGGTGACCGCTCCGAGTGCGATGTAGCTGTTCAGGGCGAGGACGGCGAGGACAGCGAGCACGGCGAGGACGGTCCAGGGGACGCGCTGGCCCGTCAGCCCGTCGGTCCGGCCCTCCGTCCTCCAAGGAAGCCAGGAGGGAGGGGCGTCGGCGACGGTCATCGGGGCTCCTGGCGAGGTCGGGATGCGGCGGGGACCCTGGCGGGTCGGGAACGGTGACATCGTACGGTCGCCGTCTGCGACTACCATTCCACCCATGCGAATCACGACCGTGGGATGCGGATACCTGGGCGCCGTCTACGCGGCCTCGATGGCCTCGATCGGGCACGAGGTCCTCGGCCTGGACGTCGACCAGAAGAAGATCGACGACCTGAACAAGGGCATCGCCCCGTTCCACGAGCCCGGCTTCGAGAAGGTCCTCACCGAGGCCCTCGGGTCCGGCCGCCTGCGCTTCTCCACCGACTACTCCGACGCCGCGGACTACACCGCGCACGTCATCTGCGTGGGCACCCCCCAGCAGATCGACGGCGCCGGCGCGGACCTCACCTACGTCCACGCCGCGGTCGACTCCCTCCTCCCCCACCTCTCGGACACGGCCGTCGTCCTCGGCCGCTCCACCGTGCCCGTCGGCACCGCGGCCTCCCTGCGCGAGCGCCTCCGCGCCGGCGGCTCCGACGCCCCGCTCGCCTGGAACCCCGAGTTCCTCCGCGAGGGCTTCGCCGTCAAGGACACCCTGCACCCCGACCGCATCGTCTACGGCCTGCCCGAGGACCCCACCGAGGCCGCACGCGCCCGCGAGGTCCTCGACGAGATGTACGCGCCGATGCTCGAGGTCGAGACCCCCCTCGTCGTCGGCAACTACGCGACCGCCGAGCTCGTGAAGGTCTCCGCGAACTCCTTCCTCGCCACGAAGATCTCCTTCATCAACGCCGTCGCCGAGGTCTGCGAGGCCACCGGCGCCGACGTCTCCGTCATCGCCGAGGCGATCGGCCTGGACGACCGGATCGGCCCGAAGTTCCTCCGCGCCGGCATCGGCTTCGGCGGCGGCTGCCTGCCCAAGGACATCCGCGCCTTCATGGCCCGCGCCGGTGAGCTCGGCGTCACCGAGGCCCTCGGGTTCCTCCGCGAGGTCGACCACGTCAACAACCGCCGCCGCGACCACGTCGTGAACATGGCCCGCCAGGCCCTGGGCGGCAGCTTCACCGGCAAGAGGGTCGCCGTGCTGGGCGCCGCCTTCAAGCCCGACTCCGACGACACCCGCCAGTCCCCCGCGCTGTATATCGCCTCGAAGATCTCCGGCCGCGGGGCCGACGTCGTGGTCACCGACCCCGCCGCCAACGAGCGCGTCCACGCCGAGCGCCCGAACCTCGCCATCGCCGAGGACGCCTACGCCGCCGCGAAGGACGCCGACCTCGTCCTCCTGCTCACCGAGTGGACGCAGTTCAAGGAGCTCGACCCCGTCGCCCTCAAGGAGGTCGTCGGCACGGCGCACATGATCGACGGCCGCAACGTCCTGGACCCCCAGCAGTGGCGCGACGCCGGCTGGACCTACCAGTCCCTGGGCCGCCCCTGAGCGGCGGGCACCGCCCCGCCTGCGCTCCGGCCCGCGCCTGAGAGCTGACGATCCGCTCGCCCGACGACGACAGGGCGCCCGCACCGCGCGGGCGCCCCGATCGGTCTGCCCCGCCGCGTGACGCGCTCGAGGACTGGACGCAGGGTGAGCAGAAGCCCGAGCCCCGTACGGCGCCCCGCTCGCGGCTCGGGGACTGGCTGAGCCCGCCGCCCCTCGCACCGCGCGCCACCGCGCTCGAGGACTGGCTGCAGGGCCCGATCGAGGCGCACGTCGAGCAGGAGGCCCAGGACGCCTGGTCGACCGCCGAGTCGGTCTCCGGGCGGGAGGAGACGCCGGACCGAGCAGCCGCTCCGCGGGACGACCCGGCCCCGGCGCCGGCGGGGCTCCCCGAGCGGCCCCGCGCCCGGCCCGCCTTCCGCGCCGAGCTGCACGGCCTGCGCGCCGTCGCCCTCGGGCTCGTCGCCGTCTACCACATCTGGCTCGGCCGGGTCTCCGGCGGCGTCGACGTCTTCCTGTTCCTCTCCGCCTTCTTCCTCACCGGCACCTTCGTGCGCCGCCTGGAGAGCGGCCGCCCGCTCGGCGTGCCCCGCTACTGGCTGCACACCTTCAAGCGGCTGCTGCCGCCCGCCGCGGTGACGATCCTGCTGGTCCTCCTGGGGACGGGCCTGCTGCTCCCGGCCTCCTCCTGGCCCTCGATCATGCAGCAGGCGGTGGCCTCCGCCGGCTACGTCGAGAACCTCGTGCTCGTGCAGCTGCAGGTCGACTACCAGGCGCGGGACGCCGGGGCCGCCTCGCCGCTGCAGCACTTCTGGTCCCTCAGCGTGCAGGGGCAGGCGTTCGTGCTGTGGCCGCTGCTCTTCGCCCTCGCGCTCCCGCTCGCCCGCCGCGGCCGCGGGGTCCGGCGCCCCCTGACGGTGCTCATGCTCGTGATCGGCGCGGCCTCGCTCGCCTGGTCGGTGCACTCCACGGCGATCCAGCAGCCGGTCGCCTACTTCGACACGCTGGCCCGGCTGTGGGAGTTCGCGGCCGGCTCCCTGCTCGCCCTCACCCTGCCCGCGATCGACCGCCTCACCGGGGCGGCCCGACCGGAGGACGACACCGCCCCGCGGCTGCGAGGGCTGCGGGCGCTCTCCGGATGGGCGGGCATCGCGGGGCTGCTCGCCGTCGGCATCGTCCTGGACGTGTCCTCGCAGTTCCCCGGCTGGATCGCCGTGGTGCCGCTGATCGCGGCGGGCGCGGTCGTCGTCGCCGGCCACTCGGGCACACGGTGGGGCGCGGACCGCCTGCTCTCGACCCGGCCCGCGGCGTTCGTCGGCGACATCTCCTACGCGCTCTACCTCGTCCACTGGCCGATGCTCGTGCTGTGGCTGCACGTGAGCGGCCACCAGCGCGCCGGTCTGCTGGACGGGCTGGTCCTGCTCGCCGCCGCGGTGCTCCTCGCCTGGGGCCTCACCCGGCTCGTGGATGCGCCGATCCGCCGCTCGGCCTGGCTCGAGGCCCGGCCCTGGCGCGCGCTCGCCGCCGTGGGACTCAGCGTGGCGCTCGTGGCCGGGACGACCGGCACCTGGTGGGGCCTGCTCCAGCGCGAGGCGTCCGCGGAGCCCGCGACGACCGCCGCCCCCGCCGAGCCCACCGACGCGGTGCTCACCGAGGCGCCCGCCCAGATCCTGCCGCAGGGCTGGGAGCTCGGCTCGCAGTGGCCGAACCTGCCCGAGTCCTGCGCCGGGGACCTCGCCCCCTCGACGACCTTCCGGCACGTCCCCTGCCAGCAGCTGCTGCCCGACGGCACCGCTCACGCCGGGCTGCTCGTCGTCGTCGGCAGCTCCCACGCCCGCCAGTACATCCCCGCGATCCTGCCCTGGGCCCAGGAGCACGACCTGCAGGTCGTGAACCTCCACATGGACAGCTGCGACTTCGTGCCCGGCACCGAGGAGAGCCGGTACTGCTCGGGGTACAACGACTACGTGCTCTCCTACCTCGACGCGGTGCAGCCCGACGTGGTGCTCACGACCTCCACGCGCACTGTCCCGGACTCCGCCGAGGAGACCACGCCGGAGGGCATGGTCACCGCGGTGCAGGAGCTCACCTCGCGCGGCATCGACGTCATCAGCGCTCGCGACACCCCGCGCTGGACCGAGGACCAGTACGCGTGCGCGGAGGCGGTGATCGGGGCCGACGGCACCCCGCTCGAGGCCGACGCCGCGTGCGGCGCGGACGCCTCCGCGAAGCTCGCCCCGGAGAACCCGGCGGCGGGCCTCACCCCCGCCGAGGGCGGCGGCAGCCTCACGTTCCTGGACCTCAGCGCGCAGATCTGCCCCGAGGGCCGCTGCTCCCCCGTGCTCGGGGACACCTACGTGTACATGGACGACGACCACCTCACCAAGCGCTTCACGCAGCTGACCCTCGCCCCCGCGGCGACCGCGGTCCTCGACGGCCCCGGCGGCCCTCTCGGAGCAGAGGAGCGCGCGGAAGGAGGATCCTGAGATGGACCTGCCCGCCGGAACCCTCCTCGCCGTGATGGCCACGATCGCGGTGCTGGTCCTGCCGGGGCTGCCCCTCGCGCTCGCCCTGAGGATGCGCGGGCTCGTGCTGTGCGCGGTGCTGCCCGTACTCTCCTTCGCCGTCATCGCGCTCTCCGCGGAGGTCGGGCACGAACTGCGGGCGGACTGGTCGCTGCTCGTGCCGCTGGCCCTCGGGATCCTGCTCGCCGGGGTCGTGCTCGGGGCGCGCGAGCTGCACCGTCGGCGCGCGAGGCCGCGCCCCCGCCACCTGGGCGCCGCAGGCCGTCCTGCGCCTCCGCCCCTGCCGACGGGGCGCGAGGGCCTGCGGGCCGCGCTCGCGCCCGCCGCGGGACTGCTCCTCGGCGGCGGGAGCCTGCTGGTGCTGCAGCTGCGGCGCATGGGGTCGGTGGACGCCGTCAGCCAGACCTTCGACAACGTCTTCCACCTCAGCGCCGTGCGGCACGTGATGCGCCTGCACGACGCCTCCTCCGGGGTCGTCGGCGGGATGACCCGACTGCCCGGGGAGTCCGGCTACTACCCGGCGCTGTGGCACCAGGCCGCGAGCCTCGTCGCCCAGCTCTCGGGGCAGGACGTCGCCCTCGCCTCGAACGTGCTCATGCTCGCGGCGGGCTGCCTCGTGTGGCCGCTGGGGCTGATGGCCCTCGTCGCCTCCGCGACCTCGGGCGGGCGGGCCGCCGGCGGCCTCGCCGGGGCCCTCGCCGGGATCAGCGGAGCCTTCCCGCTCGAGCTCATGAGCTGGGGACTGCTGCTGCCCTACCTGCTCTCGATCGTGCTGCTGCCCACGCTCCTGCTCGGGGCCGCGCACCTGCTCGCGCTCTCCCCCGCCGCGCGCCGGCCCGATCCCGCGCAGCTCGCCGCGATCCTGATCGCCTCCCTGCTCGCCGTCACCCTCGCCCACCCCCAGGGGGCGCTCGCGGCGATCCTGCTCGGGCTGCCGATGGCGCTCGTCGCCGTGGGGATGCGCGTGCGCTCGCTCCGCCGCGGGGACACGGACTCCCCCGCGGGGCTCGCGGCGACCGCGGGCCTCGCGCTGCTGGCCCTCGCCGCCGGTCTCGTCGGGTGGGGCATCGCGCGCCCCTCCCGCGGAGCCTCCTCCTGGGACCCCACCGCGCGCCCCGGCGAGGCGGTGCGCCAGGTGCTCACCCTGACCCCGAACTCGGCGCAGGCCTTCCTTCCGCTCGCGCTGGTCCTGCTCGCCGCCGTCCTCGCGGTCGTGCTGCGGAGCCGCTCGCGCTGGCTGCTCGCCCCGTGGCTGATCGCCGTCGCGGCCGACGTCACCGCCCGCTCCCTGCCCGAGGGGGACCTGCGCTACCTGCTCACCGGGCCCTTCTACAGCGACAACCACCGGATCTCCGCGCTGACCGTGGTGCTCGCCGTGCCCCTGCTCGCCGTGGGCCTCGAGGCGATCGGGCGGGCGCTCCGGGACCGGGCGGCGGCGCGCGGCGTGCCGGCGTCCGTGCTCACCGCGATCGGGGCGCTCGGCGTGCTCGTCGCACCGCTCGTCCTCGCCGTCTCCTGGGCCTCCCCCGCGACCGGCCAGGCGGAGCGCGGCGCGTTCCCGCAGTGGCAGGGGCGACAGCTGCTCTCCCCGGACGAGCGCGCGCTGCTCGCGGAGGTGCCGGGGATCGTGCCTCCGGACGCCGTGGTCGCGACCAACCCCTGGAACGGCAGCTCCCTCGTCTACGCGCTCGCGGACCGCGAGGTGACGAGCCTGTACATGTCCGAGGAGGTGCCGCGCTCCACGAAGCTGCTGCACGACCGGCTGGACGAGGCGCGGCACGACCCGCGGGTGTGCGACGCGATGCACGAGGAGGGCGTCGAGTACGCCCTGGACTTCGGGCCCGAGGAGCTCTGGGACCGCCGCGACACGATGTCCGGGATGACGGACCTCTCCTCCTCCGGCGTCGGGGTCGTCGTCGCGCAGGAGGGCGACGCGAAGCTCCTGCGCCTGCTCCCCTGCCGCGGCACCGATGGTTCAATGAGGTCGTGACCTCCACCGCTGAGCATCCCGCACGCCCGTCCGGCTCCACCGGTCCCTCCGGCCCCTCCTCGCAGGCCCGCGACGTCGCCCTCGACCTGGGCGCCTTCGTCACCGCCTCGCCCTCGAGCTACCACGCCGTCGCCGAGGCCGCCCGACGGCTCGAGGCCGGCGGCTTCCGGAGCCTGCTGGAGACCGAGGACTGGACCGCGGAGGACGTCGCCGGCGAGCGCTACGTGATCCGCGACGGCTCGATCATCGCGTGGTCCGCCCCCGAGGGGTCCGACTCCCGCAGCGCGTGGAGGATCGTCGGCTCGCACACCGACTCCCCCGCCCTCAAGCTCAAGCCCACGCCCCGGTACGGCGGCGGGGAGGGCGTCGCCCAGGTGGGCGTCGAGGTCTACGGCGGGCCGCTGCTGAACTCGTGGCTGGACCGCGAGCTGCGCCTCGCCGGCCGGCTGACGCTCTGGGACGGCACGACCGTGCTCACCGCGACCGGCCCGCTGCTGCGCATCCCCCAGCTCGCCGTGCACCTGGACCGCGCCGTGAACAAGGAGGGGCTGGTCCTGGACCCGCAGCGCCACCTGCAGCCGGTCCTGGGCCTCGAGGGTCAGGCGGGTCAGGCGGGCCAGGGCGGTCAGGGCGGGCTCGACGTCATGGCGATCCTCGCGGCGGAGGCCGGCGTGGACGCGGAGGACGTCGCCGGGTTCGACGTCGTCACCGTCGACGCACAGGCCCCCGCGCTGTTCGGCGCCCACGAGGAGTTCCTCGCCTCGGCGCGGCTCGACAACCTCACCTCGGTGCACGCGGAGGTCGAGGCCCTGCTCTCCGTCGCCGACGGCCCCCGCGAGGAGGGCGACCCGATCGCGCTCCTCGTCGCCAACGACCACGAGGAGGTGGGCTCCGCGAGCCGCTCGGGCGCCGCCGGGCCGTTCCTCGAGGACGTGCTCGTGCGGATGCACGCGGCGCTCGGCGGGGACGACGCCTCGCGCCGACGCGCCTTCGCCTCCTCGCTCGTGGTCTCGGCGGATGCCGGCCACGCGGTGCACCCGAACTACCCCGAGCGCCACGACCCCGTGACCCGTCCGCGGCTGGGCGAGGGGCCGATGCTGAAGATCAACGCCCAGCAGCGCTACGCGACCGACGCCGTGGGCATCGCGGCCTTCGTCGCCGCCTGCGACGACGCGGGCGTGCCCCACCAGCACTTCGTCTCGAACAACGCCATGCCCTGCGGGTCGACGATCGGCCCGATCACGGCGACCCGGCTCGGGATCACGACGGTGGACGTCGGCATCACGCTGCTGTCGATGCACTCCGCGCGCGAGATGTGCGCGGTCGAGGACCCGCTGCTGCTGCAGAAGGCCTGCGCGGCCTTCCTGCGCGGCTGAGGACGGCGGCGGCCGGACTCAGGTGGGATTCCTCTCCCGGTCCCGGGCGATCGCGATCCGCTCGACCTCGTCGCGCACCGCGCGGGCCTCGGCGATCGCCGGGTGGTCCGGGTCGCCGCCGCTGCCGCGCTGGGCGTCCTTGACGAGCTCCTCCGCCTGGTACCAGGCGTCCTCGAGGTGACCGGCCTCGGCGGTGGCGAGGGCGAGCTCGCCGCGCACGGCCATGGCCTCCTCGGTCGTGGACTCGCCGGCCTCGAGCAGCTCGAGCAGGCGGTGGGTGGCGTCGTGGACACGCTGGGCGGGACTGGTCACGGCACAATGGTGCCATGACCGCCGCCAGCGCCCTCCCCGTCCTCGTCCCCTCCGCCGCGGGGCACGGGGTCCCGCTCATCGAGGCGCTGCAGTCCCGCGGGTACACGATCGACCACTGCCCCTTCCTCGAGCTGCGCCCGCAGCGGGACGCGGACACCCGGCTCGCGCTCGAGGACCTCGTCGAGGGCCGCTACGCGCAGGTCGTGGTCGAGGGGCCGCTCTCGGCCCAGCTGCTCGTGGAGGACGTGCTCGGGACGGGCTCCGCGCTCCCGCCCGGGCTGCGCGTCGTCTCCGCCGGCTTCGAGACGGCGGAGGCGCTCCGGGCGGGCGGCATCACCCCCACCGCGACCGCCTCGGACGCCGAGGCCTCGATCGCGCAGGCCGTCGGTCCTGCGGGCGGCGGTGCTGCCGGTGACCGCGCGGCAGCCGGGCCGTCCGAGCTGCTGCTGCTCGGCTCGGCCCTGCTCCCGCCGACCCTGCGCACCTCCCTCGAGCGCGCCGGGCACCGGGTGACCGCGGTCGTCGGCTACCGGCCCCGCACCACGAGCCTGGACCCGCAGGTCGTCCGGGACCTGCGGCTCGCGGGGTACAGCGCGGTCGTGCTGCCCACGACGCTGCTCGCCTCCCTCGCGGGGCACCTCGGCATCCACCGGGACATCCGGGTGATCACCGTGCACCACGAGGCCACGGGCGCCGCCCAGGCGAAGGGCCTCACCGTCCACGGCGAGGCGGCCGAGCCCAGCCCGTGGGCGCTCGCGGCGGCGGTCGACGCGGCCGTCCGCGCCGCCGTCCCCGTCACGGGCAGGCCCTGAGCATGGAGATCAACCCGTACGACTCCCGGCTGCGGATGCTGCAGCAGGTCGACTCGGTCCAGCAGCAGCGTGAGGCGACGCCCGGCGAGGAGACCGCCGGATGCCCCGGCTGTCCCTACTTCTGGACCTGCCCGGTGCCGCACCGCGGCGAGGAGGTGCGGGCGCCCGAGCAGATCGAGATCGCGGACGTCGCCGATCAGCTGGCGCCGCGGGGCGAGTACCGCCCGCGGGACGAGAGCGACGTGGGCTGGACCGACGTCTGGATCGAGACGGAGGAGCAGGACGAGACCGACGAGGCAGACGAGCCCGACGACCCCGGGGTGCCGGACGAGCCGGCACCCCCGCGCTCAGGCCGTCGTCGCCTCTTCCGGCGTCGTCGCTGAGATCCCGCGGCGCACGGCGGCCTGGGCGAGATCGCGCGCGGAGGACGGCGGGACCGTGAGGTCCACGCGCATCCACCCGGCGGTGTGCATCGGGTCGTCCTCGGCGGCGCCGGCGCGACCGGTCACCGCGGCGGCGCTCACGCCCTCGCCCGAGATGTCGATGCCGAAGATCGTGTGGAAGGCCTCGACGTAGGCGTCGGCCTGGCCGGTCTGCGCGAGGTGCCGGGCGCGCTCGGAGGGGTCGTGCATGACCTTCGCGAGGATCCGGCGGATGCTGCGCTCGAGGACGTCGGCCGTCTCGCCGTCGACGTCCTGGCGCAGGCGGTCGATCTCGGCATCGGCCGTGTCGGCGACCTGGCGGCGGAGGGCGGCCATCGCCGGGTCCACGCGACGCACCTCCTGCTGCACGCGGAAGGCCTCGACGGTCTCCTCGACGATGTCCTGGGCGAGCAGCAGGGCCGGGTCGGCGTCGTCCGTCCCCACCTCGAGGTCGCGCAGGCCCAGCACGGTCACGCCGCGCAGGTGCCGCACGAGGGGGTGCAGGTCGGAGTGCAGGGCCAGGTCGAGGACGACGGTGCGGCCCGCGCCGAGGAAGCGGTCCGGGAACAGGCTCGTGCCGCGGCCGGAGCAGGCGACGACGAGGTCCGCCTCCGCGATCGCCTGCTCGAGGCTCTCCGCGCCGACGGCCTCGATGCCGTGGCGGCGGGCGAAGCCGAGCTCGCGGCCCGAGGGCGAGTGGACCTGGATGCGCTCGGCGCCGCGGCGCAGCAGCTCGGCGACGCCGAGGCGCGCGTAGGCGCCGGTGCCGACCACGAGCGCCCTGCGCCCCTCCATGCCGCCGAGCTCCGCGGCAGCGCGGTCGATCGCGACCGCGGCGCCGGAGCGGCCGGACGCGCCGATCGGCGCCTGGGTGGCGACGCGCTTGGCGCAGCGGAAGGCGTGCTGGAAGAGGTCGTGCAGGAGAGAGGTGGTGTGGCCGGTGCGGCGCGCGGCCTCGTAGGCGGCGCGCACCTGCCCGGCGATCTCCGCCTCGCCGAGGACGACGGAGCGCAGCCCCGAGGTGACCTCGTCGAGGTGGCGGGCGACCGCGTCGCCCATCGCGGCCTCGAAGCAGAGGGAGACGATCTCGCGGTCCAGGCCCGACGCGGCGGAGACGGCGTCGATCACGAGGTCCACGCCGTCGTGGAAGCGCACGGCGTCGAGGTAGATCTCGAGGCGGTTGCAGGTGGAGACGACGGCCCATCCCTCGAGCGCCCCGCTCGCGGCGTTGAGCTCCGCGATGCGGGCGGGAAGGGTGTCCGCGTCCTGTGTGAGGGCGTCGAGCACATCGAGATCGAGGTGCTCGTGGGAGGCGCGGAGGGCAGCGAGCATGGCCGCAGTCTAGGCCCGCGGCCTGGACCGGGCGCCCCTGGGAGCATGCCCGCGCCGAGGTGTGCACAATAGGGGCGTCATGGCACAGAACAGCACGTCAGAGCAGATTTTTCGCGACAGCGCGTCAGAACCTACCCCCGTCCCGACGCTCCCGCAGGTGGGGGCGTCTTCCCGGACGGCCGCCCCGTCCCTCCCGCCCGCCTCCCATCCCGCCGCGCGACCCGTCGCCGACGGCGGCGTGAGCGATGCGCCACTCCTGATGCATCTGCGCGGGGAGCGGAGTGAGAGCGAGGACACCTCCGCCCCGGTGTGGTTCATGCGACAGGCCGGGCGCTCCCTGCCCGAGTACCGCGAGGCCCGCGGGACCACCGCGATGCTCGACGCGTGCGTCACCCCCGCGCTCGCCGCGGAGATCACCGTGCAGCCCGTGCGCCGCCACCACGTGGACGCCGGCATCTTCTTCTCCGACATCGTCGTCCCCGCCCGCCTCGCCGGGCTCGGCGTCGAGATCCGACCGGGCGTCGGCCCCGTCTTCGACCACCCGATCCGCACCGCGGCCGACGTCGACGCGCTGCCCCCGCTCGGCGACGACTACGAGGCGGCGCTCGACCCCATCCGCGAGGCCGTCGGCCTGACCGTCGCCGAGCTCGGCACGACCCCGCTCATCGGCTTCGCGGGCGCACCGTTCACCGTCGCGAGCTACATGGTCGAGGGCGGTCCGAGCCGCGACCACCTCCGCACCCGCGCGCTCATGCGCACCGAGCCGGAGACCTGGCACCGCCTCGCCTCGTGGGTCGCCGAGCTCTCCGGCCGCTTCCTGCGCGCGCAGGTGCTCGCGGGCGCCTCCGCCGTGCAGCTGTTCGACTCGTGGGTGGGCGCGCTCGGCGCGGACCTCTACCGCGAGGCCGTGCTCCCCCACTCCGCCGAGGTGCTCGGCGCCGTCGCGGACCTCCCCGTCCCCCGGATCCACTTCGGCGTGGGCGCCGCGCACCTGCTGCGCCCGATGCAGGAGGCCGGCGCGACCGTCGTCGGCGTCGACCACCGGATGCGGCTCGACGAGGCGCTCGAGATCCTCCCCGAGGGCACCCCGGTGCAGGGCAACATCGACCCCGCGGTGCTCTTCACCTCCGAGGAGGTGCGCTTCGCGGAGGCCCGCGCGGTGCTCGCGGCCGGCGCCGGCGCGAGCGGCCACGTCGTGAACCTCGGCCACGGCGTCCCGCCCGAGACGGACCCGCAGGTCCTCACCGACCTCGTCGCCTTCCTGCACGCTCAGCGATGACCGATCAGGGGCAGGTGGCCGGCCGCACCCGCGAGGCCCGCACGGTCGTCGTCGGCGGCGGCCTCGCGGGGCTGCTCGCCGCGCGCTCCGCCGCCCGCGCGGGCCGCTCCGTCCTCCTGCTCGAGGCCGGTCCCGCCCTCGGAGGGGCGATCGCGGCCGGTCACGTCGCCGGGGTCCCGCTCAGCACGGGCGCGGAGGCGTACTCCGTCGCCGGCGGGCACGTCGACGCGCTGCTCGGCGAGCTGGGGCTCGACGGCTCGGCGCCCGATGCCGCGGGGTCCCCGGCGGTCGTCACCCCGCGCGCCGGGCTCGGCAGCCGGATCGTCTCCGACGCCGGCACCCACCCCGCCCCATCGGGCTCCGTGCTCGGCGTCCCGTCCCGCCCCCTCGCGCGGGACGCCAGGGCCGTGCTGGGCCTCGCGGGCTCGCTGCGTGCGGCGCTCGAGCCGCTGCTCCCCGCCCGCATCGGCTCCCGCCCCGGCGCGAGCGTCGACGCCGTGATCCGCGCCCGCTGCGGGGCCCGCGTGGCCGAGCGGCTCGTCGCCCCGATCGTCGGCGGCGTGCACTCCGCCGATCCCCGCACGCTCGAACTCGCGAGCGCGTCCCCGCAGCTCGCGGCCGGCCTCTCGCGGCACGTCTCGCTCACCGCCGCCGTGCGCGCGATCACCGCGGAGTCCGCCCGCCGCGGCAGCCCCGGCACACGGGTCCGCTCGCTCGCTCCGACCATGGGTGCGCTGCCCGAGGCCCTCGCCGCGGAGATCCGGGAGCGCGGCGGCGAGATCCGCACGGAGACGCCCGCCCGGCGCATCTCCCGGGAGGCCGACGGCGGCTGGACGGTCGCGCTCGGCACCGAGTCCGTCAGCGCCGAGGAGCTCGTGCTCGCCGTCCCTCCGGACGCCGCGCGCGACCTGCTCGCCGGTGCCGCCCCGACGCTCTCCGCCGCGATCCCCCAGGCCCCCGCCGCAGCGGTGCGCCTCGTCGCCCTCGTCGTCGACGCCCCCGCGCTCGACGCCTTCCCCGCCGGCACCGGCGCGCTGGTGGCCCCCAGGACCGCCGGTGTGCGCGCCAAGGCTCTCACCCACGTGAGCGCGAAATGGGAGCACGTGCAGGCGGCCGCCCGCGCGGCCCTGCCCGAGGCCCGCTCCCCGCACGTGCTGCGCCTGTCCTACGGCCGGCCCGGCGAGACCCTCCCCGACCCGTCGGACATCGTCGACCTCGCCCTCGCGGACGCGAGCGTGATCCTCGGGACGCGGCTGCGCCGGGAGGACCTCCTCGGCAGCGCTGTGATCGACTGGGACCGCGCCATGCGCCAGGCCCGGCCGGGCCACGCCGAGGCCCTCACCGAGGTCACCGCGCTGCTCGCCCGTCCCGAGCACGCAGGCCTCGGCCTCGCCGGTACCTGGCGCGCCGGCACCGGCATCGCGGCGATCGTCCGCGCCTCGACCTCGACCACGACCACCTCGTCCACCACGTCCTCGTCCACCACCGCGGAAGGAAACCCCTCATGACCAGTGCTCCCCTCTCCTCGACGGCTCCCACGGCCGAGGGTCCCTCGGACCAGTTCACGACGACGAACTACACGAGCTACACCGTCTACCGCCGTCTCGCGGGCCTCACCCAGGACGGCACCACCACCGCCGCCCGCATCGAGGACGCCCTCGCCGCGGTCTCCACCCGCATCGAGGAGCTCGGTGCGCACCTGCTGGGCTACTACGACCTCACCGGCTTCCGCGCCGAGGCCGACGTCATGATCTGGCTCCGCTCCGAGGACGCCGCCGCCCTGCAGGCCGCGATCCGCGTCTTCGAGTCCTCCGCCGCCGGCGGCTTCCTCGAGCGCACGTGGGCCGCCGTGGGCGTCGACCGCCGCGCCGAGTTCGCCTCGCGCCACGTGCCCGCCTTCATCGACCCCGAGCTGGACCGCAAGGAGTGGATCACCGTCTACCCCTTCGTCCGCTCCTACGAGTGGTACCTCCTGCCCGAGGAGGAGCGCCGGCGCATGCTGCGCGAGCACGGCCTCCTGGGCCGCGACTACCCTCAGGTCAATGCCAACACCGTCGCCGCCTTCTCCCTGGGCGACTACGAGTGGCTGCTCTCCTTCGAGGCGGACGACCTCCACGACCTCGTCGACATGATGCGCCACCTGCGCTACTCCGATGCCCGTCTGCACGTGCGCGACGAGCTCCCCTTCCACGCCGGTCGCCGCCTCGCCTCCCTCGCGGACGTCGCCGCCCTGCTCGCCTGACCTCCGACCTCCAGCACTCCCCCACGAGGACACCGTGACCACTCCGTCCCAGACCGATCAGCACCTGACCACCCCTCTGACCGTCGATCCCCGCTCCGCGACGCACACCCGCCGGGCCGAGCCGCGCGACATCGACGCCATCCTCTTCGCCTCCTTCGGCGGTCCGGACGGCCAGGACGACGTCATCCCGTTCCTGCGCAACGTGACCCGAGGGCGCGGCATCCCCGACGAGCGGCTCGAAGAGGTCGCCGGGCACTACCGTGCGCTCGGCGGGCGGTCCCCCATCACGGCGCAGAACCGTCAGCTCATCGCCGCGCTGGAGCAGGAGCTCTCGCGCCGAGGCATCGATCTGCCCGTCTACTTCGGCAACCGCAACTGGGAGCCGTACCACGCCGATGCCGTCCGCGCGCTGCACGCCGACGGCAGACGCCATGCGCTGGCGCTGGTCACCAGCGCATACTCCTCCTACTCCTCGTGCCGTCAGTACCGCGAGGACTTCGGGATGGTCCTCCAGGAGACCGGGCTGGCCGGCGAGGTCACCATCGACAAGGCCCGTGTCTACTTCAACCACCCCGGGTTCCTCGAGCCCGTGCTCGACGGATTGCGCAGCGCGCTCGACGATCTCGCCGCCCAGGGCCACGATGCCGAGAACGTCCGGGTGCTGTTCTCCACGCATTCGGTCCCGCTGTCCATGGCCGAGGCCTCGGGCCCGGAGGAGACGCGCGTCGAGGGCTCGGGCGGCTGGTACGTCGAGCAGCACCTCGCCGCGTGCCGCTGGGTCATGGACCAGATCGACGACGACGCGCCTGTTGCGCCGCAGTGGGAGCTCGTCTACCAGTCACGCTCGGGCGCTCCCCACATCCCGTGGCTCGAGCCGGACGTCAACGACGTGATCACCAGGCTCGCGGAGACCGGCGACAGCGGGACGGAGCACCCTGTCGAAGCAGTCGTCGTGGTCCCGATCGGCTTCGTCACCGACCATGTCGAGGTGGTGTGGGACCTCGACACCGAGGCGAAGGAGACCGCGGCCGAGCACGGGCTCGCGTTCCGCAGGGTGGCGACCTCGGGGACCGATCCTCGGTTCGTGTCCGCGCTCGCGGAT
Source organism: Brachybacterium horti (assembly GCF_054777615.1). Taxonomy (NCBI): domain Bacteria; kingdom Bacillati; phylum Actinomycetota; class Actinomycetes; order Micrococcales; family Dermabacteraceae; genus Brachybacterium; species Brachybacterium horti. The sequence continues at coordinate 523,850 of NZ_BAAHAM010000001.1, forward strand.
CTCGTCCAGGAGCGCCTGGATCCCGCCTTCCCGCGCGAGGAGGTGACGGACTTCGGATCGACCCCCGATGTCTGCGGAGCGAACTGCTGCGTCGGGAGGCTGTGTCGTCCCACCACGAGTGGGGTGGACTCCGCCGAGGATGTCCGGCGCGCCGGACAGCAGCAGGCGGGCGCTGAACGGTGACGGGAGATTCAGGAAGGTCACCTCTGCGCCTGGGCACCCGGGCCTCGTCCCTCGCCCTCACGCAGTCCGGGCTCGTGGGCGAGGCCCTCGTGGCCGGCACCGACCGCGAGGTGGAGCTCGTGCACGTGCGCTCCCAGGGCGACGTGGACCGCACGAGTCCGCTCGCCCGGATCGGCGGGACGGGCGTGTTCGTCACCGCCGTGCGCCAGGCGCTCCTGGACGGGGACGTGGACGTCATCGTCCATTCCTGCAAGGACCTGCCGACGGCCCCCGCGCCCGGCATCGCCCTGTCCTGCGTGCCCGCGCGGGAGGACCCCCGCGACGCGCTCTGCGCCGCGGGCGGCCGCACCCTCGACCAGCTGCCCCGCGGGGCGCGCGTGGGCACCGGGTCCCCGCGCCGCGCCGCGCAGCTGCTCCGGGCCCGCCCCGACCTCGAGGTCGTCGCGATCCGCGGCAACGTCGAGACCCGCCTCGCCCGCGCGCTCGGCGCCGACGCGGACCTCGACGCGGTCGTGCTCGCCGCCTCCGGCCTGCGCCGCGTGGGCAAGGAGGAGTCGATCAGCGAGCTGCTGCCCGTCGAGGTCATGCTCCCCGCGCCCGCCCAGGGCGCCCTCGCCGTCGAGACCCGCGAGAGCACGGAGCCCTGGCTCGCCACGGCCCTCGCCGGGCACGAGGACGCCGCCACGCGTGACGCCGTGACGGCCGAGCGGGCGCTGCTGCGCACCCTCGAGGCCGGCTGCTCCGCCCCCGTCGCCGCCTTCGCCGAGCAGCGGGACGGCGCCCTGCACCTGCGGGCGCTCGCGATCTCGACCGACGGCGCCCGCGTCGTGGAGGGCGAGCGGAGCGCCCGCGACGGCGAGTCGGCCGCGCAGCTCGGCGAGGAGCTCGCCCGCGACCTCCTCGACCGCGGCGCCGGCACGATCCTCGCGGAGGCGACCGCGCTGTGACGCCCCGCCCGGTGCTCCTCCCCCGCCCCCTCGGGCGGGGCGGGGATCTCGCGGCGCTGCTCGGGGCGCAGGGAGTGCGCGTCGACCACCACCCGCTGCTCGCGCTCACCGCGGAGGACTCCCCCGCGCTGCGCACGGCCCTGGACGCTCTCGCGGCGGGCCGGTACACCCATCTCGTCGTCACGAGCCGCACCACCGTCGGCGCCCTGCTCACCGTCCGGGAGCGGCAGGGCGCGGCGGAAGGGATCGTGGTGCCCGCGGGCACGCTGGTCATCGCCGTCGGCCCCGGCACCGCCGCCGAGCTGCGGGAGGCGGGGATCCGCGTGGACCACGTCGCCGCGGGCGCCGGCGCCGCGCTCGTGACGGAGTTCCCGACGCTCGCGAGTCCGACGCCGACGGGCCCATCGCCGACCGACAGCGGCACCGCCCTCGCGCGGGTCCTGTTCCCGGCCTCGGCGGCCGCCGCCCCGACCGTGCGCCGAGGGCTCGAGGCGCTCGGTGACATGGTCGAGAAGGTCGACCAGGTCACCGCCTACCGCCCCGAGGAGCTCACCCCACCACCCGCCGTCGCGGCGGCGCTCCGCGACGGCGACTACGCCGCCGTCATCCTCACCAGCCCGATGATCGCGCGCCACGTCGCCGGCATCGGGGTGGGCCCCGGCACCGCCGTCGTCACCATCGGCGCGCCCACCACCGACGCCGCCCGCGAGGCCGGCCTCACGGTGAGCGTGCAGGCCGACGCCCCGGACGACACCCACCTCGCCGCCGCCGTGCAGCAGGCGCTGCGCGGCCCCGGCCCCGCATCACAGACCACCCTCGACGACCCCCAGGAGGATCGATGACCACCCCGTCCCAGCCCCGCACCCCGTCGGCCGCCCGCACCTCCCTGCCCACCGGCCCGCTGCCCGTCGAGCGGACCCGTCGCCTGCGCTCCACCTCCGCCCTGCGCTCGCTCGTGCGCGAGCACACCCTGCGCCCCGCGGACCTCGTGCTGCCGATGTTCGTCGCCGAGGACCTCACCGGGAGCGACTCCCGCCCGATCACCTCCATGCCCGGCGTCGCCCAGCACTCCCTGGACTCCCTCGCGCGCACCGCGACCGAGGCCGTCGAGCGCGGGGTCGGCGGCATCATGCTGTTCGGCGTCCCGACCGAGAAGGATGCGATCGGCTCCGGCGCGACGGATCCCGACGGCGTGCTCAACCAGGGCCTCGCCCGGCTCCGCGCCGAGCTCGGCGACGACACCGTGGTCATGGCGGACCTCTGCCTCGACGAGTTCACCGACCACGGCCACTGCGGCGTCCTCGACGCCGACGGCCGCGTCGACAACGACGCCACCCTCGAGCGCTACCGCGACATGGCCGTCGCCCAGGCGGAGGCGGGGGCGCACCTCGTGGGGCCCTCCGGGATGATGGACGGGCAGATCGCGGCGATCCGCGACGCGCTCGACGTGACCGGCCACGAGGACACCGTCGTCTACGCGTACACCGCGAAGTACGCCTCGGCGTTCTTCGGCCCCTTCCGCGAGGCCGTGGACTCCTCCCTCGTGGGCGACCGCCGCACCTACCAGCAGGACCCCGCCAACGGCCGCGAGGCGCTGCGCGAGCTCGAGCTCGACGTCGCCGAGGGCGCGGACCTCGTCATGGTCAAGCCCGGCATGCCCTACCTCGACGTGCTCAAGGAGATCTCGCAGGCCTCCCCCGTGCCCGTCGGCGCCTACCAGGTCTCCGGCGAGTACGCGATGATCGAGGCGGCCGCCGCGAACGGCTGGCTGGACCGCGAGCGCACGATCCTCGAGTCGCTGCTGGCCTTCCGCCGCGCCGGCGCGAGCACCGTGCTGACCTACCACGCGAGTGAGGTCGCCGGGTGGTTCCGCGACGGCCTGCCCGAGGGGCTCCGCGAGTTCCTCTGAGCTCGGCCGCCACCGCACCCCGCCGCCTCATCCCGCCACCGCACCCGACCCCGCCGCCGCACCCGACACAGGAGCCCGCCATGACCTCGACCCCCACCGGCCTCTCCGAGGAGCTCTTCGCCCGCGCCCGCCGCGTGATCCCCTCCGGCGTGAACTCGCCCGTGCGGGCCTTCGGCTCCGTGGGCGGGACCCCGCCCTTCCTCACCTCGGCCTCCGGAGCCCTGCTCACCGACGCCGACGGCCGCGAGTACGTGGACCTCGTCGGCTCCTGGGGCCCGATGATCCTGGGTCACGCGAACCCCGCCGTCGTCGAGGCCGTGCGCGAGGCCGCCGGACACGGGCTCTCCTTCGGCGCCCCGCAGCCGGGCGAGGTCTCCCTCGCCGAGGAGATCGCGCGGCGCGTGGGCCCGATCGAGCGGCTGCGCCTGGTCAACTCCGGCACCGAGGCGACGATGAGCGCGCTGCGTGTGGCCCGCGCCGCCACCGGCCGTGACGTGATCGTGAAGTTCGCCGGCTGCTACCACGGGCACGTCGACGCCCTCCTCGCCGAGGCCGGCAGCGGCGTCGCGACCTTCGCCCTGCCCGGCTCCGCCGGTGTCACGGCCTCCACCGCGAAGGACACCGTGGTGCTGCCCTACGGCGACCTCGACGCGGTGCGCGAGCTGTTCGCCGCCCGAGGCGAGGAGATCGCCGCGGTCATCACCGAGGCCGCCCCCTGCAACATGGGTGTCGTGACCCCGCCGGAGGGCTTCCACCGCGAGCTCGCGGGCATCGTCCACGGCGCCGGCGCCCTGCTCATCAGCGACGAGGTCCTCACGGGCTTCCGGGCGAGCGCCGCGGGCTACTACGGCATCGACGGCGAGGGCTGGACGCCGGACCTCATGACCTTCGGCAAGGTGATCGGCGGCGGTCTCCCCGTGGGCGCCTTCGGCGGCCGGGCGGATCTCATGGACCTGCTCTCCCCGGCCGGCCCCGTCTACCAGGCGGGCACGCTCTCGGGGAACCCGCTCGCGACCGCCGCCGGGCTCGCGACCTTCGCGGGCCTCGACGACGCCGCCTACGCCCAACTGGACCGGGCCTCCGTGGCGCTCCAGCAGCTCGTCGCCGAGGCGCTCACGACGGCGGGTGTCCCCCACGTGATCCAGACCGCCGGGACCCTGTTCTCGGTGTTCTTCCGCAGCGAGCCGGTGCGCACCTACGAGGACGCGAAGGCGCAGGACACCGCCGCCTTCACGCGGTTCTTCCACTCGCTGCTCGACAGCGGCATCTACCTGCCGCCCTCCGCCTTCGAGGCCTGGTTCGTCTCGACGGCGCACACTCCCGAGGTCATCGACCGGATCGCCGAGGCCCTGCCCGCGGCGGCACGGGCGGCCGCCGCGAGCTGAGGGTCAGCGGGCGGCCACGGTCCCGAAGGCCTCGAGGTGCCGGCTCAGGTGCGGGACCAGCACGGCCGCGTAGTCCACGTGGTGCTCACGGAGCACCGCGCGCAGACGCTCCACGAGCGGCGTGCCGTCCACGAGCTCGGTGGTCAGCGCGTCGCCGTAGCCCACGTGGAGGATCTGCCTGCCGTCGGCCCCCTCCAGCAGCGCCAGCAGGTCCACGCCCTCGAGGGAGTCGGGCGTGTTCTCCACCTGCGCGGAGACCTGGTAGGACGCGGCGGCGCGGGCGTAGGCGGCACGCGAGATCCGCCAGATCTCCGCGAACAGCTCCGGATCATGCCGGGCGACGACCTCGAGGGCGCACAGGTAGCTGGTGCCGGAGGTCTTGAGGTGCACGAGGCCCTCGGTGGCCTCGACGGCGAGCGGGTAGATCGAGTACTTGTCCGAGCCCGAGTGCAGCGAGATCTTGTAGCCGCCGAACAGCTCGCCGATCGCGTGGTGCGCGGCGAGGTTGCTGCGCAGCTCCTCGTGGTCGCCGAGGAACTCCAGCCCCTTCTCGAACCCGTCGACGTAGCGGGGGGCGAAGCTGAACCACTCGGCGCCGAGCCGGCGGAGCTCCGCGGCGAGGAAGTAGTGCTCGAAGAAGGAGGTCTGCCACGCGGTTTCGTCCACCGCGATCTCGGCCTCGACCTCGTACCCGGCGCGCGCGGCGCCCTCGCGGAGGTGGCGGTACAGCCCGATGGCCTCCGCGACCGCGCCCGCGTACTTCACGACGGCGGTGAGGACCTCCTGCTCGTCCGGCTCGAGGACGAGGCCCGGCGCGACCTCGACCCGGATGCCGGCGTAACGGGCGAGGGTGCCCTCCCAGGTGTCCTCGAGGACATCCCAGGGCAGGGCGAGCGCCTGCTCGAGGGTCGCCCCGACGGTGACGTCCTGGACCGCGTCGCCGGGGTCGAGGGTGAACATCGTGAAGCCCGCGTCGAGGCCCCGGTCGATGCCCTCGGTGGTCTTGATGTGGTCGCAGTCCGCGCCGTAGCCGCGGTCCCAGCCCGCCTCGACGAGACCGAAGGTCGCCTCGTCCATGACCTCGCGGGCGCTGCGGCCCAGACGGTCCATCTCGCGGATCGACTGCTGGGCGAGCACGGGCAGCACGTCCCCGCCGACCGCGGCGAAGGCGGCGGCCTGGCCGGCGGTGGCGAGGCCGAGCCGGTCGCCGGTGCCCACGGAGGTGCGGTGACCGGTGACGAGCTGCGGGCGGAGCGCGGGGATCACGGCCCGCAGGGCGACGGCGTTCTCGTGGGAGAGCGGGCCTGCGAGCAGGTGGTCCCCGCCGTCCGCGCTGAGCTCGCCGTCGAACCCGGCGAGGGCGGCGGCGTCGCTCGCGCGGAGCAGGAGCGTGCTGCCGTCGCTGGTGCGGGTGACGTCGGCGGTGAGGGAATCGGTGCGCAGGGTCATGTCTGTTCGTGTCCTCGATGACGCGGGGTGCAGCGTGGTGCCGCGGAGCCTGGGACTGCAAACGTTTCCATACCTCGCGCCTGTCGGCAAGCCCTTTCCCTCGATGGTCTGCCTGAAACACGTTGCAGCTTCGTGAGGGCTTCCCCGCGCGGGGACGGGTCAGTCCGCGTGGAAAGGGTCAGTCCGGGCCGGACGGCGGAGGCGCCTGCACGGGCGGGGTGAGCGCCCGCGGTCCCGTGACCCGGGTGACCCCGTTGCGGCTCCTCCAGGAGACGCGGTGCCCGGGCAAGCCGTCCTCCGCGCGCGCCACCGACCTCGTCTGCTCCGCACGACCGAGGTTGCAGTACGCACAGCCGCCCTGACCGTCGTCCAGGCTCGTCGCCCCGCCCTCCGCATACGGCAGCACATGGTCCATGTGACGGATGGGCGCGTCGCAGAACGGCCCGCGGCAAGTCGTGTCGCGCCAGGTGAGGAAGCGTCGCATCCCCGCGGGGAAGGCTCGAGCACGGGAGTCGGCCGCGATCAGCTCGCCGGTCGTGGGATGCGTGAACAGGCGCCGGAACACGGTGCGCACGCTCGCCCCCGCGAGCCCGAAGGGGTCCGACTCCCCGGGTGGAGGTGGGTCCAGCGCCCGTCGGATCTGCTCCCGCACGGCCTCCGCAGGGACGGCGCCGTAGCCCTCGAGGTGCGCGACGTCCCCGGACTCGGGCGCGAGGAGCGTGCGCTCGGTGATGAGCACGCCGATCTCCAGGGTGACCCGGGGCGGGGAGCCCGACGGGCCCGCCCCCGGCGCCGCTGTCTCGTCCTCGGCCTCCGTCGTGCCCTCCGTGCCCTCCGGTGACGGCTCCGATCCCGGCGCCGAGTCCTCCACCGCCGCCGACACCGGCTCCGGCGCGGACACCGGCTCCGGCGCCGTCTCCGCCTCCGGTCCCGCCTCCGGTACCGTCTCCACCTCCGGTCCCATCTCCGTCTCCGACGACGGCATCACGCTCGGCACCGCGACGGGGCCGCCCAGCAGCACCGTGGAGGCGAGGTCCGCCATGAGGGCGCCGTGCCCGGTGCGGTCGCCCGACGCCCGCCGACGCTCCGCCTCGAGCGCGAACCGCTTGCCGATCAGCGCCCCGTCCACGGCGGGCAGGTGCAGGGTCACCGAGGCCATGCCGTCCTGCCGCCGGTGCACCCTCAGATGCCGCCGCCGGCGCGCGATCAGGTGACGACGGGCAGCACCCTCCGGATCCGCGGCCTCGACCGCGGCGGCGGCCTCGTCCTCCCACTGCCGTGTCGAGGCGGCGTCGAGGTACGGGAGCCGCGCCGCGAGCGCCTGGTCCACCTGTGCGCGACCGTCCTCGTCGAGCACCCGGACGGCGCTCGCGACCCGCAGCGCGGCCTCCGCGCCGATGCCGCCCACGGCGACCGCCTCGTGGATCGAGGGCAGGGAGCGGACGAGGCGCTGCGCGGCGGAGAGGGACCAGACGGCCCGCGCGGGCGACTGCCGCGTGACCATCGAGACCTCCCGCGCGGCGGCCTGGTCCGCGCCGCGGTCGGTGCTGCGCATCGTGCGCTGATCATGATCGCCCTCGGCGGTGGCATGGGCGTCCCGCTCTTCGCGCCGGGTCGCCTCCGCGATCGCCGTCTGCGCCGCGGGGGCCAGGGCGTCGAGCACACCGCGGAGCTCGACGATGCGCTGCAGCAGGGCCGTGAAGTGCGCACTGGGGTGGACGCCCGCGTCGAAGGTGCCCTCGCTGTCCAGGAGCACGCCCAGCAGCGCATGCGCGTGGTCGCCCAGGGTGGCGGCGAGATCCTGCGGCGCCGGTCCCTGCGCTGGGCCGGGCAGGCTCCCGCCGGCATCCGGCGGCGGCTCGCCTGCCGGGTGCTCGGGATCCTGCGCGTGCTCGGTCATGTCCCCAGCCTCCGCCGGGTCACGCCCGCCCGCAGCGGACCACCCGCGACGGTGGACAAGCAGGCGATGGGGAGGAACGATCGCCGGGTCCGCGACAGAAGATGACGGGGCGCTGGCCAGGTGAGCCCGGCATCGGGCACGGTGGTGGCATCGCTTCGTAGCTCAGGCCGGTAGAGCAGCTCCCCCATAAGGAGTACGTCGCAGGTTCGAATCCTGCCGGAGCGTCCCGTCGGGCCCGGATGGCAGGATCGGGCCCATGCCTCCACTCCCCCGCCGCGCCCGCTCCCGCCTCCGCGCCCCCGCGCTCACGGCCCTCGACGCCACCGTCCTCGAGCCGGCGGGCCCCGAGGCCCTGCGGTCGGACGAGCTCGCCGACTCCCTGCTCCTCGAGGGGACGGACCTCACCGGCGTCGACCTGCGCGGGTCCCGGATCGTGGGCTGCCGTCTGGACCGTCCTCGCGCCTCCGAGCTGCGGGCGACCGACGGCTCCTGGCGCGAGGTCGAGCTGCTCTCGCCCCGGGTGGGCGCGCTCGCCCTCGACGGCGCCGCGCTCAGCTCGGTGCTGATCAGCGGCGGCAAGGTCGACTGGCTGAGCCTGCGCGGCGCCGAGCTCACCGACGTCCTCATCGAGGACGCGACGATCACGAGCCTCGACCTCACCGAGGCGCGGCTGACCCGGGTGGCGCTGCGGGACTGCCGCATCGACGAGCTCACGATGGACCGCGCGACCTGCGTCGACGTGGACCTGCGCGAGGTGCGCCCGGGCGTGGTGCACGGGGTGGACGCACTGCGCGGGGCCACCGTGGGCCCCGCGCAGCTGATCGATCTCGCGCCGCAGCTCGCCGAGCAGCTCGGGATCCGCGTCGCCGACTGACCCGCGGCTCGGGCCGGGCGCAGCCCGCCGGGGGAGCGCGCGAGCTCGATCCTCACGCAGCGATCCATCACCACGTCGCGGAGGGCGTTCTCGCGGAGCACGTCGACGACGTCCGACACGACGGGGAGGCCCGCGAGGGAGTCGCCGGCGGGGCCGCTCCCCTCCCCCTGTCCCCCACCGCCCGGACGCCGCCCCGTATGGCGCACGCCATGCCGGGAGGTCAAGCCGGACCACCGCCGCGTCAATGGCGGCTGCTGCGGGTCAAATCCCGTTCAACGGCTCGATGCGGCTCGTTCAACGCGCTTCAGGTCCGCCGGCACGGCTCCTAGCGTGGATGACCGCTCCCCGGACGCCCGGGCCCCACCCTCGACGTCACCGCATGTCGCCCGTGACCGGAGCGAGCATCGCGTCGAGGGACGCGAGAGACCCACAGCATCGCCACGAAGGAATCACCACCCCCATGACGCTCCAGAACACCCACCGCGCCGCCGGCCGCGCCGTCACCCCGCTCACCGCCTCCCGCCGTGCGGCGCACGCGGTCGGCGGGAGCGCCGTGCTCGGCACCGTCCTCGTCGGCACCGCCTTCGCCGGCGGCACCGCCGCGCTGGCCGACGACTCCGCGCTCGCGGGCTCCGACGAGGCCGCGGTCACCGCGACCTCCGCCCCCGCCCAGGCCTCCGGCTCCGACGAGTCCGCGGAGCAGGCCTCCGATACGGCGTCCTCCGACACCCTCCGCCGGGGCGACTCGGGCCGGGCCGTGGAGGACCTCCAGGAGGCCCTCAACGCGCAGGGCGCCGACCTCCCCGAGACCGGCTTCTTCGGTTCCCTGACCCGCGATGCGGTCATCGACCTCCAGTCCGGGGCCGGCATCGCGACCGACGGCGTCGTGGGCGCCGACACCCGGGCCGCGCTCGACGGCGGCTCCGCCGATTCCGACTCCGGCTCCACGAACGGCACCCCGGCCGGCGCGACCGTCGTGCCGTCGAGCTCCTCGGACTCGAGCGGGAGCGGCTCGACGATCGTCGACGCCGCCCGCTCCGCGATCGGCACCCCCTACTCCTGGGGCGGCTCCTCGCTCGGCGGCATGGACTGCTCCGGCCTCGTGAACTACGCGTACAGCGCCGCGGGCATCGACGTGCCCCGCACCGCCGGCCAGCTGGCCGACCAGGGCCGCAGCATCTCCCAGTCCGAGGCGCAGCCGGGCGACCTCGTCACCTGGCCCGGCCACGTCGCGATCTACGCGGGCGACGGCGAGATCATCGACGCCTCCGGCTCCAAGCAGCAGGTCGTCGAGCGCGAGATCTGGGGCAACCCCACCGGGTTCGTCACCTTCCGCTGATCCTGCCCCCGGCCCGGCCCACGCCGGCGCCCTCCACCGAGGCCCGGTCCCGCACCATGCGGGGCCGGGCCTCGGTCCGTGCTGTCTCTTTCCGTGCCTCAGCCGTGCTGCGCGATCGCCATCTCGTAGTAGCCGAGCAGGTCGTCCGACGCCGCCTCCCAGGAGTACTTCTCCGCCTCGGCGCGGGCCGCGGCGCGGATCCGCGTGCGCAGGTCGCCGTCGCCGAGCCGCTCGAGGGCGGCGTCGAGGGAGGCCTCGTCGCCGGAGTCGAAGAGCAGCCCGTCCACGCCGTCGGTCACCTGCTCGAGGGTGGGGCCGGAGCGGGCGGCGACCACCGGGAGCCCGGAGGCCATGCCCTCGAGGATGACGAGACCCAGGGTCTCGGTGACGGAGGGGAACACGAAGGCGTCGGCGCTCGCGAAGGCGCTCGCGAGCTCCTCACCCTCCATGAACCCGGGGAACACGGTCGAGGTGCCGCGGAAGAGCTGCTCGAGCTCCCCGCGGAACGGCCCGTCGCCCACGATCGCGAGGGCCACGTCGTCGCGGCGGTCCATCATCGGCCGCAGCCGGTGGATCTCCTTCTCCGCGGCGAGGCGGCCCACGAACACCAGGAGCTTCTTCTCCGGGTGCCCCTGCGTGAGCCGCTCGCGCATCGCGTCGCTCGCGAAGGAGGGGTGGAAGGTGTGGGTGTCCACGCCCCGTCGGACCACGTGGAGGTTCTCGATGCCGTGCTCGGCGAGCTCGGCGCGCATCGTCTCCGAGGTCGCGATGTTGACGTCCGCGAGGGCGTGGTTGCGGCGGATCTGCCACCACACGGCGGGCTTGCCCCACCGCCACGCCCGGTACAGGTCCAGGTAGCGCGGGATGTGGGTGTGGTAGCTCGCGACCAGCGGGATCCGCTGGCGGTGCGCGGCGAAGGCCCCCGAGGAGGCGAGCAGGATCGGCTGGGCGGCGTGGACGACGTCCGGGTGGAAGCCCCGGATGATGCCGTCCACGGTGGGGCTCGGCAGGGTGAAGCGCCGATGCTTGTAGAACGGCAGCGTCACCGGCCGCACGCCCACCACCCGCGCCCCGTGGTGCTCGGTCACGCCGAGGTCCGGCGCGATGACCATGACCTCGTGACCGAGGTCCACGTAGCGCTCGACGGCGTGGCGCAGCCTCGTCACCACGCCGTCCACGGAGGGCAGGAAGGTCTCCGTGACGATCGCGATCCTCACCGGGCGGTCGTCACTTCCAGGTGACGGTGGGCATGACGAGCTCGCGCTTGACGCGCTCGGTGTTCTGCTGGGCGACCTTCAGGACCTCGGCGAGGTGCTCGTCGGTCAGCAGGTGCGGCTCCAGGCCCAGGTCCAGGAGGTTCGTGTTGACCGCGTTGTAGTAGTGGTCGTACTTCTCCACGCGCGGGTTCTCGGTGTTCGCGATCTCCGCCTGCATCCCGAGGTCGCGGGCGACCTTCTGGACCTTCTGCGCGAGCTCGAGCACGGAGAACTGCTCGGTGAACTGGTTGTAGACGCGGAACTCTCCGCGGTCGGCGGGGTTCAGGCAGGCCAGCTCGATGCAGCGCACCGTGTCCTGGATGTCGAGGTAGCCGCGGGTCTGGGAGCCGTTGCCGTAGACCGTGAGGTCGTGTCCGATCGCCGCCTGGATGATGAAGCGGTTCAGGGCGGTGCCGAACACGGCGTCGTAGTCGAACCGGTTCACGAGGCGCGGGTCGAGGCGGGTCTCGTCGGTCTCGAGGCCGTAGACGACGCCCTGGTTGAGGTCCGTCGCGCGGACGCCCCAGACGCGGCACGCGAACATGATGTTGTCGCTGTCGTGCACCTTCGTGAGGTGGTAGAAGGAGCCGGGGGCCTTGGGGAACGGGAGGCGGTCCTTGCGGCCCTTGTGCTCGATCTCGATCCAGCCCTCCTCGATGTCGATGTTCGGCTGGCCGTACTCGCCCATGGTGCCGAGCTTGACGAGGTGGCAGTCCGGCGCGTGGTCCTTGATCGCCCACAGGACGTTGAGGGTGCCCTCGACGTTGTTGCGGTGGTTCTCGATCGCGTGCTCGCGGTCGATCATCGAGTAGGGGGCGCTGCGGTGCTCCGCGAAGTGCACGAAGGCCTCCGGCTGGAGGTCCTCGAACAGGTGCGAGACGGTCTCGTAGTCGGTGAGGTCGCCGATGACGACGGCGATGTCCTTCCCGGAGACCTCCTTCCAGACCTGCACGCGCTCCTCGAGGGGGAGGATGGGGGTCACGGAGTTCGAGCCGAGCTCCTCGTCGATCTCGCGGCGCACCAGATTGTCGACGATCGTGACCTCGTGGCCCTTCTGTGAGAGGTAGAGGGCGGTGGGCCAGCCGCAGAATCCGTCTCCGCCGGCGACGACGATCTTCATGGTTCGATACCTCCGATAGGTCGGTTCCCGGCGTTCGCGGGACGCCCTCGGCCGGATCGAGGAGCAGAGCGTCCGCTCTTAACGTAATGCAGGGCGACAGGCCGTCAAAGACGGACTCCCGCCGTCATGAACAGCAGAGGAATGACCGATGACCCAGGACCGACGCCCCGATGTCACCGTCGTGCCGGCGCCCGCGCCGACCCCCGACCACGTCGGCCCCCTCCGCCCGCGGCCGCTGCCGTCCACGGATCGCCGGGTGCTCGTCATGGGCATCGTCAACCGCACCCCGGACTCCTTCTTCGACCAGGGCCGCACCGACTCCCTCGAGAAGGCGGTCGCGGCGGGCCTCGCGGCGGGCACGGCGGGGGCGGACCTCGTGGACGTGGGCGGCGTGAAGTTCGCGCCCGGCGAGCCGGTCCCGGTGGCCGAGGAGATCGACCGCGTGGTCCCCGTCCTCGAGCGCCTGCGCCGCGAGCTGCCCCATGTGCTGCTCTCCGTGGACACCTTCCACGCCGACGTCGCGGATGCCGCGATCGCCGTGGGCGCCGATCTCATCAACGACACGACGGGGCTCTCCGACCCGCGCCTGGCCGGCGTGGTGGCCCGCACGGACGCCTCCCTCGTCATCACCCACTCGCTCGCCGAGCCCCGCCGGGCGCACCCGCATCCCGTCTACGGGGACGTCGTCGCCGAGGTGCGGGACTTCCTCGCGGTGCGCGTGGAGCAGGCCCTCGCGGCGGGCATCGCCCCGGAGCGGATCGTCGTGGACCCCGGCCCGGACCTCAACAAGTCCACCGTGCAGACCCTCGAGGTGCTGCGCGGCTGGGAGCGCTTCGCCGATCTCGGCCATCCCGTGCTCGCGGCGCTCTCGCGCAAGGACGTCATCGGGGAGTCGCTGGGCCTCCCGGCGGCCGAGCGCCTCGAGGGGTCGCTCGCCTCCGCCGCCTGGGTCGTCGAGCGCGGCGCCCGGCTGCTGCGGGTGCACGACGTCGCCGCGACGGTGCGCCTGGTGCGGATGCTCGAGGTGATCCGGGGGTGGCGGGACCCGGAGGGCCCGCTCGTGCACAACGTCTGAGGTCAGCGCCGGTGCTCGGCGAGCACGGCGTCGGCCAGCCGCGGCATGACCTCGCGGTGGGCGTCGCAGAAGTCGTGCGAGGTGCCGACCACGAGCGCGAGGTCCGCGACGGGGTCCACCCAGAAGGCGGTGCCGCGCATGCCGAAGTGGCCGAAGGTCTCCGGGGAGTTCCCGCTCCCGGTCCAGTGCGGGGACTTGTGGCCGCGCACCTCGATGCCGAGGCCGAAGGGGTTCGGGTCCTGCTTGCCGAAGCCCGGCATGATGCCCACGAGCTCGGGCAGCTGGGGGGTGGTGAGCTCGCGCATCCACGGCGCCTCGAGCAGGGTGGGCCGCAGCAGCTCCCCCGCGAGCAGGGCGAGGTCCGAGAGCGCGCCGTGGGCGCCCACGGAGGCGGAGCCGGTCCAGTCGAGGCCGGTCATGCCGAGGGGGTCCGCGACCCGCTCCTGCACCCAGTCGCCGAAGTCGCGGCCGACGGCGCGCTCGACGTGGCGGGCCGCCTCGTCGATCCCGTGGTTCGAGTAGTGGCGGCGCAGCCCGGGCGCCTGCAGCGTCGAGTCCGACTCGTAGAAGTAGCCGGAGGCGTGCGCGAGCAGGTGGCGCAGGGTGGAACCGGGCGGGCCGGCCGGGTCCTCGAGGTGCGCACGCCCCTCCTGGAGGGCGATCGCGCAGGCGGTGCCGGTGACGGTCTTGGTCACGGAGCGCCAGGGGCGCACGCGGTCGAGGTCGCCGCGGGCGGCGCGCACTCCCTCGGGGCCGATGACGATCGCGGCGGCCTCGAAGCCGAAACGGTCGAGGAGGTCGAGCGCGGTGCTCACTTTCCGCCTTCCCCGGGCAGGGCGTCCGCGAGCAGGGCGTCGGTCAGGCCGGGCCAGGCGGCGACGTGGGCGGGGCCGAAGGGCTCCGCGCCGAGGTAGGCGGCGGTGAGACCCGCCTCGGGGTCCACCCAGAGGAAGGAGCCGGACTGGCCGAAGTGGCCGAAGGTCCGCTCGCTGCTGCGCGAGCCGGTCCAGTGCGGGTGCTTGCTCCCGCGGATCTCGAACCCGAGGCCCCAGTCGTTGGGGCGCTGGCGGCCGTAGCCGGGGAGGATGCCGTCGAGCCCGGGGAACTGCACGGTCGTCGCCTCCCGGTGGAGATCCTCCGGCAGGAGCGTGGGGGCGAGCAGCTCGCGGCCCACGGCGAGCAGGTCGCGCACGCTGCCCCGGTAGCCGGCGGCCGGGGAGCCGTCCACCTCGAGGTCGGTGAGGCCCAGCGGCGCGAGGACGGTCTGCTCGACCCAGTCGGGGAGGTCGTGGCCGGTGGCGTCCTCGAGGACCGCGCCGAGCACCTCGAAGCCGGCGTTGGAGTAGATGCGGCGGGTGCCGGGCTCGGCGATCGCCTCGGCGCCCTCGAAGGGAAGGCCGGCGGTGTGGGCGAGGAGGTGGCGCACGGTCGCGCCGGCGGGGACGCCCTCGCGGTCCACGGCGTCCTCGAGGTCGATCAGCGCCCGGTCCACCGCGACGAGCGCGGCGAGCGCGGTGATCGGCTTGGAGACGCTCGCGAGGGGGCGGACCCGGGCGGGGTCGCCCTCCGTGCACAGCACGGCGTCGGCGTCGCTCAGCCCGAGCTCGTGCGGGGCGGGCAGCGGCTCGGGGGGCGGGGGCGCGACGTTCTCCACCGGGCGATGATCGCACAGCGGGAGACGGCGGGGCGGGCGCGGCGGCCGGTGGCCGAATCGTGATCCGGGCTCGCTCGGGCCCCGCACCTGGGGAATTCTCGACTACTGACCAGAAACCTGCTGACCGGGAACTTTTTACCCCTTGTTGACCCGAGTGCGCCTCGTGCATGATGTCCGAGGGGACCGGAGATCCCGGACGACCCAGGCAATACTGGCATCACAGGGGGAAGACCATCATGAACCGTCCGCTCATCCATCTCTCCGCGCGGCCGCTGCCGTCGGAGTCCGACCCGGCCCCGCCGGTCGATCAGCTCCCCGTCACGTCACGGCGCGGGCTGATCCTGCTCGGCGTCGGCACCCTCGGCGCGGGCCTCACGCTCGGCACCGGCACGGCGCTCGCCGCCCCGGTGCTCAGGAAAGGCTCCCGCGGCTCCGCCGTCACCACGCTCCAGAAGAACCTGAACAGCCTCGGCTACTGGTGCGGCACGGCGGACGGCAGCTTCGGCCACGTCACCGAGCAGGCCGTCTACGCGATCCAGAAGGTCGCCGGGCTCGGCAAGGACGGCGTCGTCGGCGCGAAGACCCAGGCCGCGATCGCCGCGAAGAAGAAGCCGAGGAGCGCCGTCACGAGCGGCTCCTCCTTCGACATCGACCTCAAGCGGCAGATCCTCATCTGCTACACCGGCGGCCGCGTGAAGTGGACCTTCAACACCTCCACCGGCAGCGGCGAGCGCTACTACTCGGGAGGCCGCTGGAAGACGGCGACGACGCCCAAGGGCAGCTTCCGCATGTACCGCCTCCACAGCGCCGGCTGGCAGACGGGCTCCTTGGGCCGGCTCTACCGTCCCGGCTACTACGATCGCGGCTGGGCCATCCACGGATCCACCTCGATCCCGCCCTACCCCGCCTCCCACGGCTGCGCCCGCATCTCGACCGCCGCCACGGATCTGCTGTGGCGGGAGAACTGGATCGTCAAGGACCGCCGCGTCCTCGTGCGCTGACCGCGCCACGACCGTCCCTCGCCCCGTTCCCGGCAGTCCGGGCCGAGGGACACCCGGAGGAGCCCCGCCGCACGGCGGGGCTCCTCCTCCATGGGGCCCCTCCTTCACGAGGCCTGCACGATTCCCTCGCCGTCCTGCCGCGCGGCCCCCGCTCCGCGCCCCCACCTGCACGCTACGATCGGGGGGCGAACAGCCCCGCGCGGCACGGGCCGGCGGAGCACCGATGGCACGAGGACAGCGAGGGTTCACCGTGGGGATCTTGGACCGGATCGAGCGCGGGCTCGACCGCGGGGTGACGAGCGTGTTCTCCCCCGGGCGCGGACAGCTCAAGCCGCTGGACCTCGCCCAGGGACTCAAGCGCGAGTGCGACGACCAGATCCAGGTCATGGACCGCGTGCGCACCCTCGCGCCGAACGCCTACACCGTCTACCTGCACAGCCAGGACTTCGAGCGCTTCTCCTCGTGGCAGGACACCCTCGTCGAGGAGCTCGTGCGCGTGCTCATGGAGCACGCCGAGAAGCAGCGCTACATGTTCGTCGGCCCCGTCCACGTCGACCTCGCGCAGGACGACGACGTGCGTCCCGGCCGGTTCGAGACCGAGTCCCGCACCGAGCGCGGCAGCGTCGCACCCGCCACGGCGGCCGGTCGCGCGGGCGCCGGCGGCCACCCGATCGTCGAGATCGACGGCCAGCAGTACCTGCTCACCGGTCCCGTGACCGTGATCGGCCGCGGCGGCGACGCCGACATCATCCTCGAGGACACCGGCGTGTCCCGGCACCACATCGAGCTGCGCACGGAGGCCGACGGCACGCTCGTCGTCACCGACCTCGGCTCGACCAACGGCACCCATGTGGACGGCGAGCGCATCCGCACGCCCGTGGTCCTCCACGACCGCTCGCTGGTCAAGATCGGACGCACCCGGCTCACCGTCCTGCTCCCGGCCGGCGCGCCGGAGAGCTGGTGAGCGACGCATGAGCGAACTGACCATCGTCGCCCTGCGGCTCGGCTTCGTGCTGGCCCTGTGGCTCTTCGTCATCGCGGTCGTCATCGTGCTGCGCGGGGACCTCTTCGGCACCACCGTCGTGACCCGCTCGAGCAAGGACCCGCGCCGTGAGCAGCGGCCCTCCGCGGCGGGCGCACCGCCCACCGCGGGCGGCGGCGCGACGCGCACCGATCCCGCGGTGACCGCGACGACGCTCGTCGTGACCGCCGGCCCGCTGCGCGGGACGTCGCTGACCCTCGGCTCGACCCCGGTGCTCATCGGCCGCGCGCCCGAGTGCACGCTCGTGCTCGACGACGACTACGCCTCCAACCGCCACGCGCGCGTGTTCCAGCGCGACGACGAATGGGTGGTCGAGGACCTCGGCTCGACCAACGGCACCCTCGTGTCCGGCCGCCGCATCGAGGGCTCGGTGCCGTTCCGGCCCGGCGCCCAGGTGCGCATCGGCCGCACCGAGATCGAACTGAGACGAGGCCCCCGATGACGATCGCCCTCCGCTACGCCGCACGCTCGGACGTGGGCCTGGTCCGCTCGAACAACCAGGACTCGGGATACGCCGGCAGCCACCTGCTCGTGGTCGCCGACGGCATGGGCGGCCACGCCGGCGGCGACGTCGCCTCCTCCGTCGCGATCGGCCACCTCGCCCGCCTCGACGCGGACACCCCCGCCTCGGACATCGTCGCGACCCTCGAGGAGTCCGTCCTCGAGGCGAACCAGGAGATCCTGCGCCGCGCCCGGGACGAGCCGCAGCTCGCCGGGCTCGGCACCACGATCACCGCGCTGCTGCGGCTCGAGGGCCGCTTCGCGCTCGCCCACATCGGCGACTCGCGCGCCTATCTGCTGCGCGAGGGCGAGACCACGCAGGTCACCAAGGACCACACCTTCGTCCAGCGTCTCCTCGACGAGGGCCGCCTCACCGAGGAGGAGGCCGAGCGCCACCCCCAGCGCTCCGTGCTCATGCGCGTGCTCGGCGACGTCGACGCGGACCCGGAGCTGGACCTCTCCCTGCGCCCCGCCCACGTGGGCGATCGCTGGATGCTGTGCTCCGACGGCCTCTCGGGACTCGTCTCCCTCGACACGATCGACGCGACCCTGCAGGAGATCGAGGACCCGGGCGAGTGCGCGGACGCCCTGATCCAGCTCGCCCTCAAGGGCGGCGGACCGGACAACATCACCTGCATCATCGCGGACGTCATCGACCTCGACGACCTCCCCCGCGGCGAGGAGGCGCCCTCGACGACCCCGCAGATCGTGGGCTCCGCAGCACGCACCCGCCACGCCCCGACGACCGCCTCCGGCCCGGCCGCGAAGGCCGCCGCGCTCACGCGGGACGAGCCCGAGTTCCCCTACGCCGACGAGGACTTCGCGGAGGACGAGCCGCCGCGGCGCAGCCCGTGGCCCGTGCTCGTCGCCGTCGCCCTGCTCGTCGCGCTGCTCGCCGGCGCCCTGTGGGCCGGGTACGCGTGGAGCCAGCGGCAGTACTACGTGGGCTCCGACGGCACGCACGTCGTCGTCTACCAGGGCCTCTCCCAGGACCTCGGCCCGATCTCGCTGTCCTCCGAGGTCGAGGTCACCGACGTCGCCATGGCGGACCTCCCCGAGGTGACCCGCCAGCAGGTCGAGGCGACGATCACCGCCGCGAACCGCGACGCCGCCGAGCAGATCGTGGGCCGCCTCGAGCAGTCCGCGATCACGGACATCCCGGTGGACCCGCAGGGCACCGGCTCGCCCTCCGACGGCAGCGACTCCGGCGAGGCCGGCTGACATGGCCACGATCGTCTCCTACACCGCACGGCCGCGGCGCATCACCCAGGCGCTGCTGCTGCTGGCCGCCGTCGCGATCGGCGTGACCGCCTACGCGCTCGTCTGGCTCGGCCGCTTCGACGAGCTGCCCCCGGGCCTGGTCGAGCACGCCGTCGGCGCCCTCGTGGTCGCCGTCGTGCTGCAGGCCGTGGTCATGTGGCGCGCGCCGTACGCGGATCCGGTGATCCTGCCGCTCGTCGTGCTGCTGAACCTGCTGGGCATCGCGGTGATCGCGAGCGTGGACTCCGCGCGCATCCTCTACCAGGACCGCAGCAGCGCCGTCGCGGACCGCCAGATGCTCTGGGCGGGCCTCGGAGTGATCCTGTGCGCCGCGCTGCTCGTGGCCCTGCGGGACCATCGCTGGCTGCGCCGCTACACCTGGATCGCGGCCGTGACCGGTGCGGTGCTGCTGCTGACCCCGCTCGTCCCCGGCCTGGGCTCCTCGCGCTACGGCTCGAAGATCTGGATCTCGATCGCCGGCAACAGCTTCCAGCCCGCGGAGCTCGCGAAGATCTGCTTCGCGGTGTTCTTCGCCGGGTACCTCGTCTCGCGCCGCGACACGCTCGCGCTCGCGGGCCCCAAGGTGCTCGGGATCCGGCTCCCCCGCTGGGCGGACTTCGGCCCGATCCTCGTGGCCTGGGCCTTCGCCATGGCGGTCCTCGTGTTCGAGACCGATCTCGGCACCTCGATCATGTTCTTCGGCCTGTTCGTCGCGATGCTCTACGTCGCGACGGACCGCCTCTCCTGGCTCGTCATCGGCGCGGTCCTGTTCCTGCCGCCGGCGGTCATCGCCGCGACCCAGATGAGCCATGTGCGCACGCGCCTGACCTGCTGGCTGGACCCGCTCTCGAGCGAGAACTTCGACCGCTGCGGTCAGATCAACGCGGGCCTGTTCGGCCTCGCCAACGGCGGCATCACGGGCGCGGGCCTCGGCGAGGGGCGCCCGAACGTGGTGCCCTTCGCGGAGTCGGACTTCATCTTCTCCGCACTCGCGGAGGAGCTGGGCCTCGTGGGCGCCTTCGCCCTGCTGCTGCTCTACCTGCTGCTCGTCGAGCGCGCCTTCCGCGCCGCCGTCGGCATCTCCGACGGCTTCGGCACGCTGCTCGCCGCTGGCCTCGGCTTCGTCATCGCGCTGCAGGTGTTCGTCGTCATCGGCGGCGTCACCCGGGTCATCCCGCTCACGGGCCTGACCCTGCCCTTCCTCGCCGCGGGCGGCAGCTCGCTCGTGTGCAACTGGATCATCGCCGGGATCCTCGTGCGGCTCTCCGACGCCGCGCGCCGCCCGGCCGCGCGGCAGGTGCCGGGCGCCCCCTCCCCGGCCCCGGCCGGCGGCTCCCCCGCGGAGGCGATCGCATGAACCGTCCCCTGCGCCATCTCTGGCTCGTGGTCAGCGTGCTCTTCGTGCTGCTGTTCACCTCCACCACCTACTTCCAGGTGGTCGCCCAGGGCCGCCTAAACGCCGACGGCCGCAACGTCCGCACGATCTACAACGAGTTCGGCCGCCACCGCGGGCCGATCGTCGTGGACGGCACCGCGATCGCCTCCTCCGCGCGCTCCGACGACTCCTACGGCTACCTGCGCAGCTACGACCCGGGCGCGATGTACGCCCCGGTCACCGGCTACTACTCGGTGGTCTACGGCTTCTCGGGCCTCGAGCGGGCCCTGAACGACACCCTCTCCGGGGACGCGGATGCCCTGTTCTACCAGCGCATCTCCGACATCCTCTCCGGCAAGCAGGGGCAGGGCGCGACGGTCGAGCTCACGATCGACGCGAAGGCCCAGGAGGCCGCCTACGACGCTCTCGACGGCAAGAAGGGCGCGGCGGTCGCGCTGGACCCGGAGACGGGCGCCGTGCTCGCCATGGTCTCCGCCCCCAGCTACGACCCCGACGACCTCGCCTCGCACAGCACGAAGGACGTGCAGGCGGCCTGGTCGGAGCTCAACGACGACCCCGACCGCCCGCTCACCAACCGGGCGATCGCGGGCGACCTCTACCCGCCGGGCTCCTCCTTCAAGCTCGTCACGGCCGCGGCGGCGCTCGAGTCCGGCGGCTACACGCCGGAGACGCAGATCCCCGGCCCGGGCACCTACACGCTCCCGCAGTCCAGCTCCGTGATGAACAACCACGCGGGCGGCGGCACCGAGGCCTGCGGGCCGGACGACTCCTCGACGCTGCAGGCGGCGCTCGAGCAGTCGTGCAACACCTCCTTCGCCCTGCTGGGCCAGGAGGTCGGCGAGGACCAGCTGCGCACCACGGCCGAGGAGTTCGGCTTCGGGCAGAAGCTCTCGATCCCGCTCTCGGTGACCCCCTCGACGATCGGGGATGACCTCGACGCCTCGCAGCTCGCGACGACGTCGATCGGCCAGTACGAGGACCGCGTGACGCCGCTGCAGATGGCCATGGTGGCCTCCGCGATGGCGAACGACGGCGCGGTCATGCAGCCGCAGCTCGTGCAGAAGGTCAGCACCTCGGACCTCTCCACGATCTCCGAGCTCACACCCAAGGAGCTGGGCCGGCCGCTGAGCGCCTCGAACGCCGCGCTCATGCGGCAGATGATGGAGGGCGTGGTGAGCGAGGGCACGGGCACCGCCGCCCAGATCGACGGCGCCGAGGTGGGCGGCAAGACCGGCACCGCCGAGTGGGGCGACGGCCGCACCGCCCACTCGTGGTTCGTGGGATACGCGCAGCAGGACGACAGGAAGGTCGCGGTGGCCGTGGTGGTCGAGGAGGGCGGTTACGGCTCGCGGACCGCCGCGCCGATCGCCCGTGACGTGATGGAGGCGGTGATCCAGCCATGAGGACCGAAGCGGGACTGGTGCTCGAGGGACGGTACGAGCTGAGGAGCCTGATCGCCACCGGCGGCATGGGCCAGGTGTGGCGGGGTGTGGACACCGAGCTCGACCGCGAGGTCGCGATCAAGGTGCTGCGCGAGGAGTACGCCTTCGACGAGGGCTTCCTCAAGCGCTTCCGCGCGGAGGCGCGGCACACCGCCGCGCTCTCGCACGACGCGATCGCCGCGCTGTACGACTACGGCGAGCTCGAGGGCCGCGCGTACATCGTCATGGAGCTCTGCCCCGGCCGGCCGCTCTCCGACATCATCGAGGAGAACCCCGGCGGGCTCCCCGAGCGGCGGATCATCCCCGTGCTCATCGACCTCGCCCGGGCGCTCGACGCCGCCCACTCCAAGGGCGTGGTGCACCGTGACGTGAAGCCCGAGAACGTGCTCGTGGACGAGAAGAACGACTGGTCCATGAAGATCACGGACTTCGGCATCGCCCGCAGCTCCGATCAGGCGCGGCTGACGAAGACGGGCCTGGTCATGGGCACCGCCCAGTACCTCTCGCCGGAGCAGGCGATGGGCAAGCAGGCCACCTCGCTCTCCGACATCTACGCGCTCGGCATCGTCGCCTACGAGATGCTCGTGGGGCATCGCCCCTTCACCGGCTCGAGCCAGGTGGAGATCGCGATGGCCCAGGTGAAGAAGCAGCCGCCGGAGCTCCCCTCGGGGATCCACCCGGACCTGCGCCGCCTGGTGATGATGTGCCTCGCGAAGGCCCCCGCGAACCGTCCCCGCTCGGCGGCGGCGGTCGCCCGGATCCTCGAGGCGATCCAGCGCGGCGAGGAGCCCCGCTTCACGACCGGCGCGATCCCGGTGACCCATGTCGAGGACCACGACTGGACGGGCGAGAACCCGACCGGCGCCGCGGCGCGCGGTCGCGGCGCCGCGGCCGCCTCGGCCACCTCACCTTCGGGGAGCCCCGGCACGGGCCCGCACGCGACGGGGCCCACCCGCACCGCCGCGATGCCGCTGCCGCTCTCGGGCCGCGGCCGCGGCATCCGCCACCGCTCGGGCGCCTCGGGTCCGTCGGCGCTGTCCGCCTCCTCGGCGAGCTCGGCGCCGGCCCTGCGCTCCGCGGCCTCGCCCTCGCCGGCGGCTCCGGCGGCAGGGGCCGGCCGGTCGGGGGCGGGAGCCGCCGCCGGTCAGGACCAGGCGGGTCGGCGCGAGCGCACCGACCGCACGGAGCGCACGAGCCGCGGCTCGGTCACGGGCCGCAAGGTCATGGGCATGTCCCTGCCGGGCTTCGTGCTGCTCCTCATCCTGCTCGTCGTCGTGCTGGCCGCGGTCGCGGGCGGCATGGGCTGGCTGCCGGTCCCCGCCGCGGGGGCGGCGCAGGGCGCCGCAGTGGGCCTGCTCGCACCGGGCCTGAACAGGCCGGGGGCGGAGCGCCCACGCACTACGATGGGACGATCGGCCCGGAGCGGCCACGGCACGAGGACGGGTGTGGAGTGAGCGGAGAGAGTCTGGTTCTGGGGGGCCGTTACTCCCTCGGGCGGATCCTCGGCCAGGGGGGCATGGCGGAGGTCTTCCTGGCGGAGGACAAGCGCCTGCACCGCACCGTCGCGGTGAAGGTGCTGCGCTCGGACCTCGCGCGCGATGACTCGTTCCAGGAGCGCTTCCGCCGCGAGGCGCAGAGTGCCGCCGCACTGAACCATCCCTCGATCGTCGCCGTGTACGACACCGGCGAGGAGCACCACACCACGGTCACGGGCGCCGAGGTGACGATCCCGTACATCGTCATGGAGTACGTGCGCGGCACCACGCTGCGCGAGCACATCGATCCCGAGCACCCCATGGACCCGCACCGCGCGGGCGAGATCATGGCGGCGCTGCTGAGCGCGCTGGAGTACTCGCACCGCTCGGGGATCGTGCACCGCGACATCAAGCCCGGCAACGTCATGATCACCGACGCGGGCACCGTGAAGGTCATGGACTTCGGCATCGCCCGCGCCGTCGCGGACGCCACGAGCGCGATGACCGCGACCCAGGCCGTCATGGGCACCGCCCAGTACCTCTCCCCCGAGCAGGCGCGCGGCCAGCTGGTCGACGCCCGCTCGGACATCTACTCCGCCTCGTGCGTCTTCTACGAGATGCTCACGGGCCGCCCGCCCTTCACGGGGGACACCCCCGTTTCGATCGCCTACCAGCACGTGCGCGAGCACCCGGTGGCGCCCTCGGCGATCAACCCGAGCATCACCCCGGCGCTGGACGCCGTGATCCTCACGGGCCTGACCAAGGACCGCGAGCAGCGCTACCCGAGCGCGGTCGCGCTCTCGCGGGACATCGCAGCGGCCGTCGCCGGTCGTGAGCCGAAGCTCGTGGACGGCGCCGTCCCGGTGGGCGCGGCGACCGGCCCCGGGGACGACACCCCGGCGACCACGGTCCTCGGGCCCGTCGGCGACGAGACCGAGGCGCTGCCCGCGGTGACCTCCGCGCAGGCCGCGGTCCCCGCGGGGGCCGCCCTCGCCGGTGCGGGCGCGGCGGGTGCCGCGTCCGGCCCGGCCACGGGCCAGGTGACGCCCCGCTCGGCGGACGAGGTCCAGGAGGACGAGCGCCGCAAGCCGTGGTGGCTGATCGCGCTCGTGGTCCTCGCGGTCCTCGCGGTGCTCGGCGTGCTGCTGTGGTTCTGGCAGCCGTGGGCGCAGCAGGCCTCCGCCACTGTCGCCGTGCCGACCCTCCAGGGGCAGACCCAGGACGAGGCGGCGCAGAGCCTGGAGGAGGCGGGGCTGAAGGGGAAGTACACCCAGGAGGCCTCCGCCGACGTCGACGAGGACACCGTCATCTCCTCGGACCCGGGCGCCGGGCAGGAGGTCACGAAGGGCTCCACGGTGAACGTCGTGGTCTCCTCCGGCCCCGCCCCCGTGGACGTCCCGGACCTCACGGGGAAGTCGAGCGACGATGCGCGCGCGGCCCTCGAGGAGGTCGGGCTGACGATGACCGTCGCGGGCGAGGAGGACGCCGTGAAGGCGGAGGCCGGCACGGTCACCCGCTCGAGCCCGCAGGCCGGCTCCTCCGCGACGCCCGGCGACGAGGTCCAGGTGTGGGTCGCGACCGGCAGCTACACGGTGCCGAGCGTCGAGGGCCTCACCGAGGAGGAGGCGACCAAGCGCCTGGAGGACATCGGCTTCCAGGTCGAGACGACCGAGGCGGAGTCCTCGGACGCGACGGCCGGCACGGTCACCGACCAGACCCCGCCGAAGGACTCCTCGGCGAAGATGGGCGCGACGATCCAGCTGACGATCGCCACGGCCCCCGGGCCGGTCGCGGTCCCGAACGTCACGGGCCGCTCCTACGAGGACGCCAAGACGATCCTCGAGGACGCCGGCTTCGGTGTGGAGCGTGGGGACACGGAGTCCTCCGACTCGATCGACGAGGGCAGCGTGATCCGCACGGACCCGCAGGCCGACGAGAAGGTCGACGCGGGCTCGACGATCACGGTGATCGTCTCGACGGGCCCGGAGGCGACGCCGACGCCGACCCCCACCACGGAGGAGCCGACGACAGAGGCGCCCACGACGGAGACCCCGACCACGGAGGAGCCGACGACGGCGGACCCGACGACGACCGAGGCGCCCACCACGACGTCGAACGGCAACAACGGGAACGGCAACGGGAACGGCAACGGGAACGGGAACGGGAACGGGAACAACGGCAATGGCAACGGCTGAGCCCGGGCGCGGCGCGCGCGTGCTGGTGATCGACAACTACGACAGCTTCGTCTTCACGATCGTCGGCTACCTCGAGCAGATGGGCGCCACCTGCACCGTGGTGCGCAACGACGCCGTGCCGGAGACGGCCGACGGCGCCGTGGACCTCACGGGCTTCGACGGCGTGCTCGTCTCCCCCGGTCCGGGCAATCCCGGGACCGCGGGCCGCTCCCTCGACGTGATCGGCCGCTGCGCGGAGCAGGTGGTCCCGATGCTCGGGGTGTGCCTGGGCCATCAGGCGCTCGGCGAGCGCTTCGGAGGGACGGTCGCGCACGCGGAGCAGCTCATGCACGGGCGCACGAGCGTCATCGAGCACGAGGGCCACGGCGTGTTCGCCGGGGAGCCGAGCCCGCTGACGGTCACCCGCTACCACTCCCTCACGGTGCTGCCGGAGTCGGTGCCGGAGGTCCTGGAGGTCACCGCCCGCACCGCGGACGGCGTCGTCATGGGCCTCTCGCACCGGGAGCTGCCGCTGCACGGCGTGCAGTTCCACCCGGAGTCCGTGCTCACCGAGGGTGGGCATCTCATGCTCGCGCGCTTCCTGGAGATGTGCGACGGGATCGACGCGGAGGAGCGCTCGCGGGGTCTCGCCCCGCTGCTCGCCTCCTCCTGAGCGCCTCGCGGCAGGGCCCGGCCCCGTGCCTCAGGGCGTCGTGGTCGCGGCGTCGAGGGAGAGCGAGCCGTCGTAGGCCGGCAGCGTCGTCGTGTCCAGCGTCTCGATCTTCTCGCCGAGGCCCACGTAGTCCACCCATTCCCGGTACACGGTCACGCCGGGATCGGCGTCGAGGGCGGCGAGCATGCGGTCCGTCGGCCCGATCACGGTGATGACGAACGGCGGGGAGTAGACCCGGCCCTCGAGCAGGAGCGTGTTGCCCGCGCAGCGGAAGGCGCTGCCGCCCACCACGCGCTGGTCCATGAGCATCATCGACTCGGCGCCGCCGGCCCAGAGGGCGTTGATGAAGGACTCCATGTCCTGCTGGTGGACGACGAGGTCGTCGGGCTCGACGCCGTCCATCGAGCCGAGCACGCCCGTCGGCGCGTCGGTGAGGGTGATCCGCAGGGCGGGACCGGAGACCTCGCTGAGGCCCACCTCGTCGGTGAGCACCTGCGTGCGGGCCTCGGTCTCGGCGTCCGCGCCCTGCGCGGTGAGGCCGTCGATCGCCTCGCGCTTGGTGCGCGCCTCGTCACCCAGGCGAGAGATCTCCACGTCCCGCTCGCGGAGCACGGAGGCGACGTCCCCGGAGTCGTCGCGCAGGGAGTCGCCGCCGGCGAGGCGGGCGGTGGTCACGAACAGCACGCCGCACAGCGCCATGACGAGGGCCACGCCGATCCGGCCGCCGAAGGGGCGCCGCGGGGCGTCCGGGTCCGGTGCGGGGGTGCTCTCCTCGCTCGCCATGCCGCCTCCTCTCGTCGCGCCCTCCAGGCACGCCCATTACCCTAGGTCACGGCTCGCACCCGTCGAGCCCGCGCGGCACGCCCGCACGACCCCGATCCGAGGAGCAGCGCCCGATGGCGAGGAGCACGAGGAAGCAGTCCGCCCGCGCGAAGGCGAAGGCGAGGACCGCCGCCCCGGCGCCCGAGGAGCAGGACGCCCTCGTGGCGGACACCGCGGACGCTGCCGAGGACGCCGCCGACGGCGGCGCCGCGGACACGGGCGACGAGTCGGGCACGACCTCCCCTGCGTCCGGTACCGCCTCCACCGCCGCCTCCGCCAAGGATCCCGTGCGCCGCGGCCGCCGTCGTGCGACGGTCACCGAGGACGCCGCCGGCTCCGACGACGCCGACTCCACTGCCGACGTCGCCGATGACGTGGACACCGACGACGTGGACGACCTCGCCGAGACGGACGAGGACGCGGAGAAGGACGCCGCGACGGCGAAGGCCGCGCGAGCGAAGAAGGGCAGGGGCGCGAAGAAGGCCAAGGACCGCGCCCCCGTCCCCGAGGTGCCCGAGGAGGCGAAGGACGCCACGCGCTCCTCCTCGCCCCGCCGCAGCGCCGCCGCGGAGACCGCCCGCACGAACCGGCGCCGCGTCGCCGCCGTGGCCCCGAACCCGGTGTGGCTGGCTCCGACGGCGGTCGTCCTGCTGATCCTGGGCCTGCTCTACCTGGTGGTCTACTACCTGTCCTCGGCGACGCTGCCCCTGCCGATCGGCGACTGGAACCTCGCCGTGGGCTTCGGCGTGATGCTCACCGGCGGCGGCATGCTCATGTTCTGGAAGTGATCCCGGGAGCCCGAGGAGTGGACACCTGTCCATGATGGGGAGTTCTCCCCAGGGCGAAGTGGCGAGTCTCTCGCTAGGCTGAGGCTGCGGCCGCCGCTCGGCGCGTCCGTGCCGACACCTTTCCCCAGGGGCTCCTCATGCACACCCTCTCCTCACGCAGGCGGCGGCTGGTCGCGCTGCTGATGCTGCCGTTCCTCCTGCTTCTCGCCGGCTGCGGCAAGCTCGATGCGACCTTCGACGTCAAGGACGTCGACACGATCGACGTCTCGATGGACCTCGCGGTCAACACCGACGTCGTCCAGGAGTACTACTCCTCGGCGGAGGAGTTCTGCGCGAGCTCGGAGTCCGAGGAGTCCGGGGGCTTCGGCACCGCGACCTGGGAGCCGTACGAGGCGGACGGCATGTGGGGCTGCACGATCGAGGGCACTGTGACCAGCGCCGACTTCACCTCCGACATCCAGCTCACGGAAGAGGGCGGCGAGCTCCATCTGGTCATGAACATGGGCAGCTCCCCGATCACCGAGGAGGACCTCGCGGTCTTCCCCGAGGCGGACCAGTTCCAGGTGAACGTCGTCTTCTCCTTCCCCGGTGAGGTCACCAGCTCCCAGGGCGGCACGATCGACGGCAACACCGTCGTCTACACCGACATCGTCGACCTCTCGCAGGGCGTGGACATCACCGCGAAGTCCGGCGGCTTCCCGTGGCTCGTCGTCATCATCATCCTGGTCGTGCTCGGCTTCCTCGCCCTGCTCGTGATCGCGGCGATCGTGTTCTTCGTGGTCCGCTCGCGCCGCAAGAAGAACGGCGGCGGCAACGGCTTCTCGCAGGCTCCCGTGGCCCCCGCCGGCTTCGGCGCCGCCGCCTACCCGGGCGCCCCCGCCGCCCCGGGCTCCCCGGCCGTGGGCCAGGGCTCCGCGCCTCAGGCCCCGCAGGCCCCCCAGGGTCAGCAGCCGTGGGGGCAGCCGCCGCAGCAGGGCGGTCAGGACCAGTTCGGCCAGCAGGGCGGGCAGCAGCCGTTCGGCCAGCAGCCCGGCCAGCAGGGCGCGCAGCCCTGGCAGCAGCAGGGCGGCCAGCAGTCCCCGCCGCCGGCCCCTCAGCAGCCGTGGCAGAACCCGCCCCAGCCGGGCCAGGGCGGGAACGGTCAGCAGGGCGGGAACGGCCAGGGCACCTGGGGCTCCTGAGCCCCGCGACCGGCCCCTGAGCGGTCCCGACGGCGGTCGGGACCCGGGCGGCGCCGCGGATGTGAGCCGACTCATGGCCGCTCAAGTGGCGCCGCCCCGGGCGGGCCGGTAATGTATTCCAGGTCAGCGCAGCTGGCAGGCGCCCGTAGCTTAACGGATAGAGCATCTGACTACGGATCAGAAGGTTGGGGGTTCGAATCCCTCCGGGCGCACCGACGAGGGACCCGGGACATCGGCGACGATGTCCCGGGTTCTCTGCATTCCGGGCCCCGCATCAGGGCACTCCTCGCGACAGGGACGCGCCTCGCCCGCCGCGCCCCACGCCCCATCAGCGTTCTTTATGACGCGTCATGTCTGCACTATTGTCCTATCGGGCCGCATCGAGGAGACTCCCTCGAGTGGACAGCTCTCGCCCCGGAAGGACCTGATCGATGAGACGACTCATCCTGCTCGCCCTGGTAGGGCTCGGCGCCCAGCTCGTGGACGGCAGCCTCGGCATGGCCTACGGCGTCACCTCGACCACGCTGCTCCTCGCGATCGGCACCAATCCGGCCTCCGCCTCCGCGACCGTGCACCTCGCGGAGATCGGCACCACCCTCGCCTCCGGCCTCTCGCACTGGAAGTTCGGGAACGTGGACTGGAAGGTCGTGCGCCGCATCGCGCTGCCCGGGGCGATCGGCGCCTTCGCGGGCGCCACGTTCCTCACCTGGCTGTCCACCGAGGTCGCCGCCCCGGTCATGTCCGGGATCCTGCTGGCGCTCGGCGTCTACGTGCTCGTGCGCTTCACCTTCAAGGGGATCGACCGCAGCAACCTCGGCAAGCCGCTGCGTCGCCGCTTCCTCGCCCCCGTCGGCCTCGTCGCCGGCTTCATGGACGCCACGGGCGGCGGCGGGTGGGGCCCGGTCGGCACCCCGGCGCTGCTCGCGAGCGGTCGCATCGAGCCCCGCAAGGTGATCGGCTCGATCGACACGAGCGAGTTCGTCATCTCCGTCGCCGCCTCGCTCGGCTTCCTCGTGGGCCTCGGCACCGCGGGCATCGACCTCACCTGGGTGCTCGCGCTGCTCGCGGGCGGCCTCATCGCGGCCCCGATCGCCGCCTGGCTCGTGCGGCTCGTCCCACCGCGTGTGCTCGGCTCCCTCGTCGGCGGCATCATCGTGCTGACCAACGTCCGCACGATCCTCCGCAGCGACCTCGTCGACGCGCCGGACGACGTGCGACTGCTGTCCCTCGGCGTCGTCGCCGTGGTCTGGGCCGCGGCCGTCGTCCACTCGGTGCGCGCCTACCGCCGTGAGCTCGCCGCCGCCCCGCCGGCCGACGCCCCCGGGGTCCCGGCCGACGAGGACCGCGAAAGGGCTCTCGCGACCGAGGGCTGAGCGTCAGCGGGCCGTGAGCGCCTCGCGCACCGATCCCCAGCCCTGCATGATCGCCCGCGCGTCCGGATCGAGCTCCGCGGTGATCGCCTCCGCGCGGGCCTCCTCGAGCAGCTCGTCGATGACCACCCGGGCGTCCCGCTCCACGGAGGCCACCGCCGCCTCGACCATCGCGAAGCTCAGGATGTTCTCGTGCACCTCGCACAGGGGCGTGCGGCCCTCGCGCAGGGCGGTCGCGAACTCGATGATCGAGGCGTCGATCTGGTCGGGCTCCGGGGTCGCGAGCGCCTGCTCGAGGGCGGACTGCAGCTCCCGCGTGCGCTCCTCGTCCTCCGTGCCGAGCACGGGCGCACCGGTGCCGTCCCAGGTCGCCGAGCCCTGCTCCGCACCGATCCGCCACTCGCTGTTCCAGTAGGTGGGCAGGCCCCGCGCGTTCCAGGACCCGTTGTAGACGAACAGCGAGCCCGTGCCGTCCGCCCCCGCCATCTCGAAGGTGCAGGTGACGGTCGCGTCCCCGGCGTAGACGCTCCACGACGGGTTCGCCCCGTGCGCGGTCACCGCGACCGGGTCGGTGCCGGTGATGTAGCGCGCGGTGTCGAAGGCGTGGATGCCCATGTCCCGCAGCAGCGGGTGCTGCTGCTGCGCGCGGAAGCCCTCGTGCTCGGTGAACAGGGAGAAGAACGCGCTCGTGAGGACCGTCGGCCCGTGGGCGGCGACGAAGCGGCGCAGCTCGCGCACCTGCGGGAAGAAGCGCCGGGACTGGGAGACCATGAACGGCACGCCCGTGAGCTCGCTGTGCGCCATGAGGCTCAGCGCCTCCGGGAGCGTCTCGGTGACGGGCTTCTCCCCCAGCACCGGGATGCCCGCGTGGAGCGCCTTCACGGTGACCGGGTGGTGGGCGACGGGGACCGTGGGGTTGATGAGGACGTCCGCCCCGACCTCGAGCGCGAGGTCCACGCCGTCGGTGCCGACGGCGACCGCGGAGGGGTCCGGGACGCCGGACTGCGCGATCGACTCCTCGGGCATGCCGGGGACGAGGTCCGCGACGCCCACGAGCTCGGTCATGGGGCTGTCGTGGATGACGCGCGCCCACCAGCGGCCCATGCCGCCGGCGCCCACGACGACCGCGCGCAGCGGCTCCTGCCCCGCGGCGGCGGCGAGCGCGGCGTTCGGATCCGCCTCGGCGGAGCGGGTCGACGTGGGGACGGCCGCCCCGACGCGGGCCGCGTGCGCGGTGCTCTCAGATGACACGGGTGGTCTCCTCGTCGCGGTACCAGTCGCGGGGCGCATTGGCGATCTTCACGGGGGCGATCTCGCGGGGCTCGGGGCGGGCCCACTGCACGGCGTTGGCGAGCACGCGCTGGATCTCCGCCTGGTGGTAGATGGGGTACTCCTGGTCGCCGGGGCTGAAGTAGAAGACCTTGCCCTTGCCGCGACGGAAGCAGCAGCCGGAGCGGAACACCTCGCCGCCGCTGAAGGAGGAGACGAAGACGAGCTCGTCCGGGGCGGGGATGTCGAACATCTCGCCGTACATCTCCTGCTCGGGGATGACGATCGGATGCGGCACGCCGCGGGTGATCGGATGGGAGCCGTTCACGGTCCAGACCCGCTCCTCGTCGCCGTCGTTGCGCCACAGCAGGTTGCACGAGGTGCCCATGAGGAGGCGGAACACCTTGGAGTAGTGGGCGGAGTGCAGCGGGACCAGGCCCATGCCCTCGCGCACGCGGCGGGCGACGCGCTCGGCGATCTCGTCGGGCACGTCGTCGTGGGCCATGTGGCCCCACCAGGTGAGGACGTCGGTCCGGGCGAGGGCCTCCTCGGAGAGGGACTCCTCGATGTCGTCGAGCAGGGCCACGCGCACCTCGGCGTCGACGCCGTCGGCCGCGAGGGTGCTGCGCAGCGCCTCGGCGATCGTCGTGTGCATGCCGTCGGGATAGAGCTCCTGGACGCGCGGGTCGACCTTCTCGTGCCGGTTCTCGCCGAAGACGGCGACGCGCAGGGTGGTGCTGCCCTGAGTCATGGGGGATGCCCTTCGTGGTGGGGTCCGGGGCGCGGCGTGCCCGCGCCGATGCGGTCCGATCCATCGTAGGGGCGGGCGGCGCCGCAGGGTGCGACACGCCGGGACGGATTCCCACGTGCCCAGGAGTCAAGGCCCGGGGCGCGCGACGACCGGGGAGCATGGGCCGCCCGACAGTAAATGACCAGGTAGTAACGGAAAACGTGACCGTGGTGTGACCTGGTTCGCACGGATCCTGGACTATGGTCGTCCGGAGGTTCCCTCAATGGCGAGGGAACCTCTTCCTCTTCCCCAGGAGTTCAGCCCTCGCGGCGCACCCGCACCAGCAGCCCCTGCTCGCGGAGCGCGGCCTCCAGCTCCTGCGAGAGCTCCGCGTGGGCGCGCGCCGCACGGGCCCGGCCCAGGGTGCCGCCCAGCACGAGACCGGCTCCGGCGCCCCAGCGGTGCTCCACGAGCGTGCCGCCCTCCCCCGCCCGGGTGCCCATCCGGGCGCTCAGGTAGAAGGCACGGCCCGCGAGGGATCCCAGGACGATCGTCCGGCCGCGGCTGCCGCGCTCGAGCAGCAGCTCCTCCCCCGTCGCGTCCGTGACCCGCCAACCGCGCTCCGCGACGAGGGCGGCGATGCGAGCACGCACCTCGTCCACGTCCCCGCGCACCACCAGCAGGGCCCGACCCGCACCTGCCCCGCCGCCGCTCGCCGCTCGACCGGCCGGCGTCGGCACGCTCATCACCGCGGGCTCACGGTCGCGCCGACGCGTCGCCCGGGACCGGCCGCGCCGGGCCCAGCTCCCGCAGCTCGGCATTGCCCAGGTGCGGCACCTCGCGATGCTCGTGCGGGTCCCGCCCCTCCCCGATCGCGAGGGCGATCTGGAGCACGTCCCCGTGGGCCACGAGCACCACGGAGCGGCCGTCGGCGGCGAGCGCATCGGCCTCCGCTAGCACCGCGCCCACCCGGCGGGCCACCGACGCCACGGGCTCGACCCCGTGCTCGCCGCTGCGGCCGGCGGCGTCCGCCGCCCAGATGCCGTCGTAGGCCGAGGCGGGCCCCTCGTCGAAGCGCCCGAAGTCCCGCTCCCGCAGCCGCGCATCGATCCGCGCCCCGCGGGCGCCGAGCTCCGCCGCGAACACCGCGGCGGTCTCTGACGCACGGGCGAAGTCGCTGCTCAGCACGATGGTACCCGCGTCGAGACCCGTGTCGCGGGCACGTCGGCCGGCCTCCGCGGCCTGCTCCCTGCCGCGGCGGGAGAGCCCCACCTCGGTCAGCGCGCGGACCCCCGGGGAGGAGACGATGACGCCCTCCACGTTCGCCGTGGACTCGCCGTGCCGCAGCACGAGCACGCTCATCGCCGGGCCCCCGCGCTCAGGACGCGACGATCTTGCCGGGGTTGAGGTTCCGCCCCGGGTCGTTGTCCGCGAACAGGCCCTCGACCATCCGCACGCCCACCTCGCCGATGTCCTCGGTGATCCAGGGCCGGTGCTCGACACCCACCGCGTGGTGGTGGGAGACCGTCGAGCCGAGGTCCACGAAGGTCTGCTGCACGGCCTCCTTCGCGCGGTAGTACTGCTCGAGCGCCTGCTCCTCGCTCGAGTAGGGGAACGCGAAGGTGAAGTAGAGGCACGCACCGGCGTGGTAGCTGTGGGACATGTGGCAGAACATGAAGCCCGGCAGGTCCTGGGCGCGCTGCACCTCCTCGAAGGCCTCGTAGACCTTCGAGTGGACCTCGTTGATGCTCGACCAGGTCGCCCCGGTGTCGCACACGTCGCCGAAGACCTGGTGGCCCAGCAGGAAGTCGCGCAGGTAGGGGGTGTCGAACTTCTTCTGGTCATAGACCTTGCCGACGCTCGCGCCGAGGGTCACGCCACCGTTCGCCTTGACGATCCTCTTGACGATCGACTTCTGCTGCTCGACGGAGGCCTTCGACCCCTCGAAGCAGACGTAGCTCAGGCACATCTCCTCGGACGTGTCCCAGCCCTGCGAGCGCAGGTAGGCGAACAGCCCGTCCTGCACCTTCGCGGAGACCTTCGCCTTCGTCGTCGTCGGCGTCTTCGAGGAGAGCGCGAGGGAGAACTTCGTCTCGGGCCCGTCGGAGAGCCGGGTGAAGGTCGGGGTGACGTCCGTGGAGCGGGCGATCGCGTGCATGCCGCGGATCCCGTGCTCCCAGTCCGGGTACATGTAGCCGATCACCTGGCGCACCGGCGCGGAGCGGTGCACCTGCACGGTGACCTCGGTGATCACGCCGAGGCGGCCCTCCGAGCCGAGGATCATCTCGTGGACGCTGGGGCCCGAGTCGCGGCCCGGGATCGCCTTCGTGACGGCGACGCCGTCCGGGTGCACGAGCCGCAGCCCGCGCGCGATGTCCTCGATGTCGCCGTACTTGTCCGACTGCATGCCGGAGGAGCGGGTCGCCGCCCAGCCGCCCACGGTGGAGAAGGTGAAGGAGTCGGGGAAGTGGCCGACGGTCCAGCCCTTCGCGTTGAGCTCCGCCTCCATGTCCGGCCCGTACATGCCGGCCTGCACGCGGGCGAGGCCCGAGGTGTCGTCGATCTCGAGGATCCGGGAGAGCCGGCCCAGGTTCATCGTGAGGATCGGGCGCTGCTCCTCGGCGTCGGGGGTGACCGAGCCGGAGATGCAGGTGCCGCCGCCGTAGGGGATCAGGACGAGGTCGTGCTCGAGGACGATCCGCAGCACCGCGGCGACGTCCTCCTCGCCGCCCGGGTAGACCACGGCGTCGACGAGGCGCTCGAAGGCGCCCGTGCGCACGCGGAAGAGGTCCGGCAGCGAACGGCCGAAGGAGTGCAGCACCCGGTGCTCGTCGTCGTCCCGGATCGCGTCCTCGCCGAGGGCCCGGGCGAGCTGCTCGCGCACCGCACCGGGGAGCCGCGTCGCGGGCACCTCGTGGTCCGTGAGCACCGGCGCCACCGGGGCCGGCGCGTTCGCGAGATCGATCCCGATCTCGTTGCGCGCGAGGTCGATGAAGGCCGGGCGGTTCGTCACGGAGAAGGCGACGTCGTCCTGCCCCCATCCCCACCACTTGTGTCGGGTGACGTCGGCGGCGGCGATCGGTGCGGTCATGCGGACTCCTCTGTCCCCGGGTGCGGATGCCCCAGGATCTCCTCGTAGTGGTCGTCGTACAGCGACTGCACCCGGTCCCGGATGCGTGCGGTGAACGCGACGGCCGATTCGCCCTCCTCGGCGAGCATCGGCTCCCCGTAGACCACGCCGACGGGCGGGCGGCCGGGGACGGGCCAGCTGCGCCCCTTGGGCATGGCCTCGTAGGCGCCCACCATCGCGGCGGGGATCACGGGGACCCCCACACCGATCGCGAGCGCGGCGCCGCCCGGCTTGAAGGAGCCGATGCGGCCGGTCTGCTGGCGCGTCCCCTCGGGGAACACCAGGATCGGCACCCCCGAGCGCAGCAGGCGCCGGGAGAAGCCGGAGTTCTTGCGCGAGCCGTCACGGTCGATCGGGAACGCGTTGAACAGCGCGCGCACGAAGATCCGCCGGTACCAGACCCGGAAGAAGTAGTCCGCGGCGACGCCGGTGGAGAGGTAGCGCGCCTGCGCCCACGGCAGCCCCTGGGCGAGCATCGGCGCGTCGGTGTGGCTCGAATGGTTCGCGACCAGCACGAACGGTCCGCGCACGGTGCGCACGCGGCGGTGGACGATCGCGCGCGGGGTGATCGCGGCGCGCACCACGAGACGGAACACGCCGCGCTGCAGCACGAAGCGCAGGGCGGAGCGCGAGCGCGAGCGGTACTTGGCGAGGTCCCCCTCCGGGGCCTCCCAGCCCTCCCCGCGGGAGCGGGCGGAGAGCGAGGCCAGCAGGCCCGGCTTCCGCTCGCCGCGGGGGTCCTGGCGCGGGCCCTGCTCCGCCATGCTCAGCGCTCCTTGTCGCGGCGGTGGGTGAGCAGCGAGCTGAGGTTCGCCACGAGGCCGCGCGGCGTGGTGCGCAGCACGGCGACGATCGCCTTCCAGCGGCGGCTCGGGATCGAGACGGGGCGCCCCCGCGCCACGTCGCGCAGGCACTGCTCGACGAGGAAGTCCGCGTCCAGCCACAGCGGCCCCGGGATCGAGGACCCCTTGATCCCCGCGCGCGAGTGGAACTCCGTGCGCACCCAGCCGGGCATGAGGCACGTGACCCTCACACCGGTTCCGGAGAGCTGCACGCCGAGGGACTCGGAGTAGTTGCCCACCCAGGCCTTGATGGCGGAGTAGTTGTTCTGCGTGACGAGCGAGCTCACCGAGCCGACGTTGACGATCCAGCCGCCGCCCCGCGCGCTCATGCCGCGGCCCGCGGCGCCGCCCAGCTTGAGGACCGCCCGGATCATGACCTCGAAGCCGAGGTCGTGCTGCGAGAGGTCCTCGTCGAGCAGGGAGGAGCGCACGGAGAAGCCGGCGTTGTTGACGAAGACGTCGACCGGATCGGCCGCGGCCTCGAGGCGGTCGGCGACGCGCTGCTGCGCGTCGCGGTCGGAGAGGTCCGCGGCGATGGTCTCGACGTGCACGCCGTAGGTCTCGGTGAGAGAGGCGGCGGCCTCCGCGAGCCGATCGGGGTGCCGGGCGACGAGGACGAGGTCCGTCCCGCGCGCCGCGAATGCTCGTGCGAACGCGGCCCCGATGCCTGCGGTGCCGCCGGTGATCAGGGCCCTGTGCATGGCGGCTACGATACACTAGACCCGCCCTGACCTGCGCAGGGATGACCTGCACCAACGCTTCCGGCGGGCGTGTGAGGGCGCAGGAACGCCGCCCCCGGGAACCCCGGGCGGCCGCCGCGCCGCACACGCCCCACCGTCCACCGAGGGATCCCATGTCGAACACCACCCCCGCCCCCGCCGCGACCGCCACGGCCGGCGATCCGACCACCGGGAGGCGGAGGATCCTGCTCACGGGTGTCACCGGGTTCCTGGGCCAGGCCGTGCTGCGCAGCCTCCTCGAGACCACCGAGGACACGCACGTCACCGCCGTGATCCGCCCCAAGGGCTCGGTCCCCGGCGCGAAGCGCCTCGAGGGCCTGCTGCGCAAGCCCGTCTTCGCGACGTGGGTGGAGAAGGTCGGCGGCGGCGACCGCGAGAAGGCCGCCGAGGTCTTCCGCTCGCGCGTGGACGTGCTCGAGGGCGACCTCACCGACATGCCCGCGATCGACCGACCGCTCGACGTCGTGATCCATTCCGCGTCCTCGGTCTCCTTCGACCCGCCGATCGACGAGGCGTTCCGCACGAACGTGGGCGGCGCGCGCAACCTCTACGAGGCGCTCCTCGCCTCCGGCCAGGACCCGCACGTCATTCACGTCTCGACCGCCTACGTGGGCGGCGCGGCCAAGGGCCTGCGCCAGGAGGGAAGCCTCGACCACACCGTCGACTGGCGCACCGAGTTCGACGCCGCCCTCGCGGCCCGCGAGCGCGTCGAGGCGGAGAGCCGCCGGCCCGAGACGCTGCGCGGCCAGATGCGCAGCGCCCGCCTGCGCGACGGCCGCATGGGCCCCAAGGCCGTCGCCTCCGCCGCGGAGGACGCCCGCAGCGCCTGGGTGGACGAGCGGCTCGTGGACTTCGGCCGCACCCGCGCCCAGTCCGTGGGCTGGACCGACATCTACACCTTCACGAAGGCCATGGCCGAGCGCGTGGCCGAGGAGCTCTGGGCCGGGAACGGCCATCGCCTCTCCGTGGTGCGCCCCTCGATCATCGAGTCGGCGCTGCGCAGCCCCTACCCGGGCTGGATCGACGGCTACAAGGTCGCCGACCCGCTGATCATGGCCTACGGCCGCGGCATGCTGCCCGAGTTCCCGGGCCTGGCCGACTCGATCCTCGACGTCATCCCGGTGGACTTCGTCGTCAACGTGATCGTCGCCCTCGCCACGCAGGACGTCTCCCGCCGCGGCGACGACGCCTACTACCAGGTGGTCTCCGGCGCCTCGAACCCGCTCCCGCTGCACGTGATGTTCTCGGCCGTGCGGAGCTACTTCCTGGAGCACCCCCTCGAGGACGAGAAGGGCGAGAAGATCGCCGTCCCCGAGTGGAGCTTCCCCGCGGTGGAGATGATCGAGCAGCGCTTCCGCATCAAGGAGCTCAGCGCCAAGGCGGGAGCGGCGGTCGTCGCCCAGCTTCCCGCCACGACGCGGACGCGCGCCTGGACGACCCAGCTGCACAAGGCCACCTCGGGCCTGACCACGCTGCGCAAGTACATCGAGCTGTACCGGCTGTACACGAAGACCGAGATGGTCTTCGACGACGCGAACACCCGTGCCCTGCGCGAGGAGCTGCCGGCCTCCTTCCTCGCGGAGCACGACTTCGACGTACACGACATCGACTGGTCGGACTTCTTCCGCAACCACCACCTCCCCGCCATCACCGAGCTCACCAAGGCGTACTCGCGCCGCAAGGCCGCCCTGCGCAGCCGTGCGGGTCGCCCGGTCGAGATCACGGAGAAGCCGGGCGCCCTCGCCGTCTTCGACCTCGACGGCACGGTCATCGCGTCCAACGTGGTGCGCCAGTACGTCGACGTGGTCCGGGCGACCCGCCCGCGCCGCGAGTGGCCCGGGGAGATCGCGGCCGTGCTCGCCTCGGTGCCGGGGTACCTGCGGGCGGACCAGCGTGACCGCTCCGAGCTGATCCGCATGGTCAACCGCCGGTACAAGGGTTACCGCGCCGAGGAGCTGCGTGCGCTCATGCAGGGCGAGCTGGGCACCCGCATCCGGGCCTCGATCCGGCCCGAGGCCCTCGAGCTCATCGAGCGCCACCGCGCCGCGGGTCACCGCACCGTGCTCGTCTCCGGCGCGCTCGACCTGCTCGTCGAGCCGCTGCGCGACCTCTTCGACGACGTCATCGCCACCCCGATGGACGCCGACGCCGACGGCGTGCTCACCGGTTACCTCGCCACTCCCCCGCTGGTCGACGAGGCCCGCGGGAACTGGCTGCTGAAGTACGCCGACGGCCAGGGCGCGGATCTCTCGGTCTCCGCCGGCTACGGCGATTCCCTCGCGGACGCCGCCTGGCTCGAGCTCGTGGGCACCCCCACCGCCATCAACCCGGACCTGGGCCTGTTCTCGCTCGCGAAGAAGAAGCGCTGGCAGATCCTCGAGTGGTGACCATCGGGGCCAGAGCGGCCGACGGGCCGAGCCTCGTCTCCCGGCCTCCGGCCCCGATCACCCCGGCCCCGATGCCCCGCCCCGACGCCCGCCGTCGGCCCTCCGCCTCGCAGCGGCCAGGCCCGTGGCGGGCGTCGTGCGTCGGCCCCCTCCGCCGCAGGTCGGGCGTGACGGGTCAGGACGACGCGGAAGGGGCGGCACCTGGGCCCGAGCGGAGTCGAACCAGGCCGGTCGAGGCGAGGCGGCACCGGCGATGCGAGCAGGCCAGCGAGCCAGCGAGCCAGCGAGCCAGCGAGCCAGCGAGCCAGCGAGCCAGCGAGCCAGCGAGCCAGCGAGCCAGCGAGCCAGCGAGCCAGCGAGCCAGCGAGCCAGCGAGCCAGCGAGCCAGGGAGCCAGGGAGCCAGGGAGCCAGGGAGCCAGGGAGCCAGGGAGCCAGGATCGAGCGCTACCCCGCCGACCGGACGGGGCCTCCCGCGAAAAGACTGGTCATCATGTACATGATGACCCGCCTTTCAGAAAGACGGACCGACCTCGGGCGGGGTCGGGACACAGCCGGGCTCAGGTCGACCCCTGGTCGACGGGCGACGCGGGCCCTGATGCGGCCGGGCTCAGGTCGGACCCCGGCAGACGGGCGACGCGGGCCCTGATGCGGCCGGGCTCAGGTCGGACCCCGGCAGACGGGCGGCCCAGGTCGGGATCTGACCCTTGTCGGGACGAGGTCCGGTTCAGGTGGGACCTCGGCCGACGCGCGGCGCGGGGGTCGTGGCTCCGTCGGAGGAGTAGGTCAGAGGACCGAGGCGAGGAAGCCCTTGAGGCGCTCGGACCCGGGGTGGTCGATGACCTGCTCCGGGGTGCCCTGCTCGACGATCAGGCCGTCGTCCATGAACACCACCTGGTCGGCGACCTCGCGGGCGAAGCCCATCTCGTGGGTCACGACGATCATGGTCATGCCGCCCTCCGCGAGCTCCTTGAGGACGGAGAGCACCTCCGCCACGAGCTCGGGGTCCAGGGCCGAGGTGGGCTCGTCGAAGAGCATCAGCTCGGGCTCCATCGCCAGCGCGCGGGCGATCGCGACACGCTGCTGCTGACCGCCGGAGAGCTCCGAGGGGTAGTGGTCCGCGCGATCCCCGAGGCCCACGCGGTCCAGGAGCGCGATCGCCGCCTCCTTCGCCTCCGCCCTCCCCCGGCCGAGCACCTGGATCGGCGCCTCCACGACGTTCTCGAGCGCCGTCATGTGCGGGAAGAGGTGGAAGCGTTGGAAGACCATGCCGATCCGCGAGCGCTGGCGGGCGATCTGCGCGGAGGGCAGCTTCTGCCAACGGCCGTCCGCGAGCGGCTCCTCGGCGTAGCCCTGGGTGACGCCGGCGATGCGGACGCGGCCCGCGGTGGGCTCCTCGAGCTGGTTGATGCAGCGCAGCAGCGTGGACTTGCCGGAGCCCGAGGGACCGATCAGCACCGCGACCTCACCGGCCGCGACCTCGAGGTCGCAGCCCTTGAGCACGTGCAGGTCGCCGAAGGCCTTGTGGATGCCCTCGAGGCTGATGAGCGGGGTCGGGGCGGCGCCCGCCGCGGAGGCGGGACCGGCGGCGGGAGCGGTCGCCGCCCCGTCGGCCGACGAGGACTGGGTGCTCGGGTTCGGGGTGTTCTGGGGCGCGGTCGTCATCAGAGCTCCACCTCCGGGAGCGAGTCCTTGGGGGTCGTGCCGGCGCGGTTCACCGCGGCCTGGCGGGAGCGCTTCGCGGCGGGCCCGCCGGTGCGGTCGTCGAACCCACGCCCGAAGTACCGCTCGAGGAAGTGCTGGCCCACCATGAGCACGCTCGTGATGGCGAGGTACCACAGGGCCGCGACGATGAGCAGCGGGATCGGCGCGTAGAGCTTGTTCGCGATCGCGTTGGAGGCGAAGGTCAGGTCGAGCGTGAAGGGCACGGCGAGGACGAGCGAGGTCGTCTTCAGCATGCCGATGGTCTCGTTGCCCAGCGGCGGCACGATCACGCGCATGGCCTGCGGGATGATGATGCGCCGCAGGATCTTCCCGTTGCTCATGCCGAGCGCCTTCGACGCCTCCGTCTGCCCCTTGTCCACCGAGTTCAGGCCCGAGCGGATGATCTCCGCGAGGTAGGCGCCCTCGTTGAGCGCGAGGCCCACGACCGCCGCCCAGAAGGCCGGGAAGTAGTCGCGGGTCGAGAACGAGAACAGCTCCGGGCCGAAGGGCACACCGAGCGCGATCTTGGGGACGATCACCGTGAACAGGCCCCAGAACACGAGCTGCGTGTACACCGGGGTGCCGCGGAAGACGAAGATGTACGCCCAGCTCACGCCCCGCAGCACGGGGTTCTCGCTGCGGCGCATGATCGCCGCGGTGAGCGCGATCGCGGTGCCGAGGATCATCGACAGCACGGTGATCAGCAGCGTCCAGCCGACGCCCTGGACGACCTTGACGTCGAGGATGAAGGTCGCGACGGTCCCCCAGTCGAAGACGGGGTTCGTCACGAGGAAGTTCGCGAGGCCCAGCACGAGCAGCGCGACGATCACGGCGCTGATCCAGGTGCCGGGACGCGGCGGCCGCTTGGCGCGGATCCGGCCCGGGATCGGATCGGCGGGGCGCCGGGCGGCGGGGGCGGCGGGGGTCTGTGTGCTCACTGCTGCGGGTCCACTTCCGAGGTCTCGATCATGCCGGTCTCGTTGCCCCAGGCCGCGAGGATCTCGCGGAGGGCGCCCGAGTCGATGAGGTGCTGGACGGCGCCGCGGATCGCCTCGGCCAGCTCGGGCTGGTCCTTGGCGACGACGATGCCGTTGAGGGCGGCGTCCTCGATATCGCCCACCTGCTCGAGGGTGCCGCGCGAGCGGTCCACGGCGTAGGCGACGACGGGCGAGTCGCCGATGAGGACGTCGGCCTTGCCGCCGGCGACGGCGGTCGCGGCGTCCGCGTTGCCGACGTAGGGCTGGTCCACGATGCCCTTGCCGCCGCCGTCGCGGCACTCGGCGTCCCGCTCGACGACGACGTCGTCCATGTAGGTGCCGACCTGGTGGGCGACGCGCGCACCGCACAGGTCCGGCGGGGTGATCCCGTACGGGTTCCCCGACTTCACGGCATAGCTCATGCCGGCGGCGAAGTAGGACACCATCGAGACCTGCTCGAGGCGCTCGGGGTTGATGGTGAAGCTCGAGATGCCGACGTCGTACTTCGAGCCGATCGAGGGGATGATCTGCGCGAACACCGCGGACTCGGTGCGGGTCGTCAGGCCCAGCACCTTGCCGATCGCCGCGAGGACGTCCATGTCGTAGCCGAGGGCCTGCCCGTCGGAGCCGACGAACTCGCCGGGGGCGTAGTTCAGGGCGGCGCCGTTGACGAGCTCGCCGCGCTCGCGGATGGCGGCGGGGACGAGCTCGGCGAGGTCCTGCCGCTCCTCGATGCCGGAGAGATCGATCGTGGGGATCGCGTTCGACTCGGCGTCCAGGCGCACGGAGGCGTCGGTGCAGGCGGCGAGCGCAGGCGCGAGGGCCGCACCGCCGAGGGCGAGGGGCAGCGCGCGGAGGAGGCTGCGCCGCCGGGGTCGGGTGGGGATCACGAGTGGAACCTTATGCATAAGAGTGCATGACGACAAATCCGTGAGGTCTGTGCCTCACGGCCGGACGTCGCGCGGGGACGGCCGACGCTACCGTCGGCCGCCCCCGCTGTCCGTCGCTCCCCCGCGCCGAGACCGCACCGTGATCCGCGTCCGGGCGCAGCGCCCTCCCGTGCGGCCAGACCTCGCGCGGGCTCAGAGCGCGGGCGCGATCCCGCCGGTCGTCGTCGGCACCTCGCCCGTGACCGGGGCCGGCTCCGTCGCGCCCGGCTCCCCCGTGACCGGGACCTCCGCGTCCGGATCCGACGTCGCGCCCTCGAACTGCGACCGGTACAGACGGGCGTACGCGCCGCCCGCCGCGAGCAGCTCCTCGTGGGAGCCCTGCTCGACGATGTCCCCGCTCTCCATGACGAGGATCAGCTCCGCGTCGCGGATCGTCGAGAGGCGGTGGGCGATGACGAAGGAGGTGCGGCCCTCGCGCAGGCGGTTCATCGCGTTCTGCACGAGCACCTCGGTGCGCGTGTCCACGCTCGAGGTCGCCTCGTCGAGGATCAGCAGGCTCGGCCGGGCGAGGAACGCGCGGGCGATCGTCAGCAGCTGCTTCTCGCCCGCGGAGAGCGACGTGCCGTCGTCGTCCACGACCGTGTCGTAGCCCTCCGGCAGCTGCCGCACGAAGTCGTCGACGTGGGTCGCGCGAGCCGCCTCGAGCACCTCGTCGTCGGTCGCGTCGAGCCGGCCGTAGCGGATGTTCTCCCGGATCGTGCCCTCGAACAGCCACGTGTCCTGGAGGACCATGCCGGTGCGGGAGCGCAGCTGGGCGCGCGTGAGGTCGCGGATGTCGACGCCGTCGATCGTGATCCGGCCGCCGTCGATCTCGTAGAAGCGCATCACGAGGTTCACGAGTGTGGTCTTCCCCGCGCCCGTCGGCCCCACGATCGCGACCGTGTGCCCCGGATCCGCGACGAGGGACAGGTCCCGGATCAGCTCGCGCTCCGGCGTGTAGGAGAAGCGCACGTGCTCGAACTCGACGCGGCCCTCGCGGATGCCGGCGACGGCGCGGGGATCC
The DNA here is from genome assembly GCF_054777615.1 of Brachybacterium horti. Lineage (NCBI taxonomy): Bacteria > Bacillati > Actinomycetota > Actinomycetes > Micrococcales > Dermabacteraceae > Brachybacterium > Brachybacterium horti. The sequence continues at coordinate 567,796 of NZ_BAAHAM010000001.1, forward strand.
GCGGTCTCCGGCTCCTGCTCCTCCGCATCGAGCAGCTCGAAGACACGCTCCGCGCTCGCGACGCCGGACTGCAGCATCGTCGCCATCGAGGCGACCTGGCTGAGCGGCTGCGTGAACTGGCGCGAGTACTGGATGAACGCCTGCACGTCGCCGAGGGTCATCTGCCCCGAGATGATGCGCAGGCCGCCCACGATCGCGATCGCGACGTAGGACAGGTTCCCCACGAACAGCATGAACGGCATGATCAGCGAGGAGACGAACTGCGCGCCGAAGGTGGCCGTGAACAGGCGGCCGTTGGACCGCTCGAACTGCTCGGCGACCTCGCGGCGCCGGCCGAACACGGTGATCAGCTCATGGCCCGTGAAGGCCTCCTCGACCTCGCCGTTGAGCGCGCCCGTCGCGTCCCACTGCTGGGCGAAGAGCTTCTGCGCACGCTTGCCGACGACGGCCGTGATGAGGAACGCCACCGGGATCACGGCGAGCGCGATGAGGGTGAGCCGCCCCGAGATCGTCAGCATCATGACGAGCACGCCGATCACCGTGAGGATCGAGTTCACGAGCCCCGTCACGGTGTTCATGAGGGTGTTCTGGATGTTGTCGATGTCGTTGGTGACGCGGGAGAGGATCTCGCCGCGCTTCATCCGGTCGAAGTACGCGAGCGGCAGCCAGTGCAGCTTCTCCTCGACCTGGCGGCGCAGGCGGGAGACCATCCGCACGAGCAGCCGGTTCAGCGCGACGCCCTGCAGCCACATGAGCAGCGAGGCGGCGACGTACAGGCCGGTCGCGAGGGCGAGCACCTGGTAGAGGGCGGTGAAGTCGATGCCCTGCCCCGGCGTGAGCGTCATGCCGGAGAGCATGTCCGCCATCTTCTCCTCGCCCGAGGCACGCATCTGGGCGATGACCTGCGCCGGGTCGGCGCCCGCGGGGAGCTCCTTCGAGATCAGCCCGGAGAAGATGAGGTCCGTCGCGCGGCCCAGGATCTTCGGTCCCACGACGTTCAGCGCCACGGAGACCACGCCGATGGCGATCGCGAGGACGAGGTACTTCCGCTCCGGCCCGATCTCGCGGACCAGGCGCTTCGCGGAGGGCCAGAAGCTCTTCGCGCTCTGCCCGGGTCGCAGCCCGCGGGAGGCGTCCTTCTCGCTCGCGATCTCCGCGGCGACCTCGGCCTCGTCCCCGGCCGCAGGGGTGGATGCCGCGGCGGGGGCCTTGGTGCTCCTCTGCTCGCTCATCACGCCACCTCCTCCTCGACGCCCTGGGAGCGCACGATCTCGCGATAGGTCTCCGAGCCCTCGAGCAGCTCGGCGTGGGTGCCCTGCGCGACCACCCTGCCGTGCTCGAGCACGAGGATGAGGTCGGCGCCGGTGATCGTGGTGACGCGCTGGGCGACGATCAGCACGAGCGCGTCCCGGGTCTCGGGGGCGAGCGCGGTGCGCAGGCGGGCGTCGGTCGTGAGGTCGAGCGCGCTGAAGGAGTCGTCGAAGAGGTAGATCGACGGCTTCGCGGCGAGCGCGCGGGCGATGCACAGCCGCTGCCGCTGACCGCCGGAGACGTTCGTGCCGCCCTGCGCGATCGGCGAGTCCAGCTCCTGCGGCATCGCGGCGACGAAGTCACGGCCCTGGGCGACGGTGAGCGCGTGCCAGAGCTCCTCGTCGCTCGCCTCCGGATTGCCGAAGCGGAGGTTCGAGCCGACGGTGCCGGAGAACAGGTAGGGGCGCTGCGGGACGAGGCCGATCCGGTCCCAGAGCACCTGCGCGTCGAGCTCGCGGATGTCCACGCCGCCCAGCAGGACCCGCCCGGAGGTGACGTCGGACAGCCGCGGGACGAGGTTCACGAGCGTCGTCTTGCCGGCGCCGGTGCCGCCGATGATCGCGACGGTCTGCCCGGCGCGGGCGCTGAAGGAGATGTTCTCGAGCACCGGGCGCTCGGCCCCCGGGTAGGTGAAGGAGACGTCCTCGAAGGTCAGCTCGAGGGGGCCGCTCAGCTCGCGCACGCCGTCCTCCCGCTGCACGACGGTCGTGGAGGTCTCGAGGACCTCGCCGATGCGCTCCGCAGAGACCATCGCGCGCGGCACCATCATCGTCATGAAGGTCGCCATCATGACCGCGATGAGGATCTGGATGAGGTAGGCGATGAAGGCGGTGATCGAGCCGACCTCCATCTCCCCCGAGTCGATGCGCGGCGCCGCGACGAGCAGCACGAGCACCGTGGACATGTTGAGGATCAGCATGATGATCGGCTGCATCGTGATCATGAGCAGGCCGATCCGCCGGTTCAGGTCCGTGACCTCGTCGTTGACGACCCCGTAGCGCTCCCGCTCGCGGTCCTCGCGCACGAAGGCGCGCAGCACGCGGATGCCGGTGATCTGCTCGCGCAGCACCCCGTTGATCTGGTCGATCACGCCCTGCATACGGCGGAACAGCGGGGCGGCGCGCGCGATGATGAACCCGACGGCGAGCAGCATGACCGGCACCATCACCGCGATCAGCCACGCCATGCCGGGCTCGACGCGCAGCGCGAGCACCACGCCGCCGATCCCCGTCACCGGCGCCTGCACCAGGAAGTTCAGGGAGAAGAAGACAAGCATCTGCACCTGCTGCACGTCGTTCGTGGAGCGGGTGATGAGCGAGGGAGTGCCGAAGCGGTCCATCTCGCGCGGGGAGAACGTCGCGACCCGGCCGAAGACCTTCCTGCGGAGGTCCTGGCCGACGCGCATCGCGGAGCGGGCGCTGAAGAAGTTCGCGGCGACGAGCGCGACGATGTAGCCCAGCGAGATCACGAGCATGATCCGCCCGAGCTCCCAGATCCGGTCGACGTCGGCCTTCGCGACGCCGTCGTCGATGATGTCGGCGTTGAGGGTGGGCAGGTAGAGCGAGGCGAGCACGCCGATGATCTGGAAGACGACGACCAGCGCGATCCAGAGCCAGTAGGGGCGCAGCGAGCGCAGGACGAGACGGAGCAGCGGCACAGGGGTTCCTCTCACGCGTCGCGCGTGCGCACGCACGACCCCGCTGAGCCTACTGACATCCGCGTGCGCTCGCTGAGGGGGCGCTGGGGATTCGAGACAGGTGTCCGGCGGGTGGCGTTCCGGGGCCGCCGGTCGGGATCGACGGTGAGGCGGTCGGGGCCGACGGGTGGGGTCAGCCGGCGGAGCCCGCGTCCGACGCGCCGCCCGCGTCGGAGGCGGCGGAGTCCTCGTCCGGGGTGAGGGACATGTCCGCGACGCGCCAGCGGTCACCGTCCCAGATGAGCTTCGCGCTCAGCTGCCCGGAGACCGACTCGAGCGAGTAGGGCACGCGAGAGGGGTCGTCCACGAGAGTGCTCTCCGCCTCCTCGAAGTCCGCGACGACGGTGCCGCTCGCGGGCGGCTCCCCCGAGCCCTCGAAGGTCGTGCCGTGCACGGTGAACTCACCGCCCACGAGATAGCCGTCCTGCTCGTGGAGGGTCGTCGCGTTGTCGAGGAACGACGTGCACACGGAGCAGTCCTGGTCGATCGACGCCTCCCAGAGGGACGTGTCCCCCGTGGTCATCATGTACGTGTACGAGTCCAGGAGGTACGTGAGCGTGGCCTGCGCGCCCTCGGCGGTCTGCTCCTTCATCACCGCGGGCGCCTCGGGCTTCGCGACCTCGGGCCGCGGGGTCTGATCCGCCGGGTCCATGGTGGGGCGCGGGTCCTCGGTGGACTCCGTCGCGGTCCCGGCCGTGGGATCGCCGCTGCCGCCCGTCAGCTGCCCGATGCCGAGGATCCCGGCGGGGATCACGAGCAGCAGGGCGAGGACGACGATGACGATGCGCTGGAAGGGACGGTTCACGCGGGCCAGGGTAGCGGGCCGAGCCGTGCGCGCCCTCCACGGCCCCGGCCGGGCCGGCTCCCGATGCGCCACGACCCGGCCCCCGCCCCGCGGCCGCGCCCCGGCCCCGGCCCGAGCCCCCGGCCCCGCCCCCTCCCTGTCCGATTGCGCGCCGGAGTTCCACGAACGGAACTGGGGCGCGCAATCGGACAGTCGGGTCCGCGGTGGAGCCGGTCACGGGACCTCTTCGCGCACGTCCCTCCCGTATCGAGGACTTCTGCGCGAGGACGTCCCGTGCCCTGGTCGGCGGATGCCGGTGCGCAGGGGGACGGCGCGGGCCGGGGCTCAGGCCGCGCGGTAGAGGAAGAGGTCGGTGCGATAGGGCAGGCCGACGGTGCTCCCCCGCTCATGGCCCAGGTGCTCGTGCACGTACCAGTCGAGGTTCGCGAGCACCTTCTCCCGCCGCTCCTCCTGCGCGGTGATGACGTAGCTGCGGGTGCGGGCGAGGTCCACGAGGTCCGGCGTCGCCATCGGGTCCTCCCACCGCACGACGACCCGCTCGGCGAGGGCGAGCCCGCCGGCCACGGGCGGGGCGAAGTCGTCGCGCTGCACGTCCCCCGCGTGCATGATCCGCGAGTATCGGTGCACCCAGGGGATCTGCACGTCCAGGGTGTTCCACAGCAGCGCGAGCACCCCGCCGGGGCGCAGCAGGCGGAGCACCTCCGCGCTCGCGGCGTCCGCCTCGAACCAGTGCCAGGCCTGGGCGGCCGTCACGAGATCGGCGCAGGCATCCGGCAGGCCCGTCGCCTCCGCGGTCCCCACCACGCGCTCGACGCCGGGGGCGCGGAGCGCGTCGAGCATCGAGGCGGCGGGGTCCACCGCGGTGACGGCGAGGCCGCGGGCGGCGAGGGCGGCGGAGAGCTTGCCGGTCCCCGCCCCGAGGTCCACCGCGGTCCGGCGCCCGGCGGCTGCGGAGGCTACGGAGGCTACGGCCGAGCGATCCTCCGCGGCGGGCCGGGCGCTCTCCGCGGGGGACCCGAGCACCGTCGGGGCCTCGTCGGGCAGGGCCGCGAGGATCGCGGCGAGGGCCTCGTCGGGATAGCCCGGGCGCAGCCGGTCGTAGTCGGCGCCCGCCTGCGTGAAGGCCTCCGCGAGCTCCGCCCGCCGCTCCCGGGAGCGGAACCGCGGCTGGGAGCGGCGGGACACGGGCGGGACCGGCGGGTGCAGCGGATCGGAGGAGGTCACGCCCGGAAGCGTAGGTGACCTGCCCGGCGCGCGCCCACCGCTCGCTCACCGCTCGGCGTCGTGGTCGCCGCGGCCTCCGTCGGCCCGGCCGCCGCGGGCGAGGTAGCCGATCGCGACGGGCGCGAGCACCACGGGCCAGGCGCCCGCGGCGAGATAGCAGGCCAGGCACAGCAGGGACCAGGCATCCGTCCCCTGCCCCGCGAACGGGTCCACGCGGTCCCAGGCGAGCACGGAGAAGACGACGATCGCCGCGAGCAGGAGGGCGCCCAGCCGGCCCGCTCCGCCGATCAGCCGCGGCAGCGCCCGCCCGAACCCGGCACCCAGCAGGCGCGGCGTCACGCGCCGCACGTCCACGGCGAGCAGCAGGCAGCAGGCGGCGGCCGCGAGCTGCACCGCGGAGAGGCCGAGCACGTAGCCGGTCCCCTCCCCCGGCAGGTGCTGGAGGGCGCGGCGGGCGCGGCGGTGGCGGCGGGCGAGGCGGGGACGGGAGACGAGGTGCTCATGGCCCCGAGCCTCCTCGCCCGGGCCGCGCCGGACATCCGCCCTCCCGCCATCGATCCTCCCCCGCGCGGGGGACGGACGACGGCGGGAGGACGACGCGACGGTGCGGACCGGGGCGATGTCCCCGGCCCGTCCCTCGGCTCAGAGGCTCGGGTTCACCATCACCTTGAGCACCTCACGGGCGTCCATCGCCGCGTAGCCCGCGGGCACGCCGTCCAGGCCCACGGTGCGGTCGAACACCTTGCCGGGCTCGATCTCGCCGCGCAGCACCTGGCCGATCGCCTCCTCCTGGTAGGCGCGCACGGGAGCGGGGCCGCCGGCGAGGCGCGCGTTCTTCCCGAACAGGGAGCCGAAGCCCACCGGCGCCTCCTCGTACTGCGGCACGCCCACGCGGGAGATGACGCCTCCCGGGCGCACCACGCCGTAGGACTGCTCGTAGGCGGGCATGTGGCCCACGGCCTCGAGGACCACCTCGCTGCCGAGGCCGCCGGTGAGATCGAGGACCTCCGCGACGCCCTCCTCGCCGCGCGAGGAGACGACGTCGGTCGCGCCGAACTCGCGGCCCAGGTCGGTGCGAGCGGTGTGGCGACCCATGAGGATGATCCGCTCCGCGCCGAGCTGCTTCGCGGCGAGCACCGCGGAGAGGCCCACGGCGCCGTCGCCCACGACGGTGACCGTCTGACCGGGGCGCACCTGCGCCATGTACGCGGCGTGGTAGCCGGTGAGGTAGACGTCGGAGAGGGTCAGCAGGGACGCGAGCAGGGACTCGTCGGCCGTGTCGGCATCCACCTCGGGGACGGGCACGAGGGAGCCGTCGGCGAGCGGGATGCGCGCGAACTCCGCCTGCAGTCCGTTCGTCTCCGGCGTCGCGTAGAAGCCGCCGTGGGGGCAGGCGGTCTGGAAGCCGTCGCGGCAGATCGGGCAGGTGTTGTCCGCGAAGGAGAAGGGCGCGACGACGAGCTGGCCGCGGCGCAGCGAGGTGACCTCGGCGCCGATCTCCTCGACGACGGCGAGGGACTCGTGGCCCATGGACTGGCCGTGCTCCTGCGCCTCCATCGAGTGGTAGGGGTGCAGGTCCGAGCCGCACACACAGGTGCGGACGGTGCGCACGATCGCGTCGGTGGGGTGGAGGATCGTGGGCTCGGGGACGTCCTGGACTCGGACGTCGCCCGCGCCGAACATGAGGGTGGCCTTCATGGCGGGTCTCCTGGGAGGTCGGGGCCCGTCGGCGGGAATCTGCCGGCGGGGACCCCTCCAGCGTGCGGGGACCGGCCGACGCCCGGGAGTCCAGGGCGAGAGGTGTACTGCGAGAGCCCCCCAGGGCCGAGGACCCGGTGCGGGGTACTCACGAGACCTCCCTCGCGGTCGCGGGCGCCCCTACGCTCGGGGGCATGAGCCAGAAGGACGAGGTGCGCGAGTTCCTCATCAGCCGCCGCGCGAAGGTGACCCCCGCGATGGTGGGCCTGCCCCCGGGCGGCCCGCGCCGCGTGCCCGGGCTGCGCCGCGGCGAGGTCGCGGTGCTCGCCGGCGTGAGCGTCGAGTACTACACGAAGGTCGAGCGCGGAGACCTGCGAGGCGTCTCCGACGAGGTGCTCGGCGCGATCGCCACGGCGCTGCGCCTGGACGAGGCGGAGCAGACGTACCTCATGAACCTCGCGCGGGCCGCGAACGTCGGCCACCGCGCCCGGGCCCCGCGCCGCCAGGAGCAGGGGATCCGGCCCAGCATGCTGCACCTCGTGGCCTCGATCTCCGAGGGTGCGGCGGTGCTCGCGAACCCGCGCAGCGAGATCCTGGCGACGAACCCGCTGGCCCGCGCGCTGTACGATCCGCTGTTCCGCTCCCAGGGCGAGCGGCCCGGCTACGGGCGATTCATCTTCCTGGACCCCGCGGCGCGGCAGTTCTACCCCGACTGGGAGATGATCGCCGACGTCAACGTGGCGTCCCTGCGCACGGTCGCCGGGCGGCACCCCTTCGACCCCTCCATCACGGAGCTCGTGGGCGAGCTGTCCACCCGCTCCGAGGAGTTCCGCCGGCGCTGGGCGCGGCACGACGTGCGGCTGCACGTCGAGGGCCTGAAGCGGCTGGACCATCCCGTCGTGGGACGTGTCGAGCTCGAGTACAACGTGCTGGACCTGCGGGCCGACGAGGGCGCCGATCTCACCGTCTACACCGCCGCCCCGGGCTCCGAGAGCGAGGAGAAGCTGCGGCTGCTCGCGAGCTGGTGGGCCTCCGAGCGTGCGGACGACGACGCCTCCCCCGCCCCGGGGAGCGTGCTGCCCGGGGCGAGGGAGGCGTGATGCGGGATCCGGGGACGGTGGAGCCCGCCGCGCGGAGGGTCCCGCACCGCTCGGCGCGGGTGAGTGGCAGGTCGGATCCCGTCCCGGGGTGAGGGGCGGAGGGCCGACGGATGACGTCGCCGGCCCTCCGGCCGTGGGGGTGGGGTCAGTTGAACTCGAGCGGGTGGGCGCCCACGCGGCCCGAGCCGTCGCCCGGGTCGAGGGCGTCGATCGCCGCGACCTCGGCGTCGGTGAGCTCGAAGCCGAGGACGTCGAAGTTCTGGGCCTGGCGCTCGGGGCTCGAGGACTTCGGGAACACGATGAAGCCCCGCTGGAGGTGCCAGCGGATGACGACCTGGGCGGGCGTGACCTGATGCGCCGCCGCGGCATCGGCCACGGCAGGGTTCTCGAACAGCGGGTACTTGCCCTGGCCGAGCGGCCCCCAGGACTCGATGAGGGTGCCGTGGGCGGCGGCCCACTCGAGCACGTCCCGCTGCTGGAGGGCGGGGTGGAGCTCGATCTGGTCGACGGCGGGGACCACGCCCGTGGCCTCGACGATGCGGTCCAGGTGCTCGGGCAGGTGGTTGGAGACGCCGATCGAGCGGGTGAGGCCCTGGTCGCGGATCTCGACGAGCTTCTCCCACGCGTTGACGTAGGTGTCCTTCTCCGGGGTGGGCCAGTGGGTGAGGTAGAGGTCCACGTAGTCCAGGCCCAGCTTGTCCAGGCTCTCCCGGATGGCCGCGTGCGGCTGCTCGCCGCTCTGGCGGTCGTTCCACAGCTTGGTAGTGACGAAGAGCTCCTCGCGCGGGATGCCGCTCGAGGCGATCGCGGCGCCGACGCCCTCCTCGTTGCCGTAGATGGCGGCGGTGTCGATGTGGCGGTAGCCGATCTCGAGCGCGCTCGAGACGGCGGCCTCGGCCTCGGGGGCCGGGACGAGGAACACGCCGAAGCCGAGCTGCGGGATGGCGTGGCCGGAGTTCAGGGTCAAGGTGGGAACGGTCATGGTGCGACGATAGGGCGCGCCGTTTCAGAATTCCAACAGCTTGGACCGATGTTCGCCATGAGGAGGACCGATCAATGGATCTACGGCAGATGGAGTACGTGCTGGCCCTCTCCGAGGAGCGCCACTTCACGCGGGCCGCGGCCCTCACCGGGGTGTCGCAGTCGGGGCTGAGCAGCGCCATCCGCAGCCTCGAGTCGGAGCTCGGCACGCCGCTGTTCGACCGGACCACACGCCGGGTGGAGCTCACCGCCGCCGGGGAGGCGCTGCTGCCGCACGCCCGGGCGATGGTCGACGAGGCCGTGCGGGCGCGCGACGCCGTGGTGCGCTCGACCCGGACGGTGAGCGGCTCCCTGCGCGTGGGCGCGGAGCAGTGCCTGGGGCTCGTGGACGTCTCCTCGCTGCTCGAGCGCTTCCACCGCCGCTACCCGGGCGTCGCCACGGAGTTCGCGCAGTCCGGCTCCCACGAGCTCGTCGACGCGGTGCGCGGCGGGACCCTCGACGTCGCCTTCGTCGCGACCACGCGCCCGCCGACCTCCCTGCGCCACCAGCCGCTGGGCGGCGAGCCGCTCGTGCTCGTCGTCCCCACGGACAGCGACCTCGCCTCGCGCACGCCCCTGCGCTGGCACGACCTCGCGGGCCGTGACTTCGTGGACTTCAGCCCCTCGTGGGGAGTGCGCACCCTCAACGACGAGCTGCTCGCCGCGCATGCGGTGACGCGCCGGGTGCGCTGCAGCGTGAACGACGTGCACACCCTCCTCGACCTCGTCTCCCGCGGCCTGGGCGTGGCGATCGTCCCCCGGCACGTGGCGGCCAAGCCGCAGGCGGCGACGCTGCGCACGATCCCGCTGCCCGGAGCGGAGTCCCCGGAGTGGACGGTGGGCGCGGTGAGCCCGATCAGCCCGCACGCCGACGTCCCCGCCGTGCTGCTGCTCGAGCTGCTGGGGACCCCCTCTCCCGGCACGGCCGAGGCGGAGGCCGTGACCCCGGCGACCCCGCCGCCGGGGGCGCGGCCGCTCGTCCCGCTGGGGTGATCAGCGGGTCACGACGTGGACCGTCACCGCGATCGCGAAGGTGATCGTGGAGAGCATCGCGAGCGAGAACTCGACGAGGATCCCCGTGCCCAGCGCCTTCACGGCGACCCAGGCGCTGGTCAGGCCGCGGCGCGCGTCCTTGAGGCGCAGCGCCTCGGAGACGTACAGGCCCGCGATGAAGCCGATCGGCAGGCCCAGGAACGGGATCACGAAGATGCCGACGATGCCCGCCGCGATGCCGACGAGCAGCGGCCAGGTGGGCACCTCGTGCGCCTTCAGACGGCGCCCCGTGAGCACGTAGCTGCAGGTCATCCCGATCGCGCCGAGCACCAGCACGATCGCGAAGGCGACCCAGGCCGGCCAGCCGCCGATGACGATCGCCCAGACGAGAGTCGAGATGACGATGAGGATCGTGCCCGGCAGCACCGGCACGATGATCCCCATGAGCCCCACCGCGTAGGCGAGGGCGACGAGCACGGTCACCACGACCTGGACGGTCAGCGAATCGACCACGGGGACCTCCGGGGGCGGGGACGGACGGGCGAGCGGCGGGCGGGCGCCATCCTATGCGGCCGCCCCGGACGGGCCCGGCTCAGGGCAGGCGCACGACCTGACCGGCCCAGGAGAACCCGCCGCCGAAGCCGACGAGCAGCGCGGTCGCCCCGGAGGGGATCCGGCCGGCCTCGCGGAGGCGGGAGATCGCGAGGGGGATCGTCGCGGCGGAGGTGTTGCCGGAGGTGACGATGTCGTCCGCGACGATCGCGTCCTCCCGCAGGTCCAGCGCGGCGGCGAGCGGCTCGATCATCCGCAGGTTCGCCTGGTGGGGCACGAACACGTCGATGTCGGACATCGTCAGGCCCGCGGCCTCGACGATGCGGCGGGAGATCTTCGGCGCCTCGCGCAGCGCCCAGCCGAGCACCTTGCGGCCCTCCTGCGCGAAGTAAGGGCCCTCGCCGTTGATGGTGACGGCGTCCGCGAGATCGGGGACGCTGCCCCAGACGACGGGCGAGATGGTCGGCTCGTCGCTGGGGCGCAGGACCATCGCGCCGGCGCCGTCGGCCGTGAGGATGCACGTGGTGCGATCGGTGTAGTCGGTGACCTGGGAGAGCTTCTCCGCACCGATGACGAGCGTGGTGGTCGAGGTGCCGGAGCGGATCGACATGTCCGCCACGGCGAGCGCGTGCTCGAAGCCGGAGCAGGCGGCGCCCACGTCGAAGGAGGCGGGGTCCGTGAGGCCCAGCAGCTGGGCGACGCGGCCTGCGGCGCTCGGGGAGCGCTCGAGGTTCGAGCAGGTGGCGACGATGACCTGGGTGACCTCGGAGGGGTCCACGCCCGCGTCGGCGAGAGCCATCCGGCCGGCCTCCGCGGCGAGGTCCGCGACGTCCTGGTCCTCCGCGGCGATGCGGCGCTCCTCGATGCCGGTGCGCTGGACGATCCACTCGTCGCTCGTCTCGACGAGCTTCTCGAGGTCCGTGTTCGTCATGACGCGCTCGGGCCGGTAGTGGCCGGTCCCGACGATCCGGGAGCCCGCCGCGGGGGCGGGGTGGGCGAAGGCGCGCGGGGCGGCGCCGGGCGTGGTCGTCATGGTGGCTCCTGCCGTCGGGGGGACGAGGAGATCGTAGAACCCTGCGCGCCCGGGCGGGCGGGGACGCCCACCCGGTGTGAGCTACCTCGGGCCTGCGGGACAGTTCCCAGCGGGCGGCCGTAGCGTGCCCGGCGTGAACGAGCTGGCGCGACTGGCCCTGGTGGGCGTGGTGGGCGGCCTCGGGGTGTTCGTGCTGATCAGCCCCGTGGCCGTGCTGCTGCAGCGCCGTCGGTTCGGCCGCTGGCGCCCCCTGCGCCTGATCGGCGTCGCCGCGATCTGCGTGTACACGATGGCGCTCGCGGGGCTCACCGTCGCCCCCGCCTACGAGGTCGCGGTCACCTGCAGCCGGCGCGTGGGCGGGGAGCTGCGCGCGGTCCCCTTCCACGCGATCACGCAGATCATCGACACGTACAGCGCGGGGACGACCGGCATCGGCCTGCTCATCGCCTGGCCCACGCTGCAGCTGATCGCCAACATCGTGCTGTTCGTGCCGCTCGGCGCGATCCTGCGCGGAGTGTTCCGCCTCGACGTGACGACGGCGCTCGCGATGGGCGTCATGCTCTCGGTGCTCATCGAGGCGACCCAGTACACGGGCGCCTGGGGCCTCTACCCCTGCGGGGTGCGGATCGCGGACATCGACGACGTCTTCTCGAACTCGCTCGGCGCATGGATCGGCGCGATGCTCGCCCCGCTGCTCACGCGGCTCGGGGTGCCGCTGTTCGGCCGTGAGGAGCGGCACTGGTCGCGCACCGGCGAGATCGACGTCCTCGAGGACATCGCCGGGCGGGACGACTCCGGGCGCCGGCGCTGAGCTGCTGACCGTCGGAGCCGACGGACTGCCCGGTCGCGTGCCCGCCGCCGCTCAGGTCAGGTTCACGAGCAGCACGAAGGTCGCCGTCCCGGCGCCGACGCTCAGCAGCGTGCGGCGCCCGCCGATCAGGTGCACGAGGACCGTCACGGCCGTCGCGACAGCGGCCGGGAGCACGTGCGCGAGGTCCGCGCCGATCGAGCTGCGCAGGGTCGACACGGCGAGGATCGCGAGGATCCCCACCGGCATCCAGCGGGACATCTGCGCGACCAGCGGCGAGTCGCGCAGCGGCTGCAGGACCACGAAGGGCACGGCCCGCAGGGCGAAGGTGATGCCGAAGCCGATCACCATCACGGCCAGGAGGTAGGTGGTCTCAGACATGCCCGGCCTCCGGGTCCGACGGGGTGTGCGGGGCCGGCGGGGCCGACGGGGCCGGGTCCCCGCGGCGCCGGGCGAGCAGGGACCGCAGCAGGAGCAGCACCACGAAGCCGGTGAGCGCGGCGAAGAGGGCGGCGCCGGGGACCAGCACGAGTGCGAGCGCGAGGGAGAGCCCGGCGAGCAGCAGGGAGGGCACCTGCGCGCGGGAGCGGCAGGCGTCGAGCGTGAGCGTGAGGAACAGGGCGCAGAGCGCGAACTCGAGCCCCTCGACCGGGCCGGGGAGCACGGAGGCGAGCAGCACGCCGATCAGGCCGCCGCCCACCCAGTAGGCGTGGAAGGAGACCTGCAGGCCCAGCAGCCGCTTCGCCGTCCAGGTGCCCGGGCTCGAGGCGGTGACGGCGTAGGCCTCGTCGATGAGGGCGTGCACCGCGTAGAAGCGGGCGAGCGGGTGGCGCACCACGTGCAGCGGGAAGGAGAAGGCGTAGAACACGTGGCGCAGGTTCACCAGCAGCACGGTCACCGCGATCGTCGCGAGCGGGGTCGCGGCCGCCATGAGCCCCACGAGCAGCAGCTCGACGGAGCCGGCGAAGAGCAGGGTCGACAGGCCCGGGGCGACCCACCAGGGCAGCCCGGCCTGGATGACGAGCATGCCGAAGGCGACGCCGATCGGGATCATGCCGAGGCCCGCGGCGAAGGAGAGCCGCATGCCGGTCACGAACTCGCCGCGCGGGCTCGTTGCCGGCGGGGCGGCCTCGGGCACGGCGACGGCGGCGGCCTCGGGGACGACGGCGGGGTCGAGGGCGGCTTCCGGGGCGTCATCAGGGGCCGACCGTCGGCCCACCGAGTTCAGCATCTCTGTCATACCAGCAATCATTCCAGCGCAGGCCCGCGCCGCGATTGCGTAGTTCCCTACCTCGGAGCACTACAGTGCAATGTATGCAGCTGGACGAGACGGATCGCGCAATCATCGATTACCTGCGCCGGGACGGGCGGCTCTCGAACGTCGCCCTCGCCGACGCCGTGCACCTGACGCCGGGCCCGTGCCTGCGCCGTGTGCAGCGGCTCGAGGCGGAGGGCGTCATCCAGGGCTACACCGCCCAGGTGGATCCGGGGGCGCTGGGCCAGGGCTTCGAGGTGATCCTCGACGTGGAGCTCACCGCGTACGACCGCGGCACCGTCGAGCGCTTCGAGACGACGATGCAGGGGTTCGACGAGGTGGTCGAGCTGTACCGGCTGTTCGGCTCGCCCGACTACTACGTGCGCGTCGCCGTCGCGGGCCTCGAGGCGTACGAGCACTTCCTCACCGAGGAGGTCATCACGATCCCGGGCGTCTCGAAGATCTCCTCCCGCTTCGCGATGAAGGTGCTGAAGAGCTGGCGGCCCACGGCGGCCGCTCCTGCCGCCGCGAAGCGCTGAGCGGCAGGGACCGGCCGCTCAGGCGGTGATGGTGAGCGTGGAGCGGCTGCCCTCGCCGCGGCGCACGTGGATCTGCTCGGCGATCTGCGCCTTCATGTCGCCGACGTGGCTGACGATCCCGATGGTGCGGCCGCCCTCGGCGAGGCGCCCGATCTCGCGGACCACGGTCTCGAGCGTCTCGGGGTCCAGGGAGCCGAAGCCCTCGTCGATGAAGAGGGTCTCCATCTGCACGCCGCCGGCCTCCCCCATGACGATGTCCGCGAGACCGAGGGCGAGCGCGAGGGAGACGAAGAAGGTCTCGCCGCCGGAGAGGGTCTCGGGCACGCGCACCTGATCGGTGCGGCGGTCCATGACCAGCAGGTCCAGTCCCGTCTTCCGGGCGCCGCGGGCGCCGGTGTCGCGCAGCAGCTCGAGCTCCGACCCGGAGAACAGGGCCAGGCGCGCGTTGGCCGCCTCGACCACGGCGTCGAGCCGCCACTTGAGCACGTAGGTGGACAGCTGCACGCGCTCCCCGTCGGCCGAGCGACCCGTCGCGAGATCGGCGACGCGCACGATCACGCCGGCGCGCTCGCTCACGCTGCGCACCTCGTCGATCGCCCGGTCGAGGGCGGCACGGGCGGTGCGGCCGCGCTCGGCGACCGCCTCGAGGCGCGCCGCGGCTGCGCCGTCCTCCCGGGCGGCCGCCTGGGCGGCGGCGAGGGCCTGCGCGGTCGCGGTGACCGCGGCCAGTGCCTCCTCGAGGGCGGCGTCGGTCGTCGGGGCGCCCGCGACGCCCTCCTCGGCGAGGCCGTCGGCGAGGCGGGCCTCGTCCACGGCGCGGGCCTCGAGGAGCGTCGCGAGGCGCCTGCGCTCGGCGGTCTCGAGCACGGCGGCGCGGGCCTGCTCGTCCGTGGCGATCGCGGCGGCGGCGAGGGCGCTGGTGGATTCCTCCTCCGCCTCGCGGGCCCGCTCCTCGGCCTCGGTGCGGGCGCGCAGGGCGTCGCGCAGCGTGGTCGCGGCGGCGGCGCGGGCGAGGTGCGCGCGGCGCCGGTGGCCGACGCTGCCGTCCTCCCCGCGGGCCTCGACGATCCGCTCCCGGTCCTTCCCGATCGCGGTCGCGGCGGCCTCGAGGGCCGTCTCCGCGCGGGAGAGGGCGAGGTCGTCCGCCTGGCCTCGCCGGGTGAGCTGCTCGGTCTCGGCGTCGTGGGCGGTGATCCGCTGCTCGAGCCGGGAGGCCGTCTCCTGCGCCTCCTGCGCGGCCTTCACCCGGGTGGTCGCGGCCTCGAGGGCGGCGCGGGCGGCATCGGGCTCGAGCTCACCGGCGGCCTCGCGCAGGCGCGCGAGCTTCTCCTCGGCGAGGGCGTGGGCCTGCTCGGCGCGGGACCGTGCGGCCTCTGCCTCGACCCGGGCGGCCTCCGCGGCCTCGACCTGCTCGGGGCTCACGGCGTCCTCCGCCGGGTCCGCG
Organism: Brachybacterium horti; assembly: GCF_054777615.1. Taxonomy (NCBI): domain Bacteria; kingdom Bacillati; phylum Actinomycetota; class Actinomycetes; order Micrococcales; family Dermabacteraceae; genus Brachybacterium; species Brachybacterium horti. The sequence goes on from NZ_BAAHAM010000001.1 coordinate 583,274, forward strand.
CGGTGGGGGTGCTCGAGGGCGCCGCACACGGGGCACGGGTCGCCGTCCTCGAGGGCGACGGCGAGCTCGGCGGCGATCCCGGCGTAGCGACGGCGACGCAGCTCGGCCTCCGCCTCGGCGGCGGCCGAGGCGGTGGCCAGCGCCGACGTCCGGGTCTCGAGGGCGGCCCGGACGGCGGCGGTCTGCTGCTGCGCGGCGCGGGCGGCGGTCGCCTGCTCCGTCGCGGTGGCCTGCGCGAGCCGCGCGTCGGCGAGGCCGGCGGCACGGGTGCGGGCCTCGTCCCGCGCGGTGACGAGCTCCTCCCGGGCGGCGGGCCGCGCCTCGAGCAGGGCGGTGGCCGAGGCCAGGGCGGTGCGGGAGGCGGCGATCCGCTCGCGCTCCTCGTCGAGGGCCTTCTCCCGGGCGGAGAGCCCCGTCTCGAGGGCGACGAGATCGGCGAGGGCGCCGGCCGCGGTGGTCGACTCCTGGACGGCGGCGGCGAGGGCGGCGTCCGCCTCCGCGGCCCGGGAGCCGTCGGCCGTCCCGTCGGTCCCGGCGGCGCCGTCGGGCAGCAGCGCGAGCAGGTCGGGGCGCTCCTCGCCGGTGCGGGAGGCGAGGTCGGCGAGCGCCTCGATCGCGGCGGCGGCGCGGGCGCGGGCCTCGTCGCGGCGCCCGAGCGCGGAGACGACCGGCCGGGCCGCCTCGTCGCGGGACAGGGCGGTGCGTGCCCCGTCGACGGCGGGTTTCTGCTCCTCGAGCCGCGCCGCGAGGGACTTCAGCTCGCGGCGGCGGTCGATGCGGCGGGCGGCGAGGGCGGCGGCCTCGGCGGCGGTGCGCGCCGCCTGCTCCGCCTGCTGCGTCGCGGCCGCGCGGGCCGTGGCCTCCTGCGCGCGCGTCGTGACGCCGGCGAGGGCGGCGTCGGCCCCCTCGGCGAGCGCCTCCGGGCGCAGGGCCTGCGCCTGCCCGGTGAGGGCCGCCTCCTGCTCCCCCTCGACGCCGGTCGCCTCGACGAAGCGCGCGAGCGCTCGGCCGAGCGTCTCCTTCGCGGCAGTGACCTGCTTGTTCGCATCGACACGCATCTCGGCGAGGCGCTTCTCGACCAGCTCGTACAGCTCGGTGCCGAAGACCCGCTGGAGCACCTGCTGGCGCTCGGCCGTGCCCGCGCGCAGGAAGCGGGCGAACTCGTTCTGGGGCAGCAGGACCGTCTGCGTGAACTGCTCGCGGCTGAGGCCCACGGCGCGCTGGATCTCGCGGCCCACCTCGTCCATGCGGGTCGCGACGACCTCGAGGCCCGCACCGCCGCCGGCGGAGTCCGCGACCACGGCGGGGATGAGCTCGGGCGAGCCGATCCGCCAGAGCACGGCCTTGGCCTGCTCCTTGGTGGTGCCCGTGCCGCGCTGCTTGGGGCGCTGGAACTCGGGGCTGCGGCGCACCCGGAAGATCCCGGCGCCGGTCTCGAACACGAGGTCCACGACGCTCGGCTCGGTGGGGCCGGCGAACTGGGAGCGGATGCGATCGGTGCTCGTGGCGCTGCCGGCGACCTGGCCGTAGAGGGCGTAGACGATCGCGTCGAGGATCGTGGACTTGCCGGATCCGGTGGGCCCCTCGAGCAGGAACATGCCGCTCGCGCCGAGGGCGGCGAAGTCGACGTCGACGGTGCCGGCGAAGGGACCGATCGCGGTGAGGCGCAGGTGGTGGAGCTTCACGAGGCGGCCTGCTCCCGGCGCACGTGCGCATAGGCCTGCTCGAGCACGTCGTGCTCGGCGGGGCTCGGGGCGCCGCCCGTCGCGTCGGTGAGGAACTGGTCCATGACCTCGAGCGGATCCGCCTCGCGGCGCACCACGGGGGCGGCGGCGCCCTGCTCGCGGCCCTCCGGCGCGTACTCGGTGAGCAGCAGCTCGGGGAACGCCTCCCGCAGCCGCTCCTGCAGGTGGGCGGGGCGAGCGGGGTCCGTGACGACGGCCTTGACCCAGTCCCGGCCGTGCTCCTCGCCCTCGGCGAGGATCTCCTCGAGCGTGCCGCGCAGCTCGGTGAGGCGCCGCGGCACGGGCGTCGCGAGGCGCTCGACCTCGACCTGCCCCCGCTCCCCCAGCTCCACGAGCAGCACGGCCTTGCGGTGGCGGCGCTCGGAGAAGGAGAAGGCGAGCGGCGACCCGGAGTACCAGGCGGGGGCGCCGACTCTCGCCGTGAGGTCCTGGCAGCCGTGGAGGTGGCCGAGCGCGAGGTAGTCGATGCCGCTCAGCACCCCGGCGGGCACGGAGTCCACGCCGCCCACGGAGAGGTCCCGCTCGGAGTCGCTGCCCTCGCCGCCGGTGACGAAGGTGTGGGCGAGGACCACGGTGCGCGCCCCGGGGTGCGCGGCCGCCCGCTCCCGCACCCGGTCCAGGGCCGTGCGCGTGACGGCCTCGTGGCTGCGGGCGAGCGGCGCCTCCTCCCGGCCGACGAGCGCGGTGCGGGCGACGTCCGGCTCGAGGTAGGGCAGGCCGAAGAAGAGCACCTCGCCGTGCTCGTCCTCGACGCTCACGGGGTGCTCGATGCCGGGGAGGTCGGTGAGCAGGTGGATCCCGGCGCGCATCAGCTCACGGCCGAACCCGAGACGGTCCGCGGAATCGTGGTTGCCGGGCGTGATGATGACGGTGGTGTGCTCGGCCAGGCGGGCGAGCGCCCGGTCCAGGAGCCGCACGCTCGAGACGGCGGGGACGGCGCGGTCGTAGACGTCGCCGGGGACGACGACCACGTCCACGGCGCGCTCGACCACGGTCCCCACGAGCCAGTCCAGGAACGCGGCCTGGTGCTCGTGCAGGTCGACCTTGTGCAGGGTGCGGCCCAGGTGCCAGTCCGAGGTGTGCAGGATCCTCATGCCCCCGAGCCTACGAGCGGGGGCCGACGAGCGAGGACCACCGCCGCCGCTGTGGAAGGCGCGTCTCAGCGCCCGAACGCGCCGCCGGCCAGCAGGCGCTCGAGGACCTGCGCGACGCCGTCGTCCTCGTTGCTCGCGGTGACCTCCGCCGCGACCTCCCGCACCTCGCCCGCGGCGTTGCCGACGGCCACGCCGTACCCCGCCCACGCGACCATGTCGCGGTCGTTCGGGGCATCGCCGAATGCCAGAACCTCCTCCCGCGCCACGCCCAGCGCGTCGCACAGCCGGGCGAGCGCGGCGCCCTTCGTGATCCCGGCGGGCTGCACCTCGAGGAACGGCGCGCCCGAATGGGTGAGCTCCACGCCCTCGACGCCCAGCGACCGCGCCGCCTCGAGCAGGGCGTCGGCCGGCAGCGCGGGGTGGCGGGCGAGGAACTTCAGGCTCGCCGTGCCGGTGACGAGGTCCCACCCGGCCGGGATCATCGTCGCCGGGTCGCGCTTGTGGTCGGCGTAGCGCACTCCGGCGATGTAGTCCTCCTCGGCGACGAACACCTCGCCCCTGTCCCGGACGCTCGCGAACAGCACGCCGGGGACCGCCCGCCGGAGGGCGTGGGCGAGCTCCCGCTGCGCGGCCACGGCGACCGTCTCCTCCCAGAGCGTCTCCCCCGTGCCCATGTCCACGCACAGTGCCCCGTTGCTGCACAGCACGCGGCCCTCGAACCCCGCCGCTGCCGCGATCGCCCGCACGCCGATCGGCTGCCGGGCCGTCACGGGGATCACCGCCGCGCCGGCGGCGCGCACCGCGTCGAGGGCGGCCCGGGTGCGGGGCGCCACGGACCCGTCGTCCCGGAGCAGGGTGCCGTCGAGGTCGGAGGCGACGAGTCGGAAGGTCACCCTCGGAGAGTACCGGCGCGCTCTGTCCCCCTCCGCCGCACCCCACCACGGGCCCGCCGACGCGCGTAGCGTGACGCCATGAGCACCGCCGCGCAGGGCCCGTCCACCACCACCACCGAGAGCACCACCCCCGAGGATCGCCCCGACCCGCAGACCGTCACCGCGGACGTCGTCGTGATCGGCGGCGGCCCGGTGGGCGAGAACCTCGCCCAGTACGCGATCGAGGGCACGGACCTCACCGCGGTGATCGTCGAGCGCGAGCTCATGGGCGGGGAATGCTCCTACTTCGCGTGCATGCCCTCCAAGGCCCTGCTGCGCCCGATCGACGTCGCGCACACGGCCGCCCACCTGGACGGGCTCACCACCCCGCGGATCGAGCCGGCGGCGCTGCTCGCCCGCCGTGACGCCTGGGTCTCCGGCTACGACGACGCCGGCCAGGTCTCCTGGGCCGAGGGCGCGGGGATCCGCGTGGTGCGCGGGCACGCCGTGCTCACGGGAGAGCGGGAGCTGCGGGTCGGCCCCGGCGAGGGACCGGCGGCGGGCGCCGATGCGGTCACCGTGCGCGCCCGGCGCCGGGTGGTCATCGCGACCGGCTCCGTCCCCGCGATCCCGGAGGCCGTCACCGGCATCGAGCCGTGGACCTCGCGGGATGCGACGGGCGTGGTCGAGGTGCCGGCCTCCCTCGCGATCGTGGGCGGCGGCGTGGTCGCGGTCGAGGCGGCGACCTGGATGGCGGCGCTCGGCAGCGAGGTGACCGTGATCGTGCGGGGCGAGGGCCTGCTCGGCGCGGAGGAGCCCTTCGCGGGCGTCCACGTGCGTGAGGCGCTCGAGGCCGCGGGCGTCACCGTCCTCACCGGGACCACCGTCGCGTCGGCACGGCGCGAGCGGGCGGAGGCGACGGGCCTGGGCCGCGTGCACGGCGGCGAGGTGACGCTCGAGCTGAGCGGCGGAGACGCGGCAGGCGAGGCGGGCACGCTCACCGCCGCCGAGGTGCTCGTGGCGACGGGGCGCCGCCCGCGGCTGGACGACCTGGGCCTGGACGCCCTCGGCCTCACGCCGCAGGACGTGACCTCCGGCGGCCTGCCGTCGTGGCTGGCGGCGGTGGGCGATGCGAGCGGGGAGGCGCCGCTGACGCACTGGGGCAAGTACCGCGCCCGCGTGCTCGGCGCCGCGATCCGCGCGGAGGCGCTGCGCGGAAGCGGGCAGGCCGACGAGACGGAGCCGGTCCCCGAGGAGGTCCCCGTCCCGCAGGTGATCTTCACCGGCCCGCAGGTGGCCCGCGTGGGGCTCACCGAGCGGACCGCGCGGGAGGCGGGTCATGAGGTGGTCACGGCGCAGGTGCCCTTCACCGGCGCCGCCGGCACGGCGCTGCTGCGGGACGACGCCGCCGGGACCGCGCAGATCGTCGTCGACGCCGCCTCGCGGACCCTGCTCGGGGCGACGCTCGTGGGCCCCGAGGCCGGGGAGCTGATCCACGCCGCGACCGTCGCGATCGTGGGCCGGGTGCCGGTCAGCGTGCTGCGGCACGCGGTCGCCAGCTACCCGGCGGCCTCGGAGATCTGGCTGCGGCTGCTCGAGGAGCTGCCCCGCGAGTTCCGGGTGCGCTGAGGGGCGACCGGGGTCGGCGGCGACCGCCGCAGCAAGGGCCAGGAAACCGCTGGTCACCGGTCCCCGACTCGCCGCCTGCTACGACGCCTTCGACGGCGAGCGCGACGACCTCGACCCTCCGCTTCCGGACCGAGGCCGAGCTGCGCGCGTCCCTCGCGGAGGCCGGTCCCGATGTCCGGGAGATCCGGGAGGCGCCGGACCGGCCGGGCCGCGAGTTCGTGGTGATCGCCCGCGCCGTGTGAGCCGTGCGGGGCGGGCGCGGCCGCACTGGGCGGGCACGGCCGCCGGGACGTGGCCCCGGCGGCCGTGGGATCAGCCCTCCTGGCCGGTGCCCGTGTAGAAGCCGTAGGTCGCGTCCGCGTTGCGCTGGGCGACCTCGGGGTCCTCGCCGGAGGCGGTGTGGGCGACGGCCCAGCCGTCGGCCGCGCCGCGGTAGAAGGCGCGTCCCACCTCGGTCCCGGCCCAGGCCTCCGCCTCCGCGGGGCCGAGCGAGCCCTCGACGCCGCCGAGGTGCAGGGAGAGGCCCAGCAGGCCGCCGTCCCAGCCCACGCCGGTCGCGCCGGGTCCGAAGGTCTCCCACATCTCCGCGGGGACGTCGGCGACCGTGCTGCTGTGCTCGAGCTCGAAGCGGGTGGACTCCTCGGAGACCGCCTCGAGGCGCACGGTCACCCAGGAGACGCTGCCCATGGCCTCCCAGGTCACGGAGTAGGCGGCGGCGCCGTCGGCCGGGGGCTCGCAGCTGGTCACCTCACCGCCGGCCTGCCCCTCGAACTGGTAGCGGCCGCCCTCGCGCAGCTCGCCGGAGATCGGGAGGAACCAGCGGGCGATGCGCTCCGCGGTGGTGACGGCCTCCCAGACGTCCGCGAGGGCGGCGGGGTAGTCCTGCTCGAGGGTCTGGACGTGCTGGGGCTCGCCGTCGCGCTCCTCGACGCGGTAGGCACGGCTGACGGAGGCGAGCTGGGTGGGGACGTCGACCATGTCAGGTCTCCTTCTCGTGGGGTGGGGTCGCGAGGCGGCGCTGCCGCTTCCCGCGGGCGATCTCGGTGCCGAGCGCGTCGAGCTTCGGGAGCCAGAAGCGTTCGAAGGGGGTGAGCCACTGCCGGGCCTCGGCGGGCCCGCGCGGGTCCACCGCGTAGAGGCGGCGCCTGCCCTCGGGGCGGACGCTCGCGAAGCCGTGCTCGCGCAGGACCTTCAGGTGCTGGGAGACGGCGGGCTGGCTGATGGCGAACTCCGCCTGGACCACCTCGCCGATCTCGCCCGCGCTGCGCTCCCCGCCCGCGACGAGGAGCTCGAGGATCCGTCGCCGCACGGGGTCGCCGAGGACGTCGAGCGCGTGCACGCGGCCATCCTGCCCATTCGCGTCATATAAGTCAACGCTTAAGTGCGGGGAAGGGAGAGCGGACGGGGCGGGCAGAGTGCTCGGGGCAGACAGAGTGGGTGTGGCAGACAGAGTGGGTGGGGCGCGGGACGAGCGGCGCTCAGCGCCGGGAGCGGACCAGCAGCCGCACCAGGATCCCGGTGGCCACCACGCCGAGACCCGCGAGGAGCGTCGGCCACGGGAGCGCGGCGACGAGCAGCACGCAGCCCGCGAGCCCCACGACCTGGAGCGCCCGCGGGAACAGCCGGTCGTCACCCCTCTGGGTGAGCGCCGCCGCGTTCGCGACCGCGTAGTACAGCAGCACACCGAAGGACGAGGCCGCGACGGCCGTGAGCGCGCTCGGCACGAGCAGCACGAGCGCCACGACGAGCGCCCCGACCGTCACCTCCGCCCGCCACGGCACCTCGAAGCGCGCCGAGACCGCCGCGAGCGGGCGCGGGAGATCTCCCTCGCGCGCCATCGAGAGCATCGTGCGGGAGACCCCGGCGACGAGCGCGAGCAGGGAGCCCGCTGCGGCGGCCGTCGCCCCGATCGTCACGACGAGGGTCCACCCACCGCCCGCCCCGACGGCCGCGAGCGCGGAGACGAAGGGTGCCGGGCCCCAACCGGCGGCGTCCGGAGCGGGGCCGACGAGCACGAGCAGCACCGCGAGCAGCACGTACAGCGCGAGCACGATGCCGAGGGCCAGCAGGATCGCCCGCGGGATGGTGCGGCGCGGGGCGGTGACCTCCTCCCCCAGCGTCGCGACCCGGGCGTAGCCCGCGAAGGCGAAGAACAGGATCGCCGCGGCCTGCAGCACCGCGAGGACCACGCCGAGGGTGCCGTCCGGCACGTCCGCGAGCGGTCCCGGGACCGCCGCCGCGAGGCCCGTGGCCGTGGTCCCACCGGTGGCCACGGCGTCCCCCTCGGCCGCTCCCCCGGCCTCCCCCGCGCCGTCGGCCCCGATGGCGGGCCCGGTGACGACGCCCGCGGCGAGGCGGCCCGCGGTGAGCAGCAGGGCACCGAGCGCGACGGCGACGAGCACCCGGGCGAGCGCCGCCGTGCGGGTGACGCCCACGAGGTTCACCGCCGTGAGGAGCAGGACCACCCCCGCGGCGACGGGCCGCCGCCAGGCCTCCTCCGGCACCAGGTACGCCGCGACCACGAGCGCCATCGCCGCGCAGGAGGCCGTCTTGCCGATGACGAAGCACCAGCCGGCGAGGAAGCCCCACCCGTGCCCCAGGAGCTCACGCCCGTAGACGTAGCTGCCGCCGGAGGTCGGGTAGCGAGCGGCGAGCTGGGCGGTCGAGGTGGCGTTGGCGAGCGCGACGACGGCCGCGAGCAGCAGCGCCGCGAGCACGGCGGGACCGGCGAGATCCGCCGCGGCACCGAGCGAGACGAACACGCCCGCGCCGATCATCGCGGCGAGGCCCACCGCCACGGCATCGGTCAGGCCGAGGCGCCGCGAGAGCGCCCCGGCCTCAGCACCGGTCGAGGTCAGGGCTCAGCCCTGCCGGCCCTTGCCCTTCCCGATGCCGCTGTTGCTGCCACCGGGGGTGCCGTTGTTCTTCCCGGGGCCCTTGTTGTCGTTGTCCCGGCCCTTGCCGTGGCCGTTGCCGTTGCCGTTCCCGTTCCCGCCGCCGGAGGCCGGGGCGAACTCGGCGTCCAGGCCGGTGATCATCGGGTTGTGGTCCGAGGAGGCGAAGGGGCCCTCCTGGTACAGCTCGGTGACGTTGGTGTTCGCGCGGCTGTACAGCGCGAGCGGGGACTCGGCGCCGTTGATGGACCAGTCCGTGGCGCCGGTGATCCGCTCGCGAGCGGAGTCGTTGGCGAGCACGTGGTCCAGGGAGCCGGTCATGCCGTCGAAGCTGTAGGACCAGCCGTCCTCGTCGAAGGTGGAGCCGAGGTCCGTGTAGCCGGCCTCGTAGAACACCTGCAGCGGGTCCTCCTGAGTGTAGGCGTTGAAGTCGCCGCCCAGCAGCACGTCCTCGACGCCGAGCGCCTCCTGCTGCTCCTGCACCCATGCGTTCAGGGCGTTCGCCTGCGCGAGGCGGGAGGTGCGGGAGTTGCCCTGCACCGGATCCGCGGGGAGGGAGGCGTCCGCGGCGTCCTTCGAGCCCTTGGACTTGAAGTGGTTCACGGCGAAGAAGAACGGCTCGCCCTGCACGGCGCGGCCCTTGCTGTCCTGGCCGACGGGCGCGAACACCTGGCCCAGCGGCTCGCGGGCGTTGGAGAACGCCGGGTCGCCGGCGAGCACCACGGCGTCGCCCTGCGGGGCGGCCGCGGCGGGCTTGTAGATGAGGGCGCTCGCGATGACGTCCTGGCCGGCGTCGGATCCGGCGGCCTCGTAGGCCGCGGCGGTGGGCACGTACGCCCAGGTGCCGGCGCCGTCCTCCTCGTTCAGGGCGGCGACGAGGGTCGCGGTGGCCTCGTCGGCCTCCTCCCCGAGCCGTGCGGAGTTCTCGATCTCCATGAGGCCCACGACGTCGAGGCCGGAGGTGGAGATCGCGTCGACGATCTTGGACTGCTGGCGGTCGAGGTCGTCCTGGCCCCAGGCGCCGCGCGGGTCGCAGCCGCCGCGCACGGAGGTGCCCTCGCCGGCGCGGTCGGTGTACGGCTCGCAGCCGGGGGTGTCCTCGCCGAGGGTCGTGAAGTAGTTGAGCACGTTGAAGGTGCCCACCTGGAGGTCGCCGCCCACCTCATCGGGCGTCGCCTGACGGGTGTCCTCGAAGCTGATGCCGTCGGTCGCGGAGGACTCCCACGGGGTCGTGGGCTGGAGGCGCCAGGCGTCGAAGGAGTAGGAGAGCACGACGGGCTCCTCGAAGCCGACGCCGGCGCCCACGCGCACGGGCTCCTCGGTGGAGAGGTAGGACATCGGCACGTCCGTGGCGGTGGAGAAGTTCGTGGTCTTCCCGTCGTCGAGCAGGATCATGTCCTCGAGCTGCTGCTGGTAGAGGGCAGTCGCCTCGGCGCCGGGGCGCAGGGTCTCCGCGGGCTGGCGGTACGCCTGGTCGCCGATCGCGAGGCCCACCTCGCCGTACTTGTTCGTCTCGTACACGTCGGTGACGGTGAGGTCGCCCTCCGCGGGCAGGATCAGCATGCTCTCGAGTCGCTCGCGCTGCTCGGGGTCGGTGGGGAACCCGCCGGTGAGGACGGCCGGCTCGACGGGCGCGAGCTCGGCGTCCGGGGTGGTGAGGCCGCCCGCGGCGACGGAGATCTGGGTCGCGTCGTAGTACTCGGAGACCTGACCGGTGACCTTCACGCCCTGCCCGATCTCGACGTCGCCGACGGTGGCGGGCGAGTGCACGAACAGGCCCTGCGAGGCCTCCGCGGTCGCCGGGTCGATGTCGCCGCCGGTGCCGCCGGTCTGGATGACGAAGCCGTTCAGGCCGCCGGTCGCGTAGACGGCGGTGACGACGCCCTCGGTGGTGACGGTGGTCCCGGCGAGCGGGGAGGCCGCGCCGGTGCCCTGGATCTCCGCGATCGGGACGACGGCGCCCGGCTCGACGGGGTCCGTCGGCTCGGTGGGATCCGTGGGGTCCGTCGGGTCGGTCTCGGAGCCGGAGGGCTGCGGGGTGGGGGCGCCGGCGGTGAAGTCCGCGGCGTTGTCCCCGGTCTCCGCGGTGCGGGAGGCGGAGGTGGCGTTCGTGGTCGCCGCGGCGGGGGCGGTGCCCGCGTAGGTCGCCGCGCCGCCCCAGCCGAGCAGGTCGACCACGGCCTTCTCGCCCGCGCAGGTCTCGAACTGGCAGGTGAGGGCGCCGCTCGCGTTCGAGAGGGCGACGACGCCGCCGGTGCCGGCCAGGGCGAGGCTGCCGGTGAGGTCCGGCGTGGGCAGCGCCTCGGTGCCGCCGTTGCCCTGGGCGAGCTGGACGAGGAAGGTGCCGCCGGCGGGGACGGAGCCGGAGAGCTTCAGGGTGTTGCCGGCGGAGAACGCGCCGGTCTTGGAGGCGTACTGCAGGGACCAGCCGTCGAGGCTGATCGCGGCGTCGGAGGTGTTGCGCAGCTCGACGAAGTCGTGGGTGTAGGTGGCGCCGGAGTTGCCGCCGCCACCGTAGACCTCGCTGATCTGGAGGTCGCCCGGGGGCAGCAGCGGGGCGGCGAGCGCGGGGGCGGTGAGGGCTGGCGTCAGGGCCGCGCCGAGGGCGAGGGCGGCGGCGCCGCAGGTCAGGCGGCGCAGCGGGAGCAGGCGGGGGGTCATACGGGACTCCTCGTGGTCAGGGTGGGGAGAGGGAGGGGACGAGCGCGGGACGAGCAGGACAGGGGCCGACGGGCGTGGGCGCGGTGCGGGCCGGGGAGGTGGACTCCCCGGCCCGCACCGCTTCGTGGGTCAGCTCTTCTTCGAGGAGCCGTTGCCCTTGCCGCTGTTGTTGCCGGGGCCGCGGTTCGGGTTGTCGGCGGGGCCGTTGCCCTTGTCGTGGCCCTTGGCCTTGCCCGTGCCGCTGTTGTTGCCGGGGCCGCGGTTCGGGTTGTCCTTCCCGTGGCCGCTGCCGTCGTCGGTGCCGGTGCAGTCCTCGCCGCCGGTGACGGTGACGGTGCGGGTCACGGAGGTGCCGGTCTCGGGCTCGCCGGAGATCGTCACGTCGAAGCTGTCGCCGTCCGCGAGGCAGGTCTCGGGGTCGATGGTGACCTGGGTGGTGGCGCGGCCGGTGGCCTCGTCGACCGTGACGGGGGCGGTGAACACGCCGAGGTCACCGGCGTCGACCGTGGCCTCGGTGATCTGCGGGGCTCCGAGGGACAGGGAGTCCAGGCCGGTGATGGTCAGGCTGGGGACGGTGTCCCCGCTCTGCTGCACGTCGAGCTGGCGCTGGGAGTGGTCGGGGGCGAGGTCGGGGTTCGCGCCGAGGTACTCGACGAAGGCGTCGCGGTCCAGCACACCGGAGTCGCGCACGTTCGTGGCGCCCGTGAGGGCCCACATGTTGTCGCCGCCCTCGAAGAGGAAGCTCGCCGCGACGATCGTGTACACGGCGTCGTCGGTGATCGGCTCGCCGTTCACGCGGATCTCGACGACGCGGTCGTCGAAGGGGCGGGAGGAGTCGGTGACGTACTCGACGTTGTTCGAGACGCTGAAGGCCAGGAAGCGACCGGTGTCCGCGCCGTCCTCACCGCGCTGCCACTGCTGCTCGAGGACCTCCTTGAGCTGGGCGCCGGTGATGTCGCCCGAGTTCAGGGTGTTGCCGAAGGGCACCATCGAGTTCGCCTCGGCGTAGGTGACCACGCCGTCGCCCTCGTCGCCGGCGGCCGCGTCCCACAGTTCGGCGCGGATCCCGCCGGGGTTCATGAGGCCGATGACCTCGTGCTCCTGGGCGGCGCCGCGCTCCTCGAGGTACCACTTCATGGAGTCCGCGAGCATGTTCCCGGCGGCGGAGTGGCGGGTGCGGTCGTCGCCCTTGGTGCTGCCCTGCTTGTCGGGCGCCGGCTCGGTCAGCGGCACGCGCACGCCGTCGGCGTCGTACGTGGCCTTCGTATCGTTCCAGGAGGTGGTCACGTCGCCCGTGATGGAGCCGACGGGCACGGCGCCCTGCACGGCGGCGTCGGCGATCGCGTCCGCGGCGACCGTGGAGGCGGCCTCGTAGGTGGCGTTCCCGGCGCAGGATGCGAGGTCGGCGTCGGCCGTGGGGAGGAGGGTGGTGCCACCGGTGGCCGCGTCCCAGTCGCCGTCCGCGCCCAGGTTCAGCGTGATCGAGCCGAGGTTCGCCCCGCTCGCGCCGGTCTGGACCACGGGGCGGACCTCGCCGGACTGGCCGGGGACCGGCGCATCGAAGGCATAGGTCTGGTGGGAGTCGCCGTTGAAGATCGCGTCGACCTCGGGGGACGTGTCCGTGACGATCTCCTCGAAGATCGGGTCGCTGTTGGCGGGGGCGGAGCCGACGGCGCCGCTGCCGCTCGCACCCTCATGGTACGAGGCGACGAGCACGTCGTATTCCGCGCCGGAGGCGTCGAGCTCGGTGATCGCCTCGTTGACGGAGGTGACCGGGTCGCGGAACTCGAGGCCCTCGATCGCGGCGGGGCTGACCTTGGCGAGGGTCTTGGTGGTGACGGCGCCGACGACGGCGACCTTCACGTCCCCGGCCTGCACGATCGTGTACGGCTCGTGGAGACGCTCGCCCGTCGCGGAGACGTACACGTTCGCGGCGAGGTCCGGGAAGTCGGTGCGCGGCTCGATGCGGCCGGTGAGGTCGTCCTGGCCCTGGTCGTACTCGTGGTTGCCGATCGCGGTGGCGTCGACGCCGAGGGCGTTGAGGTAGTCGATGGTCGGCTCGTCGTGCGCGACGGCGGACTCGAAGGCGGAGCCGCCCACGTTGTCGCCGGAGGAGAGCAGCACGGTGTTGGGGTTCGTCCCCTCGGCGGTGACGACGGTGCAGGCGAGCTTGTCACCAGCGCTCAGCGCGCCGTGGAAGTCGTTGATGCCCAGCAGCGTCACCTGGTCGCCCGCGGCGAGCGCGGAGGCGGGGGCGGCGGCGAGCACGGCGGTGGACAGGGACACGGCGGCGATGCCGAGTCCGGCGGCGGCGCGGCGGGCGGCGCGGCGCGGGACCGATGAGGACATCTGAGGAGCTCCTGACGCAGAGGGGTGGGTAACCGAGGGGGATCAGCGGGAGGTGACCGGGGCCGGGCGCGGGGTGCGGGTCCGCCGCCGGCAGGGCCGTCGCCCATTCAAGCGCCCACCCCAGCGCTCCGTTCGGTGTTCGCACCGACGGTGATCGGAGCGTTATCGAACATTCGCCGGGCGTACTCCTGACCGTCGCCGGGGAGTCGTCGGCCGCGTCGGCCGCGTCGGGTGCGTCTCCGGGGCGGGCGTCGTCGCGCGTCTCGTCAACCACATCCGGGGGGAGCGGGCATGGGACCTCCGTCCCGGATTGGGTAGCATCGAGCCGACCTCCCCGCGGAAGGGCGTCCGGCGCCTCGACCGTGCAGGCACCAGACTGCCGTCCCGCCCTACAGACCGTCATCCTCCCGACGAAGGGCCCGCCCGACGCGGCACGCTCGGACCGGCTCCCGCCGACACCCCGAAGGAGCTCCCCCATGGTGTTGCCGTTCCTGGCACGTCGTCCCACCGTCCCCGCGAAGGACGGCGGGAGCTGGCCCCACGTGGTGATCATCGGAGGCGGCTTCGCGGGGGCCAACGCGGTGCTGGGCCTGGCGGATTCCCGCGTGCGCGTCACCCTCATCGACCGCAACGTCTACAAGACCTTCCAGCCGCTGCTCTACCAGGTGGCGACCGCGGGCCTGAACCCGGGCGACGTCACGATGTTCCTGCGCGGCCTCTCGCTCAAGGTCCCCAACATGCGCTACCGCCAGGGCGAGGTCATCGGCGTAGACCCCGAGCAGAAGGTCGTCACCGTCGACGAGGGCCAGCGCGGCGAGAAGCGCCTGCGCTACGACTACCTCGTGCTCGCCAACGGCGCCACGACCACCTACTTCGGCACGCCGGGCGCCGAGGAGCACGCGATGCCGATGTACTCGCGCTCGCAGGCCATCGCGATCCGCGACCGTGTGTTCTCCGAGCTCGAGCGCGCGAGCCGCGCCCGCGACGGGGACCTGCTGCACGTCTCGATCGTGGGCGGCGGCCCCACCGGCGTCGAGATCGCCGGTGCGCTCGCCGACTTCCGCAAGCAGGAGCTGGACATCCTCTACCCGGAGCTCGACCCGGGCACCCTGAACATCCGCCTCGTGCAGCGCGGCGGCGAGCTCATCAAGGAGTTCCGCGAGGAGTTCCGCGAGTACGCGGCGCACGAGCTCGAGGACCGCGGCGTGCATCTGTGCCTGGGTCACGGCGTGAAGTCCGTGGGCTACGACTACGTGACCCTCGACGACGACACCGTCCTCGAGTCCGACATCACCATCTGGGCCGCGGGCGTCGCCGTCGCGGACGTCGTGAAGACCTGGGGCCTGCCCCAGGACAAGCGCGGCCGCCTCGACGTCGACGAGAACCTCGAGGTCAAGGGCTTCCCGGGCGTGTTCGCCGCGGGTGACGTGGCCGGTGGCGACGGCTCCCTCCCCCAGCTCGCCCAGCCCGCCATCCAGGCCGGCCGCGCGGTGGCCCGCGCGATCGCGGCCGACGTCGCCGGCAAGGCCAAGAAGCCCTTCCACTACGTCGACCTCGGCACGATGGCGACCATCGGCCGCCATGCCGCGATCACCGAGATGCCGGAGCTCCCGGGCGTCGGCTCGATCGGCCTCAACGGCACCGTCGGCTGGTTCGCGTGGCTCGGCGTGCACGTCACGAAGCTGCTGGGCCACCGCAACCAGCGCGCCGTCGCCATGAACCTGCTGTCCCTGTACGGCGGCACGCGCGCCACCCACCAGCCGAACCCGGTGGTGGGCGAGGTCGACTCGCTGCGCGCGGCCCGCGAGTTCGAGGAGCAGGCCCGGCACCGCAAGTTCGGCGCCAACCACCAGGCCTGAGCGCCCCACGACGGGGGCGGGAGCCGGGGCAGATGCCCTGGCCCCGCCCCCGTTCGCATGCCCGGGGTCCGGTCCATGCGCGGCGAGCCCGACGAGCCCGGCCCGCCCGGCCCACGCTCGGCCCGCCCGCCCCTCAGCCATGCCCGTTTGCGCACCTGGCTTCCGAAAGTGGAACTCAGACGCGCAAACGGACACCGGCCTCCTCCCGGACCATGTCCGTTTGCGCACCTGGCTTCCGAAATCGGAACTCAGGTGCGCAATCGGACAGGGAAGAACGGGCGGGGACCCGAGCGGAGTAGCCGGGTCCAGGTGACGGGGGCAGGGACCCGAGCGGTGGGGCCGGGGCCAGGTGGCGGGCCCGGCAGCTCAGGCGGTGGGGGCCGGGAGCGCGGCGAGCAGGGCGATGACGGCCTCCGCGGCCTCCGCGCCCTTGTCCTCGCTCGACCCGGGCAGGCCCGAGCGGTCGAGCGCCTGCTGCTCGTCGTCGCAGGTCAGCAGCCCGAAGCCGACGGGCTTGCCCGTGCGCAGCGAGACCTCCATGAGCCCCTGGGTCGCGGCCTGGCAGACGTACTCGAAGTGCGGGGTGCCGCCGCGGATCACGGTGCCGAGGGCGACGACGCCGTCCGCCCCCTCGGCGGCGCGGAGGGAGCCGAGCGGCAGCTCGAAGGAGCCGGGCACGCGCAGCAGCTCGTGGGTGGCGCCGGCGGCGTCGAGGGCGCGCTGCGCACCGGCGACGAGGGCGTCCATGATCGTGTCGTGCCAGCTCGCGGCGACGATGACGACGTGACGGCCGTGGCCGTCGGGGGTGAGGGCGGGGGCTCCGGCCTTGCTCATGAGAGGGGTCCTTCCGTGGGGGTGGTGGTGTCGGGGCAGGTGGGGTCGGTGATGTCGAGCAGCTCGGGCGGGAGGTGGTGGCCCATCTCCTCGGCCTTGGTGCGCAGGTAGGCGGTGTTCTCGGGGACCACGCCCACCACGAGCGGCGAGACCTGCTCGACGCCCACGCCGTGCTCGGTGAGCTGCGCGGCCTTGTCCGGGTTGTTGGTCAGCAGGTCCACGCGGGTCGCGCCGAGGTCCTGGAGGATCGCGGCGGCGGCGCCGTACTCGCGGGCCTCCGCGGGCCAGCCCAGCTCGAGGTTCGCGCTGACCGTGTCCCGCCCCTGGTCCTGGAGGGCGTAGGCGGCGATCTTCTCGGCGAGGCCGATCCCGCGACCCTCGTGGCCGCGCAGGTAGACGACCGCGCCGCCGTCGCGGTCGATCGCGGCGAGGGCGGCGTCGAGCTGGGGGCCGCAGTCGCAGCGCAGCGAGCCCAGCGCCTCCCCCGTCAGGCACTCGGAGTGCACGCGCACGGTCGTGACGGCGTCGGGCCCGATCTCCCCGGCCACGAGGGCGAGGTGCTCGGCGCCGGTGCGGCGGTCGCGGTAGGCGTGCACGGTGAGCGCGCCGTGCCGGGTGGGCAGCTGGGCGGTGGCGACGCGGTGCACGCGCGGGGCGGGCCCCGCGGCGCCGGGCACGGGCACGGCGGCGCGGGTCGCGGCGGTCGCCCGGGCGTCGAGGTCCGCGGCGAGGTCCGCGATCGTGAGGAGGGCGAGTCCGTGCTGCTCGGCGAGGCGCTCCGCCTCGGGCAGGCGCATGACGTCGCCGTCGTCCCGCACGAGCTCGCAGATCATGCCGACGGGCGGCAGGCCCGCGAGGCGGCACAGGTCCACGGCGGCCTCGGTGTGGCCGGGCCGCTCGCGCACG
Organism: Brachybacterium horti; assembly: GCF_054777615.1. Taxonomy (NCBI): domain Bacteria; kingdom Bacillati; phylum Actinomycetota; class Actinomycetes; order Micrococcales; family Dermabacteraceae; genus Brachybacterium; species Brachybacterium horti. The sequence goes on from NZ_BAAHAM010000001.1 coordinate 600,117, forward strand.
CCGCCGGCGACCGCGCGCAGCGGCAGCACGTGACCGGGTCGGATGAGGTCCTCGGGTCCGGCGTCGGCCGCGGCGAGGGCGCGCAGGGTGCGGGTGCGGTCCGCGGCGGAGATCCCGGTCGTGACGCCCTGGGCGGCGTCGACGCTCACCGTGTAGGCGGTGCGCAGCGGGTCGCGGGTGCGCGGGACCATGAGCGGCAGCTCGAGGCGGTCGGCGAGCTCCGCGGGCAGCGGCGCGCACAGGTAGCCGGAGGAGTGCCGGACCGTCCAGGCGACCCAGTCGGGGGTGGCGAGGGCGGCGGAGAGGATGACGTCGACCTCGTTCTCGCGGTCCGCGGAGTCGGCGACGAGCACGGGGCGGCCCTCGCGCAGCTCGGCGAGGGCGCGGGCGACGCGGGCCGAGCGCTCGTCGTCCACGGGCCCGGGGGCGGGGCCTCCGGCGGGGGCGCCGTCTGCGGGGCGGTTCGTGCCGTGCTCGGTCATCGTCCCTCCCCCTCCGCGGCGCCGTCGGCGGTGCTGCTGGTGAAGCCGGTGAGGCGGGCGACGTAGCGGGCGATGACGTCGACCTCGAGGTTCACGGCGTCGCCCTCGCGGAGCGTGCCGAGGGTCGTCGCCTCGAGCGTCGCGGGGATGAGGGAGACGCCGAAGGAGTCCGCCCCGGCGGAGGTCACGGTGAGGGAGACGCCGGAGACGGTCACGGCGCCCTTCTCCGCGACGAGCGGCGCGATCTCCGCGGGCAGGGTGAGCAGGAGGTCCTCCCAGCGCCCCTCGCCGCGGCGGGAGAGGAGGCGGCCCACGCCGTCGACGTGCCCCTGAACGATGTGGCCGCCCAGGCGGGAGTCGGCGCGCAGGGAGCGCTCGAGGTTAACGGGGGCGCCGGCGGCCTTCTCGCCGAGCGCGGTGCGGCGCAGGGTCTCCGGGACGGCGTCCACGGCGAAGCTGCCGTCGCCGGGCAGCTCGACGACGGTGAGGCACACGCCGTCCACGGCGATCGAGTCGCCGAGGCCCGCATCGGAGGCGGCGAGCGGGCCGGTCAGGAGCAGGCGGGCGGAGCCGTCGGGCTGCGGGGTGAGGGAGGTGAGGGTGCCGATCTCCTCGACGATGCCGGTGAACATGGGGTCTCCTTCGGTGGGGGTCAGGCGGGGCGGGCGACGAGGAGCACGTCCTCGCCGAGCTGATCGACGTGGACGGTGCGCCAGCGCAGGGCGCGGTCGATGGTGGTGATGCCGAGGTCGCCGACGGCGGCCGTGCCCGCGCCCAGGTGCACGGGGGCGAGGTAGGCGTGGAGCTCGTCGACGGCGCCCGCGCGGAGGAAGGCCGTCGCGAGGTGCGGGCCGCCCTCGACGACGACGCGACGCACGCCGCGGGCGGCGAGGTGGGCGATGACGAGCGCCGGGTCGTGCGTGGTCACCTGCAGGAAGCGGCCGTCGGATCCGCGGATCCGCGCCGTCGCGGGCACGGGACGGCGGCCGACGGCGACCCGCAGCGGCTGAGGTCCTGCTGCTGCCCCGGCGGGGCGGGCGGTGAGGGCGGGGTCGTCGGCGCGGACGGTCCCGGTGCCCACGACGATCGCGTCGACGCCCGCGCGCACCCGGTGCGCGTGCTCGCGGGCGGCGGGGCCGGTGATCCAGCGGCTCGTGCCGTCCGCGGCGGCGACGCGGCCGTCGAGCGTGGTCGCGGTCTTGAGGATCACGCGCACGGCAGGCCGGGCGGCGCGCGCATACCAGGGGCCGATGAGGTCGAGGGCCGATTCTGCGAGCTCCTCCCCCACGGCCGCGGGGCCGCCGGCGACGTCGATGCCGGCGGCGGCGAGCTCGGCCCCGCCGCCGCCCTCGGCCGCGCCCGGATCGGGCAGGGCGAAGACGACGCGGGCCACGCCCGCCTCGCGGAGGGCGCGGGCGCAGGGGCCGGTGCGGCCGGTGTGGCGGCAGGGCTCGAGGGTGACGACGGCGGTGCCGCCGCGGGGGTCGTGGCCGCGGGCGGCGGCGTCCGCGAGGGCGTCGGCCTCGGCGTGCGGGGTGCCCGCGCCGCGGTGATGGCCCTCGCCGAGGGTCGTCCCGTCGGGGGCGAGGAGCACACAGCCGACCTGCGGGTTCGGGGTGTCGGCGGGGCCGCGGGCGGCGAGCTCGAGGGCGCGCCGCAGCGCGGCGTGCTCGGCGGCGGGCAGCACGATGGCGGGCAGCGGCGCGGTGCCTGCGGCGGCGGGCTGCGGAGGGTGCGGGTCGTGCACGGTCGTCCTCCCGGAGTGCGGTCCGGGGAGATGGCCTGGAGCGTGCACAGGGCCATGGACGACGCCGGGGGTCGACGCAGGGTGCACGCAGGGCGCACCAGGCGTCGCCTGGGCGACGCCACATCTCCTCCCATCCGGACTTTCACCGTCGGTCCTGGAGTTCCACCAGGTCAACCAGCTCCCGAAGGAGCTGGGTCGCGGACTGTCACCGCCGGCTCAGAGTTTCACTGACCCCGGAGAATGTGGTTCATTCGCGGACCACCGTAGCACCGGCCCCGAGCGGGAGCGGCGGCGGCGTCGGCCGATGAACAATCGCGGGGCACAGCCGCGCGGATCCGGCGCGGATCAGGCGCGGATCAGCCGCCGAGGGTGCTGCGCAGCAGGAAGGCGGCGCCCATCGCGCCGATCGCGAGCACCGCCAGGGTCGCGAACAGCATCGGCAGGCCGCTGCGGGTCAGCGCCCCCTGCGCGGTGAGCGAGCGGTGCGCGCGGCGGTACCCGGTCGCGGCGAGCAGGTAGGCGAGCACGGAGAGGGCGGCGCCGAGCACACCGCCCACCACGGCGAGCGTGCCCAGCGCATCGAGCGCGAAGCGCATGGCGACGAGGCTGCCCACGGCGAAGGAGAGGCAGGTGCGGCGCCAGGCGAGGAGGGTGCGCTCGGGCTGCAGGCCCGGGTCGAACACGGCGCCGCGGACACCGGCGCCGCCGTCGGCCCCACGACCGCTGCCGGCGCCGGTCACACCCACATCCCGAGGGCGACGAGCGCGGCGGCGATCACCACGCCGATCACGATCACGCCGCCCACGCCGAGCCCCGGCAGCGGCAGGCCGCGGCGCAGGGCGCGCTCGGTCTGCCGCCAGCCCCACCAGGCCTGCAGCGCGGCGAGCGTGCCGAGCACGAGGAACACCGCGGCGGCGGAGGCGCGCCAGACGAGCGGCTCGGGGATCGCGAGCGCCTCGAGGGCGAAGGCCCCGGCGTAGAGCGCGAGCGCCGTGCGCACCCAGGCGAGGAAGGTGCGCTCGTTGGCGAGGCTGAAGCGGGGATCGGGCTCCTCCCCCTCTCGGTACACGGAGGCGGGGAAGCGTCGCTGCTGTTCGGTCATGAGTCCTCCGTGCGGCGGGCGTCGGGGATGCGGAGCGCGACGGTGCGGAACCAGGCGGCGCCCATCGAGGAGTTCGGGGTGCTCCGGGAGCGGGCGGCGTGCTCCCCCAGAAGGGTAAGCGGAGACGCGGGCGGAGATCGCGTGCCCCCGGGGGCCTCAGCCTTCGAGGGAGCCCGCGCTGTCGATCCCGGCGTGCAGGAGCTGCAGCCAGCGCTCGCGCACGGCGGGCGGCTGGTCGCTCGGCACGGTGGCCATGAGCAGGTACATGTCCTCCAGGGTGATGCCCGCACGGATGTCCCCGGCCTCCTGCGCCATGACCAGGAGCTCGGAGAGCGCCGCGACGGCGGCGAGCTCGTCGGGCTCCTTGCGCAGCACCTCGAGTCCGAGCGCACGGGCGGCGGCCTTGACGTGGTGCTGCGCGGCGGCGGAGTCAGTCACCCGGGAGAGGAAGCCGGCGACCTCGGTCGCGGCACGGGATCCTGCGCGGGCCCGCGCGAGGCTGGCCTCGGCGTCCTCGGCGACGGTGCCCACGAACTCGTCGATGACAGCGGCGACGAGGTCGGTCTTGGACGGGAAGTGCCGGTAGAGGGTGCCGACGGCGACGCCGGCGGTGCGGGCGATGTCCTCCATGGCGGCGTCGGCGCCGTGGGCGTCGACCTCGGCGCGGGCGGCGTCGAGGATGCGGCGGCGGTTGCGCACCGCGTCGGCGCGCGGGGCTCGCGGGGTGGTCACGGGTGCTCCTCGGGGTGGACGACGGGCGGTGTCGGCGACGGGCCGACGGCACAAGGGGATGCGGATCACCCTTGCGCCAACATGAATCCCGGTTCATGATGAACCTGAACACTGATTCACCTTACATCGGGAGATCGAGATGACCACCAGGACCGCACTCGTCACCGGAGCCTCCTCCGGCATCGGCGGGGCCACCGCACGCCGGCTGCAGAGCCTCGGGTTCACCGTCTACGGCGCGGCCCGCCGTGTCGACCGCCTCGAGGAGCTCGGGGCCGACGGCGTCCGCCCGCTCGCCATGGACGTCACCGACGACGCCTCGATGCAGGCCGGCATCGACCGGATCATCGAGGAGACCGGCCGCATCGACGTGCTCGTCAACAACGCCGGCTACGGCTCCTACGGCGCCCTCGAGGACGTCGACATCGACGAGGGTCGTCGCCAGTTCGAGGTGAACGTGTTCGGCGCGATCCGCCTCGCCCAGCTCGCCCTCCCCCACATGCGCAGCCGGCGCTCGGGCACAATCGTCAACATCACCTCGATGGGCGGCAAGCTGCACACGCCGCTCGGCGGCTGGTACCACGGCACGAAGTTCGCACTCGAGGCACTCAGCGACTGCCTGCGGCTCGAGGTCGCCCCCTTCGGCATCGACGTGGTGGTCATCGAGCCCGGCGGCATCGCCACCGAGTGGGGCGGCATCGCCGCGGAGCACCTCGAGAAGTCCGCCGGCACCGGCGCCTACGCGGACCAGGCCGCCGCCGTCGCGACGTCCCTGCGTTCGGAGGCGAACGCGAACCGCAACTCACCGCCGTCGGTCATCGCCGACGCCATCGGCACCGCCGTCACGGCCCGCCGCCCGAGGACCCGCTACGCGGTCGGCTTCGGCGCGAAGCCGCTGATCGCCGCCCGCCGCATGCTGAGCGACCGCCATTTCGACGCGCTCATCTCCCGCGCGACGGGGATGCCGCGCCGCTGACGCGGATGAAGTTGCCGTCGGGGTGCGCGACGACGACGGTGCGGCCGAAGACCTCGTCGGTCGGCGGCTCGACGCCGCTCACGCCCTGGGCGACCGAGGCCTGGCCGGAGCTCCAGGGAGCGCTACCGCGCCCGTCGCACGAGCGCGACGAGGAGGTCGCGGTCCGGCCGCAGCGCACGCCGCTCGACCTCGCCGGGAGCCGTCGCCTCATCGGGGACGCCGTCGGCCGCACCGCCGTCGTCCCCTCCGCCGTGGGCCCCGCCCCCGCTTCCCGGGGACTCCTCCCACAGCGCAGGGTCCACGGGCACGGCGTAGCGGGCGTCGGCGACGGCGTCGCCGATCCGCGCGGCCGCCTCGCGGTGATCGTCCGTGACCTGGGCCCCGGAGCCGGTCTCGATGTCGTCGAGGAGTGCGTCCAGGGCGGCGGCGGGCGGGCGGGCCGGGTCCAGGCGCAGGTGCAGCGGCGGCCGGCCCCAGAGCCCGGTCCAGCCCAGCCAGCGCACCGCGGCGGCCCGGCCGCGCAGCTCCGCCTCGAGGTCCTCCCAGGCCACGAGCCCGGAGGCGCGGCGCCACAGCTCGCTCTCGGCGGGCCCGCCGCGCACCATGTCCCCGGAGGAGACGCCGTCCGCGCGGGCCAGCTCGAGCATGCGCTCCCAGCGGGCCCGGCGGCGCGCGTCCCGGCGGCGGCGCAGCAGCACCACGGCGGCCGCGGCGAGCAGGCCCGCGACGAGCGCCGCCCCCACGAGCACGGCGACGGTGCGCAGGAGGTCACCGGCCACCTCGGCGCCGGTGCGGGAGACGCCGCCGGTGCCGGCGTCGGAGGCCGTCTGCGACTCCTCCGGCGTGGTCGTCTCCTCCTCCGTGGTGGTCTCCTCGGTGGTGGGCTCCTCGGTGTTCGTCTGCGCGGCGCTCGGCTCGGAGCTCGGCGCGGTCTCCTGGGACTCGTCGGTCACGGAGGGCACGTCGATGCCGTTGTTCGCGGCTGACGGCGTGGGCTCGAAGCGCACCCAGCCGTGCTCGGGGCCGAACCACACCTCGGGCCAGGCGTGCGCGTTCGTCGAGGAGACGACGCGCTGGTCGCCGTCCACGTCCCCGGCCGTGAAGCCGATGACGACGCGCGTGGGATAGCCCTGCGAGGTCATCATCAGCGCGAACACGGAGGCGAACTGCTCGCAGTAGCCCACGCGGTCCGCGAGGAAGGACTCGAGCGGGTCCTCCCCGGGAGGGGTGGAGACGGTGAGCGAGTAGTCGAAGGAGTTGTGGAAGTAGTCCTGGAAGGCGACGGCGGTGTCGAAGGCGTTGCTCGCCCCGGAGCTCTCCACGAGGGAGTCGGCGAGGTCCGTCGCGGCGGCGGGCACGTCGCTCGTGCGGAGGTAGCCGGAGTCCAGCGGCTCGGAGAGCACGGAGGGGTCGACGTCGCGCAGCTGCTGCGCGGTCGCGGGGTTCTCCTCGGCGACGACCTGGTAGTCCATGCCGGTGAGCAGGCCCGAGCCCTCCCCGGCGCTGATCTCCCCGCTCGTCGCGTCCACCGTGATCCGGGAATCGAGGGAGGCGTCGGTGCTGCTGACCTCGCGGATGTCCGCCGGGGCGGGGAGGCGGTCGCCCGCGAGGTCGGTGACGGTCACGGAGTACTCGGAGAGCAGGGAGTCGTCCCCGCTCACGGCGTTCCCGTCGTCGCGGCCGTCGGAGAACGCCTCGGAGCCGGAGGCGGCGGTGTCCGGGTCGCCCTCCGTGAAGGTCTCGCCGTCGAAGCGGGTGAGGGTGCGCAGGCGCAGGTAGGAGGGGTCCTCGGCGTCGGTCGTGTAGCGGAGCACCTCGGTGGGGTCCTGCTGCAGGAGGGCGCGGCGCACGGAGACGGAGTCGTCGACCATGACGGAGCCGAGGTTCGCCTGGTCCTTGTTCCTCCAGGCGTTGACGACGTCCATGTCGAGCGCGACCTTGCTGGGCGCGATCTGCGGCAGCAGCAGCGAGGTGGGCACGGTGAGCACGGCGACGAGCAGCACCACGAGGCTCGCGGCGAGAGCGGTGCGGCCGGCGCCCGCGAGCGGCCCGGCCTGGGGCCGCGGGTCCCGCTGCGCGAGCACGGGATCGGCGTGGAGGGTGCGGGAGGCGAGCACGATCGTCCCGGCGAGGACCGGCAGGGCGACGGTCCACCAGGCGCCGCCGGAGGGCTGCTGCAGCGCGGGCACCACGATGAGGCCCATGAGCACGAGCGCGGTGGGCGTGTGCCAGCCGAGGTCGAGGTACAGGATGTCCAGCAGCAGGGCGACGAGCGCCATGAGCAGCACCACGAGCACGGTGCCGCGGGCGCCCACGGTGACGGGCGCGAGCGAGGCGGTCAGATCCGCGACGGCGGTCGGGAACAGCCGCATCTGCTCGGTGACCAGGGAGGCGGGGCCGCCGGAGAGGTCCACGACGCCCTGACGCAGCTCGACGACGATCACGGTCGCGATGACGACGAGCACCTGCACGGTGGGGACCAGCGCGGGCAGCGGCAGCAGCTTGCGCAGCACGATCCCGGAGAGGATCACGGGCGCGGCGCCGATCAGGGTGAGGGTGAACCAGTCCGTGCCGGTGATGAGGATCGACAGCGGCGTGACGGCGAGCATGAGCGCGACGAGCAGCAGCACGCCGCGCACGGCCGCATGGCCGGCGGGGAGGGAGGGACGTCCCAGCAGCGGGCTCATCGCCGGCCTCCGTCGTCCGCGGCGGCGGCGAGCAGCTCGCCCACGGGCTCCGTGCTCGTGCCCCGCACGAGGGTCCAGGCACCGAGGCGGGAGACGGCCGGGGCCGCCTCTCCCCCGCCCTCACTCGCGCCGTCGCCGGCGCAGCGGAGGGCGAGGGCGGTGCGGTGCGCGGCACGGCCGGCGAAGCGGTCCAGGTCGAGGCCCGAGAAGGGGTCGCCGTCGTCGGCGCCGAGGGCGATCGCGAGGGCCGTGTGGCCGGCGGCGTGGTCGCGGCCCGCGGCGAAGGAGGCGGGGTCGTCGTCGAAGCCGACGTCGGCGAGGGCGAGCAGGGCGGCGCGGCGGGCGCCGGCATCCGCCTCGAGGCCCAGCGGGGAGGCGCCGCGCGTGGCCATGCGACGTTCGGTGCGGGTGATCTCGTCGCCGCTCGCGTCGAGCACGCGCACCTCCCAGCCGTGCGCGCCGAGCGCCTCGAGCACGGAGGCGGCGTGGGAGACGAGGCGGTCCTCGAGGGCGGTGCGCTGCGGCTCGGCGATGCCCTCGCGGCGGCTCGTGTCGAGCACGATCACGGCGCTGTGCCCGCCGGCGGGCTCCTCCTCACGGGTCATGAGGCGGCCGGTGCGGGCGGAGGCGCGCCAGTGCACGCGGCGGATGTCGTCGCCGGGCTCGTAGACCCGCGCCATGGCGCCGATCTCGCCGATGCCGCCGGTGACGGCCTGCCCGGCGCCGTCGCGGCTGATGCCGGCCGCGGCGAGCGCGAGCGGCTCCACGGTCTCCACGCGGGGCAGCCCGGCGATGCGGGCGCCGTCCTCCGCGGTGACGGTGAGGCGGAACATGCCCAGCACGTCCTCGACGACGATCGAGAAGGGGCCCAGCGCGTGGGCGCCGCGGCGGGGGACGGCGAGGGTGTGGGGCATGCGGCGGGCGAGCGGGAGGTCTCCGCGGCCGCCGAGGGCGTCGGGCAGGTGCTCGCGCAGCACGCCCCGGCCCAGCGGCAGGGCGGGGAACAGGGCGCCGTCGGCGAGGCGCACCTGCACGCGGGCGGAGCTGCCCAGCGGCACGGCGTCGTCGATCAGGCTGCGCCGGGCCCGCAGGCCGATCCCGCACAGGAGGATGCACACGATCCCCGCGGCGAGGCACAGCAGCAGGCCCGCGGCGAGGGAGCGGGCGGGGGTGAGCTCGGTGAGGTCGCCGATCACCCACAGGAGCACGGCGGCGAGGGCGAGGACGATGCCGCGGGCGGTGGGGCGCAGCCGCCGGCCCGGGGCGGGGGTCCGCTCGGGGCCTCGGCGCCGCCCGGCGGGCGGGGAGGGCGTGGTCACGACAGCGGGGTCGCCGCGAGCACCTGGTCGAGGACCTCCCCGGTGCTCGCGCCGCGGGAGAGGGCCTGCGGGGTGAGGTGCAGGCGGTGGCGCCAGACGGGGCCGATCACGGAGCGGATGTCCTCCGGATGGGTGTGGGGGCGGCCGTCGAGCGCGGCGCGGGCCTTCGCGGCGCGCACGAGGTGCACGGCGGCGCGGGGCGAGGCGCCGAGGGCGACCTGCTGGTGGGAGCGGGTCGCGGTCGCGAGGCGCACCACGTACTCGAGGAGGCCGGGGGCGATGTGCACGCGGCGGGTGGCGCGCACGTGCGCGGCGATCCGCTGCGGGGTGGTGCGGGCCCGCACGGCGTCGATGACCTCGCGGGCGCCGCCCTGGACGGGGCCGGTCTGGGCGGCGAGCATGCGGGCCTCCGCGCCGGCGACGGGGTAGCCCATGGAGGTCTGCGCGAGGAAGCGGTCCCGCTGCGCCTCGGGGAGGCGGTAGGTGCCCTCCATCTCGACGGGGTTCGCGGTCGCGACGACCATGAACGGCTCCTCGAGCGGGTAGGTGACGCCGTCGACGCTCACCTGCCGCTCCTCCATCGCCTCGAGCAGGGCGGACTGGGTCTTCGGGGAGGCGCGGTTGATCTCGTCGGCGAGGAGGACCTGGGTGAACACGGCCCCGGGTCGGAACTCGAACTGGGAGGTGGCCTGGTTGAACACGCTCGCGCCGGTGACGTCGCCGGGCAGGAGGTCCGGGGTGAACTGGATGCGGTGGCGGGTCGCGCCGAGCGCGGCGGCGAGGGACTTCGCGAGCATCGTCTTGCCGACGCCCGGGATGTCCTCGACGAGGAGGTGGCCTCCGGCGAGGAGGACGAGCAGGGCGAGGTCCGCGACCTCGGGCTTGCCCTCGACGACGGTCGCGATCTCCGCGGTGACGGCGCGGGCCTCCTCGGCGATCTCGATCGCCTGGGCCTCGGTGAGCGGTCTGGTTCCTTCCGGGGCGATGTCGCGAGGTGCGGACACGTCGGGGGCGGTCCCGCCGGGGAACTCCGGCGCCGCGAGGGGCGTCTCGTGCTCTGACATCGGATGCTCCTCGCCGTGGGCCGGTGACCGCTCTCACCGACTGCCCGCCCCGGAAGATGACATGGGCGACGTCGCTCCGCGCGGTCGTTCCCTAGAGTATGGCGGGTACCCCCGTCCCTGAGGAGCCTCTGTGCCGATCCGCCTCCCGACGATCTCCGTGCGCCTGCTGGCCGCGGCGATGCTCGTGGTGACGGCGAATCTCGCGCCGGCGGCCGTGATGGCGGACCCCTCCCCCGACCCCGCGGTGACCCAGGGGGACGTGTGCCGCTCGCCGAAGGTGAGCGCGAGCCCCTCCGAGGTCGCACCGCAGGCGCAGGTCAGGGTGACCGGCTCCTGCCTCCCCACGACCCGTGGGAGCGTGACGCTGCAGGTGGACAGCGATAACCGCGGCTCCGTGACGACCGGGGCGGACGGCGAGTTCAGCACGAGCCTCGAGGCGCCGAAGGCGACGGGCAGCGCGGTCATCGCGGTGATCGACGACGGCCGCACCGTCGCCTCGACGACGATCACGGTCGTGAAGGACTCCCCGACGGAGGACCCGACGACGACGGCGCCGACGGAGGCCCCGTCCTCGCCCGCCGGGGAACCGTCGACGGACCGGACGAGCGATGCGACGTCGGCCCCGTCGACCTCCCCCTCCACCGAGACCACGACCGCGCCCACGACGAGCCGCAGCGCGGATCGGTCCCCGAGCCGCTCGCAGGAGCCCACCGGCTCCGCGACGCCGAGCGAGGAGCCGACGACCGGCGGATCGACCTCGGCCTCCGGCACCACCGGCGGCGGTTCGACCCGCACCACGACCGCCCCCGAGGAGCCGACGCGCTCCGCCGGCGGCGGCAGCTCGCGCGGCACGGGCGGCTCCGGCCGCACCGGTCAGGCCGAGGCGCCGGGGGCCGGCGCCTCGACGACGCCGAGCCGCGCGGGTGAGGAGGCCACCGCGAGCGCCACGCCGACCGCCCCTGCCGCGCAGTCGCCCACGACGGACGGCCCGACGGCGGAGATCAGCACTCCCAGCGCCTCCGCCTCCGCCTCCGTCACGGACCGGGCCGAGGAGAGCACCCCGGCGGAGGTCACGCCGAGCGGCACCCCGACGTCCGGGGCCGCCTCCGACGGCGGCGAGGGCGCGCAGCAGGCCACCTCCCGCCCGGCGGCCGGCGGCGCGATGGTCACGGCCGTGGGCTCCGTGGCCGGGGTGGCGCTGCTGGGCACCGCGGGTGTGGTCCTCCTGCGTCGCCGCGGCGACGGCTGATCGCCCGCCGCGCTCGGCCGGGTGCACCGGCGCCCTCGGTAGAGTGACGCCATGACGCGTCCCTCCGACAGCTCGCCCCGCGCGGCCTGGAGGCCGTTCGACATCGACGCGAACGACCCGCACGGGGAGCTCGTGGACCGCTCGTCGCTCGACCCCGAGCAGATCGCCGAGATCGACGCCCTGATGGCCGCCCTGGTGGAGCTGCGGCAGGTGGAGGAGCAGCTCTCCCGCGCGTCCCAGGAGTACATGGACCTGAACTCCACGGACATGCGAGCCGTCCATTTCCTCATGATCAGCGAGAACCGGGGCGAGGTCACGACCCCTGGCGTGCTCGGCGCCCACCTCGGCCTGTCCTCGGGCGCGACGACCAAGCTCCTCGATCGGCTGGAGGCCTCGGGCCACGTGCGCCGCACTCCCCATCCCCACGACCGGAGGAGCCTGGCCCTGACGGTCGAGCCTGCGACGAGGGAGGCCGCGATGTCCACCATGGGACGGCAGCAGGCCGGTCGCTTCCGGGCGGCCGCCGCGCTGTCCGGCGAGGAGCGCTCGACCGTCACCCGCTTCCTGCTCGACATGGCCCAGGAGATCTCACCCGCGTCCCAGGAGTGGGCCGATCGGCGTGACGGGGGCGACGCCGACCGGGCATGAGCGCCGCGGTGGGAGCCCGTGGACCGCTCGGTCCGGCGGCAGGGGGCCGGTGGCGCCCGCCCGGGTCATGGGCGACGATGTCGGGGTGATCTCGAACCAGGATGGGGAAGCACTGACCTCCGCCGAGCGGAATGATGCCGGGCGCGTGCTCGTGACGGGGGCGACCGGCTATGTCGGCGGCCGGCTCGTCCCCGAGCTGCGGGCCGCGGGTGCACGGGTGCGGGTGTGCGGGCGGGACCCCCGGCGGCTCGCGGCGCAGCCCTGGGCGGAGGAGGTCGAGGCCGTCACGGCGGACCTCTCCGACCGCTCGGCGGTGCGCCGCGCCCTGGCGGAGGTGCAGGTGGTCGTCTTCCTCGTCCATGCGATGGGCGGCGGCTCCGGCTTCGAGGAGCGGGAGGCGCGCATGGCGCGCATCATGGCGGAGGAGGCCGCACGCGCCGGCGTGCGGCGCATCGTGTACCTCTCGGGCCTGCACCCCGATGACGAGCCCCTGAGCACCCACATGCGCTCGCGCGAGCGGGTGGCGCAGATCCTGCGGGAGGGCGAGGTGCCGGTCGTCGTCCTCGAGGCGGCGACGGTCATCGGCGCCGGCTCGGCGAGCTTCGAGATCATCCGCCATCTCTCCGAGCGGCTGCCGATCATGCCGGCGCCGCGGTGGGTGCGGAACCGCATCGAGCCCGTCGCCGTGAGCGACGTCCTCCACTACCTCGTCGCGGCGGCCACCGCCCCCGGCGAGGTATCGGGCACCCTCGCCGTGGGCAGCGGCGAGTCCGAGCTGCGCTTCGCCGATCTGCTGACGATCTACGCGGAGGTGGCGGGACTGTCCCGGCGCCGTGTGCTCGCCCTGCCCTTTCCCGCGCCCGGGCTCTCCGGCCTGTGGATCGGCCTGATCACCCCCGTCCCCCGGGCGATCGCCGCACCCCTGGCCCACTCGATGCAGCATGACGCCGTGGCACGGCCCCCGCTCGCCGCGGAGGTCCTCCCCCCGCCTCCCTCCGGCCCCACGTCCTATCGCGCGGCCGTGCGGACCGCCCTGGACCACCAGCGCGAGGGGGAGATCGCCACGAGCTGGGAGGCGGATGTGCGCCGGGACCGCGCCCCGGAGGCGCCTCTGCCGGAGGACCCCGACTGGGCGGGGCAGACGGTGTACACGGACGAGCGGGAGCTCGTGGCGACGGATGTCGACCCGTCGGAGGTGTGGCGCGTGATCGAAGGGATCGGCGGGGCGTCGGGGTGGTACTCCACCCCGCTGCTCTGGACGCTGCGCGGCCTGGCGGACCGGGCGGTGGGCGGTCCCGGCCTGAGCCGAGGACGCCGTGACCCTCACCGGCTGCGGGTGGGCGACGCGGTCGACTGGTGGCGTGTGGAGAACATCGAGGAGGGACGGGTCCTCACGCTCCGGGCGGAGATGCGCATGAGCGGGCGCGCCTGGCTGCAGCTGCGCGTGGACCCGGCCGAGGAGGGCGGTTCCCGCTATCGCCAGCGGGCCGTGTACTTCCCGGACGGCTTGCCGGGACGGCTCTACTGGTGGGCGATCTCCCCCTTCCACGCCCTCGTCTTCCCGGCGATGGCCCGGAACATCCTCGCCGCCGCCCGGCGGGGCGAGAATGCCCCGGCGTCCCGTGCCGCAGGCGGCTCCGCGGCACGGGGGCGCAGGTCAGGCCGAGGGGCGTGATCCGCGGGGCACCCTCGAGGGCCACCAGATGCGGTCACCGATCAGGATCGTGAGGGCGGGCACCAGGAAAGTGCGCACCACGAGCGCGTCCATGAGCACCCCGAGCGCGACGATGATCGCCAGCTGCAGGAGGAACTGGATCGGGATCACGAGCAGCGCGGCGAAGGTCGCGGCGAGCACCACGCCCGCGCTCGTGATGATGCCGCCGGTGAGCGACAGGCCGCGCAGCGTGCCCTCCCGGGTGCCATGGACGAGCGACTCCTCCCGCACCCGGGTCATGAGGAAGATGTTGTAGTCGATCCCCAGAGCGACGAGGAACACGAAGGCGTAGAGCGGCACCGACGGGTCGGAGCGCTCCTGGCCGATGAGGTGGAAGACGACCGCGCTGACGCCGAGCGCCGTGCCGAAGCTGAGCACGGTGGTCAGCAGCAGCACCACGGGCGCGATCAGGGACCGCAGCAGCAGGGCGAGCATGAGGGTGATCGCGACGAGGACGATCGGGATGATGAGGGCGCGGTCGTGGGCGGAGGTCGCGTTCGTGTCGAGGTCCACCGCGGTGGAGCCGCCCACCTGGGCGCCGTCGGGGCCGACGGCGTCGCGCAGGACGGTGACCACCTGCTCGGCCGCGAGGGAGTCCGAGGGCGCGTCGAGGGTGACGGAGAAGAGCAGCTCCCCGCCGATCTCGGTGGGTTCGACTCCGGCGAAGGGTCCGGCGGTCGCCTCGGGGGTGGTCTCCCCGTCGGCGCCGACGGGGATGCTCCCCGACGGCGAGTCCTGGGAGACGAGGGCGAGCGCGTCGACGCCGTCGGTCGCCGCGATCCCCTGGGCGACCTCGGCGCGGCTCTCCGCCGGGGCGAGGACGTAGGTGGGCGAGCCGGAGCCTCCCGCGAAGTGGCGGTCGAGGGCCTGCTGACCGTCGCGGGCCTGGCTCGCGCCGAGCACGAACTCGCTCTGGGGCACACCGTCGGCCTGGAGGAGCGTGAGCCCGCCGCAGCCGATCACGAGCAGCGCGACGACCGTGCCGGCGACCCGGCGCGGGGCGGCGGCGACGAGGCGGCCGGCGCGGGCGAAGGGTCCGCGGGCGTCGGCTCCGATGAGCTGGGGGTGGGGGCTCCCATGGCGGGGAGCGCGGGGCCAGAAGGCGGCCCGCCCGACGAGCGCGAGCAGCGCCGGGAGGAAGGTGAGCGAGGTGAGCATCGCGCACAGGATGCCGATCGCGGCCACCGGCCCGAGGGCGGCGTTCGAGCCGAGGTCGGAGAGCAGCAGGCAGAGCAGGCCGACGATGACCGTGCCGCCCGAGGCGAGGATCGGTTCGAGCACTCCGCGCAGTGCGCGCCAGGAGGCGCGGGCAGCAGAGGCGTGGTCGCGCAGCTCTTCACGGAATCGGGTGACGAACAGCAGCGAGTAGTCGGTGGCCGCGCCGATCACGAGGATGAACAGGATGCCCTGCACCTGGCCGTTGATGGTCACCAGGCCGGCCTCCGCGAGGCTCACGTTGAGGAGGATCGCTGCGCACAGCGCGGTCATCGAGCTGAGGAGCACGAGCAGCGGCAGCAGCGGCGAGCGGTAGACGATCACGAGGATCAGCAGCACCACGGCGAGCGCGACGACCAGCAGGATCCCGTCGATCCCGGCGAAGGCCGCCTGGAGGTCCGCGGTGAAGCCGGCGGGGCCGCTCACCCAGGCGCCGAGGCCCGGCGGGAGGTCCTCGAGTCCTGCCTCGAGGGCCTCGACGGCGCCGCCGGCGTCCTCGCCGGACGGGATGGACACCACGACCTGGGCGGCCTCACCGTCCTCGGCGGGGATGACCGGGGAGGCGGTCGCGCCGGGCACGACGTCGCCGGCGTCCCCGGCGAGATCCTCGAGCGCGGTGAGATCAGCGTCCTCGAGACCGCCGTCCCGCTCGATCACGAGGATCGCGGGGACCGCGTCCGAGCCGGTGAACTCCGCGATGCGGTTCTGGACCGCGGTGGACTCGGCGCTCGCGGGGAGGAACGTGGCCCGGTCCTCGGTGGCGACGTCGCCGATCCGGCCGAAGCTGGCGCCTCCCGCGCCGAACACCGCGATCCAGAGCACGACGAGCAGGGCGGGCAGCAGGGTTCGCAGCAGGAGCGGAGGGCGGAGGACGGGTTCTCGAGTGGCCACGAGCCAACTCTCTCGTCAGGAAAGAAGAAAATCAAGCGAGAGATTCCCGCACGCCCGGCGCGGGGCATCGGCGAACGCCCGATCCGGCGACGCCGGAGGGGGCGGCGGAGCGGCCGTCCACCTGCCGGGGGACCCGTCGGCCGTCACCCTCCTCCGAAAGTCGGATCCCACATCGGCCGGTCGTCGACGACCAGCCCTCTTGGTGCGCCCTTGACCTGGCATTGGTCGTATGCTGACCCAGGCGCGGCACGAGCCCGCCGATCCGGGCGGAGAGGGCAGATCGACTGATGCGGCAGGACCACGAGGGGCGCACCCGACACCGTCACCTCAGCAGGGCGGAGCTGCGGCGCCGCCGATTCCTCGCCGGGGGGATCGCGGCGCTCGGGCTGGGGGGCCTGGGCGTGGGCGGCGCCGCCCTCCTGCATCCGAGCGCCCCGCAGGGGCCCGCGGGTCACGGGCGGGATCGCGGGCACCGCGCGCACGCCCCGCTCACCGACCTCCCGGACCTCGCCGCGCACGTCCCCCAGGCGGCGATGCAGAAGCTCACGGCGCTCGCGCCGGCCGCCGTGGAGATCCCGCACCTGCCCACCGCGCCCGGCCTCGACGCGGCGATCGGCATGAGCCTCGCGAAGCTGCTGCGCGAGCGCGCCGTGCGCGGGGAGGAGGCGACGCTGCAGGTCACCGGGCGGATCATCGCGGCCTCCCCGCAGGCGCTCGGGGTGCTGCTCGATGTGCGCGAGGAGGAGGGCGTCTCCACGGCACTGCTCTGGTACCGGGCCGAGGGCGACCGCGCCTTCACCTCCCCCGGCCTCGTGGATGCCGAGCAGTGGCCGGCGTTCGTGAGCGCCGTCCGCGACCTCGCGGGGCAGGAGCACGGCGTGGACGTGGAGGAGGTGACGGCGCTGCTGCAGGAGCAGCCGCGGCCGTGGGGCAACGGTCCCGCGCTGCTGCCGCGGGCCGACGGCACCCTCGACGTGCTCCTGCCGACGGTGGGCCGCGGGGACGACGCCCGCGAGCTGATGCTCACCGTGCCCGAGGAACAGGCGGGCCCGCTGCTGGGCGAGGACGGCCAGGCCGTGCGCGCGGCGATCGCGGAGCCCGCCGATCACGATCCCGATGCCGTCACGATCCCCGACCCCGGCCGCTCCGTGACGACGACCGAGCATCCGGGCACGGGCGGCGCGGCCCGGGAGGCGGCCGCCCGCGGGCCGCGCACCCAGCTCGCCCCGCTCGCACCGGAGGGCGAGCGCCCCTCCCCCGTGACCGCCCCGGACGCGCGGCTGCTGCGCTCGATCGCGCTGACCTTCGACGACGGCCCCAGCCCGAAGCTCAACGCGACCCTGCGCGAGCACCTGCTCGCGGAGCGCGCGGCGGCGACCTTCTTCATGATCGGCCGCAGCGCGCAGGGCTCCCCCGCGCTCGTCGCGGCGACCGCGGCGGCGGGCCACGAGATCGGCAGCCACTCCTGGTCCCACCGTGAGCTCTCGAAGCTGGACGGCTCCGCCCTGGGCGACGAGGTGGACAAGCCGGCGGCGGCGCTCGAGCGGGCGATCGGGAGGGCGCCGTCGATCTTGCGGCCGCCCTTCGGCGCCCGGAACCGGGGCACGGACCGCGCCGCCGGGGCCCTCGGCGAGGGTGTGGTGCTCTGGGACGTGGACACGCTGGACTGGAAGACCCGTGACGCCGCGAAGACCCTCGCCGCCGTGCAGGAGAACGCGGGCCGCGGCTCGATCATCCTCATGCACGAGATCCACGAGCAGTCCGTCGCGGCGGTGCCGAGCGTGCTCGCGTGGATCCGCGAGTCGGGGCTGACGACGCTCACCTGCCAGGAGATCGCGCAGAACAGGCTGCATCCCGGGCAGCGGATCTCGCACGGGGCGGAGCGGGACGGCGCCGCGCCCCGGAAGGACGCGGGGACGCCGACGGCGACCTCGGGCGCGGCGACGCAGCTGGAGGGGGTCGGTCGCTGACACGGCCCGTCGGGGCGTGGGCGCCCGCCCCTACGGTGGGGCGATGACCCCTCCCCCGCCGATGCTCCCCGCTGATCCCCCGCCCGCCGATCCGTCGCGCCGCGTGGACCTCGTGCTCGAGGGCGGCGGGGTGAAGGGCATCGCGATCGCGGGTGCCCTCGAGGTGCTCGCCGAACGCGGCTACACCGTGAACCGGGTGGCGGGATCCTCCGCCGGGGCGATGGCCGGGGCGCTCGCGGCGGCCGGGGTGCCGGCGAGGACGCTCGTGGAGATCCTGCGCGGCACCGACTACCGCGCCTTCCAGGACGGCGGGTGGTGGACCCGGACCCTGCCGGGGATGGCGCTCGCGATCGCGCTGCGCAACGGCGTGCACCCCGGGAAGCGGCTCGAGTCCTGGACGCGGGAGCAGCTCGAGGCGCACGCCCCGTCACCGGTGCGCACGTTCGCGGATCTCGCCTACGCCGATCCCGACGGTGAGGAGATCGCCGGCCCGGCCACGCGGCTCACGGTGACCGCCTCGGACCTCTCCGCGGGACGCCTGCGCTTCCTGCCGGAGGACGCCGCCGCCTACGGCCAGGAGCCCGGGGCGATGGACGTGGCGCAGGCGGTGCGGGCGTCGGCCTCGATCCCCTTCGTGTTCCGCCCCGCCCGCTTCACCGATGCGCTCGGCCAGGCGGCGTGGCTCGTGGACGGCGGGCTGCTCTCGAACTTCCCCGTCGAGGTGTTCGACCGTCCCGGAGGCCGCGCGCCGCGCTGGCCCACCTTCGCCGTGAAGCTCTCCGAGCGGCCCACCGAGGCGGCGGGGCCCGTGCACCGGATCCGCGGGCCGCTGAGCTTCGCGAAGGCCGTGGCGGGCACCGTCACGGGCTTCTACGACCGGATGCACATCGAGTCCTCGCACGCGGTGGCGCGCACGATCTTCATCGACACCTCCGCCGTGAAGCCCACCGAGTTCGACCTCTCCGACGAGCAGCGGGAGGCGCTGTACGCGGAGGGGCGGGAGGCGGCGATCCAGTTCCTGGACGGGGACGAGACCCACGAGGCCTGGGACTTCGCGCGGTACGTGGAGCGCTTCCGCTCCTGAGCCGGGGAGACGGCGGCCGGCGGAGCGGGAGCGTGGCGGCGGAGCCGGGTTTGCCAGACCCGTCTGACGGCACCAGACTGCAGTCGGTGGAGCACAGCGGGGGCCTTGCTCCTCTGCCCCAGTCGTCGGAGGCCCCGGAGAAGGATGTGGCCGTGGACGTCGCCGCTTCGCTGTCCCGTCGGCTCGCGAAGGTGGTGTCCCCAGCCTCCGGCACTGCGGAGAAGCAGATCTTCTTCCTCGCCTTCTTCCTGACGTTCACCGTCGTCGTGGCGATCTCCGGGGTGTCGCTGGTCCTGGCGCCGGCCTATCTCGCAGCGCTCGGGCTGCTGCTGGTCGCGACCCTCCTCGCCTACGTCGTGCCGTGGGACCGGGTCTCTCCCCTCGGCCTCGCGATCGTCCCGCTGCTCGACATCGCGGCGATCGGTCTGGTGCGCGACCTGATGCGGGAGATCGCGACGGCCACCTCGCTCCTCGCGCTCATCCCGGCGCTCTGGCTCGCCGCTCGCCTGAGGACCCGCGGCGCCGTCCTCGCGACCGTGAGCGTGGCGGCGGCGTTCACGGTGCCGACGCTTCTCCGCGCGCACCCCATCGATTCCGTCACCCTCGCCCAGGCGGCGCTGCTCCCGTTCACGGTGCTGCAGGTGGGGCTCCTGGTCACCGGTGGGCTGGCGGTGCACGATCGACAGACCGAGCGGGTCACCACCGCTCTCGCGGAGAAGGAGGCTCTGCTCGACACGGCCGACATGTGGAAGCGGCGTCTCGAGAACATCATCGACAGCGTCGACACGGGCATCGTGGTGGTCGATCGGGACGGGCACGATCTTCTGATGAACCGCACGCAGCGGAGCATCCACAGGAGCGCCTCACCGCCCGGTCCCGGTGACCCGGACGAGTCGCAGCTGCTGCTGCACTACCCGGGGACGACCCGACCCATCCCCCCTGACCGCAGGCCGGTGCGTCGCGCGGTGCAGCAGGAGTCCTTCAGCAACTACGTGATCTCCGTGGGGCCGGCGGGGCCCGGGAGCGCCGCCTACTCGACCTCCGCGCGGCAGATCATCGACGTCCACGGGGAGCGGGACGGCGCCGTGGTGGTGTTCACCGATGTCACGCAGTACATCGAGTCCGCACGGAAGCAGGAGCAGTTCGTCGCCACCGTCTCCCACGAGCTGCGCACGCCGCTCACGTCAGTGATCGGCTACCTGGAACTCGCCCGTGACGACCTCGACCTGTCCCGCGAGACCGCCTCCTTCCTCGACGTCGCGAATCGCAACGCCGATCAGCTGCTCACGATCGTCGAGGAGCTGCTGCGGGACCAGGCCTCGAGATCCGGCACCGACGCCCTCACCCTGCGACCGACCCGCATCTCGGATCTCCTGCGCGAGTCCGTCGAGTCCGTCGCCCTCCGCGCCGGCGAGCTCGGGCTGACCATCGAGCAAGACCTCGTGGAGACGCCGCTGCAGCCGATCGATGCCTCCCGGATGAGGCAGGCCATCGGGAACCTGATGTCGAACGCACTGAAGTACACCCCGCGCGGCGGGACCGTGCGCGTGCACACGTGCTTCGCCGAGAGCAGCGTCGAGCTGGCCGTGACGGACACGGGGATCGGCATGTCGGACCAGGAGCAGACGGATCTGTTCACCGACTACTACCGCACCCGGACCGCGCTCGAGAGCGACATCCCGGGCCACGGGATCGGCCTGGCCCTCACGCTCCGCATCGTCCGGGCCCACGGCGGCCAGATCAGCGTGGTGTCGAGCCCGGGATCGGGGTCCACCTTCACGATCAGGCTTCCGATCGGCGAGGACCTCGACGCTCCTCGCGCATCCGCTCCCTCCACGTCCGGCGAGGGCGCCCCGGCCTGAATCCGCCCGCCCCGTGGGTCCGGATGCCCCCGTCGGGGTGGCGACCGTGACGGCGTCCCCGGCCTGCTCCCGGTACCGTGGGGCGAGGAGCTCCTCCAGGGCAGAGCCCTCCTCCCGGTTCGGTGCCCGTCGGCCCCAGGAGGGCGCCCCGATCACGCAGCCCCGGCCTGCGCCGACCGCGCGGCGGAGCGCTCCGGGCCGGCAACGTGCGAGGGCGCCAGGCCCTCTCGTCGAAAGGAACCCCCGTGAGGTCTGCTCTGATACTCGTGTTGGCGCTGGCGTACGGCCTTCTCGCCGTGCTCGTGTTCGGCATGTCCGGGACGTTCACGCAGTTCGGCACGATGCTGTGGAAGGACGTCGCCGTCCTGCTGCTGACGGTCGTCGCCGCCTGCGCTCTCACCTACGTGTCCTTGCTGCTCATGACCTTCCTGCGCGAGATCCGCGCACCCCGCAGCACGGCCGGCGATCCGGATGCGCTCTCCTGGCACCTGCTGGTGCCATGCCGCGACGAGGAGAACGTCATCGCGGAGACCGTCTCCGCCGCGCGGACCTCCTTCCCGGGCGCCCACGTCTGGGTGATCGACGACGCGAGCGAGGACAGAACGGCGGCGGTGGTCCGAGACCTCATGGTGTTCGACCAGAAAGTCCATCTCGTCTCCCGGGTCGCGCCCGAGGCGCGCACGGGCAAGGGCGACGCCCTGAACGCCGCCTACCGGATCGTCTCCGAGCACGTCGGCGAGTCCCCCGCGGACCGTCACCGGACGATCGTGGGCGTGCTGGACGCCGACGGCTTCCTCTCCGACAACACGCTGACGCTCCTGGCCGGACCGGAGTCCTTCGGCGATGACGAGATCGGCGCGGTCCAGCTCGAGGTGTGGATGAAGAACCGCGGCGACCGCCGCCCGCGCCCCGAGGACGGGCGGCTGGCGAACCTCGTGGGCAGGGTGCTGGTGCGCATGCAGGATCTCGAGTTCCGCACCACCAACTCGGCGATGCAGGTGCTGCGGGTGCGCACCGGGACCGTCGGCATGGGCGGCAACGGCCAGTTCACCCGGCTCACGGTCCTGGACACCATCGCCGAGGAGCAGGGGCGGCCGTGGGGCAAGAAGCTCTGCGAGGACTACGAGCTGGGCCTGAACATCCTCGCGATGGGGATGAGGAACCACTATGTGCGGGATGCGCACGTCTCCCAGGAGGCGCTCCCGTACACGCGCCGGCTCATCCGGCAGCGCACCCGCTGGGCGCAGGGCAACATGGAATGCGCCTCGGCGCTGCCCGCGCTGCGGAGGAGCCGGAAGCTGAGCGCCGCCGGGCTGCTGGAGATCCACTACTTCATGCTGCAGCCGCTGGTGATGATGCTGAACCTGGTGCTGGTGCCGCTGCTGCTGGCCGTGGGGGTCGCCCAGGGGGGTGCGGGGTTCTGGCGGAGCACGGATCTCGTGCTGTTGCTGTGCGCCGCGGTGTTCTTCCTGATCCTGCCCTATGCCGTCTGGGGGCTCGTGTACCGGCGGGTGAGCGGTGGCGAGGTCTCCGTGGCGGGGGCGCTGGGCCTGGGCCTGCTGAACCTCGTGTACGTCTACCTCACCTACGTCTATTACGCACAGGCGGCGTGGCGGGCCGTGACCGGGCGGACGGGGTGGGCGAAGACGCAGCGCAACGCCGATGGTCGGGTGCTCGCACCGGTCGAGCTGAGCCCGGAGCTGCAGGCGCTCGCGCTGATCCTCCCCTCCCGGATCGAGGATCTCGTCGAGGAGCTCGAGGGCCGCTCGGACCTGGGCATGGACTTCGTCTCGGGCTGGGCGATCATGTGGCCGACCCGGCAGTCGCGTCTCGAGCGCGCCGTGGCGGCGGAGGTCCTGGCTCCCGCGCGGGACGCGATCGGCTCGATCAAGGTGTCCTCCTCGATGGTGGGCGCCGAGCGTCTGGAGCGCGCCGCCGCGCAGCTGGAGGCGGCCCTCGTCGACCGCGACATGGAGGCGGCGCGCGCGCTCGTGCCCGTGGTCACGGCGATCGGCCGGGACAGCGTGGACGTGTTCCGCCAGGAGATCTCGGTGCGCCGTGCGCTGCAGAGCACGGCGCACACGGTGGAACCGGAGACCGTCACCGAGACGCAGATGGTGCCCGTGCGGCGCCGGTGATCGGCCGCGGGCTAGGCAGGGTCTCCGCCGCCGAGGATCCGGCGGAGGTCCTTGCGCAGCTGCAGGGGTCGGAACGGCTTGGTGAGGTAGGCATCCGCCCCGACATCCAGGCCTGCCTGGATGTCGGCATCCTGGGTGCGGGCGCTCAGCATGACGATGCGACCGGAGATCTCCGCACGTGCGCGGCGCACCACCTCGTAGCCCTCCATGTCCGGCAGGCCGACGTCGACCAGCGCGAGATCGGGCAGGGCGGTCGTGAGGGCGGCGATCCCGTCGGTGCCGTTCGCGGCGGTGGTGACGGTGAAGCCCTCCTGCTGCAGCACCACCTCCAGGAGGCGACGGATGTCGTCATCGTCCTCGATCACGAGCGCAGCGGGCATGGTTGTCCTCCCCCGGAAGTCGACATCGGTCGGGATCGACCGTCTGCTCACACCCTAGTTGCCTGGTCTGTCCCCGCGGGCGGCTCCGTGCGATCCACGATCTCCGCCATCGCGACGCGAGCCGCCGTCTCCTCCCCCGCGATGATCGCGCGGGCGACCTCGCGGTGCAGGGCGAGGTCGTGGGGATCGGGTGGGAGGTCCGCCCGCTCATGGAGGGCGCGGCTGCGCAGGGCCTCCTCGATCACGCCGCCCAGGCGCACGAACATGCCGTTGCCGGAGAGGGCGAGCACGGCGGCGTGGAGGGCGCGGTCCGCGGCGAGGAAGCCGCCGGGGTCGTCGGCCCCGGCCGCCGCCGTCATCGCCTGCGCGGCGGCGGCGAGCGCCGCGACCTCCTCCTCGTCACGGCGGCCGACGGCGCGTGCGGCGGCGGCCGCGGCCGCCGGCTCCACCGCGCGGCGCAGGGCCCGCAGCTCCTCCACCTGGACGGCGCGGTCCGGCCCGTCGAGCCGCCAGCGGATGACGTGCGGGTCCAGCAGCCCCCAGTGCTCCTGGCCGAGCACGCGCAGGCCCACGCGCCGGCCGGCGCTGAGCATGCCGAGCGCGGTGAGCACGCGGGTCACCTCGCGCACCACGCTGCGGGAGGCGCCGGTGCGGGTGACGAAGCCGTCCACCGTGTCCGCGTGGCCGGCGGGCAGGTCGCCGCGCGCGATCGCTCCGCCCAGCTGGTCGAGGGCGCGGGCGAAGGCGGTGCTCATGCCTGGGAGACGGGTGAGATCACGAGCTCGTCCACGCGCACGTGGGCGGGGGCGTCGAGCACGTGGAGCACGGAGGCGGCCACGTCCTCCGGGGTGAGCATGACGGCGCGGGCCTCGGCGCCGGGCACCTCGGGGCGCTGCTCGAGGAAGTCGGTGGCGACGTCGCCCGGGCACAGGTGGCAGGCGCGCACGCCGTGGCGGGCCTCCTGCTGGTTCAGGGTGCGCACGAGGGAGCCGAGCGCCGTCTTGCTCGCGGAGTAGGCGACGCCCGCGCCGGGCTGGAAGGACCAGCCGGCGTAGGAGGAGATGACCACGGCGATCCCGGCGCCCGCGGCGCGCAGGTGCGGCAGCGCCGCGTGGAGGGCGCTCGTGACGGCACCGAGGTTCGTGGCGAGCACGGCCTCGACCTCACGGAGGTCCTGGTCCTCCCAGCGGCGGCGGGGCGTGTTGAGCCCGGCGGCGAGCACCACGCCGTCGAGGCGGCCGCAGCGCTCCACGACCTCCGCGGCGACGCGGGACACGGCGGCGGCGTCGGTGACGTCGAGCGGGAGGGCGATCGCGGTGCCGCCGGCCGCCTGGATCGTGGAGACGACCTCGGCGAGCTTCTCCTCGCGGCGGCCGGAGACGGCGACGGTCCAGCCGCTGCGGGCGGCGGCGATCGCGGCGGCGGCACCCATGCCGCTGCCGCCGCCGGTCACCCAGAGCACGCGGGCGGGGCTGTCGCCGATGGAGGCTGCGTCGGGCACGACGGTGGGCTCGGGGGCGGGACTGGTCGTCATCACGCGGCCAATAGTATGCTTTTTCACGGGGCGGTCACCAGGGCGCTCCGACTCATTCGACGGAGGGTGGAGCGATGGAGCTGGATCTGCGGGACCGGGTCGTGGTGGTGACGGGCGCGGCCCGCGGGATCGGCGCCGTGATCGCCGGGCGGTTCGCCGCCGAGGGCGCACGGGTCGTGGCCCTCGACCTCGCCTTCCCCGAGCCCGCCGCCGGCGCGGAGCTCACCGAGGCGGGCGCGGAGGCCGCGCGCATCGAGAACCTCACCGTGGATGTCACGTCGCCGGAGTCGGTGCAGGCCGCCGTCGGCACGATCGTCGAGCGCCACGGCACCATCGACGTGCTGGTCAACAACGCCGGCATCAACGTCGACGGCCCCGTCGCCGAGCTCGACTGGGACCGCTGGCGCGCCTGCTTCGACGTCAACGTGGGCGGCGTTTTCCTCATGAGCCAGGCCGTCGCGGAGGTCATGAAGACCGCCCGCCGCGGCCGCATCATCAACGCCGCATCGTTCGCCGCGATCGTGCCGAGCGTGGGCAGCGCCGCCTACGCGGCGTCCAAGGCCGCCGTCGTGCAGCTGACCCGCGTGCTCGCCTCGGAGCTCGGCCCGTACGAGGTCACCGTCAACGCCTACGCCCCCGGCATGGTCCCCACCGCCATGAACGGCTTCGCCGAGATGCCGCCCGAGGCGCAGGACCGCCTCCTGGACACCCTGTCCCTGCGACGCTGGGAATCGGCCGACGACGTCGCCGACCTGCTCATCTTCCTCGCGAGCGACCAGTCGGGCTACATCACCGGCACCCTCGTGGACGTCTCCGGCGGCAAGCTCGCCACCCAGATCCCCGCGCGGGCGTACGGGCGCTGAACAATCGTCCGGCGAGTTACCTAAGCCGGACTTTCTGACTCATCGGGCCAACCCCTGAGGTCACAAATATGACTTTCGGATCAACCGCGCCAACTAGCAGCACTCAGGTTATCCCATAATAGACTCTCGTCCCCCAAAAAAGAGCACCGAAGCGCGTTAGGCCACTAACTTCGGCAACCCCAAAGCGCCAACAAGGTTAACACTCCCCAGGGACAAACTCCGCCATGCCCGCCGGAGTGCCGCTTTGGCCCACACCGAAACACTTGGCCTATTCATTAAATAGGGCACCGATTGCGACATCCTCTAAAAGGCGCGACCAATACCCAACATTTCCGTACACCACTTCCATCATTTCCCTCCCCTCGTCAAGACTTGTGATCGCGGAGGAGAACATCCCGCGAGCAGCCCAATCAGAGTACGACACAACAGATTTCACCGATTCGTCACTCAATGGATTTCCATGTGCGACCGCATTGCGAACTCTCCGTCGCCTGGATTCAAGCATCTCGCCCTCTTTGGCGGCACTGGACAACATCTGGCGGCGTGCAACCAAGTCGACAAGCGAACCAAGCACGTCCGCTACCCACTTGGAGTCGACCAGAGCTTCGTCCGCGAGGCAACCGAGGCGCACTCTGTTATCGAGACTGAAGTCAATTACGTGATTCCATCCGCCTTCGGAGAGATACTCGCCGCGAAGCCGAGCTCTTTCGTCAGTAAAACTCGCACCCGCTACCGCCATCCTGACCGCCGAGTCGATCTGACTAATCCAGCTATAGACAGCCCACCCCTTCTTTAGCGGTTCAGCATAGTCTTGAATCTCCATTCCATTGAGCGCAGCAATTTGCTGTAGTGCGCGATCATCATAGGCGACAAGCAGTCTTGCTTCGACCGCATCTAAAGCTCTAGGGTCTCGACGCTGCGCCCGCACACGTCCCGCAGCCACTAGCGCCTCTCGCGCACTCGAAATAGGCACGGGGAGGTTGGTGCGGGTAAATATTCGAGAGAGGGTCTTTCCGTTTTGCGCGATCCCCTGAAAATCTTGCCTCAACTCGAAGGCACTTGGTGAACGATTGGCACTCAGCCCACCAGTCCAGGATCGCAGCCTGCCCTCGGCTAGAACATGGACTTCCCGCCTCCTCGGCTCCCACCCACTCCCCCACAGAGAGGAAACTTCAAGGATTGCCTCCACCGCACCAATAGCCGCATCTTTAGCACCGAACAATGACCGAACCCCGAGATTCACACGGGCCAAAAAGTCGACCTCTCTGCAGGCTCCGTCGCCCCCTGGCGACAAAACACTCCCGCGCAAAAGGTGAAGCTCATCCTTAAATGGCACATTAATTCTCGCGAGCTCGTCGCCGAGAATCTGACCCGACATAAAGAAGATATCACCCGCGTCGATACTCGGCTCACTGAATACCGCTCCCGAGTATCCAATCCACACGACGATTGGCATTACCTTGGGGTCCGCCTCAAATGACTGAGTTATGTAGCCAATCCTCTCATCAACGGGCAGCCGTGAACAGAGCGGAGTGTCCGCACCTACCAGAGTGCCGGAGGCCTCTTTGACGAGCGATTCACCCCCGCGTTCAGTGCAGTCGAGTTGACTCACAAGCAGAGCGGTTCGCTCCTGGATTATATTAAACGCAGGCGCGTCCGCCGCGGCGATGTCTACAATGTCCTCCCAGGCACGGCGGATCGCATCTTTTTCAATAAGTGCCAGCTTCAATCCAACCGCACCATTTGCAACACCCCTGATGTCCGGCGAATAGTCGTAGCCTCTTTTATTCAGAGCCGCCGATCGACACAAGATCTCGACACTCTCTACGCACGAGCGAAGATCGCCTTCGATCAAGCTCGCCAAGTTCTTCCCAAGGCACATTGAGGCATGGCTTAAATCCAGCGAAAGTGATCGAATATTGCCGCGCCTAGTAATCGGTCCACCAGATTTAGCATTATTTGTCCATTCCACAAGCTCTGAGGCTACGTCAAGCAGGGTTAACCCGGGCTGTCGATTCGGATGAGAGGTGAGCTGCTCGGCGAGCCGCAACATCCAAGCCGGCGTATCTGGATCGACTGAAAGGCGCATGAACACCGAGGATAGCGTTGCCTGCGCCGAATCGGCATCGGCCGGCACGGTGTCGCTTGAAGGCCGTTCAATCACTCGAGGGCACTCACTACACCTCGGCCACTACGAGCGTGGAATTCAACTGATGCACCACGAGCGGCGCCGGGCCCTTGTTCGCGACGCTCGTGCTGACTCTCACGGTGTCCCCGCAGGGATCGGACGGAAGGGTCGGCTCCAGCTCGAGGGACAGCAGTCGGTGGTGGCGGTAGCGGTCGATCCGGTCCGGCTGCGTGGAGGTGCTGCCCAGCTCTGCGCAGACCTTCCCGTCCGCGTCGAGGAGATCCGCGCGGACGGTGACCGTCGCAGTGCTCCCGGCCTCGTCGATCTGATCCTCTGAGCACCAGGCTCGGCCGTTCTCACGGGAGCCGTTGACCCCGGTGCAGGTGGTGAGGTGCAGGGAGGTGAAGGCGCTCAGGTCCGCGCCCGCCGCGTCCTCGAGCAGCAGATCCTCGGTGAGCACCACCGGGTCGTCGCCGGCGGCGACGGTGCGCGGAAGATCTGCCGTGGGCGCCTGGGCGGAGTGCTCCCCCACGGCCTCGGCACGCCACGTACCAGCCACGGTGAACGTCGTGTCCTTCGAAGCGACGTCGTCGTAGGGGGCGTTCGCCTTGACGCTGCACTCGACGGGGCCGTCCTCCGCCACGGTGACGAGTCCCTGGTTCCGGTAGGTCGTCTCCTCACCGGTGAGCATGTTCTGCGTGCCGCCCTCGGAGATGCCGGGGCCGCCGGCGCTCGGGCTGCAGCTGAGGGTCACACCCATGTACATCGAGCGCCCGCCGCTGCCGTCCGGCTTGGTGCTCGTGAGATCCATGGTCACCAGATAGGTGGTGCCAGCTCGGGCCCAGAAGGTGTTCTCCGCGAAGCGCACCTCCTGCGGCACCGTGAGGGTGACACGGTCCGTGGTGGACACTGGTGCCTCGGGGAACGGTGGCGGGGTGGGGGCCGCGGTTGTCGACGCAGGATCCGTCGGGGCGTCATCCCCGGCACCTCGGATCATCACGGTCGCCACGACCACGGCGAGCACGAGCAGCAGGCCCAGCCCCGCCAGCAGGAGGGGTCGCCGGGACGACGATCGCGGGGAGGTCTCCTCGGGCATCGCTGTCCTCTACTGCGCACGTGGTCCTGGCCACCGCCACAGTAGCGGGGCTTCGCAGACTCTAGGATGACCCCATCCCCGCCGCCTGCCTGGAGGTCTCCCCGTGCCCGATCCGCTGTCCAAGAGCGTGACGACCATTCGGCAGGCGCTGTGGCACCTCCGCCACGGCGGCATCGGCGAGCTGCGGCTCTGGTGGAGCCGGCAGGACACCAAGCGCGCGAAGCCCTCCACGCTCGCCAACACCCCTAAGGGGCCGGGCGGTTCCAAGCCGGTTGCGGTCCGCAACTCGGACCTCGCCCGCGACGGCTTCCCGCTCCCGCCGATGCGCGAGCAGCCCGAGTACGAGCCGCGCCGTGACCACGTGCTCTACCTCCTGCACAACGCGCTCCCACACCACTCCGGCGGCTACGCGACGCGCACGCACGGCCTGCTCACCGAGCTGAACCGCAACGGCTGGGACGTCGACGGCGTGACCCGCCTGGGCTACCCCTACGACATGCCGAAGATGGCGGACGTCCCGGACCTGCCCGAGCAGGAGCCGGTGGGCGAGGTGGACTACCACCACCTGCTCACGGGCCGGCAGATCGAGAAGAAGAACCCGATGCACGACTACGTCGCGCGCTACACGGACGCGCTGCTGCCGCTCGCACGCGCTGAGCGCCCGGCGATCCTGCACGGCGCCTCGAACCACTGGAACGGCCTCGCAGCCGTGCAGACCGGCCGCCTGCTCGGCATCCCCTCCGTGTACGAGGTGCGCGGTCTGTGGGAGGTCACCCGCGGCTCCCGCGACCCCGAGTGGGCCCGCAGCGACCAGTACCGGTACATCGCCCGGATGGAGGCGGACGCCGCCCGCGGCGCGACGCGGGTCCTCGCGATCACCCAGGCGCTCAAGGACGAGCTCGTCACGCGCGGCGTGGACGAGGAGAAGATCGTCCTCGTCCCCAACGGCGTGGACTCCGAGCGCTTCACCCCGCTCCCCCGCGACGAGGAGCTCGCCGCACGCCTCGGCGTCACGGGTAAGACCGTGATCGGCTACGTGGGGACCGTCGTGGACTACGAGGGTCTGGACCTGCTCCTCGAGGCCGCGCGCACCCTGCGCGCGACGCGCGAGGACTTCCACGTGCTGATCATCGGCGACGGCGCCAAGCTCGAGGAGCTGCAGGCCCTCGCCGCGGAGCAGCAGCTGGGCGATGTCGTCACCTTCACCGGACGTATCCCGCACGAGGAGGTGGAGCGGTACTACTCGATCATCGACGTGACCCCGTTCCCGCGGCTCCCGCTGCCCGTGTGCGAGATGGTCTCCCCGCTCAAGCCCTTCGAGGCGATGGCCATGGGCAAGGCCGTCATCGCCTCCGACGTCGCCGCACTCGCGGAGATCGTCACCCCCGGCACGAACGGGCTGCTCCACGCCAAGGGCAGCGCCGACTCGCTGACCGAGCAGATCACCACGCTCCTGGACGACCCCGAGCTCGCCGCCCGCCTGGGCGCCCAGGCCCGCGACTGGGTGGTCGCCGAGCGCGACTGGAAGCAGCTCGCCGCGGTCGTGGCCGGCGTGTACACGGAGATCGCGGCGTGAGCCTCGATCTGGAGGCCGCGGGACGGCAGACCCTCGCGACGTCCTTCCGCCAGGAGGAGGTCGATCGGCTTCTCGCCGGTCGTCTCCTCATGCCTCCCCATCCCGAGTGGGCCCTTCCCGCGGAGCCCACCTGGCAGGAGGACCCCTTCGAGGATCGCAACTGGACGTTCCAGTTCCACATGCTCCGCTGGCTGGAGCCGCTGCGCCGGGCAGCCGCCAAGGGCGACGACGAGGCGTTCGGGATGTGGCTGCGGTGGGTCCAGGACTGGGTCAAGAAGAACCCGCCGCGATCGCCCAGGACGCCCTGGGCATGGACGGACATGTCCGACGGGATCCGTGCACAGCAGCTCTGCCAGGCCGCGCCGATGATCGCCGAGCGCCGCCCCGACCTGCTCCCCTGGCTCGAGGAGACGATCCGTGCTCACGCGGAGCACCTCGCGGATCCTCGCAAGATGGGCAACGCGAACCACGCGCTCCACCAGCAGGAATCGCTGTTCGTGTGCGGGAGGGTGCTGGCCGAAGAGCAGTACTGGCGCCTCGCCTCGGAGAGGATGGCGGGGCTCCTGACGGAGCAGTACGACGAGCAGGGAGTCAATGCCGAGGGGGCGACGGCCTACCACTACAACAACTTCCTCTGGTGGGAACGTGCTCTCGAACGGTTCGACATCGAGGGCCTTGCACGTCCGGAGGGGGCCGACCGGCATCTCCACGCACCCGAGGAGATCGCGCACGCGACGCGACCCGACGGAACCCTCGTCCCGATCGGCGACACGGACACGGTGGACCCGCGGGCGATCGAGCATCCCGCCATCGCCTACGTGACCACCGACGGACACGAGGGTGAGGCACCCTCGGACACCGTCAAGATCTACGACGCCGGTCTGATCCTCGCTCGGAGCGGGTGGGGCGACGAGGACCGACCCTTCTCCCAGCAGACCTTCTACTCAGCACGGTTCGGGACGTCCCGTCGAGTCCACGGGCACCCGGACGGAGGGTCGATCACGTACTCCTCCCTCGGCGTGAACTGGGTCGTCGATCTGGGCAAGTTCCAGTACGGCTCGGGAGTCGTCCGAGACCACGTCGTCTCCCGGGCAGCCCATTCCCTGGTGAGCATCGAGGGGAAGAAGCCCCGCAAGGAAGCGACCGTCGAGCTCACCGGCCAACACCTCACCCCCGAGTTCCATGAGTACGTCCTGACCGACGACAGCTTCCGCGGCATTCGCCTGACACGGCGCCTGGTCTACTCGGTCGCGGGCGAGTACCTCTGCGTGCTCGACACGATCGACTCCCCGCGGAAGGTCACCGCGCTGCAGCGCTGGCAGCTGGACCCCGCGGTGTCGGTCGACCTCGCAGGAACGACTGCCCGGCTGCACACCGCGTCCGCTCACGGCATGCTCGCGACCATCGGAGCGGACGCCGCAACCACGGTGGTGCGCGCCCAGGAAGAGCCGTTCGACGGCTGGGTCTCCACCGCGTGGAAGACCAAAGCGCCTGCCGCCGCGGTGACCTTCCGCCGCTCCGGGACGTCGATCGTCCTCGCCACCGTCCTGGCGACCGACACCGGACGAGAGCCCTCGCTCAGAGGGTCGTCCACGGCGGACGGCCGCCTCGAGGTCGACGTCTCGACGCGCGGCCTGACCGAGCGGATGACGTTCTCCCCCGAGGGCGTCCGCCTCTCACGGGTCGATGCACCGGACCCGCCCTGACCCCGTTTGCAGCCGGTCACTATCGGCCCGGTCCTGGCGAGCAGGTCACCTGGACGCCGCCATGTCAACCGACTGCAGGTGGACACCCGATGTCGGGCGTACCAACAGCACGAGGCGTCCGAGTTCACGCCTTTCGCATGTGACCAGAAACGAGTTTCGCTTGTGTCCACGGAGGTCCGTGGAGGAGTCTCAGGTTCTTCTCAGCCGCTACGGTATGCAAGGTGCGCCCGCGCGCTCGCCCCACGCCCCCTCCCCCTCAGGAGTCCTCGATGAGTCCGAACGCCCCTCTCGACACCGTCGCCGTCATCGGCCTCGGCTACATCGGCCTGCCGACGGCCGCTGTGCTCGCCCAAGCGGGAAAGACCGTGATCGGTGTGGACGTGAAGCAGGCCAACGTCGACGCGATCAACGCCGGCCAGGTCCCCTTCGTCGAGGAGGGCCTGGAGACCGTCGTCGCGGGCACCGTGGCCCAGGGCAAGCTCTCCGCGCAGATCGAAACCCCGGAGGCGGATGCGTACATCGTCTCCGTCCCCACCCCCTTCAAGGGGGATCACGACGCGGACCTCTCCTACATCGAGGCGGCCGCGAAGGGCATCGCCCCGAAGCTCTCCGGCGGTGAGCTCGTGGTGCTCGAGTCCACCTCTCCCCCCGGGGCCACCGAGTTCATGGCCGACGTGATCCTCGGGATCCGCCCGGAGTTCACCAAGGAGCCGAACCTCCCGAACTCCCTGTACTTCTCCCACGCCCCCGAGCGCGTGCTGCCGGGCCGCATCATGATCGAGATGGTCGAGAACGACCGCATCATCGGCGGTCTCTCGAAGGAGGCCGGTGAGCTGAACCGCGACCTCTACGCGAGCTTCTGCCACGGCGAGCTGCTCATCACCGACGCCCGCACCGCCGAGATGGCCAAGCTCACCGAGAACGCCTTCCGCGACGTGAACATCGCCTTCGCCAACGAGCTCTCCATCATCTCCGAGCGCCAGGGCATCGACGTGTGGGAGCTCATCGAGCTCGCCAACCACCACCCCCGCGTGAACATCCTCCAGCCCGGCCCGGGCGTGGGCGGCCACTGCATCGCGGTGGACCCGTGGTTCATCGTCTCCGCGGACCGCGAGTACTCGAATCTCATCCGGACCGCCCGCGAGGTCAACGACTCCAAGCCGGAGATCGTCCTTGCGAAGGTCCTCGAGAAGGCGGACAAGCTCAAGAGCCCCGTCGTCGCCGCGCTCGGCATCGCCTTCAAGGCGAACATCGACGACCTGCGCGAGTCGCCTTCCAAGGACATCGCCGTGGCGCTCACGGACCGCCTGGACCACGGCACCGTGCTGGTCGTCGAGCCGAACATCGAGGAGCTCCCCAAGGAGTTCGCCGGCAAGTCCAACGTCGAGCTCGCCGAGCTCGAGGACGCCGTGGAGCGCGCGGACATCGTGCTGCTCATGGTGGACCACGACCCGTTCAAGACCTTCGACCGCGAGAAGCTGCAGGAGAAGGTCGTCATCGACACCAAGGGGCTGTGGCGCTGAGTCGCCCCGCAGACGGGATCCTCCTCACGGGGGCGGGTCCCGTCTGTTCGTCCGTTCCGCCGCTGTGACCGGCTCCAGGAGTCCCTCATGAAAACCCGTCTCGCCGCCGCCGCTGCGGTGGTCCTGTTCGTCGTCGGCGCCCTGGCCCAGATCTGGGCCTCCCGCCTCGGCCTGGCGCTGATGCTCTTCGCGGTGCTCGCCGCGCTGGCCGCGCTGATGTTCATGCTGCAGCAGCTCCAGCTGCGCCTCATCAAGCACGAGCGCTTCATCACCGGGCTGCAGAAGTCGGCGAAGCAGTCCTCGGACGCCGCGACGAGGCGCCACGGGCAGCTGCTCCAGGAGTTCAAGCACCTGAAGGCCGGGGTGGAGAGCTCACGGAAGGCGCCCGTCGTCGCTCCCGCGAGCACCGCCGCGACCCCCACGGGCCCGGCCGCGGCGACCCCCACGGGCCCGGCCGCGGCGAAGCCCTCCCCAGGCGGTGTGGGCCGCGCGGGGACGCCCGAGGTCACCAACCCTTCTACGGACGAGACGCTCGCCTCGATGCTCTCCCCGAGCCGTCGCCTGATCATCGGCGGCGTGTTCCGGGGCGCGGAGCTCCCGGAGCACAGCGCCGCCCCCTGGATGCCCGGTGACGTGCTGCGGTCCCTGGAGGAGAAGCGTCCCGACCTGATCTTGGTCGACGAGGCCGCCCTGGCCACCTCCCCGATCTGGTCCAGCGCGACCTCCGCCGTCGGCACCTCCCTCATGCAGGAGCTGGTGCGCGGCGTGACCTGGGCGGCGGGTCGGCACATCCCCGTCTACCTGCTGAAGGCCCGGCTGGCCCCGGATGTCCACACCGACGCCTTGCGCTCCACCGCCGCCGTGTCACTGCCGCTGCCTGAGGCCGACCGCGATGCCGCTGCCGGCGCCCCGCAGACCCCGGTGCTCTCCCGTCTCGAGGAGATCGCACGCACCCGTGAGGAGGCCCAGGCATGACCCGGCGCATCCTGCTCTACGGCGACGTAAACCTCAATTACCTCGACGGCTCAGGCGTCTGGCTGGCGGCACTGGCCCAGTGCCTGCACCGCACCGGCTCCGAGGTCCACGTGCTGCTCAAGGCCGACGTCCAGGATCCGCAGCGTCGAGCCGTTCTGGACACCCTCGAGGGACTGACCGTCCACACGCCCTTCGACGACCGGATCTCCGGCCTGGCCGGTATGCAGCCGCGACTTGCGGCGAGCCGCATCGCCGTGCTCGACCGTCGCCACCACTTCGACGTCGTGATCTCCCGAGGCTTCGACATCGCCTCGCACCTGGCCATCTCGGAGCGATTCACGAACCGCATGTGGCCGTACCTCACCGAGGGCGCCGCCTTCCAGTTCGCGGTCACCGATCACCAGCGCCGTCTGCTGGACGCCATCGGCGAGCAGTCCCGCCGGATCTTCCTGCAGACCGAGGAGGCCCGTTCGGTCGTCGAAGGGCTGAACGGGGCCTTCACCGGCAAGACGCTGGTGATGAACCCGATCGTGCCGGATGCGGCGTTCCGCGCGCAGAAGCCCGAGGGATGGGCCGCGAGCGGTCCGCTGGACATGGTCTACGCCGGGAAGTTCGCGCGACTGTGGAACACCCTGGAGATGACGTCGTTGCCGCAGCGACTGTCCGCGGAGGGCCTTGAGGCGACGCTGACGATGGTCGGCGACAAGTTCCAGAAGACCGGGAACGACGACGAGTGGCTCGCCGCCATGAAGGCCTCTGCCCAGGCCGAGGACCCTCGGGTGGACTGGACCGGCGGCCTGCCCCGCACCGAGGTGCTTGACGTCGTGCACCGTGCGGACGTCGGCCTGTGCTGGCGCGATGCCGAGCTCGATCAGAGCCCGGAGATCTCCACCAAGATGCTGGAGTGCTCGGCGCTGGGCACCCCGCCGGTGCTGAACCGCACCACCATGCACGAGAATCTGTTCGGCGCCGACTATCCGCTGTTCATCGACCGCGGGGACGTGATGGCGACCCTGCGCCGCGCTATCACCGAGCCGTCCCTGGTGGAGCGTGCTCGCGAGGTGGCGCGCCGAGCCGTCGGCCCGTACTCGATGGCCGCCACCGCGGGACGGTTCAAGGGGTACTTCGCCCGGGCGGAGGCGGATCCGGCGAGCATCGGCGCACTGCTGAACGGTGAGCGTCGACGTCGGGTGGTCGTGGCCGGCCATGACTTCAAGTTCGCCGCGGATCTCCTCGAGACCCTGCGGCAGCGCGATGACATCGAGCTGCGCATCGACAAGTGGCAGCGCCTCGCGGTGCACGACGAGAAGCAGAGCCGCGCGGCCGCCGAGTGGGCGGACACCGTGATCTGCGAGTGGGCCGGGCCGAACGCCGTCTTCTACGCGAAGCACCTTCCGGCGCACGCCCGCCTGATCGTCCGATTCCACGGCTTCGAGATCCGCGGCAACTGGATCAAGGACCTCGATCCGCGCCGGGTGGACGCCTTCGTGTTCGTCTCGAACTTCTACCGCAAGCAGGTGCTTCACACACTGGGCTGGCCGGAGCACAACACGACCGTCATCCCGAACACCATCGACGTCGCCGACCTGGACCGCCCGAAACTGCCCGGATCGCGCTTCCACATCGGCCTGGCCGGGTACGTGCCGTTCCTGAAGCGTCCCGACCGTGCCGTGGACCTTCTGCGACTGCTCCTGCGCGAGGACGACCGCTATCACCTCCATCTGCGTGGACGTCTCCCGTGGCAATACCAGTGGGAGTGGCGCAAGCCCGCCGGACAGGATGCCTACCGCGAGTTCTTCCGCAGAGTGGCCGACGATCCGCAGCTGCGCTCGCACGTGGTCTTCGAGCCGTTCTCCCCAGACATGGGCAACTGGTTCCGTCGGATCGGGTGGATGGTCAGCCCCTCCAGCCGCGAGACCTTCCATCTGGCTCCGATCGAGGGCATGGCCTCCGGCGCGCCGGCTCTGGTGTGGGATCGCGACGGAGCCACCGAGATCTTCGGCGAGGCGTTCGTGCGCTCGAGCACCGAGGAACTCGCCGAGATCGTCCTCGCCCACCGCGACGAGGAGTCCTGGCTCGCGCTGGGCACCGCCTCGAAGCAGCGGGTCGGCCAGTACGACCTCATGCTCGCCCGGGCACGCTGGCTCGACATCCTGCAGCTCGACCGCGCTGAGCGGCCGACGCTGCACGGCACGAGCCTGCTCGACGTGCGGGCGGTGCCGCAGGACCGCGCCGAGGCGCTGGTCGCCCTCGACCGCGCTTTCCAGACGAGGGGTTTCGCCGGTGCCGCTGAGATTCAGCGCGAGCATGCTGACCTGCTCGAGCCGGAGGCCGCCCTGGTGACCAGCTGGCGCCGCCTGGAGGGGTGGGCCGACGGCTCCGGTATGCCGCCGCGCGACGTCGCCCCCCTGTACGCGCCGCGTCCCGACGTCGTGCTCGTGGCGGGCTCCGGACGCGTTCCGAAGGGCGCTCCGATCGCCACCGTGAAGGCGGTCATGCCCGAGATGCCGGGCGTCTTCGACCAGGATGCGCTGCTGCTCGCCGACGCCCTGACCCGCACGGCCCTGCGCGAGCGCGCCGCCGCCGTGTCCGTCACCGGTTCCCTGGTGGCCGCCGTCGCCGCGGAGCTGACGGCGCGCCGCCTGGGCCTCCCGCTGTACTGCGGCGAGTTGGCGGCGCCCATTGCGGGCGGGAACGAGCGCAAGCTTCTCGACGCCCTCCGCACCCGTCTGCTCGATCAGGCCACAAGCACCGAGGCGCTGCTCGACGGCGTCGCCCCGATCCCTCCGGCCGCGAGGCCGGTGCCGTGCCTGGACGATCTGCGCGTCGGTCTGATCGCGGATGAGTTCACGGCTCGTACGATCAGCACCGCCATGCCCACGGTGGAGCTCTCTCGCTCCGGCTGGGCCGACCAGCTCGATGACCTGAACGCGGTGATCGTGGAGTCGGCCTGGGAGGGCCGCGATCACGAGTGGTTCCACGGTATCGCCTACCACGGCGAGGACGAGGCCGCGGACCTCTGGGGGCTGATTGCAGCGTGCCGCGAGCGCCGGATTCCGGTCTTGTTCTGGAACAAGGAGGATCCGGTCCACTTCCGGTCCTTCGCCTTGACCGCCGGCCGCTGCGACCACGTCTTCACCACGGATGCCGATCGGCTGCCCGCCTATCTCGCGCAGCCGAACCTGAACCTGACGGCGACCTCGATGCCGTTCTACGCCGAGCCGCGGATGCACAATCCGCTGCCGACTACGCGCGAGCACTCCCCGACGGTGTCCTTCGCGGGCACCTTCTACGGGAAGCGGTACAGGGCACGCTCGGCCGAACTGGAGATGATCCTGGACGCCGCCGCCGAGGTTGGCCTGACGATCTACGACCGGCAGAAGGACCGCCCCGAGTCGCCGTACCAGTTCCCGGCGCGCCTGCAGCCCTTCTCCGTCGGCTCCGTGCCCTACGACCAGGTGCTCCAGGTGTACAAGGCACATCCGGTGAACATCAACGTGAACTCGGTGAACGACTCTCCGTCGATGTTCTCCCGGCGTGTCGTGGAGATCGCCGCGAGCGGTTCGGTCGTCGCCTCCGGCGCAGGCCGCGGTGTCCGTGAGGCGCTCGGTGAAGCGTTCCCGGTGATGACCACGAGCGAGCAGTGGCAAAAGGCCCTGCGTACGTGGTTCGAGGACGAGGACGCTCGACTGCGCACCCTCTGGGCTCAGATGCGCACGGTGCTGCGCACCCACCGCGCCGATCAGGCGCTGACCCTCATGCTGCGCACCGCGGGGATCGCCGTGGACCCGCGTCCGATGCCGCGCTGCGCCTGGCCCGTCCGCTCCCCCGGGGACGTGGAGGCCGCCGCCCGACAGTCCCTGTCCCCGGTGGTGCTCACCGCCGATCAGAGGCTGATGGAGCTGGCCCAGGAGCTCGGTGTGCACGCAGCGGCCGCGCCCGCGGCCGGCGACTGGCTCATGCACCCGGCGCCGGATCTGCCGCAGACCCTCGTCGAGGACCTACTCCTGGCCACGCTGTTCACGGACGCCGATGTCATCTCGGCGCGCCGCGGCGGCGATCAGGCGGATCCGCTCATCGCACGGGGACGCGGGGAGTCCGCGCTGACCATGTGGCGCGCGGACCTCGATGCACCGGAGAATGGACGGAATCCGTTCACCTGGCGCATACCGGAGGGCGACTGATGACGATCCTCTCCACCGGGCACGGCGAGCGCACGGAACTGCCGGCCGATTACATGCGCGTCGCGGACTCCTGGGCGCGGGGGGTCATGCACACCTCCCGCTACCCGGACACGGCTGTCGGCGACCCGGTGGAATGGACCCTCGACGCGCATGACGGCTCCTGGCTGTTCCGCTTCCACAACATGGAGTACCTGTACTGCATCCTCCGGGCGCTCGAGGAGACCGGACGAGAGTCGTACCGCGACCTCGTGACACGGATCGTGATGAGCTGGATCGCCGCGCATCGGCAGGCGGACTCCTCCACGGCACCGTGGATGAAGCACACCGCTGCGATGCGTGCGCAGGCGCTGGCCTTCTGCTCCGGCACGATTCCCGCCTCGGACGAGTACGTCGCCGCTCTGCGCCAGCACGGCGCCTTCTTCGCGGATCCGGCGAACTACTCGGGGGCGTGGAACCACGGGTTCGACGAGTCCCTGGCCCTGCTGGCCGTGGGCGCGACAGTCGGCGAACAGCCGTGGATCGATCTGGCGGTGCGGCGCGCTTCCGAGGCGATCGAGACGATGTGCGATCTGCAGGGTGCGACCAACGAGCAGGCCTCGGTCTACCACTTCTACGTGTGGAAGCAATTCGGCCAGTTCGAGGAGGAGCTCGACCGCTGCGGCATCGAGCATCCGGTGGCTCTGCGACGCCGCCCGGCGATCCTCGACTTCCTGGTGCACGCGAGCCAGCCGAACGGTCGCCTGGTCGCGGTGGGCGACGCCCTCGAGACACGCGTCCCCTCGATCCCCGGCACCCCCCTGGAGTACGCCGCCTCGCAGGGAGAGCAGGGTGATGTGCCGTCCCGTCGCGTGCAGGTCTTCGACCGAGGCTGGGCTTTCGCCCGCACCGGCTGGGGCACCGACCGGCCGTTCGCCGAGGAGTCGATGCTCACCCTGCGCTTCGGTCCGGGTCGCGCGGTCCACGGCCACAGCGATCACACCGGTTTCCATTTCTTCACCGGGGGTCGGGAGGTCGTGGGGGATGCCGGGTTCTCCGGGTACGCGAATCCGGAGCGTCGCGCCTATGAGCTCAACGAGTTCGGCCACAGCCAGGTGGTGGTGGCCGGTGCCGGTGCCTACCGCGCGACGGCGCCGAGCACGCTGGTACAGCACACGCAGACTCCGCAGTGGACCCAGTTCGTCCTGCTGGACAACCCGTATCGTGGCGTCGCCCGGAGGCGGGTCCTGACGATGGTTGACGAGGCCCGCTGCGTGGTCGTGCTGGATGACGTGAAGGTCCCGGGCGATGCGGTGATCGCTCGCCAGCTGCTGCACCTGGGCGCCACGCTGACGCCGGCGGGCCGCGACGAGAACGTCAGCCTCGATCTCAGGGATGAGCACGGGACCGTGACGGTCCGCCATCTGTTGCCAGTGAGCAATGTCGACGTCGCGTGCGGCACGCCCGGATCGACGACGGTCGGCTGGGTGGGCATCGGCCTGAAGCGCTATCGCCCCGGCACCGTGCTGACCAGCCGTGGACTGATCAGTGGTGGTCGATGCCGGTTCGCCACCGCGATCTGCGCCGACCCGTCCGTCCTTGTCTCTCGGGAGGGCGACGACCTGCTGGTGGGCGGCCTCCGGATCCCTGTTCCCCGTTTCGTCCAGGAGTCCTGACCATGGCGGACGCCCCCCATTTTTCTGCGGTACCTCGACGCGACCCCGCGTCGATCGGTTTCATCGGGGTCTGGGACGGCACGGACGTGCTCGCTCGCCTCTTGTCGAAATCCTATCGGCTCGCTTCCGTGCTCGACATGAGCGGTGAGCACGTCGGTGGCACGATGTTCAATGCCCCGATCGTCTCCGCGCAGCGTGCACTCACTGAACTGGAGTCCCGGGCGATGACCTGGTTGTGCCATCGAGAGCACGCCGCGCCCCGCGAGCTGACGATCGAGGACTACACCCTGACGAACGGCGGCAACGAGCGCATCCGCGCCCGGCTCGCTGAGCTCGACATCGTCACGGTCTACCGTCTGGCCCGCCAGAACCACCTCGCGGGCAGCGGAGAGGTCGCGGCGTTTTTCACGCAGTGGATCCACCAGCGCTTCAACTGCTACCTCCCGCCCACCGCGGAGCTGGGCGAGGGCACGACCTTCGCCTACGGGGGTGTCGGCTGCGTCATCCACGCGAAGGCGAAGATCGGCCGTGATGTGAAGATCGGGCAGAACGTCACCATCGGCGGACGCGTCCGTGTCGCCCCGCCCACCATCGGCGACAACGTGCACATCGCTGCCGGCGCACGGTGCGTGGGCGGCAGGATCGGCAGCAACGTCGTCGCCGGCGTGCCTGCCAAAGTGATCAGCACAGATATGAGCGGATATGCTGGATATTTCCGGCATGCCCGATGAGAAGAATCTTCTCACGAGTAGCTTACGCATCGGAAGAGAGGGTTAGTAAATGCAATTCGTAGGCCGAACCAACTTCAGCCTCTACCTGCCGCAAAATCCCGCGCTCCGCGCCAGCGGCGAAGAGTTCGTTTCGGAGGACGAGTATCTGAAGTACCTCTACGATCCAGACCGCCTCCACTCAAGGATGCAGGTTCTGACAGAGCTCTCGTTGCCACAGATCGAGTTCGCCCGAAAGGGTCATGATGTTACACACGTGATCTCCTTTTCGCGATCACTGCCCGATGAATTCAAGGAAGAAATTTACGCTGCGGCCGCCAAGTATAACTTCCTTCACCTTGACGAAGTCGATGACGGGCACACACCCACGCCGATCGAGCGCCTGGCAATCACCATCACCCCCGGCATCTTCGTCCAGTACCGCCTCGACGACGACGATCTCCTACCAAAGGACTACTTCGATCGCATCGCACGTTTCGCTCACCCTAATAATGTCGGATTCCATGCGACACTGGGGCGCGGTATCTCTGCCATCAAACGCGGCAGCGAGCTCTTCTACGCGCGCGAAGTCGAGTGGCCGAAGATCGCCATTGGATTCGCCGACATTTGCGAGCTACGGGAGGACGGCGAAATTCGTCGCCCCGCCCGCTATGAGGGCCATATCGTGGCCGATCGAACGAGTCCGGTGATCTCCGACTCGTCAGGCCTCGGGTGGGTGTGGACCCGCCACATCCATCAGGACTCAATCCTTCGAGGAGCCGTCCCCACCCCCGAACTTGCGATTCGGCGTCTTCGGGCTCAATTGTCCGAGTGGCCAGCAGCAGATATCTCAGCAGTCGAGAAGGCGTTCCCTGTACTAGCCGGACGAATCCACGCCCAATCGGCCCCCGCGCACGCAACCTCTCTGCACAACGTCCCACATCTGCTCGTTGGGCGCACGCCCCTAAGAATATCGTTAGAATCTCCGCAGAGGCGCTTCGCGGTCACGGCGATCTCAAAGCTTGAAAGTCCCCGAGCCAAACCGTTAGCTCTCGGGTTCGACCTGCGCGGACTAGATGACGCACGAGACGACACCATTGCCGCACTGTCGACCCAAGGAATATACCTTTCCGCACGCAGTGACATCGGCTTCTACAAGTACCTGTCTTCGCGCGAGGGAGTGAACTCCGACGAGCTCCAATTCACTCTCCCGATGGGGCTCACGTGCACGGGCCTCCGACTTCAACAAATCTCCGCTCACGATGCCTGCAGGATTACTGTTCTGGAGCTCAGCGTCTGGACACCCTCCCCGGCCGACAGCTAAACGGGCGCGGTTGGCCCGACCTCGGGGCCCGCCTTAAACCCTAGCGGATCTGCGACTCCACGATTCTTTTGCTTTACTCAGAGATTCCTCTCAGCCGGAACTCGGCCACGACGCTCACTTTGAACTCAGCCAGCAGCCCCCGAATGCAGTTCGATATCTAGTGAAACGGAGCCATCCCCCAGCGATAATCCGCGAATGAGACCCGGCTCTTGTTAGTGACACGGAGCAGACACGTCTCACTCGGTGTGGTCTCAACGTGAGTGCATGTCTGACCAAGCCAAGCATTCGCCTTCGTGATCCCATCCGGCCTCAACCCCATCACCAATACGCCCGATGCGGTTCGTTCGAGCGGGTTCGCCTGGTGAACGACAATCCGATCGGTGAGCTCGGCTTTCTCCATGAGGTTCAGTAGCGTGCCCCGTCCAGCTCGCCATAGGCCAAGAGCCGTGCCGGTCATGGGCTGCGGGTTAAGGTATGCGCTGCGCCCGGCATCCCGTATCACAAATTCATTGGAGATCGTGCAGATGGCACCCTCGCAGAAGCCGGCGAGCGGGAAGAACTCATCGATGAGATCGACAACGACGAGGTCGAAATAACGCCGCCCCGGCCGCTGCCGTCCTAGTTTGGCGATGTTGTCCCACCGCACGCCGCTGGAACCCTGAACCGGTACGCGAGTAGTTTGGCTCGATGAGGTGCGCACCGCCTCATGAAGCTCCCCAGGACGCTTCGCGCCATGTACAGAACGCGATCCAGCCTCCCGGCCTCCGGATACTCGAAGGGGGTACGCATCACACGCCGCCCGGAGGTGGCGGTTCGCGGGCGCACTCCGGGTGTAATGGTGTCCACGGGTTCACC
This sequence comes from Brachybacterium horti, assembly GCF_054777615.1. Taxonomy (NCBI): domain Bacteria; kingdom Bacillati; phylum Actinomycetota; class Actinomycetes; order Micrococcales; family Dermabacteraceae; genus Brachybacterium; species Brachybacterium horti. The sequence goes on from NZ_BAAHAM010000001.1 coordinate 643,497, forward strand.
TGAGGAATCGAAGGCGCTGGTCGGACATGACAACTCCGACGATCCCGACGGTTCTCGACCGCGGGTGCCCCATCAAGCTCCGCTCGCTGGGCGTTGCGGGAGTCTATGACAACAGCCTTTCCCACCCCGCTGCGCGCTACTCCTGCGGGGCCTCGCGAGCCTCGGCCAGACTTGAGCCAAGGACCGTATGGAGAGGCACCCACGCGACGTAGACAGATGTTGCGAACCCCCAAACATGTGCGAAAATATCTACGCCTACCCCCGCCGCCGTATGCCCCCCCGCCCCGATCAGCGACGCTTCGGCTCGCCCCGCGACTCCCTCGAGTCCCCGAGAGACAGGCTAGAAATGCCCCGTACGTTCAGGTTCGAACTTCCCCGTCGAGGGCTTCACCTCAAAGTGCTGGCATCGGCCTCCCGGCCCGTGGAACGCCGTAAGTTTGTCGTGACCTTCGTCCTCGACGCCGAGAGCGGAACGCTTGAAATCGATCGCCTTCCAGAGGAACTCTCATGGTCAGACTCGATGAATGCGGCGTTTCGCTATGTGCCCTCCATCTCGTCACCGACCATCGTCTCCGGCGAACCCCTTGAAGTTGTCGCTTTCGACGCTCCATCAGAGGTCAGGTCTCTGTCGATCGCTATCGCGCCGTATCCCCGAGGCGCCGACAACGACCTGTCCATCTTTACAGATCTCGTCCTGGAAACCAATCTGGGCGGCCGCACAACCATCATCCCGAGCCTGGAGGCCACTTCCCGATGAGCAGCACCATCGACATCTCCGTAGTGATCGGCTTCCGCGACTGGGGCGCCGAACGGATAAATCGATCTGCACAGAGCATTATCGATTCATTCGGTAACATCCGTGGCGAGCTGATCATCTCGGACTACGGCAGTGTGGACGCAAGCTCAGCGAAGCGCGTCGCGGAAGAACTTGGATGCAAGTATGTCTATACCCCTGGCGATCCCGATTGGTCGCGGTCCCGCGCACTAAATGCGGGCTTCGCGATCGCCGAGGGCGACATCCTCGTGTCTACCGATGCCGACATGCTCTTCTCATTGCGATCGATGCAACGGATCGTAGAGACAGCTCGGGAGGCTGATCAGTGCGCCCTCTTCCTTCAGTGTCGAGATTTGCCCGAGGACATGGGTGACGAGTATTTCGCCGATCAGCAGAAGATCGACTGGACCTTCCTTGAGGAGAAGGGACGCCTCCGCCCGCGTTGGGGTATGGGTGGCATGATGGCAATCTCACGGCGCGGCTTTGAGATTCTGCGCGGGTTCGACGAACGTCTTCATACCTACGGCGGTGAGGACCTCGATTTCGCACAGCGAGCTCGTCGTGCCGGCTATCGCACCGTCTGGGTCGACCACCCGGAAGTCAGGATGTACCACATGTGGCATCCTCCGACACGCCGAGTGGTCGAGCAGTCAGAAGCCGGTCGTACGGCTGTCGCGTTCAATCGGGATGTCGTCTACAACGACAAGACCTACGCCCGGAACCCCACGAAATGGACCCACAAACCTGATGGGGCAGCCCCCCTCGTCACAGTGCAGTTCGCCACCCGCGGACGCCCCGAACTCCTTCGCGAAGCGATCATCTCGGCTCTCTTCCAGACCGTTCAGGACTTCGAGATTATTGTGGTCGACGACGGCTCGGAAGACGACGCGACAAAGCGTGTCGTCGAGGAGATCAATGATCCGCGCATCACCTATGTGTGGCAGAAGCAAGCTGGAATCTCTGCAGCACGTAACTGCGCCCTCGACTTGAGCCGTGGAGTGTTCACCGCGATCATGGACGACGATGATCTGATGCCCGCCCAGCGTCTCGAGTGGCAGATCGCATCCTTGTCCGCAGAGTACGTTGGAACTAGTGGCTCGTTCGTCAACTTCGACAACGAGTCCGGGGACCTCGAGCTTATCGTCTCCCGCATCCCAACCTTCGCCCAGGCCGCCGAGAAGGGTGGCGCTCCGGGACACGGCACCTGGATGATCCGCACCGACGTCATGAAGGCACTGCGCTACGACGAGAATATTACCAGCGGAGTGGACAACAATTTCTTCCTTCGCCTACTTCGTTCCGGTTACCGGGTCACACATTGTGGAAAGCCGGTGCTGATGCGCCGCCGCCACTCCGCCCAGGTCACGGTGAAAGACTCCGGCAACCAGGGTGACACTGCCAAGCAGACGCTTCAGTATTTCCAGCACAACCTGGCGAACTGGCACAAGGCTAAGCTCGCCGAGGAAGCCACGGCAAGTGGCTATCCGAAGACACCGAACCGGGGCGCGATGATCGACATGGTTCGCGCGTTCCTGCCCGATCACCTCGTCCAGCGCGACGCATCTGTACGGCTGGACTCGGTCGATGCCGAGATCCCGCAATTCGACAGAGTCGCCTCGCGCCATTTCATTACGCGCGACGGCAGCCCCATCGTTGCTAACCTCGATGTCCGCCACGCCTCGCTCAATGATCTAGTAATTCTTGCGCAGATCGGAGAGGGCCTCGAGGTCGTCGTGTCCGGCCCTGACACCGAAGCTCCTGAGCTCGGTAGGTCGCGGCCGGACTGGCTCGAGCTCATCCTCGAGGACTACATGCGAGATTCCGAGCCTGGGGCTGCCATCGCGCTGTTCCGTGACTCCCGGGACCTCGAAAGAGTCGATGGAGTCATGTATGACATCGAGGACGCCTCCCACCATCATTCTATTTACGTCAAGCCTTTCGATCGAGAGACAGCCGCCATCACGACGCCGTGGCTCGTCGTCGGTTGTACGGCGAAGGAGTACTGGGCATGAAACTGACCTGGAATTCGTCGACCACTGGCCAGGTGGGTTTCCACGTAGCCGAGCTCGGTGAATATGATGCTGAGCCGCCAGTTCGTGCTCTCCTACTGGATCACGCACCGACGTCGATAAACCTAGAGCGTGAAGCCATCGCGGCGTACCTCGCCTTCGGCCGATGGACGAGTGGCGACCTGACTCTCCCCCACAAGCTCGGGCCCAACACCGCGCACGCAATCGAGTCGGACATGAGGCACGTGGCGGTCCGCCCGAATCCGATCGAGTACTATCCGAAGCCACTCGAGCTCGGCATCCGCACAGTCCGTGTGAGTTTCACCGATGCAATACTGACCACCTCACGGCCCGCTATCACGGTACTTGACTCCTCAGAATGGAACGGGAGCGTCCGAGGACTAAGGTCTATCGCAGTCGGCGCCAACGCCGTCGCGCTGGACCGGGCTGCCAGCACCGACTTCGAGCAGATCCGCGGACGACTCGCAGTAGCCGTGCTCTTCGCCGGGGATCTGTCAGCAGATGTTCTTGACGTTGTCGGCGCACAGAACCTCCCCGATGCGGAGCGCAATCGTCTAGAGGCGCTTCTTCTTGCCGCTAGACTAGGCATCCAGTTCAGCTGACTTCTACAGAGCCAGCAGTCCTACGCTTTCGGAAGGGAAAGTGATCCCTTGCATGAATTTAACCCGGATGCCCCACTGAACGAGGTATCACGCATCCCGTTCTCCAGCATCTGCTACAAAAAGGATTTTAGACTTCAGTGTCTACAACTTCTTTCACTCGATCGCCTTTTTCCGCTTAGTCAGATTGCATGGCTGAACATAGTTGTGAACGACCCAGATGGCCAGGCCGTCCGTCGCGGATTAGAGGACTTCATTTCCTCGCGGATATCTGCACCACTTGCACAGGCGATCACTATCCTTGACTTTTCGGACCTCTTTCCCGGTCAAGATCGCGTTGGATATTATGATCAGCAAGCCGTCAAGCTCGCCCTCGGCCCCTACTTAGAAGAACACTGTGGTTTTGATTTCCACTTAATGCTTGACGCAAAGAACCATTTCGTTTCACCGTCTTCTCTGATGGATTTTTTTTGCGACGGAAAGCCGGTCGCCCCCCTGCAGGGGATCTCGGACTATTGGCGAAGGTACGTCAATGCATCCTTTGAGGCATTGGACGCAACCGACCTTATTCCCGATCAAATTATTCCCTCTATCACGCCGTACATCCTGTACGCCGATATCTCGAGATCTGTAATTTCGCATCTGGAGCAGAGGTACGAGCGGCCCCTTCTGAAGTCGCTAATCTCGTCCAGTGGTACGGAGTTTTTACTCTATTTCGCAGAGCTTGTGAAGTCCGGTTGTCTCGAAAGATATCACGTGCCCCGGAGTCCTGCGGGAACATTCTTCACTTCGTGGCCCAGTGCGGGGAGCGATATTGATCGACTATTTTCCAGATTTGAAGCTGGTGAGCTCAAGCTTTTGGGGCTCCACAAGAACAGGATCCCGCAGCTTTCGGTCTCTGACCGCGCTCGACTCATAGCTCTCTGGGAACGCGACCTCCTTCAGGGCGACGACCCATCCTGGTTTCTATGGCAAGACGCTTAATTCGTGCATTTGCAGGCCTCGGGTTGGTCTGGCAATTCTGCGCAGTCAAGAAGCCCATGCCGACCTAAAGTAAGGTCGCGGCAACCACAAGCACTCCCAGATCCTGCGACATTCCGACTCTTCTGGGTAGGGCGTGGTATAGGGCGTCGCGGACTTTCGTGATGAGGCGCGTTCGGAGGCGGTAATGCTCGAGGTTGCTGAGCCCGCGGCAGATCCAGTGGCTGAATTTCGTTGATCCCGTTGACGGCCTCGGTGCCGATGTTGCTCGCGCTGTCGATGTCGAAGTAGGCCAGGAACGCAGCCTTCCATCGTCTCGGAGTCTTCCGAGCGGGCGATCTTGGGGATCGGGCAGGTCGACAGTAAGGCGATGAGTTTGTTGGCAGGCTGGCGTCCTCGTGAGGGTGCGGGCTCGTGGAACACGTCCCGAAGGTCCTGAGCACAGCGATAGGCGACTTCGACCGCAACATGGTCGGGATTGGCTGCCAACGCGGCCTTCTGTCGAGCCTGCTGGCAAGACGTGAGGCGTTTGCGCCCGGCACGGAGAACATGGCGCATGCCGTAGAGGGGATTTTCCTAGCGCACTCGAACGCGGACGGTCACCTGTCGGATCCGGAGGCGGTCGTGATCGACGGCCGCCGCCGGCGAGCTTGACGATGAGGATTGCGCCCATCACGCAGACAGCGTCCTCGAGATGGTCGTCAATTGCACTCTCGTATCCCTGGAACGGGTCCACCGTCGCGATCTCGACTCGCTTGCGGAATTCCTCGCCGCACTCCTCGAGTCCTTTTTTGGTATGCCTAGCCAGCTCGGCCGGGGAAGAGGTCAAACAGCCGGGCGGTGGGATGGTCTCCTCGGGTCAGATCGACCATCCCGGTGAGCTACTTCGATCCGCACCGGCGCGAAGCACGGTGGTGCCAGACGTGTTCGCCTACGCCTAGGACCTGTACCTCGTCTGGGTCGTGCTCAGCCGGTGCGCCACGCCCTGGACCGTCGATTCCTCGCAGCGGAGCTGGCCGATCACCCAGCGGATCGCGCGCTTGCTCAGCAGACCCCGCCGAGTACAGACCTTCGGGTTCTGCTCAAAGAAGGTCCTCGCCGCGCATTCGCCCTCCAGGCAAATCCAGCGGCGCCTGCGGCACGTAGTCCGCACCGTTCGGCCCGCTTACGGAGCGCCGATCAACTTGTCCGCCACACTGTCGTGATCATTGGCGATGACACCGAAGCCGTGGTATCCGGCCACTGGATCGGTGGACTCCGCCGCGAGCAGCAGCCCGGCCCGGGCCTTTAAGACAGCCTCCAGATGAAGGCCAGGGGAATCCAGGAGTACATCGCAACGGTCACAGCGATACGGCACATAAGAACAGGCTCGCGTAGAGCCGGCCGTCGTCGAGCTCGTTGAGATCTGCGGGGTAGAATTCCGCTCATCATCGATGACCTCGACGTCTATACTCAACTGCCCCACATCGCCGTCGCGCCCACGCTGACCTCTGAATATCCGCCTAACCCGGTTAAAGCACGCCGACGCAGGAAGGGTCGAAATAGGAAAAGAAAACGGGCATTACTGCAAGGCGCAGAAGGCATGTCATCCGCACCCGGGCCCGTAGGGGTGCCTCCGTCATATTCTCTTCACAGCATGCGCCCCCGAAGAGGCATAGGGAGTCTCGCGCTCCACGAGTCGTTTATTCGAGGCAACGCTTATGGATAGTCAGTTTCCAAAGTCCAATGGCCTGCCGCCTTCGCCGAACTTCCACTGAATCGCAGCAACCGTACGCTCAGCCGCCTTTCCGTCGCCGTAAGGATTCACAGCGTTCGCCATGCCCCTGTACGCCTCTTCGGAGTCGAGCAGCAACGAGATCTCATCGACAATGCGCTGGCGGTGCGTGCCGATGAGTTTCACGGTGCCGGCGACGACTGCCTCGGGCCGCTCGGTGTTCTCTCTCATGACGAGCACCGGCTTACCTAGGGACGGCGCTTCTTCCTGGACGCCGCCGGAGTCGGTGAGGACCACGTCTGTTAGGCTTAGCGCCTTGGTGAACTGTGCATAGGCGAGGGGCTCGATGAGCAGCACATTCTCCAGGCCCTCGATGGACGGGAGTATCGACTCGCGCACTTTCGGGTTGCGGTGGATCGGGAACACAACGGTGAGATCCGCGTACTTATTCGCGATGTCCGCGACACCCTGCCCGATCTCCACCATTGCGTCGCCGAGGTTCTCGCGGCGGTGCGCCGTCACGAGCAGCACACGACCGGCCGTGCCAGCCATCTTCGCCTCGTAGAGAGCCTGCAGACGCTCGTCGTCGAACGTCACATCGAGGTTTTCGGTGGCGTAGAGCAGCGTGTCAATCACGCTGTTGCCAGTGATGACGATGTCATTTTCTGAGATCGCCTCGCGTACCAGATTGTCCTTGCTGGTATCTGTCGGCGCGAGGTGCAGGCCGGTGATCTGGGAGGTGAGCTTCCGATTGGCCTCCTCCGGGAACGGCGAGTTGATGTCGCCGGAGCGCAGTCCAGCCTCGAGGTGGATCACCGGGATCTGACTGTTGAAGGCGGCTATGGCGGCGCCCATCACCGTGGAGGTGTCGCCCTGGACGATGACGGCATCGGGCTTCTCGATCTGCAGGATCGAGTCGATGCCGGTGATGACCTTGGCGGCGATCTGGTTCAGGGACTGACCTGCGCTCATAATGTTCAGGTCGTGGTCCGGGACGATCTCGAACATCGTGTTCACCTGGTCGAGCATCTCTCGATGCTGACCGGTCACGACGATGATGTTCTCAAGATCTTTAGAAGCCTCAATGGCCTTGATGATCGGGGCGACCTTGATCGCCTCAGGGCGCGTGCCATAGATGGTCATGATGCGCAGTGCCATGGGGGTCCTCGTCAGTGTTCGGGGATCGGGGTTTCGGGGTTGCTCGTGCACCTAGTCCTTGGGTAGGACGGTGCCGGGAAATCGCTGAGGGGTCATCCGGCGATCGAAGATCGACCCGAAGGGGTCCGGCTCGAGCTCCGGAGTGCCGTCGGTACGCACAGGGTCGTCGTCTTCCGGAAGGGTGAGGACTGCGGAGGCCCGTTGCGTCTCTCCGGCCAGAACTGCCTCGCGCAGTATGCCCATCGCCTCGGCTTCACGATCGCGAGCCATCCGATAGGTGAAAGAGCGATACATCGCGGACACCTCCTTCGTGCTCCCGTCCAGCACCACGCGCCCCTTCTCCATCCAGATGACGCGGGAACACACGTTCTCGATGGTCCTCGGCGCGTGGTTGACCATGAAGACGGTGCCGGCGTTCTCGAGGAGGTCGTCCATCTTGGCCTTGGACCGCTTCGAGAAGGTCGCGTCGCCCGTGGCGAGCGCCTCGTCGATCATGAGGATCTTCGGCTCCGCCATCACCGAGATCGCGAACTTCAGCCTCGCCGACATCCCCGAGGAGTACGTGCGCATGGGGAGGTCCACCGCTTCGCCCAGTGCCGAGAGTTCTGCAGCAGCGGGAAGAAGCTCATCGGCCTGCCCCGGCGTCATGCCCAAGGCCAGGAAGCCGAGCTTGATGTTCTCTGCACCTGTGAGGTCGCTCATCAGCGCCGCGCTGACGCCGAGCAGCTGAGGGCGTGCGCTCGTATAGATCGATCCCGACGTGGGCGGTTCGACGCCTGCGAGCATGCGGAGCAGGGTCGACTTCCCTGAGCCGTTCCTTCCGATGATGCCGATGAACTCCCCTTCGCGCACAGTGAGGTCCACTCCGCGAACCGCCGAGACCGAGACCATCGACTTACGAGGGGCGAGCCGCCCGCGCAGTCCATTGCGAGGGGCGCGCTCGGTCCGCGGAGCCTTGTAGCGCATCCGCACCCGGTGCGCGACCACGGTGAGCGGAGACTCCTCAGGAGCTACCCATGGCGCGTCGCCCTGGCGGTCGTCCTCCTCGTTCGGGGACGCCACATCAGCCGAGTTCACGGCCATAGCTCTCCTCCGCTCGCCAGAAGAAGACAAACCCTCCGAGCAGAAGGGCGACGGTCCAGATGAGAACGATCACCCACGACTCCGCATCCGGCACCTTCCCGTCGATGAGGGCGGTGCGTGTCATGTCGATGATCCGGTACAGAGGATTCAGGGTGATGACGGACTGCGCCGTCGGGTCCTTGACGAACTGCGCGATGGGGAACATGACGCCGGAGCCGTACATGAGAAAACGACTCACGACACTCAAAAGATTCGCCATGTCCGGGACGTGGAATCCGATCCTGGCTGTGAAAAACATGATCCCGAGATTCAGGACGGTCTGCAGGGCGAAAATTGGAACCAGCAGCAACCAGGTGATCTGAGGGACGGCGTGCGGAGGAATCGCGATGATCGCAAAGCACATCACGAGCATGGTGAAAACAGCAGTCATCGCCGCCTGGATCACCGCAGCGATCGGGATCGAGGCACGCGGGAAGGTGAAGGCGCGGATCATCGACTTGTTATTCCTGAGGACGCCTGCCCCGGAGGATATCGAAGTGGCAGTCGACCGGTACATCAGGACGCCGATGAGTAGGAAGGCGGGGAAATTCTCGACGCCTCGCCGCGCGTTCAAGATCAGCCCAAAGATGATGAAGTAGAAGCTGGCGTCCACGAGCGGGCGCAGGATCAGCCAGATATTCCCGAGACGCATCCTCGAATTCTGCGTCGACGCACGATGATGCGCGTCATACCAGATGAAGTGACGGCGCTGCCACAGCTGCCGGATGTAGTCCCCGAGCGGGGGGCGCACTCCGATCCGCGCGAGCCCACTCGGATCGAGGCCCTTGGCCTCGAGCGCGCGCTTCACGTCGGAGGTGCTCTTCACCTCACTCGCCACTGATCGTCTCCTCGGCATCCCTGAACGCGACCGAGCGGTACGCGCGGTCGTATCGTCTCATCATCGCTGGCCATGTCCGTTCTGCCGCTTCTGCGCGGCCTCGTCGCGAGAGCTCCTTCCGACGATCCGCGTCGGTGATCAGTGCCGTGATCGAGGACGCCAGCGAGGCTGGGGAGCCAGCCATCGCGAGCTCCCCGATCGGATCGCTCCGCTGATCCTGGACGGTCTCCCGCAATGCAGGCAGATCGCTCACCACGACGGGGCGGCCGAGCGCGAGCGCCTCGGCCGGCTTCTGCGGGGTGACGGTGCGCGTGACCTCGAGGTCCTTGCGGGGCACGACCACCACGTCGAGCGCCTGCACCCAGGTGCGGGCCTCGCCGGCGGGAACCCGGCCCGGCATGTGGAGCCTGCCCTCGATGCCCAGCTCCGTCGCGAGCGCTCGCAGGCCGGGCGCGGAGACCCCGTCCCCCACGAGCACCAACCGGAGCCGGTCGCGCACCGCAGCAGGCACCGTGTCGTCCTCGAGGATCAGGGCGACGGAGCGGATCAGCACGTCGAAGCCCTCGTAGTCGACGAGCGCGCTGACCGCGCCGACGCAGAGCGCATCGTCGGGGATCGCTCCTCCGAGCTCCGCGCGGGCCATCGCCGGCGTGAGGTCCTCCTGGAGCAGGGTCTCGTCACCCCCGTTGGGGACCAGCGTGATCTTCCCCGCGGGAACACCCCGTTCCACGAGCACGTCCGCCATCGTCCGGCTGAGGGTCACCACGGTGCCGGCCTCCCGGGCGAGCGACGCCTCCGCCTCGGCGATGCGGCGCACCTTCTCCGAGCGGGCGGCGACGGCGCGGGTCTCCTCGCTGCGGTGGGAGGCGATCCAGGTCTGCTCCATGAGGCCGCGCACCTCGAAGATCCAGGGGATCCCGGTGGCGGCGCTGACGGCCTGGGCGACCAGGGCATTGCGGTAGTCGGTGGTCGCGTGGAGCACGTGGGGGCGGAACTCGGCGACGAGGCGAAGGGCCCCGGCGACCTCCTGGTCGAGCCGTTCCTCCGGGGTGGCGCCGAGCGTCGCCGGCAGCGTGCGGCGGTACCGGATGCCGTCGATGACGTCCTCGTCCTCGCACAGCGGCCTGCCGACCATCACGGGGTAGCCGGTGCGGGTCAGCGCAAGGGACTCGATCCCTTGGGCGGCGAGGGCGGTGAGGATGTTGTGGGTGCGCAGCGCGTAGCCGGACTGCGTGTGCGGGAGGGAGTTCGTGATCAGGTGCAGCACCCGAATGGGTTCGCCCTGCGGCGTGAGGTCCTGGTCGCCCGGGCAGGGGGCGTGGAGGCGGTGGCCGTCCTCGAGGAGCTCGAGCTCGCTGCGCAGGCGCCGCGCCTGGGGCGTGCCGCCGCGTCCGGCCGCATCGAGGGATTCCACGGCTCCGCTGAGGTCCCCCGCGGCCCACAGCGCGCGGGCGCGGGTGCTCGCGGGGGCGCTCGCGGGCAGCAGGTCGCTGCGGTCCAGGAGCACGGCGACCTCGCCGGCGGTGCGGGACCCCTCGGCGCGCGCGGCGGTGAGGTGCTGCAGGGCGGCGGTCTCGTCCCCGGCCATGAAGGCGCCGAGGGCGGCCACGCCGTCACCGCGCGGCACCCGAGCCGCGGTGCTCCGGAGACCCTGGCCGATCCGGCGCCGTGCTCCCATCGGGAGCCGGCGGCTCACCTGGATCGCGAGGAGTGCGGGGTCGTCGAGCAGATGCTGCACTGCCGATTCGAGAAGGAGGCGAGTGTTGCGCGCGATCCGGGATGCGGTGGGCACGGTCCTCCTCGAATGCGCTGAGGGAATTTCTGGATGTCAATGATCTTAGCTTCGACCCCACCAGTTCCGTATAGCCGCGGTGCGCAGGGCGGAGGCGCTGTGGGTATACCCACGACTCTCATCTGCGGTTCATGAGCCCGTTCCCGCCCCGACATCTCCCCCGCCGCCGATCACTTACGATCAGGACGTCTGTCCGGAACTCAGCTCGGAGCCGAGCCCTCGGCCGCCCCAGAAAGGCCCACCCACGCCATGACCGTCGCCCAGCCAACTCCTGCACTCACCTTGTCGGTCATCGGCGTCGGCTACCTCGGCGCCGTGCACGCCGCCGCGATGGCGGAGCTGGGGCATCGAGTCATCGGGCTCGACGTGGACGCGGATCGCGTCGCCGCCCTCGCTGAGGGGCGCTCGCCGTTCCACGAGCCAGGGTTCGACGAGCTGCTGCTCCGCAACGTCCAGAGCGGGCGGCTGACCTTCACCACGGACTACGCAGAGCTGGCCGACGTCGACGTCCACTTCCTCGCGCTCGGCACGCCACAGCGCCCCGACGGGCTGGGGGCGGATCTGTCGTACATCCACTCCGCTCTCGACGCGCTGACGCCCCTTCTCACGGCCCGGAACGGCAAGCCCACTCTCATCGCCGGCAAATCCACCGTGCCCGTCGGCACCGCGCGCGAACTCTATGCACGTGTCTCCTCGATCGACGGCATCTCCCTCGCCTGGAACCCGGAGTTCCTCAGGGAGGGCTTCGCCGTGGAGGACACGCTCCGCCCGGACCGCCTCGTCTACGGCGTCGCCGACCAGGACTCCGCACAGCAGGAGGTCGACCTCCTCGACGCCGTCTATGCCGAGCTGCTCGATCTCGACATCCCTCGCATGGTCTACAACCTCGAGTCCGCGGAGCTCGTGAAGGTCTCCGCGAACTCCTTCCTCGCCACCAAGATCTCCTTCATCAATGCGATCTCCGAGCTCTGCGACGTCACGGGGGCGGACGTCGCTGACGTCGCCGAGGCGATCGGCATGGACGACCGCATCGGACCGAAGTTCCTCCGCGCCGGCATCGGCTTCGGTGGTGGCTGCCTCCCCAAGGACATCCGTGGTCTGCTCTCCCGGGCCGGCGAACTCGGCTCCGTGGACAGCTTCGCGTTCCTCCGGGACATCGATGCGATCAACACCGGCCGGCGCGAGTACGTGGTGCGGCTCGCAAAGCGACTCCTCGACGGCACGCTCGACGGCAAGCGGGTCGCCGTCCTCGGCGCAGCCTTCAAGCCGGACACGGACGACGTGCGCGATTCCCCCGCACTCGACATCGCGCTGAAGCTCTACTCCGAAGGTGCAAAGGTCTCGATCACCGACCCCGCCGCCAACGAGAACGTCCGCCGGCGCTACCCGTCGTTCCACGTCGAGGACTCGGTCGAGGACACCCTGCGCGATGCAGAGCTGGTGCTGCTGCTCACGGAGTGGAAGGAGTACCGAGAGCTGGATCCGGCATCGGTACTGGATCTCGTGGCCACGGCGCAGATCATCGACGGGCGCAATGCCCTCGATCTCGCCGCGTGGCGAGCAGCGGGATGGCAGGTCGAGGCACTCGGACGTCCCTGACCGATGACACTGAGGAGGGCCCGGCCGGAACAGATCCGGCCGGGCCCTCCTCATGGACCGCGCCCCTCAGCCCCGCAGGTGCTCCTCGAGCGCTGCCTGCTGGTCGCGCACCGCGAACCCGGTCGCCTCGATCTTCGCGAGGTCGAGCACGGAGCCGCGGGGGCGGGGCGCGATCGTGCCGTCGCCCTCGGCCTTCCCCTGGCCGGCGTAGTAGTCCGCGGTCGCGACGGGGGTGACGCGGGCGGGGTCGTGGCCGGTGAGCGCGAACACGGCCTTCGCGACGCCCGCCCAGCTCAGCGGCTCACCGCTCGAGGAGAGGTGGTAGACGCCGGCCTCGGGCCGCACCTCGATGAGGTGCTCGATGGCGGCGGCGAGGTCGCTCGTGAAGGTGAGGCGGCCGATCTGGTCGTCCACCACGGAGGGGTCCACCCCGCGCTCGGCGAGGCGCGCCATGGTGGCCACGAAGTTGCCGCCCTCCCCCACGACCCAGCTGGTGCGGAGGATGTAGTGGCCGGGCAGGGTCGCGACGAGGCGGTCGCCGGCGGCCTTGGTCTGCCCGTAGACGCCGAGCGGGCTGAGCTGCTCGTCCTCGGTGTGCACGGCGGTCGCGCCGTCGTACACATAGTCGCTCGAGACGTGCACGAGGGTCGCGCGCTGCGCGCGGGCGGCCTCGACGAGGCGGGCCACGCCGTCGACGTTCACGGCCCACGCCTGCGCGCGCCCCTCGGGGGTCTCCGCGGTGTCCACGGCGGTGTACGCGGCGGCGTTGACGATGGTCCCGTAGGGCGTGAAGTCGAAGGCCTCGACGCTCGCGGCGTCGGCGAGGTCGAGCCGGTCGCGGGCCACGAGGTCGACGTCGGCCCGCTCCGCCCAGCGGGCGCCGAGCGCACGCCCCAGCTGGCCGTTCGCGCCCACCACGAGGGTGCGGCGCGGCGGCACAGGGGTGACGTCCGCGACGCGCGGATGCGCCAGGTCCTTCGCGGAGAGCTCCGCCTTCTCGAGCGGGATGGGCCACGGGATCGCGACGGTCTCGTCGGCCAGGTTCAGGAAGGTGTACTGCGCCTGCGCCCCCTCGGACCAGTGGTCGTTGACGAGGTACGTGTACGCGGCGGGCGCGCTGATCGTCTGGAAGGCGTTGCCCACGCCGCGCGGCACGAAGATCGCCACGTCCGGCGTGATCTCGTGCCAGTAGGCGGTGCCGAAGCTGGGGCCCTCGCGCAGGTCCACCCAGGCGCCGAACACGGCGCCGGTCGCGACGGAGATGTACTTGTCCCACGGCTCGGCGTGGATGCCGCGGGTGACGCCCTCCGCCTGGTTGAAGGAGATGTTGTTCTGCACGGGCCCGAAGTCCGGCAGCCCCGCGGCGAGCATCTTCTCGCGCTGCCAGTTCTCCTTGAACCAGCCGCGGTTGTCACCGTGCACGGGCAGGTCGATGACGAGCAGCCCCGGGATCGGGGTCTCGTGGACGGCGAGCTGCTTCGCCTCGGGCGCGGCGCTCACTGACCCACCTTCGCGTACTTCGCCTCGGTGGAGGCCTTCTGCGGGCGCCACCAGGCCTCGTTCTCGCGGTACCAGTCGATGGTCGCGGCGAGGCCCGCCTCGAAGTCCTGGAAGGAGGGCTTCCAGCCCAGCTCCTCGCGCAGCTTCGTCGAGTCGATCGCGTAGCGCATGTCGTGGCCGGGACGGTCGTTGACGTGGTCGTAGTCGCCCGCGTCATGACCCATGAGCCGCAGGATCGTCTCGACGACGTCCTTGTTCGACTCCTCGCCGTCCGCGCCGATCAGGTAGGTCTCGCCGATCTGGCCGGAGTCGAGGATCGTGAGCACGGCGGAGGAGTGGTCGTCCGCGTGGATCCAGTCGCGCACGTTCAGGCCCGCGCCGTACAGCCGGGGCCGCACCCCGTCGATGAGGTTCGTGATCTGCCGCGGGATGAACTTCTCCACGTGCTGGCGGGGCCCGTAGTTGTTCGAGCAGTTCGAGATCGTCGCCTGCACACCGAAGGACCGCGCCCACGCCCGCACCAGCAGGTCCGAGCCCGCCTTGGTGGAGGAGTAGGGGCTGGAGGGGTTGTACGGGGTGTGCTCGGTGAAGCGCGCCGGGTCGTCCAGCTCGAGGTCGCCGTACACCTCGTCGGTCGAGATGTGGTGGTAGCGGGTCCCGTGCTTGCGGACCGCCTCGAGCAGGGTGAACGTGCCGAAGAGGTTGGTCTGCAGGAAGGGGCTCGGGTCCTCGAGGGAGTTGTCGTTGTGGGACTCCGCGGCGTAGTGCACGACGGCGTCCGCCTGCTCCACGAGCGGATCCACCGTCGCGGCGTCCGCGATGTCGCCCACGACGAGCTTGACGCGGTCCTCGGGCAGGCCGGCGAGGCTCGCCTCGTTGCCCGCGTAGGTCATCTTGTCCAGCACGGTGACGGTGTCATCCGTGTGCTCGACGACGTGGTGGACGAAGTTGCTGCCGATGAAGCCGGCGCCGCCGGTGACGAGAAGGTGACGGGACATCAGTGGGTTCCTCCGGGGGTGGTCTCACGGTCGAGGACGTCGAGCAGGTAGCGGCCGTAGCCGGACTTCACGAGGGGCTCCGCGCGCTCGCGCAGCTCGTCGTCGGAGAGGTAGCCCATGCGCCAGGCGATCTCCTCGGGCGCGCCCACGGACAGGCCCTGGCGCTTCTGGACGGTGCGGATGAACTCGCTCGCCGCGGCGAGGTCGTCGAAGGTGCCCGTGTCCAGCCACGCGGTGCCGCGGGTGAGCACCTCGACCTGGAGCGTGCCGTCCTCGAGGTAGGTGCGGTTCAGGTCGGTGATCTCGAGCTCGCCGCGGGGCGAGGGCGTCAGGGCCTTCGCGCGCTCGGGGACGGTCTCGTCGTAGAAGTACAGGCCGGGGATCGCGAGGTTCGAGCGCGGCTTCTCCGGCTTCTCCTCGAGGGACACGGCGCGACCGTCCTCCCCCATCTCGACGACGCCGTAGGCGCGCGGGTCGCTGACCCAGTAGCCGAACACGGCCGCGCCCTCGACGTCGGTGTAGCGCCGCAGCTGCGAGCCCATGCCCTGCCCGTAGAACAGGTTGTCGCCGAGCACGAGCGCCGCCTTCTCGCCGTCCAGGAACTCCTCACCCAGCACGAAGGCCTGGGCGAGACCGTCCGGCGAGGGCTGGACCTTGTACTGCAGGCTCACCCCGAACCGCGACCCGTCGCCCAGCACGCGCTGGAAGGCGGACTGGTCCTCCGGGGTCGTGATGACGAGGATGTCCTTGATCCCCGCGAGCATCAGCGTGCTCAGCGGGTAGTAGATCATCGGCTTGTCGTAGACCGGCATCAGCTGCTTGGAGACGCCGATGGTCAACGGATGCAGTCGCGAGCCCGTGCCGCCCGCCAGGATGATTCCGCGCATGCTGGTCATTATGGCAGTGCGTGGGGGAGAACCCCCGCCCGGACTCTGCAGGGCGCCCCGTCGCCCGCCCCTCCCCCGGCCTCGTACCCTCGAGCCCATGACCTTCGCCGGGATCCTCGCCTTCCTCGGGCTCGCCGTGGTGACGATGGACGTGCTCGGCGGCGTCATCGCCACCGGCGTGCTGCTGCGCGGCGGCGCCGTGCGCCACCTCCTCGCCTTCCTCGGCGGGTACACCGTGGTCGTCACCGCCGCGACGCTCGTGCTGCACCCCCTCCTCGCCTGGCTGAGCTCCGTGCTGCGGCCCGTGCTCGACTCGAACAACGCGATCGGCACCGTCGAGATCGTCGTGGGCCTCGCCCTCGCCGGCATCAGCGCCCACCAGTTCCGCGCCGTGACCCGGCCGCAGCAGAAGCACGGCCGCATCGAGGAGCGCTCCACCCCCACGCGCCTCGCCGCGACCCCGCTCGCCCTCGCCGGCGTCGCCTTCTCCGTCACCGCCCTCGCCGATCCCTCGTTCACGATCGCCGTGGGCATGGCCTCCCAGGAGCGGCACCTGTGGGCGCACATCGCCCTGCTGCTGCTGTGGAACGTGCTCTATCAGCTGCCGCTCGTCGCCGTGACGATCGCCGCCGCCTTCGGCAGGCACGAGCAGCTCGTGGAGCGGGTCATGGCGGTGTTCGGCCCGCGCCGCCGCGCCCTGCAGACGGCCCTCGCGATCCTGCTCGCCCTCATCGGCCTCGCCGTGCTCGGCGACGGCATCTATGCGCTGATCAGCGGTCACGTGCCGTGGCTGCGGCAGCTGATCATGCTGCGCTGAGAGCGAGGAGGGCGCCGCCTCGTCGCACAATGGTCCTCGTCCCCGTCGCTCGCCCCGCACCCCAGGATTCCGGAGTCACCATGCCGCTCACCCCCGCGCAGATCCGCTCGCTCCCCACGGCGGTCCTCCACGACCACCTCGACGGCGGCCTGCGCCCCTCGACCGTGCTCGAGCTGTGCGCGGAGCTCGGCATCGACCCGCCCGCCGCCACCGCGGGCGCCGTCGCCGACTGGTTCTTCGACGCCGCGGACTCCGGCTCCCTCCCCCGCTACCTCGCGACCTTCGACCGCACCATCGCGCTCATGCAGCGGCCCCAGGACCTCCGTCGCGTGGCCCGCGAGTTCGTCGAGGACATGGCGGCCGACGGCGCCTGCTACGCCGAGACCCGCTGGGCGCCCCACCAGCACCTCGAGGGCGGTCTCAGCCTCGCCCAGGCCGTCGACGCCGTCCAGGCGGGACTCGAGGAGGGCATGGCGATCGCCGCCGAGGCCGGCCGCCCGATCCTCGCCGGCCAGCTCCTGTGCCACCTGCGCCACCTCCCGCCCACCGAGGAGCTCGTGCGCCTCGCCGCCGACCGCCGCGACGCCGGCGTGTGGGGCGTGGACCTCGCCGGCCCCGAGGCCGGCTTCCCCGCCTCCCGCTACGCGGGCCCCTTCGCCCTCGCCCACGAGCTCGGCGTGCACGTCACCATCCACGCCGGGGAGGCCGACGGCCCCGCCTCGATCGCCGGCGCCCTCGAGCAGGGCGCGGAGCGGATCGGCCACGGCGTGCGCCTCATCGAGGACCTCGGGGCCGACGGCGCCCGCGGCCCCGTCGCCGAGGAGGTCCACGCCCGGCAGATCTGCCTCGAGGTGTGCCCCAGCTCCAACCTGCAGACGGGCGCCGCCGCCTCCCTCGCCGCGCACCCCGCGGGGCGCCTCCTCGCCGGCGGCTTCGCCGTCGCCATCAGCAGCGACAACCGCCTCATGTCCCGCACCTGCACGAGCCGCGAGCTCGAGCTCCTCGCCGGCGCCCACCGCTGGGAGCTCCCCGAGCTCGAGCGGATCACCCACACCGCGCTCGGCAGCGGCTTCGCCCCCGCGGAGCAGCGCGAGCGGATCCTCGAGGAGATCGTGCGGCCCGCCTACGCCGCCGCGCGCGACGCCGGCTGAGCGGGACGACGCCGCGCCCGCGCATCGGCCACCGCCCGGGTCCGGTGACGGAGCAGACAGTCCACCGCGCCGCCGGGGGCTTGCGCCGGGAGCGAACAGTGGCAGGATTGCCGCTCGTGTCGAAGCACGCCCAGGGCGCCTCCCCCGTCGGAGAACCCGCACCGACCCCGTCGGACCCCTCCTCGGAGCAGCCCACCCCGGCCCCCTCCCCCGCGCACCACGTCCACGGCGAGCACGCCGCCGGCGGCCGCGCCGCCCTGGCCGGCACCACGCTCTCCCACCTCCAGCCGCGCTCCGCCCCCGGGCACGACCACGACGCGCACACCCACCGCGGCCTCGGACCCGGCGGCACCCCGCGCGGCCACAAGCCGCTGCCGCTGCTCATGCTCGGCGCGCTCGGCGTCGTCTTCGGGGACATTGGCACGAGCCCCCTGTACTCCCTGCAGACGGTCTTCTCCACCCACCACAACGCCGTCGCCCCCACCGAGGGGGACGTGCTCGGCGTCATCTCCATGGTGCTGTGGTGCCTCATCATCATCGTCACCGTCAGCTACATCGGCCTCATCATGCGCGCCGACAACCAGGGCGAGGGCGGCATCCTCTCCCTCACCGCCCTGATCCTGCGCAAGCTCGACTCCGGCCACCGCCGCGAGATCGCCGTCGCCCTCGCGCTCGGCGTGATCGGCGCGAGCCTGTTCTACGGCGACTCCGTCATCACCCCCGCGATCTCCGTGCTCTCCGCCTTCGAGGGCATCGAGGTCACCGGCGGCGTCCCCAACGAGGTGATCCTGCCCGGCGCCGTCATCGTCCTCACCGCGCTCTTCGCCGTGCAGCGCTGGGGCACCGGACGGATCGGCGGGGCGTTCGGCCCGATCATGGTGCTCTGGTTCCTCACCCTCGCCGCGATGGGCCTGCCGCAGATCCTCGGCAACCCCTCGATCCTGCGCGCCGTCTCCCCGCACTACGCGCTCGCCTTCATGATCGACCGCCCGCTCGTCGCGTTCATCGCCATGGGCGCCGTGGTCCTCACCATCACCGGCGCGGAGGCGCTCTACGCCGACATGGGGCACTTCGGCCGGCGCCCGATCTTCCTCGCCTGGACCTGCCTCGTGCTGCCCGCCCTCGCGATCAACTACTTCGGCCAGGGCGCGCTGATCCTCGCGGACCCGACCGCCATCGTGAACCCGTTCTTCTCCCTCGTGCCGGACGCCCTGCGCCTCCCGCTCGTGGTGCTCGCCGCCGCCGCGACCGTCATCGCCTCCCAGGCCGTGATCTCCGGCGCCTTCTCCGTCTCCCGCCAGGCGACGCGCCTGTCCCTCCTGCCGCGTCTGAAGGTCACGCAGACCGACAAGGAGCACGGCGGCCAGATCTACATCGGCCGGATCAACACCCTGCTGTTCCTCGGCGTCCTCGCGCTCGTGCTGATCTTCCAGCACTCCTCGCGCCTCGCCGCCGCCTACGGTCTCGCCGTCACCGCGACGATCATCCTCGTGCTCGCGCTGTTCCTGCTGCTCGCCCTGCGCATCTGGCACTGGCCGCTGTGGCGCGTGGTGCTCATGGCCGTCATCGTGGGCGGCCTCGAGCTGGTGCTGCTCGCCGCGAACGTCGTGAAGATCCCCGCGGGCGGCTGGCTGCCGCTGCTCATCGCCGCCGTGCTGACGACGATCATGCTCACCTGGAAGAAGGGCTCGAAGCTGCTCTTCGGGCGCCGTCGCGCGATGGAGGGCCCGATCGACGAGTTCGTGACCGGCCCCGCCCGCGAGGCCCGTCGGGTGCCGGGCCTGGCCGTCTACCCGCACGGCGACCCCACCACCGTGCCCCTCGCCCTGCGCACCAACGTCGCGATGAACCACGTCATCCACGAGCACGTCGTCATCGTGACGATGAAGCACCGCGGCGTGCCCCACGTGCACCGCGACGACCGCGTCTTCGTCGACGCCCTCGGCGACGAGTCCGACGGCATCGTCCACGTCTCCTACCAGGTGGGATTCCACGACAGCCAGGACGTCCCCGAGGCCCTGCGCATCGCCGTCGAGCAGCTCGGCGCACCCCACGCACCCGACGAGGTCGACCGCTCCGCCTGCACCGCGCACGCCCCGGAGCTCGCCGTGGACCCCGAGCAGGCGATCTACTTCCTCTCCGTGTTCCGCATCGAACCGGGGGCCGACGACTCCCTGCCCCGCTGGCAGAAGTGGCTGTTCCGCATGCTCGAGCGGGCCTCCGCGAACCGCACCCAGGTGCTGCACCTCCCGCCCTCCCGCACCGTCGTGATGGGCGCCGAGACCGAGCTCTGACCGGCCGGGGTGGCCAGTCGGGCCAGCCGACGGGGCGGGGCCGGGCGGGTCAGGCGGGGTGGCGGGCGGTGACGCGGTCGAGGATCTGGAGGTAGCGCCGCGCGAGGAGGTCGTCGTCGGCGTTGGCGGCGACCCAGGCGCGGCCCGAGTCGCGGACGGCGAGCTGGGAGCGGTCCGCGGCGAGGCGGCGCCACAGCTCGACCAGCGCGGCGGTGTCCTCCGGGGCGAGGACGTCGCCGGCCTCCGCGGCGCGCACGACGTCCGCCGCCTCGCCCGCGACGAGCGCCGTGATGTGGCGGCCGGTGGCGAGCAGCTCGTAGAGCTTCGAGGGGATCGTCCAGGCGAAGGGCTCCCAGTTCCGCAGGGAGACGACGACCGTGTCCGCCCAGCGGTACTGCTCCCCCACCTCGTGGTGCTCGATGCGCGGCAGCACCTCGACGGGGGCGCCGAGCTCCGCGGCGAGCAGGGTCAGCCGCCGTGCCTCGACGCCGTGGCCGATCATCCGCACGCGCAGCGGCACACCCTCCTCGCGGAGCGCCAGCGCGGCGCGCACGAGGGTCTCGAGACCCTGCGAGCGGCCCATGTTGCCGAGGTACAGCACCCGCAGCTCCGGATGGTCGCCCTCGGGGTGGTCCGTCATGCGGGGCACGCGGGCGAGGTCGGTGCCGTTGCGCACCACCTCGCTGTCCCCCACGCCCCGCTCGCGGAGCACGTCGGCGAAGCGGGCGGTGGTGGTGACGACGACGGCCGCCTGCCGCTGCCACAGCGTCACCCCGCGGTGCACGCGCCCCTTGGCCCGCGCGATCCCCCAGCCGACGATCTCCCGCGCCGTGCCCGGGTCCGGGGAGTGGGCGACGTCCTCGGGCAGCGCCGCCTTGGGCCCCACATGGGTGACGAGGTCCGGCCAGGCGTCGCGCATCTCGGCGACGAGCGGGACCTTCCACTTCGCGGCGAGCATGCGGCCCACCATGAGGGTGGGGATCGCGGGCGCCGTCGCGATGACGACGTCGGGGCGGTCCCCCGGGCGACGGAACCGGTCCAGGGACCGGCGCAGGGTGTCCCCCGCGGTGACGAGATGGTCCGCGGTGCGAGAGGCGATGTCCGGGCCGTGCAGCAGGTAGGCGGTGCGCACCACGGTCTCGCCGTGCACGCCGCGCTCGACGGCGCCCACGCGGTGGGCGCGGCGCTGCTCCGGCGTGGGCCGGCCGTCCGGGTAGTGCGGGACGGGGGCCATCACGGTGACCTCGTGGCCGGCCGCGAGGAACCGCTCCACGAGCGCGCCCCATCGGCGCTGCGGGGCCCCGAACTCCGGGCCGTAGTAGTGGCTGAGCAGCAGGATCCTCATCCCTGCGGCGCCTCCTCGGAGCCGGCGGGCAGGAGGGCGAGCTCGGCGCGGCGCAGATCCTCCGGGAAGAGGTGCCCCGTGGCGGGCGGCTCCTCCGCGGCGCGCGCGGCGCGGGCGGGGACGCTCAGGCGGATCGGCGCCGTGTGCTCGTGCTCGCCGGTGTGCGGCCGCAGCGTCTCCTCGAGGACGACGGCGGCGGGGACGAGCACGGTGGTCGTGGAGAGGCGCCCGCGGGTCACGCCGAGCGCGGCGATCGAGCGGTCGCGGTCCATGAGGTACACATCGCGCACCCGGCCCACGGCGGCGCCGTCGGAGCCGACGACGTCGACCCCGCTGAGGGAGGCCGCCTCCGCGGCCGTCAGCATCACGCTGCCCATCGTGTCCTGTCCTCCCGGTGGGCGCCGAGGAGCCCGGGGACCGGATGGTCGGGCACGACACGACGCAGCGGCCCCACTGATGGTCAGCCGTTCAGGAAGTGTTGCACAAAGGTGCGGACATCCTCCACCGGTTCGCCGCCGCCGCTGGTCTGCAGGGCCCGCACGGACCCCTCCCGCACAGCGAGGCTCAGGAGCAGCGAGAACACGGCGCGGGACAGGAACACCGGGTCCGTGCCGGGCGTCAGCAGGCCGCGCTCCGCGTAGGCGGCGAGGACCTGCTTGAGGATGTGCTCGTGCACGAGGCGCAGCCGCGACATGCGGTAGCGGCCGGGGTGCTCCGGGTCCACGATCTCCGCGCTCAGCGTCGCGATGAGCGTGATCGGCGGGCGACCCGGGTGCCACGGTCCCGCGAGCGCGGCGAGCAGCTGGGCCGGTGAGGTCGACAGCGCCTCCACCGAGTCGAGCAGGCCCTGGGCGTGCGCCTCGAGCCGGTCGACCACGGCGTCCAGGAGGGCCGGCTTCGAGGAGAAGTGGTGCAGCATCCCCGGGTGGGAGATGCCGACGCTGCGGGAGATCTCCCGCAGGCTCGAGCCGTGGTAGCCGCGCTCCGCGAAGAGCGCCGCGGCGCCGTCGAGGATCTGCTCGCGGCGGGCCGCGCCCAGGGTGGTCTCGGCCCTCCCCTTCGTCTCGGGCTCCTCCGCCGCAGGATCGAGCGACGCGACGGTCTTCACGGCGGGGCCGTGCTCGTCACCCGCGGCGTCGGAGTCGACGGCGGCGTCGTCGGCCTCGGTGCGCGGGGCCTCCTGCACGGCGGCGTCGAGCGAGTCGAGCGAGCGGACCGCGTCCCACAGGGGGCCCGGGGCCACGGCGGCCGCGGTCGAGCGGGCGTCGGGGGACTCCTCGCCGGCGCGGTCGGAGAGGCTCAGCGCGAGCGGCGCCGGACCCTGCCCGGACACGCCGCCCTCGGGGCTCAGCATCTTCACGCCTCCGCGCCTGCCACGAGCAGCTCGGCGATCTGCACGGCGTTCAGCGCCGCGCCCTTGCGCAGGTTGTCCGCGACGGCGAAGAGCACGAGGCCCTTGCCGTCGGGCACGGACTGGTCCTGGCGGATCCGGCCCACGAAGGTGCCGTCCTTGCCGGCCGCGTCGAGCGGGGTGGGGACGTCCACGACGGTCACGCCCTCTGCCTGCTCGAGCAGCTCGCGGGCGCGCTCCGGCGTGATCGGCCGATCGAACTCGGCGTGGATCGCGAGGGAGTGCCCGGACATCACGGGCACGCGCACGCAGGTGCCGGCCACGGCGAGGTCCGGCAGGCCCAGGATCTTGCGGGACTCGTGGCGCAGCTTCTGCTCCTCGTCGGTCTCGCCGGAGCCGTCGTCCACGAAGTTCCCCGCGTGGGCGAGCACGTTGAAGGCGATCGGCGCGGCGTAGACGCCCGGCTCGCCGAGGTCCACGGCGCTGCCGTCGAGGGCGAGCTCCTCCATCGAGCCGGCGCCCGCGCGCACCTGCTCCGCGAGCTCCTTCACGCCGGCGACGCCGGAGCCGGAGACCGCCTGGTAGGTGGCGACCTTGAGGCGGGACAGCCCCGCCTCGGCGTGCAGCGCGCGCAACGTGGGCATCGCGGCCATCGTGGTGCAGTTCGGGTTCGCGATGATGCCCTTGGGACGCTCGGCGGCGGCCTCCGGGTTCACCTCGGAGACCACGAGCGGCACCTCCGGGTCGCGGCGCCAGGCCGAGGAGTTGTCGACGACCACGGCGCCGGCCGCCGCGAAGCGCGGGGCGAGGGCCGTCGAGGTGGAGCCGCCGGCGGAGAACACGGCGACGTCGATCCCGCGTCCGTCGGAGGTGATGTCCGCGGTCTCCGCGTCCTCGACGACGATCTCGAGGCCCGCGTAGCGCACGGTGCTGCCGGCGGAGCGGGCGCTCGCGAAGGCGCGCACCGCGGAGTGGGCGACGGCGCGCTCGGCGAGCAGCGCGAGCATCACGCGGCCCACCTGGCCGGTCGCGCCGACGACGGCGATCACGGGGCCGCCCTCGACGTAGCCGGGGGTGCCGCTGAAGTCGACGGTGCTGGTGGTGGTGCTGGTGCTCATCGGCCCGTCCCTCCGTAGACGACGGCCTCGGTCTGCTCGGCGTCCAGGCCGAAGGCCGTGTGGATCGCGCGGACGGCGGCCTCGAGGTCGCTCTGCGCGGTGACGACGGAGATGCGGATCTCCGAGGTCGAGATCATGTCGATGTTGATGCCCGCCTCGCCGAGCGAGCGGAACAGCAGCGCGGAGACGCCCGGGTGGGACTTCATGCCCGCGCCGATCAGCGAGACCTTGCCGATCTGGTCGTTGTAGCGCACCTCCTTGTAGCCGATCGCCTCGTGCGCCTTCTCGATCGCGGCGAGGGCGGCGGGGGCGTCGGACTCCGGGAGGGTCAGCGAGATCGCGACCGTGTCGTCCGTTGTGGAGGTGTTCTGCACGATCATGTCGATGTTCGCGCCGGAGTCGGCGACCACGTCGAACAGGAGCGCGGCGCGGCCGGGGAGGTCCGGCACCTCGACGACGGTGATCTTGCCCTCGCTGCGGTCATGGGCGACGCCGGAGATGATCGGGGCCTCGAGGCCGGGGTCAGCGTGCTCGTCCACGGGGAGCTCCTTCGTGGGATCGGCCGCGTCGCGACGGGCGACGTCGGCGGCGGGGATGGTGACGGTCGGGTCGACGGGGACCACGCGGGTGGGATCGTCGGTGACGATCGTGCCCAGGCGGCCCGAGTAGGAGCTGCGCACGTGCAGCGGGACCCCGTAGCGGCGCGCGTACTCGACGCTGCGCACCATGAGGATCTTCGCGCCGTTCGCGGCCATGTCCAGCATCTCCTCGCAGGTGATGAGCGGGACGCGGCGGGCGGAGGGGACGATCCGGGGATCCGCGGTGAACACGCCGTCCACGTCGGAGTAGATCTCGCAGACGTCCGCCTCGAGGGCGGCGGCGAGGGCGACGGCGGTCGTGTCCGAACCGCCGCGGCCCAGCGTGGTGATGTCCTTGGTGCTCGCGGAGACGCCCTGGAAGCCGGCGACGATCGCGACGGCGCCCTCGTCCAGCGCGCTGCGCACGCGGCCCGGCGTCACCTTGAGGATGTGGGCGCGGCCGTGCTCGCCGTCCGTGATGAGGCCGGCCTGGGAGCCGGTGTAGGCGCGCGCCTCGACGCCGACGGCGTTCAGCGCCATCGACAGCACGGCCATGGAGATCCGCTCGCCGGCGGTGAGCAGCATGTCGAGCTCGCGGGGCGGCGGGGCGTCGGTGATCTGCTCGGCGAGGTCGATGAGCTCGTCCGTCGTGTCGCCCATCGCGGAGACGACGACGACCACCTGGTGCCCGGCCTTCGCGTACAGGGAGATGCGCTCGGCGACGCGCTTGATCGACGCGGCATCGGCCACGGACGATCCCCCGTACTTCTGGACGACCAGGCTCATCTGACGGACTCCTCGGGTTCGGGCGGCGCCCCGCGGGGCGCGCCGCTCGGTCGGTGCGGCGGATAGCGTCGCACGGCGCGCGACGCCCCCTCGACCGTCCGTTCGGGACTGGACAGGGGCCGGTCCACATTGTATGGACGATGCACCCTGCGCGCCGTGACGTCCGTCGCGGCCAGGGCATCCGGGCGGCGCCTGCCTGCGGGCCCGTCGCGCGCTCCCGGCCCCCGAGGGCGCGAGATCACAGGAGTGGCGGCCGTCTAGTCGGTCGGGCCGGAGGGGACGACGAGGGTCGCGGCGGCGAGCTCGGCGCCCACCACGAGGGGTGCGCCGCCCGGCGCCCGCACCGCGCGCGTGCCGTCCGAGCCGCCGCCGGGCTCGATCTTGAGCTCGGCACCGGGGACGACGCCCAGCTCCCGTGCCCGCTGGAGCACGGCCGGATCCGCGTCGCTCACCCGCAGCACCCGGTACGCCCCCGCGGCCTGCACGGCGGCGAGGGGCAGGGCGTCCGCGGGATGGGAGGAGCGGTGCCCGGCGTCCGGGATCGGGTCGCCGTGTGGATCCGCCGTCGGATGGCCCAGCGCCTCGTCGATCCGGGACACGAAGTCGTCGCTCACGGCGTGCTCGAGGCGCTCGGCCTCGTCGTGCACCTCGTGCCAGCCGTACCCGAGCTTCTCGACGAGATAGGTCTCCAGGAGACGGTGCCGGCGCACCATCGCGACCGCGCAGCGCAGCCCCACCTCGGTGAGGGCGACGGGCTTGTAGGGGACGCGCTCGACGAGGCCCTGCGCGTCGAGGCGCTTGAGGGTCTCGGTGACGTTGGCGGCGCTCGTGCCGAAGTGCTCGGCGAGGTCGCCGGTGGTCATCGGGTCCGCGCCCCACTCGGTGCGCGTCCAGATCACCTTGAGGTAGTCCTGGGCCACGGGGCTCAGCTGGTCCGGATGCACCCCGGCATCGTAGCCGGGGCGCCGGCGAGCGGGGACGGCACGGGCTCAGGCCCCGCCTGCGCCGAGCACCACGAGCGCGACGTTCAGGGCGACGATCAGCGCGACGACCACCCAGGCGACGATCGCGAGAGGCAGCGGGTTCGCCCGCTCGCCCAGCAGGGAGCGGCGCGAGGTCAGCACCACGAGCGGGATCAGCGCGAAGGGCAGGCAGAGGCTCAGCACGACCTGGCTCATGACGAGCGCGCCGGTGGGCTCGGCGCCCGCGGCGAGCACGAGCAGCGCGGGGACCAGGGTGAGGGCGCGGCCCAGCATGAGCGGCACGCGCACCTTGAGCAGGCCGCGGATGATCTCCGCCCCGGCGTAAGCGCCCACCGAGGAGGAGGCGAGGCCGGAGGCGAGCAGGCCGATGCCGAACAGCACGCCGATCACGGGGCCCTGCGCGCCGGCGATCGCGGCATGGGCGCCCTCGATCGTGTCCGTCCCGGGGATGCCGGGGAGCGCCTCCGCGGCGAGGACGAGCATCGCGATGTTCACGAGGCCCGCGACGCACAGCGAGAGGACCACGTCGAGCCGGGCGCCGCGCAGCAGCAGCCCCACCCGCTGCGGGGACCCGCCGCCGCCGTGGCGGTCGCGCATGAGCCCGGAGTGCAGGTAGATCGCGTGGGGCATGACGGTCGCGCCGAGCATGGAGGCGGCGAGGAGCACGGTCCCGGCGCCGTTGAAGCGGGGCACGAGGCCGGAGGCGACGGCGGCGGGCTCGGGCGGGTCGACGACGAGGCCCGCGAGGAAGCCGACGGTGATCACGGTGAGCAGGCCGATGACGACCGCCTCGAAGGGGCGCTGCCCGCGTCGGGACTGCACGGCGAGCAGGGACAGGGAGACGAGGCCGACGATGACGCCGCCCAGCAGCAGCGGCAGGTCGAAGAGGATGTGCAGCGCGATCGCGCCGCCCACGACCTCGGCGACGTCGGTCGCGATGGCCATGGCGGCGGCCTGCGCGAAGTAGAGCAGGCGGGCGCGGCGGCCCAGGGAGGCACCGAGCAGCTGCGGGAGGGTGCGGCCGGTGACGGCGCCGAGCTTCGCGGAGAGGTACTGCACGAGCATCGCCATGAGGTTCGCCGCGACGAGCACCCACAGCAGGAGGTAGCCGTGGCGGGCGCCCGCGGTGATGTTGGCGGCGATGTTGCCGGGGTCCACGTAGGCGATCGCGGCGACGAAGGCGGGGCCCAGCAGGCGCAGGACATGACCCCGTCGCGGCGCGGCGGCCCTCTCGACGGGGGCGGCGGGCGCGGGGGTGCGGGTCTCGTCGGCCATGCGGTTTAACGTACATTAAAACTCTCCCGGGCGGGAGTCGCGACACGGCGCAGAACGCCCGCCCGGCGCAGGGCCGGACGGGCGTGGTGGTCGAGCGGACGTGCGGGGCTCAGCCCCGCCGGTGCGCGTGATGCGCGCTCAGAGCGATGCGTCCTCGCGCTCCGCCTCGAGCTCCTCGGGCATGCGGGAGGCGCGCATCTTCCGGCGCAGCGCCTCGAGCGCCATCGGCAGCACGGAGACCGCGACGAGCAGCAGCACGGCCGCCTCGAGGTGGTCGCGGATCAGCGCCACGCCGCCCAGGCCGTAGCCGAGCATCGTGATCAGCACGACCCACAGCACGGCGCCCACCGCGGACCACGTGTAGAACACACGGCGCGGCATCTGGCCCACGCCCGCGACGACCGTGATGAACGTGCGCACGATCGGCACGAAGCGACCCAGCACGAGGGCGCGGCGGCCGTAGCGGTCGAAGAACTCGATGGTCTGGTCGAAGTACGTGCGCTTGAGGAAGCGGCCGTCCCGCTCGTAGAGCGTGTGGCCCACCCTGCGGCCGATCTCGTAGCCCACCACGTTGCCCGCGAAGGCGGCGACGATCAGGGTGATCAGCGAGATCCCGAGCGGCGTCGCGAGCTCCCCGCCGTGGGAGAACATGCCGATCGCGAAGAGCAGCGAGTCGCCCGGGAGGATCGGGAAGAACAGCCCGCACTCGATGAAGACGATGAGGTGCGCGACCCACCAGAAGGCGGTCCCGAACTGCGCGAGCAGCTGGGCGGGGTCCATCAGCATGTGGATCAGATCCATGGGGGCGGAGCCTTCGTTCGACGGATCGGGCGGCGGGCGCGGGGCGCCGGCCGGGCACGTCGGATCGCGCCCTCCTCATCATCACCCGGCGATCCCGATTCTGCGAGGACGCGTGGTGCAGACATCATGCGAGGCCTGTGGAGGTGCTGTGTGCGCGGGGCCGACGGGCCGCCGTCGGCCCCGCGCACGGCCGGATCAGGCGCCCGGGACGTCCCGCTCGATCTCCGCGAGCCACGCCTTCGACGCGGCGTCCGAGGGCATCCGCCAGTCCCCGCGCGGGGACAGCGAGCCGCCCGCGAGCACCTTCGGCGCGTTGGGCAGGGCGGAGCGCTTGAACTGGTTGGAGAAGAAGCGCCTCGTGAACACCGTGAGCCAGTGCTTGATCTCCTCGCGCGTGTAGGCGCGATGGTCCTCCGCCTTGTAGCCCGCAGGCCACTCCCCCGCCTCCTGGTCGCCCCAGGCCTGATGGGCGAGGTAGGCGATCTTGCCGGGGCCGTAGCCGCGGCGCAGCACGTGGTAGAGCGTGAAGTCGTGCAGGGCGTAGGGGCCGATCGAGTCCTCCGTGGACTGCGCCTTCTCCCCCGCCTTGGTGGGGATGAGCTCCGGGGAGATCTCGGTGTCGAGCACCGCCTGGAGCACGTCGGCCGTCGAGGAGTCGAACAGCCCTTCCGCGATCACCCAGCGGATGAGGTGCTGGATGAGGGTCTTCGGGACGCCGGCGTTCACGCCGTAGTGGGACATGTGGTCGCCCACCCCGTAGGTGCACCAGCCGAGCGCGAGCTCGGAGAGGTCACCGGTGCCCACGACGATGCCGCCGTGATGGTTGGCGAGGCGGAACAGGTAGTCGTAGCGCATGCCGGCCTGGACGTTCTCGAAGGTCACGTCGTAGACCTCCTCGCCCGCGCCGAAGGGGTGGCCCATGTCCGTGAGCATCTGCGTGGAGGCGGGGCGGATGTCGATCGTCTCGAAGGTCGCGCCGATCGCCGTGGAGAGCAGCTCGGCGTTCGAGCGGGTGTGCTCCGTCGTCGCGAAGCCGGGCATCGTGTAGGCGAGGATCTCGGAGCGGTCCCGGCCCAGGCGGTCCATGGCCTGCGCGCACACGATCAGCGCATGCGTGGAGTCGAGGCCGCCGGAGACGCCGATGACGGGCCGTGCGCCGCCGGGCTTGTCCCCGCCGATCGCGCTGAGCCGGCGCACGAGCCCCGCGACCTGGATGTTGTACGCCTCGTAGCAGTCCTGGGCGAGGCGGGCCGGGTCGTCGGGCACGAAGGGGAAGCGGTCCTGGTGGCGGCGCAGCGGGCCGGTCGCGGGCCGCGGGCCCGGCTCCCAGGCCCCCTCGGGGAAGACGCCCCCGGTGAGCGGGGCGTACGCGAACCAGCCCTGTCCCTCGCCGCCCTCGACCTCGGCATCGTCGTCGGCGTCGGCCTCCTCGAGGTCACCCTCGAACGGGCCGAAGAGACGCACCTCGGGCCAGGTCGTGAACGTCGAGAGCGCCTCGGCATGCGTGCGACGGTTGTCGTCGAAGGTGTTCTGGCGCCGACGCTCCGCGACGATCCGGTCGAGGTCGACGTCCACGATCGTGTGCCGCACGCCCTGCGGGAAGCGCTCGGACTCCCCCAGCAGGTCACCGCACTCGTAGACGAAGGTCTGGCCGTCCCAGGCGAGGTCCGTCGTCGACTCCCCCTCCCCCGCGGCGGCGTAGACGTACGCCGCCTGGCAGCGGGCGGAGGCGGAGCGGGCGAGGAGCTTGCGGTCCTCGGCGCGACCGATCGTGATCGGCGAGCCGGAGAGGTTCACGAGCAGCGTGGCCCCGGCGAGCGCGGCCTGGGCCGAGGGCGGCACCGGCACCCACATGTCCTCGCAGATCTCGACGTACAGGCGCAGCCCCGGGACGTCCTCGACGGTGATGATGCCGTGCGGGGTGAGCGCATGCTCGGTGCCGCCCAGGCGGACGGTCTCCCCCTCGGCATCGTCCCCCGGCGCGAACCAGCGGCGCTCGTAGAACTCGCGGTAGGTGGGGAGGTTCTGCTTCGGGGAGATGCCGAGGACCTCGCCGCGGTGGATCGTCACGGCGCAGTTGAAGATCCGCGAGCGGTCCCGGGCGCGCAGCGGCACCCCGACCACGATGATCGGCAGCAGCTCGCGGCTCGCCTCGAGCAGCGTGAGCACGGCCTGCTCCGCGGCGTCCAGCAGCGGCTCCTGGAGCACGAGGTCGTCGAGCGAGTAGCCGGTGAGCGAGAGCTCGGGGAACACGGCGACGCCCACCTGCTGCTCGTGCAGGTCGCGCAGCACCTCGAGGTGGCGCTCGGCGTTGGTCGCCGGATCCGCGAGGGCGACCGGGAGGGTCACCGCGGCCACGCGCACGAAGCCGTGGTCGTAGATGCTCGCGTGGGGATCGCGGGCCCCGTCGGGCTCGGCGTCGGGGACCTCGGTGGCGGGCGCAGCACTCATGCGCCCGAGCGTAGTGGAGGCGAGCCCGGTCATGGACGGGAAGCTCGTGCGCGGGAGGGGTGGTGCGCACTCGTTCCAGGAGTGGTCCCGAAACGAGCCGATGGGCCGGTCACGGAGGAATGGCTCGTTTCGCGACCATCTCTGGAACGCCGCCGCACCACACCCATGGCTCCGCGCCGAGATCTCGTCCGCTGCGCACCGCGCATGGCCCTGCCGGCATGCCGGGCCGCGTCGTCCGCGGAGGGAGGGCCGTCACCGCCCGACGGCACCCTGCTATACGTTGAGCCGGTGGTGACGGACCGACCGGGGAGGATGCGATGAGCTCGAGGCGATCCCTGCTGGGCTGGATGCTCGTGGCGCCCGCGACGATCGGCGTGGCCTGTTTCCTGATCCTGCCCGTGCTGCTCGCGCTCGGCGTCTCCTTCTTCGACTGGGACCTGCTGGGCACCCGCGACTTCGTGGGGCTCGAGAACTACCGCTCCCTGCTGGCCGACGGCGCGCTCCTGAACTCCCTGCTGGTCACGGCCGTGTTCACGCTGCTCTCGGTGCCGCTGTCCCTCGCGCTGGGGCTGATCCTCGCGACCCAGCTCGTGCGCGCGCTGCCCGGCTCCGCCGTGGTGCGGGTGATCGTCGTGATCCCGTGGGTGTGCGCGCCGCTCGCACTCGGCGTCGTCTGGACCTGGATCCTCCAGCCCTCCACGGGCGCGCTGAACACCCTGCTCGGCATCCGCGTCGAATGGCTCACCGACCCGACGCTCGCGCTGCCCGCCGTCGCCTTCGTCGCGATCTGGCAGAACGTCGGCTACATCAGCCTGTTCTTCCAGGCGGGCCTGGGCCGGATCCCCGACTCGATCTACGAGGCCGCGCGGCTCGACGGCGCCGGTCCGTTCCAGACGCTCCGACACATGACGATCCCGCTGCTGCGCCCCACCACCTTCTTCCTCGCGATCACCCAGGTCGTCGCGAGCTTCCAGGTGTTCGACATGGTCTACGCGCTCACCGGCGGCGGCCCCCGGCACCGCACCGAGGTCATCGCCTCCCTCGTCTACCACGAGGCGTTCCAGAACTCCCACCTGGGCCGCGCGAGCGCCGTCGCCGTCATCCTGTTCCTCCTCCTCGTGGTGATCACGGTGGTCCAGCAGCGCTGGTTCTCCTCCCGCATCACCTACGACATGAGCTGAGCGGAGGCCCCGTGAAGAAGAACCTCGCCCGGCGCGTGCTCGGCCACGGCGCGACCTATCTGGTGCTGCTCGCCGCGGCCCTGCTCACGCTCGCCCCGTTCACGGTCTCCGTGCTCACCTCGCTCACCTCGCCGCGCCAGCTCGCCCAGCAGGGTCCGCTGCACCTGCCCGCCCCGCCCACGCTCGAGAGCTTCGAGCAGCTGCTCTCCTCGGTGGACGGCTTCGTCACCCCGGTGGCGGTGACCGTGCAGATGGTCGCCGTGATCCTCGTGGGGCAGATCGTGTTCTCGGTGCTCGCCGCCTACGCCTTCGCGCACCTCGGCTTCCCCGGCCGCGACCTGCTGTTCTGGGTGTTCGTGGCGACGCTCATGGTGCCGCAGGTGGTCGTCGTGGTGCCGCTGTACCTGATGCTCAGCGAGGCGGGGCTGCGCAACACCTTCTGGGCGCTCGTGCTGCCCTTCGTGCTCGGCTCGCCCTACGCGATCTTCCTGCTGCGCGAGAACTTCCGGCAGATGCCGAGCGAGCTCATGGACGCCATGCGCATCGACGGCGCCGGCACCCTGCGCCTGCTGTGGAACCTCGTGGTGCCGCTGAACCGGCCGATCATCGTCACGCTCGTGCTGATCACGGTCGTCACCCACTGGAACAGCTTCATGTGGCCGATGGTCATCACCTCCGGCCCCGAGTGGCGCACGATCACCGTCGCGACCTCGGCGCTGCAGTCGCAGTACTCGAGCAACTGGACGCTCGTCATGGCCGGCACGACCCTCGCGATGCTCCCGCTCATGCTCCTGATGATCGTCTTCCAGAAGCAGATCACCCGCTCCGTGGGCGGCACCGGACTGCGCTGAGGCTCCCGGTCGCCTCGCCCGTTCACACCCGCCCCGGCCCGGAGCGAGGCGACCATAATGGACAGGAGCCTCCCCGCGGTCCCCGTGGCCGCCTCCGTCGGACGAAGGAATCCCCCGTGAAGCGTCGCAGCCTCCTCACCTCCCTCGCCGTGACCGGCACCGTCGGTGCCCTCGCGGCCTGCTCCCCCTCCTCCTCCGGCGGTGGATCCGGGTCCGACGGCGGCGGCGACGGGAAGACCCTCACCTTCCGGCTCTGGGACGAGACCGCGGTGGACGCCTACACCGAGTCCTTCGCCGCCTTCGAGAAGGAGTCCGGCTGGAAGGTCTCCATCGACCTCGTGCCGTGGGCCGACTACTGGACGCGCCTGCCGCTGGACGTCGCGAGCGGCGACGCGGCGGACGTCTACTGGATGAACTCCGCCAACTACGTGTTCTACAAGGACTCCGGCGACCTGCTCGACATCACCGACGTCGTCACCGAGGGCCGTGACAGGTGGGAGAAGGCGGTGGTGGACCTCTACACGCGCGACGGCGGCCTGTGGGGCGTGCCGCAGCTGTGGGACTCGATCGCCCTGTTCAGCAACTCCGACCTCCTCGAGGCAGCCGGCGTCGACCCCATGTCCCTGAGCTTCGACCCGGCCGCGGACTCCGACCCGCTGCGCGAGGCGGGGACGGCGCTGACCCTCGACAAGGCCGGCAAGCACCCCGGCGACGACGGCTTCGACGCGGATTCGCGCACCCAGTTCGGCTTCAACGCACAAGCGGACCGGCAGGCGATCATCGGCCCGATGCTCGCCGCGAACGGCGCCCAGTGGCAGAAGGACGACCAGTACGTCTTCGCCTCGGAGCAGGGCATCG
The DNA here is from genome assembly GCF_054777615.1 of Brachybacterium horti. NCBI lineage: Bacteria > Bacillati > Actinomycetota > Actinomycetes > Micrococcales > Dermabacteraceae > Brachybacterium > Brachybacterium horti. The sequence goes on from NZ_BAAHAM010000001.1 coordinate 677,330, forward strand.
CCGCCTTCGACTACATGCAGGGCCTGGTCAACGACGCGCAGATCGCCCCCAGCGCCGCGGACACCAACGCGAACGGCGACGTCTCCCGGGACCTGTTCACCCAGGGCAAGCTCGCCCTGTTCCAGTCCGGCCCGTACAGCCTGAAGACGGTCTTCGAGGGCGTCGGCGACTCCTTCTCCTGGATCCTCTCCGCCCCGGTCGCCGGCCCCGAGGGCCCGAAGTCGCTCGTGCACGGCGTGGTCGCCGTCGGCAACGCGAAGGCCGACGACGCGAAGCAGGAGGGCATCGCGAAGCTGCTCACCTGGCTGGGCTCCGCGGAGGGCCAGAAGCCGATCGGCGCGCAGGGCGTCGCCTTCCCCGCCCACCAGGACGCGCAGGGCGAGTTCGTGGACTACTGGGACGGCCAGGGCGTGGACGTCAGCCCCTTCGTCGAGGCGGCGAAGGACGCCGCCGAGGCCGACACCGGCGCCAAGGCGAACGCAGGCCTCGAGGCGGCGATGCCGATCTTCCAGGAGATCTTCATCGGCCGCACCCCCGCGGCCGAGGGCGTGCCGCAGGCCCAGGAGGAGGGCAACGCGGCGATGGCCTGATCCCTCCCTGCGGTGCGGCGGCCCCTCCGGACCGCCGCACCGCAGGGAGGGGTGCGCGCCGCGGATCAGACCGGGGCGAGCAGGCTCCGGTGGTGGGTGAGGGTGAACTCCTCGTGCTGCCAGCGGCTGCTTCCCGTCACGGCGAGCTCCGCGGCGGCCTGCCCCCAGACCGGGGCGAACTTGAACCCGTTGCCGGACATGCCCGCCGCGACCGTGATACGGCCGTCGCCGAGGGTGTCGATGAGCGGCCGTCCGTCCGGGCTCTGGGAGTCCGTGTGGACGGACCAGCGCACGGGCTCCGGGTCCAGCGCGGGGATGACGCGCCGCGCCTGCTCGCCCAGCCACCGCAGCTGCTCGCGGCTGAGCTCCGTGGGACGCTCCTCGGGGCGCGCGACGTCCGGCAGCAGCAGGTGCGGGCTCGCCTTGATGCTGTAGCCGTCGAGCGAGGGGGCCCCGAAGACGTGCAGCTCCTCGAGGTCCCGCATGAAGCCGGGGAAGCGGTGCGGCAGGAAGGGGCCGATGTCCTCGGGGACGAACCAGGCGAGGGTCAGCACCCGCACGGTGAGCAGGTCCGCGAGGTCCGGGACGAGCCGCGCCGTCCACGGGCCGGCGGTGACGATCACGCGCTCCGCGTGCACCTCGCCGGCGCTCGTGGAGAGACGGACCCCGTCGGCCCGCTCCTCGATCCCGAGGACGGCCGTGCCGTGGAGGATCTCGGCGCCGCCCGCGACCGCCTGCCGGGACGCGGCGTGGACGGCGCTCTCGGGGCGCAGGGCCCCCGCGAGCTCGTCGAGCACGCCCTCGTCGCGGTCCTCGACGTGGAACTGCGGGTACTGGCGCCGCAGGTCCTCCGCGCCGAGGTGACGATGCGGGAGGTCGTGCTCGGCGATCGCGGCGAGGGTCGCGTCGAGATCCGCGTGGCCGCCGGGCGCGATGTGCAGCACCCCGGAGGGCAGCAGCAGGTCACGGCCCGCGAGACGCCCCAGCTCGAGCCACTGCGAGCGCGCCTCCCGGGCGGCGGGGACGAACAGCCGCCCCTCCTTCGCGGCGACCCGGAAGAGGCGGGACTCGCCGCTGAACGCGCCGTGCGTGTGGACGGTGCCGAACTGCTCGAGGCCGAGGACGCGCAGCGGGCGGCCGCCGGCCCCGCGCATGCGGCTCAGGTGCCACAGGGCCATCGACCCCATGGTCCCCGCGCCGACGACGGCGACGTCGACCTCGCGGATCACGGCGGCGCTCATGCGAGCTCCGGCTGGTCCCAGAGGTTCAGCACGGTGCCGATCCCCCGCTCCACGGCCCGCCGGTAGACGACGGTCCCCCACGCGACGTCCTCGACGGGCATGCCGCCCACGGAGAGCACGACGATCTGCTCGGGGTCCCGGCGGCCCGGGTCCTCGCCGTCGACGATCGCGCCGAGGTCGTGGATCTCCTCACGGGCGAGCGCCCCGTCGTGCACGAGGTCCGTGAACTTGCAGCCCACGATCGGCACCGTCGCGTGGGTGGGGTACGGGTACTCCTCCGCCCACGCCTCGTACAGGCCGGTGCTGTCGACGACCTTGAGCACGTCGGGGGCGACCATCCCCTCGTCGAGCTCGCAGGCGGCGGGCATGGTGAGCAGCGCCCCGGGGCGCACCCACTCCCGGCGCACGGTCGGATAGGTGGACGGGTCGCCCACCTCGCCGGAGGTGCAGAAGGTGACGATGTCGGCGTCCCGCACGGCCTCCTCGATCGTGTCGACGACCTCGATGGTGCGGATCTGCGGGTGCTCGGCGCGCACCCAGGCGGTGAAGGCGGCGAGCCGGTCCGCGCCGCGTCCCTTCACCTTGACCGTGTCGATCGTGGGGCGGGCGACGAGGAAGGCCTCGAGGGAGGTGCGGGCCATGACGCCGGGGCCGACGATGCCGACCACGCGTGCCGCCGCGGGGGCGAGATGGCGGGCGCCGACCCCGGGGATCGCGCCGGTGCGGTAGGCGGAGAGCAGGTTCGCGGACATGTGCGCGAGCGGGGCCCCGGTGTCGGTGTCGTTGAGGGTGAGCATGAGGATCGAGCGGGGCAGACCGCGCCGGCGGTTGTCCATGTTCGAGCCGTACCACTTCACGCCCGAGGTGCCGAAGCTGCCGCCGAGGTAGGCGGGCATCGCCATGAAGCGGCGGTCGGGGCCGTCGGCGGGCATCCCCGCGTGGTCGGGGGCCGCGGGGAAGGTGACCATGGCGCCGTGGGAGTCGCTGTTCGCGCCCGCCATCCGGTAGTCGCCGCGGTGCAGGAGGGCGAGCACCTCCTCCATGGTGTCCACGCAGGCGGCCATGTCGGTGACGCCGGCGGCGATCATGTCCGGCTCGGACAGGTAGCGGAAGTCGATCCGCGGCAGCGCGGCGGCCTGCTGGGGGGCGGGGGTGCGGTCCAGGAGCTCAGACATCGGTCTCTCCGATCAGGGTGGGGGTGGTGAGGACGGCGGCGGGGGCCGCCGCGTCGAGGGCGGCGGGACGGCGGAGCACGAGGCTCTGCACGGTCCCGAGCAGCACGGCGGCGAGGCACAGGCCCACGAGCACGCCGCTGAGGACGCCGAAGGCGGGGGCGCCGTCGGGGCCGACGTCGCCGACGAGCATCGGGAAGTTCGCGGCGAGGACCGCGCCGAGGGCGGCGAGGCCGATCGCCCCGAGCGCCGGCGCGATCGCCGTGCGCCAGCGGCCGAGCTCCGCGGCCTGCTCCCGGTGCCGGGCGAAGTAGGTGAGCGCGGCGAGGCTCGTGCCGAGCATGAGCAGGACGACCGCGAGGGTGCCGACGCCGGAGAACCAGGTGAAGGCCTCGAGCACGGGGTCCAGGCCGCAGGCGGCGAAGAGCAGGGTGAGGACCGCGGCGGTGAGGCTCTGGACCACCGAGGCGCGGTGCGGGGACGCGTGCCGGGGGTGGACGTCCTCGAGCGGGGCGGGGAGCAGCCCTGCGCCGGACATGGAGTGGAGGTAGCGGGCGAGCACGTTGTGGAAGGACAGCACGCAGGCGAGCATGCTGGTCATGATCAGGACGTCCACGACGACGGGGCCGGCGGCGCCGAGGGTGAGCCCCGCGGTGGCCTGCAGCAGCATGCTCGGGTCGGAGAGCGCGACCCGCACCACCTCCTGCGGGCCCCAGGCGACGACGACGCCCCAGATCCCGACGGCGTAGAAGCCGGTCACGCCGAGCAGGGCGCCGTAGGTGGCGCGCGGGATCGTGCGGTCGGGGTCGCGGGCCTCGTCGCGGTAGATCGCGGTGGCCTCGAAGCCGATGTAGGCGGCGATCGCGAAGAGCAGGCCCACGCCGGGCGAGCCGGAGAGCGCGGTCGCGGGGGTGAAGGAGTCCAGGGCGAGACCGTCGGCCCCGCCGCCGAGCACGGCGACGGAGGTGATCGCGACGATCACGAGGATCTCGCACACCAGGAGCACGCCGAGCACCTTGGAGGAGACGTCGATCCGCCGGTAGCCGAGCACGCCGACCGCGCCGACGACGAGCAGGGTCCAGACCCACCAGGGCGCGGCGGGCAGTCCCACGGCGGCACCCGTCCGGGCGAGCAGCGCGCCGAGGTAGGCGAGGACGCCGAGCTGGATCGAGGTGTAGCAGAGCACGGCGAGCCAGGCGGCGCCGGTGCCCAGGTGCCGGCCGAGGCCCTCCCCGATGTAGGTGTAGAAGGCGCCGGGCCGCTCGACGACGCGGGTCATCGCCATGAACCCGACGGCGAAGAGGAGCAGGACGGCGGCGACGGGGAGGAAGAGCGCCGGGAAGCCCGCCCCGTTCCCGAGGGCGATGCCGAGCGGGGCGCCGCCGCCGATCACGGTGAGCGGGGAGGCGGCGGCGACGACCATGAAGACGATGGCGACGGGGCCGAGCGAGCCCTGGAGCCGGGGTGCGGCGGCGGGCGCGGCGGGGACGGCGGGTGGGGAGATGACAGCCATGGGTGAACCCCTTCCTGCGGATCCGAGGATCGGTGTCGCCCCGCTCGGGTGCGGCGCGGGACGTGGGGACACTCAAGTTGTACGTTCGTATTATTCCTATGGTCAGGGCGCCCCGTTATGCGTTCGTGACCGCGATGTCGACCATGTGGACACCGCCGGGCCCCCTCGACGGAGCGCACGGCGGCCCTGCCCGCGCTCGCCGTGCGCGGGACCGGACCGAGCCGGCCAGTACGATCGGTGACCATGCCTCCCGCGACCCCGCCCTCCCCGGCACGCCGCCCCGGCTACGGCGAGCGCCGCGGCGAGCTCGTCCAGGCCGCGATCCGGGTCGTCGCCGCCCAGGGCATCGCCGGCCTCTCCCACCGCTCCGTCGCGCGGGAGGCAGGGGTGACCCACGGCCTCGTGCGCCACCACTTCGGGACCATGACCTCGCTCATCGCCGAGGCGCTCGACACGATCCTCCCGCAGAGCCTCCGGCGGAACCCCGTCTCCCTCCTGCTCGAGGACCCCGACTACCCCGAGGAGGACCTCGTCTCCTGGATCGACGAGCAGACCGATCTCCAGGTGTTCGAGTACGAGGTGCTGCTCGCGACGCGCCACACCCCCGAGCTGCGACCGCTCGCAGAGCACCTCTACCGCGGCTACGAGGACTCCGTGCGCTCCGCCTTCGCCGAGCACGACCTCCCCTCCCCCGCGGACGCCCACGTCACGCTGATCCTCGCCGCGATCGAGGGACTCGTCCTGCACCGCGTCACCTTCCGCCGCGACGACGGGCCGACGATCACCGCCGCCTTCGTCGCCCTCCGCGCGGCGATCCGCCTGGCCGTCGCCGCGGACGGGGCCCCCTCGACCTGAGGCCTCCACCGGACCGGCCCGCCCGTTCGGGATCTTCACAGGGCGCACACGGGATACATCCGGAACGTGCGCGCAGAAACACTGTTCAGGGCGCTCCGTCCGGGGAAGATGGTGCCATGAGCGAGAACAGCAGCCTGGACCCCGCGGCGCCGGGGCAGCCGCAGCCACCGGACCCGTCGACACCCGCCGGACTCCCGCCGCTCGGGGGTGGGACGACGCCGGGGCCCGCCCCGCGGCGGCCCGAGGGCCCCGGGATCGTCGCCGAGGGCGTGAGCCGCGCGTTCGGCAGCGTGCAGGCGGTGCACGGCCTCGACCTCACCGCGCCGCGCGGCGCGGTGACCGCGCTCGTCGGCCCCAACGGCTGCGGCAAGTCCACGCTCATGCTCATGCTCGCCTCGCTGCTCGCCCCGGACTCGGGCCGCGTGCTCGTGGACGGCGTGGACCCGGCGGTCGACTCCCCCGCCGTGCGGGCGGCCGTCGGCTGGATGCCGGACCAGTTCGGCGCCTGGGACTCGCTGCGGGTCGCCGAGGTGCTCGAGACGATGGGCCGCGCCTACTTCCTGCCGCCCGCGCAGCTGCGGGAGCGGGTCGCGCACCTGCTCGAGCTGCTCGACCTCGTGCCGCTCGCGCAGCAGCCCGCGCACGTCCTCTCCCGCGGGCAGAAGCAGCGCCTGGGCCTCGCCCGTGCGCTCGTGCACTCCCCGCGCGTGCTGATCCTCGACGAGCCCGCCTCCGGTCTCGATCCCGCCTCCCGCCGCCGCCTGCTGAGCGTGGTGCGGCAGGTCGCCGCGGAGGGCGCGACCGTGCTGGTCTCCAGCCACATCCTCGGCGAGCTCGAGGAGATGGCCGATCACGTGGTGTTCATGGACGCCGGCCGCGTCGTCGACGCCTCGAGCGTGCGCGAGCTCGCGCAGCGGCCCCGCCCCTGGCGGATCACGTCGCTGGACGAGGGAGCCCTGCGCGCCGCGCTCGGCACGCTCGGCGTGCGCCACGGCGACGTGGTGCCCGCGAGCGCGAGCACGAGCGGTCACGCGGAGGTCCTCGTGCACCTGCCGGACGAGTCCCGCGCCGCCCGCCTGCTCACGGACCTCGTCGCCCAGGACGCCCGCGTGGCCTCCTTCGCCCCTGCCACCGGCCGCCTCGAGGCCGCCTACCTCGCCTCGGACGCCGCGCGCCGGGAAGGAGCCCTCTGATGAACGCCACCCGCCGCACCGGCACCCTCCGACTGCGAGGCCGCGGGCTGTGGCTCGTCGCCTCCCTCGAGCTCAAGCAGCGCCTGCGCTCCCGCGCCTGGGTGGTCGCCCTCGCCGTGTGGATGATCGTGCTGCTGGGCATCGGCGCCCTGGGCCTCGCCCCGGTGCTGCTCACCGCCCAGTACGACGGCGTCGAGCAGGTCTCCTCGATGATCTTCAGCGCCCAGATCGTCTTCGTCATGTTCGCGATGCTGCTCGTGGTGCCCGCGCTCTCCGCGGGGGCGATCAACGGCGACCGCAGCGCGGGGACCCTCGCGACGCTCCAGGCGAGCCTGCTCTCCCCGGCGGAGATCGTGCTCGGCAAGCTCCTCGCCGGCTGGTCCACGGGCCTCGCGTTCCTCGTGCTCGCCCTGCCCTCGCTCGTGCCGATCGCGGTGCTGGGGCACGTGGACCCGCTGTACATGCTGCGCCTGCTCGCGGTGATCGTCGTGCTCACCGCCTGCGTGACCGCGCTGGGCCTGGGGCTCTCCGCGCTCACGCGGCGCACGCTGAGCTCGGTGGTCCTCGCCTATGTGCTCGTGATCGGTGTGACGGTCGTGCTGCCCGTCGCCTGGGGCGTCTCCGGCCTCGTCATCACCGATCAGAAGGAGGTCACGGTCTACTCCACGGCGTATCCGGCGGACGAGGACGTGGAGGCCGACAGCCCGATGACGTGCGAGGCCCGCAGGGAGACCCGGCAGATCTCGCGCCTGGACCTCACGATGCCGCTCATGTGGGGCAACCCGGTGGTGCTGCTCGCGGAGACCGCGCCGACGGTCACCGCGGACCGCTGGGTGACCGGGGCGGACGAGGGCCTCGACCTGCTCAGCACGCTGAAGTTCGGGATGCGCTCGGCCGCGCACCCCCTCGCCCCGTCGAACTTCAACGAGTGCTGGATCGAGGACAAGGGCTACCCGGCGCATCTCGAGGACGGCTCCGACGGCGCCCCGCTGTGGCCGATGGGCCTGGGGCTGTGGGCGATCGTGGGCGTCGCCGCGGTGACCCTCGCGATCCGCCGCGTCGCCGTGCCGGTGCGCCACCTGGGGCGCGGCGAGCGGATCGCCTGACCGCAGCCGCCGCGTGCGAGCTCGGTCCCGGTCCCGGTCCCGATCACCGCGATCGGGGCCGGGACCGGCGGCCGCTCAGGGCCTCGGGAGGCGGGTGACGGTCTCGGGGATCTCGTAGGCGTCCTCGCCGGGCGCGGAGAACGGCGAGCCCTCGCCGCCGAAGTCCGGCAGCCGGCCCTGCTCGACGTCCCCCGGCCGCACCTCCGCGGCCCGGGCACCGGGCTGGGAGTCGTCCACCCAGAGCCGGTCCCCGGCCTCGGCGTCGAGGTCGCGCAGGCCGAAGGGGTCCCCGCCCTCCGCCGCGATCCGTCGGCGCATCTCCGCCCGCACCGCGGGATCCGCGGCACGCTGGGCCCGCGTGCCGCGCGAGGGGGCGACGAGCCGGAACGGCGTGGCGCGCCGCGTGTACAGGCCCGCGGGGCCGTAGAGCACGGTGCGGGCGTCACGGCGCAGGGCCGCGGCGACCGTCAGCCCCGCCATCGGCACCGCGAGCAGGAGCAGCACGACGGCGCCGGACCAGGTCATGGCGCTGTGCAGCCCCGTCACCGCGAGGATCGTCGTCGCGACGGCGATGCCCGCGGCCGTGACGCCCGCGCCGAGCCAGCCGCCGACCGCGACGAGCCCGGACTCCCAGGGGTTCACGCGCGCGCGGTGCGACCAGTCCTCGTAGGTGCGCAGGTCGCTCACCGCTCCGCGCCGGCCCTCGACGAGCCGCGCCGCGAGGCCCGGCACAGGGGCGAGCGCGAGCGCCGTGAGCGCCGCGACGGGGAGCATCACGGCCGCCTGCACGGGGCCGAGCGGCGAGGGCACGGCGGTGAGCTCGGTCGCGGCGAGCCCGGAGAAGGTGAGGACCAGATCGGCGACGGAGAAGGTGAGCCAGCCGCCGACCAGCAGCGCCGGCCAGAACCAGCGCCGGGACGCCCCGCCGATCGCAGCGAGGGCGCGCAGCATCCCGGCCCGGGTGAGCCCGGCGCCGTCCGCCTCCGAGCCCGGGGTGGGCGGGAGGTGGCGACGGTCCGTGGCGAGCAGCTGCGCCGCCGCCTCCCGGCGGGCATCGGGGTCCCGGCCGATGAGCGCGGTGCGCCGCAGCTCGCCGACGGGGTTCACGCCCAGCAGACGCGGGGCGCTCAGCCAGCGCCGCAGCCCCGCACCGGTCGCCTGCACGGCGAGCAGGGCCAGGCAGACGGCCATCAGCGGGCCGGCACCCAGGCCGTTCCACGGGATCGGGCCGTCCACGGCGCCGAGCACCGCGGTGAGGGCGATGACGACGAGCACGGGGGCGAGCAGCGTCGAGCTGATCCGGGAGGCGACGGCGCGCTGGAAGACCTGTTCGGAGAGCTGGGCGGCGGGGTCGAGCGCGGCGACCCGCCAGGCGGCGAGCGGCAGGGTCGCGAGGCTCAGCAGCGGGGCGAGCAGCGGCACCAGCAGCACGGAGAGCCCGAGCGCGCCGCGGGAGAAGCCGAGCGCGGCGACGGTCTGGTTCAGCAGCAGCGGCTCCGCGAGGCCGAACAGCAGCGACAGGGTCCACATGGTCGGCGCGGAGCCGAGCACGAACAGGCACCACAGCACGAGCCACAGCGCCACGAGCAGGAGGGCGGGCACCCACGCGGCGCGCAGCAGGCGCAGGGCCAGCTCACGCCGGGAGTCGAGCATGATCTGCGCGGGCGGGACCAGCTCGGGGTCCTCGAGCGGGAGGCGCGGCGGGGCGGGGAGGTCCCTCAGCGGGGGCAGGGCCCGGGCGTAGGGGCTGGTCACGTCGGCTCCTCCTGCAGGGTCCCGGCGGTCTCAGACGCTGCGGCGGCCCAGGAAGGCGCGGCCCAGGGTCATCTCGTCGGCGTAGTCGAGGTCGCCGCCCACGGGCAGCCCGGAGGCGAGGCGCGTCACGGAGATCTCGAGGGAGGAGAGCAGACGCGAGAGGTACGCGGAGGTCGCCTCGCCCTCGATGTTCGGGTCCAGGGCGAGGATGACCTCCTGGGTCTCCCCCGTCCCGAGGCGGGTCATGAGCTCGGTGATGCGCAGGTCGTTGGGGCCCACGCCGCCGATCGGGTCGATCGCGCCGCCGAGCACGTGGTAGCGGCCCTTGAACTCGCGGATCCGCTCGATCGCGACGATGTCCTTGGACTCCTCGACCACGCAGATGACCTCGTCGGTACGGCGCGGGTCCGCGCAGATCCGGCAGGTGGTCTCCGCGGAGACGTTCCCGCAGATCTCGCAGAACTTCACGGTCTCCTTGACGGTCACGAGGACCTCGGCGAGACGGCGCACGTCGGACTCGTCCGCGTCGAGCAGATGGAACGCGATCCGCTGCGCTGACTTGGGGCCGATCCCGGGAAGCTTCCCGAGCTCGTCGATGAGGTCCTGGACGATGCCTTCGTACACCCCTCCACTGTAGTGGCCAGGCAGGACGCGCAGAGGTGAGGGCGGCGTGCGCTCGGGCACGCCGGATGGTCGGACTCAGGCGAGCTCGAGGTGCAGCGCGGGCTTGTCGCCGAAGATCTCGAGCACGGTGTCCATGTAGGTGGGGCCGCCCTCCGCGTCGAGCCGCTCGAGCCGGCGCGCGATGAGCGCGACGTCGTAGCGCTCGGGCTGCGCGAGCTTCTCGAGCAGCTGCGCCCGCGTGGTCGCCACCCCCAGCGCCGCCGCGGAGTGCGCGTGGTCGTGCCAGACGACGCGCGCCTCGTCGTGGCCGTGCAGGGCGCCGAACCCGCCGCGGAGCATGTCCTCGAGCGCGTCGAGGCTCGGCCCCAGCTGCCAGTCCATGCCGGTCATGAACACACGGTTGATCTCGTCGTAGAAGCTGGGGATGTCGTGGACGCGGGAGCCGTCGATCTCGAGGGTGAGCACGCGGGCACGCTATACCCGCCGGCGAGCGCGCCCCGGGCCCGCGACTCCCGGGCGGGTCACGGCCCCGTGGGTTAGCGTCTGCCCATCGGGGACCGCCCGCCGGTCGCCCGGACACCGCTGCTCCCAGGAGGATCCGACGATGACGACCCTGCCCTCGCCCTACGACGCCGACGAGCCGATCCCCGCGGGCACCATCGCCGACGCGCCGCTCGTGCACACCGCCGTGGTCTCCCGCACCGACTTCCCCATGCACGAGATGCCCTCGCTCATGGACGGCACCTTCTCCCATCTGGTGCCCGCGCTGGAGGAGGCGGGGATCGCGCCGATCGGCCCGGCCTTCTCGCTGCACCGTCGGATGCCGGTGGACACCGCGGATCTCGAGGTGGGCTTCCCCGTGGACGGTCACCTCACGCAGACCCTCGCCCTCCCCAGCGGCTTCGAGGTGCGCGCCTCGGTGCTGCCCGCGGGGCGCGTCGCGGCGGCGAGCCACGTGGGCGGCTACGACGGTCTCGCGGAGGCGTGGGGCGCGTTCACCGCGCAGCTCGGCGAGGCGGGCGAGCAGATGGCGTTCCCGTTCTGGGAGTTCTACGTGACGGCGCCGACGCCGGACATCGATCCGGCCACGCTGCGCACCGACCTGTTCACCCTGCTCGCGCCGCAGGAGGACTGAGCGGCGCGAGGCGGCCGGGCGCCGCGGAGGGGCTCGGCGGCGTGGAGCCGGTGTGCTCCGCGGCGGGGCTCAGCGCCGGTCGCCGGTCTCGTCGATGACCTCGAGGACCCGGCCGCCGAGCACGGCCTCGATGACCTGGCGGCCCGAGCGGGTCGCGACCACGGCGTCCTCGTCGTCACGGGAGGCGCCGCCGGTGGGGTCGACCTCGACCTCCGGCACGGGGGCCTCGTCGGGCCTGCGGCTCTGCGCCTGCTGGCGACGGTCGGCGGCCGCGGCGCGCGCCGCCTGCGAGGCCTGCCGGGCGAGGGCCGCGCCGGTGCGCGGGGCGGAGTCGTCGACCGCCTGCTCGGCGGACGGCGCGAAACCTGCTGCAGGAGCGGCGGGAGCGGTGGTCGACTGCGGGCGCGGGGCCGACGGAGCGGCTGCGGGAGCCGCGTCACCCCAGGCGGTGGCCGGGCGGACGGCCTGCGAGGCGCCGGGGGCGAGCGGTGCCGCGGCCCGGGTCCCTGCACCCTCGGACGGCCCGCCCGACGAGGACGCGTCGCCCATCGCCCCGGCAGGGCCGTCCGCGTCGGAGGCCGATGCGGGCGACGGCGCGGAGCCCGACGAGAGGGCAGAACCGGCGGACGGGGCACCCGGGTCGGAGGCCGACGGGTCCGACAGGGCGGACGGGTCGTCCGCCGACGGGGCGGACGGCGCAGGACCTGACGGGGCGGACGGGTCGATGCCCGACGGGCCGCCCGGGGCGGGCGTCGACGAGGCGCCGACGTCGGTCGAGGCGCCGGCGCCGGTCGTGGCGGCGACGATGTGCGCGGCCGGGCGGGAGCGCACCACGCGGCCCTCGGCGATGGCGCGCCGGATCGCGGCCTGACCGTAGGTGCGGGGCTCGCCCTCGGGCACGCTGTCCCGACCCTCGTCCTCGACGACCGGGGCCTCATCGGCGCTGCCGCCGGGCGCGCTAGCCCCGGTGGTCGGTGCGTCGGCTCCACCCGCGGAGGGCAGGGCATCGGACCAGTGACGGGAGGAGCTCCCGCCGCCGTCGCCGCTGCCGCTGCTGTGCGGGGCGTCGGGCGTGGACGCGGCGGACGCCGCAGCGGCGCCGCGGCTCGCGGACGGCGCGGCGGCCCGGGGCGCCGACGACGGGGCAGAGGACCGCTGGTCCTGAGGATCCGGCGGGAACGAGTCCTCCGGGTCCGACGGGAATTCGTCGTCGTCGGGCTCCGGCGGGAGATCGTGGTCGTCGACGGCGGGACGCTGTCGCCCGGACGGCGCGTCGGCCCCGCGCGAGAGCGACCCGGCGGAGGCGGCGAGGTCGCCCCACGGTCGGCTCCCGCCCCGGGCGGAGCCGGCGGGATCGCTCTGCGCACGGGTGCCCTGCCGCCCGCCGGAGGTCGACTGCCCGGCGTTCCCGCCCTGAGCAGCGGCACCGCCCCGGCCGCCGTATCCGGCGTTGCTGCCGGCGCCTGCCTGACCATCGGGGCCCGCCTGGCGACCGGCGCCCGCCTGGCCACCGAGTCCCATCTGGCCTCCGGACCCGCCCTGCCCGCTGGGGCCGCTCTGACCGCCGGGGCCGCGCTGGCCGCCGGGCCCACCCGGACCGCCGGAGGCACCGGGCCTGCCGGAACCGCCGGGCCCGTCTCCCACGACGGCCTGGACGGTGACCTCGACGTGCATGATGCGGCGCACGGCGTCGGCGAGGTTCTCCGCCGCGGTGCCGCGATGGAAGGCCGCCACGAGCCCGTCGGTGCGGAACCCGATCACCAGGTTCGTCCCGTTCATGGCGTTGAGCTGGGCGTTCTGCGCGATCAGCGCCCAGCTGGGACGGCGGATCTGGGCGAGCTCGTCCATGATCGCGGACCAGTTGCCCTGCACGTCGGCCGTCGACGGGCCGCCCGCCGGGGCCGCAGGCGACGGAGCATCCTCCACGGGTGCCTGCGCCGCCGGGGCCTGTGCCGCGGACTCCTCGGCGACAGCCCCCTGGGCCGCGCCCTGGCCGGAAACCTCCTCGACGGGTGTGGCGCCGCCCCGGGCGGGAGCCCGGTCATGGTCCGCCGCCGGCGTCGGGTCCCAGGTCGTGGCGGGGCGGCTGCCGGTCGACGCCGCGGGGGCCTGGCCCCCCGACTGCTCCGCCGCGGCAGGCTGCTGCTGCGCGGGTGCCTGCCGCGCGGCAGGCTCCTCCCGCGCGGCGGGTGCCTGCTGGGGCGCGGGTGCCTGCGGCGCCGCGGCGCCGGTGGCCTCCCGCCGATCGTCGGGCCTGGTCGCCGCGGCGCCGCCGCGCGTGCGACGCGAGGCCTCCGCGCGCTCCTGCGCGATACGACGCGCCTCCTCCCGGCCGCTCCCGGCCGTCGGCGCGGCGTCGGCGCCCGGCGCGCCCTGACCGTTCTGCGGCGCCGGGGCGCCCTGACCGCGCCCGCTCGCCTGCTGGCCACCCCGGGGTGCGCCCTGACCGGGCTGCCCCGCCGGGCCGCCCTGCCCGCCCGGAGCCGGTGCGGCGGCGGCCCGCTCGTCCCGCAGCACCAGGCGCGCGGCGAGCAGCTCGAGGTGCAGCCGCGGGGAGGTGGCGCCGCTCATCGTGGAGAGCGTCTCGTGGATGAGGTCGCCGCAGCGGGAGAGATCCGCCGGGGCAATCGAGGCGGCCTGCTCCCGCATCGACGCGAGCTCGTCCGCGGGGACCTGGGGCAGGAGGTCCTCGGCGCGCTCGGGCACCGCGGCGAGCACGATGAGGTCGCGCACCCGCTCCAGGAGGTCCTCGACGAAGCGGCGCGGCTCGTGGCCGGTGGCGAGCACCTGCTCGACCGCGTCGTACAGGCTCGCGGCGTCCCGCGCGGAGATCGCGGTGATCGCCTGGTCCAGGAGCGCGGTGTCCGTGAAGCCCAGCAGCGCGATCGCGGTCGCGTGGTCGAGGCCGTCGTCCCCGGCGCCGGCCATGAGCTGGTCGAGCACGCTCATCGTGTCGCGCGCGGAACCGCCGCCCGCCCGGACCACGAGCGGCAGCACGCCGTCGCCCACGTGCACGTCCTCCGCGGCGCACACCTGCTCGAGGTACGGGGTCAGGACCTGCGGCGGGATCAGGCGGAACGGGTAGTGGTGCGTGCGGGAGCGGATGGTGCCGATGACCTTGTCCGGCTCCGTGGTCGCGAAGACGAACTTCACGTGCTCCGGCGGCTCCTCGACGAGCTTGAGCAGCGCGTTGAAGCCCGCGGAGGTGACCATGTGCGCCTCGTCGATGATGAACACCTTGAAGCGGTCGCGGACCGGGGCGAAGGAGGCGCGCTCGCGCAGCTCACGGGCGTCGTCCACACCGCCGTGGCTCGCGGCGTCGATCTCGACGACGTCGAGGCTGCCGGCCCCTCCGCGGGCGAGGTCGCGGCACGAGTCGCAGGTCCCGCAGGGGGTGTCCGTCGGGCCCTCCGCGCAGTTCAGGCAGCGCGCGAGGATGCGGGCGGAGGTCGTCTTGCCGCAGCCGCGAGGCCCCGAGAAGAGGTAGGCATGGCCGATGCGGCCGTTGCGCAGCGCGCGCCGCAGGGGCGTGGTGACGTGGTCCTGGCCGATCACCTCGGCGAAGGACTCCGGGCGGTATCGACGGTACAGAGCGGTGGCCACCCCCACAGGCTAGTGGAGGCGGCTGACGTCCACCGCCCCGAGCGGTGGACGAGCAGGCCGTGGGGAGGGATCGGCGACATCCCCTCCCCCGGGCGCCGCGGTCCACAGCCTCCCGCGAACGGTTCCCGGCGGGACGGGCAGCTGGAAGGATCGCGGGGGTGAGCACGAACCAGCCCCCGGGCCGCGGGACCGGTGCGCCCTCTGCCCTCGGTTCCCGCTCGGGCTCCGGCTCCGGCACCCGTGCGCCGTCGGGGGTCGCGACCGGCCCCGTCATGCTGCAGCGCATCGTGGTCGGCGCGCTCGTGCTGCTCGTGGTCCCGCTGCTCACCTTCGCGATCGCGGTGACGCTGGGGGACGAGACCGCGCTCGCCTTCGCGCTGATCTGCGTGGTCCACGTGCTCCTGCTGGTCTATGCAGGCATCGTGACCGCGGGCCAGCTGCGGGCGCGCACCCCGCCGCGACTGGTCGAGGCGGTGCCCCCGCTCGCCGCGTTCCTCGCCGCGCTCGCGACGCTCGGTCTCGCGCAGGTCCTCGCCGATGCCGAGGGGATCCGCACGAGCGCCGTGCCCCGGCTGCGGCACGGCATCCCACTGCCGGAGGACCTCCCGTTCGTGCTCTCGGTGCTCCTCGCCGCTCTCGCCGCCCTGGTCGCGATCGCGGCGCTGCCGCTGATGATGCGGCGCACCCGCACGGTGCGGGCGCTGCCCGGGCGGATCGGCGAGGTCGCCGGGAAGCTCGGGGACACCGCCGACGACGCCGGCTCTCCTCGCACCCCGAGACCCCCGGTGACGTCCGCGAAGGACCCGCTGCTGCGACGGCTGCTCTCCCCGGCATCGAGGGTGCTGCTCGTGCTCGGCTCGCTCGCCGCCCTCGCCGGGACCCTCGTGTTCGCCCTCGCGGAGCTTCCGCAGCCGACGGCCGAGGCGCTGACCTTCGTGATCGTGCTGTGCCCCGCCCCCGCGATGCTGTGGGCGGTGCTCTCCTCGCTGTGGCGGCGCGACGCGGAGCTCGGCATCCTCATGGCGGCGCTCTACCGCACGATGGCGGTGCCGGTGCTCGGCGCGATCGTGGGACTGCTCCCGGCGTTCCTCGCGTTCCTCGTGCCGCCGGTCGGCCACGGGTTCGCGGAGCAGTACCGCGCGGCCGTCGGCGACAGCGGGATCATCCCCGAGGGCTCGCCCCTGGTCATGTTCTTCGTCCTCGGCGCGCTGCTGTCCCTGCTGGTGGGCATGCTCGGCGGGCTCGCCCTGAGCATCGCGGTGATCATGCCGCTGCTCACGCTCTTCCGGCCCGAGCAGTTGGTCGGCGAGAACGGGCTCAGCACGAACCGCGCGGACCGCCGCCGGAACGTCGCGGCGATGCGCCTGATGTCGCTGCTCGTGATCCTGATCTTCGTCTTCGCCATCCTCATCGCCGACGCGGACGCGGGCGAGCCCCGCTTCGCCTGGGCGATGGTCACGCTCGCGGTGCTCGTCGGCCTGACCGTCGCGATCGTGCGGCTCCAGCGAAAGAAGGGCGACCGCCGCCCCGACGTCCCCTCCCCCGAGGACGATTCCCGTTGACCGACGGGCCGCTCCCGGTGAGACTCGCGTGATGAGCGTCCTCATCTCGCACACCACGATCGACTGCCACGACGCGTTCGCGCTCTCGGAATGGTGGCGGGCGGTGCTCGCCTACGAGATGGATCCCGAGGACCCGAACCTCCCCGGCCACGAGGAGTGCCCGATCCACGACCCGGCGACCGGGCACACGATCCTGTTCCTCGAGGTGCCCGATCCGGAGCTGCCCGAGAAGCGGATCCACTTCGACGTGCGCCCGCGCGAGCGCACCCAGGCGGAGGAGGTCGCGTGGCTGCAGGAGCGCGGGGCGTACCTCGCCGCCCACGCGGGATGACCCCTCCCGGCGAGGCCCTGTCGGGCGCCGCATCCGACGGCCGCGGGTCCTCCCACGGCAGCGGGTCCACCGACGGGCCCAGGCCCCCTGGGCTCGGCTCCGCCACGACCGGCGGGCACGAGTCCGGTCATGGCCTCGAGCCCTCGCTCGTGCCCGAGCTGCTCGTCGACGACCTCGAGCTCAGCCTCTGCTTCTGGCGCGACCTGTGCGGCTTCGCGATCCGCTACGCCCGCCCCGACGAGGGCTTCGCCTACCTCGCCCGGGGCTCCGCTCACGTGATGCTCGAGCAGCGCGGGACGGGTCGGAACTGGCTGACCGGCGAGCTGGAACCGCCGTACGGCCGCGGGCTGAACCTGCAGATCTCCGTGGTGGATCTCGATCCGATCCTCGCCGAGCTCCGCGCGCACGGCGTCCCGCTGTTCATGGAGCCGGAGACCCGCTGGTACCGGATCGACGAGGAGGAGGCGGGCGTGCGCCAGTTCCTCGTCACGGATCCCGACGGATACCTGCTGCGATTCCAGCAGCCGCTCGGCCGCCGTCCCCTCGGCTCCCAGGACGCGTAGAGGACGCGCAGAGATGCCTGGAGGACCGGAGCAGGCGGCTGTCCGTGTTCAAGAAACGCTGGTCATCATGTACATGATGACCAGCCTTTTCCCGGGAGGCCCTGTCCCCAGCACGCTCTGCCCGTTCGCGCCGACGGGCCGACCGAACGACGGCCAGATCGAACGACGAGCTGACCGATCGACGGGCGGGGGGTTCCTCCCGATGCCCCTCGCGTCCACATTCCTCCGCCTGCCCTCGTGAGCCCCGGGCCCCGGTGCGAGGCTCCGCGCATGGCCACCGTCTCCTGCTCCCGCTTCCGCACCCGGCTCAGCGAGCACCTCGAGCTCTCGCGTCGCGAACCCGTCACGATCTCGAGCCGCGGGGTGCGCCGGCGAGCGGTCCTCGTCTCCGCCGACTTCTACGATCGAGCGCTGGCCGCCCTCGGTGACGAGCCCTACGCCCCGCCGGCGAGGACACCGGAGCAGGAGCTCCGTGACGAGACCGACCGCTATCTGGGGTTCTTCTGATCGTGTGCCTCGTCGGCGGATCGCTCCGGCGGCCGACGGGCCGTGGGAACCTCGGAGCCCGCCTCGGTCGACGCGCCGACGCGCCGGCGTCGCGAGCGAGCCGTCCGCGAGCATCGACGGTCAGGCGAACCGTTCGAACACCACGTACTCCTCGGTGCTCGGGTCGATGCAGGCCAGCAGCACGTCCTCGCCGTCCTGGACGAACTTCTCCTTGCAGGTGAGCGACTCGAAGGCGAGATCGCCGTCGGGCACGGCAGCGCCCACGGCGACGGACTCCGCAGTGATGCGGTCCGCGCCGACGAGAGGGGCGGCGAGCTCCTCGGGGAGCCAGAAGCCCGTGCGCTCCGCGGCAGGCAGATCCAGCTCCCAGACCTCGTCCCTCTCACCGTGCGGACCGACCTCGCCATAGCGATGGGACACCACCCGCGCGTCGTGAGGCACGCCGATGCCCCAGGCCTCGTGCAGCTCCTGCGGGTCGTCGCTGAGGGCCGGGGACCGCTCCTCCCGGGCCAGCTCCTCGACCACCTCTCTCGCACCCTGCACCGCTCCGACCACGACGGCGGCGAAGACGAGGACGAGCACCCCCGTGACCACTGCTGCGACCCGCGTCGCCCTGACCTCCGACCTCACGATCCCCTCCCCCCTGGCGCCCGACGGGCTCCCCGGGAACGACGCTACGCAGCCCCGCGCGGCGACGAGGTCGGCTTCACGGTGTCTCCACGGGATCCTCGCCATCGGGAGCATCGTCGCCGTCGTCCTTCTGCGAGGCCGCGGCCTTCTTCTTGCGCTCGTCCGGGGCATCGGTGGGCCCGCCGGGCTGCTTCCTCGCCTCCTCGAGCGCGGCGCTGCGCCGTCGGATGCCGCTGAGCGTCGCGCTGAACACCAGCAGGACCACGATCAGCGGGACCACGAGGTCGGGCACCCAGTCCGGCACGGAGAAGGGCAGGGACAGATCCGGGATCCAGCCCAGCAGCAGGTCACGGAGCCAGTCGAGCGCACGGGCGACAGGACGCAGCACCGCGGCCAGCAGGTCCCTCACCGGGCGGAGGAGGTCGCCGATCACCTCGAGCACCGGGTTCACGACAGCGCCGATGGCCTCCACCACCGGTCGCAGCAACGACGCCACCCACTCGCGCACGGGGCGCAGGAGGTTCGAGAACAGGGCGCCGAGCCCCAGCAGCGGGATCAGATAGCCGGCCGCCCGACGCGCCGCGGCGAACGCCGCGAACCGCTTGGGGTGCGCGGCGCGCTTCTCGTCCCGCAGCGCGGAGGGACTCCCCTCGGCCGGGATCAGCGGATCGGTGCGCGGCCCCCGCGAGACCTCCACCTCGCCCGCGCCGCCGAGGCCCGCGGTGCGGACGGTGACCAGCTCATAGTCGGTGTGCTCCCCGTCGGAGTCCCGACGGAGGACGGTGCAGCGCAGCGTCGCGAAGCCGTCATCGATCCGGAAGCGGAGGTCGTCGGCGCCCGTCGGCCCGTCATCCCCTTCCGCCGCCTCGTCCCCCTCAGGCCCGTCGGTCTTCTTCGCGGCCTTGAGGGCCTTCTCCTCGGCGGCGGGATCGTGCTCCACGCCGTCGATCTCGAGGAGCAGGCTCGTCTCCAGCAGGCGGTGGCGCACCCGGGCCACGTACTCGTGCCCCTGGGCGCGGCCGCGGTACTCGACGTCCGCGCCGAAGCGGTTCGGCTCGCGCTCCCCGAACGCCGCCTCGCCCTCCGCGTCGAGGGCGGGGTCGCGGGGTGCGGCGTCGGCAGGGGTGCTGGTGGTCATGGGCCCAGCCTTCCAGGCCGGACGCGCCGCGCCCCTCCGCCTCCGGTGGACGTTCCTCTCCTCCGCTGATCGGACGGCCTTGGCGCCGCACGGCCTATGACCCACTACCGATGCCCTACGCATACTTATGTGACCGCATAGCCATCCTGTTGAAAGCTCAACGAACCGCGCGTAGCGTCGAGACACGTGAGCACCTCGACTCCCTCCTCCCCCACCCGCAACCCGTTGCGCGCGCTGGGCCGGATCCCCTTCGGCTGGCAGGTCCTCATCGGCCTCGTGCTCGGTGTGGTCCTCGGCCTCGTCGCCGCGCAGATCGGCCCCGTCGCCGTCACCGAGGCGAACCCGGACGGCGCCAACTGGCTGACGACCATCCTCCACACCATCGGCACGATCTTCGTGACCCTGCTGAAGGCCCTGGTCCCGCCGCTGATCTTCCTCGCGATCGTCACCTCCATCGCGAACCTGCGCGGCGTCACCAACGCCGCCCGCCTCGCCGGCAAGACCCTGCTCTGGTTCGCGATCACCTCGCTCATCGCGGTCTCCATCGGCATCGCGCTGGGCGCGCTGACCAGCCCGGGCGCGAACTCCGGCGTGGACGCCGGCACCGCCGAGGCCTCCTCCACCCAGGGCGGCTGGCTCGACTTCCTCGTGGGCCTCGTGCCCGCGAACTTCCTGGGCCTCGAGGGCTCCGCCGGGGACG
The DNA here is from genome assembly GCF_054777615.1 of Brachybacterium horti. NCBI lineage: Bacteria > Bacillati > Actinomycetota > Actinomycetes > Micrococcales > Dermabacteraceae > Brachybacterium > Brachybacterium horti. The sequence continues at coordinate 697,548 of NZ_BAAHAM010000001.1, forward strand.
ACGGCTCGATCTCCCTGACCTTCAATGCCCTGCAGATCCTCGTGATCTCGATCGCCGTGGGCATCGCCGTGCTCTCCGTGGGCGAGAAGGCGGAGCCGTTCCTGCGCTTCACCGGCTCTGCGCTGGAGATCGTGCAGAAGCTGCTGTGGTGGGTCATCCGCCTCGCCCCGATCGGCACCATCGGCCTGCTCGGCAACGCGGTCGCCTCCTACGGCTGGTCCGCGATCGGCCAGCTCGGCGTCTTCACCGCGGACGTCTACATCGGCATGCTGCTCGTGCTGCTCGTCGTGTACCCGGTGCTGCTGAAGATCAACGGCCTGGGCGTCGGCTCCTTCTTCCGCGGCGTGTGGCCGGCGACCTCGCTGGGCTTCGTGTCCCGCAGCTCGCTGGGCACCATGCCGATGACGCAGACCGTCACCGAGCGCATGGGCGTCCCGCGCCACTACGCCTCCTTCGCGATCCCGCTGGGCGCGACGACCAAGATGGACGGCTGCGCCGCGATCTACCCCTCGCTCGCCGCGATCTTCGTCGCGAACTTCTACGGCGTGCCGCTGAGCGTCACGGACTACCTGCTCATCGTGCTGGTCTCCGTGCTGGGCTCCGCCGCGACCGCCGGCATGACCGGTGCGACCGTCATGCTCACGCTGACCCTCTCCACGCTGGGCCTCCCGCTCGAGGGCGTGGGCCTGCTGCTCGCGATCGACCCGATCCTCGACATGGGCCGCACCGCCCTGAACGTCACCGGCCAGTCGCTGGTCGCCGTGATCGTCGCGAAGCGGGAGAAGATCCTGGACCGCGCGACCTACGACGCCGCGAGCCGCACCTCGTTCCAGGCCATCCAGGCCGAGCAGGCGGACACCGCGGCGGATGCCGCCGGCCCCGCCCCGGCCGGTGAGCGCGAGAAGGCCGGCGCCACCGCCTGACCTGCGCCGCCCTCCTCCTCGAGGCCCGCCCCGGATCCGTCCGGGGCGGGCCTCGCCCGCACGGGCAGGGGACGGCGACGTGTGAGGTCCGCGCCGTCACCGAGCGGAACGCTGGCACACCTGCGCGGGGATCGCTAGGCTCCAGGCGTCCCACCCCGCAGTGCATCTACCTCGGGTCCTCTCACGGATCGTCCAAGGCGGCACCACCCGTCCCGGAGGATCCCCATGACCTCGTCGCACACCGCCCGGCAGAGCACCGACGCCCCGCACGGCGCCCCCACCGACCAGGGGACGACGCCGGCCCCCTCACTGCTGCGGCTCGCGGGCCCCGCGTACTTCCCGATCGCCTTCATCGCCCGCTTCCCCTTCGCGATGATGGTCGTGGGCACCCTGACGCTCGTCGTCGCCGCGCGCGACTCGATCGCGCTGGGCGGGCTGAACTCCGCCGTCGTGGGCCTCGGCTCCGCGCTCGTGGGCCCGCTGCTGGGCGCCGCGGCGGACAGGATCGGCCAGCGCCCCGTGCTGCTCGCCTCCGGCATCGTCAACTCGCTCGCCCTGCTCGCCCTCGCGGTCGTCGCCTTCAGCGACCTGCCCGACGTGGCCGTGCTCGCCGTGGGCTTCGTGCTCGGCGCGTCCTCGCCGCAGATCGGCCCGCTCTCCCGCAGCCGGCTCGTGCAGCTGATCCTGCGCCGCATGCCCGCGGATCGCCGCGCCCGCAGCATGAACGGGACGATGGGCTACGAGTCCGCGGCCGACGAGACCGCCTTCGTCTTCGGCCCCGTCGTGGTGGGTCTGCTCGCGACGACGATGAGCCCGGCCGCCCCGATGATCGGCGCCGCGGTGCTCACGCTCGTGTTCGTCACCGCCTTCGCCCTGCACCCCACGGCGACGGTCGAGGCCCCCGCCTCCCACGAGTCCGTGGCCCAGGCGCCCGCCCGGGAGCTGCGCACCCCCGGCGTGCTCGTCATCGTCGCGGGCGCGCTCGGGGTGGGCCTGTTCTTCGGCACGGTCCTCACCTCGCTCACGGCCGTGCTCTCCGAGGCGGGCCACGGGGAGTCCGCGGGCCTGGTCTACGGGGTGATGGGCGTCGGCTCCACGATCCTCGCGCTCAGCACCTCCCTGTTCCCGGCGCGGTTCTCGCTGCGCGCCCGCTGGCTGGTCTTCGGCACGCTCATGCTCGCCGCGATGCTCGCCTTCGGTCTCGCGGGCGGCGCGCTGCCCGTGATGGTCGGGGCGATGGCGGTCGCGGGGATCGGCGTGGGGCCGACGGTCGTCACGCTCTACAGCCTCGCGGCGGAGCGCTCCCCGCAAGGCCGCTCGGCGACCCTGATGACGATGCTCGGCTCGGCGACGATCGTCGGGCAGTCCGCGGCCTCCGCGCTGACCGGGTCGGTCGCGGAGAGCACCGGGGCGGGGACGGCCGTGCTGCTGCCGATCGCGGCCGCGTCGCTCGTGGTGCTCGCCGCCCTCGGCAACGCCCTCCTCGGTCGCGGGCCGCTCGCCGTCGAGGACGCCGTGACCTCCGCCGAAGCACCTCCGGCCGCGCTCTGATCCGGGGCGCTCCGCTCCGGGAGGCACGGGTCCGGGACGCTCAGCGCCACAGCACGTGGTGCAGCGCCTCCTCGACCCGCGGGTGCTCGAACCGGGCGCCGGCCTGCTGCAGCCGCGTCGCGTCCACGCGCTGATCCGCGCGGACGAGCTCGCGCGCCGCCTCCGTGCCCAGCAGCAGGGCGGGGCCCGCCGCCGGCACGGGCACGACCGCCGGCCGGTGCAGGGTGCGACCCAGGGCGCGCACGAGCTCCGCCTGGGTGACGGGATGCCGGGCGACCGCGTTCAGCGGGCCCTCCGCGCTCGAGGCGAGGGCCACGGTCGCGTAGGCGCGCACGAGGTCGTCGAGCGTGATCCACGAGGTCACGGCATCGGGCGGGGCGAGGCGGCCGCCCACCCCGGCGAGCAGCAGGGGAAGCTGCGGGAGCAGGGACCCGCCGCCGTCGGAGAGCACCACGCCCGTGCGCAGCTGCGCGACCCGCACGCCGGCGCGGGAGGCGGGTGCGGTCGCGGCCTCCCAGTCCCGCACGAGGTCCGCGAGGAACCCGGTGCCGGCGGTGTCCTCCTCGGTGAGCACCTCCCCGGACCGCTGCGGTCCGTAGACACCGATCGCGGAGGCGGTCACGAGGGTGCGCGGGCCGTCCGTCATCCTGGCGAGCGTGCGGGCGATCAGCGCCGTGCCCTCCACCCGGGAGTCGCGGATCTCGCGCTTCGCGGCGTCCGTCCAGCGGGTCGCGATCGAGCGGCCGGCGAGGTGGACGACCACGTCGACGCCCTCGAGGTCCCCGGGGTCCAGCTCCCCCGCGCGCGGGTCCCAGCGGATCTCCCCGGGACCGGGGCGGTCCTTGCGCACGAGCCGGCGCACCGTGTGGCCGCCGCTCTCGAGGAGCGCCGCGAGCTGGGTGCCCACGAGTCCCGAGGCGCCGGTGATCGCGATCGTGCGGCGCGGGACGGCGGCGAGCGCGGTGTGCAGGGCGAGGTCCTCGCGCAGCTGACGTGCGCGGAAGGCGAGCAGCCGACGCACGCGGCGCTCGAGGGCCGCGCCCACGGGGGTCGACCTCTCGACGCCGCCGGGCAGCTCGACCTCGATGGTATCGGTGAGCAGGGTGGCCGACGGATCCGCAGGATCGGCGACGATGCCGTGCTCGTGCTGCCAGCTGCGCCACGGGCCGCTGACCTGCTGATCCACGAAGCGACCGGCCGCGGTGGCCTCCGCGTGCCGGAGCACCCAGGCGGGCCGCAGCGGCAGGGCGGTGGGGCCCATGTGGGCGCCGACCACCCGTCCCGCACGCATGCCGCCCGCGGTGGGGTCGTCGATCGTGGCGACCCCGGGCGGGGTCAGGCGCACGAGGGCGCCGGGCCGCTCATGCCAGGCGAGCACGTCGGCGTGCGGGCTCTCGATGCGATGCGTGGCGACGATCCTCATGGCGGGCCCCTTCCGGTCGGCTCGCCTCGATCGTACCGACGTCCGTGGGGAGCGGGGCCGGTGCGCAGCCGGCTCGCCAGGCATCCGGGATCCGGGGGCTTCCCTCCTCGCGGGCATGAGACGACCCCTCGTGCACCTGCCAGAGCCCACCTGCCCTTGCTGCCGTCAGGCCCTGGGGGAGTTCAGCGAGATGACACCGCACGAGGGGTCACGGACGAGTCTAGCGAAGTCCGGGCGCTCTGCCGAACCGCGGAGCGGTGATGTCACGGGCCTCACCCCGGGCGACACGCCGCATGGCGACAGCCGATCGAGCACGAGCGGCGCAGGGGCGTCGGGCCCGGCGGGGGCGCCCTCCGCGCGGCCGGCGGGGTTGCGGTCGGATAACGGACGGCCCTCGACGGGGCGGGGAGGGCCGCTCCGCGCGCTACTGTTCCCCCCACGGCGTCGCGGGTGACCGTACTCACACCGCCGCGCCCCGACATCCGCTCCTCCTCGTTCCCTTCCCCGCTGGAGACCTCATGTTCTTCGACAACCTGATCACCGGGGCCAACAACCTCGTGTGGTCGCTCCCGCTGGTGGGCCTGCTGCTGCTCACCGGCCTCTACTTCTCGCTGCGCACGATCTTCCTGCAGGTGCGCTGCATCCCCGACATGCTCTCCCAGCTGAAGAAGGGCGAGTCCTCCCCGGACGGCACCTCCTCCTTCCAGTCGCTCATGATGTCGCTGGCCGGCCGCGTCGGCATGGGCAACATCGGCGGCGTCGCCACGGCGATCGCGCTCGGCGGCCCGGGCGCCGTGTTCTGGATGTGGCTGATCGCCTTCCTCGGCGCGGCCACCTCGTTCATCGAGTGCACCCTGGGTCAGATCTACAAGGAGAAGGACAAGGACACCGGCGAGTACCGCGGCGGTCCCGCGTACTACATCGAGAAGGCGTACAAGCACACCGCCGCCGCCCCCGCGTTCCTCGTCTACGCGATCGTCTTCGCGATCGTCACCGTCTTCGCCATGTGCTTCTTCCTCCCGGGCGTGCAGGCCAACGGCATCTCCTCCGCGGTGAACAACGCCTGGGGCGTGCCCCACTGGGTCTCCGCCGTCGCCGTCGTCATCGTGCTCGCCTTCATCATCATCGGCGGCGTGAAGCGCATCGCCCAGTTCGCGGTGATCGTGGTGCCGGTGATGGCGATCCTCTACATCGTCTTCGCGCTCATCGTGTTCTTCGTGAACTTCGACCAGATCGGCCACGTGTTCGGCCTGATCTTCTCGAGCGCCTTCGGCGCCCACGCGGTGTTCGGCGCGATCGTCGGCAAGGCGATCGAGATGGGCGTCAAGCGCGGTCTCTACTCGAACGAGGCCGGCCAGGGCACGGGCCCCCACGCGGCGGCCGCCGCGGAGGTCTCCCACCCGGCCAAGCAGGGCTTCGCGCAGTCCTTCGCGGTCTACATCGACACCCTGTTCGTCTGCACCGCGACCGCCTTCCTCATCATCTCCACGAACATGTATCAGGTGTTCGCGCTCGACGAGGAGACCGTCATCTACCAGGGCGACATCCCCGAGGGCACAGACTACGGCCCCGAGTTCGCTCAGTTCGGCTTCGAGACCGTGTTCCACGGCCTGGGCCCCACCTTCGTGGCGCTCGCGCTGTTCTTCTTCGCCTTCACCACGATCGTCGCCTACTACTACATGGCCGAGGTCAACCTGACCTACCTCTCGCGCTGGATCCCGAACGCGTTCGTGCGACGCACCCTCAAGCGCGCGCTCCAGGCGCTGATCCTCGTCGCGGTGGTCTACGGCTCGGTCACCACGACCGGCAACGCCTGGGCCCTGGGCGACATCGGCGTCGGCACGATGGCGTGGCTGAACGTCGTCGCGATCCTCATCCTCCAGAAGCCCGCCCTGAAGGCCTTCAAGGACTACCAGCGGCAGAAGAAGGCCGGGAAGGACCCGCAGTTCGACCCGCGCGAGCTGGGGATCAGAAACGCCGAGTTCTGGGAGCTGCGGGCCGACGGCCGCATCCGCCAGGGCGAGACCGGCGAGGAGCTGGCCGGCAAGATCGGCTGATCCCCGCCTCCCCGGAACCTCTCCCCCAGGGACGACGAACGCCCGACCTCCTCGGAGGTCGGGCGTTCGTCGTGGGCGGCCCGTCGGCCGCGGCGGATCTCAGGCCAGGCGCTGCCCCGGGGAGAGCGTGAGCGCCGGGTCGGTCTCGGGGAGGTCGCCGAGCACCTCGTCGATCCGCGCCTTCACGTCGGCGTCGAGGGTGACGCCGGCGGCCTTGACGTTCTCGGTGACCTGCTCGGGGCGGGAGGCGCCGATGATCGCGCCCGCCACGTTGTCGTTGCTGAGCACCCACGCCACGGCGAGCTGCGCCGGGGTGAGGCCGAGCTCGTCGGCGATCGGCAGCAGGCCCTGCACGGCGGTGAGGGTCTCGTCGTCCAGGAAGCGCTTGATCATGTCCGCGCCGCCCTTCTCGTCGCGGGCGCGGGAACCCTCGGGGACCTCGGCGCCGGGCTTGTACTTGCCGGTGAGGATGCCCTGCGCGACCGGGGACCACACGATCTGGGAGACGCCCAGCTCCTGGGAGGTGGGGACCACGCGCTCCTCGATGACCCGCCACAGCATCGAGTACTGGGGCTGGTTGGAGACCAGCTGGATGCCGAGCTCACGGGCGAGCTGGTGGCCGGCGCGGATCTGGTCCGCGTTCCACTCGGAGACGCCGATGTAGAGGGCCTTGCCGGCGCGGACGACCTCCGCGAAGGCCTGCATGGTCTCCTCGAGCGGCGTCGCGTAGTCGTAGCGGTGCGCCTGGTAGAGGTCGACGTAGTCCGTCTGCAGGCGGCGCAGGGAGCCGTCGATCGACTCGCGGATGTGCTTGCGGGAGAGGCCGGTGTCGTTGTGGCCCTTGGGGCCGGTCGGGAAGTAGACCTTGGTGAGGATCTCGAGGGATTCGCGGCGCTCGCCCTTCAGCGCCTCGCCGAGCACGACCTCCGCGGCCGTGTTCGCGTAGGTGTCCGCGGTGTCGAAGGTGCTGATGCCGGCGTCGAGGGCGGCGCGCACGCAGGCGCGGGCCCGGTCGTCCTCGACCTGCGAGGCATGGGTGAGCCAGTTGCCGTAGATGATCTCGCTGATCTTGAGTCCGCTGCGTCCCAGGTGGCGATGTTCCATGCGGTGGAGCCTAGGCCCGCCACCTCGGCGTCGTCTGCGGGGCGGGGGTATCGTGGTGACGCGCGCCACATGGCCGTGGCGCCTCGCCGCGCTCACCGCGCGGGAAGGAGGAGGACCCATGACCCAGCTCCCCACGAGCCCCGCCCGGCAGGGAGGTCAGCCGCCGGCCCCGGCCCTGCCCGAGCCGACCGAGAAGGACGACGTCCTCGAGCTCGAGCCCACCGTCGAGGGCGAGGACTTCTCCCGCGTCGCCTTCACGCAGGCGGCGGTGGGCATGCTGCAGCGGCTCATCGACCGCAACGGCCCGCTCATGTTCCACCAGTCCGGCGGCTGCTGCGACGGCTCCTCCCCCATGTGCTACCCGGAGGGCGACTTCATCACCGGCGACGCGGACGTCCGCATGGGGCACGCGGAGGTGCCGCTGCCCGGCGGCGGCACGAGCCCGCTCGACTTCTGGATGAGCCGCGAGCAGTTCACCTACTGGCGCCACACGCACCTCACGATCGACCTCGTCGACGGGCGCGGCGGCGGCTTCAGCCTCGAGTCGCCCGACGGCAAGCGGTTCCTCACCCGCTCGCGGATGCTCGAGAGCTGAGGGACCCCGACCGGGGGCCGACGGTCGCAGCCCCTGAGGCCGGGCCGCGGGAAAACCCGTGGCGCGGCGTCGCGTCCCCTGGCATCGTCGGGGCCCCAGGCGTCGTGCCCCGTCGCGGCGCTCCGCACCGGAGCAGGGAGTGACATGCGAGAGCTCGTGTACTACGTGGCCGTGAGCCTGGACGGCTACATCGCCGGCCCCCAGGACCAGTTCGACGCCTTCCTCGTCGAGGGCGACCACATGGAGGGCATCAACGAGGAGTTCGGGGACGCGATCCCCACCGACATCGCCGCCCACCTCGGCGTCCCGCAGAGCGGCGAGCGGTTCGGGACGGTGCTCATGGGCGCGACCACCCACGCGATGGGCCTGCCGGCCATGCCGAGCCCCTACCGCCACCTCGAGCAGATCGTGTTCACGCACCGCGAGCTCCCGCCCGCGGAGAATCTCCGCACCACCGCGGAGGACCCTATCGCCGTGGTGCGCGCGCTCAAGGAGCAGCCCGGCGCGGACATCTGGCTGTGCGGCGGCGCGCAGCTCGCGACCCAGCTGCGCGGCGAGATCGACCGGCTCGTGCTCAAGCGCCAGCCGCTGCTCTTCGGCACCGGTGTCCCGCTGTTCGCCCCGGGGGACTACGAGCCAGAGCGGTTCGCGCACGTGCGCACCCGGACCTTCGACTCCGGGGTGTCCCTGACGGAGTACGTGCGGGAGCGCTGACCCCGGTGCGGTGACGGGGACCCGCGGGGGCGTGTCCGTCCTGCGAACCTCCGCGTCCGACCCGGGCATGGTGGGGGCCGACGGCGGCTCCGTGGTGTCGAGCGCAGCCATGAGCTGATCGCCGCCCTGGACCGCGGCGACGACCCCACCCGGGACGCCGCCTCCGAGGTCGCCATGGGCCGCGCGAGCACGACCCGGAGGGCAGCTTCCACCTCCCGGGCTTCCCCGTCGAGGAGCTCGTGCCGATGGAGGCGGAGGCCGGCGGCGACCTTCGTGGACCTCGCCGGCCTGCTCGTGGCCGGCGAGGTCGACGGCATGACGGTGGACCACCTCAGCTGGGGCTTCTACACGCCCGCCGTCTGGCGCAACACGCCCCACACCCACTCCTTCCACGAGGTGTGCCTGGCCTACGCGGGCTCCGGCACGTTCACCGTGGAAGGCACGGCCCACCCGGTCGCTGCCGGGGAGCTGTTCGTCGCCCGCCCGGGCGAGGTGCACGAGATCGTCTCCCATCCCGAGGCGGGCCTCGGCATCGCCTTCTGGGGGTTCGCCCTGGACACCACCGCCCTGCCCGAGGGCCCGGGCTCGTGGGACGGCCTGCTGCGCCGCGAGCGCCCGCTCGTCTCCCCCCGGCCCGGCTCGCTGCCCGCGATCGTCTCCGCCCTCGCCGCGGAGGCCGACGCCCCGCGATCCGGTGTGGACGCGCAGGTCACGGCGCTCGGCTCGGCGCTCGTGATCGAGACCGGCCGCGCCTTCGCCTCCCCCGCCGAGCTCACGGTGACGGTCGACCCCGGGGCGCGGGCCACCTCCGCCGTCGCCGCCATGCGCCGCTACGGGCAGCCGCCCGGCGCGTTCCGCGCCCGCGGCGGCACCCTGCACCTGTGAGCAGGGTGCCGCCGGGCATCACTCCGCGGCAGGTCGCTCCGGGGCCGGGAGATCGTCCCCGCTCACCGCGGCGAGCTCGCTGGTCGCGGTCGCGGAGGCCTCGAGCACCGCGGCCTCCTCGTCGGGGTCGGTGCCCTCGGAGAACTGCGACCAGTACAGGCGGTGGTAGGCGCCCTCCGCCGCGAGCAGCGCCTCGTGGGAGCCCTGCTCGACGATGTCGCCGTGCTCCATCACGAGGATGACGTCGGCGTCGCGGATCGTGGAGAGCCGGTGCGCGATGACGAAGCTCGTGCGGTCCGTGCGCAGCGCCGCCATCGCCTCCTGCACGAGGACCTCGGTGCGGGTGTCCACGCTCGAGGTGGCCTCGTCGAGGATCAGCAGCGCCGGATCGGCGAGGAAGGCGCGGGCGATCGTGATGAGCTGCCGCTCACCGGCGGAGACGTTCGCGCCCTCGTCCTCGATGACCGTGTCGTAGCCGTCGGGGAGGGTGCGCACGAAGCGGTCGACGTAGGTGGCGCGGGCCGCCTCGACCACCTCCTCGTCGCTCGCCCCAAGGCGCCCGTAGCGGATGTTCTCGCGGATCGTGCCGCCGAACAGCACGGCGTCCTGGAGGACCATGCCCACCCGGCTGCGCACCGCGCCGCGGTCCAGCGCCCGGATGTCCACGCCGTCGAGGCGGATCTCGCCGCGGTCGATCTCGTAGAAGCGCATCACGAGGTTCACGAGCGTGGTCTTGCCGGCGCCCGTCGGCCCGACGATCGCGATCGTCTGGCCGGGCTCCGCGACGAGCGAGAGATCCGTGATGAGCGGCTTGTCGGGGCTGTAGGAGAAGGCGACGTGCGCGAACTCGACGCGGCCGCGCACCTCGGCGGGGGCCGCCGCGGGGGCGATCGCCCGCTCGGCGACGGTGCCGTCGGCCTGCTCCTCGGCGACGGTGATCCCGCCGTCGGGCTGCTCCTCCTCCGCGTCGAGCAGCTCGAAGATGCGCTCGGCGGAGGCGACGCCGGAGATCAGCATGTTCGCCATGCCGGCGACCTCGCCGAGCGGCGCGTTGAACTCGCGGGAGTACTGGATGAACGCGACGACCGCACCGAGGGACATCTGGCCGCTCGCGACGCGCAGGCCGCCCACGACCGCGATGCCGACGTAGCCGAGGTAGGTCACCCACTGCATGATCGGCATGATCATCCCGGAGAAGAACTGGGCCTTGAAGGCGGCCTCGAACAGCTCCTCGTTGCGCTCGTCGAAGGTCTCCCGCATCGCGTCCTGGCGGTCGAAGACGGTGACCAGGTCGTGCCCGGTGAAGGACTCCTCGACGTGGCCGTTGAGGCGGCCGGTGTTGCGCCACTGGGCGGTGAACAGCTTCTGCGAGCGGGAGCCGATGATCCCGACGACGACGCCGGAGATCGGCAGCGCCACGAGGGCGATGAGCGCGAGCTGCCAGGACAGCCAGAACATCATCACGGTGATGCCGATGATCGTCAGCACCGCGTAGACGAGGGAGGCGAAGGCCTGCTGGAGCGCCGTCTGCACGTTGTCCACGTCGTTCGTGGTGCGGGAGAGCAGGTCGCCGCGCTGGCGGGTGTCGAAGTAGCGCAGCGGCAGGCGGTTGATCTTGGTCTCGATGCGCTCGCGCAGGCGGAACACGATGCGCATGACGATGTCGTTGAGCACGCGCCCCTGCAGCCAGTTGAACAGGGACGCGACGACGTACATCGCGAGGACGACCACGAGCAGGCGGCCGAGCGCCCCGAAGTCCACGCCGCTACCGGAGGCGACGCCGTCGACGATGACGTCGATCGCGTCGCCGAGGATCGTGGGCGCCCACACGGTGAGCACGGTCGCGATGAGGCCGAAGGTGAGCACGACGGCGAGGCCGAGCTTGTGGTCGCCGAAGGTGGAGAACAGCCGCTTCGCGGTGGGCCAGAAGGCCTTCGCCCTGCGGGGCGGGCCGCCGCCCCACTCGCTCTCCATGGAGCCCTGCATCTGGACGATCTCGTCGTCGGTGAGGTCCTGGGTCGCGGCGTCGGCCGGGGTGGGGGTCTTCTCGCTCATGCCGGCTCCTCCACGGTGATCTGGGAGTCGACGATCTCCCGGTAGGTCTCCGAGGAGCCGAGCAGCTCCTCGTGGGTGCCGCGGCCGACGATCCGCCCCTGGTCCAGGACGAGGATCTGATCGGCGTCGGTGATGGTCGAGATGCGCTGGGCGACGATGAGGACCGTCGCGCCCGCGGTGTGCTCGGCGAGCGCCGCGCGGACCTTCGCATCGGTCGTGACGTCGAGCGCGGAGAACGAGTCGTCGAAGACGTACACGCGCGGCGCGGCGACGAGGGTGCGGGCGATGCACAGGCGCTGGCGCTGACCGCCGGAGACGTCGGTGCCGCCCTGCGAGATCGTCGAGTCCAGGCCCGTCGCGGCGGCGTCCCCGCTGCCGGTGGTGCGATCGCGGACGAAGCCGGAGGCCTGCGCGACGTCGAGCGCGGCGTGCAGGGTCTCCTCGCTCGCTGCGGGGTCGCCGAAGCGGAGGTTCTCCGCGACGGTGCCGGAGAACAGGTAGGGACGCTGCGGGACGAGGCCGACGGCGGCGCTGAGCGAGGCCCGGGAGAGGTCCGTGACGGGCACGCCCTCGATGAGGACCTGGCCGGAGGTCGCGTCGTGCAGGCGCGGGACGAGGCTGACGAGGCTCGTCTTGCCGGAGCCGGTGGCGCCGATGATCGCGGTGGTGCGACCGGCGGGGGCGGTGAAGGAGACGCCGTCGAGCACCGGGGACTCGGCGCCGGGGTAGGAGAAGCTCACGTCGCGGAACTCGACGCTCGCGCCGACGGGGGCGCCGGGGGCGGGCACGGGCAGCTCGCGCGGGGCGGTGGGCTCGGCGAGGGTGGGCGTGGTCTGGAGCACCTCGCCGATGCGGCGCCCGCCCACGACCGCGCGCGGGAACATCATGACCATGAAGGTGCCCATCATGACGGCCATGAGGATCTGCAGGAGGTACTGCATGAAGGCGGTCAGCGAACCGACCTGCACGAGGCCCGCGTCCACGCGGTGACCGCCGAACCACAGCACGGCGGCGGTCGCGAGGTGGAGGACGACGGTGATCGCGGGGCCCATGAGCACGAACAGCCGGCCGATCCGCACGGAGGTGTCGGTGAGCAGCTGGTTGGCGTCGGTGAAGCGCGAGGACTCGTGCTGCTCGCGCACGAAGGCGCGGACGACGCGGATGCCCATGAGCTGCTCGCGCATGACGCCGTTGATGCCGTCGATGTTGTCCTGCATGCGCTGGAACAGCGGCATGAGGCGCACGACGAGCAGGCCGACGATGACGAGCAGGACGGGCACGGAGACCCACACGAGCCAGGACAGCCCCGGGTCCTCGCGCACGGCCATGACGATGCCGCCGATGGACATGATCGGCACCATGACCATGAAGTTCAGGCCCATGAGCACGAGCATCTGGACCTGCTGGACGTCGTTCGTGGCACGGGTGATGAGGGTCGGGGCGCCGAAGCGGCCCATCTCCTCGGTGGAGAAGCGGTCCACGCGCGTGTAGACCGCGCGGCGGATGTCCCGGCCGATGCCCATGGCGGCGCGGGCGCCGAACCAGACGGAGGCGATCGCGGTGACGACCTGGACGAGGGCGACCACGAGCATCACGCCGCCCACGCGCCAGATGTAATCGGTGTCCCCGGTCGCGACGCCGTGGTCGATGATGTCCGCGTTGAGGCTGGGCAGGTACAGGGTGGCGAGCACGGTCGCGAGCTGCAGCACGAGCACGGCGCCGACGTGCGGGAGGTAGGGCCGGCCGTGGCGGCGCAGGAGGGTCCAGAGCATGAGGATCCTTGGGGTGGAGGGTCCGAGTGAGGGGTGTTCGGGGGCGTGGGAGGGAGCGGGGGGCCGTTCCGCCGTCCCGAGCGTAGGAGGGGCTGAGGACAGGTCCTGTCCTCGAAGCCGTGGGCGCCGCGCGGGGCGCGCGACAAGGCGTCCCATCCTGCACCGAGGAAGGCGCCCGGCGCACGCGACTTTCGGTGGAGATCGGACGTCCGCTCAGGCCGCGTCCGTCCCGTCACCGAGCACGGCACCGGCATCGGCATCGACATCGACATCGACATCGACAGGGTCGAGGTCGGGGAACACGCTCGGATCGGCGCTCAGCCACGACGCGGTGTGCGGCACGAGCCCGCCCTGGAGCGCGGCGAGGCCCGGGGTGGTTCCCGTGCGACGCTCCCACCCCCACACCATGCGTCGGACCCGATCGCCGATGTCGCCGATCCGCTTCTCCCCCGGGTGCCGGGAGCGCGGCAGCCGGAAGGCAGGGCCGTCCGTGGTCAGGCGCGCCAGGAGCTGCGGGTGGACGTCCAGGAGCGTCAGCCGCCACAGGAGGGCCTTGAGGTCGACGTCCGTGAGCCGTGGAGCGAGCTCGCGCACGGCAGTCTCCAGGGGGGAGACGCGCAGCCCCTGCGGACTCCGTTCCCAGCCATCGTCGCCGTGGTGCATGTGGGTATGGGCGGAGGCGCGACGCCGTGGGCCGGGCGGGAAGCGCAGGTGGATCCGGTCCCCGAGCCGCCAGTGGAGGTCCTCCGGAAGGGGGAGGCCCCAGAGCTGCGCGGCGGTGAGATGGCTGAGCACGGCGCCGGGCCAGAGCCGCTCCTGGGCGAAGCGGCAGATCTCGACGAAGGATGCCGGGTGGGCGGTGAGCGTGTGCGCCCCGGTGAAGACGGTCGTGAACTCCTCGGAGGCGATCCGACGGGTGTGCACCCCCATCGCCAGCAGCTCCGCGCGCAGGAGGACCCGCCCGGGAGGGACGGGGGTGGCGGTGCGCGGGCTCATGCGCCGACGCTACGGGCGGCGATGATGCGGGGTCCTGCGGGAGGGCGGACCTGTGGACGACCGTTCCTCCCCATGCCCCACGACGCCCTGCCGCCGGCGACGACGATGAGTCACCGGTGGGCTGCGGCAGCGCTCCAGGAATGGTCGCGAAACGAGCCATCGGGCGGACTCGCCCGGAGCCGATGTCGAGCACGGCCGTTCACCAGCGGCCGGTTGCCGGGTGCGGCCGCTTGTCGACGGCGCGCGCTCATATGCCGGCCGGGGCGGCCGATTCTCAGCGTGAGCGGCCGCTGGGCTGGGTGGTGCGGCAACGCTCCAGGAGTGGTCGCAAAACGAGCCACCGGGCGGCGACGCCCGCCCCTGTTCCCGTTCCCGCTGGTCACCCGCTCATGTCGCCTCTCCTCACGTCTCCCCGCCCATCGCACACCCGATGCCGCCCGCCGCGCCGCTCCCCGCGCACCGCTCCGGATCCCTCGCTCCGGAAGGATGGCTCATTTCGCGACCATCCCTGGAGCATCTCGACCACCCCAGGCATCTCGCGGAGCAGAGCACGAGAACGACCCGCGATCCACGTTCACGGACAGCCACGGACGGGATCGGGGATGCGACGGACTCGACGACGCGGACGGCGACTCTCGGGGCCCGGGCCGGGGCCCTGGTGACGGGAGCCGGGACCAGGGCCGGGGCCAGGGCCGGGGCCGGGGCCGGGGCCGGGGCCGGGGCCGGGGCCGGGGCCGGCGAAGAGCCTGCTCGACGTCGAGGATCGTCGCCGGAGAGACTGCCCCCATGAGCCTGCGCTTCCCCCTCCGCACCGCGCGCCTCGAGCTGCGCCCCTTCACGGCGCAGGACGTGCCTGCCGCGGCTGCCGTCTACGGGGACGCCGAGGTCATGCGGCATGTGGGCAAGGGCGGAGCGGTCGGCGCCGATGAGGCGGCCGCCATGGTCGCCGCGTACATCGCTCATCAGCGCGAGCACGGCCTCGGATTCTGGGCGGTGGTCGACAGGGCCGATGGCGCACTGATCGGGGATGCAGGTTTCGAGCTCACCGAGCACGGGCTCGAGCTGGGCTACACGCTGCGTCGGGACCACTGGGGTCGGGGACTCGCGACCGAGGCCGCCCGGGCCTGCCTCGAGGCGGCAAGGGAGCTGGGCCATCGCGAGGTGGTGGCCCTCGTGGATGCGGCGAACCCCGCCTCCGCGCACGTGCTGGAGAAGCTCGGCTTCACCGAGGGGGGCGAGGGCCGTGCCGACGGCGGGAGCATCGGGGCCGTCATGTCCTACGGCAGGCCGCACCGGCTCCTCCGCCTCACCCTGCGCTGACCGCGCGCGACCTCGGCGCCGCCCGTCGGCCCCTCCAGCTCTCCCGCCTCACTCCCCGAGCATGATCCCGGTGCCGGGGCCCAGCGGGAGGCCGGTGAAGAAGAAGATCGCGAGGATCGCCGTCCACACCACCCAGAACGGGACCACGAAGGGCAGCATGCGCGCGAACATCGTGCCGAGGCCCGCGGCGGGCTCGTACTTCCGCAGCATGCCCAGCAGCACCACCATGTACGGGTTCATCGGGGTGATGACCTGGGTGGCGGAGTCGCCCACGCGGAACGCGGCCTGCGTGAACGCCGGCTCGTAGCCGAGCAGCGCGAACATCGGCACGAACACCGCGGCCATGATCGTCCACATGCCCGAGCCGGAGATGATGAAGAGGTTCAGGGAGCTCGCCAGCAGGATGAACCCGATGATCGCGGGGAAGCCCGTCAGGCCGATCCCCTCGAGGCCCGCGGCGCCCGTCACGGCGATCCAGGAGCCGATGCCGGACCAGTTGAACAGGGCGATGAACTGACCCAGCACGAACGCGAGCACGATGAAGGGGAGCATCTCCTTCAGGGCGTCGGTCATCATCCGCACGCCGTCGGCGCTCGAGCGGATCGTGCCGACGACGATCCCGTAGGCGAGCCCCACCACCACGAAGTACGCGAAGACGAGGAACACGATCGAGTCCAGCAGCGGCGAGGAGGGCAGGAAGCCGCCCTCCTCGTTGCGCCACGGGGAGGCGGGGACCAGGGTCGCCACGAGCACCACGGCCGTGAGCACCACGCCGGCGAGCACGGCGACGAGCAGACCCTTGTTCTCCTGCGGGCTGAGGGCGGCGCGCATCTGCTCGGCGTCGGTCCCGCCGCTCCCGGACTCGCCGTCCTCCACGGTCTCGTCACGGGGCACGC
Organism: Brachybacterium horti; assembly: GCF_054777615.1. Taxonomy (NCBI): domain Bacteria; kingdom Bacillati; phylum Actinomycetota; class Actinomycetes; order Micrococcales; family Dermabacteraceae; genus Brachybacterium; species Brachybacterium horti. The sequence goes on from NZ_BAAHAM010000001.1 coordinate 713,839, forward strand.
CGGTGCGCACGAGCCGCGGCTCGAGCACCCGGTCGATGACGAAGCCCGCGACGACACCCAGCACGAGCGAGGAGACGATGTTGAACCACCAGTTCGAGACCGGATTCACCGGGGTCGCGCCGAGGCCCGGCAGCGACTCCATCACGGAGGTGGTGATGCCTGCGAAGAGCGCGTCGAGGCTCGTGGGGAAGATGTTCGTCGAGTAGCCGGCGCCGGCCGCGGCGAAGCCGCCGAGCAGGCCCGCCACCGGATGACGGCCTGCGGCCTTGAACACGAGCGCCGCGAGCGGCGGGACGACCACGAAGGCAGAGTCCGCCATGATCGAGGAGATGACGCCGACGAAGCCCACGACGTACGGCAGCATCCAGCGCGGCGAGGAGCCGAAGGTCTTGCGGATGATCGCGGCGAGCATGCCGGAGTGCTGGGCCACGCCGATCGCGAGCAGGATCGGCATGACCGTCTTCAGCGGCGGGAAGCCGATGTAGTTCTCCCCGAGGTTCGCGGTGAGCCAGGTGAGGCCCTCCGCGGTGAACAGCCCCTTGATGACCGTCGCCTCCTCCGCGCCGGGCACGGAGACGGTGACCCCGGCCGCGGCCATGGCGGTCGAGACGATGCCGGTGATCGCGAAGAGGATGAGGAACAGCATGAACGGCTCGGGGAGCTTGTTCCCGAGCCGCTCCACCCCGCCGAGGAAGCGGTCGGTGAGGGGCGGGCGGCCGGTGGGCGTCGTGGCGGTGCTCATGAGGAGTGCTCCAGACGGGCGTCGGGGACGGGGAGGGGAATAGCGGGGCGGGGAGGGGAAAGTAGGGGACGGGGACGGGTCGGTGGACGGAGGCCGGTCGACGGAGGTCGGCCGACGGGGGTCAGTCGAAGTAGGAGGGCACGTCGATCGCCCCGCCGGCCGCCGCGAACTCGCCGGCGACCTCCGCCGCGAGCGCCGGGTCGTGGAGCACGTCGAGCAGCGTCGCGGCGAGGCCGTAGGCGCCGTCGGCCGCGGCGGCGCGCGCGATCGGCCCCGTGGACTGGGCGGCGAACTCGCGCGTGTGCAGGGCGGCCTCGGCGTCGGAGGTCTGGATCAGCGGGTGCATGCCGGGCAGGCGGTAGCTGACGTTGCCGAAGTCCGTGGAGGCGGCGAGCGAGGGGGACACCACGCCGAGCGGCAGCGGGTCGCGGCCGCGGCGGCGCTGCGACTCGACCCAGCGGCCGGTGAGCGCCTGGTTGGTGCGCACGGGCAGCGAGGGCGGGTGCTCGTCCCAGTCGATGCTCACGCCCACGCCCGCCATGAGCGCGGCGCCGCGGGCGACGTCCTCGACGCGGCGCGAGAGGTCCTTGAGGGTCTCGGGCCGCTGTGAGCGCACGTACATCTCGACGACGGCGGTGTCCGGGATGACGCTCGCGCGGTCCCCGCCCTCGGTGATGATCGCGTGGAGGCGGTCCGACGGCGGCGTCTGCTGCCGCAGCAGGCCCACGCCCTGGTACATGAGGCTCGCGCCGTCCAGGGCGTTGCGCCCCATGAAGGGCTGTGCGGAGGCATGGGCGGTGTGCCCGTGGAAGGTGACCTTGAGGGTGCGCCGGCCCAGCCACACCTGGTCGGCGAGGTCGTAGGCGGGGTAGCCGTGCGCCATGACCGCGGCGTCGAGGCCGTCGAAGGCGCCCTCGCGGGCCATGTACTCCTTGCCGGTGTGACCCTCCTCGGCGGGCGTGCCGAGGTAGACGACGGTGCCAGGGACGGCCGACGGGTCCTCCTGCGCGAGCGCATGGATCGCGAGGAAGGCCCCGAGCCCCATGACGGCGATGACGTTGTGGCCGCAGCCGTGGCCCACGCCGGGCAGGGCGTCGTACTCGGAGAGCACAGCGAGCGTGGGCCCCTCGCCCTCGCCGTGGATCTCCGCGCGGATCGCGGTGTCCAGGCCGTGCACGCCGAGCTGCGCCTCGATCCCGTGCTCGGCGAGGATCGCGACGATCGCGGCGGCGGAGCGGTGCTCCTCGAAGGCGACCTCGGGGTGCGCGGCGAGGTCGAGCATGAGGTCCACCATCGCGCCGGCATCCGCCTCGACGGCCTGCTCGAGGCGGGTCAGCAGCGCCGCGGGCGCGCCGGCGAAGGAGGAGCCGGGGTGGCGCTCGGTGGCGACGGCCGCGGCCTGCTCCTCGTGGAGCTGGTCGAGGTAGGCGTGCGAGGGCGTGGTGGGGGTCGCCTCGTCGTGGGGTGCGCGATGGGAGGACATGCGCTCCAACGTATCGGTTCCCGGCCAGGTCACGCGCCGTTCCCGCGAGGTTCCCGGGACGGCGCCCCCGGAGCTGGTCGGATGCCGTCGCGGGCGGTCCGTCCGTCGGGTCGGTCTCCTCCCCCGGCACCGCCGACGACGCGGGCCGCGGCGCGGTCCTACACTCGGCGCGGGCGTCCCCCAGGGCCGGTCCCCTCGGCCCGCCGCCCGTCCCGCTCCGTCCCCGAGGAGAGTCCCGTGTCCCAGCTGAGCGATCTCGTCGACCCCGCCGCGATCAGCCTCCAGAACCCCGCCGCGACCTGGCGCGATGCGATCACCGCCGCCGGCGCCCTGCTCGAGTCCACGGGCGCCGTGGACGCCGCGTACACAGCGGCGATGATCCGCAGCGTCGAGGAGCACGGCCCGTACATCGTCATCGCCCCGGGCTTCGCGCTCGCCCATGCCCGGCCCGACGCCTCCGTGCACCGCACCGCCTTGTCGGTGCTGCGCCCGCAGGCCCCGATCGTCTTCGGACACGAGAGCAACGATCCGGTCACGCTGGTCGTCGCCCTCGCCGCCGCGGACCCCTCCGCCCACCAGCAGGCGCTCGCGGCCCTCGCGGGGATCCTCGCGGACCCCGCCCGTCGCGCGGCGCTCGACGACGCCGCGACCCCGGAGCAGGTGCTCGCGGTGCTCGGCGAGGAGCGCCCCGAGACGACAGCCCCGGCGGAGGCGTCAGCCCCGTCGGCCCCGGGCACCACCACCGCCACCACCGCCACCACCGCCACCACCGAGTCGGCCACGGTCGACCCCGACGAGCCGACGGTCCCCTCGAAGAACCTGCTGCTCACCGTGTGCGGCAACGGCCTGGGCACGAGCCTGTTCCTCAAGAACACGGCGGAGACCGTGCTCGGCACCTGGGGCTGGGGCTCGCTGCTCTCCGTCGAGGCGACGGACACGATCTCCGCGAAGGGCCGCGCCAAGGAGGCGGACGCGATCCTCACCTCCGGCGCGATCGCCCAGACCCTCGGCGAGGTCGGCGTGCCCGTCGAGGTGATCGAGAACTTCACCTCGACCGCGGAGATCGACGCCGCGCTGCGCCGCCTCTACGCCGTCTGACCGCTCCTTCTCCCCCACATCCACCGCAGCATCGGAGGCACCCTCGTGACCGTCCTCGTCGCGATCGCCCAGTTCCTCGTCAACGAGATCCTCAGCGTCCCCGCGTATCTCATCGGCATCATCACCGCCATCGGCCTCATCGCCCTGCGCCGCAGCGTCGGCCAGGTCGCCGGCGGCGCCATCAAGGCCGTCCTCGGCTTCCTGCTCATCGGCGCCGGAGCGACCCTCGTCAGCGCCTCCCTCACCCCGCTCGGGGCGATGATCCAGGGCGCGCTCGGCGCCCAGGGCGTCGTCCCCACGAACGAGGCGATCGCCGGCATCGCCCAGGAGGAGTTCGGGGCGCAGGTCTCCTGGCTCATGATCCTGGGCTTCGTGGTCGCGATCCTGCTGGCCCGCTTCACGCCCCTGCGCTACGTCTTCCTCACCGGCCACCATCTGCTGTTCATGGCCACCCTCATCACGATCGTCATGGCCTCCGCGGGCATGCCCTCGCCCGTGGTGGTCGTGCTCGGCGCGGTGCTGCTGGGCGTGCTCATGGTGTCCCTGCCCGCGCTCGCCCAGCCCTGGACCCGCCGCGTCTCCGGGGACGACTCGATCGCGATCGGTCACTTCGGCACCGCCGGCTACATCGCCGCGGGCGCCGTCGGCCGGCTCGTGGACCCGAAGGGGAAGAGCCGCTCCACGGAGGACATCCACGTCCCCGAGGGGCTGCGCTTCCTGCGCGACTCGATGGTCGCGACGGCCCTGTCGATGGTGCTCATGTACGTCGTCGTCGCCGTGCTCTACGTGGTGCGCGCCGGCCAGGAGACCGCCTTCGGCGCCTTCGAGAACGGCGCCACCGGCATCGGCAACTACCTCATGCAGTCCGTGACCCAGGGCCTCCAGTTCGGCATCGCGGTCGCCGTGATCCTCTTCGGCGTGCGCACGATCCTCGGCGAGCTCGTCCCCGCCTTCCAGGGCATCGCCGAGAAGGTCGTCCCCGGGGCGATCCCCGCGCTCGACGCGCCGATCGTCTTCCCGTACGCGCAGAACGCCGTGCTCATCGGCTTCCTCTCGAGCTTCGCGGGCGGCCTGCTGGGCCTGCTGCTGCTCGGCGTGTGGCTCGGCCCGGCGCTGGGCCTCGCGCTCGTGCTGCCGGGCCTCGTGCCCCACTTCTTCACGGGCGGCGCGGCCGGCGTGTACGGCAACGCGACCGGCGGCCGGCGCGGCGCGGTCGCGGGCGGCCTGGTCAACGGCCTGCTCGTGACCTTCCTGCCCGCGCTGCTGCTCAAGGTGCTCGGCAGCTTCGGCTCCGCGAACACCACCTTCGGCGACACGGACTTCGGCTGGTTCGGCATCCTCATCGGCTACGGCGCCCGCACGGGGGTGGTGAGCGGCATCGTGCTGCTCGTGCTCATCGGCGCCGCGATCCTGGGCGCCGCCCTGCTCGTGCAGCGTCGTGTGGTGGACGCCGGTTGGGACCCCGCCCCGGCGCGCGCCGCGGCCGGCGACGGTGCGGCGGCCGGTGCAACCGTCATCCCCAGCGAGCGGTCGACCGGCTCCGCCACCACCGGCGCCACCGCCCACCCGCGGGTCGCGCCGCCCGTCGGCGCACCCGTCCCGCCCCCGCCGCCGGAGTCCTGACCGGGCGGCGGGCGCGCCGGGGCACTAGCATTCCCCCACGGCCACACCCCGGCCGCCCGCCGCTCCCCCGTCCGGACCACACCCCGGTCCGACGGTCCCCGCGGCCCGCCGACGCCCCCGTCGGCCCACGACCCTGCCCCCGGGCAGGGCCCGCGCGATCCGCGAGAGCGGCGCCGCATCCCCGTCCCTGTTCCTCCTGCGCCCGCGGGCGCAGATCCCCCGGAGGCGATCTCCTTGACCGCACACTCCCCCGCCCCCGCCGAGGCCGGCGCCCGCGCCGACCGCGGGGCCTTCGCCGGCCGCACCGCGTTCATCTTCGCGGCGATCGGCTCCGCCGTGGGCCTCGGCAACATCTGGCGCTTCCCCGCCGTGGCCTACGAGAACGGCGGCGGCGCGTTCATCCTGCCGTACCTCGTCGCGCTGCTCACGGCCGGGATCCCGCTGCTCTTCCTCGACTACGCGATCGGTCACCGCTGGCGCGGCTCCGCCCCCGCCGCGTGGCGCCGCTTCCGCCGCTGGACCGAGTTCATCGGCTGGTGGCAGGTGCTCATCGCCCTGGTCATCGCGCTGTACTACGCGCTGATCCTCGCCTGGGCCACGAACTACATGATCTTCTCGCTCGACCAGCGCTGGGGCGATGACCCGAACGCCTTCTTCGGCCAGTACACCCAGGCCCTGGTCGGCGCGGACGTCCACATCTCCTTCGACGTGGTGCCCGCGGTGCTCGTCTCGATGATCCTCGTGTGGATCGCGACGATCGTCGTCATGGCGCTCGGCGTGCAGAAGGGCATCTCCGCGAGCTCGGTCGTGTTCATCCCGCTGCTCGTGGTCATGTTCGTCATCCTCGTGATCCGGGCGCTGTTCCTGCCCGGCGCGATCGACGGCCTCGAGGCGCTGTTCCGCCCGCACTGGGGCGCGCTGCTCTCCCCGGGCGTGTGGGTCGCCGCCTACGGCCAGATCTTCTTCTCGCTGTCCGTGGCCTTCGGCATCATGCTCACCTACTCCTCGTACCTCAAGAAGCGCACCGACCTCACCGGCTCCGGCCTCGTGGTGGGCTTCGCGAACTCCGGCTTCGAGATCCTCTGCGGCATCGGCGTGTTCTCCGCGCTCGGCTTCATGGCGCAGGCGCAGGGCGTCGAGGTCGGCGAGGTCGTCAAGTCCGGGATCGGCCTCGCGTTCATCGCCTTCCCGACGATCATCTCCGAGGCCCCCGCCGGCGCCCTCATCGGCGTGCTGTTCTTCGGCTCGCTCGTGCTGGCCGGCTTCACCTCGCTGATCTCGATCGTCGAGGTCGTCATCGCCGCGATCCAGGACAAGTTCGGGCTCTCCCGCATCTCCGCGACCCTGTGGGTGTGCCTGCCGCTCGCGATCGTCTCCACCGCCCTGTTCTCCACGACCATGGGCATGCCGCTGCTGGACGTGCTGGACAAGTGGGCCAACGAGTACGGCATCGTCGCGGCGGCGCTGGTCTCCACGATCGTCGTCTCCTACGTGGTGCGCGGCCTGCCCACGCTGCGTGACCACCTCAATGTCCGCGGCACCTTCCCGATCGGCCGCTGGTGGCTGCTGTGCGTCGCCGTGATCGCGCCGGTCGTCCTGGGCGTCTCGCTGGTCTCCTCGACGATCGACCTGATCACCTCGCCCACCACCTACTCGGGGTACCCGGGCTGGTTCATCGTGGTGTTCGGCTGGCTGATGGCGCTCGCGCTGCTCGTGGCGGGCATCGTCCTGTCGCTGCTGCCGTGGCCCGCGACCTCGAACCTGTTCAAGAACGACTCCGACGGCGACCCGATCGCCCCGGAGGTCGTCGCCGGGAAGGGCCTCGAGGCCCGCGCCGACGCCGCCACCCCGCACGAGCTGCGCTCGCCCGCCGGCCGCGTCTGACCGTCCCGCTCCGCCCGCTCTCCCCGCTCCGACCGAAGGAGGACCCCGTGTCCGCATCCGCCGTCGTCATGATGATCGTCGCGATCGTCACCGTCTGGGGCGGCCTCGTCGCCGCCGTCGTCAACATCGTGCGCCACCCCGAGGCGACCGAGGACTGACCCCTGCCCGGCGGCGACCCGTTCCGGCACCGCCGCCCCACGGAGGACGTGAGGAGCACCTGCCCTGTGCATGAGGGGGCGCGTGCTCCTCACGTCCTTCGTATGCGTCGGGGCCGCGCACGGGCTCAGAAGGGCAGCATCGCTCCGAGCCGGTAGGCGGCGAGCACCGCCACGACGCTCACCACGAGCACCACCCAGTCGAGGCCTGCGGTGCGCAGGGAGGCCAGGCGCAGGCGCCGGCCCACAGGGTTCGCGGCGGCGTAGGTGAAGCCGCGGGTCTCGAGGGCCTCGACCGTGGTGCGCACGTTCTTCGCCGTGTTGAGCATGATCGGGTAGAACGCGGTGACCGCGAGCGTGCACCACTGCAGGATCACGCGCCATCCCAGCAGGCCCGGCCGCTCCACGGGGGCGTGGCGCAGGCGCTGCCCCTCGAAGACCGTCACGTACTCGTCGACGAGGATCGGCAGCATGCGGTAGCCGTAGGAGACGCCGAAGGCGAGCAGCTCCGGGGCGCGGAACCACAGCAGCGCGTCGGAGAGCTTCTCCGGGTCCAGGGACACGAACGCCGCCATCGAGGCCATGGACACGGCGCCGAGCTTGAGGTTCAGCTCCGCGAGCGCCACGAGGGTGCCCAGGTCGCCGCCGAACAGGAACGAGGCGGCGAACAGCCCCACGACGTTGCCCAGCAGGCCGATGAGGAACAGGCCCAGCACGAGCGGGCCCACCCGGGCGAGGGCCACGGAGACCGCGCCGAGCGCGAAGAGCAGGGCGAGCACCCCGGCGGAATGGGTGAACCAGGGGGCGAGCGCCATGAGCAGGTACCAGGCGAGGACCACGCGCGGGTCAATGCGGGAGAAGAGGCCGCCGCGAGTGGAGTAGGCGGTGCGCAGCAGCTCCAGGCGCACCCATTCCACGCTGAGGACGTCGTGGGTCGTGCGGGCCATCAGTGCTCCTGGGTGGGGTCGGCGTCGACGGTGCGCAGGTGGGCGCGCAGCTCCGTCGCGGTGAGCGGCAGCGGGTCCAGGCCCAGCTCGAGGGCGATCCGGGCGGCCTGCGGCGGGGTGAGGCGGGCGCGGCCGGTGATCTCGGGCCGGGCGAACAGCGCCTGCGGGGTGGCGTCGGCGAGCACGCGCCCCTGGTCCAGGACGATCACGCGGGTCGCCCAGGCGGCGACGAGGTCCATGTCGTGGGTCGCGACGACGGCGCAGCGCACGGTCTCCGCGAGCGCGGCGAGCATGGCGGTGACGTCGTCGCGGGAGCGGATGTCGAGGCTCGAGGTGGGCTCGTCGAGCAGCAGCAGACGGGGTCGCATGGCGAGGCCGATGCCGAGGGTCGAGCGGCGCTGCTGCCCGCCGGAGAGGGTGCGGCCGTCCCGCTCGGCGAGCTCGGTGAGGCCCACCTCGGTGAGGATGCGGTCCACGATCGCCTCGGCGTCGGGCACCTTGCGGCCGCGCGGGAAGAGCGCGACGTCCTCGCGCACGGTGTCCTTGAGGAACATGCGCTGGGGGTGCTGGTCGAGGTAGGAGACGTGGTCCGCGAGTCGGGAGGCGGAGCGGGTGCGGGTGTCGATGCCGTCCACGGTGACGGTGCCGGCGCGGGGCACGATCAGCCCGGTCAGCAGGCGCATGAGCGTGGACTTGCCGGCGCCGTTGGTGCCCACGAGCGCGATCCGCTCCCCGGCGCGGAGCTCGAGGGAGAGGTCGTCGAGGACGGTCGAGAGGGAGCCGTCCACGCCCCGGTAGCCGTGGCTGACCCCGCGCAGCGAGGCGACGACCTCCGCCGGCTCGGGGACAGTGGCGGCGGGATCAGGGGTGGCAGCGGGGGACGGGGCCGACGGGCCGCTCCGCTCCGCGGCGGGCCGCAGGTGCTCGCGCAGCACGGTGACCGCGGAGGGGACGTCGAGGGCGACCCGCTCCGCGCCGACGGCCGCGGTGAGCGCGACCGCATCGGGGGCGGGGATGCCGTGGGCGCGCAGGTCGCCGTGGCGGTCCATCGCCTCCTGGACGGGGAGGTGCCAGACGGGGGCGCCGTCGGCCATGAGCACCACCGAGCGGGCGAACTCGGCGACGAACTCGGCGTGGTGCTCGATGGTGACGACGGTGATGCCGTGGCGGGTGTTGAGCTCCCGCAGCCGCAGGTAGATCTCGCGGGCGCGGGCGGGGTCGAGCTCCGCGACGGGCTCGTCGACGACGATCACCTCGGGGCGCAGGGCGAGCACCGCGGCGAGGGCGACGAGGTGGGCCTGGCCACCGGAGAGCTGCCAGACGAAGCGGTCCGCGAGATGGGCGATGCCGAGCGCCGCGAGGGCCTCCTCGGTGCGCTCGCGGTGGTCGGCGTGGCCGAAGTTCAGGGGTCCGAAGGCGACCTCGTCCCGCACGGTGGGGCGCACGAGCTGGTTCTGGAAGTCCTGGTAGACGTAGCCGACGCGGCTCGAGAGCTCCGCGACGGAGGAGTTCCAGGTGTCCACGCCGTCCACGTGCACGGCGCCGGCGAAGTCGCCGTTCCAGTAGTGCGGGACGAGCCCGTTGAAGGTCTTGCACAGGGTGGTCTTGGCGGAGCCGTTGCCCCCGACCACCGCGACGAAGCCGCCGCGCTCGATCGTGAGATCGACGTTGCGCAGGGCGTCGCGGTCCGTGCCGGGATACCGGAAGGACAGGTCCTTCACGACGATCGCGGGCGGTGCGGCGTCGGCCGGCGGGGCGGTGGGGGCCGGCACGGCGAGGGTCGGGGGCAGGGCGGTCATGGCGCTCCTGGGTCGGTGGCGGGGTGGGCGGGGACGGCTCAGCTGTCGGCGGTCTCGGCGGCCCGGCGCGAGAGCCGGAACAGGAGCACGGCGACGGTGAGCACCACGGCGATCGCGGCGACGGCGACGAGCAGGAAGCCGTTGCCGAAGCGGTCGATGAAGTCCGGCTCGAAGGCCCCGGCGGAGATGTCGAAGGCCTCGAGGAAGGCGAAGCCGAAGCTCGCGACGCCCAGCAGCAGCGCGCCGCCCACGGAGAGCGGGGTGCGCGGGGCGGCGCCGGGGATCGGCTCCCCGGGGACGCGGGGGCGCATGCCCATGAGCGGCTCGATCTTCCCGTGCAGGGCGGGGATCAGCCACATGGCGGGGATCGCGCCCAGCAGCACGCCGCTCATGATCACGTCCACGCCCAGGCCGATCGCCTCGAGGGCGAGCATCGACTGCGGCAGGCCCTCGACGAGCTCGGCGTCCTCGACGCCGATCCACACCTTGGAGAGGTCCACGACGGCGGAGAGCACCTTGTCCACGAGCACCAGCACGACCGAGGCGATCGCGATCTGCACGCGGGAGCGGGGGTTGCGCACGAGGGAGCCGGCGATGAACACGGCGAGGAACATCTGCAGGAAGCCCTCGACCTCGGCGAGGCCGGAGAAGTCGCCCATGAGCAGGTCGGTGAAGACGATCTCGCCGAGCGGGGCGCCGAGCGCCGCCCAGAACGGGGAGAACAGGGCGGCGACCGTGAGCGGCACGAAGACCATGTAGGAGACGGAGACGTCGACGGGGCCGATGGAGGGGTCCGGGATGATCTCGAGGATGATGTTCGAGAGCCCGAACAGGGACATCGAGAGCACGAAGATCATGAGCTTCTGCGAGGTGGACAGCTCGGTGCGGCGGATGCCGTCGATGGTGCCGCGGAGGGCGCCGCGGCGCTCGTCCTCGGCGGGACGCGGGGGGACCTGGGTGGACATGGGGTGCTCCTCGGGGGTGGGGCGGACCGGATGCGGGGAGGGGAAGCTCAGGGGGCGGTGGCGAGGGCGAGGCGTGCGGCGAGCACGTCGATCACCTGCGCCGGGGAGTCGAGGACGTGGTCGGCGTGGCCGTCGGCGAGGGCCCGGGCGAGGGCGGGCTCCTCGTCCTTCCCGCCGCGCAGCAGGCACACGGCGCCGATGCCGGCCCCGGTGCCGCCGCGGCCGTCGTTGACGGCCTTGTCCCCGACGTAGACGACGTCGGCGGGGAGGGTCTCGAGGCCGGCGAGGGCGGCCTCGAAGATCGCGCGGCCGGGCTTGCGCACGCCGACCTCGTCCGAGTACGCGGCGGGGCCGATCATCCCGGCGACGCCGTGGCGCTCGAGGATCTCCCGCACGCCGCGGCCGGAGATCGTGTTCGAGACGATGCCGACGACGATCCCGTGGTCGCGGGCCCAGGCGATGAGCTCGAGGGCGCCGGGGCGCAGGGCGGGCTCCGACTTCGCGCGGTGCAGGGCGAGGGAGAGCTCGGCGGCCTCGAGCCGCAGCGCGGGACGGAGGGCCGCGGGGAGGTCCTGGCCCACGAGGTCGCCCCAGAGCTCGGCGGCGGGGATCTCGGCGTGGGTGCCGTCGCCGTCCGCGTCCCGCTCGTGCTTGCGGGCCCGGTGGCGTTCCCAGCCGGACTCGACGGCGGCGGTCGCCTCGGCGGGATCGAGCGGCACGCCCACCTGCGCGGCGAGGGCGGCGATCCGCTCGCCCATCCGGGTGAAGCGGTCCGGGGCGGGGGTGGAGAGGGTGATGACGCCGCCGTGGTCGAGCAGCAGCGCGGGCCGGCCCGGCGCCGGGGCGGCCGGCAGGGCGGCGGGTGCGGGGGCCGACGGGGCGGCGGAGGCGGAGGGCGCGACGGAGGCGGAGCCGCCGTCGGCCGCGCCGCGCAGCGCCCGCAGCATCGGCGCGAGCAGCTCCTCGGGGCTGTCGAGCTCGAGGTCCGGGCGGTCCGTGACGGCGAAGGGCGGGTGGTCGGTGCGGTGGTCGCGCGTGATGACGAGGGCGCCGATCCCGGCGCGGCGGCCCGCGGCGACGTCGCGGTCGTAGGTGTCCCCCACGTACCAGGCCTGCTCGGGGCGCACGCCGAGGGCCTCGGCGGCGAGGTGGAGCATGCCCGGGTGCGGCTTGCGGATGCCGACCTCGTCGGAGTAGATCTGCACCGCGAAGGCGTCCGCGAGGCCGGCCTCGGCGAGGATCGCCCGGTGGGCGCGGCCGGAGTGGGCGTTGGAGACGATCGCGAGGCGCACGCCGTGCTCGCGCGCGGCCTCGAGCAGGGCGGGGATGCCGGGGCGCACGTGGTGGTCCGCGACGATCGGCGCCATGGCCGCGAGCAGCTCCCCCGCCTCGAGGGCGAGTCCGTGGCGGAGCGCGTCGGGGAGATCCGCGAGCAGCATCTCGGCGACGATCTCGCGGGCGGTGAGCTCGCGCGGCTCGGGGCGGCGGGAGGAGGCGTTCTTCCACAGCGAGAGCGCGGTGCGCCCCGCCCGCAGCGAGGCCTCGACCTCGCCCTGCTCCGCCGCGAGGCCCATCGCCCCGGCGCGCCGGACCACCTCGGCGGCGAGCTCGCGTGCCCAGAGGGCCCGCGAGGTCGTCGTGACGACCACGCCGCCGAAGTCGAGCAGCAGGGCGCGGGGCGCGGGCAGGGTGATCGCAGGATCGGCGGCGACGGGTCGGGTCGTGGTGGACACGGGGCTCCTCGGGGCGGGGCCGAGGGGCGGGTCCCCGATCGGCATGCCCGACGCTACGGAGGCCTCGCGGTCCCATCGTGAACAGCGGATGAACCGTCGCCCACCGTTCGGCCAGGAGATCTGAAACTCTTCAGACCCGGCTCTGACCTGGGCTCCCGCGGGTGTGGGATCGGGGCATGACCCATGGCTCCCGCTCCTCCCGGCCCACGCTCGCGCAGGTCGCCCGGGCCGCGGGCGTCTCCCCCGGCTCCGCGTCGATGGCGCTCAACGACCGCCCCGGCGTCTCCCGGGGGACGCGGCTGCGGGTGCTCGAGGCGGCGCGGCACCTGGGCTATCGCCGGCGCGGGCGCGGCAGCGGGCTGATCGGTGTGCTCCCCACGGACCTCGGGAACCCGTACCACACGGACGTCATCGCGGGCATCGAGGGGCAGGCCGACGCGCTGGGCCTCGGTGTCGTCATCGCGCACGGGCGGCGGGACCCCGAGCACCTCGAGGCGCAGCTGCAGCGCCTGCTGGACCTCGGCGTGGACGGCATCGTCGCGGTGACGACGTGGCTGCGGCCGTCGGCCCTCGAGCGGGCCGTGCAGGTGGTGCCCGTGACGGTGATCGGGCGGATGCAAGACGCGGTGCCCGGCACGGACGCGGTGCGCACGCACGACGAGGCGGGTGCGGCGCTCGCGGTGCGCCACCTCGTCGAGCTCGGGCACCGCCGCCTCGCGCACGTGACCCTCTCCTCGCGCCCGGGACCGGCGGGCCGCCGCAGCGGCTTCCTCGCCGAGACGGAGCGGCGGGGGCTGCGGGGCACGGCGACGGTGATCGGCCCGGACCGTGCGGAGGACGGCATCACCACGCTGCTGCGCTCCGTGCGCCGCGGCGACGCGGACGCCCCCACCGCGGTGTTCACCGCGAACGACATGGCCGCGGTCTCCGTGCTGCACCGCGCGGCGGACCTCGGGGTGGAGGTCCCCGGGCGTCTGAGCGTCGTGGGCTACGACGGCTCCGCGGTCGCGCTCACCGTGCGCCCGCACCTCACGAGCGTCCACCAGCCGCGCGGCGAGATGGGTCGGCTCGCCGCGCGGATGCTGCGCGAGCGCTTCGAGGGCCGCGGTCACGACACCTCGAGCGTGGTGGACCCCGTGCTGCACGTGCGGGCCTCGACCGGGCCGGTGCCGGCCTGAGCGGAGGGGCCGAGGACGCATGTGGTCATCTGGCGTCACGAACATGACGGCGCCCCGGCCCCGCTCCTACTGTCGACGGAACGCCCCCTGTCGACGGGCCCCGTGTCGACCCCTGCATCTCATGTCCGCACGGCACCCGATTCCACGGAGCATCCGAGGAGAACCGATGACCACAGCGCCCCATCCGTCCGAGCCGGACAACGACGTCGCCCATCCCGCCGAGGCCGCCCCGCCGCTGGACGGCGCGCTGGACCGGGAGAGCTTCGGCGCCCTGTTCCGCCGTCACCCGGCGGGCGTCGCCGTCGTCACCCTGCTGGACGACGGCGTGCCCGTCGGCTTCACCGCGACCTCCGTCATCTCGGTCTCCGCGCATCCGGCGGTGCTCGCCTTCTCGATCAACGACACGTCCTCGTCGTGGCCCGCGGTCTCCCGGGCGGAGTCGGTGACGATCAACCTGCTCGCGGCGGACCAGCGCCAGGTCTCCACCGTGTTCGCGACCTCCGGCGTGGACCGCTTCGCCCAGGCGGACTGGCAGCAGCTGCCCACCGGGGAGCCCGTGCTGCGCGGCACCTCCGGCTGGATCAGCGGGCACGTGCTGCAGCGCGTCCCGGCGGGAGGCAGCCACCTGGTGCTCGTCGCCGCGGATCGCGCGCAGGTGTTCGACGCGGAGCCGCTCGTGTACCGCAACCGCGCCTACCACCAGCTGATCGAGTACGAGATCTGAGCGCGCGGCGGCGCGAGCCGCGGCCGACGGCGGCGCGGATGTGACCTGCGCCCGCCCGGTTCGCCCCCGCCCCGGGCTTCGGGTACGCTGATGCCTGCTCTTACGAGCGCTGGAGGATTCGCCTAGCGGCCTATGGCGCACGCCTGGAACGCGTGTTGGGTGCAAGCCCTCGGGGGTTCAAATCCCCCATCCTCCGCCGAATGATCGCCCCGGACCCGCACTGCGGATCCGGGGCGATCTGCATGTCCGCCCCCGCCTGCGCACATGCGCGGCGATGGTCCGATTCCGTTCCGGATCGGCGCCTGCGGGGGAACGACATCGGACCATCGCCCGCGGGACAGCACCACGCCCCCGGGTCACCATCCGGTCTCCATCTGCGCTGCGACCGTGACCTGCGCGACAGGCCCGGATATCCTTCCGCGAACGCCGGAATCGACGAATCACGGGGGCAAGGATGTCGCAGTCGGGCTGGGGCGGCCAGGGGCCGTCCTCTCAGGGCGGGTCGTCGCAGCAGGGGTGGGGCCAGCAGGGGCAGGGCCAGCAGGGGTGGGGCCAGCAGGGGCAGGGCCAGCAGCCCGGTCAGCAGGGCGGATGGGGCCCCGCGCCCCAGCAGCAGTCCCCCGCGTGGGGTCAGCCGTCACCGGGCGGGCCACCGCAGGGCGGCCAGTTCGGCGGCTCCCCCGCCTACGGCGCGCCGCAGCCGCCCACCCCGCCGCGCAGGAAGTGGCCGCTGGTGCTCGTGGCGATCGGCTGCGTGCTCGCGCTGTTCCTCGGGATCGGCATCATCACCGCGGCCGTGCTGCTGAACCGCAGCGGCGGGGACAGCGATCCCACGGCCGCCCCGACCACCTCCGGGAGCCCCACGGAGGAGCCCACCGCGACGCCGACGGAGACCCCCACGGTCTCCGGA
The DNA here is from genome assembly GCF_054777615.1 of Brachybacterium horti. Lineage (NCBI taxonomy): Bacteria > Bacillati > Actinomycetota > Actinomycetes > Micrococcales > Dermabacteraceae > Brachybacterium > Brachybacterium horti. The sequence goes on from NZ_BAAHAM010000001.1 coordinate 729,080, forward strand.
TCCTCCGAGGGCGCCACCTTCGAGCCGATCACCCCCTATGACGAGACGACGAAGACCCCGGACGAGATCTGGTCGATCCTCGAGGACAACCCGATGACCTCCGGCACGGTCAGCACGATCGGCAGCTGCGAGCTGCCGGGCACGCCGAAGGAGCCCTCCGACGAGCAGCTGCAGGCCACGCTCGAGTCGGCGGGCGGCTGTCTGAGCTCGGTGTGGTCCACGGCGAGCTCGGACCGCGGGCTCCCGTGGTCCAACCGCTCGCTCGTCGTCTACCAGCACCCGGACGTCCCCACGAGCGCCGTGTGCGAGCCGGACACCTTCGATGCGGAGTCCCCGCGCGTGTGCAACATCGACGAGACGATCTACTGGCCGAAGGGCTCCGGCGTCGCCCACCAGATGGGCACCTCCGGCGCGGTGAGCGATGAGGCGGAGCTCTCGACCGCCTACCTGTGGGACCTCTCCTACAGCTACGTGAAGGTCGGCTGGTGGAACAGCTCGATCGGCATCTACTACGGTCAGATGTCCGATGGGCTCGAGGACGATCCCGACCGCCAGGCGGAGGCGGCACGCCGCTACGCCGCTCAGAACATCTGCGTCGCGAGCCTCATGTCGATGCGCGTGCCGACCGCCGCGCAGCCGAGCGAGACGGTGCGCGGCATCCTCACCGACCCGAAGACCTGGCAGGACGGCCCCGCGGTCACCGCGGAGACCCACGCCCGGTGGATCAAGAAGGGCTTCGAGGCCGACGGCGACCTGGCCGCGTGCAACGCCTGGACGGCCCCGCTCGACGAGGTCGCCTGAGCTCGATCCGCAGGGGTGCCCCGGCCTCGTCCGTGAGGTCCGGGGCACCCCTGCGGGCGACCGGCGCCACAGGGGCTTGCGCACGCCCTCAAAGTAGTTTAATTTCGAACTATCAGTCGGAGGGGCGCCGCCCACGGCACCGCGGACCCGCGGCACCGCGGCACGGCCCTCCCGCCGGCGGCACACGACGAGTCGTCAGGAGCGCATCATGCAGTTCGGAATCTTCACCATCGCCGACATCACCCCGGACCCCACCACCGGGCGCGTCCCCACCGAGCACGAGCGGCTCGAGCTCATGGTCGAGGAGGCGACCCTCGCCGAGCAGGTGGGCCTGGACGTCTTCGCCCTCGGCGAGCACCACAACCCGCCGTTCGTGACCTCCTCCCCCACCACGACGCTCGCGTACATCGGCGCGAAGACCCGCGAGATCATCCTCTCCACCGCGACCACGCTGATCACCACCAACGACCCGGTGAAGATCGCCGAGGACTACGCGATGCTCCAGCACCTCACGAACGGGCGCGTGGACCTCGTCATGGGCCGCGGCAACACCGGCCCGGTCTACCCCTGGTTCGGCCAGGACATCCGCAAGGGCATCGAGCTCGCCGTGGAGAACTACGAGCTGCTGCACCGCCTGTGGCGCGAGGACGTCGTGAACTGGGAGGGCCAGTTCCGCACCCCGCTGCAGCAGTTCACCTCGACCCCGCGCCCGCTCGACGGCGTCGCCCCCTTCGTGTGGCACGGCTCGATCCGCTCCCCGCAGATCGCTGAGCAGGCCGCGTACTACGGCGACGGCTTCTTCCACAACAACATCTTCTGGCCCATCACCCACACGAAGCAGATGGTCCAGCTCTACCGCGAGCGCTTCGAGCACTACGGCCACGGCACCGCCGACCAGGCGATCGTGGGCCTCGGCGGCCAGGCCTTCATGCGGAAGAACTCGCAGGACGCGATCACCGAGTTCCGCCCCTACTTCGACAACGCCCCCGTCTACGGCGGCGGCCCCTCGATGGAGGACTTCACGCGGCAGACCCCGCTCGTCGTCGGCTCCCCGGAGCAGGTGATCGAGCGCTACCTGACCATGGCGGACCACGTGGGCGACTACCAGCGCCAGCTGTTCCTGCTCGACCACGCGGGCCTGCCCCGCAAGACGGTGCTCGAGCAGATCGAGCTGCTGGGCACGGAGGTCGTGCCGGTGCTGCGCAAGGAGCTCGACGCCCGCCGCCCCGCGACCGTGCCCGACGCCCCCACCCACGCCTCGCTCGTCGCGGCGGCGGAGGCCGAGCGCGGCGCGTTCGATCCCGCCTACAAGTTCGAGACCGGTGACAACTGGACCGGCCTGCGCGCCGAGGACGCGAAGGAGGCGCGCCGATGACCATTCCGACCGGCACGACCTCTGATCCCGCCGTCGAGCCGCTGCGGCTCGTGGTGCTCTCCGCCGGGCTCTCCACCCCCAGCTCGACCCGCATGCTCGCGGACGAGCTCACCCGCGCCGTCACCGCGGAGGCCGGCCATCGCCCCGTCTCCACCGTCGTGGTCGAGCTGCGCGAGCACGCCCACGAGATCACCGACCTGATGCTCACCCGCTTCCCCGGGGAGCGGCTGTCCCCGGTGATCGACGCGGTGCGCCGGGCGGACGCCGTCATCGCCGTGACCCCGGTGTTCAACATCGGCCCGTCGGGCCTGTTCAAGATGTTCGTCGACGCCGTGGACAAGGAGATCTGGAACGGCCGGCCCGTGCTGCTCGGCGCGACCGCCGGCACCGCCCGCCACTCCCTCGCGATCGACTACGCCCTGCGCCCGATGTTCGCCTCCCTCAAGGCGGAGCTCGCGCCGACGGCCGTGTTCGCGGCCTCCACGGACTTCGGCGCGGACACCGAGGGCCAGGGCGACGAACAGCCGCTCGCCGCGCGGATCCGCCGCGCCGCCCGGGAGCTGCTGCTGCTGGTCGCAGGGACCTCCGGGGCCGACGGCGGTGACGCGGCCGACGCCGCCGGGACCCCGGCGGGCCCCGCCGCCCCTGCGCGCACCGTCGCGGTGGGTCTGGACGACGAGTTCGCGGACTTCGTGCCGATGGGGTCGCTGCTGGGGCGCTGATCCGCTGACGGCGACGGGCGCACCGCCTACGCTGGGCGCGGGACCTGCGGGGTCCCGCACCCGGGGCCGTCCCGGGGCCCGCTCCAGGAGGAGATCCCCATGCAGTACATGCTGATCATGCGCGCGACCGACGCCGCCCTCGCCGCCTCCCAGGAGGTCGACTTCGAGGAGGTCGTCAACGCGATGGGCGCCTTCAACGAGGCGCTCCACGACGCGGGCGTGCTCACCGCCGGCGAGGGCCTCACCGACGCCGCCGCCCCGGAGAACTTCGTCCTGGACTTCGACCAGGACCCGCCGGCCGTCTCCACCGCGCCCTACGGCCCCACCGAGGCGCTCTTCAACGGCTTCTGGATCCTCACGGTCGCCTCCCGCGACGAGGCGCTGCAGTGGGCGAGCCGCTGCCCGCTCGGGAAGGGCATGAAGCTCGAGGTGCGCCGCATCCACGGTGACGAGGAGATCGCCTCGCTCGTCTCGGAGGACAACGAGTACGTCGCCAAGGAGAAGGTCTGGCGCGCCGAGCAGGCGCAGCGCGACGAGGCCCGATGATCCGCCCCGGCCTGTGCTCGGTGACGCTGCGCGCGCTCGAGCCCTCCGCCGTCGTCGAGCTCGCCGCCGCGGCGGGCCTCGAGGCGATCGAATGGGGCGGTGACGTGCACGTCCCGCCCGGGGACGTGGACCGCGCCGGGCAGGTGCGCACGCTCACGGAGGAGGCGGGCCTCGCCGTCGCCTCCTACGGCTCCTACCTGCGCTGTGAGGGCCCCGCCGCTACCGTCGAGCAGGAGACCCGGGCGGTGCTCGCCTCCGCCGCTGCCCTCGGCGCCCCGCGGGTGCGGGTGTGGGCCGGGACGGCGGGCTCCGCCGACGCCACCGCGGACGCCCGCGCGGGCGTGGTACGGAACCTGCGCCGGGCCTGTGAGCTCGCCGCCGCGCAGGGCATCGAGCTGGGCCTCGAGTTCCACGGCGGGACGCTCACCGACGAGGTCGGCTCGACCCTGCGCCTGCTGGAGGAGGTCGCCCACCCCGCGCTCACCACCTACTGGCAGCCCCACCAGGACATGCCGCGCGAGGAGGCGATCGACACCCTGCGCCGGGTGCTGGACCGCGTCTCCACCGTGCACGTGTTCTCGTGGTGGCCGGGATCGGAGCGGCTCGCGCTGTCCGAGCGGTCGGACCTGTGGCGCGAGGTCTTCGCCACCCTCGCCGCGCACGGCGGGGACCACGACGCGCTGCTCGAGTTCGTGCCCGGGGACGATCCCGCGCTGCTGGCTCGCGAAGCGGGGACCCTGCGGGAGCTGCTCGCCGTATCCTGAGGCTCGCGGGACAGCGGTTGCCGTCCCGCGACCCGCGCCTGTCCCCGACCCCCGAGGAGCTCCCATGCCGGCGATCCGGCTCAGCGACGTCGCCGCGGATGCGGGCGTCTCCCTCGCGACCGCCTCCCGCGTGCTCAACGGCTCCTCCCGGGTGCCCGGCAAGGACGTCGCCGAGAAGGTGAAGGCCTCCGCCGCGAAGCTCGGCTACGTGCCCAACGCCCAGGCGCAGGCCCTCGCCCGCTCCCGCTCGGGGCTCATCGGCCTCGTCGTCCACGACATCGCGGACCCGTACTTCGCCGCGATCGCACGCGCCGTGCAGCAGCAGATCTTCGCCTCGGACTCGCAGGTGCTGCTCACGCAGACCGACCGCGACCACGAGACCGAGGTGCGGGCGCTGCGCTCGCTCATCGCCCAGCAGGTCGACGCGCTCGTGCTCGTGGGCTCGCACCGCTACGGCGGCGAGGCGGACGCCGCGATCTCGACCCTGCTCGAGGGCTTCAGCCGCAACGGCGGCACCGTCGTGGGACTCGGCCAGTCCCTCGGCGTGGGCCGCACGATCGTCCCGGACAACGCGGAGGCCGCGGAGGAGCTCGCGACCTCGCTCGTCGTCGAAGGCCACCGTCGCTTCGCGGTCGTCGAGGGCATCGCGGGGATCCCCTCCGCCGGGGACCGCACCGGCGGCTTCGTGCGCGGCCTGACCCGAGCGGGCATCGAGCCGGAGCTCACCCTGCGCGCCGAGCTCACCCGCAGCGGCGGGCACGACGCCGCCGCCCGGGTCGCGGACCATCTCGCCGCGGCTCCGTCATCGTCGTCTGACCCGTCGGACCCGCTGCCGCTGTGCCTCTTCGCCCCGGCGGACGTCATGGCCCTCGGCGCGCTCGGCGAGCTGCGCCGCCGCGGCCTCGAGGTCCCCGGCCAGGTCGCCGTCGCCGGGTTCGGCGGCGTGCCCGACGGGGCCGACGTCGCCCCCACCCTCTCGACGATCGCGCTGCCGCTGGACGACATGGCCCGCACGGCCGTGGACTGGGTCCTCGCGCGCGGCGACGCGGGGCAGGAGGCACCCGCCGCGGCGGAGGTCCACGTGAGCGGCGAGGTTCTTCTGCGCGAGTCCACGCAGCTCACCGCCGCCTCCTGAGGGCGACCTCTCAGACGCTCCCGCGCTCGACGACCCGGAAGCGCGGGGCGGCGCCGTCGAGCACGGCGCTCCCCCGCAGCGCGGCCGGGTCGATCACCGCGAGCCCCTCGGCGAACACGGTGCGGGCGAGGCCGGCGGGGTCGTGGTCGATCGTGGTGAGCGGCGGGTCGAGGTGCGCGGCCATCGGCTCGTCGTCGATCCCGATCACCGCGAGCTCGCCGGGCACGGCCACGCCCTCCTCCCGGGCGGCGTGCAGCAGCGCGGCGGCCCAGAGGTCGTTGTAGCAGGCCACGGCGGTGACGGGCGGCTCCGCGGCGCGCCACTCGCGCAGCAGGGCGCACAAGTCCGGCAGCGGCGCCGCGGCTGCGATCCGTGCGCTGCGGGGCGCGGGCAGGCCCGTCGCGACGCAGCCGCGCTCGATCCCGGTGCGGCGCTGCGCGTCGAGCTCGGCGAGCTCCGGGTCCTCCGCGCCGAGGTGGGCGAGGTGCTCGTGCCCGGCCGCGCGGAGGTGCCGCACCTGGAGGTGCGCGACGGGGTCGCCGTCCTCGCCCCCGGGGTAGGAGTCCGGGTCCGGCGCCGTGGGGGTGCGGCCCGCGTCGAGCACGGCCCGCTCGGCGGCGGTGGGCACGGCGAGGGCGAGCACGAGCTGCGGCTGGAGATGCTGGAGCGCCGCCTCGAGCGCGCCCGCGTCCCCCGCGCGCAGCGACACGAGCGAGTAGCCGTGCTCGCGGGCGAGGGCGGTCAGCGTGTCCGTCATGACGGCGAGGTTCCGGCCGTGCGGCAGCGCGGGGGACAGCGCGAGGATCACGGGCGGCAGCTTGCCGCGCAGGGCCCGGGCGCTCGGGTTCGGCACGTAGCCGAGCTCCCGGGCCGCGTCGAGCACCTTGCGGCGTGTGGCCTCGGGCAGGGGCCGGTCGGGCCGGTCGTTGAGCACGTAGCTGACCGTCGCCCGGGAGACCCCGGCGCGCGTGGCGACGTCCGTGCTGGTCACGCGCCTACCGCGCTCCGGGGCGCCCGGCCCCTGCCCGTCGGTCACGATCGGCCGGCGCCCGCGTTGACGCGGTCCAGGAACTCCTGGATCTGCTCCGGGGCGAGGCCCGCGAAGCCGGTGAGGCGGCCCACGGGGATCTGCTCGAACATCTTCACCATCTCCGGGTCCTGGAAGAGCGGGCTGTCGCCCACGAGCTCCTGGAGGGCCTCGGTGCCGCCGGGGATCGCGGCGAGCTCGAGCGGGGTGGTGGAGAAGGTCGCGGGGATGCGCGGCTCGGTCCCCTCGAGCGCGACCTCGGCGGAGAGGGGCAGGTCGCGGCTCGAGGCGCCCACCTCGACGCGGTAGGTGCCGGCCTCGACGGCCCACTGCCCGGAGCGCACGTCCCAGTACTGGAGCTCGGTCTCCGGGAGGTCGATGCGCACGGTCGCGGAGGCGCCGGGGGCGAGGGTGACGTCGGCGAAGCCCTTGAGCTCGCGCGGCGCGCGGGAGATCCCGCTGCCGGGGACGGAGACGTAGGCCTGCACGACCTCGCGGCCCTCCCGCTCGCCGGTGTTGGTGACCTGCACGGTGAGGGCGAGGCCGCCGCCGGCCTCGGTGACCTCGAGGTCCTCGTGGGAGAAGGTCGTGTAGCTCAGGCCGTGGCCGAAGGGGAAGGCGACCGCGGTGCCGCGCTGGTCGAAGCCGCGGTAGCCCACGAAGAGGCCCTCGCCGTAGGTGACGCGCCCGTGCTCGCCCGGGAAGTACGGGGTGGAGGGGACGTCCGCGAGGCGCAGCGGGATGGTCTCGGCGAGGCGGCCCGAGGGGTTCGTGCGGCCCAGCAGGACCTCCGCGGTGGCCTCGCCGCCGGCCTGGCCCAGCAGCCAGGCCTCGAGGATCGCGGGCGCCGAGCGGAGCGTCTCGGAGAGGCGGATCGCGGAGCCGTGGGTGAGGACGACGGCGGTGCGCGGGTTCGCGGCGAGGACCTCCTCGAGCAGGCGCTCCTGCTCCGCGGGCAGCTCCATGTCGGTGCGGTCGAAGCCCTCGGACTCGACGTCCTCGCCGAGGCCCAGGAAGAGGACGACGGTGCCGGCGGTGCGGGCGAGCTCGACGGCCTCGGCGCGCAGGGAGTCGGGATCCGCGGCGTCGTCGGCCCCGGCGGAGAATCCGCGGGCGAAGGGCACCTCGCCGAGCTCCGCGCGCAGCGCCTCGAGGGCGGGGGTCACGCGGGTGGCGTTGACGTGGGAGGATCCGGCGCCCTGGTAGCGCGGGGTCCGGGCGAAGTCGCCGATGACGGCGAGGCCCGCGGCGGCGTCGCCCTCGAGGGGCAGCAGGCCACCCTCGTTGCGCAGCAGCACGATCGCGCGGCGGGCGGCCTCGAGGGCCACCTCGTGGTGGGCGTCCGCGTCGTAGGTCGCGGCGGGGTCGCGGTGCGCGGCGCCCTGGCGCAGGAGCCGGACGACCTTGCCGGCGGCGCGATCCACGGCGGCCTCGTCGACCGTGCCCTCCTCGAGGGCGGCGGCGAGGGCCTGCTCGGCGCCCGGATCCGCAGGCATCTGCAGGTCCAGCCCGGCGGCGACGGCGGCGGGGCGGTCCACGACGGCGCCCCAGTCGGAGACGACGGCGCCCTCGAAGCCCCACTGCTCGCGGAGCACCTCGGTGAGCAGGAAGCGGTTCTGGGAGACGAGGGTGCCCAGCACCGAGTTGTAGGAGCACATGATCGTCCAGGGCTGCGCGCGGGTGACGACGGAGCGGAAGGCGCGCAGGTAGATCTCGTGCAGGGTGCGCTCGTCCACGGAGACGTCCACGCGCATGCGGTCCGTCTCCTGGTTGTTCAGCGCGAAGTGCTTCACGGAGGTGCCGACGCCGCGGTCCTGCATGCCATCGACGTAGGCGACGGCGAGCTCGCCCGCGAGGTGGGGGTCCTCGGAGAAGTACTCGAAGTTGCGGCCGCACAGGGGCGAGCGCTTGATGTTCATGCCGGGGCCGAGCACGACGGAGACGCCCTCGGCGAGGGCTTCCTCGGCGATCGCCGCGGCGACGGCGGCGGCGGTCTCACGGCTCCAGGTGGCGGCGAGGCCGACGGCGGGCGGGAAGCACGTGGCGGGCACGGAGTCGTTCAGGCCCAGGTGGTCCGCCTCCGCCTTCTGGGTGCGCAGGCCGTGCGGGCCGTCGCTCGTCATGATCGGCTCGAGACCCAGGCCGGGGGCGCCGTGGGTGTACCAGAAGTCCTGGCCGCCGGTGAGCGCGACCTTCTCCGCCGCGGGCAGCGCGGCGACCTCCGCCGCGTCGACCGTCGTGCTCGTGCCGTCCTGGCCCATGTCGTGCTCCTCTGCGAGATCCGTGCCTGCTCCGGGCAGGTTACTCGTGTCAGCCGGGTCGCGGGAGGACGTCCCGCGGCGACGCGCGGGCCTGCCCGGGGAGCAGGTCCACGCGCTCGCCTACTGGAAGCGCGGCTGAGTCAGGCGGAGGGCAGCACCAGCTGCTCGAAGCGCTCGCGCACGATCCGCACGGCATCGTCCACCGGGGTCGCCCAGACGTCCTCGTTGAAGATCTCCACCTCGATCGGGCCGGTGTAGCCCGCGCCCGCGACGAGCCGGGTCACGGCGGGGAAGTCGACGAAGCCGTCGCCCATGTAGCCCCGGGAGTGCAGGGTCTCCGCGGCGAGCGGCAGGTTCCAGTCGCACACCTGGTAGCCCATCAGCCGCCCGCTCTCCCCCGCGCGCGCCACGGACTCACCGAGCTGCGGGTCCCACCACACGTGGTACGTGTCCACGATGGCGCCGACGGCGACCGATCCCACCGCCTCGGCGATGTCGAGCGCCTGCGCGGTGGTCGAGACGACCCCGCGATCGGCCGCGAAGATCGGGTGCATGGGCTCGATCGCGAGCCTCACCCCGGCCTGCTCCGCATGCGGTGCGAGCGCGGCGATGTTCTCGACGACGCGCTCGCGGGCCGCGACGAGGTCCTTGTCCTCCCGGGTGAGCCCGCCGACGACGAGCACGAGCACGTCCGTGCCGAGGCCCACGGCCTCGTCGATCGCGCGGCGGTTGTCCTCGAGCGCGGCCGCGCGGTCGGTCGGGTCCGCGGCGGTGAAGAACCCGCCGCGGCACAGGCTCGTCACCGCGAGGCCGGCATCGTCCACGCGCCGGCGCAGGGCGTCCAGGCCGATCTCCGCGACGTCCTGGCGCCACAGGCCGATCCCGCCGATGCCTTCGGCGACGCACGCCTCGAGCAGGTCCTGCAGCGGGGTGGTGCGGCAGGTCCAGCGGTTGATCGAGAGCCGCGGGACGGCGACGGGGGCGCTCATCGCGCGGCTCCGTCGTCGGCGGGGACCGCGAACCCGTGCAGGGCCAGCAGCGCATGCCAGCGCGCCGCCGCGAGCGGCGGGTCCTCGAGGTTGCCGGTCGCCGCGGCCAGCTCGACCGTGCGGGAGAGGTGGGGCAGGCTGCGGGCGGCGTGCATGCCGCCGACCATCGAGAACGCCTGCTGGTGGCCGTTCAGCCAGGACAGGAAGGCGACGCCGGTCTTGTAGTGGAAGGTGGGCGCGGAGAACACGTGCCGGGCGAGCCGCTCTGCGTCGTCGAGGATGCGGCGGGCCTCGGCGCGGTCCCCGCGGTCCAGGGCCTGCACGGCCGCGGAGGCCGCCGGGGCGGTCGCCGCGAAGGCGCCGAGCAGGGCGTGGGAGAAGGCCCCGTCCTCGCCGACGATGAGGTGGGAGAAGTGGAAGTCGTCGCCCGTGAGCATGCGGACCCCCTCCGGGAGCTGCTCGCGCACGGCGACCTCGGCGGCGTCGTCGAGCAGGCTCATCTTCACGCCGCGCACGCGCGAGGGGTCCTCGCCGATGATCCGCAGCAGCGTCGCGGAGGCCTCGGCGGTGTCGGTGCTGCCGAAGTACCCCTCGAGCTGCGGGTCGAAGGCCGTGCCCAGCCAGTGCAGGACGACGGGCGCGGTCGCGGCGTCGAGCACCCGGCGGTAGACGCTCTCGTAGTCCGCGGCGGAGCGGGCCGCGCGGGCGAGGTGCCGGGAGGCCATGAGCACGGCGCCCGCGCCGGTGGCCTCGGTCGCCGCGAGCTGCTCGCGGTAGGCCTCGACGATCTCGTCGAGGCTCAGCTCCGCCTCGAGGCGCTGGTCGGTGGAGACCCCGGCGACGACGAGGTCGCGCACCTCGGCCCCCGCGGGGAACAGCGGCGCGATCGCAGGATCGGCGAGGGCCTCGCGGGCGGCGCCCGCGGTGCGGGTGATGAGCTCGCGGGTCGCCGCGGGGTCCAGGCCCATGCCCCGCTGTGCGGTGTCCATGGCGTCGGCGACGCCGAGGCCGCGCCGCCACATGCTGCGCCGGAAGGCGAGGGTCGCCTCCCAGTCGAGGTCCGCGGGGGCGCCGGGGGCGGTGTCCGAGGCGGGGCGGGGGATGACGTGCACGGCGGCGTAGACGGTGCGCGAGCGCAGCGGTCCGCTCGGCGGGGCGAAGGCCGCCGCGGCGCCGAGCTCGACGGTGCGCAGGGAGCCGTCCTCGTCCAGGAGGTGGAGGTCCATGCCGATCACGCCTCCGTGAGCGGGTCGAGGGCGATCCGGCGGCCCTCGGCCGCGCTCGCGAGGCCGGTCTCCGCGAGGCGCACGCCGCGCGCGCCGGCGAGCAGGTCGTAGGGGTACTCCGCCCCGCGCCCCTCGCCGACGTGGCGCAGGAAGTCCTCCCACTGGACCTTGAAGCCGTTGTCGAAGCCGGCGGGGCCCTGGTTGTCCGGGACCTCGATCCAGTCGTCGTGGTAGTTGTGCTCGTCCTTGACGTCGGGGTTCCACACGGGCTTCGGGGTCGCCTCGCGGGGCTGGATCCATGCCCCGTGCAGGCCCACCACGGCGGAGCCGTCGGTGCCGTCGATCTGGAACTCGACGAGCTCGTCACGGTGAACGCGCACGTCCCAGCTCGAGTTCATCTGGACGACGGTCCCGCCCTCGAGGCGGAACACGCCGTAGGCGGCGTCGTCGGCCGTCGCGGTGTACTTCTCGCCGTTCTCGTCCCAGCGCTCGGTGATGTGGGTGGCGGTCTGGGCGTAGACGTCCTCGATACGGCCGAACAGCTCCTCGATGACGTAGTTCCAGTGGGGGAACATGTCCGCGACGATGCCGCCGCCGTCCTCCGCGCGGTAGTTCCAGGAGGGGCGCTGGGCGGGCTGCCAGTCCCCCTCGTAGACCCAGTAGCCGAACTCGCCGCGCACGGAGAGGATCCGGCCGAAGAAGCCGGAGTCGATCAGGCGGCGCAGCTTGAGCAGGCCGGGCAGGTAGAGCTTGTCGTGGACCACGCCGGAGACGGCGCCGGCGGCCTTCGCGAGGCGGGCCAGCTCGAGGGCGTCCTCGAAGGTCTCCGCGGTGGGCTTCTCGGTGTAGATCGCCTTGCCGGCGGCGATGGCCTGCTTGAGGTTGTCCAGGCGCCTGCTCGTGACGAGGGCGTCGAAGTAGACCTCGTAGTCGTCGTCCGCGAGGGCGGCGTCGAGGTCGGTGGTCCAGTTCGCCAGGCCGTGGCGCTCGGCGATCTCCGCGAGCTTCTCCGCGTTGCGGCCCACGAGCAGGAGCTCGGGCAGCAGGCGGTCACCGCCCGCGAGCTCGACGCCGCCCTGCTCGCGGATCGCGACGAGGGAGCGGACGAGGTGCTGGCGGTAGCCCATGCGGCCGGTGGCCCCGTTGACGATGATGCCGATGCGTCGAGTGGCCATCGGTGACTCTCCTTCGAGTGCGTGGTGGGTGATGCGAGGTGCGTGTGTGCGGTCGCGGTCGCGGCCGGCCCCATGGTCGGTAACCGCTTTCCGTCACGCTCAGTAGAGCACGCCGACGGCGCAGGTTTCAAGCACGGATCACCGATGCGTCCCGGACGACCGCCCGGACGCCGCCTCCCCTAGGGTGAAGACCATGCCCCGCCCCTCCCGCCGCTCCCTGCTGCGCGGCGTCGCCCTCGCGGCCGGCGCCGGCATGACCACCGCCGGGCTCGGCGCCTGCTCGCTGCTGCGCGGGGACGGGACCGTCCGCACGGTCGGCGACGTCCCCGCCTCGACGGTCCTGCCCGCGGGCGACGCCTCCGCCGGGACCCTCGCGCTCTCCTCCGCGCTGCTCGAGGCGGCGGACGTCGTCGTCCTCGCCGACGAGGCCTCCGCCCCCGCCCTCGCCACGCTCACCGGCCCCGCCGGGATCCCGCTGCTGATCGGCACGGGCGAGGCCGTCGCGGCCGAGCTCGACCGGCTCGGCGCCGGCACGATCGGCGCGCCCGCCGGCCTGGACACCGGCACCCTCGCCGAGGGCCGCACGCTCCACGAGATCGACCTCGCCGCCGAGCACCCCCTCGAGGACCTCCCCACCCCGCGGCTCGAGCAGCCGCTCGAGGGGCTCACGGTGCTCGTGGACCCCGAGCAGTCCCCCGCCCTCGCCTCCGCCGCGGGGGCGCTCGCCCGCGCCGCCGGCGCCAGGACGCTCCGCACCCCCGGCGGGGACCCCGGCCGCAGCGCGCAGAGCATCGCCGCCGTGAAGGAGGCCGCGGGCGAGGACCCGTCCACCGGGCTGCTCGCCCTCGGGCCGGGCTTCGGCGCGGCCGACGCCTGGGAGGCCCGGCTGCAGCGCGTGCTGACCGTTCCCGAGCTGCCCGGCGGCGGGCAGAGCGTCTTCCCCGGCCGCCGCATGGTCGCCGCCTACGGCACCCCCGGGGTCCCGTCGCTGGGGATCCTCGGCGAGCAGGACGTCCAGGCGAGCATCACCCGGGTCCAGGAGCTCACCGCGCAGTACCAGGCGCTCACCGACGAGGTCGTCGTCCCCGCCTTCGAGATCATCGCGACGCTCGCCTCCTCCCAGCCGGGGGCCGACGGCGACTACTCGCGCGAGCTCGGCATCGCCGGCCTGCGCGAGTGGGTCGACGCCGCCGGCGAGGCCGGGGTGTACGTGGTGCTCGACCTCCAGCCCGGCACCGAGTCCTTCCCCTCCCAGGCGACGCTCGTCGAGGAGCTGCTCACGGCGCCGCACGTGGGCCTCGCCCTCGACGCGGAGTGGCGGCTGGAGCCCGGCCAGAAGCACCTCGAGCAGATCGGCTCCGTGAGCGCCGCCGAGGTCAACGAGACCGCGCAGTGGCTCGCCGAGCTCACCGCCCGCCACGACCTCCCCCAGAAGGCGTTCGTGCTCCACCAGTTCACCCGCTCGATGATCACCGACCGGCAGGACCTGGACACGTCGCACCCCGAGCTCGCGATGATCGTCCACGCCGACGGCGCCGGCACCCCCGATGACAAGCTCACGACCTGGCGCGCCCTCCAGAAGGACCTGCCCGCCGGGATCGTCATGGCGTGGAAGAACTTCTACGACGAGGACGCACCGATGTTCACCCCAGAGCAGACCTACGACGTCGAGCCGCGCCCCTGGTTCGTCTCCTACCAGTAGCCCCCGGAGCCGCATGAACGACGACGACGTCATCCACGCCATCCGCTCCGCCTTCGCCGCACGCACCGCCGCCGGCGCCGACGGGAACCGCGCTCTGCACGAGGTCGCCCTCGAGCTCGAGCTGAGCCTCAACGACTGCGCCACGGCCGTCGGACGCCCTGATCTCCTCCCCCGCGGTCGCGGCGGATGGACTCTGGGAGCTACCGCGTCGCGATGGCAGGAGGACCGGGTGGGCAGTGCCCTCGCCGGGGCGAACCCGACCGTGATGGCCCACCTTCCGGGAGGGTTCGCCGTGATCGGTGACGTGCAGTTCCTCCCGGGGTACTGCGTCCTTCTCACCGACCGTCCCGGCACTCGGCGCCTCTCCGACCTGCCACGCTCCGAGTGCGTCCGGTTCCTCGACAGCATGGCCGTGCTCGGCGAAGCGGTGGAGACGGTCTGCGCCGAGCGTGACCCCGGATTCCGCCGGGTGAACCTGGAGATCCTCGGCAACACCGACGACTTCCTGCACGCCCACGTCTGGCCGCGGTTCGACTGGGAGCCGCCGGAGATCGTCACCCGGCCCGTCTGGCTCCACGACCGCCGGAACTGGAGCGATCCAGCGACGGCGCTCGGCCCTCAGCACGCGCAGCTGCGCGCGGCGCTCACGGCCACGATCACGTCGCTCGCTGCCGGAGCGTGAGCCGGCCCTCCGGCGGTCACAGGTGCACGAGGACCTCTCGCAGGCCGCGGATCCGCCACGGCTCGTCGGGTTCTTCGTTCCGCCTGTCGAGGTGGAGGGCGCGGTGCGCCAGGGTAGGACCATGACGAGCTTCAGCATCGGCGACGGAGTCCGGGTCAAGGACGGCCCCCTGCAGCACCAGTACGGGGTGGTGGTCTACATCCGGGAGGACGACGGCACCTACCTCGTGCGGTTCGGGGCCGCGCAGCAGCTGTACTACCGGCCCGAGGAGATCGAGCCCTGGCAGTGATCACGCCGGGCTGAGCGTCCCCGCGGTCAGAGCCGCGCGGAGAGCAGCTCGAGGGAGCGCGCGCCGCGGAAGGCGTGGCCACCCTCCTCGACGACGAGCTGCGGGGCGGGGCCGCCGGTCGCCTCCCACGCGGGGGCCAGCGCGGCGAAGGCCTCCCGGGTCGCCCGGATCGGGAAGATCGGGTCCTGCTCGCCCGCCTCGATGACGAGCGGGCGCGGGGCGACGAGGGCGGCGATGTCGGCCATCTCGAGCCCCGGCAGCAGCCCGGGGACGATGTTGCAGGGGCAGTGCCGGATCGAGGCGATCGACGCCGCGAAGCTCGAGAAGTAGGTCGCGACCAGGGCACCGGCGATGCTCGGGTCCACGGCGGCGAGCAGCAGCGCCACCGCTCCCCCGCCGGAGCCGCCGGCCACACCCACCCGCTGCGGGTCCACACCGGGCAGGGTGCGCAGGGCCTGCGCGGCCGCACGGGCGTCCGCCACGCGGGCCCCCATGACGGGAGCGCAGTGCAGCAGGTGCCGGGCGGCGTCGATCCCGCAGGTGCTCTCCGCCGGGTCCTCCGGCACCGCGCCGCCGGGACGCGCGAAGCGGAGCCGGCCGAAGCTGATCATCTCCGGGCACAGCACCGTCATCCCCGCCGCGACGAGCTTGCGGGCGAGCGCGTCGTGGTAGCCGCCCGGCTCGACCAGGTCGTCGATGCCGCGGCCGTGACCGGCGACGAGCACCACGGCGGCGCCGCTCGCCCGCGCCGGCTCGGGGCGCAGCAGGAAGGCGGGCACGCCCTCCTCCCCGCCGGGCACGCGGACCTCCACGGACTCGGCGCCGTCGGGCGTCCGGTCGTCGGGGCGGGGCGCGAGGTGCACCCCGTCCGGGGTCCCCTCGGTCAGGCCGAGCAGCGCGCGCAGGCGGTCCCGGGAGGCGTCGGCGTCGGCGTCGGCTGCAGTCATGACCGAAGACTAGGCGTCAGTGGTTGCTGGGGATCCAGCCCTCGCCGCAGGTGCCGCCCATCTCCGAGGCCTCGATGCGCACCTCCTCGCCGCGGGCGTCGAGCAGCGGCTGGTAGCTCGAGGCGACCTCGCGGCTGCCCTCGGGGATGTAGTGGAGGATCAGCGAGCGGCGGAACCGATCCGTGCTCGTGTTCGGCTTCGAGCCGTGCACGAGGCTGCCGTGGAAGATCAGCATGTCGCCGGCGCGCATGTCCGTCTGCACCACGCGGAGGTGCTCGGGGATGGAGACGGTGATGGTCGTGAACGACTCGGCGGCGTCGGCCTCCTCGGGGCACTCGATGTCGTAGCGGTGGGTGCCGGGGACGACGCCCAGCGCGCCGTTCTCGCCGTCGCAATCGTCCACCGCGATCCAGGCGGCGATGCAGGTCTCGGGGTGGGACTGCAGGAAGTAGTTGTCCTGGTGCATGGCCTGGCCGCGGGCGCCCGGGGGCTTGAAGTAGAACATCGACTGCGCTGCCCAGACGGGGCCGACGGCCTCCTCGACGCGGCCCATGACGCGCCGCTCGAGCAGCCACCGCCGGGCGAGGCGGCCGGGGGCGTGGTCGTCGCGGTGCGGCTGGATCATGCGGGGGTAGGCGTGGAGCGGGTCGTCCTCGGGAGTCTCGTGGAAGGCGCCGCCGGTGCCGTCCTCCTCGATGTGCCGCGTGTACGTCTCCCGCAGCTCGGCGATCTCCTCGGCGTCGAGCACGCCGCGCAGGTGCACGGCGCCGCTGCGCTCGTAGGCCTCGGCGAGGACGGCGGGGTCGAGACCGGCCGCGTCGACGATCAGGAGGTCGACGTCAGGGGCCGGGGTGCCGGTGCTGATGTCTGAAGGACTGTCGGAGAGCGTCGTCATGGTGCGAGTCTTGTCAGGGCGACCGTCGGCGACCAGGTGATCGGAGAGCAGGGACATGGATGATCCTGCTGCGCGTGCCCAGGCGCCTGCTGTCGAGGTGCCTCCGCCGGAGTTCGGCCGGGTCGTCGCCGGGGAGCACGACGAGGGCGCCGGGTACCACGTGCGCCGTTCGCGGGGGACGCAGGACTGGCTGCTGCTGCACACCGTCGCCGGGGCGGGGCTGCTGCGCCCGTCGGCCGGTCCGCCGCTGCGTCTGGGCCCGGGCGCCGCGGCGCTGATCGCGCCGGGCACCGTCCACGACTACGGCACCGATCCCGCGGCCGGGCGCTGGCGCCTGCTGTACGCCCACGTCCATCCGCCGGCGAGCTGGACGGCGCTCCTGGACTGGCCGGAGGCCGCGCCGGGGACGGGACTCATCACGCTCGGAGCGGAGGTCGAGGCGCGGGTGCTGCCCTCGCTGCGCTCCGCCGCGCGGGCGACGCGCCTGGACGTGGGGCGCCCGGAGCTGTTCGCGCTGAACGGGCTCGAGGCGGCGCTGCTCTGGTACGACACGCAGAACTCGCGCCGGCACCGGATCGACGAGCGCCTGCTGCGCGTGCTCGAGCACGTCGACGCGCACCTCGCGGAGGACCTCTCGCTGCGCCGGCTCGCCGAGGTGGCGCACCTGTCGCCCTCGCGGTTCTCGCACCTGTTCTCCGCGCAGGTGGGGTCCGCGCCCGCCGCGTACGTGGAGGCGCAGCGCCTCGAGCTCGCCGCGCACCTGCTCGAGCTCACCCCGGATGCGGTCGCCCGGATCGCGAGGCGTGTGGGCTACGAGGACCCGCTGTACTTCTCGCGGCGGTTCCGCGCCCGGCACGGGGTGAGCCCGCGCGAGCACCGGGCGCGCCGACGCGCCTGACCCGCGGCGCATTCCCGCGCATCCGTGCATCCGGTCAGAAGGGCGGTTCCTGGAACTCGGGGAACTCCGGTGGTGGAGGGTCGACGCCGGGTGGGCCGTCCCAGGCCGTGTAGTGCTCCTCGTGGAACGCGTACCAGCGCTGCCACATCGCCTCCTCCTCGGGGGTAGCGAAGCAGCACTCGCGCTCCATGCGCTCCCACACCGGGGCGTACCGCTTCTCGTCCAGGTAGAGGTCGCAGAGCCGCTGGTACTCGGCGGCGAGGGTCGCAGTGACGAGGTCCCGGTTCGTGGCGACCTCGCTCCAGGCGGTCCCGTCGACCGACCAGCGCGTGGAGCGGCCGCCGTCCGTGCGCTCGGGGTCGAGCCGGCCCCGCGTCTTCGCCACATGGTGCCGCCGGCACAGGCCGTGGAGGTTCTCCGGGGCAGTGGGTCCGCCGCGGCGGGGGTGGAGGTGGTCGAACTCCTCGATGTGGTCGACCTCCCCCGCGTCGACGAGGGTGCGGGTGCAGCCGGGGACGGCGCAGACCGTGTCGACGAGCTTCACGTGCTCGAGCATCGCCCGCGAGGGCCGGTACTGCTGCGCCACGACGGGCAGGAACTCCCCGCTGATCGGATCGGTCAGGACGCGGTGCCACACCGGCGCGTCCCCGCACAGGGCGCGCGCCGTCTCGGCGGGGATCGGGATCGTGCCGTCGAGCGTGCCGGGCGCATCGCTCACCCCGAGGAGCGACAGGACGGGGACGACGAGGTTCAGCCGCAGCGGCATCCGCGGCACGGGCACCCCTCCCGTGGCGATCGTCGAGCGGGTGAGGAGGAGGTAGCGGATCGCGCCGAGCGTCATCTGCCGTCCCGCGGCGGCGGCGTCGCCGTCCACGTCCCAGGGGATCTCGACGTCCTGCGCCCCGGCGGCGATCCGCTCGAGGGCGTGGCGCTGCGCGTCCTGCACCGCACGGGCCGCCACGTCCAGGCGCCGGCCGAGGCCCAGGATCTCGGGGATCGGCCCCGTCACGCTCAGGCATGCGGTCGCATCGGCGTTCACGTCGATCCGCACGTTCCGCTTCGACTCGGGGAAGCCGTCCGCTGCGGTGCGACCGAACCAGAGCACGAGGGTGCGCAGCAGGGTCCAGAAGCGGTCCGGGGACAGGGTGTCCAGCTGCCAGCCCGCGACCTGCTCGTCCACCAGATGCCGCTGCTCGGCGGTCAGATCCCGGACCGAGCGCAGGACGTGGTCGAACCATTCCGTGGGGAGGGTGCCGGCCTCGACCTCGGCGAGACTGCGCGGCAGGTCGGTGACGCCGACGAAGGCGTCACGCTGACGGGTCGTGGCGCGGCCGATCCTGGAGCGGAGCACCATCCCCACCGCCGCCGCGTTCACGTCGCCGTCCTCCTCCCCCGCTTTCGCGTCCCACAGGGCGGCGAGGTCCCGCAGCTCCGCGACGTAGAGCGCCGCGAGCACGGTGCGCCGCCGGTCCAGGAGTCGACGGAGGAGCACGGCGTCCTTGGACTCCTCCTCCACGAGGGCGAGGCCGGCTATGGTCCCCGCCGTCACCTCGCTCCGGCCCTTCACCGTTCCCCGCAGGACGCGCGGGAGCGCCTGCTCCGGCTCCCCCGGCCGGCGCGCGCCGGCCGCAGCCGCCCCTTCAGGAAGCAGCGCGGGCGTGGAAGCGGGAGCGGGAGGCAGTGGGGTCTCCTCGCCACGCGGCGCCGGCTCGTGCGAGAGCGTCGACATCACCCACCAACTCCCCTGCATCGGACCGAGATCTGCATGCGGAGGGACGGGGACTCACCAGCGATTCCCGCCCGTCACGTTCCCTCCATTTTAGAACAGATGATCGAAGATCACCAGGGCCCGTCGAGAACTGCCGAAGAATGTGGAAAACCCTGCGCTGGGGAGGAACGATCGGCGGGCGGACCTGCGTAGACGACCTCTCCCCACCCGCCCGCGAGTTGACATCAGGAGCTACCAGTAGAACGAAAGGGGTGCGGCGCGACGATCACAATTCCCGGGAAGTACAAGATGTACATGATGCACGCGATTTTATGGATGGGCCGTCGGCCGGTGCGCCGCAGGCGAAGGGGCGGAGGGGCAAAGTGGCGGAGTGGCGGGGAGAGCAGGCAAAGGCCCCCACCGCCCTCACATGTCCGCGTAGCGCGAGCGCAGGATCGAGAAGACGCCGAAGAGGACGAGACCCACGCCCACGAGGATCAACAGCACGGTCCCGGCCGGGAGGGACGCCATCGTGGAGAGAGCGGCGTCCAGGCCGCCGGCCTTGTCGGGGTCCGCGGTGATCGTCGCCCAGCTGAACAGCGCGCCCACGGCCACGAGCGCCACGCCCTTGGCGACGTACCCGGCGGTGCCGCTCACGGTCACGGCCCGCGAGATCGTGCGGTGACGCCGACCCTCGAGCTGCTTCTCGAAGCGGCGCGTCACCCCGGCGACGACGTGGTAGATCCCGATCCCGATGATGACGAGGGCGACGACGCCCACGAGCAGCCGCCCGGCGGGGGCGGTCATGAGGGCGGCGGTCACCGAGTCCGTCTGCTGCTCGGAGGAGCTGCCGCTGCCGATCGCGAAGCGCAGGGCGGTCGAGGCGAGCGCCGCATAGACGATCGCCTTGCCGAGGGTCTTCACGACGTGCTGGGCGGCGTCCGCCCGGCCGTCGGCCTGCCGGGCGCCGAACCAGGCCTCCGCGACGTGCCACAGGGCGAGGGCGATCATCGCGATGCCGCCGGCCCACAGCAGCACGGGGCCGCCGGGCGCGGAGGCGACGGAGCGCAGGGCCCCGGACTGGTCCGCCTCGCCGCCGGAGCCGAACGCGATCCGCAGCGCGATCGCGCCGATGAGCAGGTGCACGAGCCCGCTGACGACGAAGCCGGCGCGGGCGAGGCCCTCGAACACGGGGTGCTCGGCGACGTCCTCGGCGGCGTCCTCGGCACGGCGTGCGGTGTCCTCCGCGCGGCGGGCGGCGCGGCGGGCGTCCTCGGGCTGGGGCATGTCCATGGCGGCAGGATAGGGGCCCCGGACGGCGACGCGCCCCGCCACCGGGGACGGTGGCGGGGCGCGTCGGGGGCGTGGGGATCACTCCCCAGGCAGCGGAGGTGCGGCGAGGGCTCAGGCGCCCGTGCGGATCTCCGCGACCGCCTGGTCGAGCTCGTCGATGGCCTCCTTCGGGGGCTTCGGCGTCACGAGGCTCACGAGCACCGCGACGGCGAGTCCCACGGCGAAGCCGGGGATGATCTCGTACAGGTGCTCCGGCAGCAGCCCGAACAGGGTCCCGAGCGGGGTCTGGCCCCACACGAAGGCGACGAGGGCGCCGCTGATCATGCCGGCGAGCGCGCCCATCGCGGTGAGGCCTCGCCAGAAGAGGCTCAGCAGCACGACGGGCCCGAAGGCGGAGCCGAAGCCGGCCCAGGCGAAGCCCACGAGGTCGAGCACGGAGGCGTCCGGGTTCAGAGCCAGCAGCAGCGCGAACACGGCGACGGCGAGCACGCCCGCGCGCCCCCACCACAGCTTCGCCTTGGGCGAGGTGGCCTTGCCGGCGGCGCCGAGGAGGTCCTCGACGAGCGCGGAGCTCGTGACGATGAGCTGCGAGGAGATCGTGGACATGATCGCGGCGAGCACCGCGGCTAGCAGGAACCCGGCGATCAGCGGGTGGAACAGGATCTGGGCCATGTCCAGGAACACCGACTCGGCGTTCTTCGTGTCCGTGAGCGACTGGCCCGGGTTCTGCTGCATGTAGGCGAGGCCCGCGATCGCGGTGAGGATCGCGCCGAGCACGCAGATGACCATCCAGCCGATGCCCACGGTCGCGCCGTACTTCGCGTCCCGGGCGGAGCGCAGCGCCATGAAGCGCACGATGATGTGCGGCTGGCCGAAGTAGCCGAGGCCCCAGGCCACGTTGCCGACGATCGCGACGATGCTCGCCCCGGCGACGAGGGAGCCGAACTCGGGGTTCTCCACGAAGGCGGAATGGAACATCTGCGCGGGGCCGCCGGTGACGATCATCGCGACGATCGGCACGGCGATGAGGGAGACCATCATGATCAGGCCCTGGACGACGTCGGTGTAGCTCGCGCCGAGGAACCCGCCGAACAGCGTGTACACGATCGTCACGGACGCGACGAGGAGCATGCCCACGATGTAGGAGCCGCCGAAGGTGGACTCGAAGAAGAGGCCGCCCGCGACCATGCCGGAGGAGACGTAGAAGGCGAAGAACACGAGGATCACGAGACCCGCGGCGATGCGGAGCAGGCGCGTGCGGTCCCGCAGACGGTTCTCGAAGAAGCTGGGGAGCGTGATCGAGTTGCCGGCGATCTGCGTGTGCTGGCGCAGGCGCGGGGCGACGACGATCCAGTTCACGGCCGCGCCGACGGTGAGGCCGATCGCGATCCAGACCTCGACGAGGCCGGAGAGGTAGAGAGCGCCGGGCAGACCCATCATGAGCCAGCCGGACATGTCCGAGGCGCCGGCGGAGAGCGCTGCGGTGAACGGGTGCAGGTTGCGCCCGCCGAGCATGTAGTCCTCGCCGTCATCGGTCTTGCGGTACGCGTGGAGACCGATCGCGAGCATGGCCAGGAAGTAGATCCCGACCGCGATGAGCTTGAACGTCAGGTCCATGGGTCCTCCGAGGAGCGGGGTGGGGGAAAAGGGCGGGGAGAGAGGGGTGGAGGGTGGGGGGCCTGTCGACCGTAACGATCAGCGAGACGGGGTGCACATCGGCGCGTTGGGCTCAGACGGCGTCGATCGCACGGTCCGTGCGCTCCCGGATATCCGTGAGGACCTGCGCGATCGGCTGCTCGTCAAGCTCCTTCATGAAGGGCTCGACCTTGACCGACCCGGTGTAACCGGCGTCACGCACAGCGCCCATGAAACCGTCGAGATCGATGACCCCGGTCGCGAAGGGCAGTCGCCGGTCGAGGTCCATCTGCTCGTCGCGCTCGCGGTCGTCGCGGGCGTCGTTGATGTCGACGGAGACGACGTCGGCGTCGGTGAGGCCGGCGAGGTCCTCGACGCTCTCGCCGGCGGTGTACCAGTGGTAGCTGTCGAGGATGAGGCCCACGTTGCCGGCGCCGGTCTCCGCGATGAGCTCGCGGGCCTCGCGGATGCCGTGGATGAAGGGGAAGCGCTCGGTGGACCAGAAGGTCTTGGGGCCGATGTACTCCAGGCCCAGGCGGAGGCCGGAATCCGCGAGCAGCTCGGCGACGAGGGCGAGGCGGCCCACGTGGAGGCGCCAGTTCTCGCGGTGGTCGCGGTCCTCGTGCATGGGGCGGATCCAGGTGCCGACGGCGCTCACGCCCGCGGCGGTGAGCAGGTCGAGGGCGTCGGGGAGCTGGGCGAGGGCCCGGCGGAACTCCTCCGCGGGGGCGTCGAGGCCGATCGGCAGACCCGCGATCCCCCAGCGCAGCCCCTTCTCGCGCACGGCGTCGCCGTGCTCGACGACGGCCTGGCGGCTGGGGAGGGAGGAGAAGTACGAGGGATCGGGGTCGACGCCGCCGAATCCGTGGGCGGAGGCGAGGTCGACCGCGTCGGTGTGGTCGAGGGACAGCCCGAGGGCACCGGGCGAGAGGCAGGAGAACATGCGCTCGAGCCTACGGGGCCCTGTGGCCGCGGTCACGTGTTCCGGGCAGGAAGATGCTCCTGCCCGCCGCGGTGCATCCGCGCCCTGCCGCTCCCCCGTGCCCCTCCGCCTCCACCCTCCGCCGGGTACCGTCGTCGGCATCGACGTCGGGGCGCCGCACGGCGCCGTCGACCACCCGTCGCCGGGCCCCGGTACCCCCGGGGCCCCGTCCCTCAGGAGCCCTCATGAGCATCCCCCGCCTGCTCGACCACGTCGTCATCGCCGGCCCAGACCTCGCCCAGCTCGTGGACTGGTTCCGCGAGCTGACGGGCGTGACCGCCGCCCCCGGCGGCACCCACCCCACCGGCACCGCGAACGCCCTGGTCGCGCTCACGGTCGACGGGGGGCCCGGCCCGCGCTACCTCGAGCTGATCGGCCCCGATCCGGAGCGCGAGGGCGAGGAGCTGCCGAAGACCTTCAGCATCAACCGGCTGAAGAAGCCCACCCTCATCACCTACGCCGTGCACCCCGAGGACATCGACCAGGTCGTCGAGCACGCCCGCGCCGAGGGCGTCGACCCCGGCGACGTGCAGGACCTCTCCCGCCGCACCGCGGACGGCGCCGAGCTGCGCTGGAGGCTCACCCAGGCGAAGGCCCCGCGCAACTACGCGATCCCCTTCCTCATCGACTGGGGCGGCACGCCCCACCCGGGGCTCGACGCCGCCCTGCCTGCAGTCGAGCTGGTCTCCTTCGAGCGCATCGAGGTGAACCCCGCGCCCCAGCAGAAGGCGCTCGACGCCCTCGGACTCGGGGACGGCGTCACGGCGATCCGCGAGGCCCCGGGCTCACGCTTCGTGCTGCACCTGCGCACCGCGGACGGCCGCGACGTCGAGATCTGAGGCGGCAGCCCGCTCCCGCGCCACGATCCCCGGCCGGCGCCGACGGCCCTCCGGTACCCTGCGCTGAGGTCACCGGCCGGGGCAGGAGGTGCGCGATGTCGCAGCGGATCACGATGGCGGCCGTCGCGCGACGTGCCGGAGTCTCGCCGATGACCGTCTCGAACGTCCTGCGAGGGAAGGCGAGCGTCGCCCCCGAGCTGCGGGCCCGCGTCGAGGAGGCCGTGCGGGAGACGGGCTACCGCGTGAACGTCTCCGCACGCACCCTGCGCTCCGGCCGCAGCGGCGTGATCGGCCTGCTCGCCCCGGGCACCGACTCCCCCTTCTCCTACTACGGGATGCTCGGCGGCCTCATCGCACAGGAGGCCCGGCGCCACGGCCTCTCGCTCGTCACGGAGACCCCCGAGGCGCACCTGCTCGCGGAGGTCGCCGCCGTGGAGCGCGCCCGCACCCTCGCCTACGACGGCCTGATCCTCACCCCGCTCGCCCTGCGCCCCGAGGACGCCGACCTGCTGCCCGCGGAGCTCCCCGTCGTCGTGCTCGGCGAGCGGCCCGCGCCGACGGGCACCGCGCACATCTCCCTCTCCAACCAGGAGGGCATGTTCGCCGCGACCACGCATCTGCTCGAGCGCGGCTGCCGGTCGATCGCCCTGCTGTGCGGGGACGGCCGGCCGGAGACGGATCCGCTGGCCCGGCGCATCGACGGCTACCGCGACGCTCTCGCCGCCTGGGGCGGGGTGGCCAACGAGCCGATGCTGATCCCGGTCACGGGCCTCACCGCGCAGGCCGGGCGCGACGCCGCGCGGGACTCCGTGGACCGGGGGCTGCGCCCGGACGGCTACGTGGGCGTGACCGACTCGGTCATGCTGGGCGCCGTGCGCGGCCTCGCGGACAGGGGTCTGCGGGTGCCGGAGGACGCGCTCGCGATCGGCTTCGACGGCCTCCCCGAGGGCGAGTTCTCCCTCCCCTCGCTCTCGACGATCAGCCCGGACCACCGCTGGATCGCGCGCCGCGCCGTGGAGCTGCTGCGGGAGCGGATCGACTCCCCCACACCCGCGGAGCTCGGCGGTCTCGAGATCCGGGCGCCCTTCACCCTCGTCGAGCGCGAGTCCACGCGACGCTGAGGCGCGATACCGCGCCGAGCCGCGCACCGACCACGTCCCGTCACCCCCTTGACTCTGCTCGTGTATCGATAAACGATGGTGCCGACGCGCGCGGGCCACCGTCGGCCCCGCGCTCCCGCAGCAGGCAGACCACCCCTTCAGACCGGCCCCGGCCGCCCTCCCAGGAGCCCCCATGACCAGCAATCGCCGCCGCTCGCTGTCCACAGCGCTGACCTCCGCGCTCGCCGCGCCCGCCGCCTCGGAGGTTCCCGCCCCGAGCGCCGCCAGCGCATCGGGCACCGCGACCCCGCCGCCCGCGCCCGCCGGCCCCGCGCAGGTGACCGTCGACCTCGACCAGGGCGGGGACACGATCAGCCGGCACATCTACGGCCACTTCGCCGAGCACCTGGGCCGCTGCATCTACGAGGGCTTCTTCGTGGGCGAGGACTCCGAGCTGCCGAACACCCGCGGCATCCGGGACGACGTCGTCGCCGCCCTGCGCGCCCTGCAGATCCCCAACCTGCGCTGGCCCGGAGGCTGCTTCGCGGACGAGTACCACTGGAAGAACGGGATCGGCCCCCGCGAGGAGCGGCCGCGCATGGTCAACTCCCACTGGGGCGATGTCGTCGAGGACAACTCCTTCGGCACCCACGAGTTCATGGACCTCGTGGAGCTGCTGGGCACCGAGGCCTACGTCAACGGCAACGTCGGCTCCGGCACCGTGCAGGAGATGTCCGAGTGGATCGAGTACCTCACCCGCTCCGACGACTCCCCCATGGCCGCCCTGCGCCGCCGCAACGGCCGCGACGAGCCCTGGACAGTCCCCTTCTTCGGCATCGGCAACGAGGCCTGGGGCTGCGGCGGCAACATGTCCGCCGAGGCCTACGCCGACCTCGCCCGCCAGTACTCGACGTACGTGCGCAACCACGCCGGCAACGAGGTCACCCGCATCGCCGCCGGCGCCCACGACGGCGACACCCACTGGACCGAGGTGCTCATGCGCGCCCTCGGCGAGGACCTCGGCCGGCGGGCCGACGGCGACCCCGCGCCCTTCCAGGCCGTCTCGCTGCACTACTACACGATGACCGGCCCCTGGGAGGACAAGGGATCGGCCACCGACTTCACGGAGGACGAGTGGTACGCGGCGCTCTCCCGCGCCTCGTACATCGACGAGCTGCTCGCCCGCCACAGCACCGTGATGGACCGCTACGACCCGTACCGCAAGGTGGGCCTCGTGCTCGACGAGTGGGGCACCTGGTGGAACGTCGAGCCGGGCACCAACCCGGGGTTCCTGTACCAGCAGAACACCCTGCGGGACGCGCTCGTCGCCTCGATCCACTTCGACGCCTTCCACCGCCACGCGGGCCGCCTGCTCATGGCGAACATCGCGCAGACCGTCAACGTCCTCCAGGCCATGATCCTCACGGACCCGGAGACCGGGGCGCTCGTGCTCACGCCCACGTACCACGTGTTCGCGATGAACGCGGGGCACCACGACGCCGCCACCCTCCCGGTGCACGTGACCCTGCCGGAGGCCGCGGCGAGCGTGGACGGCCGCGAGCTGCCGCTGCTCTCGGCGAGCGCCTCGACGAAGGACGGCTCCGCGCTGGTCTCGCTGTCGAACCTCCACGCGTCCGAGGCCCGCACCGTCGTCCTCGACCTGCGCGGCGCCGAGGTCACCGCGCACCGCGGGCAGGTGCTGGCGGCGGAGTCCACCGCGGCGCACAACACGCCCGCCGCGCCGGATGCCGTCGCGCCGCGCGAGCTGACGACGATCCGCCCGCACGCGCGCGGCCTCGAGGTCGAGCTGCCCGCGGCGTCCTACGCGACGATCACCCTCGACCTGGCCTGACCCCGCCCGGAGCGCACAGCGGCCGCCCCTCGCAGGAGGGGCGGCCGCTGTGCGTCAGGGGGTCGGCCCGGCCGGGGGACGCCCACCCGGCCGGACCGCGTCGGGGGTCAGGCCCGGCGGGCGAGCCGGACCAGGGTCCAGGAGATCGCGGGCAGGTCACCGGTGAGGTGGCCGTCCGTGAGGGTCACCGAGCCGTTGGCCGCGGGGACCACGGTCTCGGGGGCGTCCTGGGTGTTGGCCGCGTAGGGGTCCTCGTGGTGCAGGGTGAGGGCCTCGACGAGCTCGAGGTCGCCGAAGCCGGTGAGGTCGGCGTCCAGGGCGAGGGAGTCCTCCGCGCCGCGGTTGACGACGAAGAGGGAGAGCGCGCCGCTCTCCTCGTCCCAGGTGGCGACGGAATCCGCGGTCGAGCTCTCGCCGAACCGGGGGTTCTCGAAGCTCGGCGCGGTGAGGCGCACATCGAGCACCTGGCCCACCGCGTGCTTCGAGGTGAGGGCGAAGGGGTGGAAGGTGGTCTGCTTCCAGGCGGGGCCGCCGGGCGCGGTCATGATCGGGGCGATCACGTTGACGAGCTGGGCGAGCGAGGCGGAGGCCACGCGGTCGCTGTGGCGCAGCAGGGAGATCAGCAGGTTGCCGAACACCACGGCGTCCATCGCGTTGTAGGTGTCCTCGAGCAGCACGGGGGCGACGGGCCAGTCGTCACCCTGGGGCGGGCGGGACTCGGCGCGGTGCTGGTACCAGATGTTCCACTCGTCGAAGCTGATCATGATGCGCTTGTCCTTCTTGAGCTTCGCGCGCACGTGATCGGCGGTGGCCACGACGGAGTCGATGAAGTGGTCCATGTCGTCGGCCGAGGCGAGGTAGGAGGCCTGGTCGCCGTCCTTCTCCGCGTAGTAGGCGTGCGCGGAGATCATGTCGACGTAGTCGTAGGCGTCGGTGAGGACGATGTTCTCCCACGCGCCGAAGGTCTCCATCGAGGAGCTCGAGGAGCCGCACGCGACGAGCTCGAGGTCCGGGTCCTCCTGGCGCAGCAGGCGCGCGGTCTCGGTCGCGATCCGCGCGTACTCCTCGGGCGTCTTGTGGCCGGCCTGCCAGGGGCCGTCCATCTCGTTGCCGAGGCACCACATGCGGATGCCGTAGGGATCGGGGTGGCCGTTGGCGGCGCGCCGGTCGGAGAGCGCGATGCCCTGCGGGGCGTTCGCGTACTGGAGGACGTCCAGCGCCTCCTCGATGCCGCGGGTGCCGAGGTTCACGGCGTACATCGGCTCGACCTGGGCCTTCTCCGCCCAGGTCATGAACTCGTCGAGGCCCACGGTGTTGGGCTCGGTGGAGTGCCAGGCGAGGTCGTGGCGGGCGGGGCGCTCCTCGACGGGGCCCACGCCGTCCTCCCAGCGGTAGCCGGAGACGAAGTTGCCGCCGGGGTAGCGGACGCTGCTCACGCCGAGCTCGCGGGTCAGCTCGAGCACGTCGCCGCGGAAGCCGTCGACGTCGGCCGTGGGGTGGCCGGGCTCGTGGATGCCCGTGTAGACGCAGCGGCCGAGGTGCTCGACGAAGGCGCCGAAGGTGCGCCGGCGCACGGGGGCGACCGAGAACGCGGGGTGGAGGGTCAGGGTGACGGTGGCGGACATCGGTGTGCGCATCCTGTCTGCAGGGGGGTGGGCGGCAGGGGTGCCGTTCGCGGGTGCGGAGCGTTTCTACAACGTTGCAGATATCCCACCACGTCCGCCCCCGCACGTCAATGCACGCCGGTCGGTGCAAGAATCTGCCCATGCCGACGCCGCCCCGACCGCTCCCGCAGCGTCCCCCGACCCTGCGCGACGTCGCCGAGATCGCCCAGGTCTCCATCAAGACCGTCTCCAACGTGGTCAACGACTACCCCTACGTGAAGCAGGCGACCCGCGATCGGGTGCTCGCCGCGATCGCCCAGGTGGGCTACCGCCCCCAGGCCGCCGCCCAGCAGCTGCGCACGGGCGCGAGCGGGCTCATCACCCTCGCCCTGCCCTCGCTCACCTTCACCTACTACTCCGACATCGCCCAGGCCTTCATCGACGAGGCCCAGCGCCGCGGGCGCACCGTCGTCCTGCACACGACCTCCGCCGGGCCGGAGGCGGAGCGCACCGTGCTCCAGGGCTTCGAGCGGGTGCTCGGCGACGGCGTCATCTTCAACCCGCTGCAGCTCTGGGAGGAGGAGCTCGCGCGCATGGAGCGCACGAGCCAGCCCACCGTCTTCATCGGCGAGCACCTCCCCGAGCAGCTGCCCCGTGGCTGCGACTACGTGAAGATCGACAACGAGGGCGCCTCCTTCGAGGCGACCACGCTGCTGCTCGACCAGGGGCGCCGGCGCCTCGCCTTCCTCGGCGCGATCCCCTCCGCGCACGGCGTGCAGCCCCACAGCTCCGGCACGCTGCGCCGCGACGGCTTCCTGCGCGCGCTCGCCGCCCACGGCCTCGACCCCTCCGCGGCGACGATCCAGGAGGTGGGCGACTGGCACCGCCAGGACGGGGCCGACGGCGCCGAGGCCCTGCTCGAGCGCCTGCCCGAGGTCGACGGGATCGTCTGCGGCAACGACGACCTCGCGATCGGCGTGCTCTCCCGGCTGCGCCGCCACGGCCGCCGGGTGCCCGAGGACGTCGCCGTGATCGGCTACGACGACACGCCCGACGCCCCCTTCACCTCTCCCCCGCTCACCACCGTCTCCCCGGACAAGCAGGCCCTCGCCACCACGGTGCTGGACCTCCTGATCGAGCGGATCGGCGGCTACGACGGCCCGCCCCGCACCGTCATGACGCCCTACGACCTCGTGGTGCGCGAGAGCACAGCCGCGGCCCCCTCACAGGGGTGAGAATGGACCCGATGAACATCGCGACCCCGTACGAGGACCTCCTGCGCGACGTGCTGGCCACCGGCACGCACAAGTCGGACCGCACCGGCACCGGCACGCGCAGCGTGTTCGGCCGTCAGATCCGCTTCGACCTCTCCGAGGGGTTCCCGCTGATCACCACCAAGCGCGTGCACTTCCGCTCGCTCGCGATCGAGCTGCTGTGGTTCCTGCGCGGCGACACGAACGTGCGCTGGCTGCAGGAGCGCGGCGTGAGCATCTGGGACGAGTGGGCGGACGCCGACGGCGAGCTCGGTCCCGTCTACGGCGCGCAGTGGCGAAGCTGGCCCACGCGCGACGGCGGCGTCATCGACCAGATCACGCAGGTCGTCGAGCAGATCCGCACGAACCCCGATTCGCGCCGGCACATCGTCACCGCCTGGAACCCCTCTGACGTCCCCGACATGGCGCTCGCCCCCTGCCACGCCCTGTTCCAGTTCGAGGTGCACGAGGGGAAGCTGTCCTGCCAGCTCTACCAGCGCAGCGCGGACATGTTCCTCGGGGTCCCCTTCAACATCGCCTCCTACGCCCTGCTCACCCACATGGTCGCCCAGCAGACCGATCTCGAGGTGGGCGACTTCGTGTGGACCGGCGGGGACGTGCACATCTACGACAACCACGTCGAGCAGGTGGAGCGGCAGCTGGCGCGCGAGCCCTTCGCCCCGCCGCAGCTGCGGATCACCCGCCGCCCGGACTCGATCCTCGACTACGAGTTCGAGGACTTCGAGGTGGTGGGCTACGAGCACCACCCCGGGATCAAGGCCCCGGTCGCGGTCTGATGGAGGAGCGCGCACCGCGCATCGGCATGATCTGGGCGCAGGCCCGGGGCGGCGTGATCGGCGCCGGCGGCACGATGCCCTGGCACCTCCCGGAGGACCTCCAGCACTTCTCGCGGACCACCGCGGGCGCCCCCGTCGTCATGGGCCGCCGCACCTGGGAGTCCTTCCCGCCGCGCTTCCGTCCCCTGCCGGGGCGCACGAACATCGTCATCACCTCCGATCCCGGCGTCACGGCCGACGGCGCGCTGCGCGCGGGCTCGCTGGACGAGGCGCTCGACCTCGCCCGGGAGGACCTCGCGGCGCGGGCCTCCGCGGCCGACGACGCGACCGCCGGGGATCCCGGCACGATCTGGGTGATCGGCGGCGGTCGCGTGTACCGCGAGGCGATGGACCGCGCGGACCTCCTCGTCGTCACGGAGATCGACCTGGACGTCGAGGGCGACACCCTCGCCCCCGCGATCCCCGCGGGCTTCGCCCTGCGCGCCTCCGGGCCCGCGGAGGGCTGGCACGAGAGCAGGTCCGGCCTGCGCTACCGGATCCTCGAGCACCGACGCGCAGCGCCCGTCCTCCCCTGACGCTTGCCCCTCCTGCGTCCCGATCACCTCTGGCCCCCACTTCTGCAACGTTGTAGATTGCTCGTGGCAGCGACGCCGACGTCCTGCCGCAGTGCCCCGTGCGACCACTCGCACGCACCCCTCCCCCGGGCCCGCAGCACCGGCGACCCCGTCACCGGCGCCGGCCCGGACCGACGAAGGAGTCACCATGAGCACGCTCTCCCGCCGCACCCTGATCGGCTCGACCGCCGCCCTCACCGCCGCCGGGGCCGCGGCCCTGACCGCCCCGGGCGCGACCGCCGCCCCACCACGGCGAACGCTCCCCGATCCCGCCTTCGCCGAGATCTCCGTGCACGACCCCTCGATCGTCGCGGCCGGCGACGAGCTGTACGTCTTCGGTTCCCACCTCGCGGCCGCCCGCACGCCGAACCTCCTGCGCTGGACCGGCGTCGCGGATCTCGTCACCCCGGAGAACCCGCTCTTCGAGGACGTCACCGTCGAGCTCGCCGAGGCCTTCGACTGGGCGAACACCACCACGCTCTGGGCGCCGGACGTGCACCTGGCCGACGACGGCCGCTACCGCATGTACTACTGCGCGTGCGAGGGCAGCTCCCCGCGCTCCGCCCTCGGCTCCGCCGTGGCCGACGAGATCACCGGCCCCTACCGCGACGAGGGCATCTTCCTGCGCTCGGGTCAGTGGGACCAGGAGAGCGAGGACGGCACGATCTACGACGCGCTCGTGCACCCGAACGTCGTGGACCCGCAGGCCTTCGTCGACGCCGAGGGCGTGCTGCGCCTCGTCTACGGCTCCTACTCCGGCGGGATCTTCCTGCTGGAGCTGGACCCCGCGACCGGCCGGCCCGTCCCCGGCCAGGGCTACGGCGTGCACCTCGTGGGCGGGAACCACTCCCGCATCGAGGCGCCGTACATCCTGCGCTCCGAGGAGAGCGGCTACTACTACCTCTTCGTCACCTTCGGCGGGCTCGACGCCAACGGCGGCTACAACGTGCGCGTGGGCCGCTCCCGCTCCGTCGAGGGCCCCTACCTCGACCATGCCGGGCAGGACCTGCGCGAGTGCCGCTCCGACCCCTCGCTGCCGCTGTTCGACGACGCCTCGATCGAGCCCTACGCGGTGAAGCTCCTGGGCAACCACCGCTTCACGCAGCGCGACGGCGCCGAGGGCCAGGGCTACGTCTCCCCCGGCCACGTCTCCGCCTGGACCAGGCCCGGGACCGACGAGTCCTTCCTGATCCTCCACACGCGCTTCCCGGGCCGCGGCGAGGAGCACGAGGTGCGCGTGCACCGCCTCCATCTCACCCGCACGGGCTGGCTCGTCCCCTCCCCGCACCGCTACGCCGGGGAGCCCGCCGCGACCGCCCGCGAGGCCCGCCTGCGCCGCGACGAGATCGTGGGCGACTGGCAGCTCGTGGACCACGGCCGCGCGATCTCCGCGGAGGTCACCGGCTCGGTCCCCGTGACCCTCGGGGCCGACGGCAGCGTCACCGGCGCCGTGCAGGGCCGCTGGCGTGCGGAGGGCTCCGCGCGCGCCGTGATCGAGCTGGACGGCGTGCGCTACGACGGGACCTTCACCCGCGGCTGGCACGACGGCCTCGACGCCTGGACCCCGACCTTCACGGTGCTCGGGCCCGACGGCCGCGCCCTCTGGGGCAGCCGGGAGGTCTGAGCGGGCCGGACGCACGGCGGCGGCGCTCCCCATATGGGGAGCGCCGCCGCTGTGTGTGGGGGGCCGGGGATCAGGTGCCGGCGATGCCGGTCGTCGAGATGCCCTTGATGATCTGACGCTGGAAGAACAGGAACACGATGATCAGCGGCAGCGCCGCGAGCATCGCCTGGGCCATGTTCTGCGCGTACTGGATGCCGTAGGCGCTGATGACCGTCTGCAGGCCCGTCGGCAGGGTCATGAGGTCCGCGTCGTTGACGACGATGAACGGCCACAGGAAGTTGTTCCAGGCGCCGATGAACACGAAGATCGAGACGGCGCCGAGGATCGGCCGCGACAGCGGGAGCACGATGCTCCACAGGATCCGCAGGCGGCTCGCGCCGTCCATGAGGGCGGCCTCCTCGAGCTCGCGCGGGATCTGGTCGAAGAACTTCATGAGGATGAAGACCATCGGCGCCGCGACCACCTGCGGGAGGATGATCCCCCAGTAGGTGTCCACGAGGTTCAGCCCGAGCATGAGCTGGAACAGCGGGACGATGAGGATCTGCCCCGGGATCATGATCGAGGCGAGGATCATCGCGACGATCGCCTTGCGACCCACGAACTCCATGCGGGAGAGCGCGTAGCCGGCGAGCGCCGAGATCACGACCGTGATGAAGGTGATCGCGGTGGAGGTCAGCAGGCTGTTCCACGCCCACCGCGGCACCTGGCCGGAGGTCAGCGTGGTGATGTACGCGTCGAGCGTGAAGCCGCTCTCCGGCACGATCGTCACCGGCAGCGCGGCCGCCTCGGCCTCCGTCTTGAAGGAGGTCAGCGCCGCCCACAGGACCGGCACGAGCCAGGCCAGGGCGAGGACCAGCAGGATCACGAAGGCGACGACGCGGGCGGGGTCGGTGCGGCGCCGTCGTCGGCCGGCGGCGGTGGTCGCCGCGGTGCGCTCGGCGGCGTCGGCGCGGCGCTTCCCGCGGGTCGCGGGGAGGGCGGGGCTGGTGGTGGGGTTCGCGGCGCTCATGCCTTCACGCTCCGTCGGGAGGAGATCACCATGTACGCGAGCGAGACGATGATGATCATGAAGAAGAAGATGTAGGAGATGGCGGAGGCGTAGCCCAGGCGGTAGCCCGTGAAGCCCACCTCGTAGATGTACAGCAGGACCGGGCGGGTATCGCCGCCGGGGCCGCCGGAGGTCATCTGGTAGATCTGGTCGAAGACCTTCAGCGAGGAGAGCAGCTGCAGCACGAGCACCAGCACGGTGGTCGGGGCGAGCTGCGGCACCGTGATCGAGCGGAACTTCCGCCAGCGGCCCGCGCCGTCGAGGCTCGCGGCCTCGTAGAGCTGGTCGGGGATGTTCTGCAGCGCGGCGAGGTAGAGCAGGAAGTTGAAGCCGATGGTCCACCACACGGTCGTGATGACCACGGAGATCATCGCGGTGCTCGGATCCTGCAGCCAGGCCGGCCCGGTGATCCCGAACCAGCCCAGCACCGTGTTCACGAGGCCCAGCTGCGGGTTGTACATCCAGTTCCAGAACTTCGAGACCACCGTCGAGGCCAGCAGGAACGGCAGGAAGAACGCGAGGCGCCAGAACCACTGCCCCGGCAGGCCCACGTTGACCAGGATCGCGAGGCCCATGGCGATGAGCACGAGCGGGATCGAGGAGAGCACGGTGAACACGGCGGTGTTGGCGAGCGACGTCCACACGTTCGCGTCGCCGAGCGCCTCGGTCCAGTTCGCGAGGCCCACGAATCCGGTCTTGGTGCCGGCGAGGCTCGTGCCCGTGAAGCTCATCCAGAGCCCGTAGATCGTGGGCCAGATGAGGAAGAGCCCGAAGGCGATGAGGAAGGGCAGGCAGTAGACCCAGCCCCGGATGTTCTCGGCGCGGCGGCGCCGGCGGCGCCCCTCGCTGATCGGGCCGCCCGTGAGGGCGGCGTTCGGGCGGGGGCTGGTGCGGGGGACGGTCACGCCGTCAGCGGTCGTCATCTCACGTCTCCTTCGACGGGGCGGATCACATCGGGCTCGGCTTGGCGAGCAGGTCGTTGATGCGAGCGACGAAGGCGTTCCAGCCCTCGAGCGGGGAGGTGCGGCGCGCCCACACGTTCTGCATGTCGTTGCCGAAGTAGGTGTGGAAGTCGCTGCCCGAGCCGGTGAACCAGGCGGGCGGGTCGTAGACGAGGTGGTCGATCGCGTCCGCGTAGTGCGACTGCGGGATCAGCTCCGCGTAGGCCGGGTCCTGCACGACCGGGGAGTACGCCGGGATGTGGCCGGCGCCCGCCCAGGAGATCGAGTTCTTCAGGAGGTAGGCGACCATCTCGTGCACGGAGCGGCGCTTGGCCTCGTCCGGGCTGCTCTGGTGGGGCAGCACGAAGGAGTGGGAGTCCGCGTAGGCCGCGGGCTCGCCGAACACGCCGGGGATGACGGTCATGTCGAAGGGGACGCCCTCGTTGCGGTAGCTGCCGGACTCCCAGACGCCGCCGTAGAAGGCGCCCGTGCTGCCGGTCGCGAACTCGGAGATCGCGGTGCCGCCGTCGTTGCCCGGGTTGCCGACCTCGCCGTCGATGAGCGAGAGGATCCACTCCGCCGTCTGCACGACGAGCTCCTCCTGGTACTGCATGGTCCCGCCCTCGGGCAGCTCGATCGTGCCGCCGAGCTGCGTGTAGTAGGTCGAGAACATGCGCCATTGGTTGGAGCCGTCGCCGAGGTAGCCCCAGGAGAGGCCGTAGCCGCTGGGGGACTTCGCGCCGAGCTCGAGGGCGAGCTCGCGGAAGTCCTCCGGGGTGTCCGTCGGCAGCAGCAGGCCGTCGCTGCCGAGCACGCCCGCGGCGTCCGCGATGTCGGTGTTGTAGTAGAGGACGAAGGGGTGGGAGTCCAGGGCGATGCAGGTGAGCTTGTCGTCCACGACCATCTTGTCCCAGATGAGCTCGGGGAAGTCCTCCTTCTTCACCCCGAACTCGCCGAGCAGGTCGAGGTCCCACTCGTCGAGCAGGCCGCCGGGCGCGTAGCCGGGCACGCGCGCGGCGTGCATGACGGCGAGGTCCGGGGCGCGGCCGCCGGAGGAGGCCATCGCGAGCTTCGTGTAGTACGGCGCGCCCCAGGCGAGCACCGTCTGCTTGACGCCGGGGGCGCCGTCGGTCGCCGTGTAGCCGTCGACGAGCTCGGTCATCGTGACGCCGTCCGGCCCGGAGAGCAGGTGCCAGTAGGCGAGATCGCCGACGCCCTGCGCGCCGGCGCTGCCGCACGCGGCGAGCGAGCCGGTCGCGCCGAGGGCGCCCAGGCCGCCGAGGCCCTGGAGCATCGAGCGGCGGGTCATGCGAGGACGAGGTCCTGCTGCGGCCCTCCGTGGGGAGCCTTGGTTCATCGTGTCCACCTCTTCGTGGGGCGCCGTGGGGGAGCGAGCTGCTCCGCCCGGTCGACGCGGGGTGTCAGGTGCGGCGTGTCGAGCGGGGAGCCGCGCGCGGTCGTCGTGCACGGCGGTCCCTGCACCGCGTGCGAGAATCTACATCGTTGTAAAGTGACGGTCAACACCCGCACGGATCTCCCGCACGGGCCTGCGGAGACCCCGCGGGCGGGCCGTCACCCGGCCGCGCCCGCCGGGGCACCGACGGGCCCGCCCACGCGCAGCCCCGGACCCACCGGGTCCACCTCGAGCTCGCGCAGGTGCATGAAGCGCGCCGTGCCCGCCGCGTCCCACGCGTGGAAGGCGATGAGGGCGGCGCCGTCCGGCCCCACGGTGCACGAGTCGTGACCGGGGCCGATGAGCTCGGCGTCGGTCGCGAGGAGCACGTCCTCCCCCGCCGGGGGCACCGTCCACGGCCCCTCCGGCCCGGAGGCCCAGGCCCACGCGGTGCGATAGCCCGGTCCCTGCCACGATCCGCCGGAGAAGGTCAGCAGCAGCCGCTCCCCCGCGCGCACCGCATGCGGACCCTCGAGCGTGTGCCAGTCCAGCACCTGCCCGTACATCTCGCGGTCGTGGGCGAAGACCTGCCAGTCCGCGTACGGGGCGAGCACCTCGTGCACGGGGCCGAGCGTCGTCGGCGTCAGCAGCTCCGCGCCCGCGAGATGGGTGCCGGGCCGCTCGTGATCCAGCACGTCCCGCGCGAACCACAGCCACCAGCGGCCGTCGGGCAGAAGGCACGGGGAGGCGTCGATCGCGAAGCGCTCGTGCGGAGTGAGCACGAGGCCCTGGTCCCGGAACGGGCCCTGCGGGACCTCCGCTCGCGCCACCCGGATCAGGTGGCCGTGGTCGCCGTGGCCCACCGAGTAGTACATCCACCAGGCGCCGTCGCGCTCGCACACCTCCGGCGCCCAGTAGGACTCCCCCGCCTCCGGCGCGAGCGCCTCGAGCACGTGGCCGATCCCCTCCCAGGTCACGAGGTCGCGGGAGAAGGCGGCGGGCACGGCCCGGCCGTCCTCGACCGGGCCCGTGCCGTAGGCGATCCAGCCGCCCGGGACGCGCACCACGTCCGGGTCCGCAAGCGGCTCGCTCCAGGCAGGCGCTGCGGGCGCCGCGGGCGCTGCGGGCGCCGCCGGGACGGGGCCCTCCGCGGCGGACCCTGCCGTCGGCCCGCTCATCCCTTGAGCCCCGTCGCGGCGATGCCCGCCACGAGGAACCGCTGGAGGATGAAGAACACGAGCAGCACCGGCAGCAGGCTGATCGTCGCCGCCATGAACAGGCCCCCGTAGTCGAAGGTCTGCGCGGTGAGGAAGGAGGAGAGGTAGATCTGCACCGTCATCGCCCCCTGCCCGTTGCCCGCGACCACGAGCGGCCACAGGAACGCGTTCCACGAGCCGATCAGCCCCAGCACCGTGAGCGCGGAGGCGAAGGGCAGCGTGTTGGGGAAGACGACCGTGAAGAAGGTGCGGAAGAAGCCCGCGCCGTCGATGTACGCCGCCTCCTCCACCTCGCGCGGGAAGCCCAGGTAGAACTGCCGGAACAGGAACACGTTGAACGCGCTGAACAGGCCCGGGATGATGAGGCCGCGCAGGGTGCCGATCCAGCCCAGGCTCGCCACGATGATGAAGTTCGGGACGAAGGCCGTGGTCGCCGGCACCAGCAGCACGATGATCACCAGCATGAACATGGGCTTCGCGGCCCGGTGCGGGATCCGCGCGAGAGCGTACCCGGCGAGCGCCGCGATGAGGATCGACAGCGAGGTCGAGACCGCCGCCATGATCGCGGAGTTCCGCAGCGCCGCGAGGAACAGCGGATCGGCGAACAGCTCCGGGATCCGCTGCCACTGGGGGTGCGCGGGCCAGAACGTGAACTCGCTCGTGTAGATCTCCTCGTTCGTGGACAGCGCCGTCTTCACCATCGCGTAGAACGGGATGAGGAAGACGAGGGCGAGCGCCGAGGCGACCACGTAGCGCAGCACGAGTCCCGTGCTGCGGCGGCCGGAGCCGACGATGTGCATCTGGGCGCTCATCGTGCGCTCCTCCCGCCGCGGCGCAGCCGCAGGGCGAACCGGCGGCGGCCCTCGTCGTTGCTGCCGAAGCCCAGCAGGCCCGTCTGCAGCAGGCCGGCGACGACCATGATCGCGGTGAGCACGAGGGCGCCCGCCGAGCCGGTGCCGAAGTCCTGCTGGGACCCGAGCGCGATGTTGTAGAGGTACACGAGCGGGGGCCTCGTCTCGGGGTTGTTGCCGGTGAGGTTGTAGAACTCGTCGAAGGCCTGGAAGGCGGCGATGAGCAGGAGCAGCAGCACCGCCGCGAAGGTCGTGCGCAGCTGCGGGAGGGTGATGAGCCGGAACATCCGGAACCCGCCGGGGCTCAGGCCGTCCACCGCGGCGGCCTCGTAGAGCTGCGAGGGGATCGCCTGCAGCCCCGCGAGGAACAGCAGCATGTAGAAGCCCACCTGCAGCCACAGGCGCACCGAGACCAGCACGATCCACCAGTACGGCGAGGCGGAGAGCCACTGCGAGATCGCGTCCAGGTCGAAAGCCCCGAGGATCTGGTTGACGATCCCGGACTCGAGGCCGTTGAACAGCGAGAGCCGCCACACGACGCAGGCCACGACGTAGCTGCACGCCGTGGGCAGGAAGAACACCGAGCGGTAGAAGGACTGGAAGCGCGGCAGCCCGTTGACGAGCACCGCGAGGCCCAGGGAGCAGACCATCGTCACGGGGACGATGAACAGCGCGAAGACGGTGAAGGTGCGCAGGGACTTCAGGAACGCCGTGTCCACGAGGAAGTGGCGGAAGTTCGCGAGGCCCACGAAGTCCGTGGGCAGCACGGTGCCCTTCGCCTCGAACAGGCTCAGCGTGGCGCCCCAGATCAGGGGCACGATCGTGAAGACCACGAGGCCCACGAGGAAGGGCGTGAAGAACAGCCAGAAGGCGAGGCCGTTGCCCTTGATGCGCGTGGGGCCGGTGCGGTCCGGCGCGCGCCCGCGGGCGCGCGCCGGGGCCTGGACGCTCACGACGCCATCGCCTCGTTGCTCGCCTTCTCCGCCTTCGCGAGCTCCTCGGCGGGGTCGGCGCCGTTCTTGAGGATGTTCGAGACGGCGTCGAGGCGCGGGGTGTCCATGGCGCCCGTCCACTCGGGGGTGCCGGTCACGCCGATCTCCTTGGCCATGGTCGCGATCTCGAGACCGTTGCCGGTCTTGAGCGCCTCCGCCTGGTCCGCGGTCGCGGTGACGGGCGGGATGTGGAAGCCGTAGCTGAGCGACCAGTCCGTCTGGTGCTCGGTCTGGTCGATCCACAGCCACTTCACGAACTCCTTGGCCGCCTCGATGTTCTCCGAGTTGCCGGCGACCTGCGCGTTCCAGCCGCCCATGAAGGCGACCTCCTTGCCGCCGGAGCCGACGGCCGGATGGGGGAACACGCCGATGTCGTCGTGCGCGGCCTCGAGGGCCGGCAGCGCCCAGCAGCCGCCCCAGGTGATCGCGGAGAGACCGGAGGAGAAGGCCGCCGGGTCCGTCCAGTCCGAGGGGGCGCCGGTGAGGAGCACGCCGTCCTTCTGCATGGTGTGGATCGAGCCCAGGCCCTCGGCGTAGCCGGGGGTGTTGTAGGCGACGGCGTCCTTCGCCTCGTTCAGCGGGGAGCCGCCGCCGGCCCAGACCATCGCCCAGGCGTTCGCGTCGAAGTTGTTCCCGAGGAACAGACCCTTCTGCTTGTCGGTGGTGAGCTCGGTGGCCGCGGCGACGAGATCGTCCCAGGTCGTGGGGACCTCGATGCCGGCGGCCTCGAAGAGCGACTTGCGGTAGTAGAAGAACTGCGGGTCCACGATCATCGGGATGCCCCAGATCTTGTCCCCGATGGTCACGGGGCCCAGCGAGGCCTCGTTGAAGGAGCCCTTGGCCGGCTCCATGATGGCGGTGAGGTCCACGTAGCGGCCCTGCTCGGCCTGGTCCACGGCGATGCCGTTGTTCTCGAAGACGTCGACCCCGCCGCCGGAGAGCAGGGCGGTGGAGAGCTTCGTGGCGTAGTCGCCGGTCACCCAGTTCACGGTGACCTTCGCATCGGGGTAGTCCGCGGCGTAGGAGTTCGCCGCCTGCTGCGTGCCCTCCTCGCCGTACTGGTGGTACCACTGCGAGAGCGCCCCGCCCCCGCCGTCGCTGCCGCCGCCACCGGTGAGGCCGCCGGTGTTGCCGCCGCAGGCCGCGAGGCCTGCCGCCGCCATGGCCGCGCCGCCCAGGGCGAACGCGCTGCGTCGGGTGATCCGGTTCTTCGTGGACATGGCCATCTCCCTTGATGAGGTCCCACTGCCGCGAACCTGCGGCTGAGGCGAGTTTCTCACGTTGTCATCGCTTCTGCCGTCACGATCGGGTCACGGCGGGTCGCGCCTGGTCACAGGCGTCTCCGGCGCGTCGGCCGGGCACCTCCGCCGGGACGTCCGGGCACGACGGAGCCCGCCCGTCGGCACCGGGGATCCGGCGGCGACGGGCGGGCTCTGGAGGGGACCTGCGCGACGCGCGCCCCGCAGGGGTCAGGCGCCCGACTGCGAGCGCTTCTTGTTCCAGACGTCGAAGGCCACGGCGATCAGCAGCACCACGCCGCGCACCACGGACTGCGTGGACTGGTCGATGCCCATGATCTGCATGCCGTTGGACATGACCGCCATGATCAGACCGCCGATGATCGCGCCGTGGACCTTGCCCACGCCGCCCGTGACCGCCGCGCCGCCGATGAACGCGGCCGCGATCGCGTCGAGCTCGAACATGTTGCCCGCGCCCGGCTGGGCGCTGTTCGAGCGGGCCGAGTAGACGATGCCCGCGACCGCGGAGAGCAGGCCCATGTTGACGAACAGCCACATGTTCACTCGCCGCGTCTTCACGCCGGAGAGGTGCGCGGCCTGCAGGTTGCCGCCCATCGCGTAGATGTGCCGGCCGAAGATCGTGCGCTGGCTGACGAACCCGTAGATGAGGATCAGCGCGGCGAGCAGGATCAGCACCACCGGCAGGCCGCGCGAGTGCGCGAGCTGCCAGGCGAAGGCCATGACCACGAGCGCCACGGCCGCCGTCTTGATCCAGAAGAGGAACTGCGCCTCGACCTGCTGCTTGTACTTGAGCTTCGCGAGGCGGCCCCGGTACTGCTGGACCGCGTACACGACGATCAGCGCGGCCGCGAGGAACAGCGTGAACGCGTCGAAGCCGTTGCCGCCCAGCAGCCCGTTGAGGAAGCCGCCGGAGATGTACTGGTACTCGCGCGGGAACGGCGAGAGCGAGACGTTGCCGAGCACCTGCATCGTCAGGCCCCGGAAGATCAGCATGCCGGCGAGGGTGACGATGAACGCGGGGATGCCCACGAACGCGACCCAGAAGCCCTGCCACAGGCCCACGAGGGCGCCCGTGCCGAGCGCGGCGAGCACGCCCAGCCACCAGGGCAGACCGTTCCCGATCACGACGACGGCAGCGACGGCGCCCGTCAGCGCGACCACAGAGCCCACCGAGAGGTCGATGTGCCCGGCCACGATGATCAGCACCATGCCGATCGCGAGGATGAGGATGTAGGAGTACTGCAGCACGAGGTTCGTGAGGTTGCCCGGGCTCAGCAGCTGGCCGCCCGTGAGGATCGTGAACAGCACGATGATGAACACGAACGCGATGTAGATGCCGCTCGAGCGCATGTTGCGCGTCAGCAGCTCCCTGATGTCAGAAGTTCCGGCCATGAGGCGCGCTCACTCCCTCTCCATGGTCATGAGCTCCATGAGGCGCTCCTGGGTGGCGTCGCGGGCGGCGACCTCTCCGGTGATCCGGCCCGCGGACAAGGTGTAGATGCGATCGGCCAGGCCCATCACCTCGGGGAGCTCCGAGGAGATGACGAGGATGGCCTTCCCGGCGGCGGCGAGCTCGTTGATGATCGTGTAGATCTCGAACTTGGCGCCTACGTCGACGCCGCGGGTGGGCTCGTCGAGGATGAGGACGTCGGGCTCCGTGTAGAGCCACTTGCTCAGCACGACCTTCTGCTGGTTGCCACCGGAGAGCTTGCCGACGGTGGCCATCACCGTCGGCGTCTTGATGTTGAGCGAGGAGCGATAGCGCTCGGCGACCGCGATCTCCTCGTTGCCGTCGATCCAGCCGCCCCGGGTGACCTTGTCCAGGGCCGCCGCGGTGACGTTGGTGCGGATGTCCTGGATGA
The DNA here is from genome assembly GCF_054777615.1 of Brachybacterium horti. NCBI lineage: Bacteria > Bacillati > Actinomycetota > Actinomycetes > Micrococcales > Dermabacteraceae > Brachybacterium > Brachybacterium horti. The sequence goes on from NZ_BAAHAM010000001.1 coordinate 771,378, forward strand.
GGTTCAGGCCGTACTGCTTGCGGTCCTCGGAGACGTAGGCGATGCCGGCGTCGATCGCGTCGGCGACGCTGCGCAGGCCCACCTCGCTGCCGTGCACGAAGGCGCGGCCGGAGATGTCGCGGCCGTAGGAGCGGCCGAACACGCTCATGGCGAGCTCGGTGCGCCCGGCGCCCATGAGCCCCGCGATGCCCACGACCTCGCCGGCGCGGACGGTCAGCGAGGCGCCGTCGACGACCGTGCGGCCGGCCTGCGTGGGATGGCCGACGTGCCAGTCCTCGATCCGGAGGACCTCCTCGCCGATCTCCGCGGTGCGCTCGGGGTAGAGGTTCCCGATGTCGCGGCCCACCATGCCCTTGATGATGCGGGGGATGAGCGTGGGGCGCTGCTCGTCGGGGACGTGCATGTCGATGGTCTCGATGGTCGAGCCGTCGCGGATGACGGTCGTGGCGTCCGCGACCGCGGCGATCTCCCCGAGCTTGTGGGAGATGATGATGCTGGTGACGCCCTCGTCGCGGAGCCCGCGGATGAGGCCCAGCAGATGCTCGGAGTCGTCGTCGTTCAGGGCCGCGGTGGGCTCGTCGAGGATCAGCAGGCTCACGTTCTTCGAGAGCGCCTTCGCGATCTCGACGAGCTGCTGCTTGCCCACGCCGAGCTGGCCCACCGGGGTCACCGGCTTCTCGCGCAGGCCCACGCGCTCGAGCAGCTCCGCCGCGCGCGCGTTGGTCTCGTGCCAGCTGATGATGCCGCCCCGGGCCTGCTCGTTGCCGAGGAAGATGTTCTCCGCGATCGAGAGGTGGGGCACCAGGGCGAGCTCCTGGTGGATGATGACGATCCCCTCGGCCTCGGAGTCGTTGACCCCGGAGAAGCTGACGGGACGGCCCCGGTAGTGGATCTCGCCGTCGAAGCTGCCGGCCGGCTCGACGCCGGAGAGCACCTTCATGAGGGTGGACTTGCCGGCGCCGTTCTCGCCGCAGATGGCGTGGATCTCGCCCTCGTCGACGGTGAGGGAGACGTCCTTGAGGGCGACGACGCCGGGGAAACGTTTGGTGATGGACCGCATCTCGAGGATGTGCTCGGCCACGGGACCTCCTGGGGTCGGGGGTCCCGACGGCGCAGGGCGCGTCGCCGGGACCCCGTCGGATATCGCGGTGCTGCGGCTCAGAGCTGGCCGGAGCTCACCTGCTCCTCGGTGTAGTAGCCGGAGTCGACGAGGATCTCCTTGTAGTTGCTCTCGAGCACCATCTGGACCTCGAGCAGGTACGAGGGCACGACCTTCACGCCGTTGTCGTAGGTCTCGGTGTCGTTGGCCTCGGGGTCCTCGCCCTTGAGGATGGACTCCGCGGCGACGATGGCCTGCTCGGCGAGCTGGCGGGTGTCCTTGAAGATCGTCGAGGACTGCACGCCGTCGGCGATGAGCTTGATCGAGGCGATCTCCGCGTCCTGGCCGGTGACGACGGGCAGGCCCTCCTCGAGGGTGGGGCCGAGGCCCGCGTTCTGCAGGGCGTTGATGATGCCTCGGGAGAGCGGATCGGCGGGGGCGAGCACGCCGGCCAGCTCCTCGCCGCCGTTGTAGTGCGTGGTCAGCAGGTTCTCCATGCGCTTCTGGGCGGTCTCCTGCTCCCAGCGCTGGGTGGCGGCCTGCTCGATGTCCATCTGCCCTGAGGGGACGGCGAGGGTCTTGTCGTCGAAGTAGGGCTGGAGGGTGTCGATCGCGCCCTTCCAGAACAGGTGGGCGTTGTTGTCGTCGAGGGAGCCGGCGAAGAGCTCGACGTTGAGCGGGCCCTTCGGGGCGTCGGCGGCCTTCTCGAACTTCTCGTCGAGCAGCCCCAGGCCGAACAGCAGCGCGTTGGCCTGGTTCACGCCCACCTTGTAGTTGTCGAAGGTGACGTAGAAGTCGACGTTCTCGCTGTCGGTGAGCAGGCGGTCGTAGGCGATGACCGGGATCCCGGCCGCGGCCGCGGCGTCGAGCTGGGAGGACAGCGAGGCGCCGTCGATCGAGGCGATGAGCAGGGCGCTCACACCCTTGTTCACCATCTGGTCGATCTGCTGCTGCTGGGTGGGGATGTCGTCGTCGGCGTACTGCATGTCGACGGTGAACCCCTTCTCCTCGAGGCCCTTCTTGATGTTGTTGCCGTCGGCGACCCAGCGCTCGTAGGTCTGGGTGGGCATCGCGACGCCCACGGTCTGGTCGCTCGGGGCGGCATCGGTGTCCGGGCCGCCGGATCCGGCTCCGCTGCCGCCGCACGCGGCCAGTCCCAGGACGGCCGCCGCGGCCGTCGCCCCCACCAGGAAGTCTCTGCGGTTGTACATGGCTTCTCCTCGTTGATTCGCCGTCTGCTGCCGTGAGCAGGTCATGCCCCTCCGGTGCTCCTCGCGGTGCCGCGCGGCGACCGTGCCGGGCGGCGCCCGGGGGCGTCGGTGGAGCCTGGGCCCGTGCCGGGCCCGTCAGATGGTCCGTGCGCCGTCACGGCGCTCCGCCGACGGTGGCGGGGACCGCTCGAATGCTAACGTTCACATCCAGGCACGTGTCGCACATCCCCCGCACGACGGGTCACGAATCGGCAACGACTCCCACCGCGGGCCGCCCCCGGCAGGTCGGGACGGACCGGTGGATCCATGCTGGTCGGAACACGATTCCCGAGCACCGTACGAGTCAGGAGTGGGAGCCATGAGCAGCACCACGCGCCGCCCTTCGATGGGTGACGTCGCCGCGCGCGCCGGAGTCTCGTACCAGACCGTCTCGCGCGTCCTCAACGAGCCCGCGATCGTCCGGCCGGACACCCGCGACCGGGTGCTCGCAGCGATCACGGAGCTCGGCTACACCCGCAACCGGGCCGCCCGCGCGCTCAAGACCTCCCGCTCCTCCCTGATCGGCGTGCTCACCGACGGCTCCTCGCTGTTCGGCCCGGCGGAGACCACGACCGCGGTGGAGACCGCGGCCCGCGAGGCGGGCTACGCGGTCATGCTCACCTCGATGCCACCGGAGACGGCGGACGCCCAGGAGATCGGCGCCGCGCTGATCGGCTCCGGGGCGGACGGCATCCTCGTCATCGCCGCGCACGACGGCATGGCGCCCGCGGTCGCCGCGGTCTCCGGCAGCGTGCCCGTCGTCGCGATCTCCGCCCAGTCCCCGCACGAGGCCGGCGTGGACGTGGTGGGCATCGACCAGGCGCACGGCGCGCGCGAGATCGTCGAGCACCTGCGGCGCACGGGGGCGCGATCGGCGGTCCACCTCGCCGGCCCTGAGGGCTGGTTCGACGCCCGCGCGCGCCGCACCGGCTTCGAGGAGGCGCTCGAGCGGCAGGCGATGGACGGCGAGGTGGTGCGCTCCGCGGACTGGACGCCGCGCTCCGGCTACGAGCTCACGACGCGGCTGCTGCGCTCCTCGCGTCCCGAGGCGATCTTCGCGGCGAACGACATGATGGCGATCGGCGTGATCCGCGCGCTGCACGAGCACGGCCTGCGGATCCCCGAGGACGTGGCGGTGGTGGGCTTCGACAACACCCTGGGGGCCGAGTTCCTGATCCCGCCGCTGACGACCGTCTCGCAGCCGTTCGCCGAGGTGGGGCGGGTGGCGCTGGGGCATCTGCTGGGGCTCATGGGCGAAGCCGACGGCGAGGGCGCATGCCCGTCCCCGCTGCTCCCGCGGCTCGTGGTGCGGCGGTCGACGCGGCCCGAGCGCACGCACTGAGCGTGACCTGAGCGGCCACCGAGCGGCCGTCGCCCGACCGGATGTGAACGTTGACATCCACTCTGCCGAGGTGATGGGATGCCCCCATGACTCACGATGCCGTGACCCCTGACGACCGTACCGCGGAGGACGCCGCCGCGCAGGCCGCCTCCCTCACCGAGGGCCGCGCGCACCTCGGCATCGAGCTCGGGTCGACCCGCATCAAGGCCGCCCTCGTCGACGACGCGGGCGCCGTCCTCGCGACCGGCTCCCACGCCTGGGAGAACACCCTCGCGGAGGACAACTGGACCTACGCCCTCGAGGACGCCGAGGCCGGCCTGCAGGCCTGCTACGCCGATCTCGCCGCACAGGTGCGCGAGCGCCACGGCGCGGAGATCACCGCGCTCGCCTCGATCGGCATCTCCGGCATGATGCACGGCTACCTCGCGCTCGACGCCGAGGACGAGCAGCTCGTCCCCTTCCGCACCTGGCGCAACACCTACACCGAGGACGCCGCCGCTGAGCTCTCCTCGACGCTCGGGCTGAACATCCCGCTGCGCTGGAGCGTGTCCCACCTGCTGCACGCCGCGCGCGGCGGCGAGGAGCACGTGGACCGCCTGGGCGCGATCACGACCCTCGCCGGCTGGGTGCACCGCCGCCTCACAGGCCGGCACGTGCTCGGCGTGGGCGACGCCTCCGGCATGTTCCCGATCGCCGCGGACGGCACCGACTACGACGCCGAGCTGCTCGAGCGCGCGGGCGGCCTCGAGGCCTTCCGCGACCGCCCCTGGTCGCTGACGGACCTCCTCCCCGAGGTGCTCGTCGCCGGGCAGGACGCGGGCGAGCTCACCGAGGAGGGCGCGCGGCTGCTCGACCCGAGCGGCACCCTGCGCCCCGGCGCCGTCGCCGCCCCACCCGAGGGGGACGCCGGCACCGGCATGGTCGCCACGAACGCGGTGGGCCCGCGCACCGGCAACGTCAGCGCCGGCACGAGCGCCTTCGCGATGGTCGTGCTCGAGCGGCCGCTCTCCGGTCCCCGCGAAGAGATCGACCTGGTCACCACACCCGCCGGGGACCCGGTCGCGATGATCCACACGAACAACTGCACGGGCGACCTCGACGCCTGGCTCGGGATCTTCGCGCGGTTCGCGGAGCTCTCCGGCTCCCCGATCCCCGCGGAGGAGCTCTACTCCACGCTGTTCCGCGCCGGCGCCGAGGGCGAGGCCGACGCGGGCGGCGTGCTGAGCTACAACTACCTCTCCGGCGAGCACCAGACCGGCGTGCCCTCGGGCCGCCCGCTGCTCGTGCGCGAGCAGTCCGCCCGCTTCACGCTCGAGAACCTCATGCGGGCCCAGCTGCACGGCGCCTTCGGGGCGCTCGCGGTGGGCATGCGCGCCCTGCTCGTGGACGAGGGCGTGCAGCTCGACGTCATGCATGCCCACGGCGGCATCTTCCGCACCGCGGGCGTGGCCCAGCAGGTCCTGGCTGACGCGATCGACACCCCCGTCGCGGTCGGCGCCTCCGCCGGCGAGGGCGGCGCCTGGGGCATGGCCCTGCTCGCCGCCTATGCCCGCCGCCGCCGGCACGGCGACGGGGACCTCTCCCTCGCGGACTTCCTGGACCAGGAGGTCTTCACCGGCGCGGACCAGAGCGTGCTCGAGCCCACCCCCGAGGGCGTGGCCGGCTACGCCCGCTGGCTCGAGGCGTACACCGCCGCGCTGCCCGTCGAGCGGCTCGCCGGCGAGACGCTCGGCTGAACCTCCCCTCCCCCGACGGGCGCCCCGCGCGCCCGTCGGATCCCCCACACTTCCTGCTACAACGTTGAAGGAGAGCCCTGTGCCCCTCGTCCTCGCCGACCTCCCCGCGCCCGTGCGCGAGGCCGTCGCCGCCACCCGTGAGCGTGTCGCCGCCCTCCACGCCGAGCTGCCCCGCAACGGGCTCGTCGTCTGGACCGCCGGCAACGTCTCCGAGCGCGTGCCCGGCCTCCCCGCCGATCTCCCGGGCCTGTTCGTCATCAAGCCCTCCGGCGTCTCCTACGACGACCTCACCCCGGAGTCCATGGTCGTGTGCACCCTCGACGGCGCGAAGATCCAGGACGGCACGCCCGACTCCCTCTCGCCCTCCTCGGACACCGCCGCCCACGCCTACGTCTACGAGCACCTCGACCACGTGGGCGGGGTCGTCCACACGCACTCCACCTACGCGACCGCCTGGGCGGCGCGCGGCGAGGAGATCCCCTGCGTGCTCACGATGATGGGCGACGAGTTCGGCGGCCCGATCCCCGTCGGCCCCTTCGCCGTGATCGGCGACGACTCGATCGGCCGCGGCATCGTCGAGACCCTCCGCGGCTCCCGCTCCCGCGCCGTGCTCATGCAGAACCACGGCCCCTTCACGATCGGCTCCGACGCCCGCGACGCGGTCAAGGCCGCCGTCATGTGCGAGGAGGTCGCCCGCACCGTGCACATCTCCCGCCAGCTCGGCGAGCCGCTGCCGATCCCCCCGGAGCTCGTCGACTCCCTCTTCGACCGCTACCAGAACGTCTACGGCCAGAGCGCCGCGACCCCCGCCGACGACCAGCCCCAGGAGGCCTGAGCACCATGCAGAACCCCTTCGAGACCCGCGAGATCTGGTTCCTCACCGGCAGCCAGGGGCTGTACGGCCCCGAGACCCTCGACCAGGTCGCCGAGCAGTCCCGCACGATCGCCGAGACCCTCGACGCCGCCTCCGACATCCCCGTGACGGTCGTCTGGAAGCCCGTCCTCACCGACCGCGACGCGATCCGCGAGGTCGCGCTGGCCGCGAACGCGGACCCGGCCTGCGTCGGCGTCATCACCTGGATGCACACCTTCTCCCCCGCCAAGATGTGGATCCAGGGCCTCGACGCCCTGCGCACCCCGCTGCTGCACCTGCACACCCAGGCGAACGTCGCCCTGCCCTGGGGCACGATCGACATGGACTTCATGAACCTCAACCAGGCCGCCCACGGCGACCGCGAGTTCGGGTACATCGCCACGCGGCTCGGTGTGGACCGCAGGACCGTCGTCGGCCACGCGAGCGACGCGGGCGTGCAGGCGAAGGTGGGCCGCTGGGCCCGCGCCGCGACCGGCTGGGCGGAGATGCACTCCCTGCGGCTCGCGCGCTTCGGCGACAACATGCGGGGCGTCGCCGTCACCGAGGGCGACAAGACCGAGGCGGAGCTGCGGCTCGGCGTCTCCGTGAACACCTGGGGCGTCAACGACCTCGTCGCCGTGGTCGACGCGATCGAGGACTCCGCGGTCGACGCTCTCGTCGCCGAGTACGAGGAGCTCTACGACGTCGTCCCCGAGCTGCGTGCCGGCGGCGTGCGCCACGAGTCGCTGCGCTACGGCGCCCGCCAGGAGCTGGGCCTGCGCCGCTTCCTCGAGGAGGGCGGCTTCGGCGCGTTCACCACGAACTTCGAGGACCTCGGCGGGCTGCGCCAGCTGCCCGGCCTCGCCGTGCAGCGCCTCATGGCCGACGGCTACGGCTTCGGCGCGGAGGGCGACTGGAAGACGGCGATCCTCGTGCGGGTCGCCGCCGTCATGGGCCATGGCCTGCCCGGCGGCGCCTCCCTCATGGAGGACTACACCTACGAGCTCACCCCCGGGAAGGAGAAGATCCTGGGCGCGCACATGCTCGAGGTCTCCCCCTCCCTCACCACCGCCCGCCCCTCGCTCGAGATCCACCCGCTCGGGATCGGGGACCGCGAGGACCCGGTGCGCCTGACGTTCTCCGCCGACCCCGGCCCCGCGGTCGTCGTCGCGCTGTCCGACATGCGCGAGCGGTTCCGCCTGGTCGCGAACGTCGTGGAGGTCGTCGAGCCCGACGAGGAGCTCCCGAACCTGCCCGTGGCCTGCGCGGTGTGGGAGCCCTCCCCGGACTTCGCGACCTCCGCCGAGTGCTGGCTGACGGCCGGCGCCGCCCATCACACGGTCATGAGCTCCGCGGTGGACCTCGAGATCTGGGAGGACCTCGCGACCATCGGCGACCTCGAGCTCGCGATCATCGACGAGACCACCACGGTGCGCTCCTTCGCCCAGGAGCTTCGCACCAACCAGGTCTACCACCGCCTCGCGCAGGGCTTCTGAGATGGCCTTCTCCGCACCGGGCCGCAGCTGGTCCGGGACCGTCGACTACGGTCCCGGCCCGCTGCACTCCCCCGCCTCCGTCGCCGGGCTGCAGGAGCTCGTCGCCGCCTCGCTGTGGTGCGGCACACATAGGAAAGCGCTAACCGACGTGGATGTCAATGCTGTCCACGACCCGGCGCCGGATCGACGCCGGGTCGTGACCTCCGCGGCGGACGCCGCCCGTTCACCCCCTCGCCATGCGCGGGCGCTAGCCTCGCCGCGCACGGCCCGGGCGGGGCCCGGCACGGGCCGAGCGGGCGAGCGCGGAGGGGGAGCCATGGACATCGCCGGATTCGCCATCCACCTCATGGAGCTCCTGGGCGGTCCCGGGATCGCGCTCGTGATCGCCGCCGAGGCCCTCTTCCCGCCGGTCCCCGGCGAGGTGCTGCTCCCCTTCGCCGGGGTGAGCGCCGCGGCCGACGGCCAGCACGTGCTCGTGCCGATCGCGTGGACCACCGCCGGCTCCGTCCTCGGCGGGCTCGGCGTGTACGCCGTGGGCCGCTCCCTGGGCCTCGAGCGGACGCGGCGGCTCGTGCGGCGCCTCCCGCTGCTCGAGGACAAGGACGTCGACATGGCGGTGCGGTTCTTCGACCGCCACGGCTTCCCCGCCGTCGCCCTCGCCCGCTTCGTGCCCATGGTGCGCACCTTCATCTCGCTCCCCGCCGGCATCGAGCGCATGCCCGTGGCGCTGTTCGCCCTGGCCACGGGGCTCGGCTCGGGGATCTGGAACGCCGTCTTCGTCGTCGCCGGCTTCCTCTTCGGCGCGGCGGGCGGGGAGACCCTCGAGGCGTTCGTGCGGATCTACTCCTCGATCGTGGCCGGCATCGGGATCCTCGCGCTGCTGGGCCTGCTCACCCAGCGCCTGCGATCGCGCCGCCGCACGGACGGCCCGCCTACGCTGGAGGGATGAGCATCCCCGCCGACGGCCACCGTGCCGGGCCCGCGGCGGACGTCGGCCGCTGGTTCTCCACCGCGGCGGCGCCGGCGCCCGCCCGGTCGCTGCCGCGCACGCCCGCCTGGGGCCCCGTGGACAGCGCCGAGTACGGCCGCACCAGCGGGCCCGACGAGCTCGGGGCGGCGCTCGACCTGCTGCGCGAGGGCCCGGTCGCGGTGCTCACCGGGGCGGGCATGTCCACCGCCTCCGGCCTGCCGGACTACCGCGGCCGTCACGCCGTGCCCCGCTCCCCCATGACCTTCCAGGAGTTCGCCGGCTCGGACCTCTCGCGGCGCCGCTACTGGGCGCGCTCCACCGTCGGCTGGACGCAGTTCGGCCGGGCCCGCCCCAACCGCGGCCACCTGCTGCTCGCGCGGCTCGGCGCCGGCCCGCTGCCGCAGAGCGCGGTCATCACCCAGAACGTGGACGGCCTGCACGGCCGCGCCGGCTCCGACCCCGTCATCGACCTGCACGGACGCCTCGACCGGGTGCGCTGCCTCAGCTGCGGCACGCTGAGCTCCCGCTCCGCGCTCCACTCCCGGATGCTCGCGATGAACCCCGAGCTCGCCGCCCGGATCGAGGAGCTCGCGGCGGATGCCGCGCAGGCGCCCGACGGCGACGCCGAGGTGGACCGCACGAGCAGCTTCCGCTACCCGCCGTGCCCGCTGTGCGGCGGGATCCTCAAGCCCGACGTCGTGTTCTTCGGCGAGGCGGCCCGCCCCGAGACCGTGCAGGCGGCCTTCGCGGCGCTCGCCGCCGCGCGGTCCCTGCTGGTGCTCGGCTCGAGCCTCACCGTGCAGTCCGGGCTGCGGTTCGTGCGCGCCGCGCACCGCGCCGGCCAGGGGATCGTCATCCTCAACGACGGCCCCACCCGCGGGGACGGGCTCGCGACGGTGCGCCTGCACGGCCGGATCGAGGACGTGCTCGGCACCTGGGCGGAGCGGCTCGGGGCCGACGTCGCCGGCCTGCCCGCCCCCGACACCGATCACCTCCCCCGACGCAGCACCGAGGAGACCCGAGCGTGAGCACGATCGACCTGAACGCGGACCTCGGCGAGGGCTACGGCGACTGGCGCCTCGGCGACGACGAGGCGCTGCTCGACGTCGTCACCACCGCGAACGTCGCCTGCGGCGGCCACGCCGGGGACCCCACGACCATGCGCGCCGCGCTGAGGGCGGCGGCCGCCCGGGACGTCGCCGTCACCGCCCACGTGGCCTACCCGGACCTGCAGGGCTTCGGCCGGCGCTTCCTCGACATCGCCCCCGCGGAGCTCACCGACCAGATCCTCGCGCAGACCGGCGCCCTGCAGGCGCTCGCCGCGGCCACCGGCACCCGTGTGCGCGGCGTGAAGCCCCACGGCGCGCTCTACAACGCGATCGCCCACCACGAGGCGCAGGCCGCGGCGGTGGTCACGGCGCTGCAGGAGCTCGGCGGGGAGCCGGCGCTGCTCGCCGCCCCCGGGTCCGTGGTCGCCGCCCTCGCCGAGCGCGCCGGCCTGCCCGTGCTGCTCGAGGGCTTCGCGGACCGCACCTACACCCCGGCGGGCACGCTCACCCCGCGCCGCGAGGCGGGCGCCGTGCTCACCACCGCGGAGGAGGTCACCGCCCAGGCGCTCTCGCTCGCGCGCGACGGGCAGGTGCGCACGACGGACGGCACCGTGATCGACCTGCCCGTGCGCACCCTCTGCCTGCACGGGGACACCCCCGGCGCGGTGGCCCTGGCCCGCGCGGTGCGCGAGCGGCTCGAGGCGGAGGGCATGACGATCCGGGCGGCGCTGTGAGCCCCGGGGAGCACCTCCCGCCGCCGCAGGATCTCCGCCCCGCCGGGGAGGCGGCCGTGCTCGCCGTCTACCCGGACACCGCCGCCGTGCTCGGGGCCGCGAGCGCGGTGCGCGCCCTCGCCCCCGCCGCGCTCACGGACCTCGTGCCCGCCGAGCGCACCCTGCTGCTGCGCGGCACGAGCGGCGCCGACGCCCTCACCCTCGCGGCGCTCCTCGAGCACCTCCCTCCCGCCCCGCCCGAGGACGCCGCCGCGCAGGAGGTCGAGATCCCCGTGGTCTACGACGGGGAGGACCTCGCCGAGACCGCCGCGCTGCTGGGACTCGAGGTCTCCGCCCTGGTCACGGCGCACACGGGGACCGTGTGGACGGCGGCCTTCGGCGGCTTCGCGCCCGGCTTCTCCTACCTCGTGCCGGAGGCGGAGGGCGACGGCCCGCGCTGGCAGGTGCCGCGCCGCTCCTCCCCGCGCACGGCCGTCCCGCCCGGCTCGGTCGCGCTCGCGGCCGGCTACTGCGGCGTCTACCCGCGCGCCTCCCCCGGCGGCTGGCAGCTCGTGGGCCGCACCGACGTGACGCTCTTCGACCCCGAGCGCACACCGCCCGCCCTGCTCGCACCGGGCACGCGCGTGCGCTTCCGGGCCCGGCGCGAGCGGGCCCTCGCGGGATCGGCGGCAGGTCCGACGGCGGCGCCGGCCGGAGCGCGCCCCCGCGGCCTCGCCGGCACCCCGGTGGGTGCGGCGGCGACGAGCGGGGCCGCCTCCGCGCTCGAGCTCGCCCGGCGGGAGGCGGCCGCCGCCCGCGAGCGCCTCGCCGCTCTCCGCGCCGCTCCGCGGAGACCGGAGGCGGGCGACCCCGGGAACCGGAAGGTGACCGGCCGGGAGGCCGTGCGCGGGAGTTCTGCGGGCCGAACCGGTGTGCGTCCGGTCGCGGCCGGCCGGTCGCTCGAGGTGCTCGCGCCCGGGCCGCTGCTGCTCGTCGAGGACGCAGGACGACCCGGCCGCGCCTCGATCGGCGTGAGCAGCTCCGGGGTCTTCGACCGGGGAGCGCTCGTCAGCGCGAACCTCGCCGTCGGCAACCCTCCGCACGCCGCGGCGCTCGAAGGGCTGCTGGGGCCGCTGCGGCTGCGGGCGTCCGCCCCGCTCGTGATCGCCCTCGCGGGCGCGCCGGCACCGGTGACGATCCTGCGCGGCGACCCGGACGAGGAGGACCGCGAGGTCCCGGCCTACGCGTCCACCGGCCGGGCTCTCGCCCTGGACGCCGGGGACGAGCTCACGATCGGTCCTGCCGCCTCGGGCCTGCGGATCGTGCTCGCCGTGCGCGGCGGGATCACGGGGGTGCTCGGCGCCGGGGGCATCGGGCAGGACGACGGCGCGCAAGGTCGCGACGCGGACGGCGGCGGTGAGCAGCGGCCTGAGCTCGGCTCGCTCTCCCGGGACACGCTCTCCGGGCTCGGACCGGCGCCGCTCGGCGCGGGCGATCAGCTGGGGATCGGCCCCGAGCACGGCCTCGACGCCGTGCCGGCGCTCGGCCCGGGACCCGTCGCCGGGCCCGACGCCGACTCCGCCGTCGGCCCCGTATCCGGGACCGAGCACGACGTCGACGTCGACAGCGACATCGACAGCGACAGCGACAGCGACGACCCTGCTGCCGACCCAGCCCCGGCACCCCGCCCGCCGCTCGAGGTGCCCGTCGTCCTCGGCCCCCGGGACGTGCTGCTCGGCGAGGCCGCCGTGAGGGCGCTCCGCACCACGACCTGGACGGTGCGCAGCGACTCGGACCGGGTGGGCGTGCGCCTGGACGGGCCCCCGCTGCCCGTCCCCGAGGGAGCCGCGACCCTGCCCAGCGAGGCGATGCTCCCGGGTGCCGTGCAGGTCCCGCCCTCCGGGCTGCCCGTCGTGTTCGGGCCGGACCATCCCACGACCGGCGGCTACCCCGTCATCGGCGTGGTCACCCTGGCCGGGCTGGACCTGCTCGCCCAGGCCGCGCCGGGCACGCGGCTTCGCCTCGCCCCCGCGCCACCCGGCCTCCCCGGGCCCGTGCGCGATCGCGGCCCTGCGGACCGCACGGAGAACTCCCCGCCCGGGTGACACGATGGGCGCATGCCGCGACTGCTGCCCGATCCCGCCTACTTCGCGACCCTGCCCAAGGTCATCACCTCCGCCGCGGTGATCCTGCGCGACGAGCGCGGACGCTTCGTCATCGAGAAGCCGAACTACCGCGACCACTGGCTGCTGCCCGGCGGCGGCGTCGACCCGGGCGAGGACCCGCGCGGCTGCGCCCGCCGCGAGGTGCAGGAGGAGCTGGGCCTCGACGTCGAGATCGGCCGCCTGCTCGCCCTGAACTGGGTGCCCTCGCGCGCCGCCGCGGGCGCCCCGATGGGCGTGCACTTCGTGTTCGACGCCGGGATGATGCCCGCCGCGGAGCTCGAGGCGCGGATCGTCCCCCAGGAGGCGGAGCTCGACGACTGGCGCCTCGTCGAGGAGTCCGAGGCGCACCTGCTCTCCCCGTGGGGTGCCGCCCGCGCCGAGCGCGCCCTCGCCGTGCTGCGCGGCGAGGCGGAGGTCGATCTCCTCTCCCCGCCCGTCGGCTGAGCCGCCCCCGCCGCCTCACGGTGGCCGGGGTGCGCGCGGGGCGCGGTGATGCGGGATCATGGCGCTCGTCCTTCCCCGTCCTCACCCCTCCCCTCCTCCGGAGCCGATGATGTCCCCGACCTCCGCCGCCTCGAGCGCCGCGCCCCTCACCCGGGCCGAGCGCCTCGACCGCCTTCCCTTCACCCGCCGCCACGGGCGCCTGCTCGGCGCGTCGGGCATCGGCTGGGCGCTCGACGCGATGGACGTCGGCCTCGTGTCCTTCGTCATCGCCGCGCTCACCGTGCACTGGGGCATCGACAAGGCCGACGGGTCGCTCATCGCCTCCGCGGGCTTCGCGGGCATGGCGATCGGCGCGACCGTCGGCGGGCTGCTCGCGGACAGGATCGGCCGGCGCAGCGTCTTCGCGCTCACCCTCCTGGTCTACGGCCTCGCGACCGGCGCCTCCGCCCTCGCGGGCGGCCTCGCCGTGCTCATCGCCCTGCGCTTCGTGGTGGGCCTGGGCCTCGGCGCGGAGCTGCCGGTCGCCTCGACCCTCGTCTCCGAGTTCGCGCCCCGCCGGATCCGCGGCCGCGTCATCGTGTGGCTCGAGGCGTTCTGGGCGATCGGCTGGATCCTCGCCGCGCTCATCGGCACGCTCGTCGCGGCGAACGGCCCCTCCGGCTGGCGCTGGGCGCTCGCGATCGGCATGGTCCCGGCGCTCTACTCGCTCGTGATCCGCGTGGGCATGCCCGAGTCGGTCCGCTTCCTCGAGAGCCGCGGCCGGCATGCGGAGGCGGAGCAGGTGGTGCGGCAGTTCGAGGAGTCCGCCGGGTTCACCGACGCCGACCACCCCACCGCGGAGGACACCTGGAGCGCCGGCGCGGAGGCCCCCGCCCCGCCGCACGAGAGCATCTGGAGCCGCGGCCTTCGCGGGCGCACCGCCGCGCTGTGGACGGTGTGGTTCTGCATCAACCTCTCCTACTACGGCGCCTTCATCTGGATCCCGACGCTGCTGGTGTAGCGCGGCTTCGACCTCACGAAGTCCTTCACGTTCACGCTGATCATCACGCTCGCGCAGATCCCCGGCTATGCGGTCTCCGCCTGGCTCATCGAGCGCCTGGGCCGGCGCTGGACGCTGACGATCTTCCTCGCGGGCTCCGCGATCGCGGCGGTCGCCTACGGCTCGGCCGGCTCCGAGACGGCGATCATCGTCGCGGGCTGCCTGCTGAGCTTCTTCAACCTGGGCGCCTGGGGCGCGCTGTACGCGATCGGCCCGGAGCTCTACCCCACCGCGGTGCGCGGCACGGGGACGGGCGCCGCCGCCGGGTTCGGCCGGATCGCCTCGCTCGTGGCGCCCTTCCTGGTCCCGGTGCTCGTGGTCGCGGGGAGCACGGTGCTCGCCTTCGCGGTGTTCGCGGCGGCCTTCGGCGTCGCGGCGCTCGCGGCCTTCACGCTGCCCGAGCAGCGGGGGCGCGCCCTCGAGGACTGACCCGGCGGGGTTCCCGGGTGCGGTGCGGGGTGCGGAGCGGCGCGACGCGGGGTAGCCCCCAGCACGGCCCGGCACGGCTAGGCACGGCACGGCACGGCACGGACGATGGGCACCTCAGAGAGCATGTCGCGCAGGACATGCTCCCTGAGGTGCCCATTCTTTCGCTCGCTCCCGGAGCGGCGCCCGGCTCAGCGGCGCCGCAGGGGATCCCGGCTCAGCGGCGGAAGCGGCGCCGGAGGATGCCGACGATGCCGCCGCGCTCCTTGAGGCTCGCGCGTCGGCCGCGCTCGGCACCGGAGACCGGGGCCGACGGGCGCCCGACGGCCGGCGTGCCCGTCGCGGGCGTCGCCGCCCGTCGGCCATGGGCAGCACCCGCCGCAGGGGCGGATCCCGCTGCGGCGGACCCGGTCGAGCCGATCCCTGTCGCAGCAGTGCCGGTCGAGGCCGTGCCGGTCGGAACCCTGCCCGTCGAGGCGGTGCCGCTCGAGGCCGTGCCGGTCGAGGCGGGGGTCGGGGCGGGCGGCGCCGCGGCGACGTCCTCGCCCGTCGTCGCGCTCTCGCTGCGGTGACGCTCCCGGCGCTCGGCGTCGGCCGCGTCGCGCTGCGCCCGCTGCTCCGTCTCCCGGGCCTCGCGGCGCAGGCGGCGACGCTCCCCCGGGCCCTCCACCATGCGGTAGAGCACGGGGACGATGACCAGGGTCAGCAGGGTCGAGGAGACGAGGCCGCCGATCACGACCACCGCGAGCGGCTGGGCGATGAAGCCGCCGTTGCCGGTGAGGCCCAGGCCCATCGGGATGAGCGCGAAGATCGTCGCGGCGGCGGTCATGAGGATCGGCCGCAGTCGCTTCGAGGCGCCCAGGTGCAGCGCCTCGTCCAGCGCCATGCCGTCACGCCGGTACTGGTTGACGAGGTCGATGAGCACGATCGCGTTGGTGACGACGATGCCCACGAGCATGAGCAGGCCGATCATCGAGGGCAGGCCCAGCGGCACGCCCGTGATGACGAGCAGGCCGAACGCGCCCACCGCGGCGAAGGGGATCGAGACGAGCAGCACGAGCGGCTGGATGAGGGACTTGAAGATCCACACCAGCAGCACGTACACGAGCAGGATCGCGGCGGCCATGGCGAGGCCCAGCTGCCCGAAGGTCTCGTTGATGTCCGCGGAGGTGCCGCCCAGGGTGGCCTCCGTGCCCTCGGGCAGGTCCGCCTTGTCGATCGCGGCGTTCGCGGCCTCGGAGACGGTGCCGACGTCGTCCCCGGCGGGGGTCAGGGAGATCGTCACGGTCTCCACGCCGTCCTTGGTGGAGATCGACGGGCGGGAGTCCTGCTCGGAGACCTCGGCGACGTCCGTGAGCGGCAGGCCCGGGGCGAGCTCGAGGTCCTTCAGCTGGGTGAGGGTGTCGACCTTCTCCCCCTGCTCGACGTAGATGTCGAGGTCGGAGTCGTCCAGGGCGATGGTGCCGATCGAGCCCGGGTAGAGCTGCGCGGCGACCATGCCGATCACGGCGTTCTCGGTGAGGCCCCTCTCCGCGGCGGCCGTGCGGTCCACGGTGACGACCGCGGTGGGCTCGTCGCCCTCGAGGTCGCTCGAGACGTCGGTGACGCCGGAGGGCAGCGGGTCGAGCTCGGCGAGGATCGCGTCGTTCGCCTTCTTGCGGTCCTCGGCGGTGGGGCCGGTGATCTCGATGTCCACGGTGGAGGAGCCGGTCGCGGAGCCGACGTCGGAGGACTCGACCTCGCCCGCATCGGGCAGGTCCTTCAGCGTGTCCACGAGCTTCTCGGTGAGGGCCTGCTGGTCCTCGACGTCGGTCGCCGTGGTGATCGAGTAGCTGATCGTGTTCTCGCCGCCCGCGCCGCCGCCGAGGCCGGCCTGCGCGCCGCCCCCGCCGATGGTGGTCTGCACGGTCTCGACGCCGTCGACGTCCATGAGCGCCTTCTCGGCGTCCGTGGCCTTGTCCGAGGACTGCTCGAGGCTCGTGCCGGCGGGGAGGGTCTGGGTGATCGAGGCGATGTTCTGCCCCGTGTCGCCGAGGAAGTTGACCGTCATCAGCGGGACGAGGAAGCCGGAGCCGATCAGCACGAGGATCGCGACGGCGACCGTGCCCAGGCGCCGCGGCAGCGAGTCGAGGGTGAGGTGGAGGATCGGGGCGTAGAGGCGGTGCAGCCAGCCCTTCTCCTCCTTCGCCTCGGCGTCCTCGCGGACCTTCGCCTGCTGGGCGGGGTCGTCGGGGTCGGTGATGGCGGCGGCCGCCTTGGGCGCCCGCAGGAACCAGTAGGCGAGCACCGGGACGATCGTCAGCGACACCAGCAGCGAGGAGAGCATCGCGATCGCGACGGTCAGCGCGAAGGGCCGGAACAGCTCCCCGGCCATGCCGGCGACGAGCGCGATCGGCAGGTAGACGACGACCGTGGCGAGCGTCGATGCGGTCACCGCGCCCGCGACCTCCCGCACGCCGTCGAGGATCGCGCGGCGTCGCGGCTTGCCGTAGGAGAGGTGGCGGGTGATGTTCTCGATGACGACGATCGAGTCGTCGACGACGCGGCCGATGGAGATCGTGAGCGCCGCGAGGGTCAGCATGTTCAGCGTGTAGCCGGAGACCAGCATGCCGATGAACGCGATGAGCAGCGACGTCGGGATCGAGATCGCGGTGACGACCGTCGGCCGCACGCGGCGCAGGAACAGCAGGATCACGCCGATGGCCATGAGCAGGCCCAGCGCGCCCTCCTCGGCGAGCGCGACGATCGACTCCTGGATGAACGGCGCCTGGTCGAAGACGACGTCGCTCTTCGCGCTGCCGCCCACGCCGGGGAGCAGATCCGCCATCGTGTCCTCGACGCCCCGGGAGACGTCGACGACGTTGCCGTCGGCGGTCGCGGTGACCATGAGGACGAGCGACTCGCGGCCGTCGGTGCGGGAGATCGAGGTGGCGTCCTGCGTGGTGCGCTCGACCTTCGCGACGTCGCCGAGGGTCGTGACCTCGGGGGTCTGGCCGGGCGTCTGCGAGGTCGTGTCGGAGGAGTCCGCCGGCATGAGCACCATGGACTCGAGGTCCTTCAGGGAGCTCATGGACTTGCCGAGCACCACGTCGAGGCTGCGGTCGGAGTCGGTGACGGTGCCGCCGGGGGCGGAGAGGCCGCTGTCGTCCAGGGCGGTCTTGATGTCGTTGTCGGTGAGGCCCTTGGCGGTGAGCTCGTCCTCGTCCGGGGTGATGCGCACGATCTCCTCGGGGGCGCCGATCACGGCGACGGAGGAGACGCCGTCCACGCGCTCGAGCTCCTTGACGACCTGGGAGTCGAGGCGGTCGGCGAGCTCGGAGGGGTCGAGGTCCGAGGAGACGGAGAGGACCACGGCGGGGATGTCACCGGAGCCGCCGGCGATGACCTGCGGGTCCGTGCCGTCGGGCAGCTGGTCCTCGATGCGGGTGAGCGCGGCGTCGACCTGGTTCGCGGAGCGGGAGACGTCCGTGCCGTAGGTGAGCTCGAGGGTGACCATCGACGTGTTCGCCTGCGAGGTCGAGGAGGTCGACTCGACGTTCTCGATGCCGCTCACGGCCTGCTCGATCGGGGAGGAGATCCGCTCCTCGATCTGCTCCGAGGTCGAGCCCTGGGAGGTCGTGACGATCTGGATCTGCGGCAGCGAGACCGAGGGGATGAGCTCCTGGCGCATCGTCGACATGGCGAACACACCGACGATCGAGACGGCGATGCACACGAGCGCGATGAAGGCCCGGTTGTTCAGGCTGAGATGGGCGAGACGATGCATGGCGCTCCCTGGGGCTGCGGCCGACGGCGGCGACGCGACCGCACGGCCGCGACCGGGGGTCACGGCTCCGGAGGCCCCCGCAGGTACTGTTCCACAGCCCGATGCGCCGCCGTATCCGACGTCGGTAGGGGTTCGGTCACGATCCGCTGTGACGTTCCGGGGAGCCGCCACAATGGACGGGTGGCGCCACCCTCCTCCCCCTCCTCCCCCGCTTCCCCGTCCCCCACCCCTTCGCCGGGTGATCCCCGTGCCGCGCGCCGCGCGGTGGACCGCGACATCCTGCGCCTGGCCGTGCCGAGCCTCGGCGCGCTCGTCGCCGAGCCGCTGTTCGTCATGGCGGACTCCGCGTTCGTCGCCCGGGTCTCGACGACGGCGCTCGCCGGCCTCGGCATCGCCTCGACGGTGCTCATGACGGTCGTGGGGCTGTCGATCTTCCTCGCCTACTCGACGACGGCCGCGGTGGCCCGCGCGATCGGGGCGGGCCGTCGACGGGAGGCGATCTCCCGCGGGGTGGACGCCTCCTGGCTCGCGCTGCTCATCGGGACGGTGTGCGCGATGCTGCTCGCCGTGATCGGCCCATGGCTGCTGGCCCTGTTCGGCGCGAGCCCCGAGGTCACCGCGCAGGCCGTGATCTACCTGCGGATCTCCGCCTTCGGCCTGCCGGCCATGCTCGCCGTGCAGGCGACGACGGGCCTGGTGCGGGGCATGCAGGACGCCCGGCTGCCGCTCGTCGTCGCCGTGAGCGGCGCGATCCTCAACGTGCCGCTGAACGCGCTGCTGATCCTCGGCCTGCAGCTCGGGATCGCGGGCAGCGCGATCGGCACCGTCATCGCGCAGTGGCTCATGGCGCTCGTGCTGCTCGCGGCCGTGCGCCGCTACGCGCGCGGCGCGGGGGTGAGCCTGCGGCCGGACCTCCACGGGGTGATGAGCACGGGCCGGGAGTCGGTGCCGATGCTCGTGCGCACCCTCAGCCTGCGCGTGGTGACGATCGTGACGGTCGTCGTCGCGGCGCGGCTGGGCGACGTGCAGCTCGCCGCCCACCAGCTCGCGACCACCGTGTTCATGCTGCTCTCCCTCGCGCTGGATGCCCTCGCCATCGCGGGGCAGGCGCTCACCGGCCGCTACCTCGGCGCGGCGGACACGAGAACCGTGCACGCGGTGACCCGCCGGCTGACCCGCTGGGGCGTGGGCGGCGGGGTCGTGGTGGGGCTCGTGCTGCTCGCGGCGAGCTACGCCGTGCCCGGGGTGTTCAGCCCGGACCCGCTCGTGCAGGAGAACCTGCGGGCGGCGCTGTGGGTGCTCGTGGTCGCCCAGCCGATCGCCGGCTACGTGTTCGTGCTCGACGGGATCCTCATGGGCGCCGGGGACGCCCCCTACCTCGCGCGGGCGGGGATCGTCGCGGCGGCCGCGGTGATGCCGGGCGCGATCGCCGTGGGCGTCGTCGCCCCGGCCGGGCCACTCGGCACCGCGCTGCTGTGGGTCGCGACGAACCTGCTGTACATGATCGCGCGCGCGATCACGCTGGGCCTGCGCACGCGCGGCGACGCCTGGATGCGCACGGGGGCCTGAGGGCGGGGCTGCTCGTGGGCGGGCCGAGGGATGGACGGCGGGGAGGACCGCCCGCGGAGCCGAGTAAGGTAACCCTCACCTATTAAGCGAAGCTTGCCTTTGCGTCCACCGCTCCTCGGAGGCCCCCGCCGTGCACCTGCCCCGCCGCACCCTGCTCTCGACCGTCCCCGCCGCCGGAGCGCTGCTCGCGCTCAGCGCCTGCGGGGGCGGATCCGCCGACGTCGCCGCGGAGGCCGCCGGGGCCTCCGACGCCGGCGGCGCGGGGACGGGCGGCGCGGGCTCCGCGAGCGGAGCGCCGTCGGACCTCCCCGAGGGCTGGACCTGGGTCGAGGGCACCGACGTCCCCACCACCACCGCGACCCCCGCGCTCCCCGTCACCCTCACCGACGGCACGGGCACCGAGGTCACCGTCGAGGACGTGTCCCGCACCATCGTGGGCGGCGAGGACGTGGCGGACATGCTCGCCGCCATGGGCCTCCAGGAGGACGTCTACGCCGCCCCCACCGGCTCCGTCGCGGCCGCGGCGCTCGCCGCTCCCGAGCAGTTCGAGTTCAGCCAGTCCACCGGCACCGAGGGCCTGCTCGCCGTCGACGGCACCTTCTTCCTCGGCAACAACACCAAGCGCCACGGGGACGTCGCCGCCCAGTTCCGGGCGGCCGGGATCTCCGCCGCCGTCATCGACGACCAGCAGAGCGTCGCCGACAAGATCCGCGCGGTCGCCGCCCTCATCGGCGACCCCGACGCAGGCGAGGAGCTCGCGGTCGCCGTCGAGGACCAGCTCGCCCGCGCCGCCGAGGCCAGCGGGGACGCCGTCGCCGCCCTCCGCGTGCTCGTCGTGACCTCCTCCGGCGCCGGCGGCGCGAACGCCGTGGTCGGCACCGGCACCGCCGCAGCGGACATCATCGAGGCGATCGGCGCCGTGAACTGCGGCGTCGAGGCGGGCCTGCGCGGCTACTCCGTCGAGTACAGCGACGAGGGCCTGCTGGACCTCGCCCCGGACGTCGTCGTCACCGGCACCGGCGACCTCGAGGAATGGGGCGGCCTCGAGGGCTTCCTCACCGCCTTCCCCACCCTCGCCCAGACGCCCGCCG
Organism: Brachybacterium horti; assembly: GCF_054777615.1. NCBI lineage: Bacteria > Bacillati > Actinomycetota > Actinomycetes > Micrococcales > Dermabacteraceae > Brachybacterium > Brachybacterium horti. Next base: position 792,386 of record NZ_BAAHAM010000001.1, read on the forward strand.
GGCAGTCCTCGCACTTCCTGCTCATGCCCAGCGAGCAGATCAAGGTCTCCGGCACCGCCGTCGGCGCCGGGGCGCTCGCCCTCGCCACGGCCCTCGCCGAGCTCGCCGCCGCGTGACCCGCGCCCGCACCGAGCGGACCCGCCGCATCCCCCCGTCCCTCGCCCTGCCCGTCGGCGGGGCGGCGCTCCTGCTCGCCGTCGTCGTGGGGATCGGCACCGGCCCCATCGGCCTGGACCCGCGCACGGTGCTCGCCGTGCTCGGCCACGAGCTGCTCGGGATCGGCGCGGGCCGCGGCGCCCTCGAGACCACCGTCGTCATGCAGCTGCGGCTCCCGCGGGTGCTGTTCGGCGTGCTCACCGGGGCGGCGCTCGCCGTCTCCGGGGCGAGCCTGCAGAGCCTCTTCCGTAACCCCCTCGCCGATCCCGGCATCATCGGCGTGAGCGCCGGCGCCACCACCGGCGCGGTCGCCGCGATCGTGCTACTGCCGCCGCTGACCACCGCCCTGCTCGCCTGGGCGCTGCCCGCGGCGGCCATGGCCGGCGGCTTCCTCGCGACCGGGCTCATCTACCTCCTGGCCCGCCCCGCCGCCGGCGGCGGCACCTCGCGGCTGCTGCTCGTCGGCATCGCGATCGGCTCCGCCTTCGCCGCCGTCACCGGCTTCCTCACCTTCGCGGCCGACGACGACGAGCTCGAGACCGTCGTGTTCTGGCAGATGGGATCCCTCGGCTCGATCGACGGCCTCCGCCTCGCCCTCGCGACCGGGCCCGTGCTCGCCGGCATCGTCGTGCTCGTGCTGCTGTCCCGGCGGCTCGACCTGCTCACCCTCGGCGAGCGCCAGGCCCGCCACCTGGGCCTCGACGTGAACGCCACCCGGCGCCTGGTCATCGTCATCACCGCGGTGCTCACCGGGGCGAGCGTCGCCTTCGCGGGGACGATCGGGTTCATCGGTCTCGTCGTCCCGCACATCGTGCGGCTGCTGTGCGGGCCCGGCCACCGCGCCCTGCTGCCCGTGAGCGCGGTGCTCGGCGCGCTCCTGATCGTCGTCGCGGACACCCTCGCGAGGATCGTCGCCCCGCCCGCGGAGGTCCCCATCGGCCTGTTCACCGCCGCGATCGGCGCCCCCTTCTTCCTCCTGCTCGTGCTGCGCTCCCGGGCGGTGCACGGATGAGCGGGGACGCGGTCGTCGTCGAGGGGGTCGGCTTCTCGATCGGCGAGTCGCGGCTCCTGGACGGCGTCACCCTCACCGCCCGCCGGGGCGAGCTGCTCGCCCTCGTGGGCCCCAACGGCGCCGGGAAGTCGACGATGCTGGGCCTGCTCGCCGGGGACATGCCCCCGGCTCGCGGCCGGATCACCCTGGGCGGCCTCACCCCGCACCAGGCGCCGCCGCGGCAGCTCGCCCGCCTGCGATCGGTCATGACGCAGCAGCACCAGCAGGCGTTCTCCTTCACCGTGCGGGAGCTCGTGGAGATGGGCCGCGCCCCGCACGAGGCCTCCGAGGTGGACGACGCGATCGTCGAGACCGCCCTCGCGGACGCCGAGGTCGCGCATCTCGCCGGTCGCGACGTCACGACCCTCTCCGGCGGGGAGCTCGCCCGCGCGGTCCTCGCCCGCACCCTCGCCCAGGACGCGCCGATCGTGCTGCTCGACGAGCCGACGGCGGCCCTGGACCTCCGCCACCAGGAGAGCGTGCTGCGCCGCGCCGCCGGGCTCGCCCGGGAGGGCCGATGCGTGCTCGTGGTGCTCCACGACCTCTCCCTCGCCGCCCGCTTCTGCGACCGGGTCGCCATGTTCGACGCCGGGCGCCTCGCCGCGCTCGGCACCCCGGAGGAGGTGCTCACGGCGGAGCGGATCGCGGAGGTCTACGGGCAGCCGGTCGCCGTCCTCGCCCATCCCGTCACCGGGCGGCCGCTGATCGTCCCCGTCTAGTCCTCCCGCCTCCTGCCGTCACCGACCCCTCCGTCCCCGTCCGTCCCGCCCGCGAAGGAGCACCCGTGCCCGCCGATCAGCTCACCGACCTACTCGACCCCGCCCGCTGGGAGCCGCTCCCGCACCCGCCCGCGATGGAGGACCCGCTGCCGGTGCGCCGCCGCGACCCGCGCACCCTGCCGCCCGCCCCCGCGACCGGCAGCGCCCCCGAGGTCCTCTCCCGCGGCGCGGACGGCGTGCTGCTGCGCCTGCGGCACCGGGCGCCCCGGGCCCGCGCCGTCGCCCTCCACGCCTCCGGCTGGTGGCGGCCGCAGCCGGCCGACGCCCTCGACCTCGTGCCCGCCGGGGACGGCTGGTGGGAGATCGTGCTCGAGGCGCCCGCGGACTGGCGCGCGAGCTACGGCTTCGTCGAGCACGACGGGCCCGGCGATCCGCCCTGGTGGGAGGCGGGGCTCAAGGCTCCCGGCGCGCCCGTGCTGCCCGACGCCCTGTGCGCGCACCGCCACGGCGCGGCCCGCGGCGGCGCCGAGCGCTCCGTGCTCTCCCTCCCCTTCGACGGCCTCTTCCGCGCCGGCCGCGACGACGCCGAGACCCCCGCCGAGGTGCACGATCTGCCGCTCGGCCCCGACGCGCCCCGCGTGCGCTGGTGGGCCCCGGAGGAGGCGGGCCCCGCGCCGCTGCCGCTGCTCGTCGTCACCGACGGCGCCGAGCACGTGGAGCAGCTGGGCACCCCGGAGCGGCTGCGCCGCGGCGTCGAGGCGGGCGTCCTGCCGCCCCTGGTCGCCGTGTTCGTCGACGCCGGTGAGCATCGTGGCGACGTGCTCGGCGTACCCGGCGGGCAGGCCCGCTGGATCCCCGAGCAGCTCGTCCCGCGGCTCCGCGCCGCGGGCCTCACCGCGCCCGACGGTCGTCACCTCGCCGTGACCGACGACCCTGCCCGCACGATCATCACCGGGGCCAGCTACGGCGGCCTCACCGCCCTGTTCACCTCCGCCCGCGCCCCCGGGACGATCGGCGTCGCGATCGCGCAGTCCGTCTCCCTGTGGCGCTACCCGGACGGCGCGCTCGTCGGCCCGCTGCGGGAGGCCGCCGGCCACGCACCGCTGCGGCTGCGGCTGCACGCAGGACGCTTCGAGGGGACCATGGCCGCCGACGCCCGCGCGCTCGCCGACGCCCTCGACGGCAGCGGCGCCGAGGTCACCCTCGACCTGCACAGCGGCGGCCACGACTGGGCCTGGTGGCAGCCGGCGCTGCTCCACGACCTCGCAGCGGAGCTCGGCCGCTGAACCCGGGCACGGTGCCCAGGCGGGCGGTGCATGCTGGGGGCGCGGTCCGTTCCCGGGCCGCACCCGAGTGAACGGAGCCCCCGCATGACCACCCAGCGAGTCCTCGTCGTCGGCGCGAGCGGCCTGATCGGCGGCGCCGTCGCCGACCTCCTCGAGCAGCGCGGCCACGACGTCGTGCGCGCCTCCCGCTCCACCGGCGAGCAGGTCGACCTGACCGACGAGGCCTCCGTCGCGGACCTCCTGCGCCGCGTCACCGCCGCCGGGCCCCTCCACGCCGTCGTCGCCGCGACCGGCAAGGTCCCCTTCAAGCCCGCCTCGGAGCTCACCGTCGAGGACTACCGCGCCGGCCTGCTCGACAAGGCGCTCGGGCAGATCGCGCTCGTCGTCCACGGCGCCCCGCTGCTCGCCGAGCGCGGCTCCTTCACGCTGACCAGCGGGATCCTCTCCCACTCCCCCGTCCCCACGGGCGCCGCGGCCTCCGTCGCGAACGGTGCGATCGAGGGGTTCGTGCACGCGCACGCGGCGACCCTCCCCGGCGGGGCACGCATCAACGCGGTCAGCCCCAACGTGCTCGCCGAGGCGGAGGGCTACCACCCGAGCTTCCCCGGGTTCCTGCCCGTCCCCGCGGCCGACGTCGCCGCGACCTATGTGCGCGCCGTCGAGGGCGTCGAGACGGGCCGCGTGCTCGACATCTGAGCCCTCGGGCTCAGCGGCGCCACAGCTCCCGGGGGTCCCTGCCGGGCCGGAACCCGACGGACTCCACCATCGCGGCCGCCACCGGGAAGCCGTGGGCGAGGGCCGCGGGCGCGTGCGCGTCGCTGCCGACGCTCACGGCGCGCCCGCCCTCCTCGCTCCACCACTGCGGCATCCACGGCCACAGGCGGCGCGTGTTCATCTCGAGCGCGCGGCCGCTGCCCGCGATCGCCCGCATCGCCGCCCGGATCTCCCCCTCGAAGCGGCGCGGGTCCACCGGGCCGTGCTCCTCCTCGGGCCAGTAGCGCAGCGCGTAGTCGAGGTGGGTGACGACCTCGAAGGGCTCGTCCCCGGCGACCAGCGCGGGCACCTCCGCGAGGTAGCGGCGCAGCACCTCCTCCGGGGGCAGGCGGCGGAACAGGGTGTTCGGCTCCGCCCGCCGGCCCTCGTGCTCGAGCGTGTGCAGGGAGCCGATGATCCGATCGAACAGGCCCAGGTCCAGCTGCTGCCGCGCCGCCTCCAGACGCAGGTGCGGCTGGCCGAACTCGAGACCCGTGCCGATCCGCAGCTCCGGGAACATCGCCCGGCAGCGCTCCACGCTCTCGAGGTAGCCGTCCACGTCGAAGCGCGGGACGGCGACGATCCCGTCGGCCCCGAGCAGGTGCTTCTCGTGCTCGGCGAAGTCCTCCTCGTCGCTGAACCAGGCGTCCTCAAGGTCGAGGTGCTCGGTGAAGAACAGCGCCGGCAGGCCGATCCGCACCGCGCGTGCACAGGTCGCCTCCATCGTCCCGGCGGCGGCGGAGCGCGGCCCGCCGGTGTCCCAGGAGAACTCGCTGTGCACGTGACTGTCGGCGGGGAGGCTCATGGGACGAGCCTGCCACGCTCCGATGGCGCCGACCGGCCGTGTCCGACGTCGGCCTCACGGCGATCGGGGCGTCGTCGGGCGAGACCCGTCGCCGTCGGGCGTCCTGCCGCCGTTCAGCCGCCCGTGGAGAGCGGCTCGCCGTTGCGCAGCACCCGCACGTCCGTGCGCTCGGCGCCGTCGAGGAGGTCCTCGAGCAGGCGCTCCGCGGCCCGTCGGCCCAGTGCCGTCGCGACCCAGAGGGTGGTGCCGTCCGCCAGGCGTACGGGGCGCGCGCGGGCCTCGAGCGGGAGGTCCTCGAGGCGGCTGATCGCCCCGTCCCGCACCACCTGCGCGGAGCCTTCGACCGTGGCGACGATCCGGGCGACCTCCCGCACCGCCCGCACCGCGGGGATCGCGCGGCCCGTGAGGTCGGCGGGGACGTCGGCCCCGAAGAGCTGGTACGTGACCGTCCGACGGCGCACCGTGACCTTGCCGCGCAGACGGTCGTACCGCCATCGCAGCTGGTCACCGCGTCGCGATCCGTTGCCGATGCTCGCCGTGCGCTCGATGTACTCCTCGCCGAGCACCGCGAGCAGCTCGTCGTCCAGGCGGCGCACGCGCGTGACCGTCGTCGACGTGTCCATGAGCCGGCGCACCTCCGCGCTGTCGATCGCGGAGAGCTCCGCGTCCAGGCCCCGCACCGTGCGCAGCCCGCAGGCCTGCACGAGCTCGAGCGCGAAGGCGACGCCCCGCTCCGAGCCCTCGGAGTCCTCGGGGAAGCGGTGCGCGAGGTACGCGGTGAGCGCCTCGACGTCGAGCAGCTCGACCTCCGGCGCCGTCGTCTCCTCCTCCGCACCGTCCTCCGCGGCATCGGCATGATCCGCCTCGGCGGATCCGGCGGGGTTCGCGAGCACCCGGTCGATCGCCACGAAGATCTCGTCCAGCGCGTGCCGGGCATCCGCCGCCGCCCCGAAGAGCTGGTCGATAGTGAGCCGGTCCAGATCGCCGACGGCCCTGTAGCCCTCGCCCTTGTAGCGGCGGGCGTGCTCGAACTCCGCCCAGGCGTGTGCGGCGACCGTGCGGATCTGGATCTCGAGCCCGCCGAAGGTGCGGAAGTAGCGGTCGAGGCTCGACCCGCGCGGCGCGACCGGATGCTCGGCGTCCTCCCGCTCCGCGATCGCCACGAGGTGCGTCGAGTCGTAGCCGCGACGCGAGGGCGAGACCGTGTCCCGCTCGCTCGTGTCCAGATCCTCCGCGAGCTCGAACTGCTCCCTGACCAGCTCCGACGCCCGCTCGCGGTCCGTCGCCGAGTACATGATCAGCCGCACCGCGACCGTGTCCGTCACCTGCCGCAGCGGCTCCGTGTAGCCCTTCTGGCGGCACTTCTCGACGAAGGACTCGTAGCGCTTGGCGCGCGCCGTCACGTCATGGGCGTTGATCGACGCCTCGGAGAGCAGCCCCCGCAGCCCCACCTCGACCTCGTGCGCCGCCTGCGGCAGCCACTCCCAGAGCGAGGCGTCGACGGGCGCCGCGGCCCCGCCTACCGTGTCGCCGGCGGCGGTGGCGACCCCGTTGCCGGTCGCGCCGTCGTTGCCGGTGGTGCCGCCGTTGCCGGCCGCGTCGCGATCGCCGGCCGCGCCGCCGTTGCCGGTGCCACGGCTGCCGTTGGCGCCGTTGGCGCCGTTGGTGCCGTTGGTGCCGTTGGTGCCGTTGGTGCCACCGTTGCCTGCCGCGCTGCCGTTCGTCCGTCGAGCCATACGGTCCTCCCCCTGTGCGTCTGCGCCCACCCTAGGCCCCCACCCCGACGTCGCCGTGGTCGGGCACGGGACGTCTTCGTACGGGTCCCCCGGCATATGGGTCGACCCGTACGAAGTGGTCCCATAGACCCCGGGAGCCGACGGAGAGGAGGCGAGGCGTCCAGGCGGACGTCGTACCCCACGGGACGGGCGGGCGCCGCCGGTCGGGAGCCGGGGCCACGTCCGCCAGGTGCTGGGTGACTTCCGGCGGTCCGTACCGATCAGCAGGCCGTTCCTCCCCATCGGCCCCTCGTCCCCAGCGCTGCCACCCAGTCGCGCGTCGGCCCGTGCCAGGTGGTCCCCTCAGCTCATGCGCATCCTCGGCATCTCCCACCGCAATGACCCCTCGAGCGCCTCGTGCAGTCCCGACGCGAGCGGCGCTGTCCCCGCCGGCCACGGGGCCACGACGTCCGGCGAGCCCCACGGCGATCAGTCGCGAGCCACCGACCCCGGATCAGGGACACCTGCAGCGCCGGCCGGGACCACTCGCCACGTCGGCCCCTGGCGCGTCGACGACCGCGCCCCGGCCGACCTCGAGGCGCTGCTCGGCCTTGGTGTCAGGCCCACCTGTCTCGACGCCGCGGCGCTCCACGGCCTGTGGGTGCCACCGTCGCTCGGCGCCGTGCACGTGTTCCGACCCCGAATCGCCCGAGGCGCCCGCATCGGCCCCGATGCTGCTCAGGAGGTGCCACGCGCAGCGCCGATCCGTCGCCGCAACGGCCGCCCGGTGGAGCAGGTGCAGAAGCTGTCGGTGCCGCTCCTCCTCCACGGTCCGGCACTACGGTCCTGGCCGAGCCATGATCCGGTCCCCGACCTGCCGCTGGTCCTCGATCACGCCGCCCGCTGCCTGCCCACCGTGCACGCGGCGATCCTCTTCGAGTCGGCACTCGAGAGGAGACGCCTGCGCAGGAACCAGGCAGAGCGGATCATCTCCGGGCTCCCGGTCCGTGCCCGTCGCGACCTCACCCGGATCCGGGACGATGCGGGCTCCGGGACCGAGACCCGCGTCCGATGGTGGTTCGAGGCGAGGCGCGTGCCGGTGCGGAGCCAGGTCGTGATCCCGGGCGTGGGTCGGGTGGACCTCGTCGTGGGCTCCTCCTGGGTCATCGAGTGCGACAGCCGCGAGTTCCACGATTCCGAGGACGCCTACGAGCGCGACCGCACCCGTGACCTCGCCCTGCGCACCCGCGGCTACGTGGTCACCCGCCTCACGTGGAAGCAGGTGTTCCTCGCGTGGGCTGACACCGAGGCTCGCCTGCTGACCGCCCTCCGGCGAGGCGACCACCTCCGTCCCGCGGCAGCATGACACCGCGAGGCGAGGCCGCTCGAGACGTGGTCGGCGGCGCGCCAGGCAGGGCCCGGTCGCTCGGTCCCCGCCGCGCCCGGGGGTGCGTGCGACGGAAGGCGAGGAGAGCGGAGCGGCAGCCCCTCGTTGCTGAGGTCGTACGGGACGTCTTCGTACGGGTCGCCCCGTATAGCGGTGGACCCGTACGAAGAGGTCCCGTAGCCGACGGCCGGGCACGCAGCGAACGACGCCGCCACGCCAGCCCCACCACGCCACGACCCCGCCGCACCACAGGCGTGATCGCTGATGCCGGGTGCTGGGGGCCTACGGGACCACTTCGTACGGGTCGACCCGCATAGGGGTGGACCCGTACGAAGAGGTCCCGTAGGCGACGACCGGGGCGGGCCGACGGGGCCGGCCCACGGCGGCCCGGGCCGGGGTCAGACGGCGGCGGGGACCTCGGCGTCCTCGCGGGCCGCGCGGGCGGCGGCGACGAGATTGCGGAGGCTGGCCTCGGTCTCCGCGTAGGCGCGGGTCTTGAGGCCGCAGTCCGGGTTCACCCAGAGCCGGCGGGCGCCGACCACGGCGCGGGCGCGGCGCAGCTGGTCCACGATCTCCTCGGTGGTGGGCACGCGCGGGGAGTGGATGTCCCACACGCCCGGGCCGATCCCGCGGGGGAAGGCGTCCGGGTCCACGGCCTCGAGGATCTCGCCGCGGGAGCGGGCGGACTCGATGGAGGTGACGTCCGCGTCCAGGGCGTTGATCGCGTCGACCACCACGTTGAACTCGGAGTAGCACAGGTGCGTGTGGATCTGCGTGGTGTCCTCGACGCCGGAGGTGGCGAGACGGAACGAGCGCACCGACCAATCGAGGTAGGCGGCGTGGTCCGCGCGGCGCAGCGGGAGCAGCTCGCGCAGGGCCGGCTCGTCGACCTGGATAATGCGGATGCCGGCGGTCTCGAGATCGGCGACCTCGTCGCGCAGGGCCAGGCCCACCTGGTCGGCGGTCTCGCCGAGCGGCTGGTCATCGCGCACGAAGGACCACGCGAGGATCGTCACCGGGCCGGTGAGCATGCCCTTGACGGGGTGCGGGGTGAGCGACTGCGCGTAGGTGGCCCAGGGGACGGTGATCGGCGCGGGCCGGGACACGTCGCCGAAGAGGATCGACGGGCGCGTGCAACGGGAGCCGTAGGACTGCACCCAGCCGTGCTCGGTGACCGCGAAGCCGTCGAGGTTCTCGGCGAAGTACTGCACCATGTCGTTGCGCTCGGGCTCGCCGTGGACGAGGACGTCCAGGCCGAGCTCCTCCTGCAGCGTGATGACGCGGGCGATCTCGTCCTTCATCGCCTGCTCGTAGCCCGCGGCGTCGAGCGTGCCGCGGCGGTGGGCGGCGCGGGCGCGGCGCACCTCCGTGACCTGCGGGAAGGAGCCGATGGTGGTGGTGGGCAGGTCCGGCAGACCGAGGGCCCGGCGCTGTGCCTCCTCGCGCACCTCGTGGTCGGTGCGGGTGGAGTCCGCGTCGGTCACGGCGGCGGCGCGCTCGCGCACGGCCTCGTCGCGGACGCCCGCGAAGGTGCGCGGCACGGAGCGGGGGCCGTCCACGGAGCCCGGGGCGACCTGGCCGGCGGCGAGCTCGACGATCTCGGTGATCTTCTCGTCGGCGAAGGCGAGGGTCGCGACGAGCTCGGCGGGGAGGGAGGTCTCCCGGTCCAGGGTGTGCGGCACGTGCTGGAGCGACACGGAGGAGGAGACGGAGACGTTCTCGCCGTCGCCGCCGGCCTCGGTGATGCGGGAGCGCAGCTCGGCGAGGCGCGCGGCGGCGGTGGGCAGCTCGGTGCGCCACACGGTGCGGCCCTCGACGAGGCCCGCGACGATCCGGGTGGCGCCCACGCCGGAGAGCTGGGCGACGCTCGGCAGGTCACCGCGGGTGAGGTCGAGGTGCACGGCCTCGACGCCCGTGGCGAGGGCGGCGGCGAGCAGGTCGCCGATGCCGCCGTAGGGGGTGGCCAGGAGGATCGCGGGGCGGTCCTCGGAGGCGGCGAGACGGCCGATGGAGCGCTGCAGGGCCTCGGCGAGCTGTGCGGCGTCGAGGCGCTGGTCGGCGGCGAGCACCGGCTCCTCGATCTGGACCCAGGGGGCGCCGGCCTCGCGGAGGGCGGAGAGCAGCTGGGCGTAGACGGCGACGAGCTCGTCGAGGCGGTCCAGGGGGTCGAAGCCCTCGGGGGCGTCGTCGGCCGGCTTGGACAGGAGCAGGAGGGTCAGCGGGCCCACGAGCACCGGGCGGGTGCCCTCGCCGTCCTCGAGGCTCTCGCGGAACAGGTCGACGACCCGCGTGGACGCGACGTGGAGGTCGGTGTCCGGGCCGATCTCGGGAACGAGGTGGTGGTAGTTCGTGTCGAACCACTTGGTCATCTCGAGGGGGCCCTGCTCGGCGGTGCCGCGGGCGAGCTCGAAGTAGCCGTCGGTGCCGACGGTGCCGTCCGCGCCGAGCACGCCGGCGAGGCGGGTGGGGACGATGCCGGTCGCGACGGCGGCGTCGAGGACCTGGTCGTAGAGGGAGAACGACTCGGGCGCGGCGGAGGCGCCGGCGAGGCCCAGCTCGGCGAGGCGGGCGCGGGTGGCGCGGCGCAGGGTGCGGGTGGCCTCGGCGAAGCCGTCCGCATCGAGCCGGCCGGCCCAGTAGGCCTCCTCGGCCTTCTTCAGCTCGCGGTCCGGGCCGATGCGCGGGTAGCCCAGCGGGAGCGCGGCGGGGAGGGCGGTGGCGGCGTGGGTCATCGGGAGTCTCCTGTGGTGGTGGTGGACCAGCGGTCCAGGTCGAGGGCGTCGAGCACGTCGAGGGCCTCGACATGCCGGTTGAAGGTGAACAGGTGGAGGCCGGGGGCGCCGGCGTCGAGCACGCGCGCGGCGAGGCCCGCCGTGTGCGCCACGCCGATGCGGTGGCGCTCGGCGTCGTCCCGGGCGGTCTCGAGGGTGTGGAGCAGCTCCGTGGGGGCCTGTACCCCGGAGAGCTCGGCGAGCCGGGCGAGCCGGCGCGGGTTCGTGGCGGGGACGAATCCGGGGACGATCGGCAGGCCGATGCCGGCGGCGCGGGCGCGCTCGACGAGGGCCTCGTAGGCGCAGGGGTCGAAGAAGACCTGCGTGATCGCGAAGTCCGCGCCGGCGCGCTCCTTCGCCATGAGCACCTCGAGGTCGTGCTGGGCGGTGGGCGACTCGGGGTGGCGGTGCGGGTAGGCGGCGACGCCCACGCTGAGGCGGCCGCCGGCGAGGGCGGCCGTGCGCTCCCGCTCGACGGCGCGGATCAGCTCGACGAGGGGGCGGGCGAAGGGGACCTCGTCGTCGTCCAGCCGATGCCCCTCGGGCTGGTCGCCGCGCAGGGCGAGCACGCCGCGCACGCCGCGGTCCAGGAGCGCACCGACGATCGCGGCGAGCTCGGCGCGGGTGGAGCCGATCGAGGTGAGGTGGACGAGGGGGCGCAGGGTGGTCGCGTCGAGGAGGTGCTCGGTCACCTCGAGCACGCGGTCGAGGTTGCCCTGACCGGTCTTCGAGGTCACGGAGACGTAGTCGGGGGCGGTCTGCTCGAGGGCCGCGATCGTGGTGCGCAGGCGCTCGAAGGACACGTCGCTGCGCGCCGGGAACAGCTCGTAGCTGAGGGCGGGGCGGCGGCGTGCGGGAGCGGCCGGGGCACGGTCGGGCAGCGTCGAGGTGGCGGACATGGCGGCGAACCTACGAGGCGCGCGGGGCCCAGGGGAAGGAATGTGACGGCCTGTGCCGAAGGTGGCGCGGTGCGTCGTCGTGTGACGTGCGAGCTCCTCCATGAACCCGCTGGTGACGGGCCCGGACAGCACGACGCGCCGGCCCCCGAGGGGGACCGGCGCGTCCTGGCCTGCGGCGCGGGGCCGCTCCGGGTCAGCGGTTGTTGAGGTAGGTCTGCAGCGCCTTGGTGGTCGCGTAGGACGAGCGGAAGTCCCACACGCCGTTCTTCTTCAGGCCCATCTTCTGGCGCAGCTTGCCGGTGGTCTCGGAGCCGATCTTGCCGTCCGCCTTCGCGCCGACCTTCTTCTGGAGGGCCTTGATGTCCGAGGTCGAGAGCGAGCCGTCCGCCGTCACGCCGACCCACTTCTGGAGCTCACGGGTGGTCTTCGGGCCGAACTTGCCGTCGACGACGAGCGTGCCGGAGGAGACGCTCTCGCGCACGCTGTCACGGCTCGCGGAGCCGGAGCTCGCGGAGCCGGAGCTCGACGAGCTCGACCCCGAGGGCTGTGCGTTGGCGTCGGCGCCGCCGTTGGAGCGGGTGAGGCCGGCCTTCTTACCGCACACGGGCCAGGCGCCGGGGCCCTGGGTCTTGAGGGTGCGCTTGGCGACGGCGATCTGCTCCGCCTTGGTGGCCTTGTCCGCGGTGGACGCGTAGGCGGTGCCGCCGAAGGCCTTCCAGGTCGACTTCGAGAACTGCACGCCGCCGTAGTAGCCGTTGCCGGTGTTGATGGACCAGTTGCCGCCGGACTCGCACTGGGCGACCTTGTCCCACACGGAGTCGTCGGCGCTCGCGATGCCGGCGCCGCCCACGGAGAGGCCGGCGGCGATCACGGCACCGCCGGTGGCAGCAGCGACCTTGGGCGCCACGCGGGCACCGCGGAAGTAGACGGCGCCGCCGTCGGCGCGGTGGGTGTTGGTGGTGGCCATGGAGGACTCCTCGGGGGAAGCGGCTCGGGGAAGCGGGGGAAAGGTCGAGCGGTGCCGGGGGATCAGGTGCGCGGGCTCATGACCTGCACGCCTGCGGCGAGCTCCCGTCAAGCGTGCAGGTCGCCCACCCCGGGGGCCAGGTCTGGTGACCTATTCCGAATCCACGCTTTGCCAAACTTTTACCGATAATGCGCGGCGCGGCACCATTTCCGCGAATCACAGCGGTGTCATTCTCCGCGCCCGCCCGCGCGAGCTCCCGGCCGGGTGCTCAGCCGCAGACGAGCACCGTCGGGTCCTCGGGATTTTCGAGGGTCACGCCCTGCTCCCCGGTCGTGGCGTCCACGCAGATCGCCCCCGAGGGCCCCTCCCCGGTGCCCCAGGAGGCGGCGAGCTCCCCCTCCGGAGAGAGCACCACCGTCGCGCGCACGGGGAAGGCGACGGTCTCCGCCCGACCGGAGGCGTCCTGCGGGGTGAAGCGGGCCGAGCCGCCCTCCTCCGTGGTCATCAGCCAGCTGCTCGTGCCGCCCGCATCGGTGAAGTTCCCCGACCGGGGCTCGGAGAGGATCTCCCAGCCGCCCTGCTCCGCCGCGGAGCCGCCGGGGATCGCGAAGGGGCAGCCCTCCGGCACCGCCGAGGTGCTCCCTGCGCACCGGGCGACCAGGTCGGCGACCTCACGCTCGGCCTCCGCCTCCCCCTCCGCGGTGAGCGCCATGGCCAGCGTCGCCGGGAAGCGGGTCGGCGTCGGCGCACCGGGCAGGGTCGTCCGGATGGTCCGCGGGATCCCCTGGACGAGCCCGCCCCGGCTGCCGGCGGCCACGTCGTAGGTCCCCGGCGGCAGCTGCAGGTTCGCCAGCGTCATGTCGCCCTGGAGCAGGGCTGCCACGCCCGCCTCCGGGTCCTCGGCGACGACGGCGCCCGCCTCCGAGCGGACCTGCTCCGTCGCCTCGGGCAGCGGCACCTCCACCCCGCCGATCTCCAGGTGGTCCGCCCCCAGCGGGACACCGACGGAGACGGACTGCAGCGCGACGGGATCCAGCACCCAGGACCGTGCCCGGAGCGGGCCGGCGCCCTCGGCATGCGCGGTGAGGGCGAGGGTCGCCGGCTTCGCACCGTCGGACCAGGTCAGGGTGCTGGTCACGGTCGCGGTGTCCCCGGCGATGCGCACCCCTTCGACGTCGTAGCCGGCCACCCGCCGCTCCGCGCCCTGGAGCACGGCGTCGACGAGGCCGACGGGGCTCGCGTCCGGCGTCGCCGCGAGATGCTCCTTCAGCACGCCGGCGTCCCCGGCGACGAGCGCGTCGAGGTACTCGCGGGCGGCCCGCTCGGGGGTGCGCGGGTTCATCAGCACGAGCGGGATCGCGATGACCAGGGCGAGGACGAGGGCGACGCCGCCCCAGACCCGCACGGCGCGGCGTCGGCGCGCGGGCGTGGGAGCCGAGTCCCCGCCGTCGGCCGCGGCTCCGCTCCGCGCATCCCCCGCGACGGGGCCGTCGGACGCATAGGCGCCGCCGGCTCCGCCAGCGGCGTCGGCCCCATCAGCCCCGTCGGCCCCGCCCCAGCCCAGCGGGATGACCCGGCGGTGCTCCCCGCTCCCCGCCGGCCCCCGCCGCCGCGCCCTCATAGCGCCCCGGGGGCGGACTTCTCGCGGTTGCGGTCGATGATGCTGACCCCCATCGCGGCGAGCGTGAGCACCATGATGATCACGGCGACCATGATGAACGCCTCGAGCCACGAGGTCCCGGACTCGGTGAGGGAGAAGAGGATGCCGGGGATCATCGCGGTGCCGATCGCGGCGCCCACACGCTGACCGAGCTGCAGGATGCCGCCCGCGACGCCGCCGTAACGGGGGTCCACGGCGTTGAGGGTGAGGGTCTGGTTCGGCGAGATCGTCATGCCCTGGCTGACGCCCATGAGGGTGAGCGGCACGGCGAGGAACCAGAACGGCAGCCAGCCCCATTCGACGGGACCCACGGCGAGCGCCGTGCCCAGCAGGCCACAGAAGGCGACGGCGAAGCCGATGATCACGAGCCGCCGGCCCATGGCGAGCACGCGCCGGCCGGCCACCTGGGAGCTGATCGCGGCGGCGATCGACGAGGGCAGGCCCAGCAGCGACGCCTCGAAGGCCGTGTGGTGCAGGTGCATCTGCAGGTAGAGCGGCACGATGATCCACACGCTCGTGGCGCCCAGGAAGTAGATGGAGACGATGAGGATGCCGTTGCGGAACGGGCGGCTCGAGAAGATCGCCGGGTCCACCATCGGCGGCCGGCCCTGGGAGCGGTAGCGGTGCTCCCACATCCACCACAGGCCCAGCACCACGAGCCCGACGGGGAAGGTCAGCCACACGAGGGCGCTCGCGCCGCGCTCGAGGAACGGGAACATGACGCCGAGGATCGCGAGGGTCAGCAGCGCGGTGCCCACGGGGTCGAGGTCCGGCAGCCGCTTCGAGCGCACCGAGTCGCCCGGGATGATGAGGAATGCGCCGATGATCCCGGCGACGCCGATCGGCAGGTTGATGAAGAACATCCAGCGCCAGCCGGTGTCGTTCCCCAGCAGCTGGATGAGCGCGCCGCCCAGCACGGGGCCGAACGCGGTGGCGACGGCGACGGCGGTGCCCAGCAGCGCGAAGGCGCGGGCGCGGTCGTGACCGCGGAAGTGCTTCTGGATCAGCGCGACCGTCTGCGGGTTCAGCAGTCCCGAGCCGACACCCTGCAGGATGCGGGACACGTTGAGCACCTCGATGCTCGGCGCGAGCCCGCTGAGCAGGGAGCCCACGGTGAAGATCGCGACGCCCGCGATGAAGATCCGGCGGCGGCCGGTCGCGTCGCCGAGGCGGCCCGCGGGCACGAGCAGCACCGCGAAGGCGAGGGCGTAGCCGGAGATGACCCACTGCAGTGCGCCGCTGTCCGCCTCGAAGCTCGTCCCGATCGCGGTGAGCGCGACGTTGATGACGCTCATCGCCACGAGGGCCATGAACAGCGGGGCGATGAGGACGGCGAGCAGGGCCTTGCGGCGCACCGGAGGGGTCGGCGCGCTGGGATCGGGTATCACCACAGAAGCATAGGCCGGGCGGCGTCGGTCGCGGCAGGCCCCTCCCCCGGTCCCTCCGTGCGTCGGATCCGATCCCGCCGAAGGTCGGCCCGGGCTCGTCCGCAGGTCGGGACCGTCCACAGCGCTCTGTGAGCATGCACCTCGCGGCGGTACCGTCGAGCCGTCCACGTTCGAAGGAGCAGTCATGAGCGTCCCGCCGTCCTCCGGCCCCCAGTGGGATCGGCCCGCCGTCCCCACGCCCTACGGGCAGGGTCCCGCCGCCGGCTCCCCCGGTGCGCCCTCCGGCCCCTACGGTCCCGGCGGCCCCGGCAGCCCGTCCGGTCCCGGTGGGCCCGCGGGCCCCGGCGGTCCCCTCGGTCCGGGCGGTCCGACGGGCCCGCAGGGCGGTCGCACCGACGCACCGAACCTCGTCAACGGCGCGACGACCCACGGGGTCATGGGCCGGCGCGGCATGCGCCACCCGTGGGAGATCCCGATGGTCGTCATCGCGGCCGTGATCTCGGTGCTCACCGTCCTCGCGCTGATCTCCATCGGCATCATCACCATCTGGCTCGCCGCCCGCGGTGACGACTGGGAGTCCCTCGGCTTCAACCCGCTCGTGGTCCAGATCGCCGCGATCGTGCTGTCGCTGCCGCTGCTGCTGTGGATCCAGCGCGCCCTGATCTACGCCCAGATGCGCGTGTTCGGCGTGCGCATGTCCCCCACCCAGTTCCCCGAGGGCTACCGGATGGTCGCGGAGGCGGCGCAGGAGTTCGGCCTGCGGCGCGTGCCGGATGCGTACGTGCTCGCCGGCAACGGCACGATCAACGCCTTCGCCTCCGGCCACGGGTTCCGCCGCACGGTCGTCGTCTACTCGGACCTGTTCGAGGTGGGCGGCACGGTGCGCGACCCGGAGGCGCTGCGCTTCATCATCGGCCACGAGGTGGGCCACCTCGCCGCCGGCCACGTCTCCTACTTCCGCCTGCTGTTCACGCAGCTCGCCTACCAGATCCCCTTCGTGGGCATGGCGCTGTCCCGCTCGCAGGAGTACACGGCGGACAACTACGGCTACCTCCACGCGCCCGAGGGCTCGTGGGGCGTGATGGGCGTGCTCGCCGGCGGCAAGTACCTCAACGCCGAGGTCAACGTGCACGAGCTCGCGGACCGCGCCGCGAGCGAGAAGGGCTTCTGGGTGCACCTGACCCAGTGGCAGTCCACGCACCCCGTGAACACCTGGCGCGCGCACGCCCTGCGTGACCGCTCCGCGCCGGGCCGCATGTTCATCCGGCCCGGCAAGCGCCTGTTCGAGGGCCCGCTGCCCGCGGGCTCCACCTTCTCCGGTCCGTACCCGACGCCCTCCGAGGCGCTCGGCATGCTTGCCCAGGCGGATGCGATCCGCCCCGCGGGCAGCGGGGACCAGTGGGGCCGCTTCGTGGGCGGCGACTACTCCGCGCGTCCCTCGATGCGGCAGATGCAGCAGGCGGCGCCGCTGCTCGCCCGCCGGGTGGGCTCGATCGCTCCGGAGGGCCCGTCCGGTCCTGCGGGGCCGACGGCACCCCCGACCGGGCCCGGCGGTCCGACGGGCGGGCCGGCGGGCGGTCCTGCCGGTGGCCCGACGGGCGGCCCCTTCGGCGGCCCGTCGAACGGCCCGGCTCCCACCGGCGGTGCTCCCACCGGTGGCTACGGTGCGGCCCCGGCCGGCGGCTACGGCCAGCCGTCGGCGACCTCCGCCCCCGCGGGCGGGTACGGCCAGCCGTCCGCTCCGGCCGCCCCGGCCGGCGGCTACGGCCGGCAGTCGGCCCCGGCGACCCCGGCGGACGTCTCGAAGGGCGGCGCCACCCGGATCTCCCGTCCCGGTGCGGGCGCGGATCCGTACGGCCAGGGCGGCGACCCCTACGGCCAGGCGCGCCCGTCGGACCCGTACACGCAGGGCCCGCAGCAGGGTGAGGACCCGTACGGCCAGGGTCCCGGCTCGTCGGCCCCCTCGGGCCCGGCGCCCTACGGCGGCTGAGCACCGGCCCCGGAACAGGCACCGCACGACGGCCCCGTCCCTGCATCGGCAGGGGCGGGGCCGCCCTTATGAGGAGCGGCGCCGGTCGGGGCGTCAGCGGAAGAGGCGGCCCAGGATCCGGCGGCGGGGTGCCCGGTAGGGCGGGTAGATCGTGCGCAGGGTGTCCGGGCGCAGCGGCTTGCGGACGATCGGCTTGGCGTGCGTGAACGCCTCGAAGCCGGCCCTCCCGTGGTACGCGCCGTGGCCGGACTCCCCCACCCCGCCGAAGGGCATCGCCGTGGTGCCGAGGTGCGCGAGGGTGAGGCCGAGGGCGAGGGAGCCGGAGGAGGTCTGCTCGGCGAAGCGCTCCTCGACCTCGTGGGAGGGGCTGAACACGTACGCCGTCAGCGGCTTCTCGCCGGCGTTGATGCGGGCGATCGCCTCCGCGGGGCCGTCGACGGGCAGCAGCGGCAGGATCGGGCCGAAGATCTCCTCCGCCATCACCGGGTCGTCCCAGCTCGCGCCCGCGAGGATCGTGGGGGCGAGGTAGCGCTGGCGGCGGTCCGCGCCGGCGGTGCCGCCCACGACGGCGAGGTCGTCGTCGACGAGCGAGCGCAGGCGGTCGAAGTGCCGCTCGGAGACGATGCGCCCGTAGTCCGCGCTGCGCATGGGGTTGCGTCCGTACATCTCCCGCACCGCCTCCCGCAGCTCGGGGACGAGCGCCTCGAGGGTCGCCGGGGTCGCCATGAGGTAGTCGGGGGCCACGCAGGTCTGGCCGGCGTTGGTGAACTTGCCCCACACGATCCGCCGGGCCGCGGTCGCGAGGTCGGTGCCCTCGTCCACGAACACCGGGGACTTCCCGCCGAGCTCGAGCACGGTCGGGGTGAGGTGCTCGGCGGCGGCACGGGCGACGATCCGGCCCACGCTCGCGTTGCCCGTGTAGAAGATGATGTCGAAGCGTTCGGCGAGCAGGTGGGTGGTCTCCTCGACGGCGCCCTCGACCACGCGCACCCACGCCGGGTCGAGGTGCTCCTCGACGAGGCTGCGGATGACGCGGGAGGTGGCGGGGGCCAGCTCGGAGGGCTTCAGCAGCACCGTGTTGCCGCCCGCGATCGCGGCGACCAGCGGGGACAGGGTGAGGTTCACGGGGTAGTTCCAGGGCGCGATGATCAGCGCCGTCCCGAGCGGCTCGCGCACGATGCTGCCGCGGGCGGGGGCGAGCAGGGTCCCCGGGGAGAAGCGCTCGGGGCGGGTCCAGGAGCGCAGGTTCTTCACGGCGGTCTGGATCTCCGCGAGAACGGGGCCGATCTCGGTGACCGACGATTCCGTCGGGGACTTGCCGAGATCCGCCGCGAGGGCCCGCTGCAGGTCCCGGCGGCGGGCGCGGATGCCGCGGCGCAGCGCCTCGAGCTCCGTGACCCGTGCGGCGACGGGGCGCGCGAGGCCCTGGGCGGCGGAGGCGCCGAGGGCGGCGACGTCGGCCGTGATGCGGGAGGCGACATCGGCGCGGAGGGCCGGCGCGTGCTGGTCCGGGGAGGTGGCGGGGGCGTCGTCAGCAGGGGTCGACATGTCACCAGCCTAGGCCGCGCCCGGGGGTCGTGGAGGTGGCGATAATGGGGAGGTCGAAGACGAAGGGAGCCCGATGAGCATCCTGGTGGCAGCGCCGATCCTGCTGTCGATCATCCTGCTGGTGTCCGGCATCGCGAAGCTCGGCGAGCGGCGCGGCACGCAGGACGCCATGACCTCGCTGCGCCTGCCCGCGCGCGGCACGCACCACCTCGTGGCGGCCGTGCTGCCGGCGGCGGAGATCGTGCTCGCGCTGCTGCTGTGGGTGCCGCTCGTGCCGCTGCAGGTGGTGCTCGCCGTGCTCGCGACGCTGCTGATGGCGGCGTACCTCGTGATCATCGCGCGGGCGCTGACCTTCGAGGAGAAGGTGGAGTGCTCGTGCTTCGGCTCGCTCGCCTCCCCCACGGTCTCGAAGGCGACGCTCGCCCGGAACATGCTGCTCACCTTCCTCGCGCTCGTGACGATCTCCGCCGCCGCACGCGGCCAGATCGCCGATGCGCTCGTGCGCGCGCCGCTGTCGCTGCTCACGCTCGTGGTGGTGCTCGTGGTGGCGATGGCGCTCGTGGTGCTCGTGCTGGGCGGGGTCGAGCGCACCGCCGAGGCCGACGGGGCACGTGCACCCTCTGCGGCCCCGCACGGGGGCGACCAGCTGGTCACCCCTTCCGGCGAGGTCGACGACGAGGAGCTCGAGGACTACGAACGCTCGGCGATCCCCGCGGCGATCCTGCAGCAGGAGGACGGGGAGCTCGTGTCCCTGCGCCGCCTCGCCTCGACGCGTGCGGCGCTGCTGGTGTTCGCGACCGAGGGCTGCGGGCCCTGCGAGCGGGTGCTCGACGCGATGCCCGGATGGATCGAGACCCTCGAGCCGATCATGCTCGTGAGCGCCGTGTTCGGTCGCCCTGTCGAGAACCTGCGCCCGCGCACGCTCGAGCGGGTGCCCGGCCATGCGCTGCACGATCCGGACTTCACGGCGCGGGAGCAGCTGGGCGGTCGCGGCGCGCCGATGGCGGTGCTGCTGGGGGCCGACGGTCAGCTCGCGGGTGGCCCGGTGACGGGCGGCGAGCAGGTCATCTCGTTCGTCGAGGAGATCATCGAGCAGATCGAGGAGGCCCGCGCCGCCGGCGAGCTCGCCGCGGTCGAGCCGTCCTGAGAGACAACCGTCAGGGAGCGAGAAACGATGAAGCGGCCGGCGCCCTGGTGGGCGCCGGCCGCTTCGCGTCGACTGAGCGCTTGAGATCGCGCCTCGGACTCAGACGCCAGGAGTCGCCGCCGGAGCTGCCGAACTGGCGACCTGGCTCGTCGGACCGACCGACCCTCGCGCGAGGTACAGGTCGAGGACATCCAGAGCACCGACCACGCTGAGGTGGAGGGCTGCGACGTCGTAACGGCCGCTAGTGAGTCCGCTCCAGCCACTGGGTTCAGCGAACGCATCAGGTGTCGCCGGAGCGTTGTTCGCGCCAGGATCGTTCTGTGCGTTCAGCTGGATCTGAATCACGTCGACCAGGAGCGAGAAGACTGAGCCGAGGAGGTCATGAAGCGGCTCAAGTGCGTTCGTCAGCGCGGTGCGCAGGGCGCCCTCGATGAGGGGCCTCACAGTATTGCGAATGACGTTTGCTCCGGTGGATCCCAGATTAATAATGAGGAGCTTGACGTCCAGATCGTTCAAGGGGCCGGAGATGGTGACGACGTCGACCATCGCCCCAAGCAGTCCAACTCCAGCCTTGATCTTGATGTTGACGCTGACGGCGCTGAGCAGGCTGTCGAACAGCCAGGTCGTGATTCCATCAACGACAGACGCGACCGCGTTGGTCGCTCCCTGCGTCGTCGTATCGACGAAGAGCGTCGAGTTGGGTGCCGCAGTGTTCAGATAGTCACCGCTGGAGTCATAGCCGACGCCTGCCGCTTCAGCAAGATCGATCACGATCTTCCCGCCGTCCGAAAGCGAGATCGAGAGTGGCTGCGGGCCTCCCGTCGGCGCAGGGATGGTGTCCCCGAGGCTCTCGGTGGAGACTGACACGCTTGCCTCGATCTGGGCAGTGGACTGAATAAGCCCGTAGGCAACAGGACCAAGCACGGGGATGGCATTGATCGCATCGAGCACGTCGTCGAGCAATGCTCCCGCGTCGATGTCAACAGTCAAGTTGGTCAGCGTGTCAAAGACGCCCGCGACGAGCGAATCCGATGCCGGCACCACCGTCAGCAGAAGATGCGCCACCAGGTACTTGCGAGTGAGCTCCGCTGCGACATCGGGCTCGCAGTTCTGCTCGGCGATGGCGCTCGCAGCAAGCGCTCCGATCGACAGGGAGAGCGCGTCGACGCCGGTCGCCGTATTGACCAGGGCACCCACGACCGGGAAGCTCCCGAGCAGCGGAGAGTTGAGGAGCGACCGAAGATCGATGGTTCCGAACTCCGGCATCCCTGCACCGCCGGGGCCGTCCAGCTGGATGACCCCCGATCCATCGACAAGTCCCGAAGCCCCCTTCTCCACGCCTTCGCGATCTGCGAGAGCGAACTGGTTGTAGGCCCCCACCCCTTGGTCGGCCACCAGCTGGAGAATGCTGGACAGGGCGGGAGTGACGGTTCCCAGATCGATGTTCAGCGTGTCGAGCAGTTCCACGTCGAGCACATCAGCGCGAGCATCCACCGAAGGAAGATTCGACGGCGCAACTGCCGTCCCGTATCCACCATCTGGGGTGCTGGCGATCACTCCATTGAGGCTTGCGAGCTCAACCGGAGTGGACTCCTCGCCCAGACCGATGTTGATGAGCTGCCCACTCAGGATGCGACCTCGCCCAATGCCGTCGAACTGTCCCGAGACACAGCTGACAGCAAAGGCCGGCGCGGCGGAGGCCGCGGCGACGACGGGGACGGACCAGGCGGCGCCTCGCATGAGGGCGCGGCGGGAGGGGGCGGGCCGGTGCGCGGGGCGCGGCTCGACGGAACGGGGGACGGGCACGAGGACCTCTTCTCACGCTGGGGCGCCTCCGGCCTGCGGGCAGGACGGGGGTCGGTCTCGACAATGACGGGACATGCTCCGCAGGCCCTCGAAAGGGACCGGCGCTGTGGGTTCGATGCGGCCGCGACCAGGAGCGTCCTCGTGCCGACCATCTGGTTGAGATGGTTTCACGCACCCGCGTGGGGTATCCGGCATATCGGACAGGTCCGAGATTTCGACATACAGTCGTGACCTTACCTGTCGGTAGCGGCTCACAGCCCGCTGACCAGCAGTGGAAGCATCGTTCCTACGCCGTCACAATCCGTGATCGTCGTCGCCCATCGGCCGTCGTAGCCTGGTCCGCGTGACCCCGCACGCCGCCCCGCTCCGCGCCCGCGCGCTCCCCCGCGTGCTCGTCGTGTGCACCGGCAACGTGTGCCGCTCCCCCTTCGCCGAGCTGCTGCTGCGCGCCCGTGTCCCCGGCCTCGAGGTCGCCAGCCGCGGCATCGACGCGCTCGAGGGGAACGCCATGGAGGGGCAGATGCGCACCCTGCTCGAGGCACGGGACGTCGACGCCTCCGGCTTCCGAGCGTGTCAGGTCGACGCGGCGGACCTCGACGCCGATCTCGTGCTGACGATGTCCGCCCGGCAGCGGGCCTACCTCCTGGACGAGTACCCGCAGGTCGCCCGGCGCACCGGCCTGCTGGGCGCCGTCCCCGCGCTGCGCGAGACGGCCCAGTCAGAGGGCGGCCTCAGCCCCTCGCTCATCGCCTCGTGGACCCGGCGGCCCGTCACCCGGCAGCACGAGGTGCCGGACCCCTTCCGGCGCCCGCTCGAGGAGGCCCGCGCCACGGCCGATCTCCTGGACCGGCACGTGGAGTCGCTCGCCGCGCTGCTCAGGCCGTCGGCCCCCGGCTCGCCCAGCCCGCGCTGACCAGCTGCTCGATCGCGTCCTCGACGAGCTCACGGCTGCGGGGATGCGGCCCGATCTGCGCGGCCACCTCCGTCTCGAGCTCCCCCACGTCGAGCCCGCCCGCCTCGCACACCAGCTGCCAGACCAGGCCCAGCAGGCCGGGCAGATGCACCACCTGGCCGGCGGTGAGCACGACGGCGCCGTCGGCGGTGGCGACGGCGTCCGCGAAAGGGACGACCCGCACCTTGCCGGGCCGCGTGGCGCCCCGGCCCGGTGCCGCGACGATCGGCATCCAGGGCTCCTCCTCAGCGGGAGGTGCCTGGTCGAGCAGCCCCGTGATCGACTCCGCCTCGCGATAGCGCAGCGCCAGGGCGCCCCCGCAGCGGGTGAGCAGCTCCGCGATCCGCTGCAGGCCGCCGCCCTCGACGCGCCACAGCGAGGAGGACTGCTCGGCGAGGGCGACGAGCGCCTCGTGCAGCGGGGCCCGCACCGCCGAGTCACCGACGGGCTCGACGGCCGACGAGGCCGGCCCGGGCGCGTCCGCCGCGGCGTCCTTCACGCGGCGCAGGAGCAGAACCCGCGCCGGCGCCGCGGCGCTCGCCTGCGCGCTCAGGCCGAGGCTCGCGAGCGACAGGTCCCGCTTCCCGAGCCCCGGGGTCCCCGGCTCCACGCGGGAGACGGGCTTGGGGAAGCCGGTGACGGCGAAGGTCTCCGGGTCCAGGATCCCGAGCTCGTCGGAGAGGTACCCCGCGCCGCGGGAGAGCACGCTGGTCGCCGTCGACTTCCCGGCACCGGAGGGCCCCACCAGCAGGAGCGTGCCGTGGCGAGGGTGGTCCACCACTCCGGCGTGCAGGAGGATCCGACGGCCGATCAGGCGCTCGATCACGCGCCGCGTGATCAGCCCGGAGACCTCGTAGGCGGCGCCGGGACCGGGACGGATCCGGCTCGCTCCCGCGCTCCCCGTCTCCTCCGGGGCGAGGAGCTCGAGGCGCAGAGGATCCTCCCCCGGCGCCTCGACGCGGCCCTCCGGGTCGAGGAGCTGCGGGGCCCAGAGCTCGCGCAGCTCGGCGGCGAGCGCGGCATGGCCCTCGTGGAGGACGAGCTCGACCTGCAGCCCGCCGACGGCGAGGCGCAGCGGAGCGGGATCCGTCATCGGCCCTCCTCGGAAAGACTCTCGACGAGGCCGGAGAGGACGAGCTGGTCGAGGAAATCCCCGATCGACGCCTCCGCGTCGTCCGGCATCCCCTCGATGTTCGCGTGCAGGTGGGCGGCGATCTGCGCGGGGGTGAGCGCCGCTCCGTCACCGGTGCGGCCGCCGTCCTCCCAGGCGCCCAGGCTCTCGAGCACGAGCTCGCCGACCCCGTCCAGGTGCACGATCGGACCGTGCGGCAGCGCGCCGATCCACACACCGTCCTCGTCCTGCTCGAGCACGTGCGGCCGCAGCCGGAAACGGGTCACGGGACGCTCGCCTGTGCGAAGCGCCCCGCGCCGCCGGCCCGCAGCACCCCGGCCGTGGCCGGCACGAACACGGCGCGCCCGGCGGGGAGGCGGGAGCGGCCGGAGTCCGTCTGCAGGAGCACCTCCCCCTCGAGGCCCAGCACGATGCGGGGGCCTCCCCCGGGGACGAGGTGCCGGGGCTGGAAGCGGCCCGGGGCGTCCTCGAGGTCCGTGATCGACAGCTCGAAGTCGTCCACCGGGGCGTAGTAGGCGACGCTGCGCGGGGTCTGCCGCTCCGGGGCGACGCGCAGCGGAGGCGCCGCCGCGACGCTCACGCACTGCAGCATCTCCTCGGCGTCGACCTTCTTCGGGGTCAGCCCCGCACGCAGCACGTTGTCGCTCGCGGCCATAATCTCGATGCCCATGCCGTGCACGTACGCGTGCAGGATGCCCGCGGGCACGAACATCGCCTCCCCCGGCTGCAGCGTGACGGGGTTCAGCAGCAGCGCGGCGACGACGCCCGCGTCCCCGGGATGGTGCTCGGCGAGGGTGACGACCGTGCGGTCGATGCGCGGGGACGGGGAGGTGGCCGCGTCCAGCCGCGCCCGGCACGCCTCGACGACCTCGTCCACCGCGGCGGCAGGCGGCCGCATCGAGCTCGCGATGAGGGTCCGGAAGGCGGCGCGCATGCCGTGCGCCGTCGGGTTGTCCACGAGCAGACGGTGCAGGCGGTCGGTGAGCGGCGTGCCGAGACCGTCGAGGATCGCGGCCGCCCGACGGGGCGTGCGGAACCCGCACAGCGCCGTGAAGCGGGTGAGGGCCACGACCATCTCCGGCTTGTGGTTCGCGTCGCGATAGTTGCGCAGCGGCGAGTCCAGCGGCAGGCCCGCGGCGGTCTCCGCCGCGAAGGACTCCGCGGCGTGCTCGCGGGTGGGATGCACCTGCAGGGACAGCGGCTGCTCCGGCGCGATGACCTTCAGCAGGTAGGGCAGGGCGTCGCCGAAGCCGTTGCGCACGCCGTCGCCGAGCATCCGGTGCGGGTCCGCCGAGATCACCTCGTCCAGCCGGGTGCCCCCGCCGAGGTGCGAGGGCGCGAGCGGGTGGGCCCCGAACCAGACCTCCGCCCACGGGGTGCCGTCGGCCTCACGGCCCAGGAACTCCGGCAGCGCGGTCGTGGAGCCCCATGCGTAGTGCTGCACGTGCCCGTCGAGCTCCCACATGCCGCGCCCCGGCCTCCTCTCGCTCCCCATGTCGCCCAGTGTGGCGCATCCGCTCCTAGACTCGGCCGGGTGAGCGCGAGTCTGGAGGTCCCCGATGCCGTGCGCCTCCGTCTGGCGCACGGGGTCCTGCAGCATCATGCCGCCGACCTCGGGGCCCGGATCCTCCATCTCAAAGGTTCCGCCCTGCACCCGCTGCTCGCGGAGGGGCGCCGCTCCTCCACCGACTGCGACGTGCTCGTCGACCCCGGTGACGTGCCCGGCTACTGCCGCCTGCTCGAGGGGCAGGGCTGGGCGCAGGTGACGAGCTTCGAGCACGGCAGCGTCTTCGGCCATGCCGCGACCTTCCACCATCCCCTGTGGGGCACCGTCGACGTCCACCGCTCCTTCCCCGGCGTGGACCGGGACCCGGCGCTGACCTTCGAGACGCTGTGGGAGGCGCGGGAGACCCGGGACCTCGGCGGCGTGGACTGCGCCGTCCCCGCGCTCCCCGCGCAGCGCCTGCTGCTCCTCGTCCACGCCGCGCGGGACTCGATGGGGAGGGCCGGTCACGACGTCCGCGTCTCCTGGACCGACGCGACCTCCGCCGAGCGCGCGGAGATCGACGCCCTCGGCGAGCGCCTCGGCGCGCGGGTCCCGCTCGCCCTGGTCACCGATCGCCCCGAGCGGGCGCGCGGCGGTGCCGGGGAGCACCTGTGGACGGCGACCCGCGCGGGCGCCGGCCCCACCCAGATCTGGATCGCCCGGCTGAGGGACGCGCGGGGGCCGCGGGAGCGGGCCGCTCTGCTGGTCGCCGCGCTCCACGTCAACCCCGACCATCTGGCGCTGAGGCTGGGCCATGATCCGAGCCAGCAGGAGCTCCGTCGGGAGAGCCGGGACCGGTGGTTCCGGGCTGCCCAGCAGCTGCGGGGGATGCTGCGTCGTCGGCTTCCGGGCCGGCGGCCGTCGGGCCCGAGGCCTTGAGGCGGGGCCGGGCGAGCACGGCCCGTCGGACCGCCCTCCCCAGCAGCACGCCGAGCGCCGCGCCGGCCGTGTTCGCGAGCACGTCGCCGATCGACGCCTCCCGGGTCCCGAGGGAGAGCTGATGCAGCTCGACCGCCCCGGAGACCGCCGCCGCGGCGAGCACCCACCACCAGCTCGGCACGAGCACGGCGAGCGCCGCGAACACCGGGACGAAGAGCAGGACGTTCGCGAGCACCGCGAAGTCCTCCGGGGAGACCGCGCCGCCGAGGCCCAGCGGGACCACGGTCGCCTGCCAGACGGCGACGTTGGCGCGGTTCACGGCCCAGCCGTCCGAGGTCAGCAGCAGCACCCCGCCGGCCGCGGGCACGGCGAGCAGGACGAGCAGGGCGAGGGCGATCAGCCAGCGCGGCAGGCGCGCGGGGGCGCGGCCGGCGTCTCCCTGCGGGGCGCCGCGGGACGCGCCCGCCGCCACCGTCAGTACGCCCCGGAGGAGGCGAGCACGGCGCGGACCGTGCGCACGAGGATCTGGATGTCCTGGATGAAGGACCAGTTGTCGACGTAGTAGAGGTCCAGGCGCACCGTCTCCTCCCAGGAGAGGTCGCTGCGCCCGGAGACCTGCCAGAGGCCGGTGATGCCGGGGCGCACGTCGAGCCGGCGGCGCGCGTCGTCGTCGTAGACCGCGGCCTCCCGCGGCAGGGCAGGGCGGGGGCCGACGAGGCTCATGTCCCCGCGCAGCACGTTCCACAGCTGGGGCAGCTCGTCGAGGGAGTAGCGGCGCAGGAACCGGCCCGGGCGGGTGATCCGCGGGTCGTGGCGCATCTTGAACATGACGGCATTGCCGCGGTCCTGCACGGCGCGCTCCGTCATCTCCACCCGGATCGCCTCGGCGTCGGTGACCATCGTGCGGAACTTCAGGAAGCTGAACTCGACGCCGCCGCGGCCCACGCGCTGCTGGCGGAAGATCACCGGGCCGCCGTCGTGCCGGTGCACGATCACCGCGGTCACCGCGAGCACCGGCGAGAGGAGCACCAGCAGCACGGCGCTGACCACCACGTCGAAGGCGCGCTTCGTCCAGCGCAGCGCCTCCCGCGAGCGCGGCAGGTCCATGTGCACGAGCGGCAGGCCCGCGACCGGGCGCATCTGCACGCGCCCCGCGGAGATCTCCGAGAGCGCGGGCGCCACGATGACGCTCACCTCCTGGTCCTCGAGCTGCCAGGCCGTGCGACGGAACTCCTCCGCGCTCGCATGGGCGCCCGCGGTGAACAGCAGCACCCCCGGGCGCACGGCGTCGACGATCTGCAGGAGATCCGCCTCGCGGCCCAGCACCGGGATGCCGAGACGGGACGCGGGCTCGACGGCGCCGTCGTAGGTCACCGCACCCACCACGTCGTAGCCCAGCCAGCTCTCGCGGTGCAGCGTGCGCGCGATGCCGTCCACGTGCCCGATCCCGCCCACGGCGATCACGCCCTGGCGGAACCGGCCCCGGCGACGCATCGAGTTCAGCACCCGGCGCAGGATCACCCGGGTGAGCAGCATGAGCGGCGGGCCGATGACGAACAGGGCGACGAAGAACGCGCGGGACAGCTCGATCTGGGCGAGGTAGACGAGCGCGCCCACGAGGCCCGCCGCGGCCGCGGAGGCGTGCACGACGTTCGTGTACAGCTCCGTGCCGGAGGGGACGAGCCGGGCGTCGTACCCGCGGAAGAACACGATCGCGAGCAGCCAGCCGATCCCGATCACCCAGGCGGAGTCCGTGACGTTCTCGGAGAGGTCCCCGGCACGGCCCAGCAGCGCCTGCCGCACGGCGAAGGAGCCGAGCACGGCGACGAGGATCGCGAGCGCATCGGTGAGCACCATGATGAGGACGAGCCGGCGGCGCAGCACGCGCGCACCAGGGGAGGCAGGGAGCGGCGAGGGGGCCTCGTGGAGGTCGCCGGCCGGGGAGGTCGTGACGGAGGGACGTGCGAGCGACATCCGGCTCCTCCCCTTCCCATGACGACGCGGCAGGGTGGACTGGGGCGGCCACGTCGTCGTGCCGCCCTTCCCCACCCGAGGCTGATCGTAACGCCCGGTTTCCAGGGGAAACAACCGATTCGTGGCCGGTTGCACGCGGCTCAGGCACGAACCTGCTCAGTGACCGACCGGTATTCGAACGAACGGGTCCGGAGCGCCACGTCAGAGGCTCCGCCCACCATCCGCCGAGACTCCGCACCGGCCGCTACGCCGCCGCATCAGGACGCCCGTCCCCTCGCGGCGGCGACCTGTCTCCCGAACTCACAGTTCTCTCTCGGGGCTTGCTCGGCACCAGCTCATGGCCTGCTCAACCCACGGGGACGTCGGGCATCGAGCGGCCGTCTCCCTCGAGGTGTCGCCGGCGGGCACCGTCGACCGGCCTGCTCACGGCACCTGTCTGCCGTTACAGTGAACCGGTCCTGACCCCCGGGAGCACTTCCCACGGACGCGAGAGGGGCGCGATGCCCACTACGGTCAGCCCTCGACGAATCGTCGTCGTCTCCCCGGTTCCTGCGCTCGAGGTGCCCCTGCACGCCGGTGGCCTCCTCCTCACCAGGATCGTGCGCGCATATCTCTCGACCGGCGCAGAGGTCACCGTCCTCATCCCTGCCACGGTCGCCAACGCCGAGACACTGCGCCTCCATGCGGCCGCTGCACCCACTCTCCTCCTCGGGAGGCCGCGGGACCATCGAGGTGCTCACCGGACGCTGCTGACCGCCGTGCACCGCATGCAGCCCCTGCTCCCCGCGCGCGGGCTGGCCGACGCCCCCTGGCACTTCATCGGGGACCTTCTCCTCGACCGTTCAGTCCATGCGCTGCTGCGCAGCGCGGACGTCGTGGATCTGCAGTGGGAGGAGTACGGCCATCTCGCCCCCTTGATCCGACGCCTGGCCCCCGCGGCATCCCTCACCTGCATGTTCCACGACGTCAACGACCAGAAGCTCGGACGAGCCGTCGACGCCGCCGCCTCGCCGGAGGAGCGTCACCGAGCCGATGAGCGCCGCAGGATCAACCTCCGCCGGCTCGGGCGATCACAGCGTGCCCTGGACCGCGGGTTCGTGCTCTCGGACAAGGACCGTCGCCTCCTCTCGAAGATCGCGCCGGCCCTGCGGCTGACGGTCGTCCCACCGCCCCTGGTCGATGCGAGCACTCCTCTCACCGATGTCAGCGCTCGTCCTCCGGTGGCAGGTTTCGTCGGTGCACTCCGCCGTCATGAGAACCGCGACGCCGCGATCAGGCTTGCCACGAGGATCTGGCCCACCGTGCACAAGGCACGACCGGACGCCGCGCTCCGCATCATCGGTGGTGGTCTCGAGGACGAGCCGCGGACACGGCTCACCGGCATTCCCGGCGTGGAGCTCACCGGCTTCATCGAGGACCTCGAAGAGGCCTATGCCGGCCTGCGCTTGACCGTCTCGCCGCTCGACCGTGGGGCCGGGGTGAAGTTCAAGGTCGTCGAGTCGATCGTCCGAGGCATCCCGACTCTCACGACGCCCGTGGGGGCCGAGGGCATCGACCAGGGGCTGTTCGCCCTCGTCTCGGACGATGACGAGATCCTGGCACATGGCGTTCTCGCGGCGATGAACGATGACGCCGTGGCCGCCGCCGCGCACGCGGCCGCGGTGCGTGCACGACGGACCTACGGCCTCGACGTCTTCGAGATGCACTATCTCGACGCTATCGAGACGACGCTCGACGTGGCACGTCGTTCGCGCTGAACGAGCTCATTCCCCGACCTCGAGCCGCCCGAGCTCCACGAGCCGAGCGAACTCGGGGACCTGGCGGTGAAGATCTGTCATCGTCCCCCGCCCTGCAAGATGCCCCTCGGAGAAGAAGAGGATCTCATCGGCGTTCTTGACGGTGGAGAGACGGTGAGCGATCACGATGACCGTGAGCTCACCGTGCAGCGCGGCGATGGTCTCGGTGATCTGGTGCTCGGTCTCGTTGTCGAGCGCGCTGGTGGCCTCGTCGAGGATCAGCACCCGAGGCCGCGCGTAGAGCGCTCGGGCGATCCCGATGCGCTGCGCCTGGCCTCCGGAGACACGGACCCCGCCGTCACCGACCCACTGGCCGAGCCCCTCGGGCTGCTCTGCGACGAACTCCTCGAGCCTCGCGCGACGCACGACGTCGGCGAGATGCGCTTCGTCGACCTCGCTCGTCGGCTCACCGAAGGTGATGAGATCGCGGATCGGGGCGTCCCAGAGATAGACACGCTGCGAGACCACAGCGACCTCGGACATCCACCGTCGCGGCTCCTCGGCAATGTCCATCCCCCCCACCGTGATCGTTCCGGCGCTCGGGCGGAGGAGGCCCGTGAGAAGATCCGCGAACGTGGACTTCCCTGCTCCGGAGGAGCCGACCAGCGCGACGGTGGTGCCCCGCTCGATGGTGACGTCGACATCGGCGAGGACGTCCCGGCTTCCCGTGGCGTACCGGAAGCCGAGACCCGCGACCACGATGCTCTCGTCGGGGACCGGCGGATGGCGCCCTTCCTCGAGGCTGAGGTCGAGTCTCCCCGGTTCACTCTCGAGCTCCTCGATCTCCTTCGCTGCGAACGCAAGATTCGGCATCGCGGACCGGAGACTGTTCGTCGTCGCCACCACGCGGTTGAGCGCGGGGACGATCCTCACCGCACCGGCCGCGAACACCGCGAGCAGACCGAAGGCCGTCCCCTCGTCGTAGATACCGAAGAGCAGGAGGGCGATCAGGAGGATCCCGACGATCATGGCGATCTCGAGCAGGTATTTCGGGGACTCCCCGAGGATCCCCTGGCGCTGCGACGTGCGCGCGTACGCCTCCCGGTTCACTCGATAGCGTTCGAGGAACAGTGGCTCCCTCCGGAAGATCCTTGTCTCGCGGAAGCCCTCGATAGCAGGGTTCAGATGGGCCCATGCGTCCTGTTCGAGGGCGAGACCCTGCAGGCCGTACTTGTACGCGAACGGCTTGAAGACCCTGGCGACCAGGAGGGCTGTGCCTCCGAAGACGAGGATCGCCAGGACCGAGGCGAGCGGCGCCATGACGAGCAGCGTCAGGAAGATGGCGACGATGGCGAGGGCGTCCGTGATGATGAGGATCCCTCCCAGCAGCACCCCGCTGAAGGCCTGCGGGACTGCGCTGGTGATCGCCTGCAGCATCCCCGATCGGGAACGACGCCGGAACCCCTCGTAGTCAGAGCGGAGATACCTCTCGAGCATCGCCGCCTGAGCCACCGCGAGTGCCCTGTTCACGACCCCCAGGCTCCACCACCGGATGCCGATCAGCCCCAGGTTCTTCGTCACGAAGGCGATGCCGACGATGAGCGTCACCGAGAGCAGCAGCGCCTGCCGGTCGTCGGTCCCGACGACCGGCACCACGAATCGCTGCACGACGCCGGGGACCGCGGCCGGAGACATGAGCATCTGGGTGAGCGGCAGCATCAGCGCAACCGCGACGAGGTCGAGGAGCGCCGAGATCAGGGACGTGACCAACAGACCGATCAGACTTCCCCGCATCCGCCACGGGACGATCCCCATGACGGTGCGCAGCTGATCGATCGTGGCACGGATGCCGACGGACTTCGCGGATGTCATGGCCACCTTCCACCGTGCGGTAGGGATTCGGCCGACGCGCCCAGCATCCCTCGTCACCTGCCATATCCTACGGACGGAACGGACGAGTCGCCGTTCCGCGGTCCCGAGATCACGGAGGAGAACCTCGTGGCACGTCCTGCCGCCCACCACGACCAACTGGTCAGGGAGACGCCGTGAGCGAGCGGGGCGACGGCATCATCGTCGCGAGCCCATGGGACCTCACCTCCGCCCGCTCGTGGTCCGGCGTGGTTCTCCCCATGATGGACGCGCTGCGAGCCGAGTTCTCGCGAGTCGAGGTGGCACCGATCAGCACGGAGACAGCGCTCCTGGACCGTGCCGTCTCCCGCATGCAGGGCGCACGCGGCCTTGCCCACCTGCCGTCATGGTCACCGCCCACGACGCACCGGCGCAGCCGCTCCCTGGTGCGCGCGCTTGAGGCGCTCCCGGCGCACCTGCCGATCGTCGCGATCGCGGCCACCCCCGAGCTCGTCGACGTGCCGGCGACCCGTCGCATCCTCCAGATCACCGATTCCTCTTTCGCCTCTCTCGCGGCCACGTATCCGGACTTCCAGCGCGTCCCTGCCTCCGATCAGGTGAAGGCTCGGCGTACCGAGCGACAGGTCGCGATGAGGACCGAGTCATTCGTCGTCGCCACGCGCTGGAGCAAGGACAGGCTTGTCGAAGACGTCGGCGTGCCGGCGACCCGCGTACATGTCGCCCACTTCGGTCCGGCGATCGCCGCGACCGCCGATGATGCTTCCGATGAGCGTCAGCCACCTGAGCGAGATCAGCTGCGGCTGCTGTTCGTGGCGAGTGACTGGGAACGCAAGGGTGGGGATGTCGCGTTGGCGGCCGTCACAGAGCTCCGACGCCGAGGACACGACATCGGGCTCACCGTGGTCGGGGAGGTGGACCGTGACCTGCCGGCGTTCGTCCGTCGCGCCGGGCGTCTTGACCGTTCGGCGATGAGCAGGGCCTATCTGTCGCACGATGCACTCCTGGAACCGACCCGCGCCAGCGCCGGGGGCGTGGTCGTGACCGACGCTCTCCACCATGGGTTACCCGTGATCGCCTCGGCCATCGGGGGCCAGACCGATCTTGTCGTCGACGGCCGGACGGGGTGGCTCGTCGTCGATGACGGAACTCCGACGCCTTTCATCCGAGTGGTTGAGGATCGGATCCTGCACAGCGAATTCACGCACTTCTCGAGAGCCGCGCTCACGTGGGCGAGGGGCAATGCGTCCTGGGGGACGTGGGCGCGCGCTGTGCGTGCCGCGTTGGACGACCCGACCGGGGGTCAATCGGATTCGGAGGTGCAGCTCTCATGATGCTTGACGACGCGATGCGGGAGGCCAAACATCAGGCCTTCCTCGCCAGCAAGAAGGTTCGCCGCGCCGCGGAGCGCCACGCTCGGCGACGATTCGATGTCCGGCACGCACGACTCGAGGAGAAGCATCCTTTCGTCTACATCGACGGGATGTTCCCGCACACCTTCCTCAATCGTCCGGACCCGGCTGATGCTGAGCAGCTGGACGTGCCGAGCACCCTCTGGGTCGTATGGATCGGAGACGAGCCGAGCCCGCGCCGGGCAGAGGCGCTGGAAAACCTGCGCCGGACGCCCGGCGTCGACGTCCGGCTCATCGCATCCCCTGACGATGTGCTCGTGGACGGACATCCTGTCCATCCCGCGTTCTCGGACCTCCATGCGGTGCACCGGAGCGACTACCTCCGCGCATATGCCATGCACCACCACGGCGGCGCCTATCTGGACGTCAAGCCTCAATCCGTAGCGGTCCAACAGCTCATCGACCGCGTGAATTCTGACGAGACGGTGTGGGTGCTCGGCTACAGAGAGGTCACTTCCGAGTACGTCGGCGATCTTCCCCATGCACTGGGAGCTCATCTGCGCGCTCACTTCCGTGCGGCCCTCGGAACCTCTGCTTTCATCTGCCGCCCTCGTTCACTGTTCACCGCTGAGTGGATGAGAGAACTGCATGCGCGCCTGGACTATCTCCAGCCGCGCCTTCGGGAGGCGGATTTCGGCCAGGGAAATCCGTACTCGGCCCCCGCGAACTACCCCATCCGATGGACCGAGATCCTCGGCGACATCACGCAGCCCCTGTCCTTGAAGCACCAGGACCACATCCTCTTCACCGACCTGATCCGTCCGCAGCTGAAGGACTATCGATGACCGGGCCAGCACTCAGCGTCGTGATCCCCGCCTTCAACGCGGCGGCGACCATCGGGGACCAGCTCGCCGCTCTCATCGACCAGGAGAGTGCACCGCTGTTCGAGGTCATCGTCGCGGACAATCGATCCGGGGACGATACAGCGCGCGCCGCCCTGTCCTACAGCGATCGCCTGGACCTGCGCGTCGTTCCCGCCTACGAACGCCAAGGGGTCAACTGCGCGCGCAATGCTGGGATCTCGGCGGCGCAGGGAGCGATCATCGTGCTACTCGACGCCGACGATCGCGCGCACCCGCACGTGCTCGCCTCCTTCGCCGAGGCCTTGGCACAGAACCCCCGGCTGGGGATCGCCGGGGGCATCCTCAGCACTCGCGACCCCGAGACCTACGAGATGGAGCGCCCCCAGAATTACCTTCCCTACGTTCCCGGTGGAATCATGGCATTCCGCCGATCAGTCATCGACGCGATCGGTGGTTTCGATGAGAGCTTCGTCGGGGGACACGACGAGGTCGACTTCTGCTGGCGTGCTCAGCACGCAGGTTTTGAGATCACCCTCGCACGAGGAGCACTCCTAGACCGGGTCGAACGACCCACGATGCGAGGGGCTTTCCGGCAGTTCCGACGCTATGGGGCGACGTATGTGCAGCTGTGGGCGAAGCATCGCGACCGCGGGATCCCCGGGGGAACACCGCGGGGTGAGTGGCAGGTGATGCGCAAGACCCTCCGCGGCGTTCCGGGGCTATGGGCTCCGGACGAGCAGCATCGGCTCGCCGCTGCACGGGCGACGGGATGGACACTCGGCAGGTGGCAGGGGAATCTTCGGCATCACGTCTGGGGGCCACGGTGAACACCTCGAATCTCCGGGGATCCGCCCTGCACGCTGCGAGGCAGGTGAAGCACACGGGTTATGTCGCCACCAAGCGCGGCCGGCTCCTGGCGCAGAACTCCATGACTCGGGTGATGTCAGCCGCCTGGCGCGACCACGACGCGAGGCGTCCGTACGTGTACAGGCACGGGATGTACCGCAGGAGCTTCCTCAACTGGGACGCGCGCGCATCGGAGGGAGCACCGGACATCCCGCGCCGCATCTTCACCCTGTGGACCGGCGAGGGCGATCTCCCCGATGTCAGACGGCGCGGGCTCGATGAGCTCCGCCGAATGCAGGAGGGGATCGAGATCGTCCTGGTCACCCCCCGGAACATCGACGACTGGATAGTCCCTGGCCACCCGCTCCACCCCGCGTACGAGAACCTCTCACTGGTGCACAGGTCGGACTATCTGCGCGCGTATCTCCTCCACCACCACGGCGGCGGGTACAGCGATGTGAAGGCACCACGTCATCACTGGGGTCCTGCATTCGACCAGGCACACGGGGAAGGACACTGGCTGCTCGGGTATCCCGAGCGGTCAACGCAGTGGGTCGCCCAGCTCCCGCGCAAACTCGGCCGTGATCTGAAGCGCTACTTCAGGATCGTGCCCGGGGGCAGTGCGGCGATCACTCGAGCCGACTCGACGTTCACTCGCGAGTGGGTCGCCGAGATCGAACGACGCCTGGACTACTTGGCCCCTTTGCTGGCACAGAACCCCGGGGGGATCCGAAACGAGGTGTTGGCATACCCGGTGAGCTGGAATGACCTTCTCGCCAAGATCATCCATCCACTCGCTCTGAAGCACCACGAGCGACTGGCGCTGTCAGAACTGCTGACGCCGGACATCTCCTCCTACCGCTGAGCAGCGGTCACCTTCTCGAGGAAGTTCCCGCCACGCCCTGCAGCCTCTCGATGAACTGCTCCTCAGAGAACGCCCCGGCGTGCTGGCGGATCCGCTCCGGGTCCCAGTCCTCGCCCACCGATCGCGCGACGGCAGCGCCGATCAGCTCCGGCTCGGGCGCCTCGAAGAACAATCCGCTCACGCCCTCGCGGACGGTGTCGAGGTAGCCACCGGCGCGGAGGGCGAGCGTGGGCACGCCGTGCGCTCCGGCCTCGAGCGGGGTGAGGCCGAAGTCCTCGTGGCTCGCGGCGATCAGGTCCCGGGCGTTCGCGTAGGCCCAGCGCATCTGCGCGTCGGAGAGCCCCTCGACCAGGCGCACGTTCGGGCCGGCGAGCGCGTGGAGGCGGTCCCGCTCGGGGCCGCGGCCGATCACGAGCAGCCGCTCCTGCGGGAGCGCGTCGAAGGCGCGGATGACGGCGTCGACGTGCTTGTAAGGCTGGAGACGGGAGACCACGAGGTGGTGGCCACCGGCCGTGCCGCTCTCCCCCGCCCAGCCGGCGAGCACCGGGACCGGCTCCTGCGTGCCCTCGACGAGGTCCGGGCTGAACGGCGGGAACACGATCTCCGCCTCGCGGCCGTAGACCTGCCGGATCCGCTCCTGGACCACGGTGGAGTTCGCGAGGTAGACATCTCCCTTTGTGGCGGCGCGGCGGTCCCAGGGCGTGAGCACCGGGGTGAGGGCGGTCAGCGCAAGGCGCTTGGGGTCCCAGCGGCCGGCGTCCCCGAGATAGTCGTCCGGCAGGTAGAGCCAGCGCGCGGGCGAGTGACAGTAGACGATGCGCCGCCCGCGCGTGGGGAAGGCGTGCGCCCAGCCGGAGGAGGAGGCGATGACGACGTCCGCGTCGATGCGCAGGGCGGCGGAGGCGGGTGCCAGCAGCGGCAGCGCGAGCCGCGGGTCCCTCCGGAGCGGGCCGATCCGGTTCAGCGGGCCGGTGCGGATGTCAATGTCGCGGAACTCCGGGTACGTCTGCTCCGGGGCGTAGAAGTGCGTGTGGATGCGCGCCTCGGGGAAGGCCCGGGCGAGGGAGAGCACCACCCGCTCGGCGCCTCCGCGCTGGGTGAGGTAGTCATGAGCGATCGCGATGCGGGTCATCTCAGAACATGTCCTTCGCCAGGTCCGGACGGCGGTAACCGGCCAGTGCGGCACCCTCGACCGTCAGAGCGACCAGCTTTCGTCCCAGAGGGGTAGGAAGGAACGGGAGCATCCGATCGACCACGGCACCGCACCGAGCGGGACCCATGGCTCTGCACACCGCGCTGGCCCCCCGTACGAGCAAGTTCCACGCCGACCATCCCGGGACCGCGGTCGGGAGCACGTCCTTCCCGTGGATGCGCTCGAAGATCTGCCTCGCCGCAGCGGCCTGTGCTGCGCGCCGAGCGCGGATGCTCGTGGTCACCGCGGCGACGCGGTGTGTCGTCTCGAGCTCGGGGACCAGGGCGACCTCGTGCCCTGCCGCCGCGATCCGGTAGCCGAGGTCGACGTCCTCCCAGCCGTAGAGCCGGTAGGCCGCGTCGTAGGGGCCGACGTCCTCCCACAGCCGGCGAGGGAGTGAGCAGTTCCCCGCCCAGTAGCGCCAGCGAAGCGAGTCGGGTGCGGCGTACGCGGCCGCACGGAAGTCGACGTCGGATCGTTCCCCGTAGGCACGGGCGTACGGCGTCGACGTGTAGACGTTGCGATACAGACCCACGACTCCGCGCGCGGCAACGGCGGCAGGATGCGCGGCGACGTGCTGCTTCACGAAGTCCGGGCCCGGGACGAGGTCGTCGTCGCAGCGGATCAGCACCTCGCCGCGGGCGGCATCGAAGCCCGTGTTCAGGGCAGTGACGCGGCCGCGGTTCTCCGGGAGGAGGATCGATCGCAGCGCGAGGCGCCGCTCGGCCTCGAGCACGGCGACGGAGCCGTCGTCCACGCCGTCCACCACGACGATCACCTCGAAGGGCGGGGTCCCCTCCTGCTGCGCCGCGAGAGAGTCCAGGAGCGCGGGCAGGCGCTCGGCCCCGCGGTAGCTGGGAACGACGATCGAGGCGACGGGATCGGGCCCGGCGGTCATGCGTAATCCTTCTGCGGGACGGGGAACGGGACGCCGCAGGCGCGCAGCAGCGCCCGCACCCGGTCCGTGCCCGCGGCCGGCGAGTAGCGCTGCTCCCAGCGGCTCCGTGCTGCGGAGGTGGCTGTGCGCCGCTCCTCCTCGGAGGCGTCGAGCGCGCGGGCGATCTGCCGAGCGAGGTCCTTGGCGTCGCCCGCACGGGCTACGTAGGGGTGGTCCGCGCCCACGACCTCGGGCAGGGCGCCGGCGTCGGAGACCACGAAGGGCGTGCCCGCCCCCATCGCCTCCGCGGCGACCATCCCGAAGCTCTCCGGCACCACCGAGGGGAAGGCGGCGACGTCCACCTGGTCCAGGAGCTCCTGAGGGGAGGTCCATCCGAGCAGCTCCACCCGGTGCCCGAGCCGGGCCACGGCCCGTGCGGCGCCGTCGCCGTCTCCGGCGAAGCGCGCCTCCCCCGCGACCACGAGACGCAGGTCCCGGCCCTGCTCGAGCAGGATCTCGACGGCGCGGGCGAGCACATGCGCGCCCTTCTCCTCGGTGAGCCGGCCCAAGAACCCGATCCGCACGGGGACGTGCGGGGGCGCGTCGGCCCGCACAGTGAGGTCGTCGGTCCAGTTGGGCAGCACCCGCGCTCCCGGATTCAGGCGCGCGAGCAGCTCCGAGGGGACCGCCACCTGCCGCGCGCCGGCGGCGGCGAGGCGGGCGGCGGCCCGCTGCCCGAGGCTCGAGGGCACGCGGTGCAGGTGCACGATCCGCGGGCCGATCCCCGCCGTCGCGGTCGCCGGGAGCAGCCCGTTGCACCACAGCGGCACGTCGCGGTGCGCGAGGCGCCAGCGCAGCAGCGCCGATGCGTAGCCCCGTCGGTCACGGCACTCGAGCTCGGTGACGGCGAGGCCCTCGGCGCGCGCCGTCGCGGCCAGGTCACCCGGCGTCGACGGGGTGAGGACGAGCGGCTCCACGCCGAGCGCACGGAGCGCCCGGGCGATCCGCAGCAGCATGATCTCTCCGCCCCCGAGGTCCCCGTTGTTCGTGGCGATCGCGAGAAGCAGCGAACCTGCCTTGTCCTCCCGGGGCTCAGCGGTCACGCCGAATCGTCGGGCCGGGTAGCGGACGGAGCCGACCACACGCCCTGCCGCCGCGACCGCACGCGATGCCCCCTGCCGGTCGACCCGCCGGGAGCGCAGCGCCGTCGACAGCAGACCCGTCCCCTCGGCTCCCAGGTCCCGCAGGTTCGAGGCGACGCTGTGGGGGCGCGAGTCGTAATCGGGGAAGCGCCGCGCCATGAACACCCTGCCCTGCCCGAGCAGGAACTTCTTCCGCACCGAGGCACTGTTGTCGCTCAAGGTGAAGTCCACCTCGGCGTCCGGTACGTAGACGAGACGGAGGCCGCTCTCCTGTGCCCGCCAGGAGAGCTCGACGTCCTCGAAGCCGTATCGCGGCAGCGACTCGTCGAAGCCGCCGATGCGCTCGAGATCTGCTCGTTCCATCGACACATTGCAGCCGCTGGCGTGCGGGAGGTAGGTGGTGGCGATGAGTCCGTCACCGAAGACCTCGGGCCGGAGCTCCCCGGTGGCGTTCCGGGCGAGGGTGTGCCCACCGGCGAGGACGCCCGGGGACACCGCGCGGGCGAAGGCGCCGACCCATCCCGGTCGCACAACGTCGTCCGCATCGCAGAAGGCGATGACCCGGCCCTCCGCCGCTCGCATGCCCACATTGCGCACGGCGGGGATGCTGCGGGCATGCGCCGCAGAGACGAGCCGGGCCCGCACGGCGGCATGGCCACCGGCGTCGATCCACTCCTGCACGACCCGGGCGGTGCCGTCCGTGGAGCCATTGTCCACCACGACGACCTCGAAGTCCGGGTGGTCCTGCTGGGCATCGAGCGCGACGAGCTGGCGACGGATCCGCTGTTCCTCGTTCCGCACGCAGATTACGACGGAGACGTCGATCATCGAGGCTCCATTCCGGCTCGTCCGCCCTGCAGCGAGTGCTCCGGGCGAGCCTCGTCCCGGTCGGCCTGCGCGGAGAGCAGCTGCTGGAGCGCGACGCCCATGGCGATCGCCCAGTACGTGGTCATGAAGACCTCGCCGAGGCGCCACGCGCAGATGAGGATCGCGACGCCCACGCCCTGGATGAAGAACTGCCGCGCCGTGGCGATCTTCGTGAACGGCCGCACGATGATCAGCACCGTGACGCCCACGACGACCACGAGCCAGGGCCATCCGCCCTCCACGAGGGCGGTCCAGTAGGAGTTGTGGAAGAACCAGGTGCGGTCCTGGAGGTCCACGAAGGCCTCGCCGAGGCCCTTCCCCCAGAAGCCGGCGTCCTGCAGCTTCAACTCGGAGGCTGCATCGATGCGAGCGCGCAGCTGGTCACTGCCCTCGCGGTCCGAGAACACACCGATCTGCGAATAGTCCTCGGAGAGGAGATCCACGATGACGACGGTGACCACGCCCAGCACCCAGCGCCCGATCACCGGGAGCCTCGGGGCGAGCAGCGCCCACACGATCGCGGCGCCGAACGCCGTGATCGAGGTGCGGGAGCCGGTGAGCCACAGGCAGGTGGCGAAGACGAGCCCCCAGGTCACCCGCCACGGGGCCGAGCGCACGTAGAGGATGACGAGCAGGCCGATCACCGCGTAGGCGAGGCCGGCGACGTTCTTGTCCCCCACGAGTCCCGTGAGGTAGTTCCCGTACGGGGAGGGCACGATGCCCGCGTAGAACAGGGGCACGTTGAGCAGCAGGGTGGTCGCGACGCCGTACACGAGGGAGCGCCCGTCGATGCGTCCGGTGCCCACGACGAGCACGAGCATCGAGATCGCCATGAACCGCAGCAGGCGGGTCTGCCAGTCCGCCGCGCCGGGGCTCGCGACCGCGAACATCGAGTGCACGCCCAGGTAGAACAGCGCCACGAGGCCGAGCGGCACGAGCAGCTCGTAGCGGCCCAGCCGGTGCTGCGGGTTGCGCAGCAGGCCGAGGCCCACGAGCGCGGCGACCACGAGGTTGTCCAGCGGGAAGCCGACCTGCGGCAGCGGGGCCAGGCCGATGCCCACGAGGAGGAACCCGAGCAGGTAGTCGAGCAGCTTCACGTCCCTCACCGCAGCACCTCCTCGTAGACCGTCGCGATGCCCGCGCA
Source organism: Brachybacterium horti (assembly GCF_054777615.1). Lineage (NCBI taxonomy): Bacteria > Bacillati > Actinomycetota > Actinomycetes > Micrococcales > Dermabacteraceae > Brachybacterium > Brachybacterium horti. The sequence continues at coordinate 833,667 of NZ_BAAHAM010000001.1, forward strand.
CATCGCCTCGACGCCCTGGGCGGTGCCCGGGACGGGCCGCGCCGCGGGGTCGAGTCCCTGGCGCACGATCGCCGCGGCGACGTCGGCCGGGTCCTCCGCGTCCACGAGGCAGGCGGGCGGGACGATCTCGGCGTTGCCGCCGACGTCCGTCGCGACCGCGCCGAGACCGTGTGCGACGGCGTCCAGCAGCGTGTAGGAGAGGTTCTCCCAGACGGAGAGCTGGGCGACGACGTCGTGCACGGCGAGCGCCTGCTCGGCGTCGACGTGGCCGGGCAGGATCACGCGCCCGGTGAGCCCGAGCTTCTCGACGAGGGCGCGCAGGGCGTGCTCCTCCGGTCCGGCGCCGGCGATGGTGAGCGTCGCCTGCTCGTGCTCGGCGGCGACGAGGGCGAAGGCGCGCAGCAGGGCGTCGATCCGCTTCTCCGGGGAGAGCCGGGCGAGGGACAGCACCCGCAGCCCCGGGGCGGGCGCGGGCATCGCGACGGGGGCGTCGACCCCGTTGCGGATCACGCGGATCCTCTGCGCGCCCCACTGCTCGCGCAGCTGCTGGGCGGTCGAGGAGCTCACCGCGATGACGGCGTCGGTGGCGCGCAGGCGCGCGAGGTGCGCGAGCGCCCTGGTCGTCGCCGAGGCGCGGCCGGACTGGTAGTAGCCGGCCACCCCGGAGATCCCGTGCTCTGTGGTGACCAGCCGGATGCGCTGTCCCCGCGCGGAGCGCAGGCCGCGCACGGCGGCGACACCGGTGAGGTCCGCGAAGGCGAGATGGGTGTGCAGCACGTCGGGCCGGAGACGGCGCAGGGCATCTCGGATCGCGGTGACCGCGGCGCGAGGACCGTCGGCCGGGGAGACGGGACCGGTGAGCACCGCGTGCCCGCGCTCGTGGAGCACCTCGGCGAGCGGCCCCACGGGGCACAGCACGACCACGCGAATGCCGGGCACGCCGGCGCTCGTCGCGTCGAGGACATGGCGGGCCACGCCCCCGAGCTCCGCGACGGGGACGCACCACAGGACCGACACCGTGCCGGCGGTGCCGTGCCCGCCCGGCCCGCCGTGCCTGCCCGAGGACGTCAGAACCATTCCTGCAGCCGATCCAGAGCCGTGAAGAAGCCCTCGCCGGTGTTCACGTGGCCCATCCAGATCTCGGGGATGAACGGGGCGTCCGGGGCGAGGCGGTCCATGCGCTCGGCGAGGTCCTGGAAGTCGACCTCGCCCTCGCCCACCTGGACACCCTCGCCGTCCACGCCGACGGAGTCGACGATGTGCAGGTGCTCGGTGTACGGGCCCATCGCCTCGATGTACTCGCTGAAGGGGCGCTGGAAGAAGTTCGCGGCGAGCTTCGAGTGGGAGACGTCGAAGGTGAGGCGGCGACCGTGCTCCTCGCAGAAGGCGACCGTGTCCTCCGGCTCCATGAACAGGTTGTGGAACTGCTGGCCGCCCATGAGCCACGGGAACGGCGGGAGGGTCTGCGCGGTGAGCCGCACGCCCTCCTCGTCGACCCGCTCGAGGCCGCGGGCCACGCGCTCGTATAGGGGCGCGCGCTCCTCGGGCCGCAGGTGGCGGTCCGGGAGGAAGCCTCCCATGGTGACGATGACGATCGGCTCGCGCTCACTCGTGAAGCGCTCACGCAGGTCACGGGCGAGGTCGACGACCCGCTGGACCTCGCGCACGGAGCGCTCCCAGATCGCGTCGTCCGGGGAGGCGAGGTCGATGAGGAAGTCCCCGGGGTACAGGTCCGGGGCGTGGACGGTGAAGAAGCCGTCCACCTTCCCGCCGGCGAAGAACGGCGCCGGGTCGAGGTCCATGTCCTTCGCGGACTGGTGGAACTCGAGGAATTCCGGGGTGGAGACCTCCAGCAGCGAGCGGAAGTCGTGGAAGCGCACGGGCAGGCCCCACGGGCGGCGGAAGTCGTAGGCGCCGCGGGTGCGGGGGCGGCCGGCGAGGTCGCCGGGGTAGAAGAAGTCGCCGGCGGGCACGTCACGCTGCAGGGTCACGCCGAGCAGGGCGTCGCGGCGGTCGGGCTGGAGGCCGCGGCCGGGGCTCTTCACGTCGACGTCGGCCGCGGTGACCACGTCCCCGGGGCGCAGGTCCCGGGTCGCGACGAGGGACTTCGCGAGGTTCACGCGGTTCATGAGCTCACCGGTGGAGAGCTCGCGCGGGCGGTCGCTGCCCAGGGCCTCCTCGACCTCGCGGATCCGGCGCACCATCTCGGCGAGCTCGTCCGGCAGCAGGGACACCTTGTGGTCGTTGCCCTCGAGGGTGCGGTCCACGGTCACGTGCTTCTCGATGACGCTCGCCCCGCGGGCGACGGCCGCGAGCGGCACGTGCCAGCCGCGCTCGTGCCCCGAGTAGCCGACGAGGCAGTCGCCGAGCTCCGCGAGCCGGTCCATGTAGCGCAGGTTCACGTCCTTGAAGGGCGCGGGGTACGTGGACTGGGTCTGCAGCAGCGCGAACGGCGCTCCGCGCCCGCGCAGCACGCCCACCGCGCCCGTGATCTCCTGCTCGGTGCTCATCCCGGTGGAGACGATCATCGGCGCGCCGAGATCCGCGACGTGCGCGAGCAGGTCGCGGTTCGTGAGATCCGCGGAGGCGATCTTGTAGGCGGGGATGCCGTAGCGGGCCAGGGCATCCGCGGAGGGCACGTCCCACGGGGTGCACAGCACGTCGACGTCCCGCTCGGCGCAGTGGTCGAAGACCCGATACATGTCCTCCACGGAGAGGGAGTACTTCGCGAGCAGGTTCATCGTGTACTGGGGGCCCAGGTCCTCCCCCGCGCTCGAGGAGCTGCCGGAGCGGTACAGCGCGGCCATGTCCCGCAGCTGGAGCTTCACCGCGTCCACGCCCGCCTCGACGCAGCGGTCCACGAGCGTGCGGGCGAGGTCCACGTCGCCCTGATGGTTGTTGCCGATCTCGCCGATGACCAGCGCGGGCCGTCCCTCGCCGAGGGTGTGCCGACCGATCAGCAGCGTGCGGTCCCCGGGCATCGCGACGGCCACGAGCCGGCCGCGCTCGTCGAGGACGGGGATGCGATCGATGCCGCGGCCGAACAGCGCGATGATCTCCTCGACCCCGGTGCCCTCGCGCACGGAGACGGCGGCGGTGTTCGCCGCCTCGATCGCGGGCGTGGCGAGGTCCGGGCTCGTGTGCCCCACGAGCCAGCGGCGCACGTCGCCGTCGCTGAGGGCGCCGCGCAGCGTGCCGTGGGCGTCCACGAGGAACACCACGCGCGCGCGGTTGTCGTTGATGCGGCCGAGCGCCTCGAGCACCGTGGCCTCGGCATCCACGACGTAGGGGGCGGTCACGCGGTCCAGGATCATTCGGTCCTCCATCCGAGGCGGGCGAGCATGCTCTCCGCGGCGGCGACGTCGGCGAGCGTGTCGATGTCCACGCCCTCCACCTCGTCGAGCACGAAGAGATCGACCCGGCCGCCGATGCGGTTGCCGTGGTCGCGGTAGATCGACGGCGCCGTGACGTACAGGCTGCCGTTCTCGAAGTAGTGCAGCTGCTCGGGGCGCAGCTCCTGCCGGCGGGGCCGGGCGGTGACGTCGTACGCCGCCTCCGCGCTCTCCCCCGGGGCCGACGGCAGCCGCCAGAAGAACGGCGACTCGCCGACGACGCCGACGAGGGAGTCCGCCCCCGAGGCGCGGAACTGCGCGAGGGCGCGCGGGATCGTGTGCGGCCGGCGCACGGGCGAGGTCGCCTGGAGCAGCACGACCGCGTCGAGCACCGTCCCCTCCGCCTCGACGACGTCCATCGCGTGCAGCACGGTGGGCTCCGTCGGCGCGGTGTCCGTGGCGAGATCGGCGGGCCGTTCGATGACGCGGGCGCCGTGGGCGGCGGCGACCTCGGCGATCTCGGCGTCCTCCGTGGAGACCGCGACGATCACCTCCGCACCGCCCTCCTGCGCCTCGAGGGCCTGCGCGATGGTCCAGGCGATGAGCGGCTTCCCGCCCACGGGCAGCAGGTTCTTGCGCGGGATGCCCTTGGACCCGCCGCGCGCGGGGATCACGACGAGGGCGGTCACAGGGCGTCCTCGAGCACCCGGGCGATGCGGGAGGCGGGCTCCTCGGCGTCGCGCACGGGCGAGGGCGTCGGCTCCCCGCCGAAGCGTCGCATGTCGTAGCGCTCCCACAGCTCGTGCACCCAGGCGGGCGCCCCGGGGGCGTAGACCCAGGCGCGGCTGCCGCGCGCGGCAGCCTCGAGCACGCCGGTGGAGAACACGGAGACCACCGGGTGGGCGAGCTCCCGCAGGGGCACGTCGGTGCTCGCGAACTCCATACCGCGCCGCTGCCAGAGCCGGTGCTGGGCGCGGGAGATCATGTCGACCTCCGCGGGGTGGGGCCGGTACAGGCCGTCGTGCTCGCGGCAGAAGCGCACGGCGGCGCCGCCGGTCACCCGGCGGGACAGCTCGGCGCCGTGCAGCTGGCCGAGGAACACGGGACGCTGCGCGTCCATGACGGCGTCGACGTCCTGCGACTGCGCCTCCGCCTCGTGGGCGGACTGCCACAGCAGCTGGGAGCCGACGGTCCGCGTGGTGACGTCGCCGCGCCCGCTGCGCCAGAACGCGGCGTCCGCATCGGACCAGGCGAGCAAGGTCGCACCCTCCGGCAGCGGCGGGGCGAAGGGGGTGAGCGCCCCGTGCTGGACGACGAACTCGCGCAGGTCGTGGCGGCGCGCGAGCTCGTGCGCGGCGGCGCCGGCCCGCAGGTGCTGGCCGATCGAGACGATCGCCCCGGTCCCCGGTCCGACGGCCTCCTCGGGGCTGCGCAGGGCGCGGGTCCCCCACTCGGGGCCCTCGGTCTCCGGCAGGTGCACCCCGGCGGGGGTGAGCACGTCGATCCCGGCGCGGTGGTAGAGCAGGCCGCTCAGCAGGGAGGCGCGGGAGGTGGGGGTCGCGGAGTCCGCGGCGACGAGGATCCGGCGGCCCGTGCTCGCGCCGCCGTCGGCCGCGCCGTCCTCCTCGGCGGCGTCCGCGGCGCGGGAGCGCAGCAGCCACGGCAGCTCCTCGGCGACAGGGGTCTGCTCGGCACCGGGACGGCGGCGCAGGCCGCGGGCCCGCTCGGTGACGGCGTGCTTCACCCGCTGCGGGCGGCGGCGCGATCGCGACCACGCCTCCCACATCTCGATGCTCTCGGGGTGGTTCAGTCCTGCCACAGGGAGTCGACCTCCTGGATCCGGTGATCGAAGGTGTGCTCGGCGAGGGTCCGACGGCGTCCCGCCGCCCGCATCGCCTCGCCCCATGCCCGGTCCGTGACGGCGCGCCGTCCCAGCTCGGCCAGCTCGTCCTGATCGTGCCACACCGCGACCTCGGTGCCCACGTCGTAGAACTGGTCGACGTCGTCGCGGTCCACGAGCTGCACCCCGCCCATGCCGGGGATCTCGAAGGTGCGCATGGCGTGCCCGTTCTGCAGGCCGTGCACGGCGATCGCGGCGGCTCCCTCGGCGTGGATCTGGTACGCCCGCTCGAGCGGCACCTCCCGGGAGGCGCGGATCGGCGGCCGCGACCACGAGAAGGTGCGCGCCCGGTCCACGACGTGGCGGGAGAAGTCCCGGCCCCAGACGTGCACGGGCAGGCCCTGCTCCGCGAGATGGGTGAGGACCTCGATGCGGTTCGCGTAGCCCGAGCCGATGAACACGAGCTCACCGGTGCGGCGGCCCGTCGGCCGTGCGCGGTGCGGGTCGAAGGCGTTGGGCACGAAGTGGGCGTCCACCCCCATGCCGCGCAGCAGCTCCGTCTCGGAGCGGGCGTAGTCGACGACCGGGCCCACCTCGCGCAGGAAGTCCTCGGTGTGGTCGTGGCGGTGGAGGTCGTCGTAGAGCCAGAGGATCCGCGGGGTCCCCTCGAGCGCGTCCCAGAAGCGCGCGCCGAGCCCGTCGCCCTTGATGACGACGACACGGTCAGGCCGCTGCTCGCGCAGCGCGGCGATCGCGGCGTCCGTCATCCGGGCGCCCTCGGCGGCGCGCCGCTCCCCGGGCAGGTGCAGGCGCTCGGGGAGCTCGACGGTCGCCTTGAGGCGGAGCTTCTGGCCGACGGTGTCGTAGGCGTCGTAGCGGTGGACGGCGACGGTGTGCCCGCGCCGCTCGAAGGCCTCGGCGATGCTGCGCCAGTAGCCGTGGAAGGCGGGGGTCACCAGCAGCAGGCGGCCGGGACGGTCGCTGCGGGCGCCGTGGGGCGGGGTGGCGCTCATCGGGGCAGGTCCTTCCCGGCGCGGTGCACGAGCGTGAGCTCCTCGCGGGCCGTGTCGAGGGGGTGCACGTCGCGCCCCGCGAGGCGGCGGCCGGAGTTCCAGGCGAGGTTCGCCATGCTCGCGGCGGTGAGCCCCGCGCGCAGCAGGTGCACGTGGCCGTGACGGCGGGCGTAGCGCAGGCGGGCGCCCACGAGCCAGCGGCGTCGACGCGCCTCCCCGCCGGAGGAGCCGCCGCCGGCGTGCACGACGGTGAGGTCCGCGTCGAGCAGGGAGGGGATCCCTGCGCGGCGCAGGCGCAGCTGGAGGTCCACCTCCTCGGTGTACATGAAGTAGCCCTCGTCGAAGCCGCCCGCGGCGAGCACCTCGTCCAGGGGCAGCAGCAGCACGGCGCCGGAGACCCAGTCCACGGGGACCATGCCGTGACCGCACTCCGCCTCGAGGTCGTGGCCCACGGCGCGGTGCAGCACGTCGCGGTGGCGCTGCGAGGCGAGCGGCACGAGCCATTCGACGACCTGGTGGCCGGTGGTCGGGAAGCGACGGGCGGCGTACCCGGAGCGGCCCTCGGCGTCCTCCGCCCGGCAACCGACGACGGCGGGCATCCACGGGGCGGCGTGCTCGGTGATCGCGGCGGCGAAGCCCGCGGGGATCGTGAGGTCCGAGTTCAGCACGAGCACCGTCTCGATCGCGGCGCCGCACTCCCCGTCGCGCAGGGCACGCAGGCCCGTGTTCACCGCGGCGCCGAACCCGCCGTTGCGCTCCCGCCGCACGAGCTCCACCCCGGCGGGCAGCGCGCTCGCGGGGACGGGGCGCGGTGAGGCGTCGTCGACGAGCAGCACCCGCGCGGGCCGCTCCGCCTCGGGCACACCGGGGCCCGCGAGGGCGTCCAGCAGCGGGAGGACGGGCTCGAGGTCCCCGTGCACGGGGACGATCGCGCCGAGGCGGGTGAGCGGCATCAGGAGTCGCGGGGATCCGCCGCGCGGCGGCCCCGGGCGGTGCCGGCGGGCTCGGCGCCCGCGGAGCTCCCCGCCCCGGTCGCACCCGCGCCGGTGGCCGGCTCCGCAGCGACCACGGGGGCCTCCTCCTGCGCGTCCTCGTCCGGCACCGTCTCGACGCCGTACCCGGTGAGCCCGTAGCCCTTGCGGCCGTAGCCGTAGGCGTACCCGTAGGCGGTGTCGCCGTAGGCGATGCGGGTGAAGCGGCTCGCCGAGGCGCGGTTCAGCACCACGCCGTGGACCTTCGCGCCCACCGTGCCGATCGCCTCGACGGCGCGCTCGAGCGCCTGCCGGCGGGTCGTGCCGGCGACGGCCACGAGCATCGCGCCGTCGGCGTGGCGGGAGAGCAGCTGGGCGTCGGTGACCGCGAGCACCGGCGGGGCGTCGAGGATGACGAAGTGGTCGCGGGAGAGCTCGTCGAGCAGGTCCTTCATGCGGCGCGAGCCCAGCAGCTCCGAGGGGTTCGGGGGCACCTGGCCGGCGGGGAGGACCGTGAGGTTGCGGGTGGGGGTGGTCGCGACGGCGTCCTCGATGCTCACGCTCCCGGCGAGCAGCTGGGACAGGCCCACGGCCCCGTCGATCCCGAACTCCGAGGCGATCATCGGGCGGCGGAGGTCCGCGTCGACGAGGATCGTGGGCTGGCCCGCGCGGGCCATGACCCGGGCGAGGTTCGCGGCGACCGTCGACTTGCCCTCGCCGGGCGCGCTCGAGGTGACGACGATCGAGCGGGGCGGGTTGTCCACGTCGATGTAGCGCAGGTTCGTGCGCAGCTTGCGGATCGCCTCGCGCGTCGCGAAGGCCTTCGGCTCACCGAGCGTGCCGTCCTTCGCGCGCTGCATCTCCTTGCTGTCCGGGAGCATGCCCAGCAGCGGGAGGTCGAGCGCGTCGGTGAGATCGGAGGCGGTGCGGATCCGCGAGTCGTTGCGGTCGCGCAGCCACGCGAGCCCGAGCGCGATCAGCAGGCCGCCGGCTGCGCCCACGGCGAGGAACTTCTTGCGGTCCGGGGAGACCGGTGCACCGGGCACGAGGGCGTTCTGGTACGGGGTGAGCTGCACCGAGACCTGTGCGTCCTCCGATCCGCCGGACTCCAGCTTCCGGGCCTCCGCCGCGGTCGCCTCGACGGCGGCGTCGGCGATGTCGGAGGCCTGCTGCGGGTCGTCCGCGAAGGCCGTCACGGTGATGATCGGCGCGTTGGGGTCCAGGGTCGCCTGGAGGGATCCGGCGACGGCGTCGGGGCTCTGGTCCAGGCCCACCTGGTCCACGATCCGCTCGCCCACCGCGCGGGTGCCGAACAGCGGCAGGTAGGACTGCGCCTTGGAGTACTGGAAGTCCATGCTGCCGCTGGCCTGGCTGATGGGGTTGCCGTCGGCGTCGGTCTGCGCGTTCGCGGAGACGTAGCCGAGCGCCGTCGCCGAGTACACGGTGGGGCGGGTGAAGGAGAGCCCGAAGCCCGCCGCGGCCCCGAGGACCGTGACGACGACGAGCAGGAGCAGGTTCCGCAGCAGGAGGCGGAGGAAGTCTTCGATCGTCACGCGGAGAACCTTCTCGCAGGCAGGGTCAGGACCCCGCCATGCTAGTCCGTTCCGCGCGCGGTTGACCCCTTACGTCCGGTTCCGGGCGCGGGGTGCAAAGTTTTCGATCGATCAGTTCGTCCGGGCCGCCGACGCGGCGGCCCCTCCGCACGTCCGGGGAGGGGCCGCGCGCCTCAGCGCGGCATGTTGCGCAGGTTCGCGGAGGCCATGTCGAGCATCTTGCCCACGCCGCCCGCGAGCACGATCTTCGTGGACGCCGTCGCGAAGCCGCGGATCTGCTGCGGGCTGATCTTCGGCGGCATCGACAGCGCCGCCGGGTCCGTGACCACGTCGATGAGCACGGGGCCGGGGGTCGCGAGCGCCTTCTGCATCTCCTTGCGCAGCTTCTTCGGGTCGGTGATCCGCACGGAGGTGATGCCGGCACCCGCCGCGATCGCCGCGAAGTCGACGCCCTCGTGGTCGGTGCCGTAGTCCGGCAGGCCCTCGACGAGCATCTCGAGCTTGACCATGCCGAGGCTCGAGTTGTTGAAGACGACGATCTTCGTGTCCAGCTGGTGCAGCTTCACGGTGAGCAGCTCCCCCATGAGCATGCCGAGGCCACCGTCTCCGCTCATGGAGATGACCTGCCGGCCGGGGAACGCCTTCGAGGCGCCGATCGCCTGCGGGAGCGCGTTCGCCATCGTGCCGTGGTGCCAGGAGCCGAACAGGCGGCGCTTCCCGTTGGGGGTGATGTAGCGGGCGCCCCACACGTTGCACATGCCGGTGTCCACGGTGAACACGGCGTCCTCGTCGGCGAGGTCGTCGAGGGTCGCGGCGACGAACTCGGGGTGGATCGGCTTCATCCGCTCGACGTTCTTCGTGTACGCGGCGACGACGCCCTGCAGCGCCTTGTGGTGCGCCTTGAGCATCTTCTGCAGGAACTTCGCGTCCTTCCTCCCCTGCAGCAGCGGCAGGACGGCCTGCAGGGTGAGCGCCACGTCGCCGTGCAGCGCGAGGTCGAGCGGCACGCGACGGCCCAGGCGGGAGGCGTCCGCGTCGATCTGGACGATCCTCGCCTTCTCGTTCTGCGGGAGGAACTCGCTGTAGGGGAAGTCGGTGCCGAGCAGGATCACGAGATCCGCCTCGTGCATCGCGTCGTAGCAGGCGCCGTAGCCCAGCAGCCCGCTCATGCCGACGTCGTACGGGTTCTCGTACTGGATCCACTGCTTGCCGCCGAACGCGTGCCCCACCGGCGCCTTCGTCGCCTCGGCGAGCGCGAGCACCTCCTCGCGGGCGCCCTCCACACCGGCCCCGGCGAAGAGCATCACGGAGCGGGCCTCGTCGATCATCTCGGCGAGCCGGCCGACGGTCCCCGCGGCCGGCTGTACGGCGCCGAGCTCGACGGCGAGGACCTTAGTGAGCGGGCCGTCGACCTCCTGGTCGGCGACGTCGCCGGGGATCACGAGCACGGAGACGCCGCGCTTCGCGATCGCCGTCTGGACCGCGATGTGCAGCAGCGTCGCGCCGTGCGGGCCGGAGTTCACCATCTCGCAGAAGTGCGAGCACTCCTGGAACAGGATCTCCGGGTGGGTCTCCTGAAAGAAGCCGGTGCCGATCTTCTCGGAGGGGATGTGGGAGGCGAGGGCGAGCACGGGCGCGCCGTCGCGGTGCGCGTCGAACAGCCCCTGGACGAGGTGCGTGTTGCCGGGGCCGCACGAGCCGGCGCACACGGCGAGCTTCCCGGTCAGGCGGGCCTCGGCGCCGGCGGCGAAGGCGGCGGCCTCCTCGTTGCGCACGTGCACCCACTCGATGCCCTCGGTGGTGCGGATCGCGTCCACGACGGGGTTCAGCGAGTCGCCGACCACCCCGTAGATGCGCTCGACGCCGAGGTCGCGCAGCTGGGTGACGAGGAGGCGGGCAAGACTGGTGCGGGCCATGGGGTTCTCCTGTGGTTGACGGCGGAGCGGCCCGCGTCCTGCAGGCCGCGATGGTAAGAGCCTAGTCCTCGCCGTGCGGCTCCTCCGAGGTCGGGGTCGCATCCCTCACGAACCTGACCGTCTGCACCCGCCGCTCGTCGACCTTCGTCACCTCGAGCCGGCCGCCCTCGATCGGCACGACGTCGCCCTCCACGGCGATCCGGCCGAGCGAGGCCATGACGAAGCCGCCCACCGTCTCGTAGCCGCCCGTGTCCGGCAGCTCGATCCCGGTCAGCGCCTCGAACTCCTGGAGGATGAGGCCCCCGTCGATCTCACCCTCGGTGAGACCCGGGTGCTCGGGGTCGCTGCCGCGGGGGTCGGTGTCGAACTCATCGTAGATCTCCCCCACGAGCTCCTCGAGCAGGTCCTCGAGCGTGACGATCCCGTCGGTGCCGCCGTACTCGTCCACGACCACCGCGATCTGGTCCGCGTGCGCTCGCATCCGGTTCAGGGCGCGCAGCACCTGCACGGTGCCGGGAACGTGCTCGATGGGGCGGGCGATGGAGCGCAGGCGCGTGCCCTCCGGGTCCTCGACGTGCAGCAGGTCCCGCACGTGCACGAAGCCGAGCACATCGTCCACGTCCTCTCCCGTCACCGGGTAGCGGGAGTGGCCCGACTCCCGCACGAGCTCCCGCGCCTGGGCGACCGTCTGCTCCCCCTCGAGGAAGTCCACCTGGTGGCGGGGCCGCATCACCTCGACGACCGTGCGCTCGGAGGCGTCGAAGACGTCCGCCAGCACGCGGGACTCGGCCTCCTCGAGGGCGTCGGAGTCGCGCACCATCGCCTTGATCTCCTCCGCGGAGACCGCCTCGCGGTTCGCCTGCGGGTCACCGCCCAGCAACCGCACCACGAGGTTCGTCGAGACGGACAGCAGCCAGATCACCGGCCGCATGAGCCGGCCGAACACCCCGAGCGGCGGGCCCACGATCTTCGTCAAACCCAGCGCGTTCTGCATCGCGAGGCGCTTCGGGGCGAGCTCGCCGAGCACGAGGGAGAGGAACGCGATGAGCAGCGTCATGACGATCAGCGCCGTCGTGCTCGCCGCCGAGTCGCTCATCCCGAGGCCCGTGAGCACCGGGGTGAGCACCGGCGCGATCGTCGAGGCGCCGTAGGCGGAGCTCAGGAAGCCCGCGACCGTCACGCCGATCTGCACCGCGGAGAGGAAGAGGTTCGGGTCCCGCACGAGCCGCGCGGTGGCCTCCCCGCGCGGGCCCGTCTCCTCGAGCTGGCTGATCTGGGACTCGCGGAGATTGACGATCGCCATCTCCGTGCCCGCGAACACGCCGCCGATCAGCACGAACAGCAGGACGAGGACGATGTTCACGATGACGGAGGGATCCATGCGCCCACGCTACCGGCCGCGCCTGCGCCGAGCCCGGGGACATGCGGGTGGCGCTCGTCGCGTGCATCCCCCGGGGGGCATGGGCCTCCGGGACCTCTTCGTACCGATGTCCCCGAATACGGCCACATCCGTACAAGGACGTCCCGTACCCGCCGGCCGGCCAGGGGCGGCGGCAGGCGGGGCGAGCCGGGCGGCGGCAGGCGGGCGCCGGGGCCGACGGTCAGAGCAGCGGGAGGAGCTCCTCGCGCACCGCGGCGAGCACCCAGTTCGCGCCGCCGTTCTCGATGTGGGAGGTGATGGCGACGAGGGCCTCCTGCTCGGGGAGGACCAGCAGGAACTGGCCGTAGGCGCCGTCGGCCCGCCACGCGCCGTCGGGCTGGCTGGCCCAGACGCCCAGGCCGTAGCGGGCGTTGTCCGGGTCCGGCCAGGCGGTGGGGACCCACGTGTCCTCGGCGTGCATGAGGTCCACCCACTCGGCGGGGACCAGCTCGGCGCCGTCGACGGTGCCGCGGCCCAGCAGCACCTCGCCGATCCGGGCCATCTGCCCGCTCTTGAGGTGCAGGCCGGAGGCGCCGACGGTGTGCCCGTCGATCGTCCGGTCCCACTGCGGGTTCACGATGTCGAGGGGCTGGAAGAGGCGCGGCATGAGCCAGTCGCGCAGGGTCTCCCCGGTGCGCTGCTCGATGATCCGGGCGAGCAGGAAGGGCCCGCCGTTGGAGTACTCGAAGGCGCTGCCGGCCTCCCGCACGAGCGGCGTCTCGAGGTAGAGCGAGGTGAGGTCGCGGTGGTCGCGCTCCTCCTGCGCGAAGACGGTCACGGGCGAGCCGGAGGTCATGGTGAGCAGGTGGCGGATCGTCACGTCCCCCACGCCCTCGCCGTAGCGGCCCTCCGGGGAGGGGAGGTGGTCCACGGCGCGGTCCTCGAGGTCGAGCAGCCCTTCGGCGCGGGCGATGCCGACGCCGAGCGCGGTGACGGTCTTGGAGACGGAGTAGACGTTCTCAGCGGTGTCGTCGACGAAGCGGTGGACGACGTCCTCCCGGCCGGGACGGATCACGTGCACGGCCCGCACCGCGAGGGAGCGCTCGGCGAGCCGCTGGCGCAGCGGGAGCAGGAGCAGGGGATCGGGGATCGCGGCATCAGGCGTTCGGGTGGCGTCGGCGCTCATGCCCGGAAGGCTACGCGCGCCGTTCGGCCCCGGTCACGGACGGTCCAGGCGAGGGGCGGGCGGAGGGCCGGGCCTGCTCGGGACCGGTGCCGGATCGAGACCTGACCTCCCACGCGCGGGGGATGACCGGCGGGCCGGCGTCGGCCAGACTGACCTCGCGGCACCCACCGGCCGGCGACGACCTGCGGCGCCGCACACCGTCCCGGCCTCCGGTCGCCGCCTCCCGTCTCACCGCGCCACCCTTCCCCGCCTCCTCGGCGACCCGCCGCCGAGCCGATCGAAAGTCCTCCGATGGCCGCACTGCGTCGCTACGTCTTCCCCCTGTTCTGGATGCTGATCCTCGGCATCATCGCGATCTCCCTCGCCCGTCTGGCCTTCTTCCCCGGGGAGTCGAGCGCGGCGGAGGAGGACCCGATCAGCCCCAGCGCCGACTTCGACCAGTACGCCACGGTCACCGCCTCCCGCGAGGACATCAGCTCCACGCTCGTGCTGCCCGCGACCGTCGTTCCGGACGAGGGCACGCCCCTCAAGGCGACCGCCGCCGGCGAGATCAACAAGGTGTGGGTGAAGGACGGCGACGAGGTCCAGGAGGGCACGAAGATCCTGCAGGTCCGCGTGCCCGTCGAGGCGGACCCCGTCGAGGTCCCCGCCACCGACGACGCGGCCGCCACCGCCGACGGCACGGACGGCGCCGAGGACGGGACGGAGGCAGAGGAGGTCGCCGCCCCGGCCGCGCCCGCCACCTCCGCCCCGCAGGAGTACCGCTACCTGACCCTCGTGGCCGACGGCCGCGGGATCGTCCGCGACCTCACCGCCGTCGAGTGGGAGACCGTCTCCGTGGGCGACACCGTCGCGACCCTCTCCCCCGGCACCTACTCGATCACCGCGGACCTCACCCCCGAGCAGCAGCTGTCCCTGCTCGACGTCGACATCGAGGCGACCGCGACGCTGCCCTCCCTCACCGACCCGATCACCTGCTCGCGGCCCGCCGTCACCGAGGACGACCCGTCGGCCGACGACGACCAGGCCCCCAGCAGCGAGGGCGCCTCCATCGAGGTGGACCCGATGACGGGTGAGGAGATCACCCCCGAGACGACGTCCGCCCAGCTCAGCTGCGCGGTCCCGGAGGGCACGCGGGTCGTCTCCGGGCTCACCGGCGAGGTGAGCGTCGCGCTCGGCACCGCGGAGGGCGTGCTCACCGTCCCCACCACCGCGGTCGAGGGCGCGGGCGAGGCCGGCACCGTCTACACGCTCGACGAGGCGACCGGCGAGCCCACCCCGCACGAGGTCGAGCTGGGCCTGCGCGGCGACGGCGTCGTCGAGGTCCGCAACGGTCTCGAGGACGGCCAGGAGATCCTGCAGTACGTGCCCGGCGTGGACAGCGCCGAGTCCGGCATGGACGGGATGGAGGTCTGGTGACCGCCGCGGAGCCCCTGCTGCACCTCGAGGGCCTGCGCCGCTGGGTGCGGCTGCCCGGCGGGGAGGACCTGCACATCCTGCGCGGCGTGGACCTCGAGGTCGACGCCGGGGACCACGTCGCGATCGTCGGCCGCTCCGGCTCGGGGAAGTCGACCCTGCTGAACCTGCTGGGCCTCATCGACCGGCAGAGCGACGGCGTGCTCCGCTTCGACGGCCAGGACGTGCACCGCCTGCGGGACGCCCGACGGGCCCGCCTGCGCGGCGCGTCGATCGGCTTCGTCTTCCAGCAGTTCAACCTGCTCGACGGCCGCACCGCCCTCGAGAACGTCATGATGCCGCTGCTGTACGGGGACGCCCGCCAGTTCTGGCGCCGCGAGAAGCTCGCCCGGGAGATGCTCGACCGGGTGGGGCTCGGCGGCCGCGCCGACCAGGTGCCCGCGCGGCTCTCCGGCGGTGAGCAGCAGCGCGTCGCCGTGGCGCGGGCGCTCGTGCGCCGGCCGCGGCTGATCCTCGCGGACGAGCCCACCGGCGCGCTCGACGTCTCCACCGGCGAGGCGGTCATGGCGCTGCTCGACGAGATCGCCCGCGACTCCGACGCCGCGCTCGTCACGATCACCCACGACCTGCAGGTCGCGGCCCTCTCGCAGCGGGCGTACCTGCTGGACGAGGGGACCCTCCACGACATCGGCACGCTCGACGCGGCCGGCACCGCGGAGGCGCGCACCGCGCTCGCCGCGACCGCGGGCCTGCGGGCCGGGCGGGAGGCCGTCGCATGACCGGGCTGCTCGCCTCGATCGTCGAGGCCTACGGCGAGCTGCGGGTCCACAAGGGCCGGATCATGCTGTCGCTGATCGGCGTCGCCTTCTCGGTGTTCGCGCTGACGGCGGTGCTGGGCGGCGGGGGCATGCTCTCCGGCGCGCTCGAGCAGTCGATGGAGCGCAGCGGCGGCCGCGACGCGACCCTCATGATCTCCTCGTTCGGCGGCGCCGAGTCCGTGACCCCGCAGGAGCAGGACGAGGCCGTGCTCGAGGAGATCGACCGCCTCGGCATCGACCAGCGCACCCGCCGCATGTACACCGACGCACGGGTGCAGACCACCGAGGGGGTCAAGCTCACCCAGCTGATGGGGGTGGACCCGGCCTACGGGGACATCTTCCGGACGCAGGTCGCGCAGGGCCGCTGGATCGCCGACTCCGACCAGCACCGCCTCGCCCCGGCGATCGTCGTCAACCAGCCGCTGTACGAGGCGCTCGGCCGGCCCGCGCTGGGCACCGAGCCCGTCACCCTCTACGGGGACAGCGGGGCGGCGGAGTCCGGGCAGGCGATCGTGATCGGCGTGCTCGCCGCGGATCCGAACCTCGACTGGGACCTCGCAGCCTTCGCCGCGGCCGACAGCGTCGCGCAGCTCCCCGGGAAGACCCCGGAGACGACGATGACCTCGGAGTACCTCGTGTGGGTGCCGCCGGAGCAGGCCGACGAGATCCGGGCGCGGCTCTCGCAGACACTCGCCGGCGCGGGCGTCGGCACCTTCGACGTCTCCCCCAGCTCGTTCTCGCTCGAGGACCAGGGCTTCGGCGCGATCACCCTCGGCGTGGTCGTCGTGGCGCTC
Source organism: Brachybacterium horti (assembly GCF_054777615.1). Taxonomy (NCBI): domain Bacteria; kingdom Bacillati; phylum Actinomycetota; class Actinomycetes; order Micrococcales; family Dermabacteraceae; genus Brachybacterium; species Brachybacterium horti. Next base: position 849,866 of record NZ_BAAHAM010000001.1, read on the forward strand.
GTGATCCTGCTGCTCGGCGCGCTGGGCCTGGTGAACATCTCCCTGGTCACGGTGCGGCACCGGGTGCGGGAGATCGGGATCCGACGCTCCTACGGCGCGACCGGCGCACGGATCTTCGTGGGGGTGCTCATGGAGTCCGTCGTCGCGACGGTGCTCGCGGGGGCGATCGGCGTGGCGTGCGCGGTCGCGCTCGTGAAGGCGCCCTTCGTCACCGACTACTTCCGGGAGCAGGGCCTCGTGGACCTGCCGCCGTTCCCGGTGACGGCGGTGCTGCTGGGCCTGCTCGCGGCGACCGCGGTGGGCGTGCTCGCGGGCGCGCTTCCCGCGCTCATCGCGACCCGCATCAAGGTCATCGACGCGATCCGCGGCTGAGGCCTCCACGCACGGCACGGGCCGGCACCCTCACGGGGGTGCCGGCCCGTGCCGCGCGCGGTCAGTCCTCCGGGAGGTCCGCGAAGGCGGCCTTCATGTCGTTGTACCAGCCCAGGGACTGCTTGGGGTGCAGCCAGCGGAACCTCATCTCCTGGCGGGCGGGCTTGTGCGCCTCGTCGCCGGCCTTCACGGCCTCCTTGAGGTGCTTGTCCTGGGCGTTGATGACGTCGTCCGCGCTCTCGCCGTGGTGGGCGAGCTCGCAGGGGCCGCCGAGCTGCTGGCAGGTCATCGTCTTCATGGGGTGCTCCTGGATCGGGTTCGTGCTGCTGTCGTGGGGTTGACGCACGGCGGGGCGGGAGTGTGACAGCCCTGCCGCGATCGGATCGAGGTCGGTGGGCGGTCAGCGGGGGTCGGCGCCGTCGCGGCGCACCACGCGGGCGAGCAGCTCGGGCCGGGCCCGGAAGTCGATGCGGGTCACGCGGCCGCCCGCGACGGTGAAGTCGAACAGGACCATCGCGTGCCCGCGGTGGTACCAGGCGGAGCCGGGCCGGCCGTCGACCGCGACGGGGAGGGCGGCGTGGGCGGAGCCGTTGAAGAAGGCCGCGACGTCCTCGCGGCCGTCGATCGCGGCAGGGGTGCCGGTCGCGATCGCCTCCTCGTCCCCGCGCACCACGGCGTCCGGGGCGAGCAGAGCGATGAGCCGCGTGAAGTCGCCCTCGCGCGCGGCGGCCATGAAGGCGTCCACGACCTCCCAGTCCGCGAGCGGGTCCTCGCCGCGCGGCTGGGAGACCTTGGCGCGGGCGCGGGAGGCGAGCTTGCGGGCGGCCTGCTCGCTCGTGCCGAGGGCGGCGGCGATGATCCCGAACTCGAACCCGAAGCTGTCGTGCATGACGAAGGCGATCCGCTCGTTGGGGCTCAGCCGGTCCAGCACCAGCTGGAGGGCGGTGCCGACGGTGTCCGCGAGGGCCATGTCCTCTGCGGGGTCCGGGGCGCTCTCGCCGGTCTCGACCGTCTCCTCCGGCACGGGGACGCGGCGACGCAGCCGGTCCAGGCACAGCCGGGTCGTGACGGTGGTGAGGAAGGCGGGGAGGCTGTCGATCTCCTCGCCCGTGCCGTCGCCGCTGCCGGCGAGGCGCAGCCAGGCCTGCTGGACGACGTCCTGCGCCTCGGCATGGTCGCCGAGCACGCGGGCGGCGAGGGCCTCGAGCCGCGGCCGCTCGGCCTCGAAGCGCCGGGCGAGCTGCTCGGCGTCATCGCCGGGACGGCGGTCATCGGGGAGCGGCGGGTCCGACGGGGCCGACGGGTCGACGAAACGCATGAGCTGATCCTTCCGTGCGGGCCGGCGGCGCGTCCACCGGCTCCCCACCCCTCTGACGCGCCGGGGCGCGGAGGTGCGACGGGGAGGGTCAGACGTGCAGGGCGTCCGGGACGCCCTCGGAGGCCTCGCGCCCCACGGGCTCGAGGAAGCGCACGCTCTCCCGGGTCCCGATGACCTGCATGACCACCGCGGTCACGACGAGCAGGGCGAGGGCTCCCGCCAGGCCGCCGGCGAGCGCGGCGTTCCCGGGGGCGGCGACGGCGGCGGCGTCGAGGGCCGCACCGGAGGTGCCGGGGGCGGCGCTCGCGGCGACGAGCGGGGCGATGCCGGCGCCCGCGGAGGTCCCGGCGAGCAGCGCCGCCCCGATCAGGCCGAACACGCCGACCCCGGCGGTGAGCAGCATCGGCACCTCGAGGCCGCCGCTCTTCCAGGTGAGCACGGCGGCGCACAGGGCGAGCACCACGGCGGGGATCAGCACCGCCGCGTGGAGGTCACGGCCGATCAGGGCGATCAGCGCCGTCACGGCGATGCCCGGCCAGGGCAGGGCGAAGCGTGCGCCGAGGGTCTGCAGCACCACGCCGCGCAGGGCGAGCTCGATCCCCACGGCCTGCAGCGGGGCGAGGACGAGGACCACGAGGACCACGGCGATGCGTCGGCCCGCGCCGCGCGGGGCGACATCGGCCGGATCCGGCAGGACGGCGCCCGGACCGGCGAGGCCCGCGGCGATCGCGCCCGCCCCGCCTGCGACGGCGACGACCACGAGCGCGCCGAGCAGCATCCAGGGGGCGCCGCCGCGGAGCATCCGGCGGCGGAACCGTGTCGAGACGGACCAGGCCGTCGCGAGGGGTCGCCAGCCGCCGAACCGCACGCCCACCATCCCGGCCGGCACCCAGAGCGCGCCCATGAGCAGGGCGAGGCCCACGTCGAGCGGGCTCGTGGGGTCACCGCTCGTCACGCCGAGGGCGACGTTGATGCCGGGGGCGAGGGCGAGCACCAGCACGGCGGCCACGAGCAGGGCCGACGCGAGGATCACGTACGCGAGGAGCGTCGCGAGGATCGTCAGCAGCGCCCGCGAGCGGGTGGACCACTCGGGGCGGAGGGTGGCCATCCGGTGGTACGGCACGGGCTTCGCGGCGTGCAGGGCACGGCAGCGACGCGCGGCGTCGGACCGCCCGGTGGCGGGATCGATGAGTCGGCGCATGGCCCGCTCACTCTAGGCCTCCGGGCGCGGGTGCACCACCGGGGCCGCGGTCATGCCCGTCACAACCGGGAATCCGCCCAGGACCTGCGTCGTTGCAGCGCGATGTGAGCAACGACCCGGCCTCCCCCGCCCCGCAGCGGCGCCTCGCGATCCTCGGCGCCGGGAAGATCGGCACCGTCCTGGCCCGTCACGCGGTCGCCGCGGGCCACGACGTGCGGATCGCCGGCAGCGGTGATCCCGAGCGGATCGCGATGATCGTCCGCTTCCTCGCCCCGGGGGCCCGGCCGCTCGCGGCGCGGGACGCGATCGCCGGTGCGGATCTCGTGGTCCTCGCCCTGCCGCTCGGGAAGCTGGCCGCCGTCCCCGCCGACGCCCTCGCGGGCATGCTCGTCGTGGACGCGATGAACCACTGGTGGGAGACCGACGGCCACCAGGAGGAGCACGAGCACGCGGGCGCCTCGACGAGCGAGGCCGTCCAGGCGCGGCTGCCCGGCGCGCGGGTCGTGAAGGCCTTCAACCACATGGGCTACCACGACCTCGCGGACCTCGCCCTGCCCCGCGGCGACGCCGGCCGCCGCGGGATCGCGGTCGCCGGGCCGGAGGCGGAGGCCGCGGAGGTCGCGGCGCTGGTCGACGAGCTGGGCTTCGACCCCGTCGTGATCGGCCCGCTCCGCGCCGGGGTGGCGCTGCAGCCGTACACGGAGGCGTTCGGCGCGGCGGTCCCGGCCGCCGAGCTCCGGACGATCGTGGAGCGCTTCCCGGACACGGAGCGCGGCCGCGAGGTCATGGCGGCCCTCGCCTCCGCCTGATCCGGTCCCGGTCCCGCTTCCGGTCGGGGCATCGGCCGCGCGGTCCTCGACCGTGCGGCTGATCCAGCGGCCGGCCCGCGCTCCCTACGCTGTGCCCATGGCCTATCCGCATCCCGACGACGCGCCGTCCTCGCGCAGCTCGCGCGAATGGGCGATCGCCGCCGCGCAGACGATCGTCTGCCTCGTGCTCGGGATCGCGCTGTGGTTCATCTCGACCGGCCTCACGCTCACCGAGTACCAGAACGCGCCGCCGCTCGCGCTGCGCACCTTCACCCTGGGCGAGCTCGTCGTGGGGCTCCCGATCGCCCTGGTCATCGGGCCGCTGCGGTTCCTGCGCCCGGGCCGCCTGCACACGGTGCTGCACATCGTCCTCGCGGTCGTCGGCTCCGCGGGCACGCTCGGCCTGCCCGCGGCGACCCTCGCGCTCGTGCGGATCGGTCGGCGCCGCCAGCTCGCCCCGGACGCCGTGGTCCTCGCCCTGCTGTGCGCGCTCGGCGTGGCCCTCGCCGCGCTCGACCACGCCATGCGCTCGACCGCCGGCACCCGGGTCGACGCGCTGCTGCCGATCGTCGTGATGGCGCTCGCGGCGATCCCCCTGCTCGTGGGGCACACGCTCGCCACCCGCCAGATCCTCGTCGCGTCGCTGGGCCGGCAGGCCGTCGCCGCGCAGAAGGCGCGGGAGGCCGCGGAGCGCGAGGCGGGCGCGCTGCGCCGCGAGCGGGACGCGGAGATCGAGCGGGTGCGCGCCGAGGAGCGCGCGGCGCTCGCCCGCGACATGCACGACAGCATCTCCCACCAGCTCGCGACGATCGCGATGCACGCGGGCGCCCTCACCTACCGCGAGGACCTCTCCCCCGCCCAGGTGCGCTCCGCGGCGGGCACCGTGCGGGACGCCGCGCAGGTCGCGAACCAGGAGCTCAAGGAGGTGCTGCTCGCCCTGCGCTCCGCCGAGGGCGCCGTGCCGCTGCCCACCGCCCCCACGCTCGACGAGATCGTCGACCTCGCCCGCGAGAGCGGCCAGGACGTGACGCTCACCTGGGACGGCGTGACTCCCGCGGAGCTCGCGGCCCGCAGCCGCGGCACCGTCGTCGCGATGGCGCGCATCCTCTCCGAGGCCGTCGCGAACGCCGCGAAGCACTCCCCCGGCGCGCCCGTCGCCGCGTCCCTCACCCGCACCGGCCACCGGCTCGTGCTGCACGTGCGCAACCCGCTCCCCGGCCCGCCGGAGGAGCCCCACGAGGCCCCGTCGACGGGGCACGGGCTGATCGGCATCCAGGAGCGGGCCCGCCTGCGCGGCGGCGACGCGACGACCCGCCGCGAGCAGGACTCCTTCGAGATGGAAGCATGGGTGCCGTGGTGACCGATCCCGACCTCCCCCTCCGCGCCGACGCCGCCCCCGGCGGCGCTCCCGACGGCGGCCCGCGCGTGCTGCTCGTGGACGACGAGGCGCTCATACGCTCGGGCCTGCGCCTGCTCATCGACGGCGCGAGCGGCATCGAGGTCGTCGGCGAGGCGGGCGACGGTCAGCAGGCCCTCGACGAGGCCGCCCGCCTGCGCGCGGACGTGATCCTGCTGGACGTGCGCATGCCCCGGATGACGGGGCTCGAGGCCCTCGCAGCCCTGCGCGAGCGCGGCGACGCGGCCCGGGTCGTCATGCTCACCGCCTTCGACACCGACGACTTCCTGCTCACGGCCCTGCGCGGCGGCGCGGTGTCCTTCCTGCTCAAGGACTCCCCGCCGCAGGAGGTCGTCGACGCGGTGCTCGACGCCGCCGCGGGCCGCGCCCGCTTCTCCCCGGAGGTGCTCTCCCGGCTCGTGCGCCTCGCCGCCGGGACCGGGGCCGACGGCGGCGCTGTCGCCCCCGACGTCGCCGACGGCGCCGGGCCCCCGTCGGCCCCCGCCGAGACGCCCGTCCCCGAGGGCCTCACGGCCCGCGAGTGGGAGGTGGGACGGCTCGTCGCGCAGGGCCTCGGCAACCCGGAGATCGGGGAGGAGCTATTCCTCTCGGTCGCCACCGTGAAGACGCACCTCGGCAAGCTCTACGACAAGCTGCAGGTCACCAACCGGGTCCAGCTCGCGATCCGGGTGCTCGAGCTCGGCGGCTGAGCCCGGCCCTGCCCCGGAGGGGACCGGGTGTTCGCCCTCGCCTCACCCGACGGTGGGCGCGCCCGCTCAGGAGGGCTCGGGGAGCGCCCCGACCACCGCGTGGGGGACGTAGGGCTCCTCGAGGGAGGCGATCTCCTCCGCGGTGAGCTCGAGGTCGAGGGCGCCGAGCGCCTTGTCGATGTGCTCCTTCTTCGTGGCGCCCACGATCGGCGCGGCGACCGGGTCCCGCGCGAGCAGCCAGGCGAGGGCCACGTGCACGCGCTCCACGCCGCGGTCCTCCGCGATCTCGGCGACACGCTGCACGATCGCGCGATCGGTGGACTCGGTGGAGTCGTACTTCGAGCGGGCGGTCGCATCGGTGCGGGCGCGGTCCGTCTCCGCGGTCCAGTCGCGGGTGAGGCGACCGGCGGCGAGCGGGCTGTACGGGGTGGAGCCCACACCCAGGCGCCGCAGAAGCGGCATCATCTCCCGCTCCTCCTCGCGGTAGAGGAGGTTGTAGTGGTTCTGGAGCGAGATGAAGCGCGTCCAACCGTTCACCTCCGCCACGTGCTGCGCCTCGAGGAACTGGTGGGCGAACATCGCGGAGGCGCCGATGTAGCGCACCTTCCCCGAGCGCACGAGATCGTCGAGGGCCTGCATGGTCTCCTCGATCGGGACCCCGTAGTCCCAGCGGTGGATGATGTAGAGGTCGATGTAGTCGGTGCCGAGCCGCCTCAGGGAGGCTTCCGCCTCGTGCATGATCGCGGCGCGGGAGAGGCCGGCGCCGTTGGGGCCCGGGCGCATCCGGCCGTGCACCTTCGTGGCGAGCACGACCTCCTCGCGGCGGGCGAAGTCGTTCAGGGCCTTGCCGAGGATCTCCTCGCTGCGGCCGATCGAGTACACGTTGGCCGTGTCGAAGAAGGTCACGCCGGCGTCGAGGGCGTGCTGGATGACCGGGCGGGCGGCGTCCTCCTCGAGCACCCACGGATGGATCCACGCCTCGGGATCGCCGAAGCCCATCGCCCCCAGGCACAGGCGGGACACCTCGAGGCCGCTGCGGCCCAGGTTCACGTACTCCACTGTCGTCTCCCTCATCGGTGGTCAGGTGGTTCGCATCGAGCCTGGCACCGCTGCGGGGCCGGGGGGAGAGTCCGTCAGTGCCCCCTTCGCCGGCGTCGTCGCCGGGAGCGGGGCCGACGGGCCGATGGGCGGGGGTCAGCGCCTGCGGAACATCTTGCCCACCGCGATCGCGATGAACATGACCACGAAGATCATGCCGAACGAGCCGAAGTGCGAGCCGCCCATCCGCCACCAGAACCCGAGGAACACGAGCGGCACGATGAGGCCGAGGGCCCGCTGCAGCACTTGCGGCCAGCTCAGGGGGCGCCGCCCCGACCCGGATCCGTGCTCCGACTGCCGCCCGTCCGTCGCGCCGAACTGCGGGGCCCACTCCTCGCCCTGTCCGGGCATCGGCCCCTGGTGCGGGACGCTCCCCTGCGGCGGGGCGCCGTCGCGCATCGGCGCGGGCTGCGGTGCGGCGTCGGGGGTGAAGTCCGAGGTGAAGTCGGAGTCGCCCCGAGATGCGGCACCGTCCGGCGGCCTGCTCCAGCCCTGCGGATCGCTGCCGCCCTGTACGTCGCCGCTCCGGGCACCGCCCGAGGCGGCGCCGTCGCGCCAGCTCTGGTCCCCACCCAGGAAGTTCCCGCCCTGATCCCCCGTGCTCATGCGCTCACCGTAGCGAGCTGCGCTCCCGGGCGCAGGATATTCCTGCCCGCGCCGCGCGAACTGCGTGACAGGCTAGGTGGATCGTCCACTGGGGAGGGACCATGACCGAGCAGAGCACCGACCGCGAGACCGCCGACGCCGCGCAGGAGGTCGACGCCGCGCTCCGCGAGGCGCGGATGCTGCTGTCGATGCTCTCCGCGCCGGCTCTGCGCGCGGGGATCGGCGCCGCCCTCCAGGGCGAGGCGCCCACCGATCCGGCGGTCGCCGGTCCGCTCTCGCGTCTCGCCTGGCTCACGGCCGACGGCGCCGTGGACCATGCCCTGCTGCGGGCCCGCGTGGACGCGCTCGGCGCACTGCTCGGGGACGGCGCGATCCTCTCCTCGCGGCGGCTCACGTCGCTTCCCGTCACCGAGGAGGAGCGGCGGGAGCTCGCGGGGCGGATCGTGCGCCTGGCCTGGGAGCGGCTGGGGTCGCCGCGCTTCGTGACGGAGCCGGAGCTCACCGCCGCGCTCGCCATGTTCTCTGCCGATGCCGCGCTCGTGCGGCGCGCGGCGGTGGACGCCGGGGCGCTGCGCCGCACACCGGACGGCGCCCGCTACGAGCTCGCCGCCACGGTGCCCGAGCAGCACCCCGGCCCCGCCTGAACCGGCCCGGCCGTCGGACCGCCGGGGCGGCACGCTACGGTCGTCGGATGCTCTTCCTCGACGACGACCAGGTCCGTGACCTCCTCCCCTCCCCCGCCGAGGCCGTCGCGCTCATGCGCGAGACGCTGCTGGCCCTCGCGGACGGCTCCGCCTCCGTCACCCCGAAGTCGCAGGTGGTGCACGAGGAGGGCGGCTTCGCGAACGCCATGCCGGCGGCGTGGCCGGAGCGGGGTCTGCTCGGCATGAAATGGGTGACGGTGACGCCCTCGAACCGGGAGCGGGGCCAGGAGATGATCGACGGCCTCATGGTGCTCTCCGCGCCGGACGGCTCGACCCGGGCGACGCTCGCCGCCGCGGAGCTCACGGCACTGCGCACGGCCGCCGTGAGCGGCGCCTCCCTCGCGCTCGACGACCGTCCGGTGACCCTGCTGGGCACGGGCGTGCAGGCCCGCTCCCACGCCCGGGTGCTCGAGGCGCTGGGCCGCGGGCCGCTGACCGTCTGGGGCCGCCGGCAGGAGGCCCTCGACGCGCTGAGCGCCTGGTGCGCCGCGCGCACCCCGGATCTCGAGCTGCGCACCACGACGGACCGCGCGGCGGCCCTGGCCGGCGCCGGCGTCGTCATCAGCGCGCTCCCGATCGGTCTCGACGGCCACACCCTCGCCCCCGAGGAGGTCGCCGCCGACGCCCTGCTGCTGACCCTGGACTACGCCTCGGTCGCCGGGGCGGGGATCGCCCGCGCGGGCACGCTCGTCGCGGACGACCCGGTCCAGTTCGAGGCCCTGCGCCCCGTGAAGCTCGGCGCGGACTACCCCTCGCCGACCGGCGCGACCGGCGACCTGCTGCGCGACGGGCGCCCGGAGGGCCTGGTCATCGCGCAGAACCTCGGCTCCGGCCTCGGGGACGTGGTGCTCGCCGACGCCGCGGTGCGCGCCGCCGGCTGACGAACCTCGCTGAGACGATGCCGGCTCAGGCCACCCGTGCCCGAGGGCTCGTGGGCGCCGCGCCCTCGGCGGCCCCGTCGGCCGCTGGGGCGGAGGCACCGCCCAGTGCCGTGAGCTCGGCGTGCGTGCGCCACCCGGAGAACAGGCCTCCCGCGGGCTCGAAGCGGCGGCCGTCCGCGAGGGAGCCGGCGCGCACGGCGTCGTAGCCGAGGCGGTGCAGCAGGGCCTCGACGCGCTCGGCCGCCCGCTCGTGGTCCGTGGCCAGGGCGATCGCCCGGCGGCCCTCCGCCCCGGCGGTTCGGCCGTGGTCCTCGAGGTCGTGGTAGCCGATGTGGTTGAGGGTCTTCACGACCTGCGCCCCGGGCAGGGAGGCGGCGAGCAGCTCGCTCGTGCCCCACTCCTCGGCTCCCTCGACGCGGGAGCGGACGGCCTCGAGGGCGGCCTCGTCCTCGGGTCCCCAGGCGTTGGTCGCGTCGACGACGACCGTCCCGGCGAGGCTCGCCGGGTCGAGCGCGAGGGCCACGTGCAGCGGTACGGCGAGCACGATGACGTCGGCCTCCGCGCGGAGCTGCTCGACCCGCGCGAGGTGGGAGCCGGGCAGACGGCGGCGCAGCTGCTCGGGCTCCTGCCGGGAGGCGACGACGACCTCGACCCCGGCGCGCAGGGCCGTGCGGGCCAGCGCCGTGCCGAGCTTGCCGGGGCCCAGCAGGCCCAGCCGCGGCGGGCGGGAGGCGGCGCGGGCGGGCAGCGCGGAGCACGCGACGGCCGGTGCCTCCCCGCTCCGCTCGCCGTCCCGGGAGTCGGCGACGGCGGCGGCCTCGCGCAGCATCGCGGCGGCGACCCGGTCGTTGCGGCGGAACGCGGGGGCGTTCGTGCGGGGCCGGGAGAAGGCGCCGACGGGCAGCTCGGAGGTCCAGGGGCCGACGGCCCACAGGCGCTCGTGCGGGGTGTCGTCCGGGGCGAGCACCCGGTGCTCCTCGTCCACCTCGAGGCGGCCGGGGGCGATCTCGCAGTCGCGGCCGACGGCCGGGCGGCCGGCGCCGCCGGTGGCGAGGTCGCGCAGCAGCGGGTTCGCGGAGTCGACGAGGGTCTGCTCGGGCAGGAAGGCGTCCAGGAGCGCGGGCGCCTCGACCTCGACGCCGCTCGCGGAGCGGGCGCGGAAGCGCCCGCTGGCCTCGTCGGCCTCGACGCGCAGTCCTGGGCCCAGGAAGGAGACCACGCCGGCCCGTTCGAGGGCGAGCAGCTGGTGGAGGCGGTGCGGGGGCGGGCCGGAGGCGACGAAGCTGAACAGGGAGTGCCACCAGCGGGGGTGGTCGCCGCGGGCACCGCTGCGCACGCGGTGCGCGGGCAGGAGGTCCACGAGCGCGCCGTGCAGACGCAGCAGCAGCTGGAACAGCACGCGGGCCTCGACGGTGCGCTCGAGCCGCGGGAGCTCCGGCTCCTCGGGGGCGCCGGGGCCGTGGCCGGTGCGGTCACGGAGGTCCGCGGCGATGTGGTCGAGGACGGCGCGGCGCGTGCCCTCGGCGCCGGCATCGGCACCGAGCTCGCGCAGCGGGTCGTGCAGCCAGTCCAGGGGCGCCTCACCGGGGGCGAGCGGGCGCCCCTCCGCCCCGCCGGGGACGGTGGGCAGGGCGCGGGCGATCTCGGCGGCGACCAGGGGCAGCACGTCGCCGTGGAGGTCCACCTGGCCGTGCTCGTCCTCCCGCTCGCGCAGGGCGGCGTCGGTGAGGTGGACGAGGTCCAGCGGCCCCACGGGGGCCGCCTCCTCATGGACCTTCGAGTGGTAGGGGACCCCGCGGCGGGAGCCGGCCCACAGGTGCGGCTCGCGACCCGAGGCCTCGTAGCGCAGGCGGTCGGGGTCGCCGGGGACGGGATCGGCGACGAAGCGCCCGCCGCGACCCTCGGTGACCAGGGCGAGCAGGTCGATGAAGGCGAGGCCCATGCCGCGCACGATCACGTCCTGGCCGGGTGCCAGCGCGTCGACGTCGGCGTCGCCGGCCTGGGCGGGGGCGACGTGGACGCCGCCGTGGCGGCGGGCGAAGGCGCTCAGCGCGTGGGTGGAGGTGCCGGGCCGGGAGTCGGTGTGCCCGGCGGCGAGGAGGACGAGGTCCGCGTCGAGCGCGGGGCGGTCCTCGAGCCGCACCTGCCAGGTCCCGCCGGCGTCCGTGTCCCGCGCACGCAGGGCGGTGGCGGTGCTGCGGTGCACGCGCACCTCGATGGTGTCGGGGAGGGCGGCGAGGACCTCGCCGAGGAACCACTCGAGGTAGAGCGCGGCGGTGCGGCGACTCGCGAAGCTCGTGGGGGTGATGGCCTCGATCTCGGCGAGACGCTCGGTGCCGACGGTGGGCGCGGCGATCCGTCCCTCGCGGATCCCCTGGGCCCACTCGGCGAGGGAGGGGCCGGCCTGGACGGGACCGGCCATCTGCACGGTCTCGTCCGTGAAGATCGTCACGTCCGCGGCCCGGGAGTTCATGAGCAGCAGGGGCGACTCGTCGGTGCGCCAGATGCGACCGGAGCCCGGCATGTGGGGGTCGATGACGTCGATGCGGAGCGTGCGCCCCTCGAGGAGTGCCGCTCCGTGCGGCCCCCTGGCCTGCGCGCCGAGGCGTTCGAGCACGCCGATGGCCCGCGGTCCGCCGCCCACGAGGGCGATCCGGACCGGGGTGTCCCCGCTGTGCTCTGCCGACCGCTGCGCCATCCGACGTCTCTCCTCGCTGCAGGTCATCTGCCTCTGTGTCGCACTGTGGCCGCGCCATAGTGAACTCCTTGCACACCCATTAGAGTCACTTAAGGTCGCGATCCTCGCAACCGATGACCGCGGTGCGGTTCATCTCCCGTCACGGAAGGACGGCCCCATGGCTCTCCCCTCTGCCCTCGAGACGCAGCGCCCCTCGGCGCCCGGCGCCCGGGCGGACGCCGCCTGCGCGCCGCCGTCCGCCGGTGTCGACGCCCCCGCCGGGACGACCGGCGCCGCGGCGCCCGTCGGCCCCGACTCGATCTCCGCGCTGAGCGACGAGGACCTCTCGCGGCTCCGCGTCGTCCCCGCCCGCCACCCCGGACGGGTCGCGCTCGCCGTCGTCGTCACGCTGCTCGTGGCGCTCGTCGCCTGGTCCTTCGCGACCAACCCGCGCTGGGAGTGGGGCGTCGTCGCGCAGTGGTTCTTCGCGGAGTCGATCATCCGCGGCCTGCTCGAGACCCTCCGCCTCACCGCCCTCGCGGGCGCCGTGGGCTTCGGCCTGGGCCTCGTCCTCGCCCTCATGCGGCTCTCGCCGTCCACGCTCGTCTCCGGCGTGGCCTGGACGTTCTCCTGGGTGTTCCGCTCCACGCCGATGCTCGTGCAGCTGCTGCTCTGGTACAACCTCGGCTACCTCTACGAGCGCGTCACCCTCGGCATCCCGCTCACCGACGTCACCTTCTTCGACGCCCGCACGAGCGACCTCATGACGCCGATGCTCGCCGCGGTGCTGGGCCTGGGTCTGCACCAGGCGGCCTACGCGGCGGAGCTGATCCGCGGCGGCATCCTCTCCGTGGACCAGGGTCAGCTCGAGGCGGCCTCCGCCCTGGGCCTGCCCGCCCGCGACCGCTCCCTGCGGATCGTGCTGCCGCAGGCCATGCGGTCGATCCTGCCCTCGGCGTTCAACGAGGTGATCGGCCTGGTCAAGGGCACCTCGATCGTCTACGTCCTCGCGCACGCCGAGCTGTTCTTCACCGTCCAGCTCATCTACGGCCGCACCCAGCAGGTGCTGCCCATGCTGCTCGTCGCGACGCTCTGGTACGTCGTGATCACCTCGCTGCTCTCGATCGGCCAGTACTACATCGAGCGGCACTACGCGAAGGGCGCCCTGCGCACCCTGCCGCCCACCCCGCTGCAGCGGCTCCGCGCCGGCCTGCGCGGCCGCGGCGCCCGCCCCACGACCGTCCCCGCCCGCGAAGGAGCCTCCGCATGAGCACCGCCACCGCACCTGCCACCGCTCCGGCCGCCGCCCCGAGCACCACCCACGGCGGCCCGCGCGGCGGGCTCGTCGAGATCCGCGGGGTGCGCAAGTCCTTCGGCGACCTCGAGGTGCTGCGCGGCATCGACCTCACCGTGCGGCCCGGCGAGGTCACCGCGATCCTGGGCCCCTCCGGCTCCGGGAAGTCCACCCTGCTGCGCACCATCAACCACCTCGAGCCCGTGGACTCGGGCCTCGTCACGGTGGACGGCGAGGTCATCGGCTACCGCCGCCAGGGCGACCTGCTCCACGAGCTGAGCGAGAAGGAGGTGCTGCGCCAGCGCACCCGCATCGGCATGGTGTTCCAGTCCTTCAACCTCTTCGCCCATCGCACCGCCCTCGCCAACATCACCGAGGCGCCGCGCCGCGCGCTCGGCGTGCCCAAGGCGCAGGCGGAGGCCCGTGCACGCGAGCTGCTCGCCCTCGTGGGCCTCGAGGACCGCGCCGGCGCCTACCCGCGCCAGCTCTCCGGCGGCCAGCAGCAGCGCGTCGCGATCGCCCGCGCGCTCGCCCTGGACCCCAGCGTGCTGCTCTTCGACGAGCCCACCTCCGCCCTGGACCCCGAGCTGGTCGAGGAGGTGCTCGCCGTGATCCGCGGCCTCGCGAGCGCGGGCACCACGCTCGTCATCGTCACGCACGAGATCTCCTTCGCCCGGGACGTGGCGGACACGGTCGTGTTCATGGACCACGGCCGGATCGTCGAGCAGGGCCCGCCCTCGCAGGTGATCGACGCCCCCGCCCACGAGCGCACCCGCAGCTTCCTGCAGCGCGTGCGCAGCGGCGGCCCCGAGGCGTCCGACGCCACCGCCGTCGGGCACGGCGCCGTCGGCTCCGACTCCCCCACCAGCCCCTCCGCAGCCCCCGAGGACCACCGATGACCCGCACCCTCCCCTCGCTCTCCCGCCGCACGCTCGCCCTGGGCGGCCTCGCGCTGCCCGCCCTCACCCTCGCCGCCTGCTCCGACCCGGTCGCGACCGCGACCGGCGGCGGCAGCGGCTCCGGCTCCGACGCGGGCGGCGCCTCCGACGGCGGCGGCGCGACCGGCGGCTCGATCGACACCTCCGGCACCCAGCAGCTCATCCGCTCCACCGCCGACGACGAGATCGCCGCACTGGTGCCCAAGGAGATCGCCGACACCGGCAAGGTCCGCGTGGGCAGCAACGGCGCCGGCAGCGCCCCGCTCGCCTTCCTCGCCGACGACAACACGACCTACATCGGCTCCGAGATCGACATCGCCCGGATCGTCGCGGACAAGCTCGGTCTCGAGATGGAGCTGATCCAGACCACCTGGGAGAACTGGCCGCTCAAGCTCGAGGCCGGCGAGTTCGACGTCGTCCACGCCAACATCGGCATCAACCCCGAGCGCCTCGAGAAGTTCGACTTCGCCTCCTACCGCGCGGCCTTCATGGCCTTCCTCGCGAAGAAGGGCGCCGAGTTCCAGCTCTCCGACGCGGAGTCGATCAGCGGGCGCATCATCGCCGTGGACGCCGCGACCAACCAGGAGAACATCCTCAAGGAGTGGAACGCACAGCTCGAGAAGGACGGCAAGGAGCCGGCCGAGCTCAAGAACTACTCGACCGAGGCGGACACCCTGCTCGCCCTCGGCTCCGGCCGGATCGACGGCTACCTCGCCCCCTTCGCCTCCGTCTCCTTCGTCGCGGACCGCCGCGACGACGTCGAGGTGCAGGGGAAGATCGACGCCGGCTGGCCGGACAAGACCCTCGTCGCCGCGACCTTCCAGCGGGGCAGCGCCCTCACCGAGGCCTACGCCGCGGCCCTCGACGCCCTCATCGAGGAGGGGACCTACGCGAAGGTGCTCGACCGCTGGCACCTGACCGAAGAGGCCCTCACCGAGTCCACCGTCCACACGAAGGAGAACCCGTGACCACACCCCAGAACAGCGCAGGCGCGGCCGCACCCGCGCCCGTGCTCGCCGTCGACCTCGTCACCGATCCCGCAGCGCTGCCCGCGCTCGGCGCCCTCGCCCGCGCCCTCGAGGCCGCCGGGATCGGTGCGCTGACCCTCAGCGACGGCGGCCTGCACCCGATCCACGTCGCCGCGCACCTCGCACCCGCCACCACGACGCTCGGGCTGCTGCCGCGCACCGACGCCGTCCACGTGGAGCCCTTCCACCTGGCGACCCAGCTCATGAGCCTGGACCACGTGGCCGCCGGCCGCGCCGGCTGGCTGCTCGCCGTCGAGGACACCCCCGAGGCCGCGCACGCCGTGGGCCGCGAGGTGCTCGGCGCCGAGGCCGCCGCCCAGGAGGCGGCGGACGTCCTCGTCGCCTCCCGCCTCGTGTGGGACTCCTGGGCGGAGGACGCCGAGGTGCGGGACGCCGAGCGCGGCCTCTACATCGACGCCGCCCGCCTGCAGTACGCGGACTTCGAGGGCGAGACCTTCTCCGTGCGCGGGCCCGCGATCACCCCGCGCTCCCCGCAGGGCGTGCTGCCCGTGCTGCTCGCGGACGCCGACCGCGCCGCCGCCGGGGAGAAGGTCGCCGAGCAGCTGGCCGACGGCCGCGCCCTCGACGCGGACCTCACCGGGCTCGACCTCACGAGCCCCGACCTCACCGATCCGCAGGCCGCGGGTGACCAGCTGCGCGCCGTCGTCGCGGGCGAGCTCGAGGCGGCCGTGCGCGGGGACGGCGCCTCCGCCGTGCGCCTCGTGCGGCTCGTCGGCCTCGACCTGAGCGGGGACCCGCAGGCCCTCGCCGCGCGTCTCGGCGCGCTCGCCGCGTCGCTCCGCGAGGACGACCTCGTCGCCCCCGCCCCCGCCGCCGGCACCGACCTGCGCGCCCAGCTGGGCCTGCCCGCCGCGGTGCGGGACGAGGACCCGGCCCGCCGCGCGGACCGCGCCCGTCTCGTCGCCGCCGCATCCACCACCGAGGAGAGCCGATGACCGCCGTCCCCACCCTGCCCGCCCTCTCCGAGGAGGCCCAGGGTCTCGCGACCGGGCCCACCGAGCACCCCCTGCACCCCGAGCACACGCCCACCGGGCAGCTGTCCTTCGGCGCGTTCTTCCAGGGCGTGAACTCCTCGACCGTGTGGCGCTCCGAGCGCTCCGGCTCGCAGATCGCCTGGGAGTCCTTCGAGACGCTCATCCGCACCGCCGAGCGCGGTCGCTTCGCCGCCTTCTTCCTGGGCGAGGGGCTGCGCCTGCGCGAGCACCGCGGCGTGCCGCTCGAGCTCGACGTCGCCGGCCGGCCCGACGCGCAGACCCTTCTCGCCGGCCTCGCCGCGATCACCGAGAGCATCGGCCTGGTCGCCACGCAGAACACCACCTACAACGACCCGGTGGACCTCGCACGGCGCCTGCAGACCCTCGACCTGCTCTCCGGCGGCCGCGCCGGATGGAACATCGTCACGACGGACAACGCGTGGACCGGCGAGAACTTCCGCCGCGGCGGCTACCTCGACCACGAGGACCGCTACGTGCACGCCGAGGCGTTCGTGAAGGTCGCCCAGCAGCTGTGGCGCGGCGAGCAGATCGACCACCACGGCCAGCACTACGACGTCGCCGCCCGCGGCACCCTGCCGCGCTCCGCGCAGGGCGAGCCGGTGCTCTTCCAGGCCGGGGCCTCCCCCGCCGGTCAGGCCTTCGCCGGCCGCACGGCCGACGTCATCTTCTCCCCGCACGGCACCCTCGCCGCCGCCGCGGACTTCCGCCGCTCGGTGGTCGACGCGACGATCGCCGCGGGCCGCGACCCGCAGGCGGTGAAGATCCTGCCGGGTGCGGAGATCATCCTCGGCGCGACCGACGCCGAGGCCGAGGAGAAGCGCATCTGGGTGCGCGACCACCAGATCGGCCCGCAGCAGGCGATCGCCCTGCTCGAGCAGTACTGGGGCCGCGACCTCTCCGACTTCGACCCCGACGGCCCGCTGCCGGACGTCGAGCCGGAGATCGAGCAGTCCGACGTCACCCGCGGCGCGGGCTTCCAGTTCGCGAAGGCGAAGGAGCTCACGGCCGCCTGGCGCGCCGAGGCGGCGGAGAAGGGTCTGTCGATCCTGGAGTTCGCCCGCGAGAAGTCCGGCGCCCGCCGCGGCGAGTTCGTGGGCAGCTACGACCGGGTGGCGGACCGCCTAAGCCAGTTCGCGGCGCTCGGCGCGATCGACGGCCTGAACATCACGCCGTGGCTCATCCCCTCCGGCCTCGACGACATCGTCAACCACCTGGTGCCGCGCCTCCAGGAGCGCGGGATCTACCCCACGGAGTACGCGGGGACCACGCTGCGCGAGAACCTGGGGCTGCCTCCCGTCCAGGGCTGAGCGGCCGACGCGCGCGAGGGCGCCCGTCCCGGGGGATCCGGGGCGGGCGCCCTCCTCGCGTCGCAACGAGGACACAGTCACGTCACAATGCGGGACTTTCGCGGCGAACGGCCACTCGAATGTCGTGACAGACCACGACAATCTGACTGACGAGGCAGCGCCGCTGCCCCAGAGCCCCGGAGCCTGCGCAGTGACGAACGAGATCGAAGTGATGAGCGACGGGGACGGCCTCGCCGTCATCGGAGAGACCAATGCGGTCGATGCGTTCCTGACATCGAACGGATTGGTGGGGACGGACCTCGGGCTGAGCAGGCTGGCCGGGAGGGCCACCTTCGGAGCGGCCGCACTCGCCCAGGCAGGCTCGGTCGCCGCCGAGCAATCGGGTCGCTGGCTCAAGCTGACCGACGAGTCGGCGCGCGCGATGAAGACCCTCCCCATGGTCAAGAACGCCACCACCGGCAATCTCCACGCGACGCTGCGCGCCACGAACGGCCAGTTCACCAAGAATCTTCAGTTCGTCCCCGCCGCGGCATCGGTGGCACCCCCGGCTCTGCTCGCGATGTCCGCAGCGATGATGTCCCAGATGGCGCTGCAGCAGTCCATCGACGAGCTGGGCGAGTATCTTGCCGTCATCGACCAGAAGGTCGACGACATCCTGCGAGCCCAGAAGGACGCGGTCCTCGCCGACATGATCGGCGTCGATCTTCTCATCGAGGAGGCCATGGCCGTCCGGGAGGACGTCGGCAGGGTTTCGGAGATCACCTGGTCCAAGGTCCAGAGCGCAGGCTTCACGATCGCACGCACCGAGGCGTACGCCCTGCGACAGATCGACGCCCTCGCGGAGAAGGTCGAGACGGCAAAGGTGAGCGAGGTCGCGAACGCGGCGAAGGATGCCGAGCCGAAGGTCAAGGAGTGGCTCGCGGTGATCGCCCACTGCGTCCAGCTCCAGGATGCGCTCACCGTGCTCGAGCTCGATCGCGTCCTCGACGGCGAGCCGGAAGATCTCGACCGTCACCGACTCGGGCTCAGGTCCGCACGCGAGAAGCGGCTGTCAGCGATCCACCGCACCACCGAGCTGCTGCTCGAGAGGATGAACGCGACGATCCGACGCGCGAACTCCAAGGTCCTGCTGTCACCGCTCGCGGCACGATCAGCCGTGACCTCGAGCAACCACGTGGTCACCGACGTCCTCCAGTTCCAGACGGCACTCGAGATCGAGGACGGCCACGACTCCGCCTCGGTGAAGCGCTGGCGCACCGCCGCCGGAGAGATGCGCGACAAGGTCATCGAGACCGGTGTCGGCGGAGCGAACGCCGCGAAGCAGTTCGGCGACGACACCGTCGTGCACGTCCGATCCGGTGCAGGCAGGCTCTCCGGAGGCGTGCGGGCGTTCCGGGAGGCGATGCGCAAGGACGACCCCATCCCTGCCGGTTCACCTCAGGAAGAGCAGGAGTTTCTTCAGCCCGACAAGGAGTAGACGCCGAGGCCAAAGTCATAAGCACAGCTTGCGCCCCACGCCTACGATGGAGGCATGGACCCCCGTCGACTGCTCATCTACCGCACCGTGGTGCGCAACGGCTCGATCGGCGCCGGCGCGCGCGAGCTGGGCTGGACGCAGCCCGCCGTGTCCCAGCACCTCGCCGCCCTCGAGAAGGAGATCGGCACGACGCTGCTGCTGCGCTCCTCCTCGGGCATCACCCCCACGGAGGCCGGCCGCCGCCTCGCCGCGCACGCCGAGGCGATCGCCGCCCAGCTGCACGCCGCCGAGGAGGAGATCGCGGACATCACCGCCCTGCGCCGGGGCTCCGTCCGCTTCGGCACCTTCCCCTCCGCCGCCGCGGTGCTGCTGCCGCCCGTGCTCGCGCACCTGCAGGAGACCGCGCCCGATCTCGACGTGAGCTTCGAGGAGCTCGAGCCGCCGGACGCGATCACCCAGCTGCGCGAGGGCGAGCTCGACCTCGCGCTCGTGTTCCGCTACCCCTGCTCGAACATCGACGACGAGGGCACCCTCGAGTGGAGCCCGCTCGTCGAGGACCGCGTGCTCGCCGTGCTCCCCTCCACCGATCCCCGCGCCGAGGACCCGGACCTCACCCTCGCGGACCTCGCGAAGGATCCCTGGATCGCCGGCTGCGAGCGCTGTCGCGCGAACCTGCTGAGCTCCGCCCGCCGCGCGGGCTTCACACCCACCGTGCGCCACTCCACCGACGACGGCCTCGTCGTCCAGCGGCTCGTCCAGCACGGCGGCGGCGTCGCCCTGCTGCCGGAGACGGTGCTCGAGGCCTCCCACGTCGAGGGCGTCACCGTGCGCACGCTGCCCGAGCTCGAGGCCCGCACGATCGGCCTCATCAACCGCAAGGGCGCCCTGTCGATCCCCGCCGTCTCCGCCCTGCGGGACGCGATCGTCACGGAGGCGAACCAGCGCTCCGCGACCGCGGTGATGATCTGATGCCCGCCTTCGCAGGAGCACGCTGATGGAGGCCCTGGGACGTCGCGCCTGGCTGCGGCCGGCCGCGCTCGCGATCGGCGGGCTGCTGCTCGCCGTGGTGCTCGCCGTGGCCGCGGACCAGCTGCTCGCGGGTGTGCTCCTGGCACTGTTCGCCCTGTTCATGGCCTATTGGACGAGCCCTCTGCGGCAGGGTCCGCACGAGCCGCTCGCCGAGGCGATGCACCGCCGCTCCGATGCGGTGACGATCATCGTGTGGGCGCCGGGCGATCCGCTCTCCGCGCGCCTGCAGACGGCGCTGCGCACCCCGCGCGAGGACCTCGTGTGGGTCAACGCCGCGAAGGACGAGGACGCCAAGCGCCTCGTCGAGGAGCTCGGCGGACCGGGGAACCTGCCGGTCGTGATCGTCGGCTCCGAGGTCGCGACCCGCGCCACCGTGGGCCGGGCGCTGGACATGCGCGCCGCCGGCCAGGAGCGGGCGCGGCAGGCCGAGAACGGGCTCGACGGGGATCCGCGGGGCGACTGAGCGCCCCCGGCTCGGCCTGAGCTCGGCTGCTCAGCGCGCGGGGAGCTCCCCGATGACGACGGTCCACTCGCGCGCCTCGCGCTCGGCGAGCGCGCCGACCTTCCGGAACGGGTCCTCGTCGAGCAGGGCGAGCACCGCCTCGGGGCTCTCCCCCTCGAGCACGAGCAGCCCGCCGGCCGGCTCGCCGCCGAGGGGGCCGGAGAGCACGAGGTGCCCCGCCTCGTGCAGGCCGCGCAGGAACGCGCGGTGGTCCGGACGGTGCGCGTCGAGCAGCGCGGCATCGTCGACGTAGGTGTAGCGGACGGCGAAGTGGGCCACGGGAGCTCCTGGAGGTTCGGGGTGGCCGTCGCCGGCCCGGGTGCAGGTCCCATGGTGCCCCTTCCGCGGGGCCGATGGTCGCGCCATCCGCTCCCCGGCCCCGCCGACCCATCGGCGAGCACCCCTCTACGCTGACCGCATGACGCTGCCACCCCCGCCCGTCGAGCCGTCGGGCTCCGATGCGCCGCCCACCGTGCCCACCTCCTCGGTGCCCGTGCCGCCGTCCTACCGGGTGGTGCCGCCCCCGGCCCATCTGCTGACCCCGGAGCACTTCCCGACCACCGTGACCCGCGACGGACGGATCGCGTGGGCCTTCGGGCTGCTCGGATTCATCGGGTTCCCGGGCCTCGCCACCATCGTCATGTCGATCACCCTGGTGATCCTCGGGCTCGTGCAGCGGGGGAAGAATCCCGTGGCCCGTGCCGTCGGCCGGCGCGCAGCGATCTTCGGTGCGATCTCGCTGCTCGCGACCGTCGTGTTCTTCGTGCTCATCTTCGCCGTCTGGCCGGCGCTCGAGGAGGCCGGCGTCGTCTCCGGCGACTCGGTCCCGATGATGTTCCTCATGGTGCCGCTCGCGGTGTGGGTGGCGTTCGGCGCGCCGATCACCGGGGTCGTCATGGGGATCGTCGCGCTGACGCGGCCGGTGAGCCGGGAGAAGGCGGAGCGGATCTATGCCGCGGCCGGTCGCTGATCCGCCGCGCTGAGCCGCCCCGCCGCCCCGGGACCTGCGCCGTCAGCGGCGGATCGGCAGCCAGGCGAGCACGTCCTGGATGCCCTCGTCCCAGAACTCCCAGGTGTGGTCGCCGGGGCGCAGGCGCGAGGTGAGGTCCGCGCCGCGCTCCTCGGCGAGCGCGACGAAGCGCTCGTTCGCGTCCAGCAGGCCGTCCTCGGTGCCGCAGTCGAGCCACAGCGCGGGCAGGGTGGTGGGGTCCGCGGCGCGGAGCAGCGCGAAGAGGTCGTCGTCGGTGCCGGCGGGCCCCTGCTCGCCCCAGACGCGCGCGCCGAGCGTGCCCGCCCAGGAGAGGTCGAGGGTGGTGACATCGAGCGCGCCGGAGAGGGTGGCCGCGGCGGCGTAGCGGTCCGGGTGGTGCAGGGCGAGCTTCATCGCGCCGAACCCGCCCATCGACAGGCCCGCCACGAAGGTGTCCTCGCGGGCGGTGGAGATGCGGAAGGTGCGGGCCAGCAGCGCAGGCAGCTCCTCGGAGATCCAGGTCCAGTACTTCTCCCCGGTCGCCTCGTCGCTGTAGAAGGAGCGGCGCACCTCGGGCATGACCACGGCGATCCCGTGCTCGGTCGCGTAGCGCTCGATCGAGGTGCGGCGCTCCCAGATGGTGCAGTCGTCGCTCAGGCCGTGCAGGAGGTAGAGGACGGGCACCCCCGCCGATGCGCCGCCCTGCCCGTCGGCCCCGGCGGCCTCCGCCCCCGTCATGCCGATCCCGGTGGCCTCCTGCGGCATGAGCACCACCGCGGAGGTGCCCATCCCGAGGGATTCGGCGAACAGGTCCAGACGCAGGCGGATCATGGCGGCTCCTTCACAGCTGACGGGTGCTCCCCGCATCCTGCCCCGCCGGGCGCCGCGCTGCCAGCGGCGACCGTCGCGCGCCGCCGCTCAGCGCACGAGCAGCTGCGCGGGCACCGCCTCCATGCCCTCGACGTCCTCGACGAGCCGCGGGTCGATGCGGCTGCCGCGCCGGACGACCGTGAGCGCCCCGCGCCGCTCGAGGATCACGAGCGCCGCCTCCTCGAGCTCGAGCAGCCCCTGGGTGCGGAGCCGGTCCACGAGGTCGCGCCGCGGCAGGTGGTGGCGGCGCAGCGCCGCTGTCACCGGCTCCCCCGCGACCATGACGACGACGGGGCGGCGGCGCGCCCGGGCGGGCAGCGCGCGCGTCGTGCGGCCCACCGTCCCCAGCAATCGCTCGAGGAGCAGCACCGTGGTGAGCACCGCGAGGGCGCCGAGCAGGGTGGGCGACTCCCCGAGGGTGGCGCGGGCGGAGACGCCGCCCAGCACGGCGAGTGCGACGAAGCTGCCCACGGAGGCGGTCGCCATGAGCCGCGGCCCGGCGAGGTGCACGACGAGCGAGAAGAACAGGTAGAGCACGACGGTGGAGACCACCACGCCGAGCAGCCCGCTCCACCCGATGCCGATGTAGTCCCGCCAGACGAGGTCCCAGTCGATCATCGCCCCATTGTCCGGCCCTCTCACCGGGCGGGTGCACGTCAGGGGCGCACGAGCACCTTGATCGCGCGCCGTTCGTCCATCGCCGCGTAGGCCTCGCCGATCTCCGCGAGCGGCAGCTCGAGGTCGAAGACGAGCCCGGGCTCGATCTCCCGGGTGAGGACCTTCTCGAGGAGCTCGGGCAGGTAGGCGGCGCAGTTCGCGGGCCCTCCGCGCAGGCCCACGTTGCGCCAGAACAGCTCGTTCACGGGCAGGTCGCCGTGGGGCACGCCCACGAGCCCGATCGCCCCGCCGTCGCGCACCACCGCGAGGGCCTGGTGCCGGGCGTCCTCGGTGCCCACGCACTCGAGCACGCAGTCCGCACCGATCCCGTCGGTCAGCTCCTTGACCGCCGCGGCGCCGTCCTCGCCGCGCTCGGCGATCATGTGGGTGGCGCCGAAGCGGCGGGCGACCTCCTGTCGCGGGGCGTGCCGGCTCATGGCGATCACGGTGCTCGCGCCCAGCTGGACCGCCGCGAGGACGGCGCAGAGGCCGACGGCGCCGTCGCCCACGACGGCGACGGTGCTGCCCTCGGTGACGCCCGCGCTGACGGCGGCGTGCCAGCCGGTGCACATGACGTCGGAGAGCGCGAGCAGGCTCGGGACCAGGTCGTCCTCCGGCATCGACGGGGTCGCGACGAGGGTGCCGTCGGCGTGCGGGATCCGCACCTGCTCCGCCTGGGCGCCGTCGTAGCGGGCACCGTGGAGGCAGTTCGCGGTCGCTCCCTTCGCGCACAGGGCGCAGGTCCCGTCGGACGGGTTGAAGCCGCCGACGACGAAGTCGCCCACGGCGACGGTGCGCACGTCGGCGCCGATCGCGGTGACGACGCCGCAGATCTCGTGGCCGATGGGGGTGGGCTCGGGGACGTCCGCGATGCCGCGGTAGCGCCAGAGGTCGGAGCCGCACACGCAGGCGGCGATGGTGCGCACGATCGCGTCGGTGGGCTCGAGCAGGGTGGGGTCGGGTCGCTCCTCGCGGCGGACGTCGCCGGGGGCGTGGATGATCGCTCCGTACATGCGTGCCAGCCTGCACCCGGCCCGCGGCGGGAGGGAGGAACTGCCGTTACCACCTTCTGCCT
Organism: Brachybacterium horti; assembly: GCF_054777615.1. Classification (NCBI taxonomy): domain Bacteria; kingdom Bacillati; phylum Actinomycetota; class Actinomycetes; order Micrococcales; family Dermabacteraceae; genus Brachybacterium; species Brachybacterium horti. The sequence continues at coordinate 873,801 of NZ_BAAHAM010000001.1, forward strand.
CGAGCGCGGCCGGGCCTACGATCGCGCCATGAGCTCCCCCGCGACCTCCCCCGCCGCGCCGCCCGTCCCGGACTGGGTGCGCACCGCGATCTGCTGGCAGGTGTACCCGTTGGGTTTCTGCGGCGCGCCCCGGCAGCGGGAGGACCTCGTGGGCGAGGGGTACGGCGGGGCGGAGGGCGAGAACGTCGTCCACCGTCTCCCCCGGCTGCTCGGCTGGCTCGACCACCTCGTCTCCCTCGGCGCGAACGTGCTCGTGCTGAACCCGGTGTTCGACGCGGTCTCCCACGGCTACGACACCCTCGACCACCGCCGGATCGATCCGCGGCTCGGCGACGAGGAGGACCTCGAGGACCTGCTCGCCGCCTGCCGGGAGCGCGGGATCCGCGTGGTGCTCGACGGCGTGTTCAACCACGTCTCCGCCCAGCACCCGGTGGCGCGGCGCGCGATCGCCGCGGGCCCCGGGACCGAGGAGGGCGCGCTGATCCGCTGGTCCGGCGAGCACCCCTACGGCTTCGAGGGCAATGCGGACCTCGTCGAGCTCGATCTCACCCACCCCGTCGTGCAGGACCGCGTGGTCGAGGTGATGGGCCTGTGGCTCGACCGCGGCGTGGACGGCTGGCGTCTCGACGCGCTGTACGCCGCGGGCCCCGAGGCCTGGGCGCCGATCCTCACGCGGGTGCGGGCCGCGCACCCCGAGGCCTGGCTGCTCGGCGAGGTGATCCACGGCGACTACCCGGCGATCGCGGACGCCTCGGGCGCGCACTCGATCACCCAGTACGAGCTGTGGAAGGCGATCTGGTCCTCCCTGCGGGACGGGAACCTCTTCGAGCTCGCGCACGCCCTGGGCCGGCACGAGCAGTTCCTCCGCGAGGCGGGCGGCGCGCATCCGTTGACCTTCCTCGGCAACCACGACACCACCCGCATCGCGTCGCAGCTGCCCGACGGCCGCGACCTCGCCCCCGCGATCGCCCTGCTCGCCCTGCTCCCGGGCGTGCCCTGCGTCTATGCGGGGGACGAGCTGGGCGCGGTGGGCGTGAAGGAAGACCGCCCGGGCGGGGACGACGCCGTGCGCCCCGCCTTCCCCGACGACCCCGCGTCCCTGCTCGGCGGCTCCGAGAGGGCTGACGGGGCCGACGGGGGCGGGGACCCCTCGCCGCACCAGCCCCACCTCCTGAAGGCCGGCGCCGCCCCGCGGATCCTCGAGGCGCACCGCCGCCTGCTGGGCCTGCGCCGCCGCGAGCCCTGGCTCGCGACCGCCCACGTCGCCGTCGTCGAGGCGTCGCTCGAGAACACCGCGGTCGAGATCGTCCTGAGCCCCTCCGGCGGCGCCGACGGGGGCGATCCCGGGGCGGGCGCCCCGGCGCCGTTGCGGCTCGTGCTGAACCTCGGCGACGAGCCGCGGCCCGCCCCCGGCGAGATCCTCGAGGCGGTCGACGGCGCCGCCATGATCGACGGGGTCCCGTCGGCCGGCCCGGGCCTGGTCCCCGCGCACGGCGCCGCCGTCCTCCGCTGACCTCCCGCCGCCCGCGCTACCCGGGCCTCCCACCTGGTGACGGCGGCCACATTCGCGGGTAGTTTGGCGGGCATGAAGAAGCTCATCGATGCCGTCGACGACGTCGTCGTCGACGCCCTGCAGGGCATGGCCCTCGCCCACCCCGACGCCCTCACGCTCGACCTCGAGCACCGCGTGCTGCTGCGCGCCGAGCCCAAGGAGCAGGGCAGGGTCGCCCTGATCTCCGGCGGTGGCAGCGGCCACGAGCCCCTGCACGGCGGGTTCGTGGGCCGCGGCATGCTGGATGCGGCCTGCGCGGGCGAGGTGTTCACCTCCCCCGTGCCGGACCAGATGGCCGCCGCGATCGCCGCCGTGGACCGCGGCGCGGGCGTGCTCCAGATCGTCAAGAACTACACCGGCGACGTCATGAACTTCGAGATGGCGGCGGAGCTCGCCGCCGCCGAGTCCGGCACCGAGGTGCGCAGCGTCATCACCGACGACGACGTCGCCGTCGAGGACTCCACCTTCACCGCGGGCCGCCGGGGCGTGGGCGGCACCGTCCTCGTCGAGAAGATCGCGGGCGCCGCCGCCGAGGAGGGCCGCGACCTCGACGAGGTCACCGCCATCGCGACCCGCGTCAACGAGCGCGCCCGCTCGATGGGCGTCGCGCTCACCTCCGTGACCGTCCCCGCGAACGGCAAGCCGAGCTTCGAGCTGGGCGAGGACGAGATCGAGGTGGGCATCGGCATCCACGGCGAGCCCGGCCGCCACCGCTCGACGCTCGTCCCCGCGAAGGACGTCGCCCGCCGCCTGCTCGATCCGATCCTCGCGGAGCTGCCCGGCGAGGGGCCCGTGCTGCTCTTCGTCAACGGCATGGGCGGCACCCCGCTGCTCGAGCTGTACATCCTCGCCAAGGACGCCCACGAGATCCTCGCCGAGGCCGGCGTCGAGATCAGCCGGCAGCTCGTCGGGAACTACATCACGAGCCTCGACATGGCGGGCGCCTCGATCACCCTGCTGCGCCTGGACGAGGAGCTCACCGCCCTGTGGGACGCTCCCGTCTCCACCCCGGCCCTGCGACGCGGACTCTGAGGGAGGCCCCGTGACCACGACTGCGCTGACCACCACCGAGCTCGAGGACTGGCTGCGCCGCGCCGCCGTCCTGCTCACCGATCACGCCGCGGAGCTCACCGAGCTCGACGCCGCGATCGGCGACGCGGACCACGGCTCGAACATGTCCCGCGGCTTCCGCGCCGTCGTCGAGGCGCTCGACGCGGGCGACTTCGCTGACCCGGCCGCGCTGCTGAAGAAGACGGGGATGACGCTCGTCTCCACCGTCGGCGGCGCCTCCGGCCCGCTCTACGGGACCCTCTTCCTCCGCCTGGCCGGCGCGACCGGCGGCACCGGGTCCCTCGACGCCGCGGCCCTCGGCGAGGCGCTCGCCGCCGGCGTGCAGGGCGTCGCGGACCGCGGCAAGGCGGCCCCCGGGGAGAAGACGATGCTCGACGCCTGGACCCCGGCCCTCGAGGCCTTCCGCGGCGCGGGCGACGACCTCGCCGCGGCCGTCGCCGCCGGCGCCGCGGCAGCCGCGCAGGGCCGGGACGACACCGCCCCGATGACCGCGACGAAGGGCCGCGCCTCCTACCTCGGCGAGCGCTCCGTGGGCCACGTGGATCCCGGCGCCGCGAGCACCGTGCTGCTGTGGCAGGCGCTCGCGGACGCCGTCAGCGGCGAGTCGGGTCGATGACCGGCATCGTCATCGTCTCCCACTCCGCGCCGCTCGCCCGCGCCGCCGTGGACCTCGCCTCGCAGATGCTGCGCGGCGACGGCCCCGAGATCGCGATCGCGGCCGGCGTCGCCGACCCGAGCGCCCCGGACGGCCTCGCGCTCGGCACCGACGCCGCCGCGATCGCCGCCGCCATCGAGAGCGCGGCGGACGACCACGGCGTGCTCGTGCTCATGGACCTCGGCAGCGCCGTCATGTCCGCCCACCTCGCCGTCGAGATGCTCGACCCGGAGCTCGCCGGCCGCGTGCGGCTGAGCGCGGCGCCGCTCGTCGAAGGCCTCGTGGGCGCCGCCGTCACCGCCTCCACGGGCGCCGATCTCGAGGACGTCGCGGGGCAGGCGGACCTCGCCGCGGAGGCCAAGCGGATGCAGCTGGAGTCCTGAGGACCCGCCCCGGGACCTGGGAGGCCGGCGGCCCCGCCCGGCGTAGGCTCGGGCGCATGAGCACCGCGCTGAAGTCCGCCGAATCCGTCCGCACCGCACCGATCGTCGCCGTCGGCCTGATCGGCGGTTATGTCACCGCACGCGAGACCGGGATCCGGCCGCTCGGCGGTGTGGTGCTCGGCGCCGCCGGCCTCTACGCGGGCCGCACCTGGCTGGCCCGCCGCGGCCCCGCGACCGCCGCCGTGCTCGGCGCCGCCTACGTGCTCGGCTTCGGCCTCTCGCACCCGCTCGCCAAGAAGATCGGCTCCTGGCCGGCCGTGCTGACCGTGACCGCCGCGGCCGCGGGCGCCTCCGCCGTGCTCTCCGACGCCGCCTACGGCGAGTGGGAGCCCACCGCCTCCTGACCGGAGCCGTGGCACCGGGCCGGGCACTGAGCTCGGGCCCGGTCGCATGAGCGCGGGGAGCGGCACGACATCTCATCCCCCGGGACATCCGCGATATGTCCTGTCCCTCGTGGGAATCGTTGACTAGGCTAAGTCTCCGGTCCCCACCCCCTCCCCCTCCCGTCCGGGACCCCCGCTCCTCCGCAAGGATGCAACGCCCCATGCTCGGCACCATGAGCCGTCTCTGGCAGACGGTCCGCCCGATCCGTTTCCGTCTCTACCTGGGGCTCCTCAGCGCCCTCACCGCCTCCCTCGTCGCCCTGGGCATCCCCCAGGTGCTCGAGGTCGTGGTGAACCGTCTCCACGTCGGCGCGGCCTCCGCGACCGTGTGGACCGGCGGCGCCGTGGTCCTCGCCCTCGGCCTCGTCGAGGCCGCCCTCATCTGGCTGCGGCGCGTGTTCGCCGTCGCTCCCTCGACGCTCGTCGAGAAGGACATCCGCGTCCGCTTCTACGCGAAGACGCAGCACATGCCCGTCTCCTTCCACGACGGATGGGGCTCGGGCCAGCTGCTCTCGCGCATGATGAGCGACATCAACACGATCCGCCGCTGGATCGCGTTCGGCATGATCATGCTGGTCACGACGTCGGTGACGATCGTCGTCGGCATGGTGCTGCTGGTGCGCTCCTCGTGGCTGCTCGCGCTGATCTTCTTCCTCGCGGCGGTGCCGGTGACGGTCATCGCCTACCGCTTCCACCGCGAGTTCTCGGTGCTCTCGCGCCTCTCGCAGGACCAGAACGGCGACCTCGCCACGACCATCGAGCAGTCGGTGCAGGGCATCCGTGTGCTGAAGGCCTTCGGCCGCGGCCCGTCGGCCCTCGAGGGGTTCACCGAGCAGGCGGAGGAGCTGCGCCGCACCGAGGTGCGCAAGGCGACCTCCATGGCGCGCTTCGACATGTTCATGTTCATGCTGCCGGAGCTCGCGCTCGGCATCGCCCTGTTCGTGGGCCTGCACCTCGTGGCAGGCGGCTCGATCAGCGTGGGCCAGCTCGCGAGCTACTTCGCGACCGCGACCCTCGTCGTGGGACCGGTGCGCATGCTCGGCATGCTGTTCGGGCAGATGGTCAACGCCTCCACCGCGCTGGACCGCCACTACGAGGTGATGGACGAGGAGAACACGATCACCTCCCCGGAGAGCCCGGTCGCCGTGGACACGTCGGCCGCGCGCGGCGCCGTCAGCTTCGAGGGCGTGCACTTCCGCTACGAGGACGCCCCCGGCCACGTGAAGGACGTGCTCGACGGCGTGGACCTCGAGATCCGCCCGGGCGAGACGATGGCGCTCGTGGGCGTCACCGGCTCGGGCAAGTCGACACTGCTGCAGCTCGTGCCGCGCCTGTACGAGGTGACCGAGGGGCGCGTGCGGATCGACGGGGTCGACGTGCGCGACCTGGCCCTCCCGGACCTGCGCACCCTCACCGCGGTCGCCTTCGAGGACGCGACGCTGTTCTCCGACTCAGTGCGGGACAACGTCCTGCTCGGCGCGGATCCGGCGCTCTCCGACGAGGCGGCCGAGGAGCTGCTGCACCTCGCCCTGCGCACGGCGGACGCCACCTACGCGTACGAGCTGCCGGACGGCGTGGACACGCGGATCGGCGAGGAGGGCATGAGCCTCTCCGGCGGTCAGCGCCAGCGCCTCGCCCTGGCCCGCGCGATCGCGGCCCGCCCGGCGGTGCTGCTGCTGGACGACCCGCTCTCCGCGCTCGACACGCGCACCGAGGAGACGGTCACCGGCCGCCTCCGCGAGGTGCTCGAGGGCACGACCACCCTGATCGTCGCCCACCGCACCTCGACGGTCGCCCTCGCGGACAGGGTCGCCCTGCTCGACGGCGGCACCGTGGTCGCCGTCGGCACGCACACCGAGCTCATGGCCTCGAGCGCCCGCTACCGCTGGGTGATCGCGAACCAGGAGGAGGAGACGCGCCGCGACCAGGACATCGAGGCGCTCACCGGCGAGCTCGACCTCCGCGAGATCCAGCGCGCCCAGGAGGCGCAGGAGGCGCGGGACACCCGGGAGGCGGCCGACGGCCCACCCGGATCAGAGGGCACCAGCACGTCCGAGACCGAGCCGGAGGGCGCACGATGACCGCCACCGCGACCCGCGAACGCGCGGGCGACGACGAGCAGAAGGACCTCACCCCGGAGGAGGCGAGAGCCTCCCGCAAGCGCTCCCTCACCCTGCTGGGCGAGCTGGTCTCCCCCGTGAAGGGGCAGTTCGCGGTCATGGCCGTCATGGTCGTCGTCGCGCAGCTGGCCGTCGTCGCCGGCCCGGCGATCATCGCCTGGGGCATCGACCACGGCATCCCCGCGCTCGCGGCCGGGAACTCGGTGCCCGCGATCCAGGCGGCCGCCCTCCACATCGCCTGCGCGATCGTGGGCGGCGTGCTCACCTACGGCTACGTCAAGCAGTCCGTCGTCGTGGGCCAGCGGATGCTGCTCGCGCTGCGCCGGAAGGTCTTCCGCTTCACGCAGCGCCAGGACCTCGAGTTCCACGAGCGCTACACCTCCGGCCGGATCGTCTCCCGCCAGACGAGCGACATGGAGGCGCTGCGCGAGCTGCTCGACTCCGGCGTGAACATCATGGTGGGCTCGTTCCTCTCGATGGTGTTCACGATCGTGCTGATCGTGGCGATGGACTGGGTGACCGGCGTGGTCATGCTGCTCATGCTCGTCCCCTGCCTGCTGCTCACCCTGTGGTTCCAGCGCCGCTCCTCCGTCGAGTACCGCGCGATCCGCACCCACTCGGCGCGGCTGATCGTGCACTTCGTCGAGGCGATGGCCGGCATCCGCGCGGTGAAGGCCTTCCGCAAGGAGGACCGCAACCAGGAGCGCTTCGACACGCTCGCGATGGACTACCGCAACGCGTCGCTGCGCTCGATCCAGGTGTTCGGCATCTACCAGCCCTCGCTGCGCGTGCTCGCGAACGTCACCATCGCGGCGGTGCTCGTGGTGGGCGGCTTCCGGGTGCTCTCCGGTGACCTGCAGGTGGGCGTGCTCGTCGCGCTCGTGCTGTACTCGCGGCGCTTCTTCCAGCCGGTCGACGAGATCGCGAACTTCTACAACGCGTTCCAGTCCGCCGTGGCGGCGCTCGAGAAGATCGCGAACCTCCTCGCGGAGCAGCCGCACGTCAAGGAGTCCGAGTCGCCGACGCCCCTGCCGCAGTCCTCCGGCCGGATCGACTTCGACGACGTCGCCTTCCGCTACACGGCGCAGGGCCCGCTCGTGCTGCGGCCGATGGACCTGCACATCCCCGCGGGGCAGACGGTCGCGCTCGTGGGGCAGACGGGCGCCGGGAAGTCCACGGTCGCGAAGCTCATCTCGCGCTTCTACGACGCGACCGAGGGCAGCGTGAAGCTCGACGGCGTGGACCTGCGGGACATCTCCATGAAGGACCTCACCCGCAACATCGTCATGGTCACGCAGGAGGCGTACCTGTTCTCCGGCACCGTCGCGGACAACATCGCGCTCGGCAGGCCGGGGGCGAGCCGCGAGGAGATCGAGGCGGCGGCGAAGGCCATCGGCGCGGACTCCTTCATCGAGCAGCTGCCCTACGGCTACGACACCGACGTGAACAAGCGCGGCGGCCGCGTCTCCGCCGGGCAGCGGCAGCTGATCTCCTTCGCCCGCGCGTTCCTCGCGGACCCGCGCGTGCTGATCCTCGACGAGGCGACGAGCTCGCTCGACATCCCGAGCGAGCGGATGGTGCAGGAGGGGCTCACGAAGCTGCTCGGGCACCGCACCTCGCTGATCATCGCGCACCGTCTGACCACCGTGATGATCGCGGACCGCGTGCTCGTGGTGCACGGCGGCGAGGTCGTCGAGGACGGCTCCCCGCAGGAGCTCGTCGCGGCGGGCGGCCGCTTCGCCGCACTGCACCGGGCGTGGCAGGACTCGCTCTGACCGCAGCCCGCTGACCAGCACGGACGCGCCTCACCGCCCTCCCGGGCGGTGAGGCGCGTCGCATCGGGCGGAAACGGGCATCCACGACGGATCTGACGTGTAGATTCCTGCTGCCCGACGGACCTCCCGGTCCCCACGGCTCCAGCCGTACCCCCACCCCGTCGTCGCCCGGCGCAGCCGCCGGCCGTCCTCCTGGAGTCCCCTGTGATCACCGCCCTCTCCGGCCGCGCCCGGATCCTGCTCCTCGCGCTCCTCGCCGCCGCGACCCTCGCCGCACCGATGGCCATCGCCCCCGCGGCGGACGCCGCGACCGTGAAGCCCCTCGACATCGTCTCCGTGTACTACGACCCGCCGGGCACCGACAAGTCCACGAACTCCGGGTACACCAAGGAGTACATCGTCCTGAAGAACACGGGACGCACCACGCTCACGCTCACCGGCTACACCGTGCGTGACAACGGCCCGCAGAAGTTCACCTTCCCCAAGGGCTTCAAGCTCGGCGCCGGGAAGTCCGTGACGATCAGGTCCGGCAAGGGGAAGAACTCCTCCTCCACCCTGTACTGGAACAAGTCCTCGTACATCTGGAACAACACCGGGGACACCGCCCGCACCTTTACCTCCACGGGCAAGCTCCTGGAGTCCTGCACGTACCGCGGCGGCAGCCACAAGGCGACGAAGACGTCCGTCCGCACGTCCTCCACGACCGCCTACTGCTGACCCCCGGCCTCGCTCAGCCCGACGGGCCGGCGTCCGTCCTCGAGACGGACGCCGGCCCGTCGGCCGTCGTGGACCCCGCTCCCGGACTGCTCCCGGGCATGCCGCGATATTCTGGACACGCACCCGCGTCTCCTCTCCCCCGGCGCCACGCAGCCTCGGCCGGGGATGCGCGCCGCACGCCGCCGAGCCCAGGAGACCGCCGCATGACCACCCTCGCCCTCGTCGTCGGACTGCTCGCGGTGACGGTGGTCTGCGTGGCGCTGGGCGAACGGTGGCGTCTCCCCTATCCGATCCTCATGCTCCTCGCGAGCAGCGCGATCGCCTCGATCCCGGGCCTGCCGCACCTGCAGATCGACGCCCACCTGATCCTGCCGCTGCTGCTGCCGCCGCTGCTGTTCGCGACCGCGCAGAAGACGGACTGGTCCGTGTTCATCTCCCGCTGGCGCACCCTGCTCGCCCTCGCCGTGGGCCTCACCGCGGTGACCGCCGCGCTCGTGGCCGGCACCGTGTCCCTGCTCGTCCCCGGGATCGCGGTGCCGCTCGCTGTCATGCTCGGCGCGATGGTCGCCCCGCCTGACCCGGTGGCCGTGGAGGCCGTCGCCGGGCCCGCGAAGATGCCGCGCCGCCTGCTGTCCATGCTGCAGACCGAGGGCCTGTTCAACGATGCGGTCGCGATCGTGCTGTTCACCGCCGCGCTCTCCGCCCTCGAGAGCGGCGGGACCCTCGGCGTCGGCCTCGTGCTCGACTTCGTGATCGGCGCGGTGCTCGCCGTGGGCATCGGCTTCGTGCTCGGCTTCGGCTACCGCTTCGCCTCGCGGATGGTCACGACCACCGCGGCCCGCACCGCCATGAGCGTCGTCGTCCCCTTCGCCGCGTACATCGCGGCGGAGGAGCTGCACGCCTCCGGCGTCATCGCGGTCGTCGTCACGGCACTGGAGACCAAGCGCCGCGCCCGTGCGGAGGACTCCGAGGCCCGCATCTCCCGTGCGACCTTCTGGGACGTGGCGAACCTGCTCGTCACCGGCATCGCCTTCGGCCTCATGGGCATGCAGCTGCGGGACGTCGTCGCGGAGGAGGGCATGGGGGTCCTGGACTACGTGCCGATCGCCGCGGCCGTCTGCGCCGTGGTCATCGTGGTGCGCGCGATCGGCATGCTGCTGATCCGGCCCGTGGCCCGCAAGGACGGCGGGGACGACCTCTCCTGGAAGGACTCCGTGGTCCTCACCTGGTGCGGCATGCGCGGCCTCGCGACGCTCGCCCTGGCCCTCGCGATCCCCAGCTCCGCAGCGGTGGGCGACCATCGCAACCTCGTGGTCATCGTCGCGAGTGCGGTGCTGCTGGTGACGCTCGTGCCGACGGGCCTCGGCGTCGGCCCGCTGCTGAAGGCGCTCAGGCTGCAGGACGACGGCACCGTGACGATGGGCGAGATCCGTGAGCTCACCGCCCGTGCCCAGGGCGCCGCGCTCGAGGCGATCCGCGAGCGCTTCGAGAGCACCGAGGAGATCACCCCGGAGCAGCTCGCCGCGATCAAGCAGCGCTTCCAGGGCCTGCGCAAGGAGCTCGACACCTCGACGCAGGCCGTGGTCGCGATGAACCCCGACGGGACACCCGTGGACCCCGAGCTGCACCAGCAGATGCTCGCCAAGCGCAAGAAGCTGCGCCGAGGCCGCGAGCTCATGGTCGCCGCGCAGACCGTGGGCCTGGACGCCGCGCGCGCCGAGGTCCTCCAGGCCCGCTCCGAGCCGGGCGTGGACCCCGAGGCCGCGGACACCGTGCTGCGCCAGCTGGACCTGCAGATGCTCGCGGCCCCGCCGCAGCTGCGCGGCAGGCACTGAGCCTCACCTGCGGGACCTCCCGGCGAGGAGGGGTCCATGATGGGGCCATGACGACCCTCGGCGACTTCTCCGCGAGCACCCTCGACGGCTCCCCCACCGACCTCTCCGCGCACCTCGGGAAGGTGGTGCTCGTGGTGAACACCGCCAGCCAGTGCGGCCTCACTCCGCAGTACGAGGGGCTGCAGGCCCTGCACGAGACCTACGCCGAGCAGGGCCTCGCGGTGCTCGGCTTCCCCTGCGACCAGTTCGGCCACCAGGAGCCCGGCACGGCGTCGGAGATCGCGGCCTTCTGCTCCACCGGCTACGGCGTCACCTTCCCGATGCACGCGAAGATCGAGGTCAACGGCGAGGGCGCCGATCCTCTGTACCGGTGGCTGACGGGCCCGCACGAGACCCCGGCAGGCGAGCACATCGAGGGTGGGGACATCCCCTGGAACTTCACCAAGTTCCTGCTGGACCGCGAGGGCCGGGTCATCGCCCGTGTCGAGCCGACGGTGACCCCGGAGGATCTCTCCGGGCCGATCCGGGAGGCGCTCGCCGCTCAGGCCTGAGACCTGCGTCATGCCACCGCCCCGCCCGCACCGCGGCCGGGGCGGACGACGCCCTGGCCCGCCGCCCCCGCGGCGTACTGTGCTGGGGCAGGCTTCACCATCTCGACCGGAAGGACCAGCTCATGGCGACACCTCGCGTCAGCGTGCAGGAGGCGTGGGACGACCTCGCCGCAGGCAACGAGCGCTTCATGAGGGGTGCGGTGAGTCACCCCGACCAGGACGCCGCGCGCCGCAGCGAGCTCACCGAGTTCCAGGCGCCGAACGCCGCCTTCCTGGGCTGCTCCGACTCGCGCGTCGCCGCGGAGATCCTCTTCGACTGCGGCCTGGGCGAGCTGTTCGTGGTGCGCAACATCGGCCAGATCGCCAACGAGAACACCGTCGCGACCATGGAGTTCGCCGTGTCGAGCCTCGGCGTCGCCGTGATCGTCGTGCTCGCCCACGGTTCCTGCGGCGCGGTGAAGGCCGCGATCGACCTCACCACCGCGCACCCCTCCGAGACCACCCCGGCGATCCGCCGCGAGCTCGAGCTGATCCAGCCGGCCGTCCAGCAGGAGTGGCTCGGCTCCCAGCGGCTCAGCCCCTACGTGGACCCGGCGCAGATCGACGCGGACGCCGTGGGCCGCCGCCACCTCGACGAGACGATCCACCAGCTCATGCGCTCCTCGCGGGTGATCAGCGACGCCGTCGCTGGCGGCGAGCTCGGCATCGTGGGCTGCCAGTACCAGCTCGAGGAAGGCCGCGTCGCCCCGATCACGGCGGTCGGCAAGCTCGACATCGGCGCCTGAGGCCCGGCCGGGCTCGGCCCGGCCACCCCTGTCCGATTGCGCGCCCCAGTTCCACAAACGGAACCACAGCGCGCAATCGGACATGCAGGTCCCGGGGCTCGGCAGCGGGGCCGGTTCGCTGGCCCGATGCATGGGGCTTGACACGGGGCACGTGGAGGCTGCAGGATCTCCCCAGTCGCCCGTCATACGAATAACCCCGACGATGGGACGGCGGGGCCGAAGGACGATCCGAGGCACCGTCGACCCGACGCCCCAGCCGAACCCAACGATCCGGGCACCCGGGCAACTGAACGACCAGATCACCCGATCGACCCGAGCACGCCGAAGGAGGCGAGATGGCCAAGCGTCCCACGATGCACGACGTCGCCGCCGCCGCAGAGGTCTCCCAGGCCGTCGTCTCCCTCGTGCTCTCCGGGAACTCCGCCGGGCGCGCCTCCGAGACCACCGCCCAGCGGGTCCGCGACGCCGCCGCCGAGCTGGGCTACCGCACCAACCTCCAGGCCAAGACGCTCAAGACCGGCGTCGCCGAGATCATCGGGATGGTGGGCGACCAGGTCGCGACCTCGCCGTTCTCGGGCCAGCTCATCAAGGGCGCCCAGGACCGCGCCTGGCGGGACGGCAACGCCCTGATGACGATCGACACCGGTGGGGACGAGAGGCTGCGCTCGGCGGCCTACGAGGTGCTGCTGTCCCACCAGGTGCGCGGCGTGCTCGTGACCCTCGACTACCACCGCGAGATCGAGGTGCCGGAGGAGGCGCTCGAGGTGCGGGCCGTGTGTCTGAACGGCCGCGACCTGTCCGGCCGCGTGCCGAGCGTCGTGCCGGACGAGGAGCAGGGCGGCTACGACGCCGCCCGGGTTCTCCTCGACGCCGGCCACACGCGCATCGGGATGATCAACATCTTCCCGACCGCGACGCTCCCCGCGGCGCGCGATCGCCTCCGCGGGTACGAGCGGGCGCTCACGGAGGCCGGGATCGCGCCGGACTCGGCGCTCGTGGTGCCGGGTCACGGCACCCAGGCCGACGGCGAGCAGGGCACCCGCGCCCTGCTGACCCTCGAGGAGCCGCCCACGGCGATCTTCTGCGGGAACGACCGCACGGCGCTCGGCGCCTACCAGGAGCTGCAGTCCCGGGGGCTGCGGGTCCCCGAGGACATGTCGATCGTCGGCTTCGACGACCACGACGTGCTCCAGGACTTCTTCCACCCGCCGCTGACCACCCTGGGCCTGCCGTACCTCGCCATGGGCGAGCTCGCGGCGGCCCTGGTCCTGGACCCGTCGGCCCCGCCGGAGGTCCACGCCGTCCCCTGCCCCGTGATCCGCCGCGACTCCGTCGCCGCACCGAAAGGAAGCTGACGCATGACCACCGACACCGCCGTCGGCCCCGAGGCACCTCCCGGGGGTGCCGCCCCTCCGCTCTCGCAGGACCGCGTCCCACGACACCGGACGCTGCCCCGTCGCATCCTGCAGAGTTGGCAGTTATACGTACTACTCGCGCCGGCGCTCGTCTACCTCGTCGTCTTCAAGTACTGGCCGATGTACGGCGCCCAGATCGCCTTCCGCGACTACAACCCCGTGGACGGCTTCTTCTGGAGCCCCTGGGTGGGTCTGCAGCACTTCGAGACCTTCATCCACAGCTTCCAGTTCGGCCGGATCGTCGCGAACACGCTCACCATCAACACGGTCGGCCTGCTCGTCGCCTTCCCGATCCCGATCATCCTCGCGCTCGTCGTGAACCAGCTCCCGAGCGAGCGGTTCAAGCGCCTCACGCAGACGATCCTCTACTCGCCCTCGTTCATCTCCGTGGTGGTCGTCGTCGGCATGATCCACCTGCTGTTCTCGCCCAGCTCCGGCCTGGTCAACCACCTGATCACCGGCCTGGGCGGCGATCCGATCTTCTTCATGGGCACCCCGGAGTGGTTCCGGCCGCTCTACATCGGCTCCGACGTCTGGCAGAACGCGGGCTTCTCGATGATCATCTACCTCGCCGCGCTCACCGCGATCGACCCCTCGCTCCACGAGGCGGCGCGCATGGACGGCGCGAACCGGTTCCAGAGGATCCGCCACATCGACATCCCGGGGATCCTCCCGGTGATCACGATCCTGTTCATCCTCGCCATCGGCAACATCTTCAACCTCGGCTTCGAGAAGGTCTACCTCATGCAGACCGACCTCAACCTGCCCACCTCCGAGGTCATCAACACCTACGTATACAAGGTCGGCCTGCAGGGAGCGCAGTTCAGCTACTCCGCCGCGATCGGCCTGTTCAACTCCGTCCTGAACCTCGTCCTCCTCCTGACCTTCAACCAGGTCGCGAAGAAGGCCAACCAGTCGAGCCTGTGGTGACCCCGATGACGACCATGACCCGCCCCGACTCCCTCGCCGCCGGCGCCGTCCCCCGCCGCCGCACGTTCGCGGACCGCTTCGGCGACCCGCTGTTCGCGGTCCTCACCTACGGCATCATCGCGGTCGCGATCGTGCTCATCGTGTACCCGCTCTATTTCATCGTCATCGCCTCGATCTCGGACCCGGACCTCGTGCAGCAGGGCAAGGTCTTCCTGCTCCCCCGCGGTATCACCTTCGACGGGTACGCGACGATCTTCGGCACCTCGACGATCGTGCGCGGGTTCCTCAACTCGGTGCTCTACACCGTGGTCGGCACCGCGATCAGCGTGACCATGATCCTGTGCGGGGCGTACGCCCTGGCCCGGAAGGACATGCCCGGTCGGAACCTCGTCATGGTCCTGTTCGTCGTCACGATGTTCTTCGACGGCGGCATGATCGCCCGCTACCTCGTGGTGAAGCAGCTGGGCATGCTGGACACGATGTGGGCCGTGGTGCTCCCGGGCGCCGTCGGCGTCTGGAACCTCATCATCGCCCGCACCTTCTTCGAGCAGAGCATCTCCCCGGAGCTGCGCGAGGCCGCCCAGCTCGACGGGGCGAGCGACTTCCGCTTCTTCTTCGGCATCGTGCTGCCGCTGTCGAAGCCGCTGATCGTGCTCATGGCGATGATCCACATCGTCGCGAACTGGAACGCCTTCTTCGACGCGATGATCTACCTCTCCGACGAGTCGAAGTACCCGCTGCAGCTCATCCTGCGCAACGTGCTCATCCAGTCCCAGGCCTCCGCCTCCGGGATGGACATGGCCTCGATGGACTCGACGGCCGCCGCGCAGAAGATGGGCGAGCTGCTGAAGTACTCGATGATCGTCGTCTCCACGATCCCGCTGCTCGTGGCGTTCCCGTTCCTCCAGCGGCACTTCGTCAAGGGCGCGACGCTCGGCGCGCTCAAGAGCTGATCACGCCACCGCCCTTCCTGACCACCGCGGCACGCCCGCGACCCTCACCATCCACCACCACCGCAGTTGTACGTATGACCCGCATCGACGAAGGAGTCCCCATGCCGTCCACCGCCCCTCTCCCGCCGCTCAGCCGCCGCCGCTTCACGCTCGGCGCGACCGCCCTCTCCCTCACCGCCCTCGGCGCCGCGGCCTGCAGCCGCCCCTCCGAGCGGGCTACCGAGGACAAGTCCGCCGAGGCGGGCCTGACCGACTCCGGACTGCCGATCGTCACCGGCGACCTCACCCTCACGTTCGGGGGCGCGAAGTCCCCTCTCGCCCCGGACTACGAGACGATGGGTCTCGTGAAGACCTGGGCGGAGGACTCCGGGATCAGCGTCTCCTGGAAGAACGAGCCCGACGAGGTCTGGGGCGAGAAGAAGAACCTCCTCCTCGCCGGCGGCGACCTCCCCGACGCGCTGTTCAACACGGGCCTGTCCGACGCCGAGGTCGCCAAGTACGGCGCGAACGGCACCCTCCTCGCCCTCGAGGAGCTCATCCCCGAGCACGCCCCGACCCTGAACGCCATCCTCGAGGAGCGTCCGGACATCAGGAGCGCGATCACCGCCTCCGACGGCCACATCTACACGCTGCCCTCCGTCGAGGAGCTCGGTCTCGTCGAGTTCCCCCGGATGATGTTCATCAACACCGCGTGGCTCCAAAAGGCGAACCTCGAGCTCCCCACCACCGTGGACGAGTACCACGAGGCACTCCTCGCCTTCAAGGAGATCGGCCCGTCCGGCACCCAGCCGCTGTCGTTCATCGGCGCCGGGGACATCGCGGACCTCATCGCCGCCATCGGCGGCCAGGCCGACAACCCCGACCACCGCATCGTCCAGGACGGGAAGGTCGTCTTCACGGCGAACACGGACGGCTTCCGCGACGCGATCGCGACCCTCCACACCTGGTACACCGAGGGGCTGATCGACCAGGAGGCCTTCTCGCAGGACTACACCACGTTCATCGCCAAGGGGAAGGCGGAGCCGCAGACCCTCGGCTCCTTCTCCTTCTGGGAAATCTCCGAGGTCGTGGGACCCGAGCGCGCGGACCAGTACCGGATCATGCCGATCTTCCCGGGCCCGGACGGCACACAGCGCGCCTGCGTCGCCAACAACCAGGAGATCAACCGCGGCGCCTTCGCCATCAGCCGCACCAACCAGTACGCCGCCGCGACGCTGCGCTGGGCGGACATGCTCTTCGACCCGGTCATGAGCGCCCAGGCGAACTGGGGACCGATCGGCGTCACCCAGCAGGAGAACGCGGACGGCCTGCTCGAGCAGATCCCCGTCGAGGGCGGCGGCACCGAGCAGGAGCGTCGCGTGAAGGTCTCCCCCGGCGGTCCGAAGATCATCACCAAGGAGGACTTCGAGACCGTGGTCCTGCCCGAGCCGCGGGCGGCCGCACGGCAGGAGCAGATCCGGGAGTTCTACGAGCCGCACCGGGCGAACGAGAAGTACCCGCCGGTCATGCTCTCCGTCGACGAGCTGAACCGCATCTCCACCATCGAGGCCGACGTCCGGACACTGGTCGATGAGAAGGTGTCCACCTGGATCGTCAAGGGCGGCATCGAGAAGGAGTGGGAGGGCTACACCTCCCAGCTCGAGAGCATCGGCATCTCCGAGGTGGTGGACGTGTACCAGCAGGCCTACAACCGCTTCACGGAGGCCGCCGGCTGAGCGCCCCTCCTCCCGGCGGGGCGCGACCGCGCCCCGCCCCCTCCCACCGGACTGAGAGCACATGAGCACCGTCGCCCCCACCCGCACCGACGCCCACCGTCCCGAGCATCACCTCACCCCCGTCGCCACCTGGATGAACGACCCCAACGGGCTCATCCTCCACGAGGGGACCTGGCACGCGTTCTTCCAGAACAACCCCTTCGGCAGTCTCTGGGGGAACCTCTCCTGGGGTCACGCGACGTCCCCGGACCTCGCCACCTGGACCGCGCAGCCCGTCGCGATCGAGGCCACCGCGGAGGAGATGATCTTCTCCGGCAGCGTGGTCCACGACGCGGGGAACACCTCCGGACTCGGCGGCGACGACGGCAGCGGCCCGCTCGTGGCGATCTACACGAGCGCCTACACCGACGCGCACCCCACCCTCGCGGGCATCCAGGCGCAGTCGATCGCCTCCTCGACGGACGGCGGGCTCACCTGGACCCGCCACGCAGGCAACCCGGTGCTCGACCGGGGCAGCGCGAACTTCCGCGACCCGAAGGTGTTCCGCCATGCCGAGTCGGGCCGCTGGGTGATGGTCGCGGTCGAGGCGCTCGAGCACACGGTGCACGTCCACACCTCCACCGACCTCCTGACCTGGGAGCATGCCTCCGCGTTCACCCATCCCGCGGTGGACGGGGGGATCTGGGAGTGCCCGGACCTCGTGCGGGTGCCGGTCGACGGCGACGGCGGCGGCGAGGCATGGGTGCTGATCCTCTCCACGAACCCCGGCGGCCCCGCGGGCGGCTCCGGCACCTACGCGATCCTCGGCGACTTCGACGGCCGCGACTTCACCGTGACCGCCGCTCCGGTGCCCCTGGACCTCGGCCACGACCACTACGCCACGGTCTCCTTCTCCGGCGTCGAGGGGAGCCCCGTGCTCCTGGGCTGGATGAACAACTGGGACTACGCGACCACGACGCCCACGGACCCGTGGCGCTCCGCGATGACGCTCCCGCGCACCCTGCACCTGGAGCAGGGGGCCGACGGTAACCTCGCCCTGCGCCAGCAGCTGCTCGTGCCGGACGCCGTCGCGACGTTCGAGCTGGAGGTGCCGGAGCCGCTCCCGGCGCCGCAGGAGGTCGCCCGGGTCGAGGGCTCCACGCCGTTCCACCTCCGGGGCATCCTGCCGCGGGGCCGGGCGCTGGACCTGGTGCTCCGGGTCGACGGGGAGGACGGCCCCCGCGAGGTGGTCGTCGAGGTCACCGCCGACGGCACCGTCACCGTGGACCGCTCCCGCGCCCACCTCACGGACTTTGCCCCGGGCCACACCCGATCGGCTCCCTGGACGGCCCGCCCCGGCACCGAGGGGATCCCCTTCTCGCTGGTCATGGACCGCTCATGCCTCGAGCTCGAGCTCGACGGAGGCAGGGCGCTGGTCTCCGAGCAGGTCTTCCCCGGCCCCGGTCAGGTCAGCGTGCTCCTCGTCCCCCGCACCTGAGCCCTGCGTCAGCCTGTCCGATTGCGCGCCCCAGTTCCACGAACGGAACCACAGCGCGCAAACGGACACCGGGTGGCGGCAGCGGGCGGGGAGCGGGGCGATCGACAGGCGGCGGCAGCGGGCGGGGAGCGGGACGGACGGCGAGCAGCCGGGCGGCGGGGCCCGGTGGGCGCGCGGCTCAGGAGGGCACGCTCGGGTCCGCGCCCTCCGGGGCGGTGGCGGTGGCGGCCCCGTGCTCGCGCAGCTCCTCGACGCGGGTCGCTGCCCAGCTCGAGAGCAGGCTCATGCGCTCCGCGGCCTCGGTCGCGGGCTCCGCCGTGTAGGCGATGAGCATGCACCCCGGATCCGCGGAGAGCTCCATCTGCTCGAAGCGCACCGTCAGCGCCCCCACCACGGGGTGCACGAAGCGCTTGGTGCCGGCGCTGTGGGCGTGGACGTCGTGCGCGGCCCACAGCCGTCGGAAGTCCTCAGAGCAGGTGGAGAGCTCCCCGATCAGCTCCTGCAGCACCGGATCGTGCGGGTCCTTGCCCGCCTCGACGCGCAGGGCGCCCACGCCCATCCGCGCGAACACCTCCCAGTCCGGGTAGAAGTCGCGGGAGGCGGGGTCCAGGAACTGGAAGCGCACGAGGTTCGGGGCGTGCACGCCCTCGGGCAGGGCGAGCAGCCCCGCCTCACCCACCACCGGCAGGTAGAAGGCACGGCCCAGCTGGTTCGCGGCGATCATCCGGTGGTACGGGTCGCGGACGAACACGGCGGAGCCGGTCATCCCGTCGAGCATCCACTGCAGTGCGGGCCGGGAGCCGGCGAGCGCCGCGGGACGGGGCCGGCGGCGGCGGGACGCGGTGGCGGTGCCGTCGGCCGCGCGGGCGAGGTCCTGCAGGTGGCGACGCTCCACCTCGTCGAGCTGAAGTGCGCGGGCGAGCGCATCGAGGACGGAGGCGGAGGCGCCGGTGATCTGCCCGCGCTCGAGCTTCGCGTAGTACTCGACGCTGAGTCCCGCGAGCACGGCGACCTCGCTGCGGCGCAGTCCGGGCACGCGCCGGGCGCCGATGCTCGGCAGCCCCGCCTGCTCCGGCGTGACCTTCGCACGGCGGGTCATGAGGAACTCGCGGACCTCGGCTCGGTTGTCCATGCACGCCAGGGTAGGTCCCCTCCTGCGCCCGGGCGGCACCCCTGCGGTGCCCTGCCGGTACACCCCTCCGACGGGGCTGCCCGTGCCGGTGCCCTCCGCGGCGCTCGAGCTGGGGGACCGCCGCCGGTCTCAGCCGCGGTCGAGGTCCAGCACGGGCACCTCGAGCGGGGTGAAGCCCAGCACCTGCCCGTAGAAGGAGAGCGCGGCCTCGGTGGCGCGGACGATCGTCGCCGCCTTCCGGAACCCGTGCTGCTCCCCCTCGAACAGCAGGTAGGCGTGCGGGATGCCCTTCGCGGCGAGCGCGTCGCGGAACATCTCGGACTGGCTGGGCGGCACGATCCTGTCCTCGTCCCCCTGGAGGAGCAGCACGGGGCACTCGAGCTCGTCGACGTGGCTGAGCGGCGCCCGCTCGACGTAGAGGTCCCTGCGCTCCGGGTAGGGGCCGACGAGCCCGTCGATGTACCGGGACTCGAAGTCGTGGGTGTCGCTGCGGAAGGACTCGAGCTCCGCGACGCCGAAGCTCGAGACGCCGGCGGCGAAGGTGTCGGTGCGGGTGAGGCACGCGAGGGTGGTCCAGCCGCCCGCGCTGCCGCCCTCGATCGCGAGCCGGGCGCCGTCGGCGATCCCGGCGCTGACCAGGTGTTCCATGACGGCGACGGTGTCCTGCACGTCGACCACGCCCCACTGGCCCTTCAGGCGGTCCCGGTAGGCGCGGCCGTGGCCGGTGGAGCCGCCGTAGTTGACCTCGACGACCCCGAGGCCGCGGGAGGTGTAGTAGGCGACGGGCAGGCTCAGCACGGGCGGCACGTGCGAGGTGGGGCCGCCGTGGACGCGGGCGATGAACGGGGGCAGCTCGCCGTCCTGCCCGGCGAAGCCCTCCTGCCGGGGCCGGTAGACGATCGCGTGGACCACGCCGCCGCCCGCGAGCGGCACCTCGATGCTCTCCCCGGTGGGGAGGGCGGCGGCATCCGGGGCGTCCTGCCGGGAGGAGCGCAGCACCGTCAGCGGGGACAGCGCGGGGGCGGGATCGAGGGTGAGGCGCGCGGTGTGCAGCGCGGGGAACGCGGTGGGCGAGGCGCCGCCGATGACGAGCAGGCCGCCCTCCCCCACGGCGATCGAGGAGATCAGGGTCAGCGGCTGGTCGAGGTCCGTGACGATGCCGCTGCTCACGGTGAGCACGCCGGGGGCGTCGGCGTCGCGGCCGTGCTGGACGAGCACCCGGTCCGCGTCGAGCACGTGCATCCAGGTGGTGCCGAGCATCCAGAGGGACCCGGCGAACTCGCGCTCGGCGTGCGGGGACCCGCCCGGCAGCACGGGGCGGGCGCCGTCCTCGGCGCTCCATCGCTGCGGGGTCCACCAGCCGGAGTCGTCGGCGAGGTAGAGCAGGGTGTCCTCGTCGAGCCACGCGGGCTGCAGCACGGAGACGTCCGTCGCGCCGGCGATGATCTCCCCGGTGCCGGCCTGCCCGTCGATCAGCGGTGCGACGTGCAGGAGCGTGCCGTCCCACGGCATCTGCGGGTGCTCCCAGCTGATCCATGCGAGGCGTGTGCCGTCGGGGCTGAGCGCGGGGGCGGCGACGAAGCGGGAGGCGGGTGTGACGCGGCGGATCGCGGCGGGGTCCTCCGCGGCGGAGCCGTCGAGCGGCACGGCGGCGATGTACCGCTCGACGTGCGGGGCGCCGTCGGCGTCGGTGTGGGGACCGTCGGCGCCTCCGGTGTGGTCCTCGCAGATCCACCACACCTCGCGGGTGCCGTCCTCGAGCGTCACGGGGGTGGGGCACGCCCAGCGCAGCGAGGGCCCGTGGGCGGAGGGGACCTCGGGGCCGACGGGGCTCAGCGGATGCGGCTCGTGCCCCGGGACCAGGGAGTGCACGCGCTGGGAGGCGAAGTCGACGAAGAGCACGAGCGGCGGCTCGTGGGAGTCGTGGTCGTCGGCGTCGCCGTGGTCGCCGAAGCCTGCGGGCACCGCGGTCCAGGCGGAGCCGCCGTACTCGTGCACGCGGGAGCGGGCGTTGTACGGGGCGGGGAGGACGACCTCGGGGGCCGCGCCCTCCGCTCCGGAGCCGGTCGAGCGGACGATCGCGATGCGGCCGCCCTCGGTGGCGATCCCTTCGCTCCACCAGATCTCGCCGCCCACGAGCTGCGCGCCCCCCAGGCGGGTGCCTCCGGAGGCGATCTGCTCGGCGGTGATCGGGGAGGGCCAGGTGCCGAAGGGGAGCGTCGTCGTCATGGGGGCCAGGATATGACGCGCGGCACAGCCCGGCGAGCGGTGGCGGGGCCCTCGCGCACGGGCCACCGGGGACCGGCCCCGCTCACCGGCCCGGCGGGCGGACGAGGGGGAAGAGGATGGTCTCGCGGATCGGCAGGCCGGTGAGGTTCATGACGAGCCGGTCGATGCCCATGCCCATCCCGCCGGTGGGCGGCATGCCGAGCTCGAGGGCGCGCAGGAAGTCCTCGTCCACGGCCATCGCCTCGGGGTCCCCGGCGGCGGCGAGCAGCGACTGGGCGACCAGGCGCCGGCGCTGGTCCGCGGGGTCGATGAGCTCGGAGTAGGCGGTGCCCTGCTCGGTGCCCTGGATGACGAGGTCCCACTTCTCGGCGAGCCGCGGGTCGTCCCGGTGCGGGCGGGCGAGCGGGGCGTTCTCGCGGGGGAAGTCGCAGTAGAAGACGGGCGTGGTCGTCGCGTGCTCGCACAGCGCCGAGTAGAGCTCCTCGAGCACGGGGCCGGCGGCCAGGCGCGGGTCGAGCTCGAGGCCGATCGCGCGGGCGTGGGCGTGGAGCCGGGCGGCGGGGGTCGAGGCGTCCACCTCCTCGCCGAGGGCGCGGGAGACGGCGGTCGCGAGGGGGATCACGGGCCAGTCGCCGGAGAGGTCGAACTCCTCGAGCCGGCCGTCCTTCGTGGTGCGCAGGCCGATCTGCCGGCCGTGCACGGCCTCGGCGGCGTCCTGGACGATCCGTTGGGTGAGGCGGCGCATGCCGTGCTGGTCGCTGTACGCCTCGTACACCTCGAGGGAGGTGAACTCGGGGTTGTGGGTGGCGTCGGCGCCCTCGTTGCGGAACTGCCGGCCGATCTCGAAGACCTGCTCCATCCCGCCCACGAGCAGCCGCTTGAGGTGCAGCTCGGTCGCGATGCGGAGGTAGAGGTCGAGGTCGTAGGCGTTGATGTGGGTCTCGAAGGGACGGGCGGAGGCGCCGCCGTGGACGGTCTGCAGCACGGGCGTCTCGACCTCGGTGAAGCCGAGCGCGTGGAGGGTGTCGCGCACGCTGCGCACGACGGTCGCGCGGCGGTGGGCGGTGGTGCGGGCGTCGGGCCGCACCACGAGGTCCACGGCCCGGTCGCGCACGCGCGCCTCGGGGTCGGCGAGGCCGTGGTGCTTGTCCGGCAGCGGGCGCAGCGCCTTCGAGGTGAGGGTGAGGGTGCGCGCCTCGACGGTGACCTCGCCGGTGCGGGTGGTGATGACCTCGCCGCGCACGGCGATCTGGTCACCGAGGTCGAGGCGCCGCCACAGCGACCAGGCCTCGGCGGCGGCGGCGTCCCCGAGGAGCACCTGCAGGTCGCCGCTGCCGTCGCGGAGGGTCGCGAAGCCGATCCGCCCGTGCTCGCGGCGGCGCAGGATCCGCCCCGCGACGGCGACCTCGGTGCCGCTGCGCGCGTCCGGCCCGAGTCCCGCCGCGGCGGCGCGCGCCTCGGCGAGGGTCGTGGTGCGCTCGGCCCCCACGGGGTAGGGGTCGATGCCGTCGGCGCGGAGGGCCTCGAGCTTCGCGAGGCGCACCCGCACCTGCTCGGGTACGCGGCGCCCGGCGAGCGCCGCCTCGAGCGGGTCCTCCTCGGGGGGCAGCAGGGCCCGGACGGCGGCGGCGCGCTCCTCGCCGCCGCTCGTGAGCGCCTCCTCGGGGGTCCGACGGCGGCCCGCGCCGGGCAGGGCGAGGGGGCGCAGGAAGCCCTCCGCGGTGCCGGCGGCGACGCCCACCCGGGGGAGGTCGGAGGCGAACTCGAAGCACAGGTAGCGGGGCTCCCACGCGGGACGGTACTTCGCGTTCGCGCGGTAGAGGGACTCGAGCTGCCAGCCGCGGCTCGCGACGAGCAGGCCGCGCCGCCAGAGCCGGGCGAGGGGTCCCGCGCCGATCTCCGCGCCGCGCTCGAAGGCCTCGCGGAACATGGCGAAGTTCAGCGACAGGCGGCCCACGCCGTGCCCGGGGGCCTGCTCCGCCATGGCGGTGACCAGCAGCTCCATGAGCCCGTTGGGGGCGGTGGGGTCGCGGCGCATGAGGTCGAGGGAGGCGCCGGTGCGGCCCCAGGGCACGAAGGAGAGCACGCCGCGCAGGGTGCCGTCGGCGTCGCGCGCCTCGACGAGCAGGCAGTCGCCGTCGAGCGGGTCGCCGAGGCGGCCGAGCGCCATGGAGAAGCCGCGCTCCTCGCCGCCGTCGCCGCGCCAGCGGGCGGCGCCGTCCTCGATCGCGGTGAACTCCTCGGCGGTGAGGTCCGCGTGGCGGCGCACGGCCGTGGTGTACCCGCGCTCGCGGAGACGGTGCACGGCCTGCCGCACGCCGCGCATGGCGGGGCCGGAGAGGCTGAAGTCCCGCAGGTCCAGGACAGCTTCGTCACCGATGTCGTAGACGACGAGCCCGGCCTCGGCATAGGCGCGCCCGCCCGCCTCGCCGGCACCCATGACGGCGAGGGAGAGCCCCTGGTCACGGGCGTGGGCGCGCCAGGCCTCGATCGCCTGCGGCCACCGCTCGGGGTCCCCGACGGGGTTGCCGCTCGCGAGGCTCACGCTGCCCACGGTGCGGTGGGAGATCCCGGCCCTCGCCTGCGACGGGTCCTCCGTGTCCCAGACGATCGCCTTGTCGCGGCGGGTCGCGAAGTAGCCGAGCGAGTCGTGCTCGCCGTGGGCGGCGAGCAGGGTGCGCACGCGCGCCTCGTCGGCCGCGGGCAGCTCCTGCGCGGCGCGCGGGGGCCGGAACAGCAGCAGCGCGGAGGCGAGGACGACGACGGCGCCCACGAGGTTGACGAGCCCGTGCACCCACCAGGGGGCGTGCACCGCCTGCACGGCCTCGAAGCGGCCGACGTCGGCGAGCATGCGGGAGAGCACGAAGCCCAGGGCCGAGCCGTAGGAGTCGGCGCGGCCGGCGTGCTGGACGAGCCAGGCTCCGCCGCCGAGCAGGGCGGCGCCGCCCAGGAGGAACAGCGCGGCGGCGGCGCGGAGGCTGCCGGGGACGCGGCGGGCGGTGAACTGCCGGCGCGAGCGCAGCAGCAGCACGATGACGAGCAGCCCGAGCAGGAGCCCGATCTCGGGGAGCACGTGGCGGCCGCGGCCGAGCATCGGCCCCGTCGCCTCGGTGAGCTCGAGTAGGCGGCCCAGCTGCGGGATCGCGACCCACCAGATCAGGGTCAGCCACCAGGCGGCGCGGAGGCGGCGGCGCAGGGCGACCGCGAGCACCACGAGCAGGGCCGTGTAGATGAGGCTGGGGACGACGGGGATCGCGAGCGCGGAGACCGGGTCGTCCGGCCGGTCGAAGAAGCGGTGCCACGGCGGGACGATCGTGACCAGCAGGTTGAAGACGGCGGCGAGCAGCATGACGCTCGCGAAGCGGTCCGGCCAGCGGTCGTCGAGCGCGTGCCAGGGGCTGCGGCGGATGGCGCCGGTCCGCCTGGCGGTGGGGTCGACGCCGGTCATGCGGGGTCCTTCCGGTCGGGGCCGACGGGGGCGGGGTCGGGGTCGATCTCGCCGTGCCGGGCGAGGGACACGGCCCCGGCGCTCGCGGCGAGGCATCCGAGGATCGCCGCCCACTCCCACCCCGGGCGGGGCCGGTCGCCCAGCGCGATCACGCCCACGAGGGCGGGCACGAGCGTCTCGCCCACGACGAGCGGGGCGGTGGCTCGTGTGACGGAGCCGCGCTGGAGGGCGGTGGAGTAGGTGAGCAGGGCGAGCGCCCCGGCGAGGACGAGCGCGTAGCTGCTCGGGTCCGTGAGCAGGGTGAGCAGGTAGCGGCCGGGCGACTGGCCGGCGGGGCCGGGCAGCACGCGGCTCGCGATCGCGGTGACGCCGAAGGCGAGACCGGCGACGGCCCCGAGCCCGGCGGCGCCTCGATGCCCGGGCGCGCGGCCGACGACCATCGCCGCGGGGACGAGCAGCAGGGCGCCCCCGAGCACGGCCCAATCCCCGGCGGGAGGGAGGGCGACGGCGTGGTCCGGGGCGGCGGAGGCTCCGACGAGCACGAGCCCGCCGACGACCACGGCGATCCCCGCGCGGTCCCGCCCGCCGAGCGGCATGCGCAGCAGCACGGCCGCGAGCACCGCGGTCACGGCGAGGAAGCTCGCGACGACGGACTGCACGACGAACAGCGGCAGGCTGCGCACGGCGAGCAGGGAGAGCAGGAAGCCGGCGCCGTCCGCGGCGACGCCGATCAGGTAGCGGCCGGAGCGCAGGAGCCGGGTGAGCAGCCGCGGGTCGAGGCCCGTGGAGGCGGTGGTGCGGCGGGCGGCGTCGGCCTGGAGGACGGAGCCGATCCCGTAGCAGAGGGCGGCGCCGCCCGCGGAGCACAGTCCCAGGAGCACAGCTCAACGATAGGCGTCCCCCTGGGAACCTCCAGGGAGGGCGGCGCACAATCGGTGGCGTCGGAGGACGGCGGTCGGATCAGGAGGTGGGCGCGTGCTGCAGGACGATGCGCTGCGCGGCGCCCGGGTGCCGGGCACCGGCGTCCTCGCCCGCTGCCGGGAGGCCGCCCGCGCCGTGCTGGCCTCGCGCCGCACCCTGCACCTCGCCACCGGGGCGGTCGCGGCGGTGCTCTACTCCAACTTCCTCATCGACCTGCTGGTCCCGGGCCCGCACGAGTGGGCGCAGCAGGTGAGCGTGCTCGAGATCCCCGGGCACCGCAGCGCCCTGCTGCTGCGCACGACGGACGTGCTCGCGGCGCTGCTCGTGCTCGCCCAGCTGCCTGCGGTGCGCGCGGCGCTGCCGGTCTCGCGATGGCGGCGGCTCGTGGTGGGCGGGGCGGCGGCCTTCGCCGCGGGCGGGATCCTCGCGGCGATCGTCACCCTGCCCGCGGACCCGCAGGTGGGGGTGGACGGCCTGGTCACGACGGCGGGCACCCTCGACCCGGGGGCGCTGCGCCGGGCGGCCCACAACGGGACGAGCATCCTCTCGGTGGGCGGCATGGTCGCGAGCGCGGGGGCGGCGTGGATGCTGCTGCGCCGCCGCCCGCGCGAACGGCCCCGCTGGCTGGGCCCGGTGGTCACGGTCGTCGCGGCGGGCTGCGCGGTCGAGCTCGGCGCGGATCTCGTGGTCGCCCTGCGACCGCAGTGGCAGCTGCTCGACGGCCTCTCGCAGCGGGCCCAGATGCTCACGCTGAGCGCGTGGGTGGTGGGGCTCGGCGCGATCGCGGCTCGCCCTCCACGGGCCGTCGAGTCCTGAGACCGGCGGGGCCGACGGCGCCGGGCCGGGCGGCGTCCTCCGACGGCGGCGCTCAGCGGGCGCCGCTGCCCAGCGGGCGCCGCGCCCCAGCGGGCGTCGCGGATCAGAGGTCGATGCTGCCCCGCAGGTCCACGCGGACGGTGCCGCCCACCCACACGGTGCCGTCCGCGTCCACGTCCAGGTGCACGAGGCCGTCCCGCCGCAGCGCGGTGCCCTGGTGGGCGGTCCACGGCGGGGTGAGCGCGCCGCGCTCGAGCATCCACTGGGCGATGCCGGCGTTGAGGCTGCCCGTGACCGGGTCCTCGTAGCCGGCGGTCCCGGTGGCCGGGTCCGCCGCGACGAAGCCGCGCACCTCGTAGGCGGGGCCGCTCGCGCCGGCCGAGCCGTCGGCGGCGCCGGTCGTGTCCGTCCCGTCGGACCCGTCGGACCCGTCGGTCCCGTCGGACCCGGTCGGCCCGACCACGCCGAGCGCGGCGATCTTGCGCGCGGGGATCGCGGCGAGGTCCGGGGCGAGGGCGAGCACCTCCTCGGCGGAGCCCAGCTCGAGCACGCACCAGCCGGCGCCGTTGTCCACCCAGGCGTGGCCCCGCACCGCGCCCGG
Organism: Brachybacterium horti; assembly: GCF_054777615.1. Lineage (NCBI taxonomy): Bacteria > Bacillati > Actinomycetota > Actinomycetes > Micrococcales > Dermabacteraceae > Brachybacterium > Brachybacterium horti. The sequence goes on from NZ_BAAHAM010000001.1 coordinate 901,325, forward strand.
GTCGATGCCGAGGGCCGCGGCGGCGGCCCCCACGTGCTCCGCGTCGAGCGGGCCGCTGCGGCGCAGGGGCGGCGCGGCGAAGGCGAGGGTGCCCGCGGCCTCGTCGCGGCGCACCTCCACGAGACCCGCCCCGCACTCCTGCACGATCCGCTCCCCCGCCGGGACACCGCCCGCGGCGAGCCATGCGGCGGCCGTGCCGAGGGTGGGGTGGCCGGCGAAGTCGAGCTCCGTGGACGGGGTCAGGATCCGCACCCGGTAGTCCGCACCCTCCTGCGTGGGCGGCAGCACGAACGTGGTCTCGGAGAGGTTCGTCCAGGAGGCGAAGGCGCGCATCGTGCCCTCGTCGAGGCCGTCGGCGTCGAGCACCACGGCCAGCGGGTTCCCGCGGAACGGGGACGCCCCGAACACGTCGACCTGGGCGAAGGGACGGGAGCTGGAGCGTGCGCGCATCGACACATCCTGTCAGGTCGGGGAGGCGCCGCGCCCCCTCCAGGGGGCAGACTGGCCCCATGCCGGATCCCCAGGACCCCCGCGTCGCCGTGTACCTCGACTTCGACAACATCGTCATGTCCTGGTACGACCGCGTCCACGGACGCCACGCCTTCAGCCGAGACCGCCAGCGCATCGCCGCCGATCCCACCGAGCCGGAGATCGCCGACCGCCTGGCGCGCGCCACCGTGGACTTCGGCGCGATCATCGACCACGCCACCTCGTTCGGCTCCCTCATGCTGACCCGCGCCTACGCGGACTGGTCCGCCCCCATCAACGCCGACTACCGCGCCCAGCTGGTCGCGCGCGCCGTGGACCTCGTGCAGCTGTTCCCCGCCGCCGCCTACGCGAAGAACGGGGCCGACATCCGCCTCGCCGTGGACGCTGTCGAGGACATGTTCCGCATCCCCGCCCTCACCCACGTCGTGATCGTGGGCGGCGACTCCGACTACGTGCCGCTCGCGCAGCGCTGCCGCCGCCTGGGCCGCTACGTCGTGGGCCTCGGCGTCGCCGGCTCGACCGCGAAGTCCCTCGCCGCCGCGTGCGACCAGTTCGACTCCTACGAGACCCTGCCCGGCGTGGAGCTGCCCGCCGGGGAGGAGCCCCGCCGCGGCCGCAAGAGCCAGGCGAGCACGGAGACCTCCTCCGACGCCGCCGGCACCGCCGCGACCACCGGCAGCGGGACCGGGTCCGCGTCGGCCGCCACGACCGAGGAGACCCGGGACCGCACCGCCGCTCCGACCCACGTCGACACCGCCGAGTCGGAGGACTCCCCGGGGCCGACAGCCGCCGAGACCGCCGCCGCGGAGTCCGCCGCCGCGAGCCGCCTGCTCGCGCGCGCCCTCCAGCAGGGCGAGCGGGACGACGCCGAGTGGATGCACCTGTCGATGGTGAAGACGTTCATGCGCCGCATGGACCCCTCGTTCAGCGAGAAGGCCCTGGGCTACCGCTCGTTCTCCGAGTTCCTCCTGGACCACGAGGAGATCGCGGAGATGGAGGAGTCCGGGCACGAGCGCCTCGTGCGCCCCCGCGAGCAGGAGAAGGAGCAGCCCGGGTCCGGGCGCTCCGGCCGCCGCTCGAAGAAGAGCTGACCCGCCTCACGCCCACATGAGCTGAGCCCGCCCCCGATGTGGGGGCGGGCTCAGTCGTCCCGTGCGGGCCCGGAGTCAGCCGGTCCGGAGGATCAGCGACCGGCCTCGTCGAGCGCCTGGTCCTCGGCGGCGATCGCCTCCGTGCCGAAGTCCTCCGGCTCCGACTCGGGGATGTCCGTGCCGTGCAGCGACGCACCGGCCGTCTCCTTGAGGAAGAAGACGGCGACCATGCCGACCAGGCAGCCGGCCATCATGTAGACGGCAGGGAACTCGAGGAACCCCGTCTTCCCGACCACCCACTCGTTCACACCGGCGGCCGTGCCGCCGAAGATCGAGGTGAAGAGGTTGTAGGTGACCGCGAAGCCCGCGAAGCGCACCTGCGCGGGGAACATCGCCGGGAAGGTCGCGGAGATGGTGGACAGCTGCGGGATGTACAGCAGGCCCAGCACCGCGAACCCGATGATCGCGAAGGCGAAGCCCTGGCCCATGAGCATGTACATCGGCACCGCCATGACGAACAGGCCGATCAACGAGGTCCACCACATCTTCTTGCGCCCGAGGACGTCCGAGTAGCGGCCGATGAACGGGATCAGCGCCATCATCGCGAGCTCGCCCACCAGCACCACGACCAGGGCCTGAGTCGTGGTCAGCTCGATCTTGGACTCGAGGTAGCCGGGCATGTAGGTGAGCAGCGTGTAGTTCACGATGTTCAGCGGGATCACGAGGCCGCCCATGATGAGGATCGGCTTCCAGTACTCCACGACCAGGTCGCGCAGACCGCCGGCCACCGAGTCCTGGCTCTCGCCGGCATCGTCGAGCTCCTGGAAGACCGGGGACTCGTCGAGCCTGCTCCGCAGGTACAGGCCGATCAGGCCCAGCGGGAGCGCGAGGAAGAACGGCAGGCGCCAGCCCCAGTCCGCCATGACGTCCGGCCCGAGGATGACCTCGAGCAGGAGCGTCACGCCGGAGCCGAGGGCCACACCGCCCAGGGTGCCGAACTCGAGGAAGCTGCCGTACTGGCCACGACGCTTGTCCGGTGCGTACTCCGCCATGAACGTCGCGGCACCGCCGTACTCACCGCCCGTGGAGAAGCCCTGCAGCAGGCGCAGCAGCGCGAGCAGGATCGGCGCGAGGATGCCCACCTGCTCATAGGTGGGCAGGACGCCGATGAGGAAGGTCGAGCCGGACATCAGGAGGATCGTCAGGGCGAGCACGTGCTTGCGCCCCACCCGGTCTCCGAGCGGTCCCCAGACGAGCCCGCCGAAGGGGCGGGCGATGAAGGAGATCGCGATGAAGGCGTAGGTCCAGAAGGTGCCGCCGCTGTCCGGCGGGAAGAAGTGCTGGGCGATGTAGAGCGCGACCACGCCGTAGGCGCCGTAGTCGTACCACTCGGTCGCGTTGCCGAGGGCGGAGGCGGCGATCGCCTTGCGGATGGTGCGCCGGTCCGGCAGCTCCTCGAAGGGAATCGGCCCGGTGGAGGTCGGCACCTCGGGTGCGGACCCGTCTGCGGATGACGTGCTCACGTTTCTCCGTTCGTCGCGGCACGGGGCGGCTCCCCGCGCTCGACCGAGGACCGACGGTAGGAGCTTCCGGAGGATCTGGCCAGTCGTCACAGTCCCCAGAGACTGTGAAGGTCCGAATTATCGGAGACCGGGGCACCCGGCACCGCTCCCGCACCTCCCCGTCACCTCCGACAGGGTCGCGATGCGGACGTGCCGCCGAGACCCCCGCGGGGGTGTGCCATGCTGGCGCGTGGCACGCCGAGGGCGCTCGACGGGCCTGGTGTGCCGGGAAGTCTGGTCGGCGTCGGGATTACTCTGCCCTGAAGCAGCCCGGCCCCCGCCCCGCACGCCAGGAGTCCCCATGACGTTCCCCGCCTGGTCCATCGCCCCCTTCGTGCTGATGCTCGCGGCGATCGCGATCGCCCCGCTCGTCCCCGCCCTCGCCAAGCACTGGGAGCACCCGCGCAACCAGCTGCTGTGGTCGCTGCTGCTCGGCGTCCCCGTCACGATCGGCGTGCTGCTCGCGGGCCGCGGTGACCTCGTCACCGTCGCCGGCGTCGAGTACCTGCAGTTCATCGCGCTGCTCTTCGCGCTCTTCGTCGTCTCCGGCGGCATCTTCCTGCGCGGCGACATCGCCGCCACCCCGCGCACCAACACGATCTTCCTGGCCGTGGGCGGCGTGCTCGCGAGCTTCATCGGTACGACGGGGGCGGCGATGCTGCTCATCCGGCCGCTGCTGAACACGAACGCCGAGCGCCGGCACACGGCGCACACCGTCGTCTTCACGATCCTCATCGTCGCGAACTGCGGCGGGCTGCTCACGCCGCTGGGCGACCCGCCGCTGTTCCTGGGCATGCTGCGCGGCGTGCCGTTCACGTGGACGCTGCACCTCGCCCCGATGTGGCTGTTCGTCAACGCGCTGCTGCTGCTGACCTACTGGGCGCTGGACCGTCGGATCATCGCCCACGAGCGCCCCGAGGACGTCGCCGCGGACCGCACGCACGTGACCCCGCTGCGCCTCGCCGGGGCGAGCAGCCTGATCTGGTTCGCGGTCATCATCGTCGCCGTCGCCGTCATCCCCTCCGTGGACGGCCACGAGCTCGCCGAGGGCCACGCCCACGGCGCGGGCCTCGTGCCGTGGCGGGAGATCGTCATGGTGGGCGCCGCCCTGGCCGCGCTGCGCTTCGGGAACCGGGCCGTGCGCTACGAGGACAACCAGTTCGAGCTCGGCCCCATCAAGGAGGTCGCCGCCCTGTTCATCGGCATCTTCCTCACGATGGTGCCGGCGCTCGAGGTGCTCCGGAACGCCGCACCGAAGCTCCCCTTGAACGAGATCACGCTCTTCGTCTTCACGGGCGGCCTGAGCGCGGTGCTCGACAACGCCCCCACCTACGCGACCTTCTTCGAGATGGCGACGCAGCTGCCCGGGGAGCCCCGCGTCGCGGACGTCCCCCAGCTCTACCTCGTCTCGATCTCGCTGGGCGCCGTGCTGTGCGGCGCGATCACCTACATCGGCAACGGCCCGAACTTCATGGTGAAGTCGGTGGCGGAGTCCCGCGGCGTGCAGATGCCGAGCTTCGGCGGGTACGTGCAGCGCACCTTCATGTACCTCGTGCCGGTGCTCGCCGCGATGGTGCTGCTGTTCATCGCCCAGCCCACGTGGACCACGATCGCGGGCGTGTTCCTCACGGCGCTGCTGCTGGCCCGCATCGCCCACCTGTTCGTCACCTTCGACGGCACGGTCGGCGTCGCGCTCCTGGACCCGGACGTGCGCGCCTCCCTGCCCGGTCGCCCGCTCCCGCGCGACGCGGCGGAGCGCGACCGACCTCTCGGCGCCCTCGAGCCCGGGCACCGCGAGGACTGACCACCCGTCCACCCCGACCCTGCACCAGGAGCCCGGATGAACGACCGACCCACCCCCGCAACCCCACCGGCCCGCCGCTCGGAGCGCATCCTCGAGCGCGGCACCTACCGCGAGTACCTCCGCATCGAGCGGATCCTCACCCGCGAGACGACGGGCGGCCTCGTGCTGCTCGCGGCGACCGTGCTCGCCCTGATCCTCGCCAACTCCCCCGCCTCCGGCGCCTACGAGGCGCTGCGCGACCACTACGTCGGCGTCGACATCGGGGACTTCCACCTGCGCCTCACCCTCGGCCACTGGGCGGCCGACGGTCTGCTCGCGATCTTCTTCTTCCTCGCGGGCCTCGAGCTGAAGATGGAGTTCCTGACCGGCGACCTCCGCTCCCCCGGCAAGGCGCTCGTGCCGATGGTCGCGGCCGCGGGCGGCGTCGCCGTGCCGGCCCTGCTGTTCGTCGCGATCACCGCGGCGGGCCCGCCCGGGGCGCTGCAGGGCTGGGCGATCCCCGCCGCGACGGACATCGCCTTCGCGCTCGCGGTGCTCGCCCTGCTCGGCTCGCACCTGCCCACCGCGCTGCGCACCTTCCTGCTCACCCTCGCGATCGTGGACGACCTCATCGCGATCATCATCATCGCCGTCTTCTACACGGCGGACCTGCGCCTGGGCTACCTGGCTCTCGCCCTCATCCCGATCGCCCTGTACGCGCTCGTCGCGCACCGCGCGGAGTGGCTGTTCAAGAAGCACTACGGCGCGGCCTGGTTCGTGCTGCTGCCGCTCGGGGCGATCACCTGGGCGCTGTTCCTGAACTCCGGGGTGCACGCGACCATCGCGGGCGTGGTGCTCGCCTTCATGGTCCCGGTGCGCTCCCGCTCCCGGTACGGGGCGCGCTACTCCCTCGCGCAGACCTTCGAGCACCGCTTCCGCCCGCTCTCCACGGGCGTCGCCGTGCCGGTCTTCGCGTTCTTCAGCGCGGGCGTCGCCGTGGGCGGGGTGAGCGGCCTGCTCGACGCATGGTCGAGCCCCGTCGCGATCGGCATCGTCGTGGGCCTCGTCGCCGGGAAGATCCTCGGGATCGTCGGCTCCACCTTCCTCGTGACGCGCCTGCGCGGCGCGCACCTGGACCCGGACATCCGCTGGGTGGACCTCGTGGGCATGGCGGGCGTCGCCGGGATCGGCTTCACCGTGTCGCTGCTGGTGACGGAGCTGAGCTTCGACCCCTCCGATCCCCTGCACGCGGCGGCGAAGGTCGGCGTGCTCACCGCCTCGGCGCTCGCGGCCGTCGTCGGCGCGGCGGTGCTGCTGCCCCGCAACCGCCGCTACCGGCGGATCGCGGAGCGGGAGACGGTCGACGCGGACGCCGACGGCGTGCCCGACGTCTTCGCCCCCGAGCCGCCGACAGGCCCCGGCCCCGCGGCCGACGAGGCACCCCCGGGCGGCGCCGCCCGCTGAGAGCACGGGGCCCCGTGACGCAGGCTCGCGTCACGGGGCCCCGCTGCGCGGCGGCGGCCGGGTCAGCCCGCCTTGAAGGCGATCTGCTTCTCCTGGCGCATCCGGTAGAGGAACGCCGCGGTCGCGTCGCGGTTCATCGGGTTCGACGGGCGGAAGGTGCCGTCGGACCAGCCGGTGGAGATGCCCTGGTCCTTGAGCCAGGCGATCTCCTTGGCGAACTTCCGGCTCGGCTTCACGTCGGTGAACGGCGCCTTCGAGGGGGCCGCGACGTCGGGCGAGCCGGCGTAGCGGTAGACGAAGGCGGCCATCGCGTCACGCGTGATCGACTGCGTGGGACGGAAGGTCCCGTCGCCCCAGCCCTCGGCGATGCCGTTCTGGAAGGCCCAGATGATCGCGTCGTAGTGCTCCTGGCCCTTCTTCACGTCCGTGAAGGGCTCCGAGCGCGGCGGCGTGACCTTCGGGGCGCCCGCGAGACGGTGCAGGAAGGCAGCCATCGCGTCGCGGTTCACAGGGGTCGTCGGGCGGAAGGTGCCGTCCGGGAAGCCCTTCGCGATCTGGTTGTCCCACGCCCACACGATCGCCTCGTAGTGCTCCTGGCCGGGCTTGACGTCCGTGAAGGGGCTCGTGGAGGTGGTCGGGAGGATCTGGACCACGGTCGGCTTGGGGCCGGTGCCGCCGTCGTACTCGGGGAACATCGAGGTGGGCTCGTCGAAGGTGCCGTCCTCGCCCGGGTGCTGCACGGAGACGAAGGCGGTGCGGTCCTTGTCGCGCACGATCGGGCCGCAGGTCTCCGCCTGCGCGGGCATGGAGGCGAACTGCTCGACGCGGCCGCGCTCGTCACCCTCGAGGGTCACGCGGAACAGGCCGTCGTTGTAGCCGATGCCGTCGGGCGCGCCGTCGGTGGAGATCCACAGGTTGCCGACGGAGTCGAAGGCGAGGTTGTCCGGGCAGGAGATCGGGGAGACCTTCTCCGCCGGGTAGCCGCCGAAGTAGGTGCCCTGGTCGGTCTCCGGGTCACCGCACACGAGCAGCAGGTTCCACGCGAAGCTCGTCGAGGTCTGGTCGCCCTTCTCGTCGATCTCGACGACGTGGCCGTCGCGGTTCTCGGTGCGGGGGTTCGCCTCGTCCGGGCCGGCCTTGCCGTCCGTGCCGCGGTTGGAGTTGTTCGTGCAGGCCACGTAGACGCGGCGCGAGCTGAGCGAGGGCTCGACATCCTCGCAGCGGTCCATCTTGGTGGGGCCGACCTTGTCCGCGGCGAGGCGGGTGTGGACGAGCACCTCCTCGACGCTCATGCCCTCGACCTTGGACTCGCCGGCGACGACGAGCGGCAGCCACTCGCCGGAGCCGTCGAAGGCGCCGTCGGAGGGGAGGTCGCCGGTGCCGTCGATCTCGGAGGCCGGGGAGTTGCCGGAGAACTTCGCGACGTAGAGGTCGCCGCTCTCCAGGAGGGTCATGTTGTGCTTCTTGTTCCCCTCGTCGTAGTAGCCCTCCGAGACGAACTTGTAGAGGTAGTCGAAGCGCTCGTCGTCACCGGAGTAGGCGACGACCTTGCCGTTCTCCGCGACGATGACGTTCGCGCCCTCGTGCTTGAAGCGGCCCAGCGACGTGTGCTTGCGCGGGGTGGAGCTCGGGTCCCACGGGTCGACCTCGACGATCCAGCCGAAGTGGTTCACGGAGTTCTCGAGACCCTCGGTGGTCGCGTCGAAGCGGGGGTCGATCTCCTGCCAGCCGCGGGCGAGGTCATTCGCGCCGAGGCCGTAGCGCTTGTCCTCGGCGGAGGTTCCGGCGGTGCGGAAGTAGCCGTTGAAGTTCTCCTCGCCGGAGAGCAGCGTGCCCCAGGGGGTGAGGCCGCCCGAGCAGTTGCCGAAGGTGCCCTCGGTGTGGCGGCCCTTGGGGAACTGGGAGGTCTTCAGCAGGTCGGAGCCGACGGCCGGACCGGTGAAGTCGTACTCGGTGTCGGAGAGGAAGCGGCGGTTGTACTCGCTGTCCACGACCGGGGCGTAGGGCGCGGTGCGGGAGTCGCGCTTCAGCTCGACGACGGTGAGGCCGTGCGCGGCGAGGGTGACCTCGGCGAGGGTCTTCGCGTCGGTGGAGTCCGGGAACATGATGTTCTCGTTCGTGTACTCGTGGTTCACGAACATGAGGGCGCGCTTGCCGTTGCTGCCCGGGATCTCCTGGATCTCGGTGTAGTCGTTGTTGTAGCCGAACTGGCGGGCCTGCGCCTCGCCCGACTGCGCGTTCCAGTCGAAGTCGGGGGCGTCGGACCACAGCTTCGCGCCCCAGGAGATGACCGGGTGCCAGGAGAAGCCCTCGGGCACGACGAAGCTGTCCTGCGTGTAGTCCACGGGCGCGATCGCCTCGAAGTCGAGCTTGCTGCCCTTCGGCGCGGCGGCCGCGGGGGCCATGCCGCCGAGGCCCCCGGTCGTGCCGGCGACGCCGATCGCGAGGGCCCCGGCGGCGGTGCCGCCCAGGAGCAGGCGGCGGCTCAGGACACCGGAGACCACGTCGCGGAAGTAGTCGTTGTGCGAGGAGTTGCAGGTCTCCTTGGTGCACGCGTTGCCGCACTTCAGGGCGCAGGTCACGGCGGAGCGCTTGCCCCGCACGTGATCCTTCATGAGCAGGGGGAGGTCGATGAGGGCCACGGGGGTTCCTTCGCTGTCGGGGAGGGTTCCCGCCGGCACGGGGCGGCGGGCCGTCGTGACTCTCCGTCAGCAAAGTGAGGGGCAGAGCACGGGAAGGCGACAGCGAGGTGAACACTCGCCCCCGACTGCCCCTTCCGGGCACGACGAGGCCCCGCCGGCGCGTGCCGACGGGGCCTCGGGGAAGCGGTGACGCGGCCCGCTCAGGGGCGACGGGGTGCGACGAAGCTCTCGGGCTTCACGAGCACCACCGGCGAGGGCGACTCCATGACCACGCGCTGCGAGGTCGAGCCCAGCAGGATCTTCCCGATCGGGGTGCGGCGGCGGATGCCGAGCACCACGAGGTCCGGGCGGGTCGCCTCGATCGCGTCGAGGATGTCGTCCGCCGGGTCGTCACGACGGTCGACGGTCTGGATCTCGACCTCGAGGCCGGTCTCCGCGAGCCGCTCCGGCAGCGGTCGGGGGTCGGTCACCGCACGGCCCTTGCGGGGATCCGCTCCGGCCTCGGAGGCCAGCACGAGCAGGCGGGCGCCGCGGAGCTCCGCCTCATCGACGGCGAAGGCGAGCGCCGCCTCGCTCGTGGCGCTGGGGACGTAGGCGAGCAGGATCGTCGAGGTCGACGAGGTGGGGGTGGAGGACATGGCAGCTCCCGGTGATGGAGGAGGAACGGGACGGGTGTCAGTCGCGACCGATGTCGTCGGGGTGGTGGAAGCGGGTGCGCCGCGCCTTGATCGCACTGTTGTAGATCCAGGTGGCGATGTAGAGCACGAGACCCACGGCCAGCAGGCCGCCCGCGATGACGTAGTTCTGCGCGGGCTGCGCGAGCGGCGTGACCAGGGCGAAGGAGGTCGCAGCGCCGATCCACGGCAGCACCGTGGGGGTGCGGAAGTGTCGGTTCTCGACCTTGTCCTTGCGCAGCACGAGCACCGAGACGTTCACGAGGCCGAACACGGCCAGCAGCAGCAGCGCGGTGGTCCCGCCGAGGGCGGCGATCGTGTCCTCCGCGAGCACGTAGCGCACGGAGAGCACGAGGGCGAAGGCGAGCACGGTCGAGAAGACGATGCCGGCCCACGGGGTGCGGCGGCTCGCGAGGACCCCGCGCAGGAAGCCCGGCAGCACGCCCTGCTTGGACATGCCGTAGAGCAGGCGGGAGGCCATCATCATGTTGATGAGCACCGTGTTCGCGACCGCGAAGATGGAGATGAACGCGAAGATCGTGTCGATCGGGATGCCGGGCGCGCCCACCTTCACGACCTCGAGCAGCGGGGTCGTCGACTCGGTGAGGCGGCCGATCGGCACCACCGCGACCGCGAGGATCGAGATGAGCACGTAGATCACGCCGGTGATCGACAGGCCCGTGATGAGGGCCCGGGGGAAGTTCTTCACGGGGTCCACGGTCTCCTCGGCCATGTTGACCGAGTCCTCGAAGCCCACCATGGAGAAGAAGGCGAGGGCGGTGGCGCCGATGACCGCCATGAACATGCCCTTCTCGTCCTGCGTCTCGAAGAGGATGACGCGGGAGAAGTCGGCCTGGCCGCGGGCGACGGTGAAGAAGCCGACGACGATGACGAGCGCGAGGCCCGTCATCTCGATGGCGGTGAGCACCACGTTCGCCTTCACGGACTCCGCGACGCCGCGCAGGTTCACGAGCGCGACGATCACGAGGAACGCCAGGGCGATGCCGGTGGTGAGCGGCGCGGCCGCGTCACCGAGGCTCTCCTCGAGTCCGAAGGCCTTCAGCACGTTCTCCGCGAGGAAGATCGCGCTGTTGGAGGCCGACGTGATGCCGGAGGAGAGGACGGCGAAGGTCACCATGAAGGTGAGGAAGTGGATGCCGAACGCCTTGTGCACGTACAGCGCGGCACCGGCGGCCTGCGGGTACTTGGTCACCATCTCCACATAGGAGAGGGCGGAGACCATCGCGACGGCGAAGGCGATGATGATGGGCAGCCAGCCGGCGCCGCCGACCTCGCCGGCGACCTTTCCGGTCAGGGAGTAGACACCGGTGCCGAGGATGTCACCGACGATGAACAGCAGCAGCAGCTTGGGCGTGATCGCCTTCTTCAGCTCCGGCTGGCCGCTCGCGCCCTCGGTGGGGGGCGCCTGGCGCGGGGATGCGCTCATGGGGGGAAGCTCCGTCCGCTCGGGGAGAGGGTGGGGGAACTTTACCCCACGGTGTCCCCGGTCACGCGCGTGGGCAGGCGCTGGGTGCGCACCCAGAGCCGGGAGGCGTCGGAGGAGATCGCGAGCAGGCCCAGCACCGAGGCGCCCGCCGCGGCGAGCGCCGTGTGGGTGACGTCCCCGGCGGTCGTCGTGGAGACGGCGAGCCGGGTGATCGCGGTCGCCGCGAACAGTCCCATGAGCACGATGCGCGACCAGCGGCTGCGCCGCAGGATCCCCACCATCAGCACGAGCTGGACCGCGGCGAGGATCCCGACGGGCAGCAGCGTCGAGCGCTCGGGGAACATGACCTCCGCGTCCGGGAACCGCTGGGAGAGGTCCGCCCCGGCGAGCATCGACACGCCCTGCACGGCGAGGAGGACGGCCTGCAGGAGCACGAGACCCGCGGTGAACAGCACCGTCGGCGGCGGGAGGTGGTGGTCCACGGCGCCGGCGACGGCCTCGTGGATGTCGTCGACCGTGCCGTGCCACTGGGAGGCGAGCTCCCCCGGTCGCACGGCCGCGGCACCCTTGGGCCCCACTCCGGTCCTCGCGCGGGCGGCGGCGAGCGCGCTCTGCGTCGCCGCGTAGGCGCGGGCCTTCATGACGGTGGTGCCGGTGGGGCGGTGCCGCGGCAGCATCATCGCGGTCGCGCCGTCCGATCGGGCGGCCGCGCCCCCGACGTCGATGATCGGGAGGTCGCCGTCGGTGCGGAAGCGGTCACCCTGCCCGTTGCGCGAGTGGTACGCGGTCGAGAAGCCCTCGATCACCTCGACCTCGATGTCCTCGTCCGCGAAGCGCAGGGTGTCGACGAGGTAGTCGCGCTCGACGTCGATGTTCTCGTCGATGCGGTGCGTGATCTGGAGGGTGAAGAAGGAGAAGCCGACGGCGCGGTCGTAGGTGCCGGCGGCGAGCCAGTCGCTGCGGTAGCCGCCGGGCAGCACGAAGTCCGGCGGCATCCTCCAGAACCGCACGTGGTGGCGCTTCGTGGTGGTGCCGCCCACCTCCTGCTGGTAGGTGAAGTCGTGGCGGCGGCCCATGAGGTAGAGGTCGGAGACGGGCGCGGCCGGGTAGGAGCGGCGCAGCAGCGTCGAGCGGATCATGTCCCAGGCGGAGCCGACGGTCCGCTCCTCCGCGAGCACCCATCCCGCGCGCCGCATGGCGACGTGGAGGTCCTCCTCCGGGCCGTCGAGCGCGACGTTGACGGGATCGGAGAGCACCCCCTCGGTGGTGCGCGTGCGGCCGAAGAAGTAGTCCGGCAGGTACATCCAGGTGAGCACCTGGTGCAGTCGCGGCAGGGTGATGTACGTGAGCAGCACCCAGAAGCCCACGAGGTACAGCAGCCGCGCCGGCGTGAGCGAGATGCCCTCGAGCAGGTAGAGCAAGGCGAGCCACACGGAGACCACGAGGCCCGCGACGATGAAGAGGGTGTCCAGCAGCGCGTACAGCTCGAACCGGCCGCCGACCGGGGAGTGCCCGCGATCGTGGTCGTACCCCGGCTGCTCCGCGGGGACGGGGCGCTCGAGCGGCGACAGGCGCGCGCGGCGTGCCGGCGTCACCCGGGGTGTCCCGGCCTGCTCGAGGTCATGCCCCCATCGTAGGGCCGACGCACGGGACCGCCCTGGGCGCGCCCGCCGCGCGGCCGACGGCCCCTCGGCCCCGTCGGCCCGGGCCCTGCCCCGTCGGCCCTGCCCCGTCGGCCCCGCCCCGCCCCGCGGGCCACGGGACCTCTTCGTACGGGTCGGCCCCTCAGAGGCGGGACCCGTACGAAGAGGTCCCGTACCCGCGAGGAGCCGGGGGGGGGCGGAGCGGCGGACGGGGCGGCGGGCAGGGCGGTGGACGGTAAGCGGCGACGGCTCAGGCGGGGCGGCGAGCGGCGCGGGCGACCTGGACCGCGCCGAGCAGGCCCAGCAGCAGGAAGAGCGCGGCACCGGCGAGGGCGAGGCGCGAGCCGTCGGTGAAGACGAGGTCGAGCTGGGCGATCGCGGCGCTGCTCGCGGTGCCGTCCAGGGCCGGGAGCACGGAGCCGGCGGTGTCGGTGAGCGCCTGGCCGTAGCGGGCCGCCTCGTCCGTCAGGCCGCTCGCCCCGGAGGCGAGGCCCGCGCCCAGCAGCGCGCCGGAGATCGCGGTGCCGAGCGCCGTGCCCAGCTGCCGCACGGTCGACTGCGTGGCCGAGCCCTGCCCGGACTGCGCGACGGGCACCGCGGCGAGAACGGTCGAGGTGAGCTGCGCGGAGGCGAGGCCGAGGCCCAGGCCGTAGACCACGAGCACGACGACCAGCAGGGCGATCGGGACGCCCGGCCGGAGCACCCCCGCGAGGACGCTCACACCGAGCAGCTCCGCCGCGAGCCCCACGATCACGGTCGCGGGGGCGCCGATCCGCGCGGCGAGGTGCCGGGCGGCACTGCCGGAGGCGAAAGCACCGAGCGCCATGGCCGCGAGCACCAGGCCGGAGGCGAGCAGGCCGAGGCCCTCGACGTCCACGAGGTAGAGGGGCAGCACGAAGAGCAGGCCGAACTCCCCCACGGCGACGGCCGCGGCGGTCACGTTGCCCCAGGCGAAACCGGGCAGGCGGAAGAGGGTGAGGTCGAGCAGCACCCCGTCGCCGGCGGTGGCGCGACGGGACTCGACGAACACGAAGGCGCCGAGCAGCGCGAGACCGGCGAGGATCAGCACGGGGGTGAGGGAGAGGCCGGCGGGGCCGGTGAGGCTCAGCGGCCCGATCGCGAGCGGGGCCTGCGCGGTCCACCAGCCGAGCGTGGTCCCCTCGATGATGCCGATGACGAGGGCGGCGAGGCCGGCGGCGCTGAGCAGGGCGCCCGGCAGGTCGAGCCGCTGCGCCCGGAGCCCTGTCGGTGCGACGGCGCCCACCGCGCCTGCCGTACCTGCCGCGCCTGCCGCACCCTGGGTCCCCGCGCCGCCGTCGGCCGCCTCCTGCCGGGTCTCGGGGACCCAGGCGAGGGTGCCGGCGATGACGAGGGCGCCGATCGGCACGTTGACCGCGAAGATCCACGGCCAGGAGAAGGAGCTCGTGAGCCAGCCGCCGAGGAGCGGGCCGAGGGCCGCGGCGCCGGCCATGACCGCGCCCCAGACGCCGAAGGCGGCCGCACGCTCCTTCCCGCGGAAGGTCGCGTTCACGGTGGAGAGGGTCGAGGGGAGGATGAGCGCGCCGCCCACGCCCTGCACGAGGCGCGCGCCGATGAGCGATCCGGCGCCGCCCGCGAGCGCGGCGAGCACGGAGCCGATGACGAACACGGCGGTGCCGGCGAGGAAGAGCCGGCGTCGTCCGATCCGGTCGCCGAGCCGGCCGACGACGAGCAGCAGCGCGGAGAGCACCGCGGCGTAGCTCGCGGACACCCATTGCGCGTCGGTGAGGTCCAGACCCAGGTCACGGACGATGTCCGGGAGGGCGACGGCGACGATCGAGCCGTCGATCACGATGAGCGCGAGGCCGGCGGCGAGCACGCCGAGCGCCTTCCAGCGGCGGGGGTCCGCGGCGGGGCCGGGGCCGACGGCGGTGCCGGGGCCGACGGGCGGAGCCGGGCGCGCGGGGTCGACGGGTGCGGCGGGCGCGGGCACCGCTCGGGCGGTGGGATCGGGGGCGGCCTGCGCGGTCGCCCCGGGGGCGGGGCGGTTCGTTCTCATGACCCCCACGTTATGACGCCGCGTCAGATCCTGCCATCGTCCGAAGGGTTGATCCCGCCCGGCACCCCGCGCGTACGCTCGGCGACGATCCCCCTGTTCCTGAGGAAAGGCGCTCCCATGCCCACCGTGCCCTCCGTCCCGCTCAACGACGGCCGCTCCATCCCCCAGCTCGGCTACGGCGTCTTCAAGGTGGACGCCGAGGTCACCGCCGACGTCACCGGCCAGGCCCTGCGCGCCGGCTACCGCCACGTCGACACCGCGAGGATCTACGGCAACGAGGACGGCGTGGGCCAGGCCCTGCGCGACTCCGGCCTGGACCGCGACGACGTCTTCGTCACCACCAAGCTCTGGGACGACGCCCACGCCCACGACGACGCGATCGCCGCCGCCGAGGCCTCCCTCGAGCGCCTCGGCATCGAGCAGGTCGACCTCTACCTCATCCACTGGGCCGCCCCCTCGCAGGGGAAGTACCTCGAGGCGTGGCGGACGCTCATCGAGCTGCGCGAGCGCGGCCTGGTCCGCTCGATCGGCGTCTCCAACTTCCCGCTCCCCCAGCTCGAGGAGATCATCGAGGCGACCGGCGAGGTCCCCGCCGTGCACCAGATCGAGCTGCACCCCTACTTCCCGCAGACCGAGCTGCGCGAGGCGCACGCCCGCCACGGCATCGTCACCGAGTCGTGGGGTCCGCTGGGCCAGGGCAAGTCCGACCTGCTCGAGAACCCGGTGATCACGGAGGCGGCCGCCGCCCACGACGCCACCCCCGCGCAGGTCGTGCTCGCGTGGCACCTCGCGCACGGCATCGTCGCGCTGCCGAAGTCGGTCACCCCGGAACGCATCGTGGAGAACCTCGCCGCGGCGGAGCTCCGGCTCACCGACGAGGAGATCGCCGCGATCGACGGCCTGGACCGCGGCGAGGCCGGCCGCGGCGGCACGGACCCCGCCTCGAAGTGATCCGTCGAGGGCGTTGACCGCCCCGTCGGCCCCGTCGGCCCCCGCGCTCAGTAGTAGACGGCGAGGGGGCCGTCGGGCCCGTCGATCACCTGCACGTCCGTGTCGAAGACGCGGCTGAGCAGCGCCCCGTCCATGATCGCGGCGACCGGCCCGGACTCGACGACCCGGCCGTCCTTCATCGCGATGATGCGATCCGCGTAGCGGGCCGCGAAGTTCACGTCGTGGAGCACGACGACGATCGTGCGGCCCAGCTCGTGCGCGGCCGCATGGAGGCGGCGCATCATCTGCACGCTGTGGCGCATGTCGAGGTTGTTCAGCGGCTCGTCCAGCAGCACGTACTCCGTGTCCTGGGCGAGGACCATGGCGACGTAGGCGCGCTGGCGCTGCCCGCCGGAGAGCTGGTCGAGGTAGCGGGACTCGAGCTCCTGCAGGCCCAGGAAGTCGATGGCCTCGCTGATCTTCTGCTCGTCGGCCGCGGTGAGGCGTCCCTGCGAGTGCGGGAAGCGGCCGAAGCCCACGAGCTGGCGCACCGTGAGCCGGGTGATGAAGTGGTTCTCCTGGCGCAGCACGGAGAGGACCTTCGCGAGGTCCTTGGAGGCGGTGCGGGAGACGTCGTACCCGGCGACCTCGATCGCGCCCTCGTCGATCCCGAGCAGCCGTCCCACCATCGTGAGCAGGGTGGACTTGCCCGCGCCGTTCGGGCCCACGAGGGCGGTGACGCCGCCCGCGGGGATCTCGAGGGTCACGGGCCCGATCTCGACGGTCCCGTCGGCGGAGCGGTAGCGCTTGCGCACCGTGTCGATGGCGATCACAGACGACCCTTCCGCAGCAGCACGACCAGGAAGACCGTGCCGCCGACGAGCTCGATGATGACGGAGACCACGCCGCCGGCGTAGAAGACGTGGTCCATGACGAGGTAGGCGCCGGCGAGCACGACGAAGCCGAGCAGCACGCCGAGCGGCAGCAGCAGGCGGTGCGCGTGCGTGCCCGCGAGCTGGTAGGTGAGGGTCGCGACGAGGAAGCCGAAGAAGGTCATCGGCCCCACGAGCGCGGTCGAGGTCGCCATGAGCACGGAGACCAGGACGAGCACCAGGAGCGTCTGCCGGCGGTGGTCGACGCCCACGTTCAGGCACACGTCCCGGCCGAGCGCGAGGACGTCGAGCTTCCGCGCGCTCAGCCAGATGCCGGCGCCCGCGATGCCGGCGAGGCCGATCGCCCAGGGCAGGTACTCGACGCGTGCGTTGGAGACGGAGCCGAAGAGCCGCGCGGAGAGCACGTCGAACTCGCTCGGGGTGAGCAGGCGCTGCATGAAGGAGGAGATCGAGCCGAGCCCGCCGCCGAGGATGATGCCGATCAGCAGCATGACCTGCATGTCCGCGTAGCGGCCGCGCAGCAGCCAGCCGTAGAGCAGCATCGACAGTCCCACCATCGCGGCGACCTGGAGCAGGAACTGCCCGGTGCCCTGGATCGCGACGACGCCGGCCACGCCGAGCACGTAGACGGCGGTGGTCTGGATCGCCGTGTAGAGGGACTCGAAGCCCAGCAGGGACGGCGTGATGATGCGGTTCGCGGTCACTGTCTGGAAGGCGATCGTGGCGGTGGCCTGGCAGAACGCAGCGATCAGCATCGTCGTCACGGAGGTGGCGCGCATCTGCGCGATGAGCCGGAAGCCCTCGCTGCCCGGCGGCATCGGGTTGCCGACGGCGAGCAGGGCGTAGGCGCAGCCACCGGCGGCGAGCAGGAGGGCGATGAGCACGATCAGGTAGCGGCGGCGGGCGCGGGCGTCCGGGAAGGCGCCGGAGCCGCTGCGTGCGGCGGTGGCGACGGGGACGTCAGGGGCCGGGCCGTCGGGACCGACGGCGCCGACGGCGGTCGCGCGCTCAGCCACGTCGGCGCTGCCGCAGGAGGAGGGCGATGAACACCGCGGCGCCGACGACGCCGAGGATGAGGGAGACCGGCACCTCGAAGGGCATGATGACGATCCGGCCCACGAGGTCGCACAGGGTGACCACGCCGATGCCGAGCAGGCACACCCACGGCAGGTTCGAGCGCAGGTCGTCCCCGCGCAGCATCGAGACGATGTTGGGGACCACGAGCCCGAGGAACGGCAGGTTGCCGACCACCACGGTGACCACGCCCGTCGCGACGGCGACGAGGGCGGTGCCCGCGAGGACCATCCGCCGGTAGCTCACGCCGACGCTCGTCGCGACGTCCTCGCCGAGCCCCGCGACGGTGAGGCGGTCCGCGAGGACGAACACCGCGACCGCGACCAGGGCGACGACCCACAGCACCTCGTACTGACCGCGCAGCACCGAGGTGAAGGAGCCGGCGAACCAGACGCCGAGGATCTGCAGGGCGTCGAACTGCAGCGCCACGAAGGTCGAGACGGAGCTGACGACCGCGCCGAGCATGAGCCCGATGATCGGGACGATGAGGGAGCTGCGCAGGGTGACCCGCTGCAGCACCGCGAAGAAGACCATCGTGCCGATGAAGGCGAAGACGACGGCGACGCTCATCCGGGTGAGCAGCGAGGACTGCGGGGCGACGATCATGACGGCGATGAGGCCGAGGCCCGCCCACTCGGTGGTGCCGGTGGTCGAGGGCTCGACGAAGCGGTTCTGCGTGAGCAGCTGCATGACCAGGCCGGACATGGCCATGGCGGCGCCGGCGAGGACGAGCGCGATCGTGCGGGGCACGCGGGTGATGGCGAACATCTGCGCGCCGTCCTCCGCGCCGAGGTCGTAGACGCCGGTGAACAGGGAGGCGACGAGCAGGGCGCCGACGACGGCGAGGCCGATCAGCAGCTTCGCGTCGAGGAGGCGCTCACGACCGCGCCGGCGGGGTGCCGGCGCGGTCGCGGGTCGCGCGGTGGTGGCGCGGGAGGTCATGCGGGTGGTTCCTGCCCGGGGGCTCAGGCCTTCTTCTCGAGGGCGTCGGCGAAGCTCTCGAAGAACTCGGTGTAGGTCTGGATGCCCTCGTTGGTGTAGGTGTCCTCCGGCATGTAGAGGATGTTGCCCTCGGTGACGGCTGTGACGCCGGCGAGCGCCTCGGAGGCCTCGAGGACCTGCGCGGCGGGCTCGTAGGAGGGGTCGTCGGCGCTCACGGCGGCGTCGCGGTCCATGACGAGGATCCAGGCGGGGTTCGCGGAGGCGATCGCCTCGACGGAGATGTCGTCGCCCTGGTGGTCGTCGCTCGCGCCCTCGACCTCGAGCGCGGGGACCAGGCCGAGGGCCTCGAAGGTCCAGCCGAGGGTGCGGCCGGCGCCGGGGGCGATGAAGCCGATCTCGCCGCCGGAGACGTTGACGGCCATGACGGTGGAGGAGCCGTCGTAGGCGGCCTTCACGCGGTCCATGGCGGCGTCGAGGCCGGTGCCGAGGTCCGCGGCCTCGGTCTCCTTGCCGAAGATCGTGCCGAGCGCGGTGACCTGGCGCTTGAGCTCGTCGGCGAAGGGCTGGTCGTCACGGGGGTCGAGCTCGAGCACGGTCGCGTCGGGCGCGAGGCGGGCGAGGTCGTCGTGGAACTGGGTGAAGCGCTGCCCGTTGATGATGAGGGTGGGCTGGGCGGCGACGACGGCCTCGAGGTCGGGCTCGCGGTGGTTGCCGAGGTCGACGATGGACTCGTCGTCGCGGTAGCCGATGGTCGTGGGCATGAGCGCGCGGGCGGCGGCGGTGAGGGTGACGCCCCAGTCCTCGAGGGTCTCGAAGGTGCGGTTGTCCGTCGCGACGACGGAGGCGGGAGGCGTGGCGATCGTCTGGGTGCCGTTGTTGTCCTCGATCTCGACAGTACCGACGGAGCCAGCAGCGCCGCCGGCGTCGGAGGCGCCCGCGGCGGTGTCGGCGTCGGCGCCGCTGCAGGCGGCGAGGAGCAGACCGAGCGCTCCGGCGGCGGAGGCGGATCCGAGGGTGCGGCGGCTGAGGGCGGTGGTCATGGGGAGCCTCGGGCTTCGTGAGCAGGGGAAGGGCGGGGTCCTGCGGTGCGGATGAACCGGAACCGGACATGCTGAGGCTAGCCTCGCCTCGCACCTTTTCGCCAGTTCGAGCTTGCTTTATTCCGGTCCGTGGACCGTGATCGTCGTCTCATCGCCCGCCGGACGGGGACTACCCTGCGGAGGTCCGTCCACCCGAGGCAGGAGGAGCCGTCGTGCCCGACACCGAGACCGTGGTGCGCACCCTGCTGGGCGTCCTGCTGCTCACCGTGCTGACCACGGCGGTGCTCGGCGCCGCGCGCGTGCCGCACCGCTTCGCCTCGGCGCTCGCGATCCTCCGCGGCACCGTGCAGCTGGCCCTGCTGGGCGTGGTGCTCTCCGGCGTCATCACCGACGTGCGCTGGGTGGCGCTCGCCCTCGCGGTCATGTTCACCGTCGCCGCGGCCACGAGCGCCCGGCGCCTCGGCGACCTGCGCACGCACCTCCCCCTCACCGCCCTCGCCATGGGCGGCGGGGTGCTCGTCCCCCTCGCCGTGGTCTTCGCGGCGGGGGCGATCGAGCCCACCGCCCGCTACGCCCTCGCGATCGGCGGGATCGTCATCGGCAACGCCATGACCACCTCGACCCTGGCCGGGCGCCGCGTCGTGCAGGCGGTCGACGACCGCTGGGACGAGGTCGAGGGCTGGCTCGCCCTCGGCGCCACCCCTCGCCGCGCGACCATCGACATGGCGCGGCACGGGCTGCGCGAGGCGATCATCCCCACCACCGACCAGACCCGCACCACCGGGCTCGTGACCCTGCCGGGCGCCTTCGTCGGCGCGATCTTCGGCGGCGTGTCCCCGCTCGAGGCGGGCCGCTTCCAGATCGTCGTGCTCGCCGCGCTCATGGCGACCGCCGCGATCACCTCCGCCGTGGTCGCCTTCCGCCTCGCACCGCGGACCGGCAAGGGGTCGAGCAGCGCCGCCGCCTGAGCACCACCCGGCGGATCTCCCACCCGACGGTCGTACGATCCCGCCCGACGAGCAGGAAGGAGCGGCGATGCGCATCCTCGTGGTGGACGACGAGACGGAGATGTCCGCGCTGGTCGCGCGCGGCCTGCGGGCCGACGGCCACGAGGTCCTCACCGCGGCCGACGGCATCTCCGCCCTCGGCCTGCACCGCGAGGACCCGGTGGACGTGGCGGTGCTGGACATCATGATGCCCGGCATGGACGGCTTCGAGCTGTGCCGCTGGATCAAGCGGGAGCACCCGCAGACCGTGGTCGTGCTGCTCACCGCCCGCGACGCGGTCGACGACCGGGTGCGCGGCCTCGACGAGGGGGCCGACGACTACATGACCAAGCCCTTCTCCCTCGCCGAGCTCTCCGCCCGTATCCGCGCGATCCGCCGCCGCGACACCCTCGCGCCCGCCTCCCGGATCGTCCGCGGCCCGCTCGACCTCGACCTGCTGCGCTGGACCGCGCAGCTGGACGGGCGGCCGCTCGCCCTCAGCCGCACCGAGTTCGACGTGCTGCGCGCCCTCGCCGCCGAGGGCGACGTGGTCCCCCGGCCCCGGCTGCTCGAGGAGGTGTGGGGCACCGCCGAGGCGATCGACCCCAACGTGCTGGACCAGTACGTGAGCTACCTGCGCCGCAAGCTCGCCGCCCGCGGGGACGCGGTGGGCATCGGGACCGTCCGCGGCGTCGGCTACCGGCTGCTCGTGGAGACCCCCGCCGCGGAGGAGCCGCGATGAGCCGGGGCCGGCCGCACCTCGGCATCGGCGCGCGCATCGCGGGCGGCAGCTTCGTCATCGCCCTGCTGATCTGCGTGCTCGCGGGCCTGCTCGTGGACCTCCGGGTCCAGCAGATCCTCCGCAGCAGCTCCGAGGCCGTGCTCGCCGGCGTCGCCGCGCCCTACGCCCAGTCCGTGCGGGACGAGCCCGGCGAGGACCTCGACGCCCCCGGGCCGTCCCAGCAGGTCGCGGTGATCGACCCCGCCGGCACCACCCATGTCGACACCCTCCCGACGGCGCTCTCGGAGCAGGTCCGCTCGCGCACGGTCCCGGCGGACACCGAGGTGATCGAGCTCGGCTCCCCCGAGCAGATCGTGCGCATCCAGCCGGTCACCGGGGAGGGCGGCACCTGGCGCGTGGTCTCCGCGGTGCCGCGCTCCGACGAGGCCGCCTCCCTCACCCGCATGCGCTGGCTGCTCGTGGCGGTGCTCGCGGTGGTCCCGATCGGGGTGTGCGCGGGCGCGCTGCTGCTGACCACCGCCTCGCTCGGCCCCGTGCGGCGCATCCGCCGCACCGCCGAGCGGCTCATCGACCAGCCCGGGGACGCACTGCTGCCCGTCGGCCCCGCGGAGGACGAGATCGCCCGTCTCGCCCGCACCCTGAACGTGCTCGTCGAGCGGCTGCGCACCTCCGCCCGCCGCGAGCGGCAGATGGTCTCCGACGCGAGCCACGAGCTGCGCACCCCGCTCGCCGTGCTGCGGGCCCGGCTCGAGCTGGCCCGCACCGCCGACCAGGACCTCCCCGCCGTGCGGGAGGACATCGCCGGGGCGGAGCGCAGCGCCGAGCGGCTCACCGAGCTCGTCGGCTCCCTGCTCGAGCTCTCGCGCATCGAGGCCGCGGACCCCGCCCGGGCGGACGGCGCGGAGCTCACCGCGGAGGTGCACGAGGCCGTGGACCGGGCGGGCTTCCGCGCCGGGCCGCAGGTCGACCTCACCGCGCACGTCCGCCCCCTGCCCGCGGGCGCCCTCTACCCGCTCTCCGCCGCGGACCTCGGCCGGGTGCTCGACAACCTCCTCACCAACGCCCTGCGCGCGGTCGGCGAGGAGGGCCGCGTCGAGGTCACCCTGCACGGCACCGAGCGGGGACTCGCCCTCACCGTCGCGGACTCCGGCGGCGGCATGTCCGAGGACTTCGCCCCGCGCGCCCTGGACCGGTTCAGCCAGGCCGATCCCTCCCGTCCCGGCGGCGGCGCCGGGCTGGGGCTCCCGATCGTCGCGGCCGTCGTCGCCCGCGCGGGCGGCACCCTCGACCTCGACAACCGCCCCGGCGAGGGCCTCACGGTGCGACTCACGCTCCCCACCGGCTGAGGGCGCGGGCCGCCTGTGAGCGGTCCCTCCCGGACCTGTGACAGGTCTCAGACAGGAGCGCCCCAGGTCACCGCCTGCTCCCAGCGCCGCTGGGGAGCGTCGGCCCCATGAGAGCCACCCCGCGACTCGACGTCGTCCTCCCCGTCCTCGACGAGGCCGCCACCCTCCGCGCCTCCGTCACCGCGCTGCACCGCGCCCTCGAGGGCATGCCGGAGCTCGCCCCGTGGCGGATCACCGTGGCGGACAACGGCAGCACCGACGGCACCGAGGAGCTCGCCCTCGCCCTGGCCGACGAGATGTCCGCTGTGCGGGTGCTGCGCCTGGGCGAGCGGGGACGCGGGCGCGCCCTGCGCACCGCCTGGCTCGCCTCCGACGCGGAGGTCGTCGCCTACATGGACATCGACCTCTCCACGGACCTGCGCGCCCTGCCGCCGCTCATCGCTCCCCTGCTCAGCGGCCACTCCGACGTGGCGATCGGCTCGCGGCTCGCCCACGGCGCACGGGTGGTGCGCGGCACCCGCCGCGAGATCCTCTCCCGCGGCTACAACCTGCTGCTGCACGCGGGGCTCGGCGCGAGCTTCTCCGACGCCCAGTGCGGCTTCAAGGCCATGACCTCCCGGGCGGCGCAGCTGCTGCTGCCCCTGGTCGAGGACGACGCCTGGTTCTTCGACACCGAGATGCTCGTGCTCGCCGAGCGCTCCGGGCTGCGGATCGCGGAGGTGCCGGTGGACTGGTTCGAGGACCCCCGCTCGACCGTCGACGTCGCGGGCACCGTGCGCGACGACCTCCGGGGCATGGCCCGGGTGGGCTGGGGCCTCGCCCGCGGCCGCATCGACGTGGGGTCCGTCGCCGCCGCGATCGGCCGCCGGCCGCTCGCCCTGTCCCGGCCGCTCGGCGCGCAGCTCGCCTCCTTCGCGGTGATCGGCATCGCCTCGACGATCGCGTACACGCTGCTGTTCCTGCTGCTGCAGGCGGCGCTGCCGCACCAGACCGCGAACTTCCTCGCCCTCGCGATCAGCGCGGTGCTCAACACGATGGTCAACCGGCGCGTGACCTTCGGGGTCACCGACCGCTCCACGGCCGGGCTGCACCTGGTCCAGGGCGTGCTCGTGTTCGGCGCGACCTGGGCGATCACCGCGGGTGCCCTCGCCCTGCTCGTGGACCCCGCGCACGCGAGCTCCGTGGAGTCGCTCGTGGTGCTCACGGCCGCGAACGCGCTCGCGACCGTGCTGCGCTTCCTCGTGTTCCGCGTGATCTTCCGGCCCACGGCGCCCGAGGCGCAGGAGGTCGAGACGGCCATCACCCGCCGGGAGCTGATCGACGCATGAGCACGCTGATCGACCGCGCCGCACCGGCCGCCCGTCCCGTCGCCCCCGTGGCCCCGACCTCGCGCCGCGCCCGTCGGCCCCTCCCCCACCCCAGCCGCGGCGAGCGGTGGGCGCTGCTCGTGCTGCTCGCGGCCGCGGCGGCCCTGTACCTCGTGGGCATCGGCGGCAGCGGCTGGGCGAACACGTACTACACGGCCGCCGCGCAGGCCGGGGCGCAGAGCTGGCACGCCCTGCTCTACGGCGCCTCCGACGCCCCCGCCTCGATCACGGTGGACAAGCCGCCCGCCTCCCTGTGGCTCATGGGCCTCTCCGTGCGCCTGCTGGGCCTGACCCCCGTCGCGATCGTGCTGCCGCAGGCGCTGCTGGGCGTCGCCACCGTGGCGACCGTCCACGCGACCGTGCGCCGCCTCGCCCCCGCGCCGGCCGCGCTGCTGGCCGGCGCGATCGTGGCGACCATGCCCGTGGCGACGCTCATGTTCCGCTACGACAACCCCGACGCGCTGCTCACCGCGCTGGTCGCGCTCGCCGCCTACGCGACGGTGCGCGCCGTGCAGGAGGACCGCCTGCGCTGGCCGCTGCTGGTCGGCGCGGCCTTCGGCCTGGGCTTCCTCACCAAGCAGCTGCCGGCCTTCCTCACGCTGCCGGGCATGGGCCTGGGCTTCCTCCTCGCCGGTCCGGGCGGGCTGCTGCACCGTGTGCGGTCCCTGCTCGTGGCCGGCGCGGCGATGGTCGTGGCGGGCGGCTGGTGGGTCGCGCTCGTGGAGCTCGTCCCCGCCTCCGCACGGCCGTACGTGGGCGGCTCCACCACGAACTCGTTCCTGCAGCTGACCTTCGGCTACAACGGCATGGGACGGATCATGGGCGGCAGCGGCAACGGGGCGGGCCGCGCCTCGGACGCCGCACGGCTGATCACGGACGCCTCCGGGCAGGGGGTCGCCTGGCTGCTGCCCGCCGCGGTGCTCCTCGCCGTGGCGGCGCTCGTCGCCGGGCGGCGCGCCCCGCGCACGGACGCGGTGCGGGCGCTGCTGATCGGCTCGCTGATCGGCCTCGTCCTGACGGTCGTCGCGTTCAGCATGATGAGCGGGATCTACCACTCGTACTACTGCGTGGTCATGGTCCCGCAGATCTCGCTGCTGGTCGCGGTCGGCACCGCCGAGCTGTGGCGCCGCCGCGCGCGGGCGTCGGCCCGGGCGGTGCTCGCCCTCGCGCTGCTCGTCACGGCGGCCTGGACGGCGCACCTGCTCGTGCAGTCGCCGCCCGCGCTGCTCGGCCTCGCGGTGCCGATCGTGATCCTGGCCGTGGCGGCCGCGCTGCTGCTGGTCGTCCGCTCCCCGGGCCGGGCGGTGCGGGGCGTGACGGCGGGGCTCGCCGTGGCCTCCGTGCTCGCGGCGCCGCTCGCGATCTCCCTCGCCACGGCGGCGACGCCGCATGCCGGATCCGGTCCGATCGTCGCCCACGGCACCCAGCAGACCGTCACGGCGGATCCGCGGGTCGTGGCGCTGCTGGAGCGGTCCGGCGCGGCCGACGGCACGGCCGCCGCGCCCGCCCGGCAGTGGGAGGCGGCGACCCAGGGCTCCCGCGTGGCGGCCGCCTACCAGCTGGACTCGGGGCTCCCGGTCATGCCGATCGGCGGGTACACCCGCACCGATCCGAGCCCCACGCTCGCGCAGTTCCAGGGCTGGGTGCGCGAGGGGCGCGTGCACTGGTTCATCGGTGACCAGGGCACGATCGGGACCTGGGTCGCCGCGCACTACCCCGCGCAGCAGGTGGGCGGCGCGGTCGTCTACGACCTGTCGGCGCTGCCGTCGGTCCCCTGAGGGCCGCCGGCGGGGCCGATGGCGAGTCCCGCGGCCGGGTCGATCTGGTGCCGGGGCCGGGGCAGGCGTCCCGCGAGCAGTCCCGCGAGCAGGACGGCGAGCGGTGGGACCAGCACGAGCGAGGCGAGCACGTCGCTGAGGTGATGGACGCCGAGCGCGACCCGGGACCACGCGGTGACCAGGGCGAGCAGCGCGGCCCCCACGATCGCGCCCCCTCGACCGCGGCCCGGCCGGAGGGAGAGGACGAGCGCGCAGCCGAGCGCGGCCGCGATCGCGGTGTGCCCGCTCGGGAAGCTCGACGAGGTGGGCATCGGCACGAGCAGCTGGTGCACCGTCGAGGGGTCGACGAGGTCCGTGGGGCCCGTGATCCCCGGCCTGGGCCGGACGACGAGCAGCTTCACGAGCTTGGCCAGCGCCCAGGGCACGGCCGCGAGCAGCGCCGTGCGCAGGCCCTCCTGCCCGCTGCGGCGCGCCATGCCCACGGCCACGCCGAGCACCACGACCAGCAGCGGCGCGGTCCGAGGCCCCAGCACGAGGTCGACGAGCAGCGCGAGCCACGCCACGGCACTGCCCGCGCTCACGGCAAGCGCCTGCTGCACCCGGTGGTCGACCCCGTCGAGGGCGCCGGTCCTCGTGAGCAGGTGCCCCGCGAGCACGGCGAGCGCGACGAGCAGCACGATCCCGAGCACGCGGAGGACGTCCGCGCGGAGGCGGGAGGGCGCGGGGGCGGCGGTCGTCGCCGTCGGCGCAGGCTGATCGGGGGTCGGGGGCGGGACGGGCATGCGGACCAGCATGCACCCGGCGGCGGCGTCGGCCTCCCCGTCCGCGCCGCCGTGAGCGGGACCACAGGTCCACGAGGGGACCCCCGCTGGACAATTACGTGAGGCTCGCCTTACTTTTTGTTCGTCGACCCGCTGGGGGCCGTCAGCCACCCCACGGAGTCCCGTCCCATGTTCCTGCCGAATCTGCTGATCGCCCTGCGTGAGGGCCTCGAGGCCTCGCTCGTCGTGGGCATCCTCGTGGCCTATCTGGTCCGCTCGGGCCGGCGGGACGTGCTGCCGCGGATGTGGGCCGGCGTCGCCATCGCGGCGATCGTGCCGCTCACCGTGGGGGCGATCCTCACCTGGGGACCCAAGACCCTCACCTTCCAGGCGCAGGAGATCCTGGGCGGCTCCCTGAGCCTGCTCGCCGTCGCGCTGACCACCTCGATGATCTTCTGGATGTCGAAGAACGCGCGGGCGCTCAAGCAGAAGCTCGAGTCCGGGCTCGAGAAGGCGCTGCGGGACGGCCGCGGCTGGGGCGTCGTCCTCATCGCCGTTGTCGCCGTGGGCCGCGAGGGCGTGGAGACCGCGCTGATCCTCTGGGCGACCGTGAAGTCCTCCGCCGCCACCTCCACCTGGGCGACGACCGCCGGGATCCTCACCGGCTTCACGCTCGCGATCGTGCTCGGCGTGCTCATCTACCGCGGCGCGCTGCGGCTGAACCTCGGCACCTTCTTCACCTGGACGGGCGCGCTGCTGATCCTCGTCGCCGCCGGCATCACCGCCTACGGCGTGGGTGACCTGCAGGAGGCCTCGGTGCTCCCCGGCCTGAACGACCGCGCCTGGGACCTCTCCGGTGCGCTGCCCGCCCCCAGCTCCCCCGTGTACTGGCTGTACGTCCTGCTCAGCGCCATGTTCCAGCTCAACGTGAATCCCACGGTGCTGCAGGTCGTCGCCTGGGTCCTCTACCTCGTGCCCGTGGGCACCCTGTTCGTCCTGCGCACCCGCGCACCCCGTCGCAGCGCCGGTGCCGCCCCCGCCACGGCCGCCGTCCCCGCGGCCGACGCCTGAGCATCGTCCCCTCCCCCGACCACCCCGCGCGATCCGTCGCCCGACCCCGGAGCATCATGACCCCCTCGTCCCGCGCCCTGCCCTCCCGCCGTCTCCTGCTGGGGACCCTGCCGCTGCTGGGCCTGGCCCTCGCCGCCTGCACCGACAACCCCAGCACGGCCTCCCCCGCCTCGGACGGATCGGGCGCCGGAACGAACGCGATCGCGGTGACCCTCACCGACGACGCCTGCGAGCTCTCCGCCACGACCGTCCCCTCCGGCCAGGTCACCTTCACCATCACGAACAACGGCACCGTGCCCAACGAGTTCGAGGTGCTCGCCGAGGACAAGCTGCGGATCATCTCCGAGAAGGAGAACATCGGCCCCGGCAGCAGCGTCGAGCTCACCACCTCCCTCGCCGAGGGCTCCTACTTCACCGCGAGCAAGCCGAACATGGTCGGCGCCCTCGTGGGCACCGCCGCCTTCACCGTCACCGCCGGCGCCGCCGCCGAGGTCGACGAGGACACCGCCGCCCTCGAGGAGAAGGCCGTCGCCGACTACACCGCGTACATCAAGGACCAGGTGGGCCTGCTGGTGACGAGCGCGAAGGAGTTCACCGACGCCTACGTCAGCGGCGACCGCGAGCTCGCCCGCTCCCTCTTCGCCCAGGGTCGCCGTCCCTACGAGCGCATCGAGCCCACCGCGGAGGTCTTCGGCATCGAGGAGGCCGGGGACCTGGACATGGCGATGGACGCCCGCGTCCAGGACCTCGCCGCGGACGCCGGCACCGAGGTCACCGACCCCTCCGTGCTGAAGGGCTGGACCGGCTGGCACCGCATCGAGGCGGACCTCTTCACCGAGGACGGCTCACCCTTCTCCTTCGCCGACGACGCCGCCCGCAAGGCCGCCGCCGATGACCTCAACAAGAACATCCAGACCCTCTACGACATCGTCTACGGCAAGCGCACGGGCCTCGGCGGCGCGGCCTTCACGATCACGCTGAACGACGTGGTCCAGGGCGCGCAGGGGCTCATGGAGGAGGTCGCGACCGGCAAGATCGTGGGCGAGGAGGACACCTTCTCCCACACCGACCTCGACGACTTCCAGGCGAACCTGCAGGGCGCCCAGGTCGCCTACGGGAACGTGCAGGCCCTCGTCGTCGCGAAGGACGAGGCGCTGGACAAGGACATCTCCGAGCGCTTCGACGCCGTCCAGGCCGAGCTCGACAAGCACACCGACGGCACCACGCCCGACGGCGAGCCCGCCTTCGTGGACTACTCGACCATCGCCTCCGTCCAGGAGGACGCGGGCGAGGCCCCCGGTGACGACTCCTACACGGACGCCCAGCGGGCGATCTCCGACGCGGTCAACGCGCTCTCGGAGAGCCTCTCGCAGGTCGCCGGCACGATCCTGCACTGAGCGACGGGGCGGGAACGGTGGATCGGCAGCATCAGGAGGACGTCCCCGGGGTCGGGACGTCGGCCGACGGGACCGCCGAGGGCATGCGGCCCACGAGCGGGACGACGCCCGACGACGCGGCGTCGGCCGACGGTTCCGCGCGCTCGAGCGGCGCCCGCGGGGGCGGCGTGGGCCGCCGCGGTCTGCTCGGCGCCGCCGGCGGCGCCCTGCTCGCGGGCGGTCTGCTCGGCGCGGCAGGCATGCGCGCCGCGGACTCCCGCGGCGGCGCGGCCGGGGAGGGCTCCGCGGACCCGCTCTCCCGTTCCCACCCGCTGCGCGGGGAGCACCAGTCCGGGATCACCACCGCCGCCCAGGACTACCTGTTCACGGCCGCCTTCGACATCACCACGTCGGACCTCGAGGACCTCCGCACCCTCATGGCGGACTGGAGCGTCGCCGCGGACCAGATGACCGCGGGCGAGCTCGTGGGCGGGGAGCCGGACCCGAACCCCTACGCCGCCCCGCGGGACACCGGCGAGGCCTGGGGCTACCCGCCCAGCTCGCTCACGATCACCGTGGGCGTGGGCCGCGGGATCTTCCTCGACGCCGACGGGAAGGACCGGTTCGGCCTCGCGTCCCGGATCACCGAGGTGCTCGAGGCGGGCATGCCGACCTTCGCGAACGAGGCGCTCCAGGAGCAGCACTCCGGCGGCGACATCATCGTGCAGGCCTGCGCGGACGACGCCCAGGTCGCGATGCACGCGATCCGCAACCTCACCCGCATCGCCTTCGGCACCGCGGCGCTGCGCTGGACGCAGATCGGCTACGGCCGCACCTCGTCCACGTCGACCGCGCAGGAGACCCCGCGGAACCTCTTCGGATTCAAGGACGGCACCCTCAACGTCAAGGCGGAGGACGGCGCCGACGTGCTCGCCGAGCACCTGTGGGTCGCCGAGGGCGACGACGGCGGCGACTGGCTCTCCGGCGGCACCTACCTCGCGCTGCGCAAGATCCGCATGCACCTCGAGGTGTGGGACCGCCTGCAGCTCGGCGACCAGGAGGCGACGATCGGTCGGGACAAGCGCTACGGCGCCCCGCTCTCCGTCGCGGACCCCTCCGCCTCCCGCGCCGAGTTCACGGCCCCGGACTACGAGGCCGCCGAGGGTGGGTCCCCGCTCATCCCGACGGACGCCCACATCCGCCTCGTCGCGCCGGAGAACAACGACGGGGCCCGGATGCTGCGCCGCGGCTACAACTACACCGACGGCTCCGACTCGCTGGGCCGGATCGACGGCGGGCTGTTCTTCGCGGCCTTCGTGCGGGACCCGCGGGCCGGCTTCTACCCGATCCTGGACCGCATGACCAGGAGCGACGCCCTCACCGAGTACCTGCAGCACGTGGCGAGCGGCCTGTTCGCGATCCTCCCCGGGATCGGGACCGGGGACACGATGTTCGGGCAGCGCCTGTTCGGCGTGCCGGGCTCCGCGGTGCCCGGCGCCGGCGGATCGGCGTCCGACGCCGGCGGCGCCTCCGACTCCGGCGCCTGACCGCCGCCTCCTGCTGTCCGGCCACGCGCCTGCCCCCTGCGCCCCGGACCGCCGTCTCCCCCTTGGGCCCCGCCCCCGCCTTCCCTCCCCTGGGCCCCACCCCTCCCCTTCCCCTGTCCGTTCGCGCGCCTGGGTTCCACGAACGGAACACAGGCGCGCAATCGGACACGGGTGAGGGCCGGGGCGGGCCCGCCGTGCTGCGGGCCCGCCCCGGTCAGGGTGCTACTTCCAGGTGTCGGAGAGGCTGAGCTTCCCGTCGGCGCCGACGGTCGCCGTACGGTTCGCGCCCGACTCCCAGACGGCGGCGCCCGAGGCGTCGACCTTCACGTACTTGTACTCGAAGCTCGTGCCGGCAGGGAGGTCCACGGAGCCGGTCCAGGCGGGGTAGCCGGCCGGGTCGAGGGCCACGCCGGAGGCGGGCTTCCAGCTGCCGAGCGCCGGCACGGAGCCGACGATCCTCACGTCCTGGCCCCAGGTGGTGGTGGCCTGGACGCTCACGGAGACCTTGCCGGCGACGGGCTCGGTGCCCGGGTCCGGGGTGGTGCCGTCGGAGGTCTTCCCCACGTGCAGGGCGAGCGCCCCGTAGGCGGGGAGGGTCGCCGAGAAGGTGCCGTCGGCCGCGACCGTGATCGTCTCGGAGCAGTCGCTCGAGGCGACGACGTCGCAGTACGTGCCCGCGGGGAGCGAGCTCGTGTAGGTGCGGGTGGTCGCGGAGCCGGTGTTGTTCATCGCGACGAAGCCCTTGTCACCACGGCCGTAGGCGATCTGGTTGGCGCCGTCGTCCCACCAGTTCGTGACCTCGGTGCCGGCGACCGCGTTGTGGAAGCCGACCATGCCCTGGATCTCGGTCCAGCGCTGGGTGCAGGTCCAGGCGTCGGAGTCGCAGTTCGCGTCCGGCACGGAGGTGGCGGTCGCACCGGGGGCGCCGGCGTCCTTGTCGGTGAAGGTGTAGCCCGAGTACACCGACGGGGAGCCGTAGGGGTAGGAGAGCATGAAGGTGTTGGCCAGGACGTACTTCGCGCCCCAGGTCGCGTTCATGGTCTCGCCGTTGCGCTCGGTGTCGTGGTTGTCGACGAACACCCCGGCCTGGTCGGAGGGGAGCTTGCCGGCGGCGATGTTCTGCAGGTTCGCGATCGAGCCGTCGAAGTCGGACTTCAGCTGGCGCGCATAGTCGAACTCGTGCACGTCACCGGTGCCCACGTACTCGGACTCCTGGACGGGCTCGCCCGAGGCGCCGATGACCTCCTGCACCCAGTAGGCGTCGGGGTCGGAGAGCTTGGCCTTGATGGCGGAGAGGTCGCTCGCGGGGATGTGCTTCGCGGCGTCGATGCGGAAGCCCGCGACGCCGAGGGAGAGCAGGTCGTTCATGTACCCGGCGAGGGTGTCCTGCACGTGGGTCGAGTTCGTGCGCAGGTCCTGCAGGGACACGAGGCGGCAGTTCTGCACCTGGTAGCGGTCCTGGTAGTTCGTGATGTTGGTGCGGCAGTCGTTGAAGTCCTCGGCGCCGTAGATACCGGGGAAGGAGTCGATGCCGTAGGAGCTGCCGGCGGTGCCGGTGCCGGAGCCGCCGTCGGCCCCGGTGGTGTGGTTGATGACGGCGTCCGCGATGACCTCGACGCCGGCGCTGTTGCAGGACTCGACCATGGCGGCGAACTCGGCGCGGCTGCCGAGCTTGCCCTCGATCTTGTAGCTCACGGGCTGGTAGGACGTCCACCAGGCGGTGCCCTGGATCGTCTCCTGCGGCGGGGAGACCTGCACGTAGCCGAAGCCGGCGGGCCCGATGGTGCTCTCGCACTCGGCGGCCACGGAGTCCCAGGTCCACTGGAAGAGGTTGAGGATGACGTCGCCGCGGCCGTTGGGCGAGGTCGCGCCGCCGCTCGGGATCGGGGGCGCGGCCTGGGCGGGCGGCGCCGCGGCCGGGGAGCCGGCGAGGGCGAGCAGGGCGGCGAGCGCGAGGGCCGCGAGCAGGCGGGCGAGCGCGCGAGGCCCTGGGAGGGTGCGCGCCCCGGGGAGGGCTGCGGCCGATGCCGTGGCAGGCGCCGATGCGGGTGTCGAGGCCCGGGGGATGCGGGGTCTGGGGACGGGGTGCTGCATGGGTTCTCTCCTTGTCGTCGACGACGCCCACCGTCGGGCTCGTCATCCGGCGGCGTCGCCGGGAGGGGTGCAAGAACTTGCAGGATCTGGCCAGATCTTGCCGTGGAGAGTACAGGCTTCGTTCAGTCCCGTCGAGAGCTGGACCACATTTCGACAAGAGCTCGACATGTCCGCAGGTCAGATAGTGACGGGCGAGCAATGGCAGCAACGCCGGGCGACCGCAAGTTCTTGCAGTACTTCGGCGTTCTCCGGCAAAACGCCCGCCGTCTCCCTGTCCGTTTGCGCGCCTGCGTTCCACGAACGGAACCACAGCGCGCAAACGGACATGGGGTGAGGAGGGCCGAGCCAGGCCGGCGAGACCGGCCCGGGTGGCCCCGCCCCACAACGCAAGATGCCCGATTGCGCGCCGGGGTTCCACGAACGGAACCACAGCGCGCAATCGGACATGCAACGGGGGTACGCCGGGCCCAGGCCCAGGCCCAGGCCCAGGCCCAGGCCCAGGCGAGGATCAGGCGGCGGGGGCCTGCTTCTCGAGGCTGCGCTCGAGCTTCGCGGCGCGCTTCTCCGCCTGCTTGGCGGCCTTCTTCGCCTCGCGGGCGCCGGAGCCGGTGCCGAGGATCAGGGCGATCGCGATCGCGGCCATCCAGGAGTCCTTGGCGAGCGGGGTGCCGGCCTGGGTGGGGCGCACGCCGTCGGCCTCGGTCATCTCCGGGGTGCGGAAGTACATCGACAGCATCGAGCCGGAGAAGCCGGCGAGCGCGAGGCCCGCGACCTTCGTGGGGACGAAGGGCAGCAGCAGGGAGGAGCCGACGGCGATCTCACCGATCGCGACGAGGCGGCCGAACTGCTTCGGGGAGAGCTTCTCCACCACAGGGATGCCGTGGACGGCCATCGACTGGAGGTAGCCGGCGGTCTGCTCGTCCATGCCGAGCTTCCCGATGCCGGAGTTGAGGATGAAGGCACCGGGGACGGCGCGCAGGACGGCGGAGCTGAGGTTCATGAGGGATCCTCCCGATGGACGTCGTGGTCGCGCCCAGAATAGGACGTCCGGCTCGGCGACGGGATCACTCGCCCTCCGTGGACCCATCGCCCCCCGCGCCCCTCAGGCGGTCGCGACGATCTCGCCGTGGAGGAGCACGAACCAGGCGTCCTCCGAATCAGCCCAGTCGCGGAACGCGGCGGCCACGTCCTCGCGCGCGGCGGCGTCGGCCCGGCCCTCCCGCTCGAGCTGCGCGGCGAGGGGATCGCTCGTGATGCGACCGGACCAGGTGCGGGCCCACGCCTCGCGCGCCTCCGGGGTCGCGTGCAGCCAGGTGGAGGCACCGGGCGTGACCTGCGTGAACCCGGCCTCGTGTGCCCAGGCGAGCAGGCGGCGACCGGCGTCCGGGGTGCCCCCGTTGGCGCGCGCCACGTCGAGGTAGAGGCGCAGCCAGCGGTCCAGGCGCGGGTCCTCGGGGAACCAGCGGAAGCCTTCGTAGTCGCTGTCCCGCACGGCGACCAGACCACCGGGTCGGGTCACGCGGCGCGCCTCGGCGAGCGCGGCGACGGGGCGGGGCAGGTGCTGGAGCACCTGGTGGGCGTGGACGACGTCGAACGCGTCGTCCGCGAAGGGCAGCGCCTGCGCGTCGCCCACGACCACCTTCACCTCGGGCAGGCCCTGCGCACGGAGCTCGGCGCGGGTGATCGCCGCGGACTCCTCCCCCACCTCGAGGGCGGTGACGTTCGCGGGGCCGACGATCCGGGCGAGATCCGCGGTGATGGTGCCCGCGCCGGAGCCGACGTCGAGCAGCCGCTGCCCGGGGCGCAGGTGCGGGAGCAGGTGACCGGCGGAGTTCGCTGCGGTGCGGGCGCGGTGGCTGTCGAGCACCGCCTCCCCGTAGCCGTGGGTGTAGGCAGGGCCTGCCGGGGTGGCGGGGGCGTCGGCGGTAGTCATGGAGCCGCACGTTACGACTCCGGGCTCGACCCGGCGAGGGCGGACCAGGGGGCGGGCGGCCTCAGCCGACGACGGCCCGCCGCTCGCGGCGCCGCTCGAGCGCGCGCCGCCCGAGGATCATCACGAGGCCCACGGCGACGCCGATCGCCGTCTCGAGCACGCGCGCCCGCAGCATCGGCCCCGCGGGCTGGGGATGGCCGAGCTGCACCATGAGCAGGGCGAGCGGGGTGATGAACAGCAGCGCCATCGCGTAGTTGCGCAGCACGTACAGCTCGGCGAGGAACTGCAGCAGCACGACCCACACGACGAGCTGCCAGGGCTCCGCGGGGAAGGAGAGCAGGAAGGCGGTGGTGACGATGCCGAGTGTCGTGCCGACCACACGCTGCAGGCCACGCTCCACCTGGGCGGAGTAGCCGAGCGGGGCGAGCGGTGCGACGGCCGCGACCTGCGCCCAGTAGGGGAAGGGCAGCCCGGAGAGCACGCCCAGCAGCCCGGCCCCGAGCGCGGCGATCGTGTAGCGGAGGAACTCGGCGGTGCGCTCGGAGCGGGTGGCGCGGAGGTGGTCGGTGGAGAGGACGACGCCCGGGTGCCGCTCCCCCGCCCAGTGGCCCAGCAGGCCGAGGCCCACGCACAGCGCCGCGCAGCACGCGGCGACGAGGGCCGCGACCCAGACCGGGGCGGCCGGCGGGGCGGAGGCCACCGCGGCGACCGCGAAGACGGGGAAGATCGCGCCGCCCGGCTTGAGGCCGCGGGAGCTGACGACGACGGCGGAGCCGCCCGCCACGAGCGCGGTGACGACGACGATCGCGATCTTCCCGGTCATGCCGGGTGCCGCCGTCGTGAGCTGCGCGAGCAGCGCGCCGATCGTCACGCACAGGACGAGCATCGCCCCGGCCTGCGACTGCCGGCGGAACCGGTCGCGGGTGGGCTCGTAGCGCGAGTAGATGCCGGTGAAGGCCCCGAAGCCGGCGAACATCGCCCATCCCAGGTGCCCCGTGAGCAGCAGCGTCGCCAGCGGGATCGCGAGGCCCAGGGAGATCCGGGCGGCCGGGATGTGGTCGTACCGCGGCGGGGCGAGGCTGACGAGGCGGTGCAGGCGGGACGGGGACGAGGACACACGGCTCCTGGGAAGGACGGGAGGGCCGACGGGGGCCCGTCGGCGGGGAGAGGGAGGGTGCGGCCCAGGGGCCACGACCTTCCGAGGGTATGCCCGAGCGGACCTGCGCCGCCATGACGCAGGGAACCCCCGTCGGCGCTGTGACGTGGGAGACTTCCGCCAGCGCCCCGCCCGGGCGCCCTCCCCCTTCGGATCTCCTCTTCCTCGGAGCGGACCATGACGACCCCCTCTCCCACCCCCGGCCTCATCGAGACCACCGGCATCGAGATCATCGCCGAGTCGGAGCGCACCGCCCGCCCGCGCGACCTCGTGTGGCCGTGGTTCGCCGCGAACATCTCCGTGTTCGGCATGAGCTACGGCTCGTACCTGCTGGGCTTCGGCATCAGCTTCTGGCAGGCGAGCGTCGTCGCAGTGATCGGCATCGTCATCAGCTTCGCGCTGTGCGGGCTCGTCGCGATCGCCGGGAAGCGGGGCAGCGCGCCGACGATGGTGCTGTCCCGGGCCGCGTTCGGCGTGCACGGGCAGAAGCTGCCGGGCATCATCTCGTGGCTCACGTCGATCGGCTGGGAGACCTCGCTCGCGATCTCCGCGGTGCTCGCGACGGCGACCGTGTTCAGCACGCTGGGCGTCGCCTCGGGTCGCGCGGTCACGGTCATCGCCGCGATCCTCATCGCGGCGCTGATCGTCACGGCGAGCGTGCTCGGCTATCACACGATCATGCGCCTGCAGTCGGTGCTGACCTGGGCGACCGGGATTATGACGATCCTGTTCATGGTGCTCACGGTGCCGCACATCGACTGGCAGGCCGTCGCCTCGATGCCCTCGGGGCCGCCGCAGGCGATGATCGGCGCGCTGGTGATGGTGATGACGGGGTTCGGCCTGGGCTGGATCAACATCGCGGCGGACTGGTCCCGATACCAGCGGCGCACCGCCTCGGACGCCTCGATCGTCCTGTGGAACACGGTGGGCGGCGCGGCGGCGCCCGTCGTGCTCGTGGTGTTCGGCCTGCTGCTCGCGGGCTCCGACCAGACCCTCTCCGAGGCGATCTCCGGGGACCCGATCGGCGCGCTCGTCTCGATCCTGCCGCTGTGGGCGCTGATCCCCTTCTGGATCGTCGCCGTGCTGACCCTCGTCTCCGGCGCGGTGCTCGGCATCTACTCCTCGGGTCTGACCCTGCTGAGCCTCGGCATCCGCATCCCCCGCCCGGCGGCCGCAGCGGTGGACGGCGTGATCCTCACCGTCGGCACGATCTGGGTGGCGTTCTTCGCGACGAGCTTCATCGGCCCCTTCCAGAGCTTCCTCGTCACGCTCGGCGTGCCGATCGCCGGCTGGGCGGGCATCCTCATCGCGGACGTCCTCACCCGCCGCCGCGACTACGACGAGCAGGCCCTGTTCGACCCGCGCGGCCGCTACGGCGCCGTGGACTGGACGAGCATCGTCACCCTGGTCGTGGTCTCGGTGCTCGGCTGGGGCCTCGTCGTGAACTCCTATGCGGCCGACGCCCCCTGGAACAACTGGCAGGGCTACCTCCTGGAGCCGCTGGGCCTGGGCACCTACGTCGACGATCCCGCTGGTCC
The DNA here is from genome assembly GCF_054777615.1 of Brachybacterium horti. Lineage (NCBI taxonomy): Bacteria > Bacillati > Actinomycetota > Actinomycetes > Micrococcales > Dermabacteraceae > Brachybacterium > Brachybacterium horti. The sequence continues at coordinate 938,732 of NZ_BAAHAM010000001.1, forward strand.
GCACTGGGAGGGGAACTGGGCGTCCGCGAACGTGGGCGTGCTGCTCGCGCTCGTGCTCGGCTTCCTGGTGACGCTCGTGGCGCGGCGCGGCCGGATCCGCCGGCAGGAGGCGACCGCATGAGCGCCGCGGAGCCCGCGACCGACCGGGAGCCGTGGCTGCTGGTCGTGGACGCGCAGCGGATCTTCGCCGACCCCGCCTCGGACTGGGCGTCCCCCTTCTGGGAGGGGGCGTGGGAGCGGATCCGCGAGCTCGCCGCCGCGGTGGGGCCGGAGCGGACCCTGCTCACCCGCTGGCTGCCCACCGCGGACCGCTCGACCGCCTGGGGCGACTACTTCGCGGCCTGGCCCTTCGCCGACGTCCCCGCGACCGATCCGCTCTACGCGCTGGTGGACGGCGCCGCGGAGCTCTCCGCGCACCCCACGATCGACGAGCCGAGCTTCGGCAAGTGGGGGCCGCAGCTCGCCGGCGTGGTCGGCCACGCCCCGCAGCTGCTGGTCACCGGGGTCTCCACGGACTGCTGCGTCATCACGACGGTGCTCGCCGCGGCCGACGCCGGGGCGCACGTCACCGTGGTCGCCGATGCCTGTGCGGCCTCCGCCGCGGAGAACGCCACGGCCGCCCTGCACACCATGAGCCTGTTCCCGCCGCAGGTGGACCTGCGCAGCACCGCCGAGGTGCTCGCGGGTCCCTGAGCGCCGCGGACCCTTCTCCCCGACTGAGAGGAACGACGATGACGAAGCACGAACCGGTCCAGGCGGTCGCTCTGGACGGCCCGCGGGCGTGACCGCGGAGGTGCCCTCTCCCGCGCTGCTCACCGTCGGTCATGGTCGACTGGAGTCGGAGGAGCTCGCCGATCTGCTGACGGGCGCGGGCATCCGGCAGCTGGTGGACGTGCGCCGCTTCCCGGGGTCCCGGACGAACGACGCCGCCGCCCGCGGCAAGGTCGAGGAGATCTGCCGCGGCGCCGGTATCGACTACCGCTGGGACGAGCGCCTGGGCGGGCGGCGACGGCTCACGTCGAAGGAGGACGCCGCCACCCGGGACCCCTGGTGGCGGGTCGCCCAGTTCCGCGCCTACGCCGCCTGGACCCGCAGCGAGGAGTTCCGGGCCGGGATCACGGAGCTGCGGGCCGACGTGGCGCGCGAGCGCACCGCGGTGATGTGCTCGGAGGCGGTCTGGTGGCGCTGCCATCGTCGCCTCATCGCCGACGTGATGCTGCTCGAGCACGGGGTCGAGGTGCTGGACCTGATGCACTCGGGCCAGCAGCGGCCGCACGAGCCGGGCGCCGGCGCCCGGCTCGACGAGGACGGCCACGTGGTCTGGGACCGGACCGACGAGGGCTGACCCGGCGCGGCCTGCCCGGGAAAAGACCTGGCCACGGGCCGCTGCCTGGACCTACCGTCGGCCCATGATGTCCCCCGCCGGCTTCCCCGTCTCCCCCGCCCCGCCCCGCGCCGCCCTGCTCACCGGGGTGGGTCGACGCCGCGGCATCGGCGCCGCCCTGGCCCGCGGCCTCGCTGCCGACGGCTTCGCCCTGGCCCTGTCCTCCCTGGACGCCTACGACCGCCGGGTGAACGGCGAGCCCTCCGACGTCACCGACCTCGCCGAGGAGCTCCGCGCGGAGGGCACGGAGGTGGTGCTGCTGGACGGCGACCTCGCGGATCCCGCGGTGCCGCCGCGCCTCGTGGCCGAGGCCCATGAGCAGTTGGGGCCGCTCGGCGCGCTCGTCATGGCGCACTGCGAGTCCGTGGACTCCTCGATCCTGGACACGACCGTCGAGAGCTTCGACCGCCACTACGCGGTGAACGTGCGCGCCAGCTGGCTGCTCATGAAGGCCTTCGCCGAGCAGGTCCCGCTGCGCGAGGAGGGCGCGCCGGCGGCCGACGGCGGCGCCGTCATCGCGCTCACGAGCGACCACACCACGCACAACCTGCCCTACGGCGCCACGAAGGGGGCACTGGACCGCCTGGTGCTCGCGGGCACCCATGAGCTCGCCGATCGCGGCATCCGCACGAACGTCGTGAACCCGGGCCCGATCGACACCGGCTGGATGACGGACGAGGTGCGGGACGCCGGCGCCGCGCAGACCCCGGGCGGGGAGCTCGGTGGGCCGGGCACGGTCGCGGACCTGGTGCGCTTCCTGCTCTCCGAGCGGGGCCGGTGGATCCGTGGGCAGCTGCTGCTGTCCAACGGGGGCTTCACGACGCCCGCCGTCTGAGCACGGTCGACGCCGGCACCCCCACCCGGGGACGGACGCCCGAGGGGCCGGCCGGCTGTCGCGCCGGCCGGCCCCTCGGGTCAGCAGTGGGTGGTCCGCACCCGCTGGTCAGTGCTGCGTGATCTCCGCGTCCTGGTCGGAGCCGGAGCTCCTGGGCGGGAACAGCAGCGAGGCGGCGACCGCACCGGCCATCGACACGACGATCACCGTGAGCGAGAGCCAGATCGGCACCTCGGGGATCTTCTCGAGGACCTCGAAGCCGGGGATGAAGTGCAGCGGCGCCTCGTGGATCGCGTGGATCAGCAGCTTCACGCCGATGAAGCCGAGGATGATCGCGATGCCGTAGTGCAGGTACGCGAGGCGCTCCATGAGGCCGCCCAGCAGGAAGTACAGCTGGCGCAGGCCCATGAGCGCGAAGAGGTTCGCGGTGAACACGAGGAACGGATTCCGGGTCACGGCGAAGATCGCGGGGATCGAGTCGAGCGCGAACATGACGTCGGTCAGGCCGATCGTGATGAAGACCATCAGCATCGGGGTGAGCATCGTCTTGCCGTTCACCCGGGTGCGGAGCTTGTTGCCGTCGTACTCCTGCGCGACGGGGAACAGCTTGCGCACCCCGCGCATGATGAAGGACTCGCCGTCGTCCTCGCCCTCCTCCTGGGTCTGCTTCCACGCGGTCCACAGCAGGAACAGGCCGAAGAGGTAGAAGACGCCCACGAAGTGCTCGATGATCACGGAGCCCGCGAGGATGAACAGGGCGCGCGCGACGAGGGAGATGATGATGCCCACCATCAGCACTTCCTGCTGATACTTCTTGGGCACCGCGAACTTCGTCATGATGACGATGAAGACGAAGAGGTTGTCGACGCTCAGCGAGTACTCGAGCAGCCAGCCGGTGACGAACTCCGAGGCGGGCGCCATGCCCCCCACGAGGTACAGGACGACGGCGAAGACGAGCGCGAGGCCGACGTAGAAGCCGATCCATCCCGCGCATTCCTTGAGCGACGGCACGTGCGGCCGCTTGATGACCAGCAGGAGATCTGCCAGGAGGAGGACGACGAGGACGGCGAGAGCCGCGATCTCGAAGCCGAGGTGCAGCTCACCCACGGGAGCTCCTTCGAGGTTGGGGACGTGCGACCGGTCCGGGCACCGCCACGGGGCCCGGTCGGGATCGTTCCAGGGTATCGCGAACCCCATCGGCGGCCCCCGGGTGAGGGGCGTCGGCTCGGTCACCGCGGCCGAGCGGGGCGCGGCGGTCCCCGGCACGCCGCCGACCACGGCGTAGAATGCCCTGACCAGCGATGAAGGGGTCCGTCAGACTCCGAACGAGGAGGCCGCGTGGCGGAGGAACAGCTCGACGAGGACCTGCCCGCTGCCGCCCGCCCGGAGACCGGCGAGCGGATCCTCGAGGCCTGGCGCCACGGGACCCTCGTCCTCCCGCTGCGGGACGCCACCTCGCCGGTGCGGCTCCCCGGCCTGCACAAGTCCGTCCTCCCGGCCTCGCTCTCCGGTGCGGCCCGGGTGTCGCTGCTGGGCGTCGGCGAGCACTTCGCCGCCTGGCGCGTCGCCCCGCAGGAGAACGCCCCGCTGCTGGTGCGCGTCCCCCACGTCGACCCCGCGGAGCTGCCGCAGTCCCTCGCCCACGAGATCGCGGCCCTCACCCTCGCGCCTATCGAGGTGGGGCCCGAGCCGATCGCCTACGCCGACGACCCCGCCGCGAGCCCGCTCGGGGTCCCCTACGTCGTGACCAGCGAGGTGCCCGGCACGGCCGCCGCACCGGCCACCTGGACCGCGGCGCACCTCGCCGCGCACGCGGAGCTCCTCGCCCGCCTGCACACGGTCGCCGCACCGGGCCGCGGCCCGGTCTCCTTCGGCGCGGCCCCCTGGGACGCGGTCCCCACATCGACGCCGTCCCTGATCGCGGAGGTCGCCGGGGCCGTCGCCGACTGGCGCGAGCACGCGGCCGCGGTGATCGCGGAGCACGAGCTCGAGCCGTTCCTCGAGGCGACCCTCGCCCGGGTCGCCGGCGTCGAGGAGCAGATCGGCTCCCTCGACGCCTTCGCCCTCACCCACGGCGACCTGTGCGCCACGAACATCATGTGGCACGAGACGCCGGGGTCGGAGGTGCCGCGGGTCCAGTACATCGACTTCGAGTGGGCGCAGGCCGACGACCCCGCCCGTGACCTCGCGATCATCGGCGGCTCCGTGCACGCCGGCCCCTGGTACGTGCCGATGGACGAGGAGGCCGTCGCCGGGTTCGTCCACGTCTACCTCGAGGCGCGGAGGCGGCTGGGCTCCGTGCCCGACGCCATCGCGGACCTCCCCTCGCTGCGGGAGCGGATGCGCGCCTGGACCGCCTACGAGCGCACCGGCATGCTCGTCCACCTCGCCCGGCGCGCGAGGGGGAGGCGCTCGTACCGTCCGCTCGTGGAGCGGATGCGGCCGCTGCTGGCCGCGGAGCTGGGCCTGCCCGCCTGAGGCTCCTACGGTGGTGGGCATGGACGACGTCGACAGCTCCCCGTTCACCAAGTCCCGGCCCGGGGCGCCCACCGGCTTCTTCGCGGCGGAGGCCGCGGGGCTGCGCTGGCTCGCCGCCGCCCGCCAGGTCCCCGTCGTCGAGGTGCGCGCGGTGCGCGAGGACGGCCTGGACCTCGAGCGCCTCGAGGAGACCGGGGCGAGCGCCCGCGCGGCGCGCCGGCTCGGCGCCGATCTCGCCCGCCTGCACGACGCGGGCGCCGAGGCCTTCGGCTGGACACCCGCGGAGGGCGCCTGGTTCGGGCCGCTCGACGCGCCGTTCGCGGTCCCGGTGCGCCGCCACGACGCCTTCGCCCCGTTCTGGGCGGAGGACCGTCTCGCCCCGCTCGCGCAGAGGGCGGCGCCGCGGCTCGGCACCGAGGGGAGCGCGGAGGTGGAGGCGGCGATCGCCGTGATCCGCGACGGCGCCTTCGACGGGATCTCCGGGCAGGGCAGGGAGCGGCCGGCGCGGCTGCACGGGGACCTGTGGTCCGGCAACGTGCTCTGGACGGAGGGCGGCGCGGTGCTCATCGATCCGGCCGCGCACGGCGGCCATCGCCTCGAGGACCTCGCGATGCTCTCCCTGTTCGGCGCCCCGCACCTCGAGGAGATCCTCGCCGGGTACGAGGAGGCCCATCCGCTGCCCGGCGACTGGCGGGAGGACGTGCCCGCCCACCAGCTGTTCGGCCTGCTCGCCCATGTCGTGCTCTTCGGCGGCTCCTACACGGCGCCCACGCGGGTCGCGGCCCGCGCCGTGACCGCCCGCGCGGAGCGGCTCGAGCGCGGCTGAGCGACGTCGGGGGACGACGGCGCGGGGGTGGCGTCGAGCTCGGGCCCCGGCGGCGAGGGCGCCGGGACGCGCCGAAGGCCGGCTGGTGAGGGGCGGGACACCGTCACACCTGGCTCGGCGTCGTCTCCACCGCGGCGCGCATCGGCTGAGCCGGTGCCGTCCCGTCAGCGCCGCTCCTCCCACCGCGGCGCGTCCGTCCCGTAGCCGCTGATCGCCCCGGTCAGCGGGACCCCGTCGAGCAGGAGCGGGACGGGCACGGTCGAGACGAGGCCGTGCGGCGTCCCGAGCTCGACCACGGGGGCGAGGCCGACGGCGGCACCGTCACTCCCTGCGCCGCCGTCGGCCGCCTCTCGTGCGTCGCCCTCACCGGCGCCCGTGCTCGATGTCGTGCCGGTGGCTATGGCAGTGGCGGTGGCGAGCAGGGTGCGGGCGGCACCGAGCAGGCTCGCCCGCACCACGCCCGCGCGTCCGTCGGCGAGGAGGTCGAGGATCCCGGCGGCGAGGCGGAACCCGGTCGCATGGTCGAGGGCCTGCACGGGCAGCGCCCCGGGCCGGCCGTCCTCCCGTGCGCAGCGCACGGAGATCCCGGTCGCCGCCTGGACGATCGAGTCGAAGCCGGCGCGGTCGCCCCACGGCCCGTGCTCGCCCCAGGCGGAGAGCGCACCGATCACGAGGTGCGGATGCCGCGCGGCGAGGGCGGCCGGGTCCAGGCCCAGGTCGGCGAGGGCTCCGGGCCGGTATCCGAGCACGACGACGTCCGCCCCGGCCAGCAGCTCCTCGAGCAGGTCACGGTGGGCACGAAGGTCCAGCAGGGCGGAGCGCTTCCCCATCCCGGCCGCGAGGAAGGCGTCGAGCTGCTCGGGACGGGAGGGCGGATCCAGGCGCAGCACGTCGGCCCCCAGGCAGCCGAGGAGCTGGGTCGCGACCGGGCCGGCGACGACCCGCGTCAGGTCGAGCACGCGCCGCCCCGCGAGCGGGAGACGCTCCCCCGTCGCGGCCGGGGCGCGCGCCCGCAGCCGCGGGTCACGGGCCGCTCCTGCGGCCCTCGTCGTCACCCACGGATCGCCGGCCGTCGCGCGGGCGTGCGGGTGGGCGCCCCACTCCTCCGCGGTGCGCACCACGGCGGCGATCCCACCCGCGCGGAGCACGCGCGCCGCCGCTTCCTCCGCCGGCAGACCGGCGACCGCCGCGGCGAGCTCCTCCGGGGTGCGCGCGCCGAGCGCGGCGGTGATCGCGGCGGCGTGATGGGGGTAGTTGCCGTGCAGGCGCAGCCAGCCGTCCCGGGCCGCGGCGAAGCCGGAGAGCGGCGCCCAGGGCTCCGCCGCGCGGCCGTCCACGCGGAGCCGGTCGATCGCGGAGAACGCCGCCTCGACGAGCGCCGGATGGCAGGTGAACTGCACGTCCGTGCCTTGCGCCCGCAGCAGCCGCTCGGTCGCGGCCCCGGCCTCGCGGACCGCGCCGAGCGCGAGCTCGGCGACGTCCAGAGGACCGGCCCAGGCCGGGATGCGCGCGGTGCCCATGCCCGGATCGTGCCATCACGGGGACGGTCGCGCATCCGAGCGTGCTTGAATCGGTGGATGCGCCTGTGGAGCCTGCACCCGTCCCTGCTGGATCGCGCCGCCCTCGTCGCCGGATGGCGAGAGGCGCTGCTCGCCCAGAAGGTGCTCGCGGGCGGCACCCGCGGCTACACCCGGCACCCGCAGCTCCGGCGCTTCCAGGCCCACCCCGCCCCGCTCGAGGCGATCGGAGGCTTCCTCACGGGCCTGCAGGAGGAGGCGACGACGCGCGGCTACCGCTTCGACCTCACCCGCGTGTTGCACCCGGCCCCGCCGGCCTCGCTCCCGCCGATCGAGGTGACCGCCGGGCAGCTGGCCTACGAGCTCGAGCACTTGCGGGTGAAGTGCGAGCGCCGCTCCCCCGAGCACCTCGCGCTCCTCCCCGCCCCGGGGGACCCGGTGCCCGCGCATCCGCTGCTGCGGGCCGTGCCGGGGGACGTGGAGGACTGGGAGGTCCGCTGAACGGCCTGCTCAGGAGGCGAGGCGCGTGCCGTCCGTCTCGGCGTCGACCGTCGGCCCGCTGATCTGCGTCCAGACCTCGTCGCCCGTCCGCCGTGTCGCGGCGAGTCGCCGTCAGCGCACGCCGAGCTCGGCCCAGAGCGGGTGATCGGACTCGACGGCGAGGGCGCGCGGCGTGCTGCGCCTCCGCAGCGCGCCCTCCCCCACCAGGTGATCGAGCAGCGACTCGGCCGCGGGACCCGCGATGTGGTCCGTCCGCTCGGTCCAGTCGAGGCACGGGCGGATCGGGGCCCCGCGCCGCCGCGTCCCCGGATCGAGCGCGTGCTCCTCCCACCAGCGTCGACCGGCCTCGGTGAGCTCCCACCCGGCGCCCACGAGGCCTCTCCGCCGAAGGCCCTCCGCGAGCTCGACGCCGCGACGGCCGGCCAGGTGGCGATAGCAGGTGCGGGCCTCGCGCAGAGCCGCATCCGCCCGCTGGGCGCGGAGAGAGGGAGCGGCCGGTCGCACGAGCCCGCGGGCGGCGGCGAGCGCGGCGAGGCCCTCCACAGCGAGCGCGACCTCGGGATCCTCGATCCTGACGTAGCGATGCCGGCCCTGGCGACGCTCCACGACGAGTCCCGCGGAGAGCAGCCGGTCCAGATGCCCGCTCGCGGTGGGGCGGGCCACCCTCGCCACCGCCGCGAGCTCCCCGGCCGTCCACGCGCGGCCGTCGAGCAGCGCGAGGAGCATCGTCGCGCGGGAGTCATCGGCCATCGCCCGGGCGAGTTCGGCCAGGGCAGGGGCCGAGGTGGAGTCCGGCGCGTCGGATGGCATGCGTCGATCCTCGCACCGGGACACGTCGGCGACCACCGAACCGTCGTGCGCCCACCATCGGGGCATGCACCTCCACATCGAACCCAGCGTCCTGTACTTCGGCACCCCCGTCGCCCTGATCACGACCCTCGATGACGACGGCGGCACCAACATCACCCCGATCTCCTCCGCGTGGGCGCTGGGTCGCACGTACGTGCTCGGCATCGGCGACGACTCCCACGGCCTCGCGAACCTCCGGCGCGACCCGGGCATCGTCATCAACCTGCCCGAGGCGTCCCTCGCGCACCGGGTCGAGGCCATCGCGGCGACCACGGGCGCCGCGGCCCTCTCCCCGCACAAGGTCGGGGCCTATCGCACCGAGAAGGACAAGTGGGGCCTCGGGGGATTCACGCCGTCACCGGCGGAGCTGGTCGGACCGATGCGCATCGTCGAGTGCCCTGTCCAGATCGAGGCCCGGGTGGAGAGGATCGTGCCCTGCGACGACGACGCGAGCGCCGTGCATGCCCGCGTGCTGCGGATCCATGCCCGCGAGGACGTGGTCGTCCCGGGGACGCATCACGTGGACCTCCGCGCATGGCGGCCGCTGCTGTACACCTTCCGCCACTACTTCGCGCAGGGCGAGGAGGTCGCGCAGAGCTTCAGGGCCGAGTACTGACCGTGCCGACGCAACCGCGCGACTCAGGAGGCGAGGCGCGGGCCGTCCGCCGCGGCGTCGGCCGTCGGCCCGCTGATCTGCGCCCACACCTCGTCGAGCGAGAGGCCGAGCTCCGCCGCGATCGCGGCGATGGTCGGGAAGGACGGCGTGGCCACGCGGCCGGACTCGATCTTGCGGATCGTCTCCGGGGAGACACCGGCATCGAGGGCGACGCGGAGCAGGGGCCGCTCGCCGCGGGCACGGCGCAGCACGGCGCCGAGGCGCTCGCCGCGGGCGATCTCGTCAGGGGTGAGGGGGAGGCGGACCATGCACCGATAGTAATACCGGTATAGATTGGCCGGGATACTTATCCCACACCTCGGAAGGCACCCCGTGATCGAGATCCTCTCCCCCGCCGAGCTGGTGCGCGCCCGCGCCGCCGGCGCCCTCGTCGGGGACATCCTCGCCGAGCTCCGCGAGCTCGCCGCCCCCGGCGTGACCCTGCTGGACCTCGACGCCCGCGCCGCCCAGCTCATCGACGCCGCCGGCGCCGTCTCCTGCTACGTGGACTACGCGCCGTCCTTCGGCGACGGCCCCTTCGGCCACCACCTCTGCACCGCCGTGAACGACGCGGTCCTCCACGGCATGCCGCACGACACGACCCTCGCCGACGGCGACCTGCTCACCCTCGACCTCGCCCTCACGCTGCGCGGCATCTCAGCCGACGCCGCCGTGAGCCTCACCGTGGGCGGCGCCTCCCGCCCGCGCGACGCGGAGCTGATCGCGGTCACCGAGCGCGCCCTCGCCGCCGGCATCGACGCCGCCGTGCCGGGCGGGCGCCTGGGCGACGTCTCCGCCGCCATCGGCCACGTGCTCACCGGCGAGGGCCACCTGGTCAACACGGAGTTCGGCGGCCACGGGATCGGCAGCACGATGCACCAGGACCCGCACGTCCCCAACGACGGCCGGCCCGGGCGCGGCCTCCGCCTGCGCCCGGGCCTGCTGCTCGCCCTCGAGCCGTGGGTCATGGACGGCACCGATCAGCTCGTCACCGATGCCGACGGCTGGACGCTGCGCAGCGCGAACGGCGGCCGCGCCGCGCACACCGAGCACACGATCGCGATCACCGAGGACGGCCCCGAGATCCTGACCCTGCCGAGCTCGACCGGGTGCTGAGCCCCGCGGCTCAGGCCTCGCCGCCGTCGGATGCCTCGTGGTCGTGGTCGTGGTCGTGGTCGTCGTGGTCGGCGTCCTCACCCTCGTGGCCATGTCCCTCGTGGCTCTCGCCGCCCACCTCGTACTCGCCCGACGCGGTGCCGGTGACGACCTGGATCTCGTTCGGGACGACGGGCAGGTCGAGCTCGCGGTAGACCTCGCCGGAGGCGACGTCGACCATCGTGAGCTTCTGCTGCGCGGGGTCCACGACGAAGGCGGTGCCGTCGGCCACGGAGAGCATCGGGCCGGGGGTCTGCCACTGCTCGGGCTCCTCCCACGGCTCGGCGACCTTCACCTCATGGAGGATCTTCCCGCTCTCGGGATCGAGGATGTTCAGCTCGCCGTCGCCGGTGAGGACGAGCGCCTCACCGTCGGGACCGCGGTCCAGGGAGCGGAACCAATAGGGCGATCCGAGGTCGACGGTCGCCATCGAGGCGTCGCGGGTGTCGATCAGCGCGACGGAGGTGGGGTGCTCGGTGCCGCCCTCGGGATCGGCCTCGACCTTGTTGTCGGCGAGGACGATCGGGCTCGCCCCGCTGCCCTTCTGGTTGCCGGAGCGCTGGTAGTCACCGTCGACGGCGACCTTGTGGAACTCGCCGCCGGAGTAGACGACCGGCCCGTTCTCGCAGCCGAAGGAGACGACGTCGGAGCCGTCCTCCGCCGGGGCGGCGGCGGCCTCGCCGTGCACGCCCGGGCAGTCGTCGGTCTGCGCGACGACCTTGCCGTCCGCATCGAGCGCCTGGATGGTGTGGCGCTCGTCCTCGGTGCCCTGCGTGACGAGCAGGCCGCCGTCCTCGAGCGGCACGGCGACGCCGTGGTGGGCGGCGTCGGTGGTGAGCTCGTCGACCACGCCGAGGTCGCCCTCGGCGAGGGAGGTCGGGTCGTAGACGGTGACCGCGCCGGTGCCGTCCGCGAAGAGCGCGGCCCGGTCCACGTGGGTGACGACGTGGCCCGGGGAGGGCGCGTCGAGGGTGATGCCGGTGAGCGCCGGGTCCTGCTCGTAGTAGTGGAAGTGGTCGCCGTGGGCCTTGGCCTCGAGTCCGGTGTCGTAGGCGGTGAAAGACTCCTCCGCGCTGACCATGACGTGGCGGCCGTCCCCGGCGGGGTTCAGGCGCACGTACCCGTTCAGCTCGGTCTCGTCGAGCACCTCGCCGTCGGTGGAGTCGAGGGTGGTCACGCCGCCGTCGTGGGCGAGCACGATCCGCGGGGTGAGGGCGCCGACCTCCGCGCGGTGGCGGTCCTCGGTCGCGGCGGCCGACGTCTCGCCGCCGCCGTCCGACCCCCCGGAGGCGGCGGGGTCCGCCTGGCCGCAGGCGGCGAGCGCGAGCAGGCCCACGCCCGCGAGCGCGGCGACTCGTCGTTTCATGACAATGGTTCTCATCAGCTGCATGCCAGGAAGCTATCAGCGAATGAGAATCTTTCCCACTTGAGGGCGTGTGTGCTGGGTCACCCGCCTACCGGCCGCACTCGCTGCCGCCGCCGCTGGCCCGCGCCCGTGCCCGATTGCGCACCTGAGTTCCACGAAGGGAACCCGAGCGCGCAATCGGACAGGACCACGCCCGCACGGCCCCCACTGCCGCAGCCGCAGCCGCAGGCCCGTGCCCGATCGCGCACCTGAGTTCCATGAACGGAACACCAGCGCGCCATCGGACAGCCCCGGATGCACCGCGCCCCGCCGGCCGCGGGAGGCGGCGGGCGGGGCGAGGGGACCCGGAGCGACGGCGCTGGTCAGCGCGCCCGGACGAAGGTGCTGGTCAGCGCGCCTGGAGGAACGGCCCGGGCGGAGTGGCGGGGCTCAGATCACGCCGAAGGCGATCATGGCGTCGGCGACCTTGCGGAAGCCGGCCACGTTCGCACCCACCGCGTAGTCGCCCGGGCGGCCGAACTCCTCGGCGGTCTCGAGGCAGGTGGTGTGGATGTCGCGCATGATCTGGGTCAGGCGCGCCTCGGTGTGCTCGAAGCTCCAGGCGTCGCGCGCGGCGTTCTGCTGCATCTCGAGCGCGGAGGTGGCGACACCGCCGGCGTTCGCGGCCTTGCCGGGGCCGAAGGCGACGCCCGCCTCGCGGAGCACCTCGACGGCGTCCGGCGTGCAGGGCATGTTCGCGCCCTCGGAGACGGCCTCGACACCGTTCTTGACGAGCGCACGCGCGGCGTCGGCGTCGAGCTCGTTCTGGGTGGCGCAGGGCAGGGCGATCGCGACGGGGACGTCCCAGACGCTGCCGCCGGCGACGAAGCGGGCCTTGCCGCCGCGACGCTCCGCGTAGTCGGCGATGCGGCCGCGCTCGACCTCCTTGATCTGCTTGAGCAGCTCGAGGTCGATGCCGTCCTCGTCCACGACGTAGCCGGAGGAGTCCGAGGCGGTGATCGCGGTGCCGCCCAGCTGGGCGATCTTCTCGATCGCGTAGATCGCGACGTTGCCGGAGCCGGAGACGGCGGCGCGGCGGCCCTCGACGGAGGTGCCGCGGGCCTTGAGCATCTCGTCCGCGAAGATCGCGGCGCCGTAGCCGGTGGCCTCCTTGCGCACGAGGGAGCCGCCCCAGTCGAGGCCCTTGCCGGTGAGCACGCCGGCCTCGTACTTGTTGGTGAGGCGCTTGTACTGGCCGAACAGGTAGCCGATCTCGCGGGCGCCCACGCCGATGTCCCCGGCGGGGACGTCGGTGTACTCGCCGATGTGGCGGTGCAGCTCGGTCATGAAGGACTGGCAGAAGCGCATGACCTCGCCGTCGCTGCGGCCGCGCGGGTCGAAGTCGGAGCCGCCCTTGCCGCCGCCGATGGGCAGGCCGGTGAGGGAGTTCTTGAAGATCTGCTCGAAGCCGAGGAACTTCACGATGCCGAGGTTGACGCTCGGGTGGAAGCGCAAGCCGCCCTTGTACGGGCCGAGCGCCGAGTTGTACTCGACGCGGAAGCCGCGGTTGATCTGCACCGAGCCCTGGTCGTCCACCCACGGGACGCGGAAGATCAGCTGGCGCTCGGGCTCGCAGAGGCGCGCGAGGATGCTGTGCTCGGCGTACTCCGGGTGGCGGCCCTGGATGACCTCGAGCGACTCGAACACCTCGCGCACGGCCTGATGGAACTCGGGCTCCCCCGGGTTGCGGCGGAGGACCTCGTCGTAGGTGTCCTTGAGCATCGAGTCGAGCATCGCGCGCCTTTCGTCGTCGTCCGTGGTGGGTGGTCGCAGGCGCGCGCGGGACCGCGCGGCGGTGCCCGCCACCGCGTCCACGCTACGGAGCGCGGCGCCCCGCGCCACCCCGTGTCCGCTCCTCGGACGCTTCTGAGACGCCCGCGGACGGAACGCGGCCATGTGACCGACGGACCTCCGACACCCCGTGCACACCCCATATCCGCTTGTGTACGATCGTACGCATGTCCGTCTCCTCCCCCGCCTCGCCGCCCTCGCCGCCGCGGGCGCCCGCCGCGCCGCTGCGCCGCGCCCGCGTCGCCGTCGCCGCGCTCTTCCTCACCAACGGCGCCCTGCTCGCGAACCTCCTCCCCCGCTACCCCGAGATCAAGGCCGCCCTGGGCCTCGCGAACTCGACCTACGGCCTCGCCCTCGCCGCCTTCCCCGCAGGTGCGATCCTCGCCGGGCTCGCCGCCGCCGGGCTGATCCGCCACCTCGGCTCCGCACGGCTCGCCGTGCTCGGCACCGCGCTCACCGCGCTCGGGCTGCTGCTCGCCGCGTGGGCGCCGAGCGCCGCCCTGCTGGGCCTCGCCCTGCTCGTCGCGGGCGGCTGCGACGCGATCACCGACGTCGCCCAGAACGCCCACGGCCTACGCGTCCAGAAGCGCTACGGCCGCACGATCATCAACTCCTTCCACGCCGTGTGGTCCGTGGGGGCGGTGATCGGCGGGAGCATGGCCGCCGCCGCGATCGCCCTGGGCATCCCCCTGCGCTGGCACCTGCTGGGCTCCGGGATCCTCTTCGCGATCGTCGCCCTCGTGGCGCTGCGCTTCGCGCTGCCCGGCCACGACGAGGAGGACCACCTCCCCGACCCCGCCGCGGGCGACGCCGCCGTCGGACCGGACGCCTCCACGGGCGGCCGCACCCGCGGCCGGCTCCCCCTCATGCTCGCCGCGCTCGTGCTCATCGCGATCGGCGGCACCCTCGTCGAGGACTCCGGCAACTCCTGGGCCACGCTCTACCTCTCGCGGGACCTCGGGGCGGCCTCCTCGATCGCCGCGATCGGCTACATCGCCCTCGTGGGTGCCCAGTTCGTGGGACGGCTCCTCGCGGACGGCCTCGTGGACCGCCTGGGCCAGCGGGCCGTTGCCCGGGGCGGCGGCGCGATCATCGCCCTCGGCATGGGCACGGCCCTCGCGGTGCCCACCGTGCCCGGCACGATCGCGGGCTTCGCCCTCGCGGGGCTGGGCAGCGCGAGCCTCGTGCCCGCCGCGATGCAGCAGGCGGACGACCTCCCCGGGCTGCGCCCCGGCACGGGCCTCACGGTCGTCTCGTGGCTCATGCGGCTCGGCTTCCTCGCCTCCCCGCCGCTCGTGGGCCTCGTCGCGGACTCCGCGGGGCTGCGCACGGGCCTGCTCGTCGTGCCGCTCGCGGGCCTGCTCGTCGTGCTCCTCGCGGGCGTGCTGCCCCCGCGCCGCGCCGCCCACCCGGAGCGCGAACGGGAGCTCAGCGCCGCCGGCTGAGGCGGGCGACGCCCTCCCGGGTGAGGTGCGGGAGCGGCTCCTCGAGGTGCAGGGCGCGGTGGATCGTGAGCCCCTCGTTCATCGCGTCCAGCAGCGAGGCGGTCTCGGGGTCCACGTGCGGCGCGAGGCAGGCGCGGGTGCGGGACATCCACCTGCTCGTGATCTCCCGGAACTCGGGGCGGCGCGCGGCGAGCGTGTACAGCTCGAGGGTGATGACGAGGTTGCGCTCGGTGTCGAAGACGTCCTCGTCGATGTTCGCCTCGAAGCCGGTGAGCGCCTCCTCGAGGGTCGTGGCCTCCGCGGTGCGGCGCTCGACCCGCTCCGCGGCCTGGTCGGCGAAGCGGGTGAACGCCTCGCGCAGCAGCTCGTCCATCCCGGTGAAGTGGTAGGTCATCGAGCCCAGCGGCACGTCGGCCGCGGCGGCGACCCGCCGGTGGGAGGTCCCCGCGACACCGTGCTCGGCGATCGTATCGAGGCACGCGTCGATGATGCGGTCGCGGCGCTCCGGGTCGTGGCGGCGGGTACGGGGCGCGCTCGGGGCGTCGGGGGCGTGGGCGTCGCTCATGCCCCCCGACCGTAGCGGGCCGCGCCATGGACCGGCGCGACCCGCCCCCGTCGGGAGGGTCCGTCAGACCTCCCCCGCGCCGTGCTCGGCGAGCGCTCGCTCGTAGACGGCGAGGGTCGCGTCGTCGACGAGCACGATCCGCAGCTCCGCGAACCCGCCGATCCGCGCGGCCTCCTGGCGGAGCGTGCGGGCGGCGATCCGCGCGGCGCGGGCCAGGGGGAAGCGGTACGCGCCCGTGGAGATCGACGGGAAGGCGAGCCGCGTGAGGCCGTGCTCGTGCGCGACCTCGAGCACGCGGCGATAGCAGGACGCGAGCTCGGCGTCCTTCCGGGCGCGCACTTCCTCGTCCCCTCCGGCCGCCCAGATCGGGCCGACGGTGTGGACGACGTGGGGCACGGGCAGGTCGTGGCCGCCGGTCAGCTTCGCGTCGCCGGTCGTGCAGCCACCCAGGGTGCGGCACTCGGCGAGCAGGCCAGGGCCGGCGGCGCGGTGGATCGCGCCGTCGACCCCGCCGCCGCCCAGCAGGGTGGAGTTCGCGGCGTTGACGATCGCGTCGACGTCCGCCTGCTCCGTCAGGTCCCCGCGGCGGGCGGTGAGCAGGGGCCGTGCGGTGTCCATGCCCGCAGGCTACGCGCCGTCGAGCGCCGGGACCTCAGCCGCCGATGCTCAGCGCGATCTTCCCGGCCGTGTGGCCCTCGATGCTGGCGCGGAAGGCGTCAGCCGCCTGCTCGAGGGGGAAGCGGCGGGCGACGTCGACGCGCAGGGTGCCGGCGTCGACGAGGGAGGCGAGGTGCTCGAGGTCCGCGGCGTCGGGCCGCACCCAGAAGTACTCGCCGCCCTCACCGGTCACGGCGGGGTCGGCGACGGAGCCGTGACGGCCGCCCTCGGCGAGCACGGCGAGGGTCTCCTGGAGCACGCCGCCCACGTAGTCGATGACCACGTCGACTCCCTCGGGGGCGAGGGCCCGGACCCGCTCGGCGAGGCCGTCGCCGTAGGTCACGGGCTCGGCGCCCAGGTCGCGCACGCGGTCGTGGTTGCGCTCGGAGGCGGTGCCGATGACGCGCGCTCCGAGGCCTGCGGCGATCTGCACGGCGAAGGAGCCGACGCCGCCGTTCGCGCCGTGGACGAGCACGGTGCTGCCCTCGGACACGCCGAGGCGGGTGAGGGTCTGGTACGCGGTGAGCCCGGCGAGCGGGAGGGAGGCGGCCTGCTCGAAGTCGAGGCCGGCGGGCTTGCGGGCGAGGGTGCGCACGGGGAGGGTCATCTTCTCGGCGAAGGAACCGGCCTGCACCCAGTCGCGTCGACCGTAGGCCATGACCTCGTCGCCCACCTGGAACTCAGGGACGTCCAGGCCGACCTCCTCGACCACGCCGGCCACGTCCCAGCCGGGGATCGCGGGGAAGGTGACGGTCATGAGCTGGTCGAGGTGGCCGCCCATGATCTTCCAGTCCACGGGGTTCACGCTCGCGGCCCGCACCGCGATGCGCACCTCGCCGGGGCCCACCTTCGGGTCCGGGAGCTCGGAGAGGGTCAGGACGTCGGGGTCGCCGTAGCTGCTGTAGGTGATCGCCTTCATGTGCCCGTGCAACGCCGCGCCCGGGATGGGGATTCCCGGGCGCGTGAACTGTGAGCGAGCAGACCCGCGAGGGGCGGGGCTCAGCCCTGCTCGCCCTCGGGGCCGGGGGTGAAGATCTGCTCGATCGGCGCACCGAGCACGGTGGAGATGCGGAAGGCGAGCGGGAGGGAGGGGTCGTAGCGTCCCTTCTCGATCGCGATGACCGTCTGCCGGGAGACCCCGAGGGCCTCGGCGAGCTCGGCCTGGGACCAGCGGCGGTCGGTGCGGCGGGCCTTGATGTCGTTGTCCATGACGGGCCCCTCAGCGGTGACGGATCGCGACGACGACGGTGCCGACGATCCAGCCGAGCATGAGCAGGGAGAAGGCGAGGATCCAGTTCAGGGCGGGCAGACCCAAGAATTGCAGGACGCCGACGGCGAGGATCAGCGGGGTGGCGAGGAGGAAGGCGAGCATGACCGCCTCGGCGACGCGGCGGCGCTGGTACTCGTCCCCGGAGCGGTACATGTCGATGTTCGCCCAGGCCATGAGCCCCACGCCCGGCAGGACGAGCAGCGCGGGGAGCCACAGCGGCACGCCGACGCCGGCGAGCACGCCGGGGAGGATGAGAGCGGCGAGGTACAACGCGACCCCGGCGAGGAAGCGGACGAGGAAGGTGCGGTTGGCCCGACGGCGGGCGGTGGGGGTCGAGGCGGTCATCGTGCTCACGTCCTTCGTTGATGTCTGGTGTGCTTGACACCTCAAAGGTACAGCCCCCTTGACATGGACGTCAAGGGTCCCTGACAGAAAAAGTCAACGAGACTTGACGTCCCTCATCGCCCCCGCCGGCCTGCAGGAGGTCATCGCCTCGCTGCTGCCACCCGAGTCCGAGTCCCCGGGCCGCGCCGTCTGATCCCGCGCGGGCGGGGCGATCCTCGCTCAGCGAGCGAGCTGCGAGCGCACCCAGGCCGGGTCGTCCGTGGTGATCGTGTCGACCTCGCAGGCGCGGGCGACGGCGAGCTGCGCGGGGGTGTTGATCGTCCACGGGTTCACCCGCAGCCCCGCCTCGTGGGCCGCACGGGTCGCCGCGAGGGACAGGCCGTCCACCGCGGGACCGATCCCGGCCGCTCCCAGCTCACCGGCCACGCGCAGCGCCTCCTCGTCGATCGCGCCGACGAGATAGGAGACGGGGACCTGGGGCACGCTGCGCCGGATCTCGGCGAGCGCCTCGGGGTGGAAGCTGATGACGGTCGAGGCGGCGGCCGGGGACCCCGCCGGAAGGGCCAGGAGCTGCTCGGCGACCGCGGCGGCGGCCGGAGCAGCTTTGACCTCGATGAACACGGGCACGGTGGTGAGGGCCAGCAGCTCCTCGAGGCTCGGCACCTTCTCCCCACCCCCGAGCAGGACCGTGTCGAGCTGCTCGCGGGTGAGGTCGGCGATCGCGCCGGTGCGCAGCGGGGAGTCCGCGGCGGAGGTGCGGTCGATGCTCTCGTCGTGCATGACGACCACGTGCCCGTCACGGCTCAGGTGCACGTCGCACTCGAGGGTCTGCGCGCCGTCCTCGAGCGCGCGACGGAACGCGGCGAGCGTGTTCTCCGGGGCGTGGGCGGCGGCGCCGCGATGGCCGACGACGAGCGGGACGGTGGCGGGGGCGGTCATGGTGCTCCTGTCGGAGTGGAATGGGGGTTCGGCC
>NZ_BAAHAM010000001.1:957479-1143553 GCF_054777615.1 Brachybacterium horti
GAGCGCGCGACGGAACGCGGCGAGCGTGTTCTCCGGGGCGTGGGCGGCGGCGCCGCGATGGCCGACGACGAGCGGGACGGTGGCGGGGGCGGTCATGGTGCTCCTGTCGGAGTGGAATGGGGGTTCGGGCCGGGGCCGACGGTCGCCCACCATGATGGGCGACCGTCGGCCCCGGAGGGAAGGACGGGTCAGGCGGAGGGGCCGGTCAGGGCCTCGATCCGCTCGATCGCCCAGGTGGGGTCGTCCACCGTGATCGTGTCGCAGCCCAGCTCGAGCGCCCGCTCGAGCTCGACGTCCACGCGCGCCGTCCACAGGTTCAGCTGCACGCCGTGCTCGAGGCACCAGGCGACGTCCGCCGCACGGGCCTCCGCGATGCGCACCCCGATCTGGGCGACCTCGAGCTCCTCCGCGGCCGCGAGGAACTCCGGGGAGGTCACGGTCGTGGTGAGCAGGCGCGGGATCTCCGGCGCCGCGGCGCGCGCGGTCGCGAGCGCCTCGGCATGGAAGGAGATGATCCAGGCGGGGGCGGTCGCGGCGTCGGCGAAGGCCTCCGCACCGAACCTCTCCCGGAGGATCCGCGCGACCAGCGAGGCGGCCGCCGGGGCCTTGACCTCGACGAGCAGCGGCACCGGGGTGCCGTCCTCGCGCCGCGCGGCGTCCAGCACCGAGACGAGATCGGGGACGTGCTCCCCCTCCCCCACGAGCACCCGGTCGAGCTGGGCGCGCGTGAGCTCGGCGACCGCGCCGGTGCGCAGCGGGGAGTCCGCCTGCGCGGTGCGGTCCAGGGTCGCGTCGTGGATGATCACGTCGTGGCCGTCGGCGCTCAGGTGCACGTCGCACTCGAGCAGCGCCGAGCCCTCCGCGACACCACGCCGGAAGGAGCGGACCGTGTTCTCCGGATCCAGCTCCGCCGCCCCGCGATGGCCGACGACGGCCGGCCGCGCGGGCATCGCCGAGCGCGGGGTCCCGCGGCGCACGGGCGCCGGGGCGCTCACTTCCAGCCCTCGAACTTCACGGCCTCGTAGTCCTCGCGGTTGTCGTCGAGGATCTCCTGCAGCTTCGGGGCGACGGCGCCGAGGGCGTCCTTCGCGGGGGTGTTGTCGCCGTAGACCTTCGCCTGCGCGGCGGAGATCTGCGTGACCGCGCCCTGGTTCCAGTTCGTGTAGTCCGCGGTGCGGGCGTTCTCGAGCTGGGCGAGGGCGACCCCGTAGTTCGGGTTCTCCTTGACGAGGTCCTTCACGGTGGAGGTCTCCGCCGCGGCCTGCACGATCGGCACGTAGCCGGTCGCCGCGTGCCACGCGGCGGACTGCTCGGGCCCCGCGAGGAAGCGGAAGAACGCGGCGGCCGCGTCCTGGCGGTCCTGGGAGTCCGCGCGCACCACGGAGAGGCCGGAGCCGCCCGTGGGGACCGCCTTCTCCTGGCCCTCGCTCGAGAGCATGAAGGCCGTGCCGACCTCGAAGACGCCCTCGGTGGCGGCGGTGGTGCCGGTGAGGCTCGCGGTGGAGCCGCGCATGCCCGCGGAGATCCCGGAGGTGAAGTCGGTGCCCGCGGCCTGCGCGAGATAGCCGAACTTGTCCTCGTGGATGAACTTCCGCTGCCACTCGAGCCACTCGAGGCCCGGGTCCTGGTCGATCGTGACCTGGAAGTCCTTGTCCGAGTTCGCGCCGCCGAAGCCCCAGATGTCCGCCTGGCCGTGCCAGGCGTCGTCGGCCGTGAAGGCGAGCGCGGCGAGCGGGCGGCCGTCGACCTTGATCTTCGCGAGCTCGGGGGCGAACTCGGCGAGGTCCTGCCAGGTCGAGGGGCCCTCCTCGGGGAGGCCGGCCTCGATGTAGCGGGTCTTGTTGAAGTAGAACAGCGGCGTCGAGCGGGCGAAGGGCACCACGAAGGTCTGGCCGGCGGCCTTGCCCTCGGCGACGTAGTTCTGCAGGTAGACGTCGAGGTTCCACTCGTCGTCGAAGTAGCCGTCGAGCGGGGCGAGCGCGCCGGAGGAGTGGAACTGGAGCCACTGCATCTCGGGGAAGCAGACGATGTCCGGCACGGCGCGGGCCTGGAGGGCCGCGGTGAACTTCTGGTTGAGCTCCGCGTAGCCGCCCACCGACTCGGCGACGACGACCACGTCCTCCTGGGAGTCGTTGAACTCCTTGATGAGCTTGCCGAGGGCCTCGAAGGGGCCGCCGGTCCAGGGCGCCCAGAAGAGCACCGCGGTGCGGCCGTCGTACTCGGCGGGGACCTTGAGGTCGGCCTGGGCGTAGCCGTCGCGCACGGGGTTGCTGGCGTCGGCCGCGTCGGACCCGCCGGGGGCGCCGCAGGCGGCGAGGCCGGCGGCGCCGGCGCCGAGCCCGAGGGCGGTGAGCATGCTGCGTCGGGACAGGCCGGGGAGGGAGAGACCGTGGGGCGAGCGGGACATGGTGGCTCCTTGCGAGGGGGTGGGGTGGTGGGGTGTCACTTGAGCGCGCCGGCGGTGAGTCCGCCGATGATGCGCTTCTGGGCCAGGAAGAAGAGGATGAGCATCGGCAGGGAGACGAAGAGGGCGCCGGCCATGATGGCGCCCCAGTTCGAGTAGCCCTCCTGGCTGCGCAGGAACAGCAGGCCGATGGGCAGGGTGCGCATGTCGGTCGTGCTCGTGACGATGAGCGGCCACACGTACTCGTTCCACTTGCCGACCATCACGATCAGCGTGCAGGTGAGGATCATCGGCGCGGAGAGCGGGATGACGATCGTGACCATGCGGCGCAGGTGGCCGGCCCCGTCGATCTCCGCGGCCTGCAGGATGTCGCGGTCGATCCCGCGCATCGACTGGTACAGCAGGAACATGGCGAAGGCGCTCGCGATGCCGGGCAGGATCATGCCCTGGTAGGTGTTCAGCCAGCCGAGGTTCGCGACGGTGATGTAGTTGACGATGAGCGTCACGTGTCCGGGCAGCATGAGCGAGGCGATGATCAGGCCGAACAGGATGTTCTTGAAGCGGAACTCGACGAACACGAAGGCGTAGGCGCACAGGATCGCGAGGGTCACCTCGAGCACGGTGCCCACGCCCGTGGTGATGATCGAGTTCATGAAGAACCGGTCGAACGGCGCGGAGGTCCACGCCTCCACGACGTTGTCGAGGGTGAGCTCGCTGGGGAACCAGCGCAGCGGCCACGAGTAGATGTCCTGGCGCGGCTTGAACGCGGAGGAGAACAGCCAGTACAGCGGCACGAGGAACACGGCGATCGTGGCGAGCACGCCCGCGGTGAGCAGGATCGTCTTCCACAGGGCGCGGCGCGGGCCGCGGGGTCGGCGGCCACCTCGGCCGGGGGCCGAGGGCTGCGGCGTGCGGTCGGCGGTGGGGGTCGCGGCGCGGCCCGGGACGGTGGCGCTCATGCGTCGGCCCCCTGCTTCTGGCTGTGACGGACCTGGACCCAGGTGATGACCAGGAGGATCACGAGCAGCACGGTCGCGGCGGCGCTCGCCCGGCCGATGTCGAAGTTCTTGAAGGCCTCCTCGTAGACCATCCAGCTCAGCGTCGAGGAGGAGGTGCCGGGGCCGCCGCCGGTCATGATCGAGATGATGTCGAAGGTCTGCGCGGCGGAGATGATCCCCGTGATGGAGAGGAAGAACGTGATGGGCCGCAGCAGCGGCAGCGTCATGTGCCGGAACAGGGACCAGCCGGAGGCGCCGTCCAGGGCGGCGGCCTCGTAGACGTCCCCGGGCAGGTCGAGGATCGCGGTGTAGCAGATGACGGTCACGAAGCCGAGGCGCTGCCAGGTGTAGGCGATCGTGATCGCCCACAGCGACCAGTCCGAGGTGGTCGTCCAGTCCGGCGAGGTGAGCCCGAACAGGGAGAACAGCCAGCGCGAGAGGCCGTAGTTCGGGTCGAACATGAACAGCCACAGGATGCCGACGGCGGCGCCGGGGAGCATGTGCGGCGCGAAGGCCATGGTCTGCGCGAAGCCCGTGAAGGGGACCTTGGTGGCGAGCAGGCTGCCCAGCAGCAGGCCGCCGGCGATCGAGCCGATCACGCTGACCGCGCTGAACACGAGGGTGTTCAGGAGGACCTGCCCGAACTCGGGGTCCGTGAAGAGGCTCGTGTAGTTCTCCGTGCCCACGAACTCCGGCACCGGCTCCACGAAGTCCCAGTCGAAGAAGCTGAGGCCGATGTTGTAGAGCGCCGGGTAGTAGGAGAAGACGAGGATCGCCAGCAGGTTGGGGGCGATGAGCGCGAGGAAGAGGATCGCGGCGCGGCGGGTGCGGCGGCGGCGCTGCGGGGAGCGGCGGCGGGTCGCGGCGCGCTCGCGGAGGGCGGCGAGCCGCTCGGCGTCCGTGGCGCCCTGCGGGAGCGGCTCGGGCGCGATGCGGGCGTCGCCGGGGGCGACGGCGGGCGCGGCGGTCCCGCGGGGCGGCGTCGTGGTCTCGCCCGCGGGGCGGGCACCGACATCCATGGTCATGGGTCTCCCTGGTGGAGGGTGATCGCGGGGGTGGTGTCCCGCCGGGTTCGGGGTCGCGCTGCGGCGACCGGTGGCGACCCGCTCCGGAGCTTCTGGTGGTGGTGCTCCCGTGGTGGCCGCTCGGACACCGTAGGAGCGCTCCCAGGGCTCCTGCCAGCACGGACGCCCCCGGGTGAACCTCGGGTGAACAGGGCCTGTCCCTGCTGGTGGGAGCGCTCCCACGCCGTTCAGGAACGCTCCCCGGGGGCCGCTCCGGTGGCTCGCTCCACCCGCGCGCCACCCACTGTTCACCCCGCGCTCGACGACTGTTCTTCCCCCGCCCGGGAGCGCGCGGGACCGCCGCACCGAGGCTTCACCGGGGTGTCACCCACCTCCCCCGGAGGGAGCCGGATACTGCGCTACCCTGCACCGACGACCAGGGCTCCGGCGAGGACAGCGCAGTGCTCCGCCCCTGCCGGGATCCTGTCCCTCCCGACCGGAAGGCCGCCATGAACCGTCCGCCGACGATGCTGGACGTCGCCCGCGCCGCCGGGGTCTCCCGCTCCACCGTCTCCCGCGTGTTCCAGAACCAGGGCGAGCGCGTCTCCCCCGATGCGCTGATCAAGGTGCACGAGGCCGCGAAACGCCTCGGCTACGTCCACAACCTCGTCGCGAGCGGCCTCGCCCAGCGCCACGGCCGGCAGCTGGGACTGCTCATCCGCGACGCCACGAACCCCGCCTACGGCCATCTCCACTCCGAGGTGAACCAGGCCGTCGAGGCCGCCGGGCGCACCCTCATCTCCGTCACGGCGTTCCGCCACGACTACGGCACCGCGGAGGTCGACGGCCTGCGCCGCCTGCTCGGTCAGCGCGTCGCCGGGGTGTTCGTGGGCACCGGCGTCACCGCCGCGGAGGACCTCGTCGAGACCCTCACCGCGGTGCCGATGATGATCGTGGGCCGCCCCAACATGCATCCGCTCATCGAGTCGGTGAGCTATGACGAGCGCACCCACGGGCGCCTCGTCGCGGAGCGCCTCGCGGCGGCCGGGCACCGCCGGATCGCCGCGCTCACCGCCCCGCTGCTCTACTCCCGCGTGTTCGACCTGCGCATGCGCAGCCTCGTCGAACGCTGCCGTGAGCTGGGCGTCCACGTCGAGCCGGTGGAGCTGCTACCCGTCGAGGCCGGTGTCACGCGGGCGCTGGACGCGGCCGCCGCCGATCGGCTCTCCGCGATCGTGTGCCCCGTGGACTACGTGGCCCTGGACCTGCTGCGCGCCGCCCGCGCCCGTGGCACCCGCGTCCCCGAGGACGTCTCCGTGGTCGGCTTCGACGGCGTGGCCGACGGGCTCGACCTCATCGGACTGGCGACCGTGCGGCTCCCGGTCCGGGAGGTCGCCCGCCGCGCCGTCGAGCGGATGGAGGAGCTGCTGATCCGTGCGCAGGAGGATCCCGAGGGCCCGCCCGCCGCCCTCACGGAGACGTCGGAGTCCGAGCGCACGGCGCGGCATGCGCTCGTGGTCGGCGACGTCATCGAGGGGACGAGCCTGGGACCGGTGCCCGAGCACCTGCGCTGACCCGCCCGACGATCGACAGCCCGCGATCGGCCACCCGGGATCGACCACCCGGGATCGACCTCCGGGCCGGGCTCCCGCCCCTACGCTGTCGCCATGGCCGCGAAGACCCAGCCCACCGACGTCGACCCCGCCGCGTACTGCGCGGGACTGCCCACGGCGCGCCGCCGCGAGGAGGGCGCCCGGCTGCTCGCGCTCTTCGGCGAGGCGACCGGGACGGAGGCCGTGATCTGGGGGCCGAGCATCGTCGGCTACGGCGAGGACCCCTCCCCCACACCCGGCGGGGACACCTGGCCGCGGGTGGGGTTCAGCCCCCGCAAGGCGTCGATCTCCCTGTACGGCCTGCAGGGGGTGCCCGGCGCGGAGGAGCTCCTGGCGCGGCTGGGCAAGCACCGCCTCGGTGCGGGCTGCGTGTACGTCAACGGCCTCGCGGACGTCGACGAGGAGGTCCTCGCCGCGCTCGTCGCCCTCGCCTGGCGCCACGGCGAGGGCTGAGCGCCGCCACGGCGAGCCGCCCGAGCGCCGCGCCGTCGAGACGCCCGGGCGTCGCGACAGACGGCGAGCGATCACCGCTCCCTGGACCGATCGACCGTCCGGCCCCCGTCGCCCCAGATGAGGCGTTGTTTCGCGGGGGCTGACAGTCCCAGCGGGCGCCGCTAGTCTCAGGAGCATGAAGCTCAGCGAGTCCCTTGAGAAGAAGTTCCAGGACCAGATCACCCTCGAGTTCGCGGCGTCGATCACCTACCGCCAGCTCGCCATCGAGGCGGACGAGCAGGACCTCACCGGCATCGCCGCGTGGCTGCGCCACCAGGCGGACGAGGAGATCGTCCACGCCAACAAGTTCATCCAGCACGTCTCGGACCGCGGCAACCACGCGGCGATCGGCACGATCGAGGCGCCCGGCGTGAAGACCGGCCTCTCCGTGCTCGAGATCTTCGAGGCGGCCCTCGCCCACGAGGAGAAGGTCTCCGAGGCGATCCGCGACCTGTACCGCGCGGCAGACCAGGAGGGCGACTACGACTCCCGTCCCCTCCTGAACTGGTTCGTCGACGAGCAGATCGAGGAGGAGGCGACCGTCTCCGAGATCGTCGGCCGCGTGAAGCTCATCGGCGAGGACGGCTCCGGCCTGCTCCGTCTCGACTCCGAGCTCGGCCAGCGCCCCACCAGCTCCACCGAGGCCGACGCCGAGTGATCCGACTGGCCCGGCGCCCTCACGCGCCGGGCCGCCCGGCGGGCCCGTCGATCCGACGGGCCCGCCGCTTTGTCACCCCTGGCGATCCGGCACGTCCGACGGGTCCGACGTGGCCGGCGGGTCCGCTGACCGAAGCGTCCGGCGACCGAAGGAAACCGCAGGGTTCAGCACCCGGGCGGACGCCGGGGTCACCCGCCGCGGGTCTCGCGAGGCACGGTCCCAGTGCCGAAAAAAACACTCATCATGTACATGATGAGTGCCTTTTCTGATGCGGCATGTCGTCCCGCGCACCCTCGGCGACGCGGCGGGCTTCCGGCCCGGCGCCCGGCCGATCCGGCGGCGCCCCGTCGCACCGGCACCCTCGTCGGCCCCGCCGCCGCGTGCCAGACTGTGCCCGGGCGGCAGGCCCGCCGCCCGTCGAGTCGAGGGAGACCGATCATGGCAGCACCGCAGTTCAGCCCCTACATCACGTTCCCCGGCAATGCCGGCGAGGCCTTCGAGCACTACCGCGAGCTGTTCGGCGGGGAGCTCGAGCTCATGCAGTACGACGACTTCCCCGATCTCTCCGGGTTCCCGTTCACCCCGCCGCCCGGCGCGGTCGCGCACGCGCAGCTGCACGGCGGGCTCGTGACCCTCGCGGGCGGTGACGGGATCGCTCCTCCCGGCGAGGAGCTGCCGCCGCTGCCCTCGGACGTCTACTCCTTCCTCATCGGGCCGAACACCGTCGAGGACGCGAAGGCGCTGATCGAGAAGATCACGACGACCGGCGGCAGGATCGCCATGCCTTTCGAGCTCGCACCGTGGGGTGACCACTACGGCCAGGTCACGGACCGCTTCGGCGTGATGTGGGCGCTCGTCGTGGGCGGGGACCAGCAGCAGGGCTGAGCCTCACGCTCAGCCCTCGCCGGTTCCGTCGGCCCCGGCCGACTCGGCGCGCAGGCGCTCGAGGACCCGCGTGGCCGCCCGCTCCCGGGCGGCCGCGGTGCGGGCCGAGAGCACAGGGTGCAGAGCGCTGTAGCGGGCGCTCCCCCGCAGCGCCTCGAACGCGGCGCGCGCGGCGGGGTCGCTGGCCAGGGCGGCGTTGAGCTCGGCGGGGACCTCGGCGGTCGCGGCGCCGGCGTAGACGGCGTCCCAGCGTCCGTCGGCCCGGGCGCGCTCCACCTCGTCGCGGCCGCGCTCGCGCATGCGCCCCTCCTCCTCGAGGCGGGCGATGATGCCCACGTTCCGCGCGGACCAGATCGATCGGGTCCGGCGGGGCGTGAAGCGCTGCAGGAAGGTCGCGGCGTCACGGCTGCGCTTCTGCCCGTCGATCCATCCGCTGCACAGCGCCTCCTCGAGCGCCTCCTGGTAGCCGAGCGACGTGGGCTCGGTGGTGCCCTTCTTCGCGAGCACCACCCAGGTGCCGTCGTGCGTGCTCTCGTGCTGGTCGAGCCAGGCGCGGAAGGCGGCGACGTCGGCGACGACGAGCTGGTCCTGTGGATCCGGGGTGCTCATGCGCCCAGGATCCCACCGCGGTCCCACGGCGGGAAAGGTGGGACCGACGGCGGGAGGAGCGGGGCCGCGGGGATCTCCTCGTCGCCGTTCCGATCGTCGGCAGGGCGTGCCACGCTGTGGGCGATCAGGCGGCGACCGGCCGCCGCGACGCCAGGAGGTCCCTCATGTCCACGAACTCCCCCTACGTCAACTTCCCCGGCAACGGCGCCGAGGTCCTCGCCCAGTGGCAGGAGCTCTTCGGCGGCGAGCTGGACGTCATGAGCTACGACGACTTCCCCGATCCCGAGGCGGCGTTCGGCTTCGCCCCGCCCCAGGGCGCGCTCGCCCACGGCACGCTCACGGGCGGCCTGCTCACCGTCGCCGGCGGTGACGCGATCATGTCGGAGACCCCGCCCGCGCTCCCGTCGGAGACCTACTCCTTCCTCATCGCTCCGGACACGGCGGAGGAGGCGTCGGCCCTCGCGGAGCGCATCGCCGCGGCGGGAGGCGAGGTCGTCATGCCGCTCGAGCAGGCGCCGTGGGGTGCGTTCTACGGTCAGGTCAAGGACCGCAATGGGGTGCTGTTCCAGCTGAACGTCGAGGCCGCGGCGCCGCAGGCGTGACCGCGGGGCGCCTCGGCGAGGGATCCGCGTGCGCGGTGCGCGAGCCCTCGCCGGGCGCCGGCCGGCGCAGGAGCAGCCCGACGGCGAGACCGGAGAGCACGAGGGCGGCGAGCTGCGCGGGCGCCGGGCTCGTGCCGAGCATCAGCCAGGACCACAGTGCGGTGACGGCGGGCGTGAGGTAGAGCAGGGAGCTCGTGGCGCTCGCGCCGATCCGGCGCAGGCACTGGAGGAAGCCCAGGTAGCCGCCGGTCCCGGAGAGCAGCACGAGCCACGCGAGGGCCGCGAGGAGCGGAGGGCCTGGCAGGAGCCCCGGGCCGGGGATGAGGTCGAGCCCGCCGGCGACGGCGGCGACCGGCAGCAGCACGAGCGTCGCGGCGAGGACCTGCAGGGAGATCGCGGCGAGCGGCTCGGTGCGCGGACGCCACCGGCGCTCGAGCAGGGCGGAGCCGCTCAGCCCCAGCAGGCTCGCGAGCGGCAGCAGCACGGCGACCCCACCGCTCGCCGCGACCCCGCCGACGGCGAGCAGCACCGCCGCGGTGCCGAGCACGATCCCCGCGGTGCGCCGCCCACCGATCCGCTCCCCGTGGCGCACGCGGAGCACGACCAGGATGACGAGCGGCTGCATCGCGCAGACGATGGCGCTCGTGCCCGGGTCCACGCCGGCGGCGGTGCCGCCGAACACGCCGCCCAGGAACACCGCGTGGCCCAGGATCCCGAGCACCGCCTGCTGGGCGAGGTCGCGCGGCGCGAGCCCTGAACGGCGCAGCACGGGGAGTGCGACGGGGACCAGCAGGGCCGCCGTGATCAGGTAGCGCCAGGCGAGCACAGCGGCGACCGGGGCGCCCGCGGGGAGCAGCGCGGATCCCACGAAGCCAGAGCTCCAGCAGAGCACGAAAACGACTGACCAGGCGAGACTCTTCACCGGTCGAGGTAAACACACCGATCGGTATACTCGCAGTTCCCTCTTCCCACCCCCACACCGAGCGTCCGGCGCCCACGCGCCCACCCCCTCGAGAGGAACCCGCCGATGACCGCCCTCGACCTACCCCACCCCGTCGCGGACTCCCGCTCCACACCGGCGGGGGAGGCGATCCTCGCGGCGGCGACGGACCTCTTCTACGAGCGCGGGATCACCGTCACCGGGGTGGACCTGCTCGCAGAGCGCGCGGGCACCACGAAGCGCACGATCTATCAGCGCTTCGGCTCGAAGGAGGGCGTGATCGTCGCGTATCTGCGGCGTCGGATCCGCTCCTGGCAGCTGCATCTGCTCGCGGAGCTCGACGCATCGCCGCCGCTGCCGCCGCCACTCGCCGCGGAGACGGTGTTCGAGGAGGCGCGGCGGTGGACCCGGGATCCTGCCCGCGGATGCAGCTTCCAGATCGCCTGGGCGGAGGTGGGTGCGCGGCCGGGTCCGGCGGCGGAGCTGCTGCGGGAGGAGAAGGCATGGATGCGCGCACTGTTCACCTCGATCGCCGGCGAGGCGGAACTCGGCGCGGTGCTGCATCAGCTCTACGAGGGCGCCCTGGTGACGACGGCGTCGACCGGGGATGCCGAGGAGATGGGCAGGGCCCAGGTGACGGCGCAGACCCTGCTGCGCACTCGACGCGCCGGCCCGCGCGACCTACACTGATCCAATATTCAACGATCTTAGGAGGTCGGTGCGACCATGCGCGCTTTCGGATTCCTCAGCTTCGGCCACTACGGCGGCTCCCCCGCCCAGGGCGGCCTCAGCGCCCGTCAGATGCTCCACGACGCGATCGACATCGGCGTGGGCGCGGAGGAGATCGGCGTCAACAACGCCTCCTTCCGCGTGCACCACTTCGCGCGGCAGGCCGCCTCCCCGATGCCGCTGCTCTCCGCGGTCGCCGCGCGCACGCAGCGCATCGAGGTGGGCACCGGCGTGATCGACATGCGCTACGAGAACCCGCTCTACCTCGCCGAGGAGGCCGCCGCCCTCGACCTCATCGCCGACGGCCGCGTCGCCCTCGGCATCTCCCGCGGCGCCCCCGAGGCCGCGGAGCGCGGCTGGGAGTCCTTCGGCTACACCGGCTCCACGGACCCGCGCGGCGCGGACATCGCCCGCGCGAAGTTCGACGTGTTCCTGAAGGCCATCCAGGGCGAGCCGATGACCCGCGCCGCCGCCCAGCCCTACATGTCCGACGCCGCCCCGCACGCCCCGCTCGCGATCGAGCCGCAGTCCGCCGAGCTCATCCGCCACATCTGGTGGGGTGCCGGCTCCCGCGCGACCGCCGAGTGGACCGGCCAGCTGGGCCTGAACATGATGAGCTCGACCCTGCTCACCGAGGCGACGGGCGCCGCGTTCGGCGATCTCCAGGCAGAGCAGATCGACGCCTTCCGCACCGCCTTCCGCGAGGCCGGGCACACGCACGCCCCGCGCGTCTCCGTCTCCCGCAGCGTCTTCCCGATCGTGACCGCGCAGGACAGGATGCTCTTCGGCGCCCGCCCCGGGGACGGCGCGGACCAGATCGGCATCATCGACGGCACCCGCTCGACCTTCGGACGCACCTACGCGGGCGAGCCCGACCAGCTGATCGAGGAGCTGAAGGCCGACGCCGCGGTGCAGTCCGCGGACACGCTCATGCTCACCATCCCCAGCCAGGCCGGCGTCGAGCTGAACCTCCACATCCTCGAGAGCTTCGCCCGGCACGTCGCCCCGGCGCTCGGCTGGAAGCCCAACACCGAGGGCCCGGTCCAGGGGGACCCGGTCAGCTGATCGGGCAGGCCACCCCGTAGCCTCGGGGGATGCTCCGCATCGCGACCGCCAACGTCAACGGGATCCGCGCCGCGCATCGCCGCGGGTTCGGCGACTGGCTCGCCGGCCGCGGCTGCGACGTGGTCGCCCTGCAGGAGGTGCGCGCGCAGGCTGCGGTGCTGCCCGAGGGCGCGTTCGGCGACTACCACGTGGCGCTCGAGACGGGCACGCTGCCCGGCCGCAACGGGGTCGCGGTGCTCACGCGGGAACCGCCGGCGGCGGTGCGCACCTGGTCCGGGAGCGCGCTCGTGGGCGGTCCGTCGGCCCCGCTGCAGGAGGTGCCGGCGCAGGACCACGTGGCTCTCGCACGGGGCCTCGGCCCCTTCGCCCCCCAGGGGCGTTACCTCGAGGTGGATCTCGCGGACGCTCCCGTGACGATCGCCTGCCTGTACCTGCCCAAGGGCGGCCTCCCCGCGCACCTGCAGCGCCCGGAACGGATGCGGGAGGCGCCCGACGGCGGTGCGAAGTACACGCGCAAGATGGGCTTCATGGCGGCGTTCTCCCGCTATCTCACCCGCACCCGGCGGGCCGCGGCCGCGCAGGGCCGGGAGTTCCTGCTCATGGGCGACCTCAACATCGCGCACACCGAGCAGGACCTCGCCGCGTGGCGCCGCAACCAGCAGACCGACGGCTTCCTGCCGGAGGAGCGGGAGTGGCTGGGCGCGCAGCTGTCCTCCCGCACGCTCGTGGACGTGGTGCGTCGCCTGCACCCGGACACGGCGGGCCCGTACTCGTGGTGGTCGTGGCTCGGGCAGTCCTTCGCGAACGACGCCGGCTGGCGGATCGACTACCACCTCGCGACGCCGCGCCTGGCGCGTGCGGCGGTGAGCGCGGAGGTGGACCGCGACCACCTCGGCGTGCGGCTCTCCGACCACTCCCCCGTGGTCGTCGACTACGCCCTGGACTGACCCGCCCGCAGGGCGAGGAGGCGGGCCGACGGCCGCGCCCCGTCCCTGGTCAGGGGCGAGGGAGGCGACTGCGTCACGTCGGCCGTGAGACCTTCCGGAGGGCGTCGCGGGGACCGTAGAGTAGGCGGTGATCGGGCACCGGTGGGGATGCCCACCCCGTCAGGTCCCGGAGGTCCTCGATGCCCGCGCCGCACCTCGTCGCCGCACCGGCGGCCCCGGCGCCCCTCCCCTCCACCACCGCCGCGATCGGCAGCGCCGCGGCCCGCGCCCTGCTCACCGCGAGCGGCACCCGCGACCTCGCCCTGTGGGGCTCCTCCTCGATGAGCTCCGAGCGGGGCGACGAGTCCACCCCGCTGCCCATCCGCATCCACGAGCACCTCGCGCTCACGGTCGCCCCCGGCACCGTCCACGCGCACGGCGTCGGCGCGACCTGGTCCCAGCACGCCGTGCTCATGCGCGGCCTCGACACGCCGCAGGCCACCCCGCAGGGCGCCCCGGACGCCACCACCGGCGCCGTGGCCGTGGCACTCGACCCGGACCTCCCACCCCACGGCCGGATCCGCTTCCCCGCGAGCGTGGGCGACGTGCCCGGGCAGATCGACGGCAGCTCCGGGACCTGGATCTTCACCCCGAGCGACGCCTCCGCCACGGTGACCGCGGGCCAGCTCGTCTCCGCCCTCGCCGAGCAGACCGCGGGCGCCCGTCAGGTGCTGTGGATGGGCAAGAACAACATCCTGGACACGGCCCGCGTGCTCGAGGACACCCAGCGCATGTGGGACGCCGCGCCGGACCCGGAGCAGGACACCCTGGTGCTCGGCCAGTGGGCGACCGAGCACGACCCCAGCGGCTCGGCCACGGCGGAGGCGCTCGCGGCGGTCAACGCGGAGCAGGCCTCCCGCTACGGGGACCATTTCGTGGACGTGCAGGCCCTGCTCACCTCGGAGAGCGGGCTGAGCTGCGCGCCGCTCGCCCCGCTGCAGGTGCTCGAGCAGGCGACCACGCAGGACGCGCTCGCGCAGGGCGTGGTGCCGCCGGTGCTCATCGCCCACGACCTGATCCACCTCAACGGCTGGGGCAACCTCGCCGTGGGCTGGACGCTCATCCGTCGCATGCGGGAGCTGGGATGGCTGTGAGGCGACCGGCGGCCCCGCATGTGCGCGCGGGCCGCCCCGGGGTGCCCACCCCGGCGCGACCTGCGGCGATGCCGCGTCCGGCGGTCCCGACGCCGGCCCCTGAGCCGGTTCCTGCGGCGCCGACAGCGCACCCTCACCGCCGGCGCACGGTGCTGCTCGGCTCCGCGGCGATCGCCGCCGTCGCCCTCCCGGTCACGGCCGGAGCGCTCTTGCTGCAGCGCGGGGACGCCTCCGCGAGCACGGCCGACAGGACCTTCACCGACGTCGGCGCCGACGACGACGCGCTCGAGGCCTACCGCTGGGCGGACGCCAATGGGGTCCAGCCGGCCCTCGAGGACGGCAGCTACACACCGGGGGCCGCCGTCACCCGCGGCGACCTGGCCCTCGCCCTGCACCGCTTCGCGGGCGCACCGGTGGTGCCGTCGGACGCCGTGCCGGCTATGCTCGCGGACCTCGACACCGTCCCCGAGCGGCGCGACGCGCAGCTGTGGCTGTTCGGGCACGCGGCCCTGTGGGGCGACCTGTCGCTGTGCGTGCACCCGGACGAGCCGGCGAGCCGCGAGAGCGCCTCCCAGACGATCACCGCCCTGCTCCGGCCCAGCCTCACCGCCCGCGGCCACAGCCAGGACGTCGCCGACCTCGCCGCGGAGGACGCGGACCCCACCACCTCGGCCCTCGCCTGGCTGCGGCAGTCCGGGATGCTGCCCTCCGCCCTCACCGGCCTGAAGGCGGACGCCACCGCCGTCACCCGCGGCGAGCTCGCCCAGCTGCTCTTCCGCGCGGACCAGGTGCTGGCCGCCGCCGGCTGAGTCCTCCCGCCGGCGCACGTCACGGGCGCATCGGCGACAGCGCGTCGATGCCGTCGCGCCGGAACCCGGTCCCCTCCCTCACCACGTTGGAGGCCAGGGGGAGCTGATGCGAGGCGCTCTCCAGGATGTGCATGAGATAGCCCGCGGTGTTCGGCAGCGCGAGCACGTCCCCCACGGCGACGCCGTCGGGGAACGCCAGCCGGCGTCGCAGGATCAGCTCGGCCTCGATGCAGTAGGCGCCCACCAGGTATCCCTCCATCGGTCCCGAGGCAGCGCCCCCGGTCCGGACCAGCACCGGGTCCACCAGGAAGTCGTCGGAGGTGGACCTGCACTGCGTGCGGTTCATCTCCACTCCCACGAGCGGGATCCCGTCACTGGTCGCCGTTCGCTGGACCACCCGGGCAAGGGTCATCCCGCAGCCGTCCAGCAACGATCGGCCGGGTTCGCACCGCAGCTCGAGATCCCGTGCCCGGAGATCACGCGCCACACGTCGCAGCAGCTCCTCCATCCAGGCCCCACGGGTCAGGGCCTGGTGGTACGGGTAGACCTGGCGCAGGCGCTCGCCGCGCCAGGTGACCTCCTCCCCGGGGGCGCGGCCCTGCCCGTCGTGGGCCACCCAGAACGCGTCCCATCGCTCGGCGTCATCGAGATAGGACATGGGGATCCCGCCGCCGATGTCGAGGAACCAGGGCCGATGCCCCGCCTCCCGCAGCGCATCGATCAACACCGTCGACTCGCCGACGGCGCGCGCACGCGCCTCCACGTCATAGCCGTGGAGGTGGAAGTGGACCCCCTCGATCCGCAGGCCCTGCAGGGCCCCCGGCTCCCTCGCCCAGTCCTGCCACGTCGATGCGGACTCCCCGAACCGGGTCGGCGCGATGAGCTCGTCGGGGGTCGGTGCGAGGCGGAGGGCGATCGGGTGCGACCCCGCCGCCTGGCGGTCGGCGACCTCCGCGGCCAGCGACGCAGCCTCGTCCAGGTTGTCCAGGACCAGCAGGGCACCGGAGTCCAGCGCCAGTCGCAGCAGCGGGCGGGGCTTGACCGCGGCGGTGACCACGATGTCGGCGGCCGGGATCCCCCGGTCCAGGGCCTGCGCGAGCTCCCGGTAGCTCCCCACGTCCACCCCGTGACCGGCGGCGTGCGCGGCGTCCATCATCCCCAGCGTCTTGTTCGCCTTGCGGGCCGCGAAGATCCGCAGGCGCACGCCGGCACGCTCCGCGGGCCGCTCGAGCTCCGCGGCGTTCCGGGCCAGGGCGGAGAAGTCGTGGAGGTTCAGCGGGCTCCCGAACTCCTCCAGCATCGCCGCGCACCCCTCCGCATCGGCGAGGACCTCCTGCATCCAGGGCTCCAGACGAGCGGGAAGCGGCGGCAGCCCACGGCAGCCCTCACTCAGGTCGTGCTCGATCACAGCGCTCCTCCTCGGCGGTGGCGGCCACACGCGCGGCCCAGTTCTCGATCTCATGGTGCAGGTGCCGGTTCAGCGTGTCGTGCCCGATCACATCGTCCTCCGTCGGCCGTCCGATCAGCGCGAGGTGCTCACGTCTCCGGCCGCTGACGTCCAGCGCGGTGCCGTCGGCGTCGACCATCGCACCCCGGCGCCCCGGCCGCACGGCGACGATCCGCTCCTCCAGCAGCTGGCGGGGCAGGGGATCGAGGAGCGTGACGAGGCCCGGCGGAGCGAGGACCGCATCGATGACCAGGTCGACCTCCGACGAGCTCGGCAGAATTCCCGCCGGGGTCGGGGACACGCCGGCGTCGAGCCAGCTGAGGTCCACCGCTCCGGAGTCGATCATCGCGAGGAGTTTCTGCGCGGTGACGAGCGGCGGGCCGAAGGCGAAGCGCTCCAGGGTCCGCGACGCACGCTGCAGCACGGCCCACTGCTGAGAGGACATGTCGGAACCCCTCAGTGCCGCGGTGACCTGCGGGTACAGGCGGGACCACGCCCGGCCCAGGGCCCACGCTGCCCCCGGAGCACGATGCCCCAGGGCGACGTCGACACTGCGCCGCAGCGCCTGTTCCGCGCCGCGCCGCGCCTCCGGTGCCGCACCGGAGCGCATAGTGGCCTGGACCTCCGGGTGATCCTCCGGGCCGCCCAGCAGGAGCGCTGCCGCGGAGGTGATCTCCGCAAGGAGGCGCTCCGCGAGAAGGGGGTCGCGCCGGTCGAGGTCCTCCAGCCGCTGCGCCGCCCCGGCGATGACGGCCGCATCGACCTCCGCCGCGGGGGTGCCCGGATCGGGCTTGGCATCCAGCAGGATCCCCTGCCGGGAGGTGGGCAGAAGGGTGGCCGGCTCTCCCGGGCCGCGCTGGTGGAGGAGGACCCCGGGCCGGCCGGGCGCCGGCACGAAGGTCGCCCCTCTTCCCTCCGTCAGTGCGAGCGCGGCATCGAGGAAGGTCAGCGCCGCCCCGCGCACCACCGCACGCGAGCCGGCGGGGACGGAGGAGGGCGAGAGCATGGTGGCGACCGGGAGGACGGCGGGCCGCAGCGGGACCACGGAGGACCACGACCGCGCGAGCTCGCCCTCATGGTGCCGGCCGTGCCCGGTCGCGACGAGCACCTCGTCGAACTCGTCGCGGGGCAGCCGCGGCTCGCACTCCACCAGCCATCGCCGGCCGTGCGGTCGCACCGCGACCGCACGCGCCGCCACCGGCTGCAGGTCGGCGACCTCGCCGAGGGCGGCGGCCAGGGCCCGCCACCGTGCGGTGAGGTAGCCCCCGATCACCGCCCGGGGCGGGTAGACCTCTCCCGCGAGGTCGGGCCGATGCGTGCCGACCCAGTCGGGGAACCCGGGGAAGGTCCGGCTCACGGGCGCGTCCAGGATCGCGGCGGAGACGTTCAGCCGCAGGAACTCCGGCTGCTCGAGCTGGTACGCGGCGCCGGTGCCCGGATGACTCCCGGGGTCGATCACGGTGATGGCCCAGCGGGGGGCGTCGGGTCGGGAGGTGAGCCGGGCCAGCAGCGCCTCCAGGGCGAACAGGGCCTTCGGCCCCGCCCCGATGATCGCCGCACGCCGGCGGTCCGGGTCAACCACGGAGTGACGCGGAGATCAGCGAGTCCTGGGCCGCGGCGAGCGTGGACGCATCCGCACCGATGACGCGGCGGACCCAGTCGTCGTCGTAGATCGTGTCGAGGTACGGGGCGCCGCCGTCATGCACGATGAAGGCGATCCGGGCGCCCGCCTCGAGCCGCGGGAGGAGGGACGCCATGGCACGCACGATCGCGCCGGTGGACGCACCTGCGAGGATCCCCTCCCGCTGTGCGAGCAGCCGGGCGCCGGCGACGGCGTCCACCGCGCCGATCCGGTGCACCTCGTCGGGGACGACCGTCCGTGAGGTCTCCGTGACCACGCCGGCGCCGATGCCGGGCAGCGGCCGCGCGGCGCCGGCACCGCCGAAGAGCACGCTGCCCACCGCGTCCACCGCGATCATGCGTGTGGCCATCGCGTGCTCGCGCACGTAAGCGCTGCATCCTGCGATCGTCCCCGTCGTGCTGACCGCTGCGAGCATCACGTCCAGCCGGTGATCGGTGGCCTCGGCGATCTCCCGCATGGTGCCCTCGCGGTGCGCACCGGGATTGGCGGGGTTGCCGTACTGGTACAGGTTCACGGCGCCCGGGATGTCCTCCAGGAGCGCGGTCACACGGGCCAGCCGCGCCGTGAGCAGATCCCCGGTGAGGGGATCGGGCTCGGCCACCAGGTCGATCTCGCCGCCCAGCGCACGGATCGCGGCCATCGTGGACCGGTTCGTCCTGGAGTCCACCACGCACACGAATCGGATGCCGCGGGTGCAGCACACGCGCGCCAGGGCGACCCCGAGGTTGCCCGAGCTCGACTCGACGACGGTCCCGCCCTCCCTCAGGCGACCGGAGGCGATCGCCTCCCGCACCATGGCGAGCGCGGGGCGGTCCTTCGTGCTGCCGCCGGGGTTCACCGACTCGAGCTTCGCGAGGATCTCGACGCCGCTGTCGGGGAAGAGACGGGAGAGCCGCACCAGAGGGGTGCGCCCCACGGCCGCGTCGATGCCGTCGAGGATCTCCGGAGAAGTGCTCATGCGCGCCACACTACGGGCTGCGAGCGCGCACGAGCCCGGGTCGACCAGGCGGTCCGGACTCGCACGCGTCAGGTGGGTGCCGCCGGCACGCAGCGCCCGACGTCTCGTAGGCTCGACGGGCGCCGGAACGGGCCCCGCCGCTGCTCGCCGTGCGCGAGAAGCGCACCGCCCGCCCGGCGGCGATCCACCCGCGACCATGATCGGAGCTCGATGTGCAGGCCACCTCCCGACGACCCGTGAGCATCCTCCTCATCTCCGACCCCGGGCTCCCCACGCGCCGCGCTCAGGCCGTGCGCGATGACCTCCAGAGACTCCTCGACGCGACCTTCCAGGAGTCCGTCCGACTGCTGCTGCACACCTCGATGCTCCGTCTCCGCCCGGACGATTCGCTGGAGCTCGGCGACGCCGTCGCCCTCGCCGAGCAGTACGAGGGACCCGATGTGGTCCTGCTGCTCACGGAGATCCCTCGCCTGGCCGATGGTCGCCCCCTGATCGCGGAGATCTTCCCCGCCGAGCGCGTCGCGGTCGTCTCCTGCCCCACCCTCGGAGCCTTCCGGAGCCGCTCGAGGATTATCGACGCTCTCATGGACTGCACCCGCCGTATGCATCCGCCGCCTGAGCCCCGTCCGGGCGTGCGGGTGGGCACCCGCTGGTCGCACTGGACCGAGGTCGAGGGAGAGGGCGGGCACGTCATGCTGTGCGCGCGGCCGTGGCTCGCCGGCCCTCGGACGGTGCTCGGCATGATCGCGGGCAACGAGCCCATCCGCACCGCGCCCCGCCTGTCGAGCGCCATGGCGGCCGCGGCGGCAACGGGCGCCTTCGGGATCTTCTACAGCTCCATCTGGGCGATGTCCACGTACCTCTCGACCCCTCGCCTCCTCGGCATCGGCGCTCTCGCCATCATGGCCATGGTGACGTGGCTCATCGTCAGCAACGGTCTCTGGGACCGGCCGCGGCGCTCGAACCTCGCCCGCGTCGTCCTGCTGTACAACCTCTCTACGGTCGGGACGCTGCTGCTCTGCGTGCTCGCGCTCTACGCCGCGCTCGTCGCGCTCATCCTGGCCGGAGGGACGATCGTCATCGACCCGGACTACATGGCGACCGTCATCGGGGACGCTCCCTCGTGGAGCACCTACCTCGACATCGCCTGGCTCAGCGCCGCGATGGGCGTGGTCGCCGGGGGGCTCGGCTCGAGCTTCGACAGCGGGACCGACCTCCGCTCGCTCACACACGGTCAGCGCGAGCGTCAGCGCCGGTACACCGAGGAGGACGGGGATCGTGCCGCGGAGAGCCGCGGCGCGGTGGCCGACGACGGGGGGAGCTGATCCGACCGCCCCCCAGGGCCGCCCTGAGGGCGTCCCTCACGCCGCCGCCGTGCCGACGCCTCTCACAGCTCCGTGGTGTCGGTGCCGCCCGGCGCCCGGTCCTTCGTGACCATCGCTCGCACCATCTGGGCCGCCCCGGCGATCCGCCCTCCGGACAGCCCCCAGAACTGGGCGGAGTCGGTGGTGACGCGCAGCAGGGCCAGGTCCGGGTCGTCAGGACCCTGGGGGAAATAGCCCTCCGCGGAGTCGTTCCACAGCTCACGGACCGTGGCGGCGTCCTCCACGAACTCCGCATGACCGGCGACCGACAGCCAGGACCCCGCCTCGCTGATCGAGATGTTCACCGCGCTGCCGGAGTTCAGCGCGCGGGCCTGGTCCCCGCGGCGACCGACGAAGAACCACACGTCCGACTCGTCGGTCACTCCCTGGATCGTCATGGGGTGGGAGACGAGCTTGCCGTCCCCCACCGCCGTGGTCAGCATGACCACGCTGGTGTCGCGCAGCTTCGCGGCGACGTCTCCGGGGGTGAGGTCCTTCGCGTCCGGCGTCTTCTGCTCGTCCTCCATGAGGAGCTCCTTCTTCTCGGTGATCTGCCCTCCCCGAGCGGGGAGGGCGGTCGATGGACATCTTCGGGGGCCCGGGTCGCGACGGGGCGATCCGGTGCGGGCCATCGCGCTCCCAAGACCCGGCGGGACTGCGGTAACGCCGACGTCGCAGCCCGGCGAACCTCTCGCGGCCCACCCGCGCGCGGCCAGCCGTCTCTCCCCATGCTTCCCACGCCCCTAGCAGATCGTCAACACCTGCGCCGGGGCCGCGGCACCGGCACGGGCGCGGCGCTTCTCCGCGAAGCAGAACTGGATGCTCCGGCGCGCGTCGACCTCTCCGATCTCCGCGCCGAGCAGGGGCACGATGCCGTCCACGACGTGGGCGACGACCGTGGCGAAGTCACCGCCGGGGGCGATGCCGATCCGCGCCTCGAGCAGAGCGCCCTCCTCAGTGTGGACCAGAGCGAACGATGCCTCGCGAACGTCCTTCAGGCGCAGTGCGGAGGCACGAGCTCGGTCGCACGCCCGCGAGGAGGAGACGCCCTCGGCAGCGGCGACCCGTGGATCGGGGACGCTGGCCATGGTCTCGCCACGGACGGCTGGGGCGAGGGTCATGCGCGGGTTCTCCATCGTCGCAGCAGGCCCGATGTGCGATGATCGAGCATCTATTCGTTAGACAGGCTATGTTTTGTGCTTGAGCAGGTCAAGCCCGCGGCACCGGGGGGGTCGCAGGATGTCCAGCGAGGAGCAGGAGGCGAGGAACGTGCCGTCGTGACCCCACCGGTCTGGTGGCGGGCCGCGGGCGGTGCTGGTCCGGCTTCGGTGAGTGAGCACGGATGGTCCTCCGGCGGTGTGCTGTTCTCCGGAGTTCGTCGCCGAGCCGCCGCCGGACGGGAGCGTGCGTGAAGGGTCGCCTGGGCCTCGAGGTCACGCCGGAGAGCGGGAACCGGCCCTTCCGGCCCTGATCGATGGCCAGGACCAGCTCCGCAGTCGCGTCGTCCGCGACGCCCGCCCGAGCGTTCTCCCTGGCGAAGCGGCGCAACCACGCCGCACCGCAGACGCCATCGGCGCTCGCCGCCACGAGCCCTGCCCCCGCGGGAGCACCCAAGCCCTCCACGGGCGAAGCGGGGCCCGCTCACCGGTGGTGCGCTCGGAATGCCGACTCGCCCCGGGACTCGGGCTCTAGACTCGTCAGCTCCCCGCCCGCTCGCGCACGAGGAGGATGTCGATGCGCCACATCTGGAAGGTCGCGGCCGGATTCCTGATCGCCGGCCTGATCGTCCTCTGGCTCCGGCACCTCTTCGTCCTCCCGGACTCGTTCGCCACCCCGGCCGTGCTCACCTGCGCCGTCGGCTTCCCGGCCTGCGTGCTCCTCGGTTCCGTGACCCACCGGCGCGAGTAGCGAGGATCTGGGGCGGCCACCCCTGACGAGCGCGATAGTCACGCCGCCGCAGTTATGCAGGTCCGGCGATCAGAGTGCCGGGAACACTTGATGACCATGCCTCGTCGGGTGCGAGACTGGGGCATGGATTGGTACCGGACTCCCGACTGGAGCCTCGACGACCAGGAGCACTTCGAGCTCAAGCTGCGCCGCGCGCACCAGGAGAACCGGGGACAGTACCTGCGCATCAAAGGCCTGTCCCTCGAGAGCGCGGGGCTGACCGATGCGGCACGCTCGCTGTTCGTGCGGGCGGCGGTCGAAGCCGGCAAGGACCCGTTCGAGAAGAGCACCGCATGGGAGAACCTCGCCGACTCCGTGAAGCTCGATGATCCCGAGCTCTCCGAACGGCTGCTCCGGCGGATCCTCGAGATCAATCCGACGTTGAACTTCACCACGGGCATGGCGGAGGTCCACCTCGCCGACCGTCTCCTTCGCAGACGGACGCCGGAGGCGCTCGACGAGGCGCGCGAGCTCCTGGACGCGTGGGATGAGCGAGGCGAGGGGCGCTTCTCCTCCCAGCTCTTCGAGGCCGCGGTCGCCCGAGCCCGATGGTGCGAGGCGACCGGCGACGCAGCGGGCGCGTCGGAGTGGGCCGCGCACGCCCTCGAGCTCGCGGAGATCGAGTCTCCGCTCGCGAACGCCCCTGGCCTCGCCGTGCAGGACCTCGATCGAGACCTCGCCGACTGGCTGACCAGAGTCGCGTCGTCATCCGACACCCCACGAGCTCGACAACGAAATGCCTCGACGTGCAACAGCGACGATCGTTTCTGGGAGACCATCGACTCCGCGAGTACGGCAGGGCGGCTCGACGTCGATGCGCTGACCGCGCTGCTGACCGCTCGCGGCGTCCGGGCGGCAGGTCGCTTTCACCGAGAGCTGGGGCACCTCCTCGTCGACCTCGACCGCCAGGACCTCCACGACGTCTACGCAGGAAGTACGGGGGCGCCGCTCGTCTCCCCCGACGGCTTCCTCCACTGGCGGGCGGGCGTCATCGCCGCCGGGCGCGAGGTCTACGAGCGCGCCCTGCGAGGCGAGAGCGACGATCTCGCCACCCTGGAGGAATGCGAGGACCTTCTCCACGCCGCCTCCGAGGCATCCGACCGGGACTTCCACTTCGACGAGGATGTCGAGTCGGGGAGCACTCTTCGCCACTGGCCGATGCTCCGCGCGTGCGCGGTCGAGGAGGACAGCCCCGACGATGACGACGAACTGCGTTTCCACTGGATCACATTGACCGTCGAGGACGTCACCGAGCCGCCGCTGCCTCCGGAGGAGCAGTGGGGGGAGGACTTCCATCGCCACCCGACCCCCGAGGACATCGACTTCGTGGCACAGAATTCCCGGGCGAACCTCGCCGGGGCTCTCACGGAGGGACTCGGACGCTCCTCCGCCCCCAGTCCCGGCCCGACGATCCTCGTGGAGCTCGACGAGGAGGCGGAGGCGCCCCGGCTCGCACTCGTCCACAACTCCTTCGACCCCACCTTCCGCGAGCCCGGTGTCCTTGTGCGGCTGCGCAGAGAAGACGTCATCCCGCTCGACGACGCCGGTGTCGACGACGTCTTCACCGTGGTTCTTCTCGACGCACTCGATCTCGTCCTCCCGGAGGGCAGCCCGCTCCGCGACCGGCTCCGGCGCATGATCGAGGAGCACCGGGCCACAGCCGAGCCGGCATCCCTGAGGAGGGACAGTGACCAGGAACAGATCCCGACGTCGTAGGCCCGGGCAAGGGGAGACATTCAAAGACATCACGCAGCGGACCGAGCGCGAGGTCGATCCCCTCTGGCGCTTCCGCGACATGGGATCGGGTGACTTCCTCGACGACGACCGCTACCTCATCCACCGCTCGGGGATCCGTATGACCCTGGTCGAGTCCGATATCGAGATCGACGATGCTCAGAGGATCCTGACGGCGGGTGCAGACCTCTACTACGACCCCGACGAGATGCCTTTCAACACCGAGGGCACCATGTTCACCGACATCGTCCAGAAGTGGATGGAGGGTGCCGAGTCGGCGGCGCTCCTCGCGAGCCCGCCCGTCATCGCCGCGAACATGCCTCCGATCCGGATATCCCTCTACGAATCCGTCGACGGCGACTTCACCCTCCATGTCTCGGGGTTCTTCTCGGGTGGTCCTTCCGCCGCTGACTGAGCCACTCGGTCCGCCCGAGATCGTGTCGCAATCCTGTCTCGGCTCTCCCCCGAGGCGGGACTCGGATCTCTTCGACAAGAACCTGCGACCGCCGTCACAGGACGGTCCTAGGCTGGCCTCCATGACCTCCACCCCGGCACATGCCGCATATCTCCGCCACCCCGATGTGCACGGCGACCTGGTCGCCGTGACCGCCGCGAACGACGTCTGGCTGGCCCCGCTGGCCGGCGGCCGCGCCTGGCGGCTCACCGATGAGGGCGCGCCCGTCGGCTACCCGCGCTTCTCACCGGACGGCGCGCACGTCGCGTACACGTCCCGCACGTCCGGCGGACCCGAGGTGTGGGTGACCGCGACGGACGGCTCGACCGCGCCGCGCCGCCTCACCACCTGGGGGAAGCCGACCACGAAGGTCGCGGGCTGGCTGGCCGACGGCCGCGTGCTCGTCGCGAGCTCGCATGCGGCGCCGCAGGCCCGCGACGGGCAGCTGTGGGC
This sequence comes from Brachybacterium horti, assembly GCF_054777615.1. Classification (NCBI taxonomy): domain Bacteria; kingdom Bacillati; phylum Actinomycetota; class Actinomycetes; order Micrococcales; family Dermabacteraceae; genus Brachybacterium; species Brachybacterium horti. Next base: position 982,367 of record NZ_BAAHAM010000001.1, read on the forward strand.
CGTGGACCTCGAGGGCCGGGCGACGCTGCTGCCGCTGGGCCGCAGCGGGGAGGCCGCCATCCATGAGGACGGCACGACCGTCGTCGCGACCCCGTGGCGCCGTGACCAGGCCTCCTGGAAGCACTACCAGGGCGGCACGGCGGTGAAGCTGTGGATCTCGCGGCAGGCGCTGCCGCTGGACGCCCCTGCGGAGCAGCACGCGCAGCGCCCGTGGGAGGCGCTGCTGGACGAGCTGCTCGCCTCGAAGCTCCGCGTCGCCTGGTACGGGGACCGGCTGATCTTCGCCTCGGACACCCCGGGCGCGGGCGCGGCCCGCACGGACCGGGCGAGCGCGAACCTGTGGTCCGTCGCGAAGGACGGCTCCGACCTGCGGGTCCACACGCACCTGCGCTCGGAGGACGGCTACCTGCGCGAGCCCGCCACGGACGGCTCGACGATCGTCTTCACCTCCCGCGGCCGCCTGTTCGCGATGGACTCGCTCGACGCGGAGCCCCGCGAGGTCGAGGTGCAGGCGACCGGCGTGGGCGCCGCCCGCCTGCCGCGCCCGGCCTCCCCGAGCGAGAACCTGCTGGCCATGCGGCCCGTGCACGACGCCCGCGCGAGCGTCGTCGAGTGGCGCGGCTCCGCGCACCTGCTCACCCATCGCCGCGGCCCGGCCCGCCTGCTCGCGGGCCGCTGCGGCCTGCGCATCCGGGAGGCGCAGCCGCTGGGCCGCTCCCCCTTCGCCCTGCTCGTCACCGACGAGGCCGCGCAGGCGGATCGCACCGCCGGCGGGGTGGGATCGGACCAGCTGGCCCTCGCCCGGCTCGACGGCGGCGGCGAGCAGATCGCCCTGGACCTCGGCGACGTGGGCCGCATCCTCCACGCGGTCCCCTCGCCGGACGGATCGAAGGTCGCGATCTCTACGCACGACAACGTGGTGCGCCTGGTGACCCTGCGCGGCATCGAGGACCCGGCCCGGCCCGCGACCTCCGGCACGGGCGCCGCCCCGTCGGCGGCGCCGTCGGCCGCGTCCCCGTGGGAGCAGGACGCCGAGCAGGTCCCCGGCGCCCCGCGCCTCGACGCGGTGCGGGAGGTGGGCCGCTCGAACGGCGGCGAGATCCGCCACCTGACCTGGTCGCCGGACAGCCGCTGGCTCGTGTGGACCGAACCGGACTCGTGGATGCTGGGCCGGCTCATGGTGACGGACGCGGAGTCGCACGAGCCGACGGGCCGCGCGCTCACCTCCGGCCGCTACCAGGACACGGAGGCGGCGTTCAGCGCGGACGGCAAGCACCTCGCGCTGCTGTCCCTGCGCACCTTCGAGACGGTCTACGACGACATGGTCTTCGACCTGGGCTTCGTCAACGCCGAGCGGCCGTTCCTGCTGCCGCTGCAGGCGACGACGGCGGATCCCTTCGGCCCCCACCCGGACGGCTGGGCGGGCGGCGCGGAGGAGCCGAAGCCGCAGGCCGAGGACGAGACCGCGGCGACCCCCGGGGCGTCGGCCTCCGAAGGAGCGACCACCGCGGCCGTCGGGCCGTCGGCCCCGCGCGCGGAGGAGACGGTCTCCGCGGCGAGCCCCGCCGGGGCCGCGGACTCCGCGAAGGCGCCGCGCACCGAGATCGACCTCGAGGACGCGGAGGCGCGGATCGTCCCGTTCCCCGTCCTCTCCGGCTCCTACTCGCACCTGCGCGCCGTGACCGGCGGCTTCGTGTGGCTGCGCCACCCCCAGCAGGGCGTGCTCGGCAGCTCGCGCGCGGGCGTGGACGGCGACGCCCCCGGCCCCGCCCTCGAGTTCTGGTCCCTCACCGACCGCAAGCTCACCCTGCTCGCGGAGGGCGTGGACGACCTCGCCGTCTCCGGTGACGGCGAGTGGCTCGTCATCCGGCAGGGCGACGCCTGGGTGCAGGTCCCCGCGACCCGCAAGGCGGAGGACGAGGACCCGGGCCGCGTCCCGATCGGGACGGACCGCCTTCGCCTGACGGTCGACCCGGTGCTCGAGCGCGCCGGGATGCTCTGGGACAACTACCGGATCATGGCGCAGCAGTACTGGCGTGCGGACATGGACGGCCAGGACTGGCACGCTATGACCTCCTGGTACGAGCCGGTGCTCGAGCGCGTGGTCACCGAGGACGACTTCCAGGACCTGATGTGGGAGGTCGTGGGCGAGCTCGGCACCTCCCACGCGTACGTCATGGGCGGCGTCTACCAGGCGGATCCGCCGATGATCCCCGCCTTCCTCGGCGCGGACCTCGCCCTGCGGGACGGCCGCTGGATGATCACGCGGATCCTGCCGGGCGACTCCTCGGACCCGGACGCCCGCTCCCCGCTGCTGGCCCCCGGGGTCGCCGCCCGCGAGGGCGACGCAATCGTGCGGATCGACGGCCGCGAGGTGGGCGAGGCGGGCGTGGCCCCGCTGCTCATCGGATCCGCGGGCCGTGCCACGGAGCTCGTGCTCGAGCGGGACGGCGGCGAGCGCCGCGTCGCGGTCGTGCCGCTGGCCGACGAGTCCGCGCTGCGCTACCAGGCGTGGGTCGACTCGCGGCGCCGGGCCGTGGCGGAGGCCTCGGGCGGCCGCCTCGGCTACCTGCACATCCCCGACATGGTCTCCTCCGGCTGGGCGCAGATGCACCGTGACCTGCGGGAGGCGTCCACGAAGGAGGGCATCGTGGTGGACGTCCGCTACAACAGCGGCGGCCACACCTCTCAGCTCGTCACCGACCGCCTCGCCCGCACGGTGCGCTCCTGGGACTTCCCGCGCCACGAGCGGCCCGGCACCTACCCGCAGTTCGCGCCGCGCGGCCCGGTCGTGCTCGTGACGAACCAGGAGGCCGGGTCCGACGGCGACATCGTGAACGCGGTCGCGAAGGCGATGAAGATCGGCCCCGTGATCGGCACCCGCACCTGGGGCGGCGTGATCGGGATCGACGGCCGCTACGACCTCGTGGACGGCACCGGCATCACCCAGCCCAAGTACGCCAGCTGGTTCGAGGGCGTGGACTGGGAGATCGAGAACTACGGCGTGGACCCCGACATCGAGGTCCCGCTCCCGCCGAACGCGTGGGTGGCCGGTGACGATCCGCAGCTCGCCCGCGGCGTCACCGAGGCGCTCGCCCTGCTCGAGCAGCACCCGGCGAAGACGCCCCCGCCGCTGCCTGCGCCGCGCTTCGCCCCGCGCGAGGGCTGAGCGGCCCGGAGGCCGCCGCGACCGTCGGTCGCGGCGCCTCCGGTTCGGCGGGCTCCCGCTCGGTGCGGGGCTGCTCGACGTCGGCCAGGCGGGCCATGGGGACGACGGCGTCGGGCATGAGGGTGCGGATCATGAGGGCGCCGCCGCGCTCGGCGGCCTGGGCGGCGGTGCGGGGTGCACGGCGCTCGGCGGGCGTCGTGCCCACCCAGCGGGGGTCGTCGTCCGGGGCGGGGGCCGGGAACAGCGCGCCGAGGACGATGCGGCCCAGCGCGCCGAGGGCGACGGAGGCGGTGGCGATGAGGAGGAGGGCGGGGATTCCGATGAGCAGTGCGTCCATGCCTCGATCCTTCGCTCGTCGGCCGTGAAGGACAAGCGAACGTTTCTACCGCTCTGTTCACGTCGACTGAACAGTCGTAGGGTGGGGCCATGCTCGATCCCGTGAAGCTCCGCGTGCTCCGCTCCGTCGTCGAGACGGGCAGCATCCGCGCGAGCGCCCAGGCCCTCGGCTACACCCCGTCCGCCGTCAGCCAGCACCTCTCGACCCTGCGCCGAGAGACCGGCCTCGACCTGGTCGAGCGCTCCGGCCGCGGCATCGTCGTCACCCCGCAGGGCCGCCTCCTCGCGGAGCAGTCCGGCGCCGCGCTCGACGCCCTCGCCGCGCTCGACCGCACCGTGCAGGCCCTCCGCTCGGGCCGCTCGGGCGCGCTGCGCCTCGGCTACGCCTCCTCCGTCGCCTCCACCTGGATCCCCGAGCTCGCGCAGGACGTGCGCCGCCGCTTCCCCGAGCTCGACCTCGAGCTCGTGCTGCGCAGCTGCAGCATCGACGACCTCGTCGAGGACGGCATGGACGTCGCCGTCGGCGAGACCAGCACCTCCCCGCTCGTCGAGGACTGGATCGCGCAGGACATCCTCGAGGAGGGCTACGTCGCGATCGTCGGCGCCGGCCACCGCCTCGCCGGCCGCACCTCCGTCCAGCTCAAGGACCTCGCCGAGGAGCCCTGGACCACGGACGACCCGATCCCCTCCCCCTGGTTCCGTCGCATCTCCTCCGCGTGCCTGGCCGCCGGGTACACGCCGCGCGTCGAGATCAACCCCACCGACTACTCGACGGTGCTCGGCTTCGTCGCGACCGGCGACTACGTCACCGTGCAGCCCTCGATCATCGCGCAGGACCTCCGCGCGGGCCTCGTCGCGATCCCCGTGGAGGACACGACGCTGCGCCGCCGCATGAGCGTGCAGGTGCGCCGCTCCGTGATCCACCACCCCGCCGCGCGCTACATCGTGCGCCGCGTGCACGACATGGCCGAGGAGCGCGCCCGCGACATCGTGGGCGTGGTGCATCTCAACGCGCCGGACGCCCGCGGCGTCGGCCCCGGCTGGACCGATCCGGCCGACGGCGCCGCCGACGGCGGGACCGCGCCGGCCCAGGCGACCGGCGTCGGCGCGGCTGCCGACGCGACCGCTTCCGAGGGCGCGACCGCGCAGCACCAGCCCGCCGCGCTCTGAGAGGATCGACGGGCGGCCCCGCGTCGCCCGCCGGCACCGCCGCCGCGCCCGTGCGCGCCCCCGCACCACCCCGCTCACCGAGGAGGACCCATGACCGCCGAGGACACCCCGGACATCGACACCCGCATCCGTGACCTGCTCGTGCGCGCCGAGATCGCCGACGGCAGCCTCGTCATGGAGGTGGACGTCGCCGGCAGCGCCGAGCAGCTGTGGCGGGCGATCACCGACCCCGAGCAGCTCGCCCGCTGGTCCCCCGTCGTCCCGGACCGCGCGCTCACCTCGATCGGCCCCGCGCTGTCCCGCGAGAACCCCGACGAGGACCCGGTCGCCGCGGACGTCCTCGCCCTCGCCGCCGACCACGCCGTCACCCACCGCTGGGGCGACGCGACCCTGGGCTGGGTCGTCGACGAGGGGCAGGTGGACCTGCAGGTCGCGCTCCCCGAGGTCGAGCAGGCCCAGTACTTCGCCGCCGGCTGGCACGTGTGCCTCGCCGTGCTCGACGCGCAGCTGAGCGGTGAGGACCAGGCGCGGATCGTCGGCATGGAGGCCATGGACCACGGCTGGGAGGAGCTGCGGGCCGGCTACGCCCGCGAGTTCGGCCACCCCGATGGCCCCGCCCCCGGCCAGGACGCCTGAGCCCGGCGGGTCGCGGCGAAGCACGGGACCATATCGCGCAGGTCCCGCCCTCTACGCGGCCACCTGCGCGATGACGTCCCGTGTGCTCAGGCGTCGCCGCGCGGGTAGTCGACGAAGGCGAAGGCGGAGCCGTCCGGCGCCCAGCTGGAAACGTTGACCGTGCCCTGCCCGCCCTGCAGCGCCACGAGCGTCGTGGGCCGGTCCCACTCGCCCACGCGCACCAGGCGCAGCTCGACCTCGCGGTCCTCGGGGTGCCCCTCGGTGCCCGGCGGGAAGCTGAGGTAGGCGACGACCTCGCCGTCGGGCGCGATGTGCGGGAACCAGTTCACGCGCTCGTCGGAGGTGAGCTGCTCGAGGCCGGTGCCGTCGGGCCGCACGCGGGCGAGCTGCGCGTGGCCGGGGACGTCGCTGAACTGCTCGGTGTTGAAGAGGATCCAGGCGCCGTCCGGGCTGTACTCGCAGCCGTCGGCGGGGCCGGGGTGGGTGGTGACGGCACGGTCGCCGGTGCCGTCCACGCCGATGATGCGGATGGTCGCGGCGGCCCACCAGTTCTCGCCGTCGGGCTGGAGGTGCACGTAGGCGAGGGTCGTGCCGTCGGGGCTCACGCCGTGGAGGAAGTGCAGACCGCCGTCCTCCGGGGTGATGCGGCGCGGGGTCCCCGCCGTCACCGCACTGCCGACGTCGCTGCTGGTGAGCGGCACCTCCCAGACGTGGAAGTCGTTCGCGGAGGCATAGACCGCGGAGCCGTCGGGCGCGAGCACGTGGTCGTTGTTGACGGGCGGCAGGCCGGGTACGACGAGCTGCTGCGGGGCGGCGGAGCCGTCGGCCGGGAGGAGCCAGAACAGGCCGTCGGCGTTGACGAGGAGGCGGCCGTCGGCGGTCCAGTTGGGGGCCTCGAAGAGCCGCTCGGCGGTCTCGTGCACGGTGCGCACCTCGCCGGTGGCGCGGTCCCAGATCCGGATGCGGCAGGTCTGGCCGGGGCGGAGGCGGCGACCGGCGGGCTGGTCCTCGGCCGAGGCGGGGGCGGGGTCGGCGGGATCCGTGCCGGACGCCGAGGCGGCGGGGCGGACGGGGTCCGAATCGGGCGCAGCGGGAGCGGGGTCGAGGGTCACGGGGCGGCTCCTTCGCCGGCGAGGATGCTGAGGTGGGCGCGCAGGCCGGCGACGGCGACGTCGTGGTCCTGCTGCGAGCTGAGGCCGGAGACGGTGATCGCGGCGACGACGCCCGCGCCGCGCACCCGGATCGGGAAGGACCCGCCGGTCACGGCGTAGCGCTCATCCAACCAGCCGATCGCCTGCGGGTCCACGCCCGCGCCGGAGAGCCGGGCGTCCACGAGCGCGCTCGAGGACTCCATGCGCAGGGTGACCGCGGCCTTCCGCTCGGCCCAGGCCTGCTGGTCCGGGGTGGCGCCCGGGAGCACAGCGCGGAAGAGGACCAGCTGGGGGCGGCGCACGTCGATCACGACGCCGTGGCCCGCGGCGGCGGCGATCTCCCGGGTGAGGACGCCGAGCGCCCAGGCATCGTCGGCCTCGAAGCGGGGCAGCTCGAGCTCGCGCTCCTCCGCCTCGAGCAGCGCGATGTCGACGGGGGCGGCGCTCATCGGTCGGTCCCGCTCGACGCCGGGGCCTCGCCGTGAGCGGGGGTCGCGGCGGAGAGGTCCTGCGGCGGGGCGGGGACCCCTGCGGCGAGGACCTGCGCCCGGGCGGTCTCGAGCAGCTCCATGACGGCGAGGGTCTCGTCGTGCGTGTGGACGGGCGACTCGGTGCGCCCCTCCCCCACGAAGCGGGCGAGCGCGGTGGCCTCGTAGGAGAGCGCGGCGAAGCCCCGCAGCATCGTCGGATCCGTCCAGCGGAGCGTGGGCGAGCCGTGCGCGGCACTGGTGACGGTGAAGCTCGTGGGGTTGTAGAACGAGCCCTCGACCTGCAGGAACGCCGAGGTGCCGCTGATCGTCGCGGTGGTGGGGGTGCGCTCGAGCAGGGAGGTGTAGAGCGTGGAGACGGCGCCGCCGGCGTGGGTGGAGACCACCGCGGCAGAGGCGTCGACGCCGGTCGCGGTGACGGTGCCGCGGGCCTCGATCGCGGTGGGGGCGCCGAGCACCATGGTGATGAACTGCGCGGGGTACACGCCGAGGTCGAGGAGGGCGCCGCCGCCCAGCTCGGGCGCGTACATGCGGTGGTCGGCGGGGCGGATGATCTGCTGCGAGTGGTCAGCGGCGACGGCGCGCACGTCCCCGAGGTCGCCGCCGTCGACGAGGGCGCGGATGACGGAGGCCTGCGGCAGGTAGCGGGACCACATGGCCTCCATGACCAGCACGCCGGCGGCGCGGGCGGCGGCGAAGACCTCGCGAGCCTCGGCGGCGGTGACCGTGATCGGCTTCTCGACGAGCACGTGCTTGCCGGCCGCGATCGCGGCGAGGGCGACCTCGGCGTGGCCGCTGTGCGGGGTGGCGACGTAGACGACGTCGACCTCGGGGTGGGTCACGAGCGCCTCGACGGAGCCGACGGCCTCCTCCGCGCCGAAGCGGGCGGCGAAGGCGCGGGCGTTGTCGAAGGAGCGGGAGCCGACGGCGACGAGGCGCTGCGCGGTGTGGGCCCTCAGCGAGGTCGCGAACTCGCCGGCGATCCAGCCGGGGCCGACGATCCCCCATCGCAGCGAGGGCTCGCCGCTGCGCGGCAGGTACAGGGTGGGGTCGGGCAGGGCGATGGACATCGAGGCCTCCGGGGGGCGCGCCGACGGGAACGACGACCCTGTTAGCACGAGACAAGATCGAGTGGAGCCGAGGCTAGCACGTGCCAACGAGAGGGGGCGCGCCCGGCGGCGGGAGAGGGTCGGACTGGGGAAGAACGGCAGGGGCAGGCAGAACGAGCGGCGGGGGAAGGAGGCCGCCGCCGCGTGTCAGCCGCGGGAGGGCGCCGGCCCCGTCGAGCCGCGGACCACCAGATGCGCCGGCGTCGCGATCACGCGCGCGGCGCCCCCGGCCCGCTCGCCCACATCGGCCGCATCGGTCCCGTCAGCATCGTCGTCCCCGACCCCGAGCCGCTCGAGCAGCACCCCGAGCGCCGCCTCGACCGTCGCGTCGACGTCCTGGTGCACCGAGGTGAGGTCGTGGAACGACAGCGCGGCGATGCGGCTGTCGTCGAAGCCCACCACCGAGATCTCCCCCGGCACGGCGACCCCGGCGCGAGCGAGCACGGCGAGCACCCCGGCGGCCGCGTGGTCGCTCACGCACACGAGCGCCGTGGGCCGCACCGCGCGGGCGAGGACCGTGCGCGCGGCCTCCGCACCCTCCTCCTCGCCGAGGTCGGAGGGGACCACGTCGATCCGCTCCCCCAGGCCCGCCTGCCGCATCGCGTCCTCGTAGGCGCGGGCACGGGCCGGGCCGGGCTCCTCGCCGCGGCCGCCCACGAAGGCGATCGCCTCGTGCCCCAGGCCCACGAGGTGCTCGACGGCCAGGCGCAGACCCGTCGCCTCGTCCACGTGCACCGTGTCCTGCGCGGGATCCGCGGACCACTCCCCCAGCTGCAGCACGGGCACCACGCCCCGGGCGGCGGCGAGCGCCTCGGACCCGGGCTCCGGGTTGAACACGGCGAGCGCCTCCACCCGCTGCTCCATGAGCGAGCCGACGGCCTCGTCGGTCCCACGACCGGCGTGGATCGGGGCGAGCGCCATCCGGTAGCCGCGCTCCCCGGCGGCCGCGATGAGCCGCTCGACGACCTTCACCTGGAAGGCGTTGCCCAGGGAGAACGCGATGCCGAGGGTGCGGGTGCTCGACTGCCGCAGCAGCCGCGCGGAGGCGTTCGGGCGGTAGCCGAGCTCGCGGGCCGCGGCGAGGATCCGCTCGCGGGACTCGGCGCTGGGGCCGTCCGCGCCGCGCAGCACGAGGGAGACGAGCTGCCGGGAGACGCCGAGGTGATCGGCGACGTCCTTCATCGTGGGCAGGCGCCGCGCCGGGCCGGGAGGTCGGGTCGCGGGATCGGTCATGCCGAGGATTCTGCCAGGGCGCCCCTCAGGCCCCGTCGATCGTGAGCTCGACGGTGACCTCCTCGCCGGGCTCGACCCCCTCCGCGCGCTGCACCGCGACCTTGACGGGCACGAGGTACCCGCCGTCCCGCGGGAACAGGGAGGTGGTGAACTCGGTGCCGCCGATCCGGCCGGTCACCGGGATCGCACCCCAGCCGTAGGTGACGCGGGAGGCGACGGCGGCGATCTCGGCGGCCTCGTCGGCGGCGACGGGCACGAACACGAAGGGGGCGGGGCCGCGCCACTCGATCGCGGTGCCCGTGAAGCGGAGGTCCATGCCGGGAGCGTACGCCGGGGGCGCGGGCCCCACCCGGCCCGCGGTGGCAACAGGCGGACGCTCGCGGGCCCCCGTCGGCCCCGCCCCTATGCTGGGCGCATCGGATCGCGCCCTGCGCAGCGGCGCCGGAGGCGGCGCGATCCCCGCCCACGCACCTGCAGGAGTACGCGTATGCCCCGTTTCCACGTGTCCGAGGACGACGCCCTGAGCCCCTTCGTCATCGGCCTCGACGTGGGCTCCGGCGGCACCCGCGCCGCCGTGTACGACGCGACGGGCCGTGAGGTGGGCAAGCGTCACCACAAGGAGCCGCACACCTTCACCACCGCGGCCGACGGCACCTCCACGATCGACGCGGACCTCGTCGTCGACGAGCTGCGCACCTCGATCGCGGCCGTGCTCGCCGAGCCGCTGCCGGGTCCGGTCGCCGGCATCGGCGTGGACACCTTCGCCTCCTCCCTCGTCGCGGTCGACGCCGCCGGGAAGGCCCTCACCCCCTGCATCACCTACGCCGACACCCGCTGCCGCGACCAGGTCGCCGCGCTGCGCGAGAAGGTCGACGCCGAGGCCCTGCACCAGCAGGTCGGCGCGCGCTTGCACTCCTCCTACACGGCGCCGCGGATCGCCTGGCTGCGGGAGACCCAGCCGGAGGTGTTCGCGAAGGCCACGCAGTACATGGGGCTCGGCGAGTACGCCGCGTTCCGGCTGCTCGGCACGCCCGTGCTGGGCACCGCCTCCGCCGCCTGGGCGGGCCTGCTGGACCGTCGGACCGGCGAGTACGCGACCAGCCTGCTCGAGGCCGCCGGTGCCGACCCCGCGACCCTCTCCGCCCCGCGCGACCCGAACCAGGGCCAGAGCGTCGCCGGCACCGCGCTGGCGAAGGAGTTCCCGCAGCTCGAGGGCGCCACCTGGCTGCCCGTGATCGGCGACGGCCTCGCCGCGAACATGGGCATCGGGGCGCTCGGCACCGGCACCTGGGGCATCTCCACGGCGACCTCCGGCGCGATCCGCCAGCTCGTCGAGACGGACATCGAGACCCTGCCCAGCGGCCTGTGGGCGTACCGGGTCGACGCGCGCCGCACCCTCGTGGGCTCCGCGATGAGCGACTGCGGCCGCGTGCTCGACTGGGCCCGCTTCCAGCTGGGCCTGCCCGAGGACGTCGCCGAGATCGACACCGAGCGGATCTTCTCCGCCCCCGTCTCCGAGGGCACCCCGATCGTCGTCCCGTTCTTCTCCGGCGAGCGCGGCACCAAGTGGCGCGACTCCTCGAAGGCCCTGTTCGCGAACGTCTCCGCCTCCACCACCGCGGAGGACCTCCTGCGCGGCGCGCTCGAGGGCGTGGCCCTGTCCTACCTGCGCATCGCGGACCAGATGCGGGAGCTCGGCGGGGAGCCGGAGCGGATCGTGCTCTCCGGCGGCATGACCGAGGCGATCCCCTCCTGGCTGCACCTGCTGGCCGACGCCCTCGGTTCGCCGATCGAGCACGTCGCCGTGTCCCGCTCCACGATGCGCGGGGCGGCGCTCATGGCGATCGAGGAGACGGTGCCCGGCGCGCAGGTCGCGGAGGCGCCCGTGCTGCGCAAGGTCGAGCCGGTCGCCGAGCACGCCGACTACTACCGTGCGCGCCTCGAGCGCTTCGAGGCCCTCGCGGACCTCGCCTGAGCGCCGTGGCGGCCCTCGACTGGCGCTTCCGGCCGGCGACGGCGCAGGACGCGCCGTGGATGGCGGAGCTGCGCGCCGAGGTCATGCGCCCGGACCTCGAGCGGCTGGGACGCTTCGACGAGCGCCGGGTGCGGGAGCGGTTCCTCACCGCGTACGTCCCCGCGCACACCCGAGTGATCGTGGCCGACGGGCGCGACGCGGGACTCGTCGCCCTGCGGCCCGACGGCGACGCCCTGTGGGTCGAGCACTTCTACCTCTCCCCGCAGGTCCAGGGTCGCGGAATCGGCGGGCAGGTCCTCGCCGCGATCCGCGCCGAGCACCCCGCGGCGCTGCTCCGCCTCGACGTGCTCCAGGGCAGCCCCGCGCGGCGCCTCTACGAGCGCAGCGGCTTCGTCCTCGAGGGCGAGGACCCGGTGGACGTCTACATGGCCGCGGCGCCCCAGCAGGGCTAGCGGGGCGCGGCCCGCCAGCCCCCGGACGGCCCCGGACGGCCCTTGCCCCTCCCCCGTTCCGCCGCCACCCCGCCCCCCGCCCCGCATGTCCGTTTGCGCGCCCCCGATCCAAAAATGGAACCCAGCCGCGCAATCGGACAGCCGCAGCCAGGGAGCCCATGCCCGTTTGCGCGCCCCAGTTCCACGAACGGACCCCCAGCGCGCAATCGGACAGGCACGCACCGTGGATCGCTCCTCCCCATCCGTTCTCCGTCCACACCGGAGGCATCGAACCTGCTGCTCGGAGGTCCGCTTCCCTAACGTCAGGCCATGACTCCGCGCTGGTCCCCTCCCCCGCACAGTCTGCTGCGGCGAGCCGAACTACGACGACGCGGGGTCCATCCTCGGCGCCTGGCGTCCGACGAGTTCACCCAGGTCATCCCGGGCTTCTGGACACCCACCGCACAGCCCGCCCCACTGCACGCGATCGCTCGGCGTCTGCAGCAGGACCTCTGCCCCGAGGCCGTCGTCAGCCACGTGACCGCTGCGGAGATCCTCGGCCTGCCGCTCCCGCCGGGCCAGCGCTACGAGAGACTCCGCGTGCTCCACGTGTCGTTGCCTCCCGCGGCCCGGCGCAGGATCGGGCGCCAGGTGCACGTCCACCGCCGTCGGCCGTCGGAGGTCCGTGACGTCCTGGGGGTGCGCCTGAGCGCGACCCTCCCGATGCTCTGCGACCTCGCCCTGCAGCTCAGCCCGCTCGAGCTGGTGCAGGTGTGCGATGCGACGGTCGGCCCGGACGCATCGTGGCCCCGCACCTCCCTCGCCGAGCTCCGCGAACTCGCGGGGACGTCGACCCCGAGGCCGGGCCTCGCCGCGGTGCGCACGGCATTGCGCTCTGCCCGCGAACGGGTCGAGTCGCCGAAGGAGACCGAGCTGCGCCTCCTCCTGCTCGCCCGGGGGTTCGTCGAGCCGGAGATCAATCTGGCCGTGCAGGTGGTCGACTCCCACGGCGAGCGGCGCGACTTCCGGCTCGATCTCTCGTACCGGGAGCCCAGGATCGCGATCGAGTACGACGGCGACGGCCACCGCACCGATCGGAGGCAGTGGCTCAAGGACCGCCGCAAGGATGCGCTGCTGCGCGGCGCCGGGTGGGAGGTGGTGCGGGTGACGCAGGAGGATCTCCGCGACCCGGCCGACCTCGTCGCTCGGCTCGACCAGCTCGGGGCGCCGCGGGCCGGTCCGCTCCCGCTGGCCGCATGATCCGGTCCCGACGGCTCGTGTCTCCGCTCGCGGGCCCTTCGGCCGGTGGTCGCAGGAGGAGGCCAGGAGTCCCGCAGCGCGCGGCGACATGGGGGCTACTCTGCGCTCATGACGGTGCTGAGCCCCGCGCTCGGGCGCGCATACTTCCTCCTCCAGGCGGTGGCCGGCGCCGTGTGGTGGGCGGCCGTGGCGACGGTCCCGGCGGTGCGCGAGGCGACGCTCGGCGGGGTGCCCCCGCTGCCGATGGCGGTGCTCGACGTGCCGCTGTTCGTCCTCACCTCGGCGCTCGTGGCGGCGGGTCGACGACGCGCGGTCCATGTGCTCGTCCCGTGGATCCTGCTGATCACGCTGTTTATGGTCGTGTACGCGACCGTGACGGGCCGCGCGGGGTGGGGCGCGGTGCTCATGATCGCCTCCGCGACCGCGTCGATCGGTGCCGCCGGGCTCGTGCTGCACGGACGCCTGCCGGGGACGGCGCTGCTCAAAGGACCGCTCGGATTCCGTCTCGCCCCGGCGGCGAGCACCCGCACCCTGCTGTTCGCGACGGCCGCGCAGATCGTCGTGTTCTGGTCCCTGTTCCTGCTGGTGATCCCCGTGCCGATCGCTCTGCTCGAGCAGCGTTGGGGCGTGCACCTGGCGCTGCCAGCGCCGATCTGCGCGCTGGGGGCGGTCGCGATCGTGCCGGCCAGCGCGCTCGGGCTCTGGTCCGCGGTGACGATGAGCCGCCTCGGTGAGGGCACGCCGCTGCCGGCCGCGATGCCGCACCGCCTCGTGGTCGCCGGCCCGTATCGCTGGGTGCGCAACCCGATGGCCGTCGCGGGGATCTCGCAGGGCGTGGGCGTGGGGCTCGCGCTCTCCTCCTGGGCCGTGGTGGCCTACTCGGTCGCGGGCGGCGTGATCTGGCATCTCGTGGTGCGCCCCGAGGAGGAGGCGGATCTCGCCGCACGCTTCGGCGCGGACTACTCCCGCTACCGCGCCGCGGTGCGCACCTGGCTGCCCCGGCTGCGGCCCGTCCCCCTGAGCGCGGCGGGTGTCCAGACACGGGACTGACCAGGACCGACGGGGCCGACGGTCCAAGCGGCTAGTGGCTAGTGGCTGGTGGCTGGTGGCTGGTGGCTGGTGGCTAGTGGCTAGTGGCTACGGATGCAGCAAACAGGCGCGACGTGTCCGCCGTCCCAACCTCCACCGGACGCCCTGGTCGTCTGTCCTGTCCCGCCGGGCCATGTCCGATTGCGCGCTGGAGATCCATTTGTGGAACCCCGGCGCGCAAACGGACATGGGGAGGCGGGCCCAGGGTGTCCGATTGCGCGCTGGGGAACCATTTATGGAATCCCGGAGCGCAAACGGGCGCGGCCGGTGGCTCAGGGGCGGGGCAGGCGGGGCTCCTCGGCGAGGACGGCGGCGGCGAGCTCGTCGGTCGCCCCGTCGAGCAGGCCCACCAGGGCGGCGACCCGCTCGCGGTCGTCCTCGAGCCCGGCCGCGGCGACGATGGCCTCGGCCTGCGGGTCCGCGACCTCGTGGCCGGCCCGCACCCGGTCGGTGACCCAGGCGGTCCAGGCGGCGACGGCGGAGACCTCGCCGGGCGCCTGCGCGGGGCCGCCGCGCTCGGCGATCACGGGCAGGGCGCGCACGGGCAGCTTCGAGGTGCCGTCGGCCGCGATGCGGATGAGGTTGTCGGCGAGGCGCGGGTTGCGGAAGCGCTCCTCGAGGGCGGCGGTGTAGGCGTCGAGCTCGTCCGCGGGGAGGTCCAGGGTGGAGCGGGCCTCGTCCCAGAGCGCCTCGACGAGGGCGCGCACCTCGGGGTGGGAGATGGCCTCGTCGACGCGCTCGGCGCCGGCGACCTGGCCGGCGTAGGCCATGAGGGTGTGGGCGCCGTTGAGCAGGCGCAGCTTGCGCAGCTCGTGGATGGACACGTCGGGCACGATCTGCACGCCCTCGGCGCGCTCCCAGGCGGGGCGTCGGCCGCGGAAGCCGTCCTCGATGACCCATTCGGTGAAGGGCTCGGTGACGACGGGGACCTGGTCGTCGAGGCCGGTCCGCTCGCGCACGAGGTCGCCGGCGCCCGCGTCGGCGGAGGGAGTGATGCGGTCGACCATCGTGGAGACGACGTCGACGTGCTCGGCGAACCAGGCCTGTGCGTCCGCGTCGAGGCAGGCGAGAACCGCCTTCCGCAGCGCCTCGCCGTTGCCGGTGAGGTTGTCGCAGGAGACCAGCGCGATCGGCTCCTCGACGCCGGCCTCGCGCCGTGCCTGCAGGGCGAGTGCGAGACGGGCGGGGGCGGAGGTCGCGGGGTCGGTGCCGGCGGCGTAGCCCTTCTCGGTGATGGTGAGGGTGACGACGGCGGTGAGCGGGTCCGCGACGAGGCGCTTGAGGGCATCGACGTCATCGGCGGCGTAAGCCTCGTCGATGACGTCGATCAGCTCGACCTCGTCCTCCTCGGGGCCGCGCACCACGAGCCCGTACTTCCCGCCCTGGGCGTTCAGCGCCTCCGCCATGGCGGCGGTGCGTCCGGTGACGACGCTGACGCCCCAGCCGCCCGCCCGCTGGGTCGCGAGGAGGGTGTGGGAGCGGGCGAAGTTGCCGATGCCGAGGTGGACGAGGCGGCCGTCGAGGGCGCGGGGGTCGGTGCTCATGGGTGGTGCTCCTCGGAGGGGTCAGGCGTCGGCGTCGAGCTTGAAGACCTGGCTCGGCTGCCGGGTGGGCAGGGTCGTGGCGAGCGCCGCGGCGTCCTCCTCGCGCAGGCGGTGCTCGGCGACGAGTCCGGCGAGGTGGTGCGCGTCGAGCCGGCGGGACATGTCGTGCCGCGCGGGGATCGAGCAGAAGGCCCGCGTGTCGTCGATGAACCCGCTGGTCCGGCTGTAGCCGATGGTCTCGGACACGGCGCGACGGTAGCGCAGGATCGCGTCCGGCGCATCGATGAACCACCAGGGGGCGCCCGCGTACACGGAGGGGTAGAAGCCGGCGAGCGGGGCGATCTCGCGGGAGAAGACGGTCTCGTCGATCGTGAACAGGACGACCCGGAAGTTCGGGTCCAGGCCCACGTCGTTGAGCATCGGGGCGACGCCGTGCACGAAGTCGACGGCGTGCGGGATGTCGGCGCCGACGTCGGCGCCGAACGTCTCGAAGGTCGCCTGCGAATGGTTGCGGTAGACGGCCGGGTGCAGGGTCATGACCAGGCCGTCCTCGGCGGCGAGGCGGGCCTGGTCGGCGAGCAGGTGGCGGCGCAGGGCGACCGCGTCGGCGGCGGCGATGGTGCCCTCGCGGGCGGCCGTGTAGAGGCGGCGGGCGTCGGCCGCGTCGAGCCGCTCGGTGCCGACGTCGGTGTGCGCGTGGTCCGAGGAGACGGCGCCGTGCTCGCGGAAGTACAGCCGACGGGCGCGCATGGCGGCGAGGTGTCCGTCGTAGGTGCCGGCGTCGACCCCGGCGGCCTCGCCGAGGGCGTCGGTGAGGGTGCGGAAGTCCGCGCGGGCCGGCTCGAGGTACTTGTCCGGGCGGAACGTGGGGGCGACGCGGCCGGTGAAGGAGGGGTCCGCGGCGAGCGCGTCGTGCGGGGCGAGGTCGTCGACGGGGTCGTCGGTCGTCGCGAGCACCTGGATGCGGAACTGGTCGAAGAGGGCGCGGGGGCGGAACGCGGGCTGCGCGAGCTTCTCGGCGATCGCGTCGTACATGCGCTCCGCGGTGGCCGGGGAGAGCACGGTGTCCAGGCCGAACACCTCGTGGAACTCGTGCTCCATCCAGTACCGCGAGGGGGTGCCGGCGTAGGCGTGCCAATGCTCGGCGAGCAGCCGCCAGGCCGCGCGGGAGTCCGTCTCCTCGAGCGGGCCGCGGCCCACACCGAGGTCCGCGAGGTCGACGCCGCGGGCGTGCAACAGCCGGGTGACGTAGTGGTCCGGGGTGATGAACAGGGAGGTGGGGTCCCAGAAGGGCTCGTCGTCGAGCAGCAGGCGCGGGTCCACGTGCCCGTGGGGGGAGACGATCGGCTGCTCGCGCATGGACCCGTAGAGGCTCCGGGCGATGTCGCGGATCGCCGGGTCCGCGGGCAGCAGGCGATCGGGGTGGGGCACGTAGGCGTCGTCGCTCATGGGGCCCATGATGGGTGGGCGTCCCGGCGCGGGCGCATCTGTTGTCGCAGGTTGCCGGACGCCCTGACCGGCCGCGGGTCAGGCGGGGGTGCGGGGCCCGGTGGAGGCGCGGGGCACGAGCCGCACGGGCAGCGCCCCCTCCACGGGGGTGCGGTGCGCGGAGGGGTTCTCGATGCGGCGGATCAGCCGTTCGACGGCCGCCCGGCCCTGCGCGCGCTTGGGGGTGACGAGGGTGGTGAGGCCTCCGCCGATGAACCTCGTGAGTGGGATGTCGTCATGCCCCATGACGGAGAGCTCGCCGGGCACGGTCACGCCGGCGCGCAGGGCGGAGACCAGGAAGCCGACCGCGATGAGGTCGTTGTAGCAGATCACCGCGTCCGTGAGCTCCTTGATCTCCGAGAAGGCGAGCTCGCCGCCGGTCGCGGTCGGCGGGTAGGGGCCGTGGCGGTGCACGCTCAGCCCGTTCGCCTTGCCGACGGCGCGGGCGGCGCGCCAGCGCTCGCCGTCGGACCACGAGTTCACCGGACCGGCGACGTAGGTGACGGAGCGGACGCCCTGCTCGACGAGGTGCGCCATCGCCTGGGTCATGCCGTGCTCGTAGTCCGGGGTGACGGAGTCCAGGCCGGCGACGCGGCGGTTGAGGACCACGGAGGGGAGGCGCTTGGTGAGGTGGTTCAACGTCGCGTCGGAGAGCCGGGAGCCGGAGAGGACGACGCCGTCCACGACGTCGACGGCGCTCTCGAGGCTCGCCTTCTCCCGTTCCTCGTCCTCGACGCTGTCCAGGAGCAGCAGCAGGTAGCCGTGCTCCTGCGCGGCCTCCTGCATGCCGGAGACGAGCTCCGCGAAGTAGGGGTTGGTGAGGTCCGGGATCTCAATGCCGAGGCGCTGATGGCGGTGGGCGCGCTCCTGGGCGGCGGGGGCGGAGGTGCGGTAGCCGAGCTCCTTCGCGGCGGCCATGACCTTCGCGTGGGTCGCGGCGCTGACGCGGCCGGGCCGGGAGAAGGCACGGGAGACGGTCGACGGCGCCACCTCGGCCGCTCGGGCCACGTCGTAGATGGTCACGCGCTCGTCGTCCACCCTGCATCTCCTCCTGGTCCTCGGCGACCGGGCCGCCGTGGGCCCGCCCCTACGGTACTGCCCAGGGCGTTCCTCAGTGCGCGGCGCCCAGCTCGATGAGCAGCACGCCGAGCACGATCAGGCCCATGCCGAACGCCATCACGCGGTTCAGCGCCTCCCCGAACAGCAGCCGCGAGGCGAGGGCGGTGAGCACGATCCCGGCGGCGGTCCACACGCCGTAGGCGACGCCGAGCGGGAGGCCGTGGGCGAGCGCGGCGGAGAGCAGGCCGAAGGCGAGCAGGTAGGCGACGCCGACGACCGCGTAGAGGGCGCGGCGTCCGGTCGCGGCGACCCGCAGGGTGAGGGTGCCGGTGACCTCGGCGAGGATCGCGCCGGCGAGCAGCAGCGCGCTCATCGGGGGTCCTCCTGGTGCGGGTCGACGACGGGGATCTCCGACGTCGCCGTCGCGAGCGCGGCGGCAGGGCCGGGGGCGGCGGCCGACGGGGCCGACGAGGACGACGGACTTCCCGGGTCCTCGGCCGCATGGGCCCGCTGCGAGCCGAGCTCGACGACCATCACCCCGGCGGCGACGAGCACGATGCCGATGCCCATGAGGGCGGTGAACGGCTCCGCGAACAGGAGCGTGGACAGCAGCGCGGTGAGCACCACCCCACTCGCGCCCCACACCCCGTAGGCGACGCCGAGCGGCATCCCGCGACGCAGCACGACCGCGAGCAGGCTGAAGGAGGCGAGGTAGCCCGCCACGACCAGCACGTACAGCGCGGGATGGGTGAGGGCGGCCTTGAGGGAGAGGCTCGCGGTCACCTCGCTGAGGATCGCGCCGGCCAGGAGCAGCCAGGTCATGGGGCCATTCTCCCCTGCCCGGGCAGGGCGGAGCGGCGGCAGAGCGCCGGCCCACGGCTCCCCACGAACACGGCGCACCCCACCCCCTATTGACAAACGATAGATTCCGATCGATTATCGATGCATGACGCTCACTCTCCCGCGCCCACCCCACAGTCTCGTGATCGCCACGGAAGCACTGGTGGGCGTCCTGCTCGCCATCGGGTTCGGGGCGGCCGCCATGCTGCCCGTCGCCTCCACCGCTGTCGCGGAGGAGCTCCCCGAGTACGCCGATCTCCGAGTGCCGCTCCTCGTGGCCGGATTCGCGTTCCTGACCCTCGGCCTCCTGGCACTGGGGTCGGTCGCCTCACTCGTCCACCGCATCCATCGGGGGTCGATGCTGGTGAGCTCATCGCTGGTCTGGGTCGATCTGCTCGCGGGCGCGCTGGCGGCCGCCGCTGTGGTCATCGTCGCGGCGTCCGCCGTGATCAGCAATGGGGAGGCCGGCAGCCCGTTCCTCCTCATCATCGAGGTGATGGCCGTGCTCGGCTTGATGGCCGTCGCGGGGGTCACGCTCGTGCTGCGCTCGCTTCTGCGCAGCGCCATCGACATGCGCGCCGAGCTGGAAGCGGTCGTGTGATGGCAATACGCATCACCATCGATCGCATGCTGGTGGAGCGGGGGATGAGCGTCGGCGAGTTCGCCGATGCCATCGGCATCACCCCGGCGAACGTCGCCGTCTTGAAGAACGGACGCGCCAAGGCCGTCCGCCTCTCGACCCTCGACGCGATCTGTCGCGTCCTCGAGTGCCAACCCGGCGACCTCCTCCACCACGAGAAACGGGACGACGAACCTGAGCAGCACCGATAGACTTGACGACATGTCCCCTGAACTCGACGTCTCGGCCTTCGCCATCCAGTTCCAGAAGTTCCTCGACACGATGAGCGACCTCGCCGAGCAGCCGGATCGGGACGTCTTCGAGTCCGAGCTTGGCACGCATCTGGGAGCCAGCCCTCGCTCGCTCGCCCCGGTGCGCCAGGAGTTCCCGCACTGGAGATGGGTCGACGTCGACGCCGCTCTGGACGCGCTCTCGGCGACGCAGACCCTTCGCGGAGTCGTCCCCGCCGGCGACCCCGACGGCCTCTCCGAGGTGCTGTCGAACCGGTACGGCAACTACGCCTGGGGATCGGTCGAGCGCACGGCCCTGCCCTCCGGGCCGGGCCGGGTCACGCACGTGGCGACCAACGCCATCCGACAGCTGGAGATCGACGGCCTGCCGGTCATCGCGTTCGCGACCGAGTCGACCAGTCAGGACCCGGAGGGCGCCATCGCGGTCGAGGTGCTCTCGGCCGACGCTGCCGTCTCCCGCCGTGTGCTCTCCCGCATCGATACCCATGTCCGGGAGCAGTCGGCGCTCGGCGGGCAGGTGGTCAGCTTCGTCGCAGGGCAGTACGGTTCGGAGCAGGGCGAGATCAGGTTCCATCCCCGGCCGCGGGTCCCCCGCCGGGATGTCGTCCTGCCGGCCGGGAGCCTGGATCGCATCGAGGAATCCGTGCTCGGGGTGAGCGAGAACGCCGCCGCTCTCCGCGAAGCCGGGCAGCACCTCTCGCGAGGCGTCCTGCTGTTCGGCCCTCCCGGGACCGGCAAGACCCATACCGTCCGCTACCTCCTCTCCCGCGCCGCGGACACGACGGCGATCGTGCTGAACGGGGACTCCCTCAGCCACATCCGGCAGGCCGCAGACGCAGCTCGAGATCTGGGCCGCGCCATCATTGTCCTCGAGGACGCCGACCTCGTCGCCGCCGATCGCGACTTCAGCGAGGGAGAGCGCTCCGTCCTCTTCGACGTCCTGGACATCCTCGACGGGCTCGCCGACGACGCCGACATCGCGTTCGTGCTGACCACGAACCGCGTGGGGGTGCTCGAAGAAGCTCTCGCTCTGCGGCCCGGACGGATCGACCTCGCCGTGGAGATCCCGCTCCCTGATCTGGAGCTCCGCCGCCAGCTCTTCACCCGGTACGGGCACCACCTCCCCTTCACCGAGCGGGGGATCGATCAGGCGGCCGTCGCCGCTGAAGGCACCACGGGCTCCTTCGCGAAGGAAGCGGTGCGCCGCGCCGTGATGAGCGCACTCGCCCTCCACGAGGACCTCACCGACACCCACCTCGTCGCCGCCGTCGACGCGCTCGTCCGCGAAGCCGGCGAGCTCCGGGACGCCATGGCAATCGACGCGGAGGACCACGACCTCAGCGACGACGACTGACGCGACGAGAAGGGCGACACCGAGCCGGGGCGAGGCCGAGCGCTCCGAACCGCTCGACGAGTCGCGACTCCACGGCACAGCGCCTGGTCCTGCCGCTGCGCGGTGGGCTTCTGGACGCACGGTAGGACAGCTGTCAGCAACGGCGCGCAGCCGCTATGCCGACCTCCTGAGCCGCCTGTCCCGCTGAGCACTCGGCCTTCAGCCAGGCGGCGCGGGGGCCCAGCGGGCGATCTGCGCGGCGAGGTGGCCGGCGCCGTAGCCGTTGTCGATGTTGACCACGCCGATGCCGGGGGCGCAGGCGGAGAGCATCGTGGTGAGTGCGGCGCGGCCGCCCTCGGCGACGCCGTAGCCGACGGAGGTGGGCAGGGCGACGACGGGCGCGGCGATCTGGCCGGCGACGACGGTGGGCAGCGCCCCGTCCATGCCGGCGGCGACGACCACGCAGGCCGCCTCGCGCAGCTCCGGCAGGCGCGCGATCAGCCGGTGCAGGCCGGCGATGCCGATGTCCGCGATGAGGCGGGTGGGGCGACCCAGGTGGCGGGCGGTGAGCTCCGCCTCGCGGGCCACGGGCAGGTCGCTCGTGCCGGCGCAGGCGACGATCACGAGACCGCCGCTCGGCGCGGGCGGCTCGGCGGGCCAGGCGAGGAACCGGGCGCCCGGGTCGTGGTGGGCTCCGGGGAGGGCCGCGAGCACGGCGGCGGCACGCTCGGCGTCGGCCCGGGTGAACAGCACCGGGCCCAGGTCCTCGCGGCCGGCGGCGGCGAGGCGTGCGTACTCCCCGGCGATCGCGGCGACCTGCTCGACGCTCTTCGCGTCGCACAGCACCGCCTCGGGGGCGCCGCGGCGGGAGGCGCGATCGAGGTCCAGCTCGAGCAGCCCGTCGATGCGGCCGTCGGCCCCGTCGGCCCCACCGGAACCGTCGGTCCCGCTCCCCCGGTCAGGCATCGTCCCGCCGCACGACCTGCAGCGCGAAGAGGCCCGAGCGGATGCCCTCGATGTCGATCGTGACGTGGCGGAACCCGGCGGAGCGGCCGGCGGCGACGAGGGCGCCGCGCATGGCGGGTTCGACGGCGCGGGGCAGCTCGTCGGTGGGCAGCTCGATGCGGGCCACGTCGCCGTGGTGGCGCACGCGGCAGTCGCTGAAGCCGGCGCCGAACACGGCGTCCTCGAGCTCGTCGATCTGGCGCAGCTTCTCCGGGGTGACGGCCTGGCCGAAGGGGATCCGGGAGGAGAGGCAGGGGGCGGCGGGCTTGTCCGCGACGCTCAGCGAGAGGCCGCGCGCGACGTCCCTCACCTGGGCCTTCGTCATACCGGCGGTCGCGAGGGGGCGCAGCACCCGGTGGCGGGTGGCGGCACCGGCGCCGGGGCGGTCGTGGCGGGTGGCGTCGTCCGCGTTCTCGCCGTAGGCGACGGCGTCCAGCGCGTGGGCGGCGACGATCTCCTCGTCGATGCGGGTGAACAGCTCGTCCTTGCAATGAAAACACCGAGCGGCGTCGTTCTTCGCGTACTCGGGGTTGTCCATCTCCGCGGTCGCGATCTCGACGACCTCCGCCCCGATCTCCTGCGCGGTGCGCAGGGCGAGGCGGTGTTCGCGGCGGGCGAGGGACGCGGAGACGCCCAGCAGGGCGACCACGTTCTCGCTGCCCAGGGCGCGCACGGCGAGGGCGAGCAGGGTCGCGGAGTCCACGCCGCCAGAGTAGGCGACGCCGAGGCGGCGCACCCCGCTGAGCTGCGTGGCGACGTCGTCCGCGAGGGTGAGCGCCTCGCCCGTGAGCGCGTCCGGGGTGAGGGTCGGGGCGATGGTCGCGGCGGCGGTCACACGCCCTCCTTCTCCGAGGCAAGACGGAACAGGACCTCACCCGCGTGGTCGATGACGAGGGTCTCCGGATCCGCGCGCAGGGCGTCGAGGTCCAGGGCCGCCGGGTCCTGGTAGAGCACGTTGTGCGCGGCGCACTCCTCCGCGCTGATGGAGGTCGCGAAGTAGCGGTTGACGCGCTGCTTCTCCTCCCCCGTCTCCGGGTCGTAGGTGCCCAGGCCCGTCACGTGCGTGGAGTGGGCGAGCTCGCCCCAGGGGTGGCCGGCGAAGCGGTCCCACTGCTTCGTGAAGTACTCGATGTTGTGGTACCCGATCTCGCGGATTCCGGGGTGCATCGCGGCGACCTCGGTGATGTGCGGGGCGTAGATGATGACGTCGCCGCCGTCGGCGCACACGGGCTCGGACTTGTAGAAGCCCTTCGCGCCGGTCCACATGTCGTCGTACATCTCCGGCACGATCGCGACGATCCGCCGGTACGGCTTCTCGACGTAGGTGATGTGGGTCTGCGCGGAGATCTTCGCGCACGCGGCCCACGCGGCCTGCGGGTCGCCGAAGGCGATCGCGCCGAGGTCCGCCCCGCCCTCCTTCACGTCCATCGTGAAGGCGAGCTTCGTGGTCGTGATGAGCTCGCTCGCGGCGTCGATCAGCTGGCGCACGGGCGTGATGCCGAGGGTGCCGATGATGCGGCTCGCGGTGATGAGCGCCCCCACCCAGTGGGAGATGTCGATGACGTCGTGCACGGAGCAGCCGGGGAAGAAGTACTTGTTCCCGCCGGAGAAGCCGACGACCTCGTGCGGGAACACGGGCCCCACGATGAGGTTGACGTCGGACTCGGCGACGAGCCGGTTGATCTGCACGCGCATGGGGACGTCGGTGAGCAGGCCGCCGGTGAGCTCGGCGATGCGCTCCGCGGGGATCTCGCCGAGGTCCGCGATCTGCTCCTCGTCGTGCCAGGCGTGGTTGACGACCTCCCAGCCGGGGTAGGTCGCCGCGGCGCCGCGCTCCGTGGAGCCGAGCAGCACGTCGATCGCCTCCGCGCTCATGGCGGCGTGGGTGCCGAGCGCGATGAGCACGGTGACGGAGGCGGCACGGCCGGCGAGCGCCTCGTGGATCGCGGGCAGCACGAGCGGCAGCGGCACGGAGCGCGTGCCGTCCGGGATGATCAGGCAGACGCTCTTCCCGTCGAGGTCCTGACCGGCGAGCTGCTCGAGGACGAAGCCGCGGATCCCCTCCGGGGAGAGGGTGCCCTCGGGGCCGCCCAGGAGCGCCGCGCGTTCCGCGAGCCCCTCGGGGATCGGCTGGATCGGCGGGATCGTCACGCTGGGCTCGCTCATCCCCCCATGATGCTCTGACGCGCCTGATCAGGACAAGGTTGACCGGGTGTTGCCATGCCCCGCCCCCTGGCGCTCCGCGAGCATCGGTGCCTGGGTTCCCCTGATGGCCACGGTGCAGGGGCACCCGGGCGCCGACGCCCTCCGGCCATCCCGTCCCAGGAGATCCCATGGCTCGCGAACTGGTCTGGACCGGCTTCATGACGCTCGACGGCATCGTCGACTCCCCCGGTGAGGTGGTCGAGGGGCACCCGCAGGGCGGCTGGGTACTCTCCACCCCGTTCGACGAGGAGGCCTTCTCCCTCAAGGGCGAGGAGATCGCGGAGACCTCGACGCTCATGTTCGGGCGGCGCAGCTACGAGAACTTCGCCCCGGACTGGAACGGCTCCCCCGATCACGCCGCATACCAGGACATCCCGAAGCTCGTCGTCTCCTCGACGCTGCAGGAGGCGGATCTGGTCGAGGGCTGGGGCGAGACGCGGATCCTGCGCAGCTCCGAGGACGTCGTCCAGGAGAAGACTGCTGATGGTGGAGCGATCTTCATCCACGGCAGCGCGGAGCTCGCCCGCCGCCTCGCCGAGGCGGACCTCATCGACCGCTACCACCTGCTGCTGTTCCCGGTGACACTGGGGACCGGCAAGCGGTTCCTCCCCACCTCCCCGCACGACCGGCAGGACCTGCGCCTGCGGGACAGCGCCGCGTACGGCAACGGCGTGGTGAAGCTCGTCCACGACGTGGTGCGCTGAGGGCCGCTCAGCCGCCGGCCCCGAAGCGTCGCAGCGTGGGGCTGAGGGCTCCGACGAGTCCGGTCAGCACGAAGCCGGCGCCGGCGATGGCGAGCGCGGCTCCGCCACCGAGGGTCCCTGCGAGCAGGCCGCCCAGCAGGGGGCCGAACGGGGACAGCGCGGCGGCCGCGACGGTCAGCAGGGAGCCGATGCGGCCGAGCATGTCCGGGGGCACGAGCTCGGCGGTGACGGCGTCGATGGCGACGTTGAGCGCGGGCGTGGCCAGGCTGAACGCGAGGATCGGGACGAAGGGCCACCAGGGGGCGAGGGGCAGGCCGGCGAGCCCGAGGCAGAGCCCCAGTGTGACGGGGACGGCGATGGCGAGGCGGCCGGCGGGGACCGCGGTGGCGATGCGGCCCGAGGCGAGGGCGCCGAGCAGCCCGCCGATCCCGATGCCCGTGAGCACGAGACCCGCGAGGGCGTCGGAGCCGCCGAGGGAGCGGATGTGCACGATCAGGGCGAGCGTGACGCCGCCGCCGAAGAAGTTCATCGCCATGATCACGAGGATCAGCTCGCGCACGCCGCGCCGGGCGATCAGCCAGCGCAGCGCCTCGCGGGTCTCGCCGAGCATGCTGCGCCGCGGGGCCTCGGTCCCCTCGGCGACGGGGGCCGGGGCCTCCGGTCGCCGCGGGACCTTCGCGAGCAGCGCGAGCACCGCGGCGGCGAGCACGCTCGCGGTCATGGCGAGGTAGGGGGCGAACAGGCCCACCGCGGTCAGCGTGCCGGCGAGCGCGGGGCCGACGACGCGGCCCGCATGGGAGCGCGCCTCCTCCTGCGCGAAGGCGCTGCGCAGCTGGGGCACGGGGACGACGGCGCGAATCGCGACGTGGCGGGCGGAGCCGAGGAAGGCCTGGCATGCGCCGTCCACCGCCGCGAAGACGAGGAACCCGGCGAGACCGGCGTGGCCGGTGGCGAGGCCCGCGAGCAGCAGAAGGGCGTTCAGCACCTGTGCCCCCTGGGCGCCGAGGAGGATCCGACGGCGGTCATGGCGGTCCACCCAGATCCCGGCAGGCATCTGCAGCAGCAGCATCGAGGCGACGAGCACGGAGCCCACGAGCCCGGCCCGGGCGGCGCTGCCGGTGAGGGCGAGCAGGGTGAGCGGGAGGGCGACGCGGTTGATCTCGGTGGCGAGAGTCGCGCAGGCGGCGCCCGCCCACAGCAGCTGGAAGCGGGCGTTGCGCCGCAGCGGCGGGAGCGCGGCCGTCACCGGACCGTCCATTCCTGAAGCATCTCTTTCACAGTCGTGAAGGTAATGCTTCACACCTCTCGGGGCAAGCGCGCCCGCCGCCCTACGATGGCGGGCATGGCCCTCGACCCCCCGCCGCTGCTGGACGACCACGAGCGCATGCGCGCCGTCAGCCACCCGGCCCGCTGGCGCGTGCTCCAGGAGCTCTGGGACGGGCGCACCCTGACCAGCACCGACGCCGCCCAGCTGGTGGGCCTCACCCCCTCGGCGATGAGCTACCACCTGCGACGCCTCGCCGCGCTGGGCCTCGTCGAGCAGTCCCCGTCGGCCGACGGCCGCGAGCGGCCCTGGCGGGCCAGCACCGACGGGCTGAACATGACGGGCCAGCCCGACGCCGCCCTCGGCGGGACGATGATGCAGAACTTCGCGGCCGACATCGGCCGTGCCCTCGCGACCCCGCCGCCGCCCGACGGGGACCCCCGCCCGTGGCCCGCGAACTTCGCCCACCGCCGCGTGCGGATGACGCGCGAGGAGTCCACGGCCCTCCACCAGCGGATCAGCGAGGTGATCGCCGAGGCCGAGGCCGCCGGCGCCGACCGCGCGGAGTCCGAGGACGAGGCCGCGGAGGCCGGCGCGCCCGTGTACCGCTACGACGTCTTCTACGCGGCCGCCGCGGAGGCGCCCGAGGAGCCACCCGGCGGCGATACGCCCGACGGCACCGGTCGCTGACCGGTCGGCTCAGTCGACGAGATCGGCGCAGTCGATGCAGGTCGTCGCCTCGGGGCGCACCGCGAGGCGGGCCGGGGCGATCGGCTTTCCACAGCGGGCGCAGCGGCCGTCCTCCCCGCGGCGCAGCCGCTCCTGCGCCTCGTCGATCCCGGCGAGCGCGTCGAGTCGGGCGAGACGCAGCCCTTCGAGGCGCGACCACTGCGCCGAGAGCGGCACCCCGTCGGGATCGTGCTCGTCGTCGTCCGCCTCGCCCTCTCGGGTGCGGCGCAGCGCGACGAGCTCCTGCTCGATCGCCTCGAGCTGTGCGCGCACCGCGGCCCTCCGCTCGGCGAGCTGCGCGGCTCGGTCGCCGGGCGGCGCGGGATCCTGCCGGGAGTCCTCCATCGCCCCATGGTGCCCCGCGCGGGTGACAGCTGCGGTACCTGAGAGCGATGCGCCCGCCCTGCCGCGGTCCTAGCATCGAGCCGTGGATCCCTCGACGCCTGCGCCTTCGACGCCGGACCTCCGGCAGGAGGCCGACGCCGGCACCGACGACGCCCCCGTCGGCCGTCCCTCCCGCCGGCGCACCGCGGTGGTCGTCGTGCTGGCCACCGTGTCGCTCGCGCTGTTCAGCGTGCTCGCCGCGATCCATGCCTCCCTGTACGGCACGCCCGTGGTGCTCGCGCTGCCGCTCGGGGCGGCGCTCGGCGGGGCGCCCGTGCTGGCCCTGCCGCGCCCGCGCACGGCGGCCGCGCTCGCCTGCCTCGCCGCGTGGATCCTGCCGCTGGTCTCCGTGCCGCCGGACGGCACCGCCTGGCCGTGGCCGTGGTCGGTCCCCGCGATGGTCGCGTTCGTCGTGACCGTCCTCGTGCTCACGCTCGCGCACGGCTGGAGGATGGGCACGGCCGTGCTCGCCCTCGGGAACCTGGGGCCGCTGCTGATCGCCCCGCTGCTGGGCCGCGCGGAAGGGGCCGGCGCGGATCTCATCGTCACCGCCTCGGTGAGCACGGGGCTGCTCCTCGTGGGCGTGCTGGTCGCGAGCCGGCTGCGGGTGGGTGAGGAGCTCAGCCGCGAGCGGGAGGTCTCCGCCGCGGAACATGCGCAGCGCCTGCTGGTCGAGGAGCGCACCCGGATCGCCCGCGAGCTGCACGACGTCGTCGCGCACAGCACCGCGCTCACGCAGGTGCAGGCGTCCACGGCGCGCTACCGGATCCCGGACCTCTCCCCCGAGGCCGCCGCCGAGTTCGACGACATCGCCGCGAGCGCCCGCGCCTCGCTGCAGGAGATGCGGCGCCTGCTGGGGGTGCTGCGCACCGAGGACCACACGCCGCCGCTCGCCCCGCAGCAGGGCATCGCCGAGATCCCGGAGCTCGTCGAGGGCTTCCGCCGTGCGGGCGCGCAGGTCACGATGCACCTGGACGAGGTGACCGAGGGTCTGCCCGCCTCCGTGGACCTCACCGCCTACCGGATCGCGCAGGAGGCGCTGAGCAATGCGGTGCGGCACGCGCCGGGCGCACCGATCGAGATCGGCGTGGACATCGGCCACGACGCCGTGACGCTGCGCGTGCACAATGGGATCGCCACCGAGGCGTCGGCCCCCGTGACCGCCGGCTCCGGCAACGGACTGCGCGGCATGCGGGAGCGCGTCGTCCCGCTCGGCGGGACCCTCCACCACGGCCCCGACCCGGCCGGGGGCTGGACCGTCCTGGCCGTCCTCCCGCTCACCGAACCCTCGCAGGAGCCCGCATGACCGTCTCCGTCCTGCTCGCCGACGACGCCGCCATGGTGCGGGCGGGCTTCGCGGCCCTGCTCGACGCGCAGCCCGACGTGCGCGTCATCGGGCAGGCCACGACCGGCAAGGAGGCCGTCGCGCAGGCGGCCCGGCTGCAGCCGGACGTGGTGCTGATGGACGTGCGCATGCCGGAGATGGACGGGATCGAGGCGACGCGGCGCATCGGCGCACCGGACTTCCCCGCCTCCCCGCCGCCGCGGATCCTCATGCTCACCACGTTCGACATCGACGACTACGTCCACGACGCCCTGCAGGCCGGGGCGAGCGGCTTCCTGCTCAAGGACGCGACGCCCGAGGAGCTCGTCCATGCCGTGCGCGTGGTCGCCGCGGGGGACGCGCTGCTCTCCCCCGGGATCACGCGGCGGATGATCGAGCAGTTCGCGACCCGCCGGCCCCGCGCACGGCGCGACGCGGCGCTGCTGGCCCGGCTCACGGACCGTGAGCGGGAGGTGCTGCTGCTGGTCGCGCAGGGCCGCTCGAACAAGGAGGTGGGCGAGGAGCTGTTCATCTCGGACCACACGGTGAAGACCCACGTGGGGCGGCTGCTGGCCAAGCTCGAGGCGCGCGACCGGGTGCAGCTGGTGATCCT
The DNA here is from genome assembly GCF_054777615.1 of Brachybacterium horti. NCBI lineage: Bacteria > Bacillati > Actinomycetota > Actinomycetes > Micrococcales > Dermabacteraceae > Brachybacterium > Brachybacterium horti. The sequence goes on from NZ_BAAHAM010000001.1 coordinate 1,011,776, forward strand.
CGCCTACGACAACGGCCTCGTCTCGCCGCTGAGCTGAGCCGCGCGGGTCCCTCGGAGGGACCACGCGCATCGCCCTTCGGGGCGATCCCGGGACCGCTCCCGCGGGCGACGTGGCCGCGGGCATCTCGTCCCTAGCCTCCTCGGCGTCATCCCGAGGAGGAGCCCCCATGACCGTCATCGATCTCGCGCCCCCGCGCCCCGCGCCCGTCCCCGTCCCGCCGCCCGTCCCGTCCCGTCGCGACGCGGGCATCGACCTCGTGCGCGCCCTGTGCGTGCCGGCGGTGATGCTCGTGCACGGCCTCCAGGTCACGGCCACGCTCGGCGCCGCCGGCCCCGTGCTCGAGTACGCGACCCGCGGCGCCGCCTGGTACCCGCCGCTCACCTGGCTGCTGCAGGTCATGCCGCTGTTCTTCGTGGTCAGCGGCTTCGCGGGGGCGATCGCGCACCGCCGGCTCCGGGAGCGCGGCGGCACGGCGACGGCGTTCGTCACCGCCCGGGTCCATCGCCTGCTGGTGCCCCTCCTCGCGCCGGTCGCCGCGGCCGTCGTGGTGCTCGCCGCGCTCGGTGCCGCGGGCGTCCCGGACGGACTGCTGGACGAGGCGGGGCTGCGGTGGCGCGAACCGCTGTGGTTCCTCGCCGTGTTCCTCGGTGTGCAGTCCCTGCTGCCGCTGCTGTTGCGCGCCCACGAGCGCGCCCCGTGGGCCTCGCTCGCCGCCCTCGCCGGCGGCGCCGTCGCCGTGGACCTGCTGCGCGGGCAGACTGGGATCGAGGCGATCGGCTACGCGAACCTCGGCTTCGTGTGGCTCGCGCTGCAGCAGGCGGGATTCCTGCTGGCCGACGGCCGCATCGACGCCCTGCCCCGACGCGTGCGGGCGGCCGGCATCGTCGTGGCCCTCGCCGGGCTCGGGACGGCATTCGTCAGCGGGTTCTGGTCCCCGGACCTCATCGCGCACCTCAACCCGCCGACGACGGCGCTGCTGGTGATCGGCTCGGCGCAGACCCTCGCGCTCTCCCTCGCCCGGCCGCACCTCGCCCGCCTCGCCGCCCGGCCCCGCATCGCGGCGGTCACCGGCTTCGTCACCGCCCGCACCATGACCTTCTACCTGTGGAACCTCTCCGCCCTGCTGCTCCTCGCGGGCGGCTCCCTGCTCCTCTCCCAGCAGGGCCTGCTCACCCTGCCGGAGCCCTCGAGCGCCGCCTGGTGGGCGAGCCGACCCCTGTGGCTCGCCGCGTCGATCGCGCTCACCGCCGCCGCGGCCTGGCTCGCCGGTCCCCTCGAGCGCCTGCGCCCCGCGCGGCCCACCCACGCTCCTCGGCGCACCGCGCAGGCGGTGCTGCTGGGCCTCGCCGGCCTGCTGGTGCTGCTCGCCGCGGGGATCTCCCCGCTCAGCGGGCTGCTCGCCCTGGCCCTGCTGCTGGGGGCGCTCGCCCGGATCCGGGGCCCACGCTCCGGTGAGCCGCGGATCTCGAGGAGCCCGGTGGCTCCGACATCGTCCGCACCTGCCCTGGCGAGCAGGTGACCTCCTCGCCAGCCCTGAAGGTCTCGGCTCTGTCTCGGCGGCGGGATCCGCTCGTCCGCTCCGCCCGGTTCCCGCTACCTTGTCCCGAATGGACGGGCCGCAGGGGCCGCCGGTCCTGTTCCGTGCGAGCCGCACGGGTCCCCGAGCAGAGGTGGAGGCAGAGCCATGAGCGATCCCGATTCCGGGCTGATGCCCGTCGGCCTCTCCACGCCGTGGGACCCCTCGATGCTCGTGCTGCTGCTGATCTTCGTGCTCGGCGCGCTCGTCATCGTCGCCGTCGCGGTGATGAACCGGCACAGCGGCCCGACGGGGCAGGTGACGCCGACGGATCCCCTGGCGGATCCCGTCCAGATCGCGCTCCAGCAGCCTCCCGCGCCGAGCACCCTTCCCGAACCGACCGCGGAGCAGGCTCTCCGCGATTAGGCTCTGACCATGGACTACACCGGAATCGGCGGCTTCGAGGCCATCGCCATCCTGTTCCCGCTGTTCGCGATCGTCGTGGTGTTCACGATCTTCTTCGGGATCCTCTACTTCGTGGTCCGCGCGGCCGTGACCTCGGGGATCCGCCGGGCCCGCGAGCACGCGGCGCCCACCACCCCGGACGCCTGACCCGCGGGCCCGGCAGGACCGGGCTCCCCTGCGCTGCCGCTCAGCGGCGGCCGTCGAGCTCGTCGAGCCGGAGCCAGGCGTAGCGGTAGGTGCTCGTCTCGAGCGTCACGGTTCGGCCGGTGCCGGTGCCGGTGGCGGTGCTGCGGGTGTCGGTGTCGGTCATCAGGGCCTCCTTCGGGCACATCGGTTCGAGCCCACATTCCACCTCTCCCTCGCGGCCGGTCCGGACCGTTCTCACAACTTTCCGCCTTGCCCGGCGGCTTCACCCCACGAGCCTCACGAAACCCTCGGCATCGACGTAGGCCGACCCGCTCGGCAGATCACAGATATACCCCTGGGGTTCCCCGGCCGATGGCGCGGTCTCCTCACGACAGGAGAAGGTCGCCGTCAGCTCCGCGACGAACCGTTCCTGATCAGGCACGTCCAAGGCGATCGACGGCAGGGATCCCGAGTCGCAGTCGTAGGTGAGCACCTCGTACCCGTCGGCCTCGTCGAGCGCCGCGTCGAGCCACGCTCCCGTCTGCTCCGCCTGCTCGAGGACCTGCTGTGTGCACGGGAAGATCTCCCTCACCAGTGCACGGCCACCCAGGAACGCCCCGGCACTCGCAACGAGGACGGCGAGCACGCAGAGGACGACCGTGGTCATGCGCCATCGGGCGGCTGCACCTGACATCGACGGCTCCTCCCGAGATGGCGCCGTCGGATTCGGCGCTGGTCCTGGGTCATCTTCACCCACGGGAAGCGAAGACGACCGCGCCGCGCCCGCGCGCCCTCGTCCTCCTGTACGTTGAAGTGCTCGTCGCGTACCACGGGCCCTGTCGACCATCCCCACGAGGAGAGGCGCTTGCCTGAGGATCCCCCGACCGCGAACGCCATGGCAGACCCCTCCTTCCGGCGGCTCTGGATTGCGGCACTGCTCGCGCAGTCGGGGTCGGCGCTGGGCTCCGTCGCGGTGCCGCTGATCGCGGTCGGCGAGCTCGGGCTGTCGTCGGCGACGGTCGCTCTCCTCGCGACGACCGCCGCGGTCACGATCCTCGTCTCCGCCCTTCCGGCCGGCTACGTCGCCGAGTTCCGGCGCAAGCGTCCGCTCATGATCGGGGCGGACCTCGGCCGCGCCGCGATGTTCTCGCTCCTCGCCGTCCTGCTCCTCACGGGGACGCTCCACGCCGCCTGGATGTTCGTCGCCCTCGCGGTGAACGCCGCCCTGCAGATCCTCTTCGGCAGCGCCAGCTCCGCGCACACGAAGGAACTCCTGGCCCCGGCGATCCGGGCCGACGGGCTGGGGAAGCTCCAGGCGGCCACCTGGACGGCGTTGATCCTGGGGCCCTCGGCGGCCGGAGTCCTCGCCTCCGTCACCTCCCCGGCGGTGCTGCTCCTGGTCAACACGGCGACGTTCGTGCTCAGCGCAGTCCTCGTCCGCTCGATCCCGCGCCCCGAGGGGCCGCCGCCCCAGCGCTCCGCGCACACGCGGCGCTCGAGGGAGGCGCTCGCGGGTGCCCGCTTCCTCCTCGGGGAGCCGATGCTTCGCCGCCTGTTCCTCTCCTGGCTGCTCTTCGCGGGTGCCGTCGCCGCGCTGACCCCCGTCACGCAGGTCTTCGCCCTCCGCGACCTCCAGTTCACCTCCCTGCAGTACGGGCTGTACATGGGGATCCCGTCCCTCGGCGGGCTCGCGGGCGCATGGGTGACGGGTCGCGTCGCCGCACGATGGCGCCTGGGCCCGACGGTCTGGTGGTCGAGCCTCCTGCGCACCCCCTGGTACGCCCTGTACCCGCTGGCGGCCCCGGGGACGCCGGGCCTCGTGCTGCTCGTCGTGGCCTTCACGGCGGTGCTGTTCTTCTCCTCGATCACGAACTCGGCCATGGCCGCCCTGCGCATGGAGCTGACCCCGGACCACCTCATGTCCCGGTCCAGCGCGGCTTGGAGCATCGCCACGATGGGTGCGGGGCCGGCGCTGATCCCGCTGGTGGGCGTCTTCGCACAGGCCACCTCCACGCGCAGCGCCCTCTGGCTCGTGTTCGCCCTGGTCGGCATCTCGCTGCTCGCGCTCCCCGCGTCACGGCTCCTCCGCCCGAACGGGGCGGCGGGCCCCGGGTCGGGGTAGGTCCGGTGCCTCTTCTTTCCGGCGCGGCCCTCATCACGCCCACCCCGTTCCCGCGCGCACCGACGGCGGTGCGAGCACGGGGCGCGTGACCGAGCAGCCCGCGCCCTACGGCGCCCCGTCGACCCCGGCCTCCTCGTCCCCGCGTCGGCGGCGTGTGCGGATCCCGCACCTCCAGGAGATGAAGCAGCGCGGTGAGCGCTGGTCGATGCTCACCGCGTACGCCCGCTTCTCCGCGGAGGTCTTCGACGAGGCGGGGATCCCGGCCCTGCTGATCGGCGACTCCGCCTCGAACACGGTGCTCGGCAACGACGCGACGCAGCCGATCACGGTCGAGGAGATGCTGCCGATGGCGCGCGCGGTCTCCCGCGCGGCGCGCCATGCCCTCGTGATCTCCGATCTGCCCTTCGGCTCGTACGAGGTCTCACCGGAGCAGGCGTTCGCAACGGCGGTGCGCTTCGTGAAGGAGGCCGGGGTGCACGCGGTCAAGATGGAGGGCGGGGAGCCGATGCTCCCGCAGATCGAGATGCTCACCTCCCGCGGGATCCCCGTCATCTCCCACCTCGGCTTCACCCCGCAGTCGGAGCACACGCTCGGCGGGTACCGGGTGCAGGGGCGGGCCGACGGCGGCGAGGCCCTGCTGGCCTCCGCCCTCGCCGCGCAGGAGGCCGGCGCGTTCGCGGTGCTGCTCGAGATGATCCCGGCGGAGCTCGGCGCGCGCATCAGCGGCGAGCTGCGGATCCCGACGGTGGGGATCGGCGCCGGGGCGGGCTGCGATGCGCAGGTGCTCGTGTGGCAGGACATGGCGGGCCTGAACTCGGGGCGGCTGCCCCGCTTCGTGAAGCAGTTCGCGGATCTGCGGGGCGCGCTCGCCGGCGCGGCGCGGGCCTTCGACGAGGAGCTGCGGGGCGGGTCCTTCCCCGGCCCCGAGCACAGCTTCTGAGCACCCTCGTCACCCTGAGGTGGTGACACGGGCGACGCCGCGGAGGAGCATGGGCCCACCCTTCGGCGAGAGGACCTCCCATGGCACAGCGCGTGCGCGTCCAGAACTTCGGCGTCTCCCGTGACGGCATCGGTGCCGGTGCGGAGCAGACCCTCGAGCGGCCCTTCGGCCATGTCGACCCGATGCAGCTGATGGGCTGGGCCTTCACGACGGTGAGCTTCCCGGGCATGGAGAACCCGGAGGGCTCCCGCGGCATCGAGGACTACCTGACGCGGGACTTCGCGCACGGCATCGGTGCGGAGATCATGGGCCGCCACAAGTTCGGCCCGCAGCGCGGCCCGTGGCCGGAGGACGGTTGGCGCGGCTGGTGGGGCGAGGAGCCGCCGTTCCACACACCGGTCTTCGTGCTCACCCACTTCGAGCGGGAGCCGCTGCAGGTCGGCGAGACGACCTTCCACTTCGTCGACGGCACCCCCGAGGAGGCGCTCGCCCTCGCGAAGGAGGCCGCGGGCGGGCTCGACGTGCGGATCGGCGGCGGGGTGAGCACCGTGCGGCAGTTCCTCGATGCGGATCTGATCGACGACATGCACGTGGCGATCGCCCCGCTCGAGTACGGCGAGGGGCTGAAGCTGTGGGACTCCCCGGAGGATCTCGCAGGCCGTTTCACGATCGAGAAGGTCACCGCGCCGAGCGGGGTCGAGCACTGCTTCCTCTGGCGGTGACGCGCCGGCCCACCGCGCGTCACCTCTCTCGTCTCTCAGTTTCTACAGTGATGAGCTCACTTTATAGAGTGAGCGCCTCACTCTATACACTGAGGATCAGTTGATCTACAGTGAGCCGATGATCGACCTCGAGCTGGATGAGCACGTCGCGCGCTTGCGACGACAGTCGCAGGATGACGCCTTCGTCGAGGTCAAGGCGGCCGCTGGCGGATTCCCGAAGTCTACGTGGGAGTCGATCTCTGCATTCGCGAACACGGACGGCGGGCTGCTCATCCTGGGGCTCGATGAGCAGGCGGGCTTCACCCATGCGGGCGGATTCGCGGCCAGCCGGATTCTCGCCACCCTTCTCTCTGGGCTCGACAGTGCCGATGGAGCCCACCCGAAGGTCACGCCCGTGCCTCCGTTCGAACCATCACTCGCCGAGGTCGACGGAGAACAGGTCGTCACAGTCCGCATCCACCCGCTCATCGAGGGCCCTGGAATCACCGCACCATGCTTCGTCACGGATCGCGGAATGGAGAAGGGCAGCTACAAGAGAGTGGGCGATGCAGATCGACACCTCAGTCCCTACGAGATCTACCTGCTCCGCACCCGACACGCCTCGGACCGCACAGATCGGGAAGAGCTGCCTGATGCCACTGTCGCCGAACTCGACTCCGAACTCGTCGCACGAACACTCGACGGCCTCCGACGGAACACCCGTGCTCTCCGGGGAATCGATGAGGGCGATATCGAAGGCGGACTGCGACGAGTCAATGCCCTCGGCCCCCACAGTGCGCCAACCCTGGCAGGATTCCTTGCCCTGGACGTCTACCCACAGCGTGAGTTCCCCCAGCTCTTCATCGACGTCACCGCGCACCCGGGCACAGCGAAGTCCACGGATCCCACCGTGAGGTTCCTGGACCGGCGCCGCTGCGACGGTCCCCTCCCCCAAGCGATCGACGACGCGGTCACCGCTGTCCAAAAGAACCTCAGCAGCAGACGAATAGTCGACGGCGTCTCCGGCACCGACGAGCCGGAGATCCCCACGGATGTCATCCGTGAGGCCGTCACGAATGCCGTGCTGCATCGGGATTACTCGACCTATGTCCGCGGTCAGCAGGTCGCGGTGGACATCTACGCCGACCGGGTCGAAGTGCGCAGCCCGGGCGGATTCTGGGGTGACCGCACCAAGGAGAACGTGACCGAGGGGTACTCCGAAGCGCGGAACGAGAGCCTGGTCCAGCTCATGACGGCGGTCCCCACGCCTGACGGCCGGTCGACGGTCGCCGAGAACCAGGGGTCGGGGGTCCTCCACATGGTCAATGCCATGCGTGGACGGGGACTGCCTGCGCCTGACTACAGCGCATCGACGATCGACCACGTCGTCGTCCGCCTCGCACGTTTCGGGCTCATCTCCGCGGAGGTCCGCGATTGGCTCGATCAGCTTCCTGCAAGGGACGAACGCGGGCACCATCATGATGTCGCGCTCGCGATCGCACGGACGAAGGGTCAGGTGTCAGTGCCCGACCTCAGGAGCAACCTGGGACTCGACTCCGACGAATGCCGAAATGTCCTCTCACTGCTCGTCGCGAAGGAACTCCTCATCGGGATCGGCGATGGTCCATACGCGCTGTCAGACATGCGGAGCACGCCCACCAGCTCCGGCGCACAGTGGGAGATCCTCTCGCTGCTCGATGCCACCAATCCGCGCTCGATCGGGGACATCGCCACAGCAACGGGCAAGAACCGGAATGCGCTGCGCCCCCTCCTGCGGGAACTCGTCGAACAAGGAGTGGTCGTCGCGACGGCCCCTCCTCAGAGTAGGAATCGAAAGTACTTGCTGGCAGCGGCGCCCTGATCGTTGTCCGCCGCGCGTCACCGCAGCAGGCCCACGATCGAGCCGATGATCGCGAGGCGCTCGGCGACGGCGGCCCCGGCCGGGGCCTGCACCTTGATCGCCCGGTAGCGCTCGGCGCCGCCCGCCGCGTCGAGGCTCGCACGGACGGTCCCGGCGGTGAGGAGCGAGGCGGGCTCGTCGGCGTCGAGCGGCAGGTGGACGTCCGCCCATGGGGCGCCGTAGGGAGTCGTGTCCCCGGAGGCGCCGGAGAAGGCGATGCCGCCCAGCAGGCCGGCGGCGGCGAGCTCGCGGATCTGCTGCTCGGGCGTGGCGGGGTCGTGGGACTCGACGACGCTGCGCCCCCAGTTGACGGTGAGCGGCACCCCGAGCCCGGCGGACGCCTCGAGCTCCTCGGCGAGGCTCAGGAAGCGCTTCTCGCCGGGACCGGCACCGTCCGCGGCGTCGCAGTGCTCGACCATCAGCCGGATGCCGCGACGCTCGGTGGTGGCGGCGAGCTCCTCGAGGGAGCGGCGGAAGGCGCCGGCGTCCGCGGCGCCGGTGGGGGCGGAGTGGACGAGCACGCCGGTGATCGCGGCGCGGCCCAGGTGGTCGTTGACCCGCTCGATCGCGGCGCCGATCTCCTCGTGGAAGCCGAGCGCGGCGCGCCGGAGGTCCTCCCGCGCGCTCGCGAGACCCTCGCCGGGGTTCCCGGCCTGGCGCTTCATGGTGGAGGGGATCGCCGTGACGACGCTCGAGGTGAAGCCGAGGCCGAGCACGTCCAGCAGGCCCTCGACCAGCGAGCCGTCCTCGGCGCGGAGGTGGTGGTCGGGGATCTCGAGGCCGTCCGCCCCGCTCCCCCGCAGGCCCGCGTACAGCTCGACCTGCTCCGCGGGATCCGTGGGCAGCATCGCGTATGCGCCCACCAGCAGGGGCGTCATCGTGGTCTCGGACATGGGTCTCCTCTCGCCGCCGACCTGTCGCCGCGCGCTGCTGCGGGGCCGCTCGGTCGGGCGCACCGGGGCCATCCTCGCCGATCCGCCCGGTCGGGGCGGGCGCGGGCCGGGCTCAGCGCAGGGTCGCGGCGAGCTCCTGCTCGCTGAGCTCCCGATCGGCCATGACGAGCCGGATCGCCGTCGGATCCGGGTTCCCGGCGTCCGGGGCGCGGTGGCGCAGCGTGAGCCCCACCTTCCGGGCCACCGCGGCGGAGGCCGCGTTGTGCTCGAGGAGGTAGGCGACGACGGGCAGCTCGGGGCGCCGCTCCCGGGCGGCGTCCACGGCGGCGCGGGCGACCTGCGTGGCGAGGCCGCGGCCCTGCGCCTCGGGCGCCAAGCGGTAGCCGAGGTTCCAGAAGGCGCCGCCCCGCACCGCGCAGCCGCCGTGCCCCACGACCTGTCCTCCCTCCCGCACCACCCAGGCGCCGAGGCCCTCGCGCTCCCAGTCCTCGAGCCAGCGCGCGAGCGCCGCCCGGGTCGTGCCGGGGCCGGCGAAGCGGCCGCTCGGCAGGTGGGTCCAGGTGCGGGCGTCGGAGTAGATCCGGTGGAGGTCCTCGAGGTCGCCCGGCACGGGGGCGTCGAGGGTGAGTCGCGGGGAGGGCGAGGTCATGGCGCCATGGTGGCAGGGCCGTGCGACACCGGGGCAGAATGGACGCCATGACCTCGAGCCGGGAGCCGCTGCGCCTCGTGCGGGGCGCGGCCGCGGCGACGGTCACGACCGCCGTGGCGCTCACGGGCCACCTCCTGGGCGGCGGCGAGCTGCCCGCGCTGCTCGGGATCGCGATCACCTGGTGGCTCGCGGTCACCGCGTGCACCGTGCTCGCCGGCGCCCGCTTCTCCCTGCTGCGCCTGAGCGCGGCGGTGCTGGGCAGCCAGGCCCTCTTCCATGCCCTGTTCGTCGTCACCACCGGTGGCAGCGGCACCGTGACGATGGTGGACCCGCCCGGCTCGCAGCTCTACCACCACCAGCACACGCTCACCACGGCCGGCACGGCCCCGAGCACGCACGCCGGGCACCTCGCCCAGATCGGCGGCACGGCCTCGACGCACGCCGCGCACGGGCTCGTCATGGACCCGCGGATGCTGCTGGGCCACGTGCTCGCCGGCCTGCTCACCACGGTGCTCCTGCACCGCGGGGAGCGCTTCCTGTTCCGCGCCTTCGGGGCCGCCCGGCGCCTGATCGGCGTGCTGGGCCGCCTCCCCGCGCCTGCCGCGCCGGTGCTCGTGCCGGCCGCCCGGCCGCGCCCGGTCCCGGATCTCACGCACCTCGACCACGCCCAGCGGGCCGTCCTCTCCGAGCAGGTCCTGCGGGGTCCCCCGCTGCTCCTCGCCGCCTGAGCCCAGGCCCACGGGCCCTCCCCTCGCGCCCCCGACCCCGTGTCGCGGGTGCTGCTCGGCGGCACGCGGACGATCACGCGCGGAGCCCCTGCTCCGCGCCCCGCACCGGGACCTCCCCCGGTCATCCCTGCCTGCCCCTGCCCTGCAGGTCGCCGCGCCGACGGTCCCCGTCGGCCCCGCGGCCCTGCGGGTGGGCGGCGACGCACCCCCGGGTGCGACGCCGACGGCGCAGAGCCCGGTGACCGCGCGAGCCCGGCCCTCACCGAAGGACTCCCATGTCTCGCACCACCCTGCCCCCGACCCTTCTCCGCTCGTCCCTCTCGCGGCGCGCGGCCCTGCTCGGCGCGCTCGCCCTCCCCCTCGCCGCCTGCAGCGCCGGCGGCTCCGACGACGCCGGCTCCGACGGCGGCTCCACCGGCTCCTCCGCCTCGGACGGCGCCGTCGACACTGTCGACACCGCTGACCTCTCCCTCGCCGACGCGTGGGTGAAGGCGGTGGAGTCCGGCATGTCCGGGCTGTTCGGCACCCTCACCAACGCCTCGTCGAGCGCCGTGACGCTCGTGGGCGCGGCGTCCTCCGCGGCGGGCATGGTCCAGCTGCACGAGACCAACGCCGACGGCTCCGGCGGCATGAGCATGAAGGAGAAGGAGGGCGGCTTCGCGATCTCCGCGGGCGGCGAGCTGCGGCTCGAGCCGGGCGGGGACCACATCATGCTCATGGACCTCACTGCGCCCCTGCTCGCCGGGGACGCGGTCGAGGTGACGCTGCAGTTCGCGGGCGGGGCCGAGCTGCCGATCACCGCGACCGTGAAGGACTTCGCGGGGGCGCAGGAGAACTACAGCCCCTCCGACGGCGGCGGCGAGATGGAGGGCATGGAGGGCATGGAGGGCATGGACCACGGCTCCATGGCCTCGGACGGCGGCGACGAGTGACCCGCCGCGACGCCCCTGAGCCACAGGACACCGCGGACCGCGGCCGGCGCCGGCTCCTGCTCGCCGGCACCACCGGGGCCGGGCTCGTGGGGGCCGGCGCCGCGGGGGCGCTCCTGGACCGGGCCGTCGGCTCCGCCCGCGGAGCGACCACCCCCGCCGCGCCCGCCGAGCCCGCGCTCATGGGTGCAGGGACGCTCCCCTTCCACGGCGCCCACCAGGCGGGCGTGGAGACGGAGCCGCAGGCCCACGCCACGTTCCTCGCCCTCGACCTTCGGGACGGCGTGGACCGGGACGCGGTGCTGCGCCTGCTGCGGCTGCTCACCGACGACGCCGCCCGCCTCACCACGGGGCAGGCGCCGCTCGCGGACGTGGAGCCGGAGATGGTCACCGCCCCGGCCCACCTCACGGTGACGGCCGGGTTCGGCCCGGGCCTGCTGCGGCGGGCGGAGCGGGAGGTGCCCTCGTGGCTCGCCCCGCTCCCGGCCTTCGACATCGACGAGCTCCAGGACGCCTTCTGCGACGGCGACCTGCTGCTGCAGGTGGGGTCCGATGACCCCGTCACCCTGTCCCACACGGTGCGGATGCTGCTGAAGGACGCCCGCTCGTTCACGACCCTCCGCTGGGTGCAGCACGGGTTCCGTCGCGCGCACGGCGTGCAGCGGCCCGCGACCACGCAGCGGAACCTCTTCGGCCAGCTCGACGGCTCCGCGAACGCGGCGCTGGGCAGTGAGGACTTCTCCCGGATCGTGTGGATTTCGGAGGGGCCCTTCGCGGGCGGCACCTCGATGGTGATCCGCCGGATCCGGATGGACCTCGACACCTGGGACGAGGCGGATCGCACCGCCCGGGAGGAGGCGGTGGGCACGCACCTGGACACGGGCGCGCCGCTCACCGGGACCGAGGAGACGGACGACGCGGACTTCACCGCGCTCACCGAGAACGGCTTCTCCCGGATCGCGGAGTTCGCGCACATGCGGCGGGCGAACGGGGTGGACGACGGCGAGCACCAGGAGATCTTCCGCCGGCCGTTCCACTACGACGTGCCGCCGCCCGCGGGCTCGGACGCGATCTCCGAGGCGGGCCAGATCTTCTGCTCCTTCCAGGCGGATCTCGAGGGGCAGTTCCTGCCCATCCAGCGGCGCGTCGCGGAGCTGGACCTGCTGAACCAGTGGACGAGCCCGATCGGCTCCGCGGTGTTCGCGATCCCGCCGGGCTGCGCCGAGGGCGAGTACCTGGGCCAGTCCGTGCTCGCCTGAGGCCGCTCCCGCTCCACCTCCCGCCCGCCGGCCGGGGTCTCCGTTCCTCGGCCGGCGGGCGGGAGCCTGCCCTGCTCTCCCTCCTCCGACACGAGGCCCTTCCATGCCGTCACCCCGTCCCCCTGCCCGTCCCCGCTGGTTCGTGCCGCTGCTGCTGCGGCTGCACACGCTCGCCGGGATCGTGGTGGGCCCCTTCCTCATCGTCGTCGCCCTGAGCGGCGCCCTCTACGCCCTGTCCACCCCGCTCGAGCGCGTGGTCGACAAGCACGAGCTCACGGCGCCCTCCACCCATGCGCCGCTCCCCCTCGCCGATCAGGTCGCCGCCGCCACGGCCTACGCCGGGGAGAGCGACGTGGTCGCCGTGCGCCCCGCCCCGTCTCCCGGGGACACGACCCGCGTCATGCTCGCCGGGGAGGGTCTCGGCGAGAGCGAGTCCCGCGGGATCTTCGTGGATCCCGGCAGCGGGGAGATCCGCGGCGATCTCACCGTGTACGGGACGAGCGGCGCGCTGCCGCTGCGCACCTGGATCGACCAGCTCCACCGGAACCTGCACCTCGGCGAGGCGGGCCGGCTGTACAGCGAGTTCGCGGCCTCCTGGCTGGGGGTGGTCGCGGTCGCGGGGATCGGCCTGTGGATCGCGCGGGTGCGCCGCCCGGCGACCCGCGCCGCGGTCACCCGGCCGCGACGGCGCGCACCGGGGCGGCGCCGCACGCCCTCCTGGCACGCCCCCGCCGGAGTGGTGCTCGCGCTCGGCATGCTGTTCCTCTCCGCCACCGGCATCACGTGGTCCGCGCATGCGGGCGCGAACGTCACGGCCCTGCGCGCGGCGCTCGACTGGACGGTGCCCGCGGTGGACACCACCCTGGACGGGACCGGCAGCGGATCGGGTGCCGGCGAGTACGCCGGGCACGGCGCGGGCATGAGCAGCATGGGCATGGGTGACATGGCCGGGATGGACAGGAGCGAGGACTCCCCTGCGCTCTACGACCGGGTGCTCGCGGCCGCGCGGCAGGCCGGCATCGACTCCTCGCAGGTGGAGATCCGCCCGTCGGGCTCCCCGGGCACCGCCTGGGTCGTCCAGGAGATCCACCGCAGCTACCCCACCCAGGTGGACGCCGTCGCGATCGACCCCACGACCCTCGAGGTCGTGGACCGGGCGGACTTCGCGGACTACCCGCTCATGGCGAAGCTCGCCCGCTGGGGCGTGGACCTGCACATGGGCACCCTGTTCGGGCTCGTCAACCAGCTGGTGGTCGCGGCCGTCGCGCTCGGCATCGCAGGGGTCGTCGTCACCGGCTACGTCATGTGGTGGCAGCGGGGCCGGGGATCGCGCCCCGGCCGCATACCCGCCCGGGGTGCGCTGCGCGCGGCGCCCTGGTGGGGCGTGCTCGCCGTCGCCGCTGTCGCCGTCGCGATCGGTCTGTTCCTCCCCATGATCGGCCTGGGCCTGCTCGCCTTCCTCGTCGTGGACCAGGTGGCCGCCCGGCTCCCGCGCGGCGCTCGCTAGGCTCGGCGCAGGGCCCGGCCGGGCCCGACGAGGGCAGGGGGATCCGATGGCGGCGCTGCACGTGCGCAGGCGGGAATCGGCCGACGGTCGCTGGGTGGTGCTCCTGCACGGGGCCGGCATGGACGGCGCCATGTTCGACGCCCAGATCGAGGCCCTGCCGCCGGGCGTGGGAGTGCTCTGCCCGGACCTGCCCGGGCACGGGCGCTCGGCCGTCGCGGGCCCGTTCCGCTACCGCGCGGCGCTCGAGGAGATCGAGGCGCTGCTCGCCCCGCTCGCCGGCGCCGACGTCACCCTCGTGGGCCAGTCGCTCGGCGGGAACCTCGTCCAGTCCCTGATCGCCCGGGACCCGGCTCTCGCGCGCCGCGCCGTGCTCGTGGACTGCACGGACAACCACGGCCCGCTGCGCCGCGGCGACGTGCTCGCCCTGCGCAGCACGGGCCCGGTGCTGCGGTCGCTGCCGTGGGGCTGGACGCTCGCCGCCTCCGCGCGCGCCTGCGGCGCCGAGCCCGCCACCCGCGCCTACGTGCGGCAGCGGCTCGAGGCCATCGGCCGGGAGGCCTTCGCGCAGGTCATGGACTTCTGGCGGGAGGCGCTGACCCCGGATCCCGCCTACCGGCTCCCCGTGCCCGTGCTCGCGGTCCTCGGCGAGCGCGACCGCTCGGGGAACATCGCCGCGGCCCTGCGACGCCTCGCGGAGCGGGACCCGCAGGTGCGGCTCGAGGTGGTCGCGGGCGCCGCGCACAACGCGAACCAGGACCGCCCGCCGCAGGTCTCCGCGCTCATCGAGGAGCACCTCGGGCAGGGCTGAGCGCGGCACCGCCGCGCACCGGGGGATCAGCGCGGGATGACGGAGCGGAAGCCGCGCAGGCGCAGGCTGTTGCCGACGACGAACACGCTCGAGAACGCCATGGCGGCGCCGGCGAGCATCGGGTTCAGCAGGCCCAGCGCGGCGAGCGGGATCGCCGCGACGTTGTAGGCGAAGGCCCAGAAGAGGTTCACCTTGATGGTGCGCAGGGTGCGGCGGGAGAGGCGGATCGCGTCGACGGCGCTGCGGAGGTCGCCGCGTACGAGGGTCACGTCGGCCGCCTCGATCGCGACGTCGGTACCGGTGCCCATCGCGAGGCCGAGGTCCGCCTGGGCGAGGGCGGGGGCGTCGTTGACGCCGTCGCCGATCATCGCGACGACCTTCCCCTCCCCCTGGAGCCGGGTGATGACGTCGACCTTGTCCTCGGGGAGCACCTCGGCGAGGACCTGCTCGATGCCGACCTCGGCGGCGACCTGCCGGGCGACGGCGGTGTTGTCGCCGGTGAGGAGCACGGGGGTGAGGCCCAGGTCCTTCAGGCCGCGGATCGCCTCGGCGCTCGTGGGCTTCACGGCGTCGGCGACGACGAGCAGCCCGCGGGCCGCGCCGTCCCAGGCGACGGCGACGACGGTGCGGCCCTGCGCCTCGGCGTCGGCCTTCGCGGCGGCGAGATCATCGGGGAGGCCGGCGGCGGAGGCGTCGAGCAGGCTCGCGCGACCCACGGTGACCTCGTGACCCTCCACGGTGCCGCGCACGCCGCGGCCCTCGAGGTTCGTGAAGCCGGTGACCTCGGGCAGGGGCCCGGCCTCCTCGGCGGCGCCGGCGGCGATCGCGCGGGCGATGGGGTGCTCGGAGGCGTGCTCGAGGGCGCCCGCGCGGCGCAGCAGCTCGGCGCGGTCGGTGCCGGGCGCGGTGACGACGTCGGTGAGGGTCATACGGCCGGTGGTGACGGTGCCGGTCTTGTCGAGGACGACGGTGTCCACCGCGCGGGTGGACTCGAGCACCTCGGGGCCCTTGATGAGCACGCCCAGCTGGGCGCCGCGGCCGGTGCCGACGAGCAGGGCCGTCGGCGTGGCGAGGCCGAGGGCGCAGGGGCAGGCGATGACGAGCACGGCGACGGCGGCGGTGAAGGCGGCGCTCGCGGGGAACCCGGCGATCAGCCAGGCACCGAGGGTGACCAGGGCGATCGCGATGACGATCGGCACGAACACGCCGGAGATGCGGTCCGCGAGGCGCTGCACCTCGGCCTTGCCGGTCTGGGCGTCCTCGACGAGCCGCGCCATGCGGGCGAGCTGGGTCTCGGAACCGATCCGGGTGGCGCGGACCACGAGCCGGCCGCCCGCGTTGACGGTCGCGCCGGTGACGGCGTCCCCCTCCCCCACCTCGACGGGGACGGACTCGCCGGTGAGCATCGAGGCGTCCACGGCGGAGGTGCCGGAGACGACGACGCCGTCCGTCGCGATGGTCTCCCCGGGGCGCACGACGAACTCGTCGCCGACGGCGAGCTGCGCGATGGGCACGCGCACCTCGATGCCGTCCCGCAGCACGGCGACATCCTTCGCGCCGAGCTCGAGCAGGGCCCGCAGGGCAGCGCCGGCCTGCCGCTTGGAGCGCTTCTCGAAGTAGCGGCCGGCGAGGATGAACAGGGTGACCCCGGCGCCCACCTCGAGGTAGATGTTCCCGGCGCCGTCCGACGGCGCGATCGCGAGGGAGAAGCCGTGGGTCATGCCGGGCATGCCGGCGGTGCCGAGGAACAGTGCGTAGAGGGACCACAGGAACGCCGCGGAGGTGCCCATCGAGATGAGCGTGTCCATGGTGGCGGCGCCGTGGCGGAGGTTGGTCAGCGCGGCCTTGTGGAAGGGCCAGGCACCCCAGGTGATGACAGGGGCGGCGAGGGTGAGGGACAGCCACTGCCAGTACTCGAACTGCAGGGCGGGGATCATCGCGAGGGCGATGACGGGAACGGTGAGCACGGCCGCGCCGATGAGCCGCTGGCGCAGGGACCGCAGCTCGGGGTCCTCCGCCTCCGCGGCGTCGTCGGCCTCCGGCGCCGGGGGCGCGGGGAGGGCGGCGGTGTACCCGGCCTTCTCGACCTCCGCGACGAGCAGCTGCGGGTCGTAGCCGCTGGGGGCGGTGACCTTCGCCTTCTCGGTCGCGTAGTTCACCGTGGCGCTCACGCCGTCGAGCTTGTTGAGCTTGCGCTCGATCCGGTTCGCACAGGAGGCGCAGGTCATCCCGCCGATCTCGAGCTCGATGCCGGAGTCGGCGATGAGCGGGGCGCGGCTGTCCATGGTGCTCCTGTCCTGCTGTGCGTGTGGGCTGCGGAGTGGGCTGTGCGAGGTCGGGGCGTGCCGAGCAGGCGGCGCCGATCAGGCGGGGACGGCGGTGTAGCCGGCCTCCTCGACGGCGCTGATGACGGCCGTGTCCTCGAGGGGCGAGGCGGCGGTGACGACGAGCCTGCCGGTCTGGTGACTCACCTGGACGTCGGTGACGCCGGGGATCTCGCCGACCTCCTCGCGCACGGACATCTCGCAGTGCCCGCAGGTCATCCCGGTCACCTGGTACTCCTGTGCAGCCATCGTGGGCCTCCTTCGACGATCATGCGGGGAACCCCTCCTGGATTCCCGCCCATGGGGGAGTTTATACCCCTAGGGGGTATGAGTCAAGGCATGTGGCCACCTCGACCCGCCCGGCCCGCGCGCAGGTCAACGGGTTGTGTCGCAGCGTTCCAGAGGTGGCGCGGAAACGAGCCCGTTCGCCGTGACGCCGCCGGCGATCGGTCCCCGACGGCCCTGGCTCGCTTCGCGACCACTCCTGGAGCCTCCTTACCCCTCCCCCGTCACCGGCGCGCGAGGGCGGCGGCGACGCCTGCGGCGGGGCGCAGGTCCAGGCGCCGCAGCAGCTGCGCGTTCAGCGCCACCACCACGGTCGAGGCGGACATCAGCAGCGCCCCCACGGACATCGGCATGACGAACCCGATCGGGGCGAGCACCCCCGCGGCGAGCGGGACGGACAGCAGGTTGTAACCGGCCGCCCACCAGAGGTTCTGGCGCATCTTGCGGTAGGCGGCGCGGGAGAGCGCGATGACGGAGAGCACCGAGCGCGGGTCGGAGCTCGCGAGCACCACCCCGGCGGAGGCGATCGCGACGTCGGTCCCGGCGCCGATCGCGATGCCGACGTCCGCCCGGGCGAGGGCCGGGGCATCGTTCACGCCGTCGCCCACCATCGCGACCCTCCGCCCCTCGGCCTGGAGCGAGGCGACCGCCTGCTCCTTGTCCTCGGGGCGCACCTCGGCGAGGACCCGGCCGATCCCCAGCTCCGCCCCCACGCGCTCTGCGACGGAGCGCGCGTCGCCGGTGATCATGACGACCTCGATGTCGAGGGCGTGCAGCGCCTCGACCGCCTCGCGGGACTCCTCGCGCACGGCATCGGCGAGCCGCAGGGCCCCGGCGACCTCCCCGTCCCGCAGCACGTGCAGGACGATCGCGCCCTCCTCCCGCCAGGTCGCGGTGCCGGGCAGCGGGTCGAGCCCGGACTCCTCGAGCAGGCGCGGGCCGCCCACCCGGATCACGTGCCCGTCCACGCGGGCGCTCACACCGAGCGCGGGGGTCGAGCCGTGGTCGGCGCCCGCCGGGACGGCGAGGCCGTCGTGCTCGGCGCGCCCGAGGACGGCGCGGGCGAGCGGGTGCTCGCTCTCCGCCTCCGCGGCGGCCGCGAGGGACAGCAGCTGCGGCTCGTCGAGCCCGGTGCCCGGCGCCGCGAGGACCCCGGTGAGGGCGGGCTCGCCGCGGGTGAGGGTGCCGGTCTTGTCCATGAGCACGGTGTCCACGGTGCGCATCGCCTCGAGCGCGAGGCGGTCGGTGACGAGCACGCCGCCGCGGGCCGCACGCTCGGTTGCGATGGCGACGACCAGCGGGATCGCGAGGCCCAGCGCGTGGGGGCAGGCGATGACGAGCACGGTGACCGTGCGGATCACGGCCTCGTCGGGCATCCCCAGCAGCGACCAGACGATCGCGGTGATCACGGCCGCGCCGAGGGCGAACCAGAACAGCCAGGCGGCGGCCGTGTCCGCCACACGCTGGGCGCGGGAGGTGGAGGCCTGGGCCTCGGCGACGAGCCGGCGGATCCCGGCGAGCGCCGTGTCCTCCCCGGTGGCGGTGACCTCGACGCGCAGGTTCGAGTCCGTCGCGACGGTGCCCGCCACCACGCGGTCGCCCGCCCTGCGCTCCACGGGGCGGGACTCGCCGGTGACCATGGACTCGTCGACCTCGGCGCGGCCGCTCGCGACGGTGCCGTCGGCCGGGATCGCAGCGCCGGGCCGCACGAGGACCAGGTCGCCGGCGCGCAGCTCGGCGGGGCTGACGCGCACGATCTGCTCGCCCTCCACACGCTCGGCCTCGTCGGGCAGCAGCGCGGCGAGGGAGTCGAGGGCGGAGGAGGTCTGTGCGAGGGAGCGCATCTCGATCCAGTGCCCGAGCAGCATGATCACGATGAGCAGCGCGAGCTCCCACCAGAACTCGAGCTCGTGGTGGAGCAGGCCCAGCGTGGCGCCCCAGGAGGCGAGGAACGCGACGGTGATCGCGAGCGCGATGAGGAGCATCATCCCGGGCCGGCGGGCACGCAGCTCGGAGACGGCGCCGGTGAGGAAGGGCCGCCCACCCCAGGCGTACATGACGGTGCCGAGCAGCGGCGCGACCCAGCGCAGGCCGGGCACGCCCGGGATCGTGTAGCCGAGGAGGTCCGCGAACATCGGCGAGAGGCCGACGACGGGCACCGCGAGGGCGAGCATGATCCAGAACAGCCGACGGAACCGGCCGACGTGGTCGCCGTGCCCGCCGTGACCCCCGTGCCCTCCGTGCATGTCATGGCCCGCATGCATGTCATGCCCGACGTGCATGTCATGGCCCGCATGCATGTCGTGACCCGCATGCATGTCGTGCTCGGCGGGCATGTCGTGACCGCCGTGCATCTCGTGTCCGGCGTGCGGGTCGTGCTCCGCGTGCTCCGGCGGCATCCTTCGCCGTGCGTCCATGCCCCGAAGGTATACCCCCTCGGGGCATCAGGGAAAGGGTGGGGGCATCGCCGGCGAACACGCCGCCCCTCCCCCGTCGGCTCAGCCGATCTCGCTCTCCGCGACACCGGCGACCGCGCCGATCCGGTGGTACTTCTCCTCGGCGTCCCCGTCGCCGGTGTCGATGAGCAGGCCCACCTCTCCCTGGACTCGGCGATCGGCGCCGTCGACATCAGCCTGACGGAGGAGGACCTCGCCGCGCTCGACGAGATCTTCCCCGGCCCCGGAGGCCCACGCCTGGTGAGCCGGGCCGCCGGCCCTCACCAGACGAACAGCCCCACGAGGCTCGCCGAGAGCAGCGAGACGAGGATGCCGGCGACCAGCATCCGCCACACGTTGCGGGAGATCACGTCGTTCTTCTCCCCGTCCACGAGCCCCTTGAGGGCGCCGATGATCATGCCCACCGTGGAGAGGTTCGCGAACGAGGTGAGGAAGACCGTCAGCACCGCCTGGTGGTGACGGTCGAAGCCGCCGATGTCCCCGGTGATCTGCCCCATCACCACGAACTCGTTCGTGACGAGCTTCAGGCCCATCATCTGGGAGACGTCGAAGGCGGTCGCCGGGTCCAGGCCCAGCAGCAGCGCGGGCACGAACAGCACCACGCCGAGGATCGCCTGCAGCGACAGCGCCGGGTTGATGAGCCCCAGCAGGTGGTTCACGAGCGCGGCGAGGGCCACGAAGGCGATGACGTTCGCGAGCACGATCAGCACGATCTTGCCGGCGCCGAGGATCGAGTCGCCGAGGAAGGAGAAGAACGGCTCGCGCGCGGGGCGGGCGGGCTTCTTCTCGGTGGTCTCCCCGTCGGCGCCCTCCGTCTCGAGGGTCGTCGTGGCCGACGGAGCAGCCTCGGTCGACGCCGCGGCGGTCCCGGCGGTGGTCGCCTCGACGGCGCCGACGCCGACGATCACGTCCTCCTCCTCGGGGACGTGCACGGGGAACAGCAGGCTCGCCACGAGCAGGGCGTTGATGCAGTTCAGCGGCACGGCGGTGAGCACGAACTCGCCCGGGACCAGCTGCGTGTAGGCGCCGATCAGCGCGGCGGTCACGCAGCTCATCGACATCATGGCGATCGTGACGACGCGCTGCGCGGACATCTGCTTGAGCTGCGCACGGGAGACGGCGAGGGCCTCGGTGTTGCCCAGGAACATCATCTCGACCGCGAAGAAGGTCTCGAACTTCGGCTGGCGGGTCACGAAGCTCAGGCCACGGCCCACCCAGCGGATCAGCCAGGGCAGGAACCCGATGTAGCTGAGGATGTCGAAGAGGGGGACGATCAGCAGGATCGGCAGCAGGGCGCTGACCACGAAGTTCACCGGGGCAGGGTCCGTGCCGTCGGCTCCGACCCAGTCCTGCAGGGCGAAGTTGATCCCCTCGTAGGCGATGGCGACGAGCCAGGCGAAGCCGTCGGCGGCACCGCGGACCACGGCGCGGCCGGCGGGGAAGCTCGTGAGGAACCAGGCGATGACCAGGTTCAGCGCCACCATGAGACCCACGGAGTGCCAGCGGATGGCCCGGCGGTCCTTCGAGAACAGCCAGCCGAGGGCGAGGAACACGGCCACGCCGAGGACGTTGAGTGCGAGGTACACCGGGGCTCACTTTCTCGCGGGGATCCGGCGGCGGTCACCCTACCCACCCCCGGCGAACGGCACGGTGGTTCAGGAGGGGGACGTGTCCACCGGCACCACCGCGACGTCGCCCGCGCTCAGCCCACGAGCAGGCAGAACGGGTGCCCCTCGGGGTCGCCCATGACGTAAGGGGGCTCGTCGGGGTCGGCGCTGCGGTCCATGAGCATCCGCGCGCCGAGCTGCACGGCGCGGGCCCGCTGGGTCTCGAGCTCCGCCGCGTCGGGCACCCGGAAGTCCATGTGCATCTGCATGGGCACCTCCTCGCTGGGCCAGGTGGAGGGGCGCAGGTCGGGCTCGGCCTGCACGGCGAGCACACGGTGGTCCTGCTCGTCCACGAGCACGAGCCAGTCGGAGTCGTCGGCCTGCGGCGGGGCGGGCGGCTCGTCGCCGGCGCGGTAGCGCACGCCCAGCAGCTCCCGGTAGAACTCGGCGAGCGCGCGGGCGTCGCGGGCGTCGATCGGGGTGTTGCTCAGCACGGGGTACGTCATGGGGCCTCCTCGCCCGGTGGGGTCCCCACGCTAGACCGGCCCCGCGCCCGCCACCTCCCGTCGGCCCCGTACGCTCGTCGCATGCTGCTGACGGTCTGCGTGAACGGCGCCCGCACCCCCGAGGAGCACCCCGCGCTCTCCGCGGACCCCGACGTCGTGGCGGCCGATGCCGCGTGCGCCGTGGCCGCGGGGGCCCATGACGTGCACCTCCACCCCCAGGACGCGGACGGCCGTGACTCCCTGCGCAGTGAGGACGTGGCGCGCTGGCTCGCGGCCTTCCGGGCGGCGGTGCCGGGGGTGGCGCTGTCGGTGACGACGGGGCCGTGGGCCGCGGGCGCGGCGGAGGAGAGGCTCTCCGCGGTCGAGGCCTGGACGGTGCTGCCGGGCCTCGCGACCGTGAACTGGCACGAGGAGGGCGCGGAGGAGCTCGCGGCCCTGCTGCTCTCCCGCGGCGTGGGCGTCGAGGCGGGGCTGTGGACGCCCGAGGCCGCACGGGAGTGGACCCGGTCCCCGCTCGCGCCCTCCTGCCGTCGGGCGCTGGTCGAGGTGCCGGACCTGCCTGCGGGGCGGATCCGCGCGGCCGCGCAGGCGATCGTCGCGGAGCTCGACGGAGTGGCGCCGCACCTCCCGCTGCAGCTGCACGGGGAGGAGCGCTCGACCTGGTCCGCTGTCCTGCTCGCCCTCGAGATCGGGGTGGACACCCGGATCGGCCTCGAAGACACGCTGACCTGCGCCGACGGGACGGTCGCCGCGTCGAACACGGAGCTGGTGCGGCGCTGCCGGGACTTCCTGGGGCTCGAGGAGCAGGGCGAGGACCGCCGCTGATCAGCGGACGGTCTCGAGCTCCCCGGTGCTCGAGTCCTCGCGGACGGGCCGCTCGCCCGTGGCGCGGGCGAGGCCGACGGCGAGCAGGACCACCGCGAGCGGGACCACGAGCGCGCCGCGCAGGCCCACGTGCTCGCCGAGCATGCCGAGGGTGGGCGGGCCGACGAGGAACGCGAGGTAGCCGATCGTCGAGGCGAGGGCTACGCGGGCGGCGGGGTTCGCCCCGGAGTCGCCCGCGGCGGAGAGCGCGAGCGGGAAGCCGAGGGAGGCGCCGAGGCCCCACAGCACCACCGCGGCGACGGCCACGGCCTGGCTGTCCACGGCGGAGATGAGGGCGAGGCCGGCGTCGGCGAAGAGCGCGCTGACGGTGAGCACGCGGGCGCGGCCCACCCGCGCCACGATCGGCCCGCCGGCGAAGCGGCCCACGGTCATGGCGGCGGCGAACAGGGCGAACACGGTCGAGCCCATGGTCGCGCCGAAGCCGTGGCCGTCGACCATGACGAGCGGCAGCCAGTCGTTGGCGGTGCCCTCGGCGAGCGCCATGGCGAGCACGACGCCGCCGATCATCAGCAGCCGCACGTCCTTCAGGAGCGTGAGCCGCGGGCCGGTGGCCTGCGCGGCGCGGTCCTCCGCACTGAGCCGCCCCGTGCCGGCGGGGATCGCGCGCACGGCCCAGACGAGCAGGCCGGCCCCCACCAGGGCGGTGAGGCCGAGGTGGGCGATCACGGGGAAGCGCACGGCGTTGGCGAGGATGCCCAGGCCCGCGCCGATCACGGTGCCCAGGCTGAAGCAGCCGTGCAGCGCGGGGAGGAAGGGGCGCCCGCTCAGGCGCTCGACCTCCGCACCCTCGACGTTCATGGCGACCTCGCCGCCGCCCATGCCGGCGCCGAACAAGGCGAGGCCGAACGCGGTGAGCAGCGCCTGCCCGGTCACGGCGCCCACGGCGATGGTGGGCAGGGCGAGGACCACGAGCGCCGAGCCGAGCAGCACCACGGGCCGGGTGCCGAGCCGCATGACGAGCGGACCGGAGGAGAGGATGCCGGTCATCGAGCCGACGGAGAGGCCGAACAGCACCAGTCCCATCTGGGCGGTGGAGGCGCCGAGCAGGTCGCGTACGTCCGGGGTGCGCGTCACCCACGCCGCCATCGACAGGCCCGGCAGCAGGAACAGCGCGAACAGGGCCCAGCGGCGGCGGCGCAGGGTCGGGACGATCGGACTCATGAGGACGAGCGTACGCAGGGATCAGGGCAGGCGGGAAGCCCGGTCCAGGTTCTCGCGCAGCTCCGCAGCACTCTGGCGCACCACGTACGCGGGGCGGTCCCGCTCGACCCGCCAGGATTCGCTGAGCGGGCTCACGTCGACGGCGTCGAAGCCGAGCTCGTCGTACAGCCGGGTCGCGAACGCCACCGCCTCGGGATGGTCGCTCGAGACGGCGAGCGCGCGACGGCCCGGGGTGCCCGCGGGCGCGGTGTCGGTGGTGATGTCCGCGGCAGGGATGTGGTTGAAGGCCTTGACGACCTGCGAGGTGGGCAGGTGCTCCTGGAGCAGCTGGGAGGTCGTGGTCTCTCCGTTCTCGAGCGCCGGGATCCGCCCGTCGCGCTCCCAGTAGTAGTTGTTCGTGTCCAGCACGATCTTCCCGGCGAGCGGTTCGACGGGGAGCTTCTCGATCGCGTGCAGCGGCACGGTCACCACGACCACGTCGCCGGCGGCGCCGGCCTCCGCGGCGGTGGCGGCGCGGGCGCGCGGCCCGAGCTCCTCGACGAGGCCCGCGAGGGTCTCCGGGCCTCGCGAGTTCGCGATCACGACGTCGTACCCCGCGCCGATCGCCGCCCGGGCGACCTGGCTGCCGATGTTGCCTGCTCCGATGATTCCCAGTGTGGTCATGCCGGGCCGAACTCCGCCGCGCCGGGTTCTGTTCCCGCGGGTCGAGGGGCGATCTCAGCCCTCGAGCCGGCGCACCGGCCGGGCCACCCGCGCCGGGGCGGCGAGGCGGCGGGTCGAGCCGGTCTCCCGCACCCGCTCGAGCGCCTCACGCAGATAGGGCAGGGCGAAGGCGACGCGGCCCGTCTCCGGCACCTCGAGCAGCTCCTCGCGGATCAGCCGGCTGCGGTGCGCGTTCGCGGCGCCCACCTCGAGGCCCAGGCGGGCGGCCACATCCCCGACGGCGCTCGGGCCGTCGTCCTCGAGCATGGCGAGCAGGTAGTCCACGCGGCGCCCGGTCACGTCCCGCAGGGCGGGGCCGTGCACGTTGACGACCATCGCGTCCACCGCCGCCGCGCGGGCCGCCTCGACGTCCTCCACCTCGATGACGGGGGCATCGTCGGCGCGCTGCCACGCCTCCGCGCCGATCACCTGGATGAGGTACGGATAGCCCTGGGAGATCTCCCCGGCCCGTACCGCGGCCTCGACGGTGATCGAGCGGGGCGTGTCCGCGACGGTCTGACGGATGACCTCCGCCGCGGTGCCCACGTCCACGGAGCCGGCGTCCACGCGGTGCGCGCGGCGCAGGAAGGTGGTGCCCGGATGGGCGAGCAGCTCGTCCACCCCGGCGCGGATCCCAGCGGCGACGAAGCCTGCGCCGTGCCCCTCGCCGATCAGGTCCTGCATGTGCTGGGCGACCTCGTGGAGCTGGTCGCGGTCCGCGGACTGCACCTCGTCCACGCTCACCAGCAGGCCGCCGCCCGCACTCGTGAGCAGGCCGGCGAGGCGGTCGAGCAGCCGCCCGAGCGGCACCTTCTCCCCCGCGTAGCGGTCCACGTACTCGACGTCGGCCCCGGCACGCACGCCGAAGGCGCCGCCCTCGGCGGAGGTGGCGCGCACCTGCTCCGCGTCGGGGTCCAGCTCGCGCAGCAGGTCCGCCGCCGATCCGCGCAGCTCCTCGACCATCGAGGTGGAGGAGGTGTGCAGCACGATCGTCCGCCAGCGGGCGAGTGCGGCCGCGTCCCGCAGCTGGCTGAGCAGCACGGTCTTGCCCACGCCGCGCGCCCCCGCGATGAGCACGGAGCGCTCCCCGGCGGCGCGGCGCCCGGCGAGGGCCTCGGCGAACTCCTCGACCGGGGAGCCCTGCAGGGCGAGCACCCGCGGGGTGAGCCCGAACCCGGGGGTGAAGGGGTTGGTCGCGGGACTGGTCTCCATGGGGCCACGGTAGTGCGCGGGCCGACGCTCGCCGTGGCTCGCTGCAACACCCGGCCACCCCGCGCCGCTCCGCCCGAGCCCGCCTACGATCGAGCCCATGACCTCCGCGCCCGCCGTGCCCCGCCGTCTCGCCTACATCGACGCCACGGCCGGCGTGGCCGGGGACATGCTGCTCGCGGCGCTCGTGGACGCGGGCGCGGATCTCGACGGCGTCCAGCGGGTGCTCGACGTCCTGGTCCCGGGGTCGGTGCGCTTCACACCCACGGTCGTGGACCGCGGCGGCCAGCGCGCGTTGAAGGTGGACGTCGAGGTGCTCGTCGAGGACCCGCCGCACCGCACCTGGGCCTCTATCCGGGACATGCTGGAGCAGGCGCGCGAGGACGAGGCGGTACCGGGTCGCACGATCGACCTGGCCCTCGCGGTGTTCGGCCGGCTCGCCGACGCCGAGGGCGCGACCCACGGCGTCCCGGCGGACGAGGTGCACTTCCACGAGGTGGGCGCACTGGATTCCCTCGCGGACGTCATCGGCGCGTGCGAGGCGTGGCGGCAGCTGGGGATCACCGAGGGCGCGGCGAGCGTCATCGCGGTGGGCAGCGGCCGGATCCGCGCCGCCCACGGGGACATCCCGGTGCCGGTCCCGGCCGTCGCGCGGCTCGCCCTCGGCTGGCCGACGGTCGCCGGGGAGATCCTCCCGCCCCGCGGCCACACCCACCCGCACGCGCACGACCACCCGCACGGTCATGAGCACACGCCGCACGAGCACCCGGCACCGGTCCCGGGCTCCGACGCCGAGCTCCCCGCTCACATGCAGGGCGGCCCGCACGAGCACGGCGGCCGGCGGGTCCCGGGCGGCGTCGCCCCCGGCATCGGCGAGCTCGCGACCCCCACCGGCGTCGCCCTCGTCCGGGGCCTCGCCGCGACCGCCGGCCCGCAGCCCGCGATGACCCTCGCCGCGCTCGGCGTGGGCGCGGGCACGAAGGACACCCCCGGGCGCCCCAACGTGGTGCGGGTCCTGCTCGGCGAGACCGCGGCGGACGCCCACGCGACCCCCACCGCGGCCGTGCAGCTCGAGGCGAACGTCGACGACCTCGACCCGCGGCTCTGGCCCGGGACGATCGACGCGCTCCTGGACGCGGGCGCGCTCGACGCCTGGACCACGCCGATCGTCATGAAGCGCGGCCGCCCCGCGACGACACTGCACGTCCTCGCCCGCAGGGAGGACCGCGAGGCGATCGCGGAGCTGGTCATGGACCGCACCGGGACCCTCGGAGTGCGCTCGCACCACGTCGAGCGGATCATCCGCCGCCGCGCGTTCACCGAGGTCACGGTCGAGGGCCAGCGGATCGCCGTGAAGCTCGCCCATGCCCCGGACGGCGCCGTCGTGCGCCGCGAGCCGGAGTTCCGGGACGTCGCCGCGGCCGCCGTGGCCCTCGGGATCAGCGAGCGGGAGATGCTGGGCCGCGCCCGCGCGGCCGCGGAGGCCCTGCGCGGCTGAGCCCGTCCGACGGGCGCGCCCGTCGGCCCCGCCGTCGGACCTCCCGGTTCCCCTGACGCGCGCTGTGACGCCGGTCATACTGGAGACACAGCCGCCGCGCGAGGAGGAACCCCATGGCCGCCCTGTCCGATGCGATCAACCGCGCCGTCGCCGAGGCCCGCAAGGCCTCCAACGGCCGCCACGCCGAGGTCCTCGTCCACGACGGCCCGCTGCGCCAGAGCGTCATCGCGCTGCGCCAGGGCATCACCCTCGCCGAGCACAACTCCCCGCCCGCCGCCTCGATCTACGTGGTCCGCGGGCGCCTGCGGATCACGGGGGACGAGCCGGTCGAGGTCGCCCCCGGTCAGATCGAGGCGCTCACCCACCAGCGCCACGCCGTCGAGTCCCTCGACGACACGGTGTTCCTGCTGACCACGGTCACCTCCGTGCCCGGCACGGAGTCGTACGGCGGGGCGCACCTGGAGCTCTGAGCACCCCGCCGCGAAGGAACGGAGGGGCCGGACTCAGCGAGCGGCGGGCATCGCCGCGATCCGCTGCCAGGTCTCCACGACCGTGTCCGGGTTCAGGGACATCGAGGCGATGCCCTGCTCCACGAGCCATTCCGCGAGGTCCGGGTGGTCGGAGGGACCCTGCCCGCAGATCCCCACGTACTTCCCCGCCGCGCGGCACGCCTCGATCGCCCGCTGCAGCATGATCTTCACGGCCGGGTCCCGCTCGTCGAACCCGTCCGCGACGAGCGCCGAGTCCCGGTCCAGGCCCAGCACCAGCTGGGTCATGTCGTTCGAGCCGATCGAGAAGCCGTCGAAGTGCTCGAGGAACGCCTCCGGCACGAGCGCGTTCGACGGGATCTCGCACATCATGACGACCTCGAGCCCGTTCTCCCCGCGGCGCAGGCCATGCGAGGCGAGCAGGTCCACGACGGCCTTGCCCTCGGCGGGGGTGCGCACGAAGGGGATCATGAGCTTGAGGTTCGTCAGGCCCATCTCCTCGCGCACGTAGCGCAGGGCCTCGCACTCCATCGCGAAGCACTCGGCGAAGTCCGCGGAGACGTAGCGGGAGGCGCCGCGGTAGCCGATCATCGGATTCTCCTCCTCGGGCTCGAACACCTCCCCGCCCAGCAGGTTCGCGTACTCGTTGGACTTGAAGTCGCTCATCCGCACGATCACGGGCTCCGGCGCGAAGGCCGCCGCGATCATCGAGACGCCCTCCGCGACGCGCCGCACGAAGTACTCGCGCGGGGAGTCGTAGGCGGCGGTGCGCTCACGCACCTGCGCGGCGAGGTCCGGATGCTCCGCCTCGAGCGACTCGAGCTCGAGCAGCGCCCGCGGGTGGATGCCGATCTGCCGGTTCACGATGAACTCGAGGCGGGCGAGGCCCACGCCCTGGTGCGGCAGGCGCGAGAAGGCGAAGGCCTGCTCGGGGTTGCCCACATTCATCATGATCCGGGTGGGGATCTCCGGCATGGCGCCCGCGTCGGTGCTGGTCACCGAGAACTCGAGCTCCCCGGCGTAGACGTAGCCGGTGTCCCCCTCCGCGGCGGAGACGGTCACCGTCTCCCCGTCCTGCAGGATCCGCGTGGCGCTCCCGGTGCCGACGACGGCCGGGATCCCCAGCTCGCGCGCGATGATCGCCGCGTGGCAGGTGCGGCCGCCGCGGTTGGTGACGATCGCGCTGGCCCGCTTCATGATCGGCTCCCAGTCCGGGTCCGTCATGTCCGCGACGAGCACCTCGCCGGGCACGAAGTCGTGCATCTGCTCGATCGAGGTGAGCACCCGCACCGGGCCCGCGCCGATCCGCGCGCCGATCGCGCGGCCTTCGACCCGCACCTCGCCGCGCTCGGCGAGGCGGTGCTTCTCGATCATGGTGCCGGCGCGGGACTGCACCGTCTCGGGGCGGGCCTGGAGGATGTACAGCTCCCCGTCGGCCCCGTCGAGGCCCCATTCGATGTCCATCGGCCGGCCGTAGTGCTTCTCGATGACGAGCGCCTGCCGGGCGAGCCCCTCGACCTGCTCGTCCGTCAGGGAGAGACGGCGCCGCTGCTCGGGGTCGACGTCGACGAAGGCGGTCGTCCGGCCGACGGCGGCGTCGTCGGTGTAGACCATCTTCAGGGCCTTCTCCCCCACCTGTCGGGCGAGGATCGCCGGCCGGCCCGCCTCGAGACCGGTCTTGTGGACGTAGAACTCGTCGGGGTTCACGGCGCCCTGCACGACGCCCTCGCCGAGGCCGTACGCGGAGGTCACGAACACGGCGCCGTCGAAGCCGGACTCGGTGTCCATCGTGAACATGACGCCCGCCGCGCCGATGTCGGAGCGCACCATCTTCTGCACGCCGGCGCTGAGCGCCACGGCCGCGTGCTCGAAGTCGTGGTGGACCCGGTACGCGATCGCGCGGTCGTTGTAGAGGGAGGCGAACACCTCCCGGATCGCGAGCAGCACCGCGTCGATGCCGCGCACGTTGAGGAAGGTCTCCTGCTGGCCGGCGAAGGAGGCGTCTGGGAGGTCTTCCGCGGTGGCGGAGGAGCGCACCGCGAAGGAGGTCTCGTCCCCGCTGCCCGCGGAGAGCGTCTCGTACGCCTCCCGGATCCCCGCCTCGAGCTCGGCGGGGAAGGGCTGGTCGATGACGAGCTCGCGGATCCGGCGGCCGGTCGCGGCGAGCGCCTGCGTGTCCTCCGTGTCGAGCGCCCGCAGCTCCTCGTCGATCCGCTCCGCGAGCCCGGTCGCGCCGAGGAACTCCCGATAGGCCTCCGCGGTGGTCGCGAAGCCGTCGGGCACGCTCACCCCCAGGTCGGCCAGGTGCGAGACCATCTCGCCCAGGGAGGCGTTCTTGCCCCCCACCTGCTCGAGGTCGTCCATGCCGAGCTCGGAGTACCAGCGGATCGTGCGGCTCATGAGGGGCTCCTTCCGACGGCGGCGCCGTCTGCGGGGATGGGGGTGGGGACGGGTCAGCTCGGCGGCCTGCGGCCGGTGAGGGTCTGCAGGATGTGGGTGGACATCTCCTCGACGCTCGTGGAGGAGGAGTCGATCGAGGGGATGCGATGGCGGTCGTAGAGGCGGCGGGCGGCGTCGAGCTCCCAGCGGGTCTGCTCGATCGAGGCGTAGCGGGAGGCGGCGCGGCGCTCCCCGCGCACCTCGGCGAGCCGCTCGGGGCTCGTCACGAGGCCGAAGCAGCGATCGGCGAGGTGCCGGATCGCCCCGGGCAGCGCTCCCGCCGCGAAGTCCTCGTCCACGAGGGGGTAGTTCGCGACGAACACGCCGTGCATGAGCGCGAGGTACATGCTGGTGGGGGTCTTCCCGCAGCGGGAGGGGGCGATGAGGATGACGTCGGCCCGCTCGAGGGCCCGCACGGACTGGCCGTCGTCGTGCTCGATCGCGAACTCGACGGCCTGCATGCGGCGGTTGTAGCGGCGCACGTCGCCCACGCCGTGGAGGCGGGCCGGGGCGTGGTCGCCGGTCACGCCGAGCTGCGCCTCGAGCTGCGCGAGCGGGGCGGAGACGAAGTCGACGACGGGGGCGACGGTGCCCAGCAGCACCTCGCGCACGGCGTCGTCGACCACGGTGAGGAACACGATCGGCGGGACGGGGCCGCCGGCGGCCGTGTCGAGCTGCTCGCGCACCCGCTCGGCGTCGGCCGGGGTGCGCAGGAAGGGGAAGAGGTGCCGCTCGAAGGGCACCGAGGGGAACTGCAGCAGCAGGGCGTTGCCCATCGTCTCGGCGCTGATGCCGGTGGAGTCGGAGACGAAGTAGACGGGCACCGCGGGCGGGTGGTCCTGCTCCGTCGCCACGGGGTCCGAGGCGGGCGCCGCCGAGGGATCGGGGGCGGGCTCCGGGCGCGCGGCGGGGCGCGGCAGCGGCGGTGGGACGGGCAGCGGACGGGTCATCGGGCACCTCCCCTCGGCAGGAGCTCCCGCCGGGTCACGTCGTCGTGTGGCGCCACCGTAGCGGGGGACAGGTCACGGGCCAGGACATTCACCGTGTCGGTGGTCCAGGTCACGTCGTTCCGCGGCGCGACTGCGCGAACCGTGACGGGTCCTGCCCGCTTCGGTCACCTCCGGGCAGGGCGCTCCGACGGCGCCGCGACGGGCACCGCCCCGCCGGCCAGGACGGCCGACGGGGCGGTGGGTGACGGGCCGGGGCCCGGGCGTCAGGCGGCGACGCGCGAGTCGTCGCGGATCTGGCCCACGAGCTCCTCGAGCATGTCCTCCAGGGTGACGATGCCGATCACGGTGCCGTCCGCATCGGTCGCGGCACCGAGGTGCGCGCCGGAGCCCTGCATGTTCGCGAGCGCCTGCCGCAGCGGCTGATCGGCGCCGATGCGCGGCAGGCTGCGGATCCGCTCGGCGGGGATCGGCTGGTCGCGGGCCTCCTCGGAGGCCTCGAGCACGTCCTTGATGTGGATGTACCCGGCGAGCGCGCCGTCCTCCCCCAGCACGGGGAAGCGGGAGAAGCCGTCCACCGCGGCGGCCTCCGCCCCGGCGGGGCTGACCCCCACCGGGAGGGTGGAGACCTTCGCGAGCGGGATGACGAGGTTCGCGACGGAGCGCTGCTCGAAGGTGAGCGCGCCCAGCAGCAGGGCCTCGTCGTTGTCCTCGAGATAGCCGCCCTCCTTGGACTCGCTCACCATCGCGGCGACCTCGTCCCGGGTGAACACGCTGGTGACCTCGTCCTTGGGCTCGACGCCCAGGATCCGCAGGGCCAGGTTGCCGATCCCGTTGAACAGCCACAGCAGCGGCCGCAGCACGGTGACGACGCCCATGAGCACGGGGCCCAGGATCATCGCCATCCGCTCGGGGCCGGCGAGCGCGATGTTCTTGGGGACCATCTCGCCGAAGACCACGTGCAGGTAGGTCACGAGGGACAGCGCGATCGCGAAGGCGATCGGGTGCTGGAAGCCCTCGGGGATGCCGAGCGCGCCGAAGGGCACCTCGAGCAGGTGCGCGATCGCGGGCTCGCTGATCGCGCCGAGCGCGAGCGAGCACACGGTGATGCCGAGCTGGGCGCCCGCCATCATGAGGCTGACCTGCTCCATCGCGCTGATCGTCACCTTCGCGGCCCAGTTGCCCTCGAGGGCCTTGGGCTCGATGACGGAGCGGCGCGCGGAGATCAGCGAGAACTCCGCGCCCACGAAGAAGGCGTTCGCGAGCAGCAGGACGAGGGTGAGGGCGATGCCGCCGAGGTCGCTCAATGCTCGCCTCCCTTCTCCGCGGCCGCGCCGCCGGAGGCGGTCTCGCCGTCCTCGTCCTCGGCAGCGGGCTCGACGTGCACGTGCAGGGTCTCGATGCGGAGGCCGTCGACCTCGAGCACCTCGATCCGCAGCCGGGCCGGGTCCTCACCGGGGGCGGGGTCGGTGTCGACCACGACCTCGTCGCCCACCTCCGCCAGGCGGCCGAGCTCCATGGTGACCAGGCCGCCGAGGGTGTCGTAGTCCTCGTGCTCGGGGACGGTGACGCCGAGGCGGTCGGTGGCCTCGTCGGGCCGGATCCGGGCGGAGAACTCCCACGAGCCGTCGGGCTCGGGGGCGTCGTCCGGCTCCTCGTCGTGCTCGTCGCGCACCTCGCCGACGATCTCCTCGACGAGGTCCTCGAGGGTGATGAGGCCGGCGTGGTCGCCGAACTCGTCGATGACGACGGCCATCTGCAGGTGGCCGGCGCGGAGCGTGTCCATCAGGTCGTCGAGCGGGACGGTGTCCGGCACGAAGGTCGCCTCCCCCATCACGGCCGTGATGGGCGTCGTGGCGCGATCGGCGAAGGGGACGGCGAGGCCGCGGCGCACGTGGGCGACCCCAGCGATCTCGTTCTCCGGGTCGAGCACGGGGAAGCGGGAGTGCCCGGACTCGCGGGCGAGCTCGAGCAGGTCCTGGACGGTCTGGTCGGTCCCTAGCACGTCCATGCGGCCGCGCGGGACCATCGCGTCGTGGGCGCGCCGGTCGCCGAAGGCGAGGGTGCGCTGGACGAGCGTCGCGGTCTCCGCGGCGAGGGCGCCCTCGTCCGCGCTGCGGCGCACGAGCACGGAGAGCTCCTCGGCACTCCGGGCGGAGCCGAGCTCCTCCTGCGGCTCGATGCCGAGGCGGCGCACGATCGCGTTCGCGTTGCCGTTGAACAGACGGATCGGCCAGTGCAGGATCCGCGAGAAGATCCGCTGGAAGCCGACGACGGCCTTGGCCGTGCCCAGCGGCTTCGCGATCGCGAGGTTCTTGGGCACGAGCTCGCCGAAGATCATCGTCAGACCCGTGGCGAGGATCAGCGCGATCGCGACCGAGACGCTGCGCGCGGCGACGGGGCTGAAGCCCCAGCCCTCGAGCGGCGGCGCGACGATCGCGGCGATCGCGGGCTCCGCGAGGAAGCCGATCGCGAGGTTGGTGACCGTGATCCCCAGCTGCGCCCCGGAGAGCTGCGTGGAGAGGGTCTTCATCCCTTCGAGCACGCTCGCGGCGCGGCGGTCGCCCTTGCCGGCGGCGGCCTCGACCTCATTGCGCGAGACGGTGATGAGGGAGAACTCGGCGGCGACGAAGGCGCCGCACGCGAGGATCAGCAGCAGTGTGGCTGCGAGGGACAGGAGCGGACCGATCAGTTCCATCGGTTCCCCCCGTCCGGGAGGTGAGTTTCTGGGTGGCCCGAAGGCCTGGGACTGTCACCGGGGGCGTCGCTGGCGGCGCTCATGGTCTCCTTGTTCTCCTCGACTCCGGCGCCGTCTCTCGGCGCGGGATGAGGGAAGCGTACAGCGCCTCCCCTGGACCGCGGCAGAGGATTGTGCACCCGCGCACCGATGGGATCGGGCACCTTCCTCCGATCCTCGACGGTCCGCACCGTGACCAGGGGCGGGACCGCGCCGCTGGGGCGTTCAGCCCTCGGCGGAGCCGCCGGCGGTGCCCCCGTCGGCCCCCTCGAGCATGCGGCCGACGAAGCCTGCGATCGCGGCGAGCTCCTCCTGGTCGATGCCGTGCCCGAGGTACGGGCGGTGCACCTCCTCGAGGGCGGTGTGCGCGGTCATGAACGCGCGCACCTCGTCCTCCGCGGCGGCGTCGAACAGGGGATCCAGCCCGCCGTGGCCCCAGAGCGCCGGGGGCCGGCGCTCGGCGAGCGCGGCGTCCCCCGGCTGCGGGGCGCCGAAGGGACGGCCGGAGAGCTGGACGATCCACTCGAGCGCGCGGGCGTCGCGACGCAGCAGGTGGAGGGCGAGCATGCCGCCCTGCGAGAAGCCGATCGCGCCGACGACGGTCCCGGGGGTGCGGGCGATCCAGTCCTCGACGGCGGCGGCGGACTCGTCGATGAGGGACGGGTCGCGCGGGTCCACGGGTGGCGGGGCCATCCAGGCGTAGCCCGCGCCGCAGGCGAGCACGCCGCGCAGGGAGGCGTAGACGGGGCCGGGCGGCAGCATCGGGGCGAGGCCGAGGAGGTCCTCCTCGTGGCTGCCGAGGCCGTGGAGCAGCAGGACGACCCTGTCCTCGGGACCGGGCGGGCGGGGGTGGAAGCGCACGGCGGCGTCGTCGATCGCGGAGGGGAACGGGGTCAGCCGGGTGACCGGCGGGAAGCGGGGGGTGCTCACGCCCCGAGCCTAGTGCCGCGATCCGGGCTCCGACATGGGCGGACCCGCAGGGTGCGCGGTGCGCGTGCCGGCTGGACGATGGCCGACCCCTGCGGGTCCGGGCAGCTCGGTGGTATTCGCTGCGGTCCGTCGATCTGGGGGCCCGCTGCTGCGGGTCAGAGTCGATGGTCGCCTCAGCGGCGAGCCACCTCACATGTCCGATGGGAAATCATTCCTCGGATCACCTCCTTTCCGTGTACCACCACGGTAGGCCTGCCCGGCAGGACTCACAAGGCATTTAACCGTGGGGAGAACACGCAGGTCAGAGGCACCTGAGGGGGGTGCGTCAGCCCTGCTCGTCGGGACGGGGCGGGACGACGGTCGTGCCGCCGGCCGCGGGGCCGGAGGGGGCCGGGGCGGCCTTCGCGGGAGAGGCCTGGGCGTTCTCGAGCTTGGCGAGCTGGCGCGCGGCGGCGTCGCGGCCGCCGAGGCCGAAGGCGAGCACCGCGGCGGCGGCGCCGCCGATGACGAGGGCGCCGAAGGCCATCTCGATGATCGAGTCGGCGACGCCCATGGACTGCAGGCCCATGGCGGTGAAGAGGATGATGATCGCCCACTTCACGACGGTCGCGGCGGTGCCGGAGAGCATCTTGCCCACGATCGTGGCGATGAAGAAGCCGGCGGCGACGATCACGCCGCCGAACAGGACGTTCCCGCCGAGCGCCAGGATCTCGGAGAGGATCGCGGTGACCTGCGGGAAGCCGAGCACCTGGGCGCCCATGACGGCGAAGAAGAGGATCACGGCGATCTCGACGACCTTGAGGACCGTCGGGGTCGCGGAGGAGCCGGCGGGCAGGATCTCCTGCTTCTGCAGCCAGGCGTCCACGCCGGTCCCGTCGAGGATCGGGCGGATCAGGCCGGTGACGAAGCGGGCGATGAGCACGCCGATCGCGACGAGGGCGACCGCGGCGATGATGTTCGGGATCGCGGTGAACACCGTGGTGAGCATCTGCGAGGCGGGCTCGGAGATCGAGGCGATGCCGAGGATCTGCAGGGCGGCGATCGAGACGACGATCATGATCAGCGCGAACACGACGGAGCCGAGGATCTCGGGGACCTTCGAGCGCTGGGCGGGAGCGCCCTGCTGACCGGGAGTCTGCTGCTGACCGGGTGCGGCCTGCGCGGCGGCGGGGCGCTGGGTGCTGCCGGTGACGCCGCCGGTGGCCTTGTCGAAGCCGGCCTGGGCGGTGCCGAGGAGCTTGCCGAAGTCCACCGCGTTGAGCGCGGTGACGATGAGCGCCTTGACGATCTTGGCGATCATCAGGCCGATGACGAACACGAAGCCGGCGCCGATGATGTTCGGGATGAAGCCGAGGCCCTGCTCGAGCATCGTGGTGACCGGGGTGAGGACCTGGGTCAGCTGGAAGATGCCGAGCACGATGACGAGGCCCAGCAGCCAGACGACCATCGAGACGATGGTGCCGAGGGCGCTGCCGAGCTTCGCGCCGTCGGCCCCCTGCCGCTGGAGGGCGGGGATGCGCCCGCTGAGCTTCGCGACCGCGTTCTTCAGCACGGTCGCGAGGATCGCGGTGATGATCAGGACGACGAGGGCGGAGAGGACCTTGAGGCCCAGTCCCGCCCAGTCGTAGTTCGCCAGGGAATTCACGGTGTCCTCCGGACGTCGGTTTCGATGGACGGGTCCACGACGCGACGAATCACGGCGGAGATCCGGGAAGTCCCGGGAAGCGACCTTCACGGGTCCTTCACACCGGACAGCATGGACCCCACCTGCGACGATCGTCCAGAATCACTGGTGACACACATATTATTGAATTAACAAGATAAAGGGTTCGTCAATTCTGCAGGTCAGGTGCCGCAGAAGGTGACGACGGGTTCCGGGGCGTCACCGGGGAACTCCATATCGGCATATTCCGGACGCTCCCGGAACGGCTCGGCCACCCCGTCGAGCACGCGCAGCGCGGCCGCCTCCTCGCCGGCCTGGGCCGCGGCGAGCGCGTCCTCGAGCAGCCGGTTGCGGGGGATCCGGCGGGGGTTCGCCCGCCCCGCCTCCGCGAGCGCGGCGCGGGCCTCCGGGCCCTCCCCGCGCAGCGCGAGCAGCCGCGCTTACCACGCCTCGATCGCGGCCGACGGCGCCCCGGGCAGGACCGCGCCCGGCTGCGACTCCGCGACCGCGCGGAACGCGAGCGTGTGGTCCGCCCCGTGCTCGGTGAGCAGGGCGAGCAGCTCCTCGCCGAGCTCCCCCGCCGCGGCGAGCCGCTGCGGGTCCTCGACGCCGGGCACGCCGAGCTTCCGCGCGAACCCCCGGGCACGCGCCTCGAGGTACGCCGGCTCGAAGCCCTCGAGCACGGCGGTCGCGGCGCCGACGCCCCGCTCGGGATCCTCGGGGTCGATGGCCGGGAGCAGCGCCTCGGCGAGGCGGGAGAGGTTCCACAGCGCGATCCCCGGCTGGTTGCCGTAGGCGTAGCGGCCCTGCCGGTCGATCGAGCTGAACACGGCTCCCGGCACGTGGGCGTCGAGGAAGGCGCAGGGTCCGTGGTCGATGCTCTGCCCCGAGAGCGCCATGTTGTCGGTGTTCATGACGCCGTGCACGAAGCCCAGCAGCATCCACCGCGCCAGGAGCTCCGCCTGCGCCTGCGTCACCGCCTCGAGCAGCGCGAGCGGCGGGTTCTCCGCCTCCGCGGCGCGGGGGTGGTGGCGGGCGATCGCGAGGTCGACGACGGCCCGCACGGCCCCCTCCCCGTGGTGCCAGGCGGCGTGCTGCACGGTCCCCACGCGCAGGTGGCTCGCGGCGACCCGCACCAGCAGCGCGCCCGGCTCGGGCTCGTCCCCGCGGCGCGGCGCGATCCGCTCCCCGGTCGCGAGCACGGCGAGCGCGCGCGTGGTCGGGACCCCGGCGGCGTGCAGGAACTCGCCGATGATCGCCTCGCGGAGCATCGGTCCGAGCGGCGCCTTCCCGTCGCCGCCGCGGGCGAAGGGCGTGCGGCCGGAGCCCTTGAGGTGCAGGTCGACGCGGCGCCCGCGTCCGTCCTCGAGGTCGCCGAGCAGCACGGCGCGGCCGTCGCCGAGCTGCGGGTTCGGCTGGCCGAACTGGTGGCCCGCGTAGGCCTGCGCGGTGGTGAAGGGCGGCTCCGGCGGTGCCTCGCCGGGGGCGAGCGGGCGGCCGTCGGCCCCGATCCTGCCGGTGAGCAGGGCGAGGCCCTCGGGGCCGCGCAGAAGGTCCGGGTCGATGCCGAGCTCCGCGGCGAGCGCCTCGTTCAGCCACACGATCCGTGCTGCGGGCACGGGATCGGCCTGCCAGGGCACGGAGAGCGCCGGCAATGCCACGGCGGTGGACTGGGCGAGGGCGGGCAGCGCGTTCCGGGTGGTCGCCATCGGTCCAGCCTACGGTCGTCGTCGCCGTCCGGGCGGGGGCGGGGCGGGGAGCGCGTAGGCTCGTCCCATGAGCGATCGCCGCACGTACATGCTGGTCGACGGGGAGAACATCGACGCCACCCTGGGGGTGTCGGTGCTGAACCGCCGGCCCCAGCCCGATGAGCGGCCCCGCTGGAACAAGCTCCTCGAGCACGCCGAGTCCGCCTGGCAGCAGCCGGTGACCGGCCTGTTCTTCCTGGCCGTGGGCGACACGCTGCCGCTCGGCTTCGTGCAGGCGCTCATCGCGATCGGCTACCGCACCGTCCCGCTGCGCGGCGAGGGCAAGGTCGTGGACATCGCGATCCAGCGCACCGCCGAGGCCCTCGCGGAGCGCGAGGCGGATGTCCTGCTCGTCAGCCACGACAAGGACTTCGTGCCGCAGATGGAGGCGCTGGCCGCCGATCCGGAGCGCCGCACGGGGATCGTCGGCTTCCAGGAGTTCATGGCCGCGGATCTCCGCAACATCCCGGGGATCGAGTTCTTCGACCTCGAGCACGACGTCCACGCCTTCACCTCGAAGCTGCCGCGCGTGCGGATCATCGAGATCGACGAGTTCGACCCGCTCGAGTTCATCCTCTGACGCTGACGCGGTGCCGCGGGGCCCGTCGCCGGCGGGCCGCGCGGTCGCCACGTGCCGCTCCCTCCGTCTTTACCCAGGGGTAACCCTGGGCTGCTGGGCTGGGGGTCATGGCGCATCCCCCCGTCCCCGCCCCCTCCTCCACGCTGCGCCGGCGCACGCTGCTCGCCGGCTCCGCCCTCACCCTCGCCGGCACCGCCGCCGCGACCCTCCCCGCCCAGCGGGCCTTCGCCGAGGACGCCGGGCTCGACCCCACCGGCACCACCCTCGCCGGCCGCGCCGTTCCCGAGGCCGGGCCCGAGGGGTCCTACCGCCGCCTCACCGCCGGGGACCCCTCCCCCTTCCTCGTGCGGGAGGACGCGCTCGAGAACCCTCCGCGGAAGGCCCGCACCGACACCCGCGTCCCGCTCGCCGCCCTCGTCCAGTTCACCGACCAGCACCTGCTCGACGCCCAGTCCCCCATGCGCTTCGAGTACCTCCACGACGTGACCGGGTCCGCCTTCCGCCCGCAGGAGTCGCTCACCACCCAGGGCTCCGTCTCCCTCGTCGAGCGCGTGAACGCCCTGGGGAAGGGCCCGCACACGCGCCGCCCCCTCGACTGCGTCGTCACCACCGGGGACAACACCGACAACCACGAGACCGTCGAGCTCGACTGGTTCCTCACCGTCATGGACGGCGGCGAGATCACCGCGAGCACCGGGGCCGACGGGACCTGGGAGGGCGTGCAGACCAGCGGCGACCGGAACTACTGGAACCCCGCCGGCGGCGTGGACGACCGCTACGAGCAGGCCGGCTTCGCCCCGATCCCCGACCTCCTGGACCGCGCCACGGCGAGCCACCGCAGCCCGGGCCTCGACGTGCCCTGGTTCAGCGTGTTCGGCAACCACGACGACTCCGTCTCCGGCACGCTGCCGTCGGACTGGGGCTTCCTCGCGGAGATCTACACCGGCTCGTGGAAGTTCACGGGCTTCACCTCCGACGCCGCGAATCGCCAGCTCGAGTCCCGTGTGCGCACCGCCGCGACCTCCTCGATCGAGGGCACGCGCACCCCGGAGATCACCGCGAGCGCCGATCCGCGCCACGACCACGAGGTCACGCCGGACGAGCGCCGCGCCCCGTTCACGATCGAGGAGTACCTGCGCGCGCACCTCGACTCGGTGCCCCGGGTGGGCGCGCCGGGCCACGGGTACACCGAGCAGAACGTCGCCGAGCGCACCGGCTACTACACCTTCGAGATCGCCGAGGGCGTGGTCGGCATCGCGCTGGACTCGACGAACCGGGCCGGCTTCACCGAGGGGTCGCTGGGCCACACCCAGTACCGCTGGCTCGAGCGGGTGCTCACCGAGGGCTCGAGCCGCTCCTACGACGCGCTCGGGCGGCTCGTGACCCGGCAGGCGGAGGACACCTACTTCCTCGTGTTCAGCCACCACACGCCGGACACGATGAACAACCTCCTGCTCGCGCCGGGCGAGCCCGAGCTGCGGCACGCCGGCTGGGACGTGGCGAACCTGCTGGGCCGCTTCCCGAACGTGCTCGCCTGGGTCAACGGGCACACGCACACCAACGCCGTCGAGCTGCGCGGGCACGACGTGCCCGAGCGGCGCTACTGGACGGTCAACACCGCCTCGCACGTGGACTTCCCGCAGCAGGCGCGGGTGATCGAGGTGGTCGACAACCGCGACGGGACCCTGTCCCTGCTCTCGACGATCATCGAGTCCGCGGCGCCGTACCAGGGCGACTCCCTCGCGACGCTCTACCGGGAGCTGTCCTTCAACGACCTCCACGCGGACCTCTCCCAGGAGGGCGAGGCCCAGGACCGGAACGTGGAGCTCCTGCTCACCGCGCCCGGCCGCTGAGCAGGGCCGTCCCGGGTGCGTCCGGCGAGCGGGCGGACGTCCCTGCCGCCCGCGTCGACGCTGCGGCCCCCGACGGGGCGTGTGGCGAGCGCGAGCGCACTCCGGTGCGCGGGCCTCAGCGCAGGGTCGCGGGCACCGGGTCCTCGCCCGTGCGGGAGGCCTCCTGCGCAGGGGTCCCCACGGGGCCGCCGTCGGCCGGCGTCCCGTCGGCGGGCTCCTCGAGGACGGCCTCGCCGCGGGCCACGAGCCCGGCCTCGTGGGAGAGCGGGACCTGCTTGAGGGTGATCGCGAGCAGCACGGCCGCGGCGAGGAAGGGCAGCACGTACCAGAACACCGGGGAGAGGGCCTCGGCGTAGGCGTCGACGATCGCGTCCCGCATCGTCTGCGGGAGCTCCGCGAGGGTCGAGGGGTCGATCGAGGAGGCCGCGGAGGAGGCCTGGTCGGCGCTCGCCCCGCTCCCGCTGAACACGGCGACGAGGCGCTCGGTGAGGCGGCTGGCGAAGACGGTGCCGAAGACCGCCGTGCCGAGGGTCGCGCCGACCTCGCGGAAGTAGTTCGTGGTGCTGGTCGCGGTGCCGACGACGGTCGCGCTGACGGCGTTCTGGGCGACGAGGACGATGTTCTGCATGACCAGGCCGAGGCCGGCGCCGAAGACCATGAGGTAGGCGATGATCACCCAGATCGGGGTCTGCGCGGTCATGGTGGTGAACAGCAGCACCGCGCCGATCATGACGAGCACGCCGGCGGCACTGATGATCCGGTAGCGCCCGGTGCGGGAGACGTAGGCGCCGGAGGCGATCGAGGTCGCCATCATGCCGGCCATCATCGGGATCATGAGCAGCCCGGACTCCGCGGCGGAGGTGCCCGAGGCCATCTGCAGGAAGGTGGGCATGAAGCCGAGCACGGAGAACATGCCGATGCCGAGGGCGAGGCCGATCGCGGTGGACTGCACGAACAGCCGGTTGCGGAAGAGCGAGAGCGGGATGATCGGGTCCTCGGCGCGGGACTCGATGAGCACGAACGCCGCGGCGGCGAGGAGGAAGAGCGCGCCGAGGCCCCAGGTGAGCGGCGAGTCCCAGCCGTGGGCGTCGTCCCCGCCGAGGTCGGCGAAGAGGATGAGGCTCGCGGTCGCGGCGGAGAGCGCGACGACGCCGGGGACGTCGATGCGGTGGGTGGCGCGCTTGCTGGGCAGCTGCAGGGCGAACACGCCGACGAAGAACGCGGCGATGCCGACGGGGATGTTGATGTAGAAGGCCCAGTGCCAGGTCAGGTGGTCGACGAAGTAGCCGCCGAGGAGCGGGCCGGCGATCGCGGAGACGCCGAAGGCGGCGCCGAGCACGCCCATGTACTTGCCGCGCTGGTCAGCCGGGGTGACGTCGGCGATGATCGCCTGGGAGAGGATCATGAGCCCGCCGCCGCCGAGGCCCTGCAGGCCGCGGAAGATCACGAAGGCCCAGAAGGTGCTCGAGAGCGCGGCGCCGAGCGAGGCGAGCGTGAACAGGGCGATCGCGATGAGGAAGAGGTGGCGGCGACCGAGGACGTCGCCGAACTTGCCGTAGATCGGCATGACGATCGTCGAGGCGAGCAGGTAGGAGGTGGTGATCCACATCTGGTGCTCGACGCCGCCCAGCTGGCCGACGATCGTGGGCATGGCGGTGGAGACGATGGTCTGGTCGAGGCTCGAGAGGAACATCGCCGCGAGCAGCGCGGCGAAGATCGTCCAGACCCTGCGACGGGTCAGCACCATCGGTGCGGCTGTGGTGGTCATGGGGTGCCTTTCATCGACTCACGCTCAGAACTGCAGTGACTGCAACTCAGAACTGTAGCGACTGCCACTAGGAGCGTCCAGAGAGGTGTGGCGCGCCGTACTGTGGCCCCATGAGCGAGAAGTCCGCCCCTGTGGCGAGGAGTCGCGGCGAGCGCACGGCCGACGCCATCGAGAAGGCCGCCCTGGAGCTCGTCGCCGAGCACGGCTACGCCGACGTCACCGTCGCGATGATCAGCGAGGCCGCCGGCATCAGCCAGCGCACCTTCTTCAACCACTACCCCACCAAGGAGGACGCGCTCCTGGGCCGGCACATGCCCCGGATCGACCAGAGCGCCGCCCGCCGCTTCATCGTGGGCACGGGGCCGGTGCTGCTCGACGCGGTCGGCATCGTCACACCGCCGCCGATGGACCTCCCCTTCTCCCTCGAGGAGCGGATGCGGGTGGTCACCTCGCACCCCGATCTCCTCGTGGCCCAGATGCGGCGGGTCCTCGCCCTCGAGGAGGAGCTCGGCGAGATCATCCAGCTCCGCGTGCGCACCGAGCACCCCGACCTCCCCGAGGAGGAGCTCGAGCCGACGGCGGAGATGATCACGAGCCTCATCGCGGGGATGATCCGCTCCCTCGGCCATCTCGCCCATCAGGTGACGGATTCGGCGCCCGAGGGCGCGGAGCGCAGCTACGACGACGTGCTCGACCGCGCCCGCGCTCTGCTGACGACGATCCTGCACGTCGGCCCGGCCTGAGCCGGGCCCCCGGGGACGGTCCTCAGCGAGGACCGTCCGAGGCGGCGAGCATCCGCACGAAGGCCGTGAGCGCCGGCCGGCCCGCGTCCTCGTGCACGACCGCGCCGATCGTGCGGCGCGCCATCGGCGAGTCGATCCGCAGCTCACGGACCTCGTCGGAGACCGTCGGCATCGGCGGCATGATGCTCACCCCGAGCCGCGCCGAGACCAGGCCGCGCACCGTGTAGTAGTCCTCGGTCGTCATCCCGATCCTCGGGGTCCGGCCGACGGAGGCGAACATGGCGTGGACGAGCCCGTGCACGTCGAAGTCCGCGGAGAGCATGATGAGCTCCTCGTCGGCGAGCTCCTCGACCGCGACCGGTGCGCTCCGCTGCAGCGGGTGGCCCGCCGGCACGAGCGCGACGAGCGGCTCCGCGGCCATCTCGATGGTGGTGGTGCGCGGCATCCGCGGCGGCGAGGAGAGCAGGGCCATGTCGATCCTCCCCTCCTCGAGCAGGGTGAGGCCGCGACGGCGGGAGCCCTGCACGAGCTCGAAATCCACCTCCGGGTAGGAGGCGCGGAAGCGTGCGATGAGCGGCGGGACCACGCGCAGGCCCAGCAGCGACTGCACCGCCACCCGCAGCGTGTCCCGGCCGATCACCTGCTGCCCCTGCACCTCGCGCAGGCCCGCGTCGAGCTGCTGCAGTCCGGCCTGCGCGTAGGGCAGGAGGTGCCGCCCCGCCTCGGTCAGCTCCATCCCGCGGCCCCGGCGCTCGAACAGGCGCACCCCGAGGGCCGCCTCGAGACGGCCCAGCGTGCGGGAGACCATCGACTGCGGCTGGCCGAGCTCCGCGGCGGCGAGCGTGACCTGTCCGGCCTCCGCGACGGCGCAGAACACGGGGAGGTCCCGCAGCACACGGCCGCGGTCCGCGCCCTCGAGACCCTCGGCCGCCTCGTGACGGGCGCGGCCGGATGCGTCGCCCTGCTGCTCCATCGGCCCTCCTCCTCCGCCCGTGACGTCTGCTCGCTCACTCCGCGGGCGCGTCGGCCGGCCCGCACGGGATCGTCGTCGCCGGTCACACGATCCTATGCCGGTATCGCTATGCCGAGCATCGCTCCATGACCTTTGTGCGGGGGCGCGACGGCTCCTAGCGTGAGCGGCGATCTCCCGAGGAGCGCCTCCCGCACATGTCGACCACCCCCACCCTCCCCACCCCCGTCCTCCGGCCGTCGGACCTCACCGACGACGCCCCCGCCGTCGCACCGCCCGTCGCACCGGCGCCGACGCCCGCCCCGTGGACCGGCCACGACCGCGGCTCCGCGGCCTACCGCCGGATCCTGCTCGCGCTGCTGTGCGCGGGCATCGCGACCTTCGCCCAGCTCTACTC
The DNA here is from genome assembly GCF_054777615.1 of Brachybacterium horti. NCBI lineage: Bacteria > Bacillati > Actinomycetota > Actinomycetes > Micrococcales > Dermabacteraceae > Brachybacterium > Brachybacterium horti. The sequence goes on from NZ_BAAHAM010000001.1 coordinate 1,056,216, forward strand.
CCCGCAGGGGGTGCTGCCGATCCTCGCCGCGGACATGGGGGTCGACGCCTCTCGCGCGAGCCTCACCGTCTCCGCGGCGACCCTGGGCCTCGCCGCCTCCGTGCTGCCGTGGTCGCTCGTCGCGGACAGGATCGGCCGGGTCTCCGCCATGCGCGTGAGCCTCGTCGCCGCGACCGCGCTGGGCCTGCTCATGCCGTGGATCCCCTGGTTCGGCACGCTCATGGTGGTGCGGGTCCTCGAGGGCGCGGCCCTCGGCGGGATCCCCGCGATCGCCGTCGTCTATCTCGGCGAGGAGATCGACCGCCGGCACGCCGCGATCGCGGCCGGCACCTATGTCTCCGGCACGACGATCGGCGGGCTGCTGGGTCGCCTCGTCGCTGGCCCCGTCGCGGACCTCACCGACTGGCGCGTGGGCACCTTCGCCGTCGCCCTCATGGCCTCCGCCGCGGCGCTCGTCTTCTTCACGATCACCCCGCCGCCGCGCGGCTTCTCCCCGCACCCGGTCTCCGTGCGGCACGTGGTCGCCGCCGTCGGCCGTCACCTGCGCACGCCACGCCTGCTCGTGCTCTACGCGCAGGGCTTCCTGCTCATGGGGGCCTTCGTCGCGGTCTACAACTACCTGGGCTTCCGCCTCGAGGGCGCCCCGTACGCGATGCCCTCGAGCCTCACGAGCCTGCTGTTCATCGCCTACCTCTCCGGCACAGCGTCCTCGCGGATCGCGGGCGGCCTCGTCGCCCGGCACGGCCGTCGGCGGGTGCTGCTCACGTCGATGGGGATCATGCTCGCCGGCGCGCTGCTCACCCTCGCGCAGCCGCTCGTGCTCGTGGTGACGGGGCTCGTGGTCATGACCGCCGGGCTGTTCGGCGCGCACGCGATCGCCTCGGGCTGGGCCGGCGTGCAGGCCACGCAGGATCGCGCCCAGGCGACGAGCCTCTACAACCTCTGGTATTACGTGGGCTCGAGCGTGTTCGGCTTCGTGGGCGGCATGTTCTTCGTGGCGGGCGGCTGGCCGGCGCTCATCGGCATGGTCGCCGCGCTCATCGCGATCGCGGGCGGCTTCGCCCTCCTCGCCGCCCGCGAGCGGGAGTGACCGCCGGCCTTCGGGCCGGTGCACCTCGACCGCCGCAGCGACCGGCGTGACGCGCCCCGGACACGAAGAAGCCCCTGCGCCGGCTCTCACCGACCAGGGGCTCTTCCATGCGTGCGCGAGGGGGGACTCGAACCCCCACGCCCTTTCGAGCACACGGACCTGAACCGTGCGCGTCTACCAATTCCGCCACTCGCGCATGTCTCCGACACCAGGTACGTACACACCAACGCCGAAGGTCCTCCCAGGGTACCCCGCGTTCACCGGGGGACCCAATCCGTCCGAGGGAGTGTTGCGGACGACACGTTCCCGTGCGGTCACCCCGCCGGCCGGGGCGTCGGGGCACGTCAGCGCAGGCCGTCGCGCCGCGCCTCGACGGCGTCCTTCGCCTCCTTGAGCCCGGCACCGGTCGCGGTGCGGTACTCCTTGATCGCGGCGATGAGCTGGTCCTGCGCGATCAGCTCGTCCACCCGCGGCGGGAAGGCCGGGCGCAGCTGGGCCCGCAGCTCCTCGAGCTCCGCGGGTCCCACGTCGGAGCGGTCGGCCAGACGCTCCACGAGCCCGCGCAGGCCGCGCACCTCCTCCTCGAGCCGCGCGATGTGGGCCTGCTGGGCCTGGAGCTGCTTCGAGGATCCGAACATGCCCCAACACTAGCGACCGGGACGCCGGGACCGGCCGCGACGTCCGTCCGAGCCGGTCCCGACGGACGTCCGCGACAGCGACGTCAGCGCATCGACTCGGCCTCGTCGAAGGCCTCCTCGATCGCGGCCGTGTCGAGACGGCGCCGCACGACGATGAAGTAGAGGAGCGTCGCGAGCAGCACGGCGGGCACGCCGACGGCCGCGGCGATCTGCATGCTCTCGCGCACGAACACCGTGGAGAGAACGGTGAGCAGGCCGACCATGCCCACGACCGCCGTGACGACGCCGCCGGGCACCCGGAAGGTCGCGCCCTCGACGCCGCGACGCCGGTAGGCGACGAAGGTCGCGAGGATCAGGAACCACACGAGCAGCACCGCGAACACGACGAGGCTCATCATGTAGCCGAACACGCCGCCGACCCCGGAGAACGCGAGGATCGCGGCGGCGAGCAGGCCCACGGAGCTCGCGACGATGCCCACGTAGGGCACGTGACGGCGCGTGGTGCGCGCGAAGACGCGCGGGGCGAGGCCGTCGGAGGCGAGGGAGTGGAGCATGCGGCTGCCGGCGTAGAGGTTCGCGTTCGCCGCGGAGAGCGCGGCGACGAGCACCAGGAGGTTCGTGATGCTCGCGGCGCCGGGCACGCCGATCCTGTCGAAGACCATCACGAACGGGGAGGTCGCGACGTCCTCGCCGGTGCCGGCGGCCTCCTGCCACGGCACGAGGCTCACGACGATGCCGATGCACAGCACGTAGAAGAACGCGAGGCGCACGATGGTGGTGCGCGCTGCGGTGCGGATCGAGCGGGCCGGGTCCTTCGCCTCGGCGGCGGTGATCGAGAGCAGCTCGATCCCGCCGAAGGAGAACATGACGACCGAGAGCGCGATCCAGACGGCGCCCCAGCCGTTGGGGGCGAAGCCCCCGTCGGACGTGAGGAGGGAGAGCCCGGGGGCGCTCTCCCCGGGCATGCCGAACAGCACGAGGAACAGGCCGATGAGGATGAAGACGAGGACGGCGACGACCTTGATCGAGCTCAGCGCGAACTCGATGACGCCGAAGGAGCCGACGGTCGCGAGGTTGATGCCCACGATCACGACGGCGAAGAGCAGGATCCCCGCCCAGATCGGCACGACCGGGAACCAGTAGGCGAGGTAGGCGGCGCAGGCGACGAGCTCCGCGCCGGTCACGGCGACCGTGACGATCCAGTACAGCCAGCGGCTGAGGTAGCCCCAGAACGGGGAGAGGTAGCGGGCGGCGAGGGTGCCGAAGCCGCCGCGCACGGGGTGGCGGGAGGCCATCTCGCCCATCGCGAGCGCGATCGTCGCGGCGATGAGGGAGCCCACGGCGAAGGCGACGATGACGGCGGGGCCGGCGTAGCCGATCGCCTCGCCGGAGCCCAGGAACAGGCCGGTGCCGAGGGCGGAGCCCATGGCGATCATCGCCATCTGGCCGTGGCCGAGGGACCTCGCGAGGGTGTGCCCGGCGGCCGGTGAGGAGCCGGCGTCCGGGTGGGAGGGGGCGGGGGAAGGGGTGTTCACCCTGCCCGACCCTAGTCGGCGAGAGCGGTCGTCGCAGGGACCGGCGCTCCGTCCTCCCCGCGCGGCACCGGCTGGCCGCATGCGCTGCGCCTCCGCTTCTCCGAGCGGGCCGCCCCCTCCCCGGGACGATGGTCCGATTCCGTTCCAGGTCGGCGTCGGATCTGGAACGGAATCGGACCATTTCCGGGAGGCGGGGCCGGGGGCAGGAGGCCGGCGCGCGGGCCGGGGCGGGGCTGGAGCGCGGGGCAGGAGCCCGGGGCACTCCCCGCACGCGACGACGCCCGCCCACCGGAACGGTGGACGGGGCGTCGAGCGCAGGGTGCGAGAGCCTTGGATCAGGCCTTCACGGACCCCTTGGCGGCGACGACCTGGATGACCAGGTTCGCGAAGACGTCGTCATGCAGACGCACGGTCGCCTTGTGCTCGCCCAGCGCCTTGATGGGGGCGGGGAACTCGACCGTGCGACGGTCGATGTCCTTGTCGAACACGGCCTTGACGCCGTCGGCGATCTCCTTGGAGGAGACGGCGCCGAAGAGGCGGCCGTTCTCGCCGGCGCGCTCGGAGACGACGACCGGCTTCGACTCGAGCGTCGCCTTGAGCGCCTGGGCGTCCTCGAGGTTCGTGATCGAGCGCTTGCCGCGGGCGGCGCGGATCTGGTCGAGCTGACGCTGACCGCCGTTGGTCCACGGGGTCGCGAGACCGCGGGGCTGCAGGTAGTTGCGGGCGTAGCCGTCCTTGACCTCGACGACGTCGCCGGCGGCACCGAGGCCGGAGACCTCGTGCGTGAGGATGAGCTTGGTGGTCATGTGAATGCCTTCCTTGCTCAGCGACCGGAGGTCGAGTAGGGCAGGAGCGCGATCTCGCGGGCGTTCTTCACGGCCTTCGCGATCTTGCGCTGCTCCTGCACGGACACGCCCGTCACCCGGCGCGCGCGGATCTTGCCGCGGTCGGAGATGAACTTGCGCAGCAGCGCCGCGTCCTTGTAGTCCACGGTCTCGAGACCCGCAGCCTTCAGCGGGTTCAGCTTCTTCTTCGGCTTACGAAGAACAGGCTTGGCCATCGTGGTGCTCCTTCTTTCTGTGGAGCCCGGGCATGCACCCGGGATGGAATGGATGAGTGTCGATCCTGGTCAGCGGGCTCCGGTGAGCCCTCTGCGGATCAGAAGGGAGGGTCGTCGTACCCGCCCTGGTTGCCGCCGGCCCACGGGTCCTGGTCGGCGCCGCCCTGAGGAGCGTTGCCGTAGCCACCCTGCTGGCCGCCGTTGTAGCCGCCCTGACCGCCGCCCTGCTGGCCGTAGCCACCCTGGCCGCCGCCGTTGAAGCCGCCGCCCTGCTGACCACCGCCGCCGTTGAAGCCGCGACCGCCGCCGCCTCCGCCGCGCTGCACCTTGGTGGGCTTGGCGGTGGCGTAGCGGAGCGACGGGCCGACCTCGTCGACCTGGAGCTCCACGGACGTGCGGTTGTTGCCCTCACGGTCGGTGTAGGAGCGCTGCTGGAGACGGCCCTGCACGACGACGCGCGTGCCCTTCTCCAGCGACTCCGCCACGTTCTCGGCGGCATCGCGCCAGACCGAGCAGCGCAGGAACAGCGCCTCGCCGTCCTTCCACTCGTTCGCCTGACGGTCGAAGGTGCGGGGGGTGGACGCGACGGTGAACGACGCCACGGCCGCTCCGGAGTTGGTGAAACGCAGCTCCGGGTCGGCGGTGAGGTTGCCGATCACCGTGATGACGGTGTCATTCGCCATGGGTGCTCCTCTGCTCCGAGTTCGGTGGGGTCAGTGGTGTCACTGGGAGACGGCCCGGGGGCCGCTGGTCGCCCGTCGGCGCGAGCCGGGGGCGATCGGGAGGGACGAGCCGCCGCGGTGCGGGGGCGCGTCCCGGGGGATCACTTGGCGTCGGCCCGCATGAGCTTCGTGCGCAGCACGGACTCGTTGAGCCCCAGCTGACGATCGAGCTCCTGCGCGGTGGCGGGGGTCGAGGTGAAGGTGAGGACGATGTAAATGCCCTCGGACTTCTTGTCGATCTCGTAGGCGAACTTCCGCTTGCCCCAGACGTCGACGTTGTCGATGGTGCCGCCCTCGGTGGGGACGACCTGGACCAGCTTCTCGAAGGTCCCGCTGACGGTCCGCTCATCGACGGACGGGTCGAGGATCACGACCATTTCGTAAGCGCGCATGTTTCGGTACCCACCTCCTGTGGTCTCAACGGCCACGGTCTCTCCGTGGCAGGAGGGTTCATGCCATCCGCGCAGCCGCCGGCGGCGCATGTCACGGACCGTGCAACCCTACCGGTCCCGGGCGGTGGGGAGAAGAGCGGGGCGGGAGCTGCGCGGGGGATCACAGCCGGGGCCGACGACGACGCGGCCCGCCCGTCCCGGAGGACGAGCGGGCCGCGTCGTGGACCGGGGCCCGGGGATCAGTCCCCGCCGCCCGATCCCTAGCCGTTGCCGGTGCTCGAGCCCTTGCTCGTGCCCTTCCCGGTGCCCTGGCCGGTGGTCGTGCCCCGGGCCTCGTCGTCGCCCTCGGAGTCGGTGGTGGTCTCCTCCGCGGGCTTCTTCGTCGTCGTCGACTTCTCCGCCGGCGTCGTCGACTTCTCCGTGGTGGGCTCCTCCTCCGCGGGCTCCTCCGTGGTGGGCTCCTCGGTGGTGGGCTCCTCCGTCGTCGGCTCCTCCGTGGTGGGCTCCTCGGTGGTGGGCTCCTCCGTCGTCGGCTCCTCCGTGGTGGGCTCCTCCGTGGTCGGCGCCTCGGTGGTGGGGGCCTTCGTCGTCGGGGCCTGGGTCCGGGTCGACTTGCGGGTCGTCGTGGTGCTCGCGACGGCCTTCTGGTTGTCCAGCCGCACGGCCTCGGGGAAGTCCTCGAAGTCCTGGCCCTCGAGGGAGCGGGACATGATCGAGCCCCAGATCTCCGTGGGGTACGAGCCGCCGGTGATGTTCGAGTAGTCGCCCCACGGGGTGAGCGGGTCCTCGCCGCCGTCCGCGTTCGGCTGGAACATGCCCACGCCGGTCACGAGCTGCGGGGTGAAGCCCACGAACCATGCGGAGCGGAAGGACTCCGAGGTGCCGGTCTTCCCGGCCACGGGGCGGCCGTCCATGATGTCGACGAGCGCCTTCGCGGAGCCCGTGCTGGGCGGGCCCTGGAGGGCGACGGTGGCGTTGGTGGCCACGCCCTCGTCGAGCACGCGCTTGGCGGTGTCCTTGTGCTCGTACTCCTTGGAGCCGTCGGCGTTGGTCATCGTCTCGACGATGTACGCGGAGTGGTAGATGCCGCCGGAGGCGATCGTCGCATAGGCCTCCGCCATCTCGCGGACGGTCGGCGAGGCGCTGCCGAGCACGTTCGAGGCGTAGTCGTCCAGGCCCGGCGTGGTCTCCGGGAGGCCCAGCTCGATCGCGGCCTCCTTGGTCTTCGTGGGGCCCATCTCGACGTTCAGCTCGGCGAAGGCCGTGTTGATCGAGTTCGTGGTCGCCTGCGCGAGGCTCACGGTGCCGTAGTCGACCTTGTTGAAGTTGTTCACGGTCCAGCCGGGGAAGGACTTCGGCGAGTTGCCGTCCCAGGTCGAGTAGAGCGAGTAGCCGTCCTGGAGGGCCGCGACGAGCGTGAAGGTCTTGAAGATCGATCCGGCCTGCATGCGCGACTGGGTCGCGTCGTTGATGGACTGCTTCACGTAGTCCTCGCCGCCGTACATGCCGCGGATCGCGCCGCTGGACGGGTCCAGCGTCATCGTGCCCACGCGGTTGTTCTCAGGGCGGTCGCCGAGGTCCTCGATCGACTGGACGGTGTTGTCCTGGACGCTCTTGTCCACCGTGGAGACGATCTTGAAGCCGCCGGTGTTGAGCTCGTCCTGCGTGTAGCCCTGGTTGATGAGCTCGGTGCGCACCTGGTCCAGGAGGTAGCCGTTGGTGCCGCCGAGGCTGTTCTGCTTCTTGGGCTCGACGGTCTTCGGGAACTCGAGGGCGTCGGCCTGCTGGGCCGTGAGCACCCCGGTGTCGTTGACCTCGCGCTCGATCACGCGCGCCCACAGCGACTGCGCCTTCTCCTCGTTGACCGCGGGGTCGTAGGACGAGGGGCCGGGGATCACGGCGACCAGCAGCGCGGCCTCGGACTCGTCCATCTCGGAGGCGGGCTTGCCGAAGTAGGCCTGGGAGGCCTCCTCGATGCCGTACGCGCCGCGACCGAAGTAGATGGTGTTGAGGTAGCGGGAGAGGATCTCGTCCTTGGGGAGCTCCTGGTCGATCTTGATCGCCATGAACATCTCCTTGACCTTGCCCACGTAGCTCGTGTTGGTCCCGGTGTAGTACCGCTCCACGTACTGCTGCGTGATGGTCGAGCCGCCCTGGCGGGCACCGCCGGAGAGGTTGTTGACCAGGGCTCGGAGAATGCCCTTGGGCGAGATGCCGCGGTTCTCGTAGAAGGTCGCGTCCTCGCTCGCGACGACGGCGTCCTTGACGGTCTGCGGGATCTCGTCGTTCGCGATCGGGGTGCGGTTGATGTCGCTGAACTTGCCCATCTCCGTCTCGCCGTCGGAGAAGTAGACGCGGGAGGACTGGGCGAGGGCGAAGTCGGAGGGCTCGGGGACCTCGGTGGTCTTGTACAGCCAGACGGTGCCGGCGAGGCCCAGCAGCACGATCAGCGCGAAGGCGCCGGCGAGCAGGCGGAAGGACGGAAGCCAGCGCCAGAAGCCCTTCTTCCCGGCCCGCGGGTAGTTCAGGAAGTTCGTCGCGGCGACCTTGCCGCGGCCCTTCCCGCGCCCGCTGCGCGCCGGTGCGGCGTGGCGGGACGCCGCCGAGCGGCTGCCTGCCCCCGCCGCGGCCGCACCGCCCGCGGCGGCGCCGGCCTTCTTCGGCGTGCGGCTCGTGCCCTTGCTCGCGGAGGCCGCGGCGCCCTGCGCCGGCTTCTTCGCGTCGGAGGCCCCGGAGGCGCGACGTACACCTGCGGCGCGACGATTGCCGGCCGACGGGTTCGTGCGGCGCGACGAGCCGCGGGACGAGCGTCCGGAATCGCTCATGGCTGCTGCTCCTGGTCTGAAGGGGTCGGGGACGCGACTGCCGACGGGCAGGCGACCTCACAGTATGAGCATCCCACCCCCGCCGACGGGAAGCCCCGGCGGCGAAGCACACACGGTGTGCACGTCTGCCGGGCGGTCCCTCACATCCTCCTCACACGGAGGCGGGGAGGCATCCAGCGTCCGTGCGGCGCGTGTCACCACCGGCGCGCGCCGACCGCCCGCTCAGCCCTCGGCGCGGGCCGCCCACCAGGCGCGCAGCTCCGCCTCGGCGCGCTCGGCGCCCAGCGGGCCGTGCTCCATGCGCAGCTCGAGGAGGTGCTTGTAGGCCTCGCCCACCTCGCGGCCCGGGGGGAGGTCGAGGATCGACATGATCGCGTTGCCGTCGAGGTCCGGGCGGATCCGCCCGATCTCCTCCTGCTCGGCGAGGCGGTCGATCCGCTCCTCGAGCTCGTCGTAGGCGCGGGAGAGGGCGCGGGCCTTGCGCTGGTTGCGGGTGGTGACGTCCGCCCGGGTGAGCCGGTGCAGGCGCTGGAGCAGGTCCCCGGCGTCGGTGACGTAGCGGCGCACCGCGGAGTCGGTCCACGGGGAGTCCGCGTAGCCGTGGAAGCGCAGGTGCAGCTCGACGAGCCGGGAGACCTTCTTGATGGTGTCCTTGTCGAAGGCGAGGGCCCGCAGCCGCTTGGCGGCCATCTTCGCGCCCACGGTCTCGTGGAAGCGGAAGGTGACGACCCCGCCGTCCTCGTAGCGGCGGGTGGCGGGCTTGCCGATGTCGTGGAGCAGCGCGGCGAGGCGCAGCACGAGGTCCGGCGCCTCGCAGGGGCCGCCGGAGCCGGCGGGGCTCTCGAGGTCCATCGCCTGGTCGAGCACGGTGAGGGAGTGCTCGTAGACGTCCTTGTGGCGGTGGTGCTCGTCGATCGCGAGCCGCATCTCGGGCAGCTCGGGCAGCACGTGGTCGGCGAGGCCCAGCTCGACCATGAGCTCGAGGCCGCGGCGGGGCACGACGCCGGTCATGAGCTTGACCAGCTCGTCCTTGACCCGCTCGGCGGAGACGATGGTGATGCGCTCGGCGAGGTCCGCGACGGCGGCGGCGGTCATCGGCTCGATCCGCAGGTCGAGCTGGGAGACGAAGCGCACCGCGCGCATCATCCGCAGCGGGTCGTCGTCGAAGGACTGCTCGGGGGCGACCGGGGTGCGCAGCACGCCCTTGGCGAGGTCCTCGAGGCCGTCGAAGGGGTCGACGAGCTCGAGCGAGGGCAGGCGCACGGCCATCGCGTTGACGGTGAAGTCGCGGCGGGAGAGGTCCCCCTCGAGCGTGTCCCCGTAGGCGACCTGGGGCTTGCGGGAGGTGGGGTCGTAGGTCTCGGTGCGGTAGGTCGTGATCTCGACCTTGACCCCGTCGCGGATCCCGCCGAGGGTCCCGAACTCGCGGCCCATCTCCCAGATGCCGCCGTCGTGGGTCCAGCCGCGCAGGATCTCCTCGGTCTGCTCGGGGCGGGCGGAGGTCGTGAAGTCGAGGTCGGCGCTCACCCTGCCCAGGACGGCGTCGCGCACGGGGCCGCCCACGAGGGCCAGCTCGAGACCGGCCGCCTCGAAGCGGCGGCCGAGGTCGTGGATCTCCGCGGGCAGCGCCTCGAACATGGCGGCGGCCCGGGTGCGGGCGTTCTCGAGGCGGTGGGCGGCCTCGGCGGCGGGTTCGGTCACGGGGGTCCTGTCCTGCGGTCGATGTGAAGGTGGTGCGAGGGTCTGCGGAGCAGGCGCGCCCGCGCAGGGAACTACGGTAGCGGCCGCATACAGTGTCCCCATGCCGTCCACCCGTCCGCTGCTGCGCCCGGTCCTCGCGGCGCTGCTGACGGTGACGATGCTCCTCGCTCCCGCGCTGCTGGCCGGCGCCGCGAGCCCGGCGAGCGCCGCCGCGCCCGCGTCCCCCGCCGCACCCGTGGCCCCGTCGGCCCCGTCGGAGGGTGGGGATTCCGCCGTCGACCTCACGCTCACCTCCCTGGATCCCACCTCCCTCGCGCCCGGCGGCACGCTCACCGCGCGGGTGAGGGTGACCAACACCTCCGATGAGCCGCTCGACGCGGCGTCCCTCGAGCTGCGCACCCGCAGCTCGCGCGTCACCGACCGTGCGCAGCTCTCGCAGTGGGAGGGACTCACGGGACCGGACACGGCGGGTGAGCCCGTCGCCTCCTCCGATCCGGCGGTCATCGCGCCGGGGGACTCCGCGACGCTGCAGATCCGCGTGCCCGCGGAGGACCTCGGCTTCAGCGGGGAGTCCTATCTGTGGGGCACGCGCCGCATCTCGCTCACGCTCTCCACGTCCGACGGTCCCCAGGACGCGATCCGCACCTTCGTGGTGTGGCGCCCCGAGGGGGCGAGCGGCAGCATCACCGAGTCGGTGCTGCTGCCCATGACCGGCACGGATCCGGGGGCCGCGGCGGCCGATCCCTCCGCCTACGCGGACTCCGCCGCCTCCGGGCACCTCGCCTCCCTGCAGGCCCTCGCCGCGCGCGAGGACGTGGACTGGTGGCTGGACCCGCAGCTGCTGGACCCGCCGCGGCTCGCGATCGCCGAGGAGGGCGATCCGCAGACCACGAACGGCGACGCGGCCGCCGAGTACGCCGTCCCGGAGACCGCGCAGGCGATCGCCTCGACGCTGCAGGACGCCGTCGGCTCCCGCACCGTGCTCGCCATGCCCTATGCGCGCACGGACCTCGCGGGACTCCGCGAAGGCGGCGCCACGGACCTCGCGGACGCGGCCGACGCCCTGGGCCGGGACACCTGGCAGGAGTCGGGGATCGTCCTGCGCTCGCGGGCCGTCGGCATCCCCGGTGACGAGGTCACCGCCGACGCCCTCGACGAGGCGGCCGCGACGGGGGCGGACACCGTCATCGTGCCCTCCACGTCGGTGCGGGAGGATCCGGGATCGGCCGTCACCCCCAGCTCGATCGGCACCTACGAGGCGACAGGCGCGACGGGGTCCGGGCGGGACCTGCGGGTGCTCGCGCCGGATCCGGAGCTCTCCGCCGAGTTCGCCTCGCTCGACGGCAGCACCGACCCGGAGCTCGTGACCCAGCGGATGCTCGCGGAGACCGCGACGATCGCCTCGGAGTACTCGCAGGCACCGCGGCACCTGCTGATCAGCCCGGACCCGGAGGCGGCCCTGGACGCAGAGGCCGCGGGCACCGCGCTCGACGCCCTCGACGAGGCCCCCTGGCTCACCCGCGGGACCACCGATGCCCTGCTCTCCGCCGCGGAGCAGGACGCGGTCACGACGAACCCCTCGACACCCGGGGACGACCTCTACGCCCTCGGGGTGATCGATGCGGCGACCGTGGCTCCCTCGGCGGAGTCCGAGGACGGCACCTGGACGCGCACCGACCCGGCCGACGTCGCCGCGACGGACGTCGAGCCCGCCCTCGCCCGCCGGCTGCAGGACCTCTGGGGCGAGCTCGACACGCTCGGCGCGGTCATGGAGGACGACGCCGCGCTCGACGGTCCCCGCCTCGAGGTGCTCTCCGCCGCCTCGGAGCACTGGGGCTCCGCCGCGGACTCCTCCGCGCGGGCGGACCTGGCGGAGACCGCCGTCACGGACCTCACCGAGGCGATCTCCGTCGTCCCGACCTCCGGCTACAACCTCATCTCCGACTCGGCGGGCGTGCCGATCACGGTGAAGAACTCCCTGGACACGCCGATCACGGTGCGGATCGCGGTGTCCTCGGACCGCCCGATCGTGCGGGTGGGCGAGCAGCCCGTCGTGACGGTCCCCGCCCGCGGCCAGATCGACAAGACGGTCCCGGTCGAGGCGATCGCGAACGGCACTGTGACCCTCTCCGTGCAGCTGACCAGCGATCCTGACGCCGAGGACGCCCCGGACGGCGGGGCGCAGGCGCTCACCTCGACCTCCGAGGTGCCGCTCACGGTGAACCCGGCGTGGGAGAACTGGACGACGCTGCTGCTCGTGATCGGCATGGGCGCGCTCGTGGTGGTGGGCGTCGCGCGCGCCCGCCGCACGGGCTCCTCGCACCGCGCCCCGGCCGTGCACGGCCCCGAGGACCCGGTGGTCCTCGCCCGCACCGGCCGCTCCGAGCCCACCACCGAGCCGCTGCCCCCCACCGCCGACGACGCCGACGACGCCGAGACCCATCCCGACCCCACGACCGAGACCGGGGACGAGGCCGCCGCCGCGGCCGAGGACCCGGAGCAGAAGGAGGAGCGCCCGTGACGTCACGTCCCCGCGAGCTCCGCACCCATCACGTTCCCCGCCACCGCCGCCACGGCACCCCCGGGAGCAGCTCCCGCCTCATGAAGGCCTCCGTGGTCATGGCCTCGGGATCGATCGTCTCGCGGCTGCTCGGCTTCGTGCGGAACTTCCTGTTCGGCTCGATCCTCGCGGGCTCCATGTCCTCCGCCGGCAGCGCCTTCAGCGCCGCGAACGCCCTGCCCAACACGGTGTGGCTGTTCGTGGGCGGCGGCACGCTCAACGCGATCCTGGTGCCCGCGATCGTGCGCGCCGTGAAGCGGCCGGACCGCGGCAGCGACTACGTCTCGCGCCTCATGACCCTCGTGTCCCTCGTGTCGCTCGTGCTCACGGGGCTGTGCATGCTGCTCGTGCCCGTGCTGCTCGTGCTCACGAGCGGCAGCCTGCCGCCGGCGACCTACGCGCTCGCGGTGCAGCTGGGCTACTGGATGATGCCGCAGGTCTTCTTCTCCGCCCTGTACGTCATGTGCGGGCAGCTGCTGAACGCGCACGACTCCTTCGGCCCGTACCAGTGGGCGCCGGTGGTCAACAATCTCATCGGCATCGTCGGCGCGGCCCTGTTCCTGGGCATGTGGGGCGCCGTCGGCGACCCGTCGCAGTGGACCCTCGCGATGATCGTGGCGATGGCGGCGATCAACGTGGGCGGCTCGGCGGGCCAGGTCGTCTTCCTCACCTGGTTCGTCAAGAAGCTCGACCTGCGGCTGCGGCCGCGGTGGGGCTTCCGCGGGCTGGGCCTGGGCAAGCTCAGCAGGATCGGCCTGTGGACCCTCGCGATGCTGGGCCTCGGCCAGCTCGGCGTGTGGGCGACCCGCTGGTCCACCGGCGGTGCGGTGCACGCGGCGGAGGCGGCCGGGAAGGACTCCGACCTCGCGGCCCGCTATCCGGGGCTGCTCTCGATCGACTGGGCGTACCTCGCGTTCATGATCCCGCAGGGCATCATCGCGGTCTCCCTGGTCACGGCCGCCTTCCCGGCGATCTCGCGCAGCGCCGCCGCGGGGGACCACGCCGCGGCGCTCGCCGCGTACGCCCGCACGAACCGCCTGCTCGCGGTGCCGATGGTGCTGTGCACGGTCCTCTTCATCGCCCTCGCCGGCCCGATCATGTGGGCGATCGGCGGCGGCACGGGGCCGATCGGCGCCCGGGCGAACGGCGCGGTGCTCGTCGGCTACATGCTGGGCCTCGTGCCCTTCGCGGCCCTCTACCTCGTCAAGCGCGTGTTCTACGCGTACGAGGACGCCCGCGTGCCCTTCTACACGCAGATCCCGAACACGCTCGCCTCCCTCGTGGGTGCGCCGATCATCCTCGCCGTGGTGGACCCGGCGTGGGCGACGGCGACCGCGGCGACGGTGAGCAGCGTCGGCAACCTCGCCGGATGGCTCATGGCCCTGTGGTTCCTGCGGCGCCGTGCCGCTGCCCTCGGCGAGGCCGTGCCGGGCACACGGGAGGGTCTGGTGCTCGCGGGGAAGCTCGCCCTCGCGGCGCTCGTCTCCTGGGCCGTGGGGGCGGGGCTCGTGCAGCTGCTGGACGGGGCCATCTGGTCCCACCGATCGGTCGCCATCGCCCTCGGCGTCGTGATCGGCGCGGTGGTCTCCGCGGTGTTCCTGGCCGTGGCCTGGCTGCTGCGGGTCGAGGAGGTCCAGCGCATGGTGGGCACCGGAACCCGGGCCCTCGGCCGCCTGCGCGGGGCGACCTCGTAGCATGGAAGCCGCCCGAGCTCGCAGCGAGGGCGAACACCGACGACAAGGACGGTCCGTGGACACGAACTCTCATCTGGACGCGCTGCGCTCCCGGTGGACCCTGGAGGGGCGGATCCCCCTGTCCGGGGTCGCCGAGGGCGCCTCGTGGCACCGGGCCCGCACGGTCGCGAGCGGGGAGGACGTGGCGCTGCTGGTCGTGCACGGCCCGGCCGCGCTCGAGGCCGCCGACGCCGTGCGCCGCGCGTACCTGGTGGAGGACCCGCACCTCGTGCCGGTCCGCGAGATCGTCGTGCTCGAGGATCCCCGTGAGGAGAGCGCGACGGACGGGACCGCGGGCGAGCCGACGACGGTCGTCGAGTACCCGCTGCCCACGTCCCCGCCGCTCGCGGCGCTGCTCGCCGACGGCCCCCTGCACCCCGAGACCGCGCGCGCCGTGATCGGCGAGGCCGCGACCGGGCTCGAGGTCGCGCGCCGTCGTGGCCTCCGCCATCAGCTGCTCGACTCCAACCGCGTCTTCGTCGACACGGCCTCCGGGGCGGTCTCCGTGCTCGGTGTGGGCGTCGAGGCCGCCGCGCACACCGATCTGGACCGCTCGCGGGAGATCGCCTCCTTCCAGGACACGCGCGCCCTCGTCGCGCTGCTGTTCCGGGCGCTCACGGGCCGGAGCCCGCGACCGGGGGCCGACGGGACGATCCCACGGCCGTCCGCGCTGCGAGCGGAGGGCGCCCCGCCGATCCCCGAGGACCTCGACCTGCTGTGCGAGCTCGTGCTGGGCGGCGCCGCGGAGGAGGGCCCGGAGACCACGCGTGACCTGGTCGAGGCCCTCGAGCCGTGGCAGTCGATCCCGGTGACCCTCGAGGCCTATGCGGGTCGCGGGGAGACCCCCGCTGCCTCCTCCCGCGATGCCGCTCCGTCCGCGCCCGTCGTCGTCCCCGGCCGGGAGACCTCGGTGAGCGCGGGCTCCGCGGCTCCCGTCGCCGACGGGGAGGAGGCGCCGACGTCGGACCCGACCGGTCCGGGGCGGGCCGCCGCTGATCCGGCCACCGAGTCGTTCGAGCCGCTCCCCACCGACGGCGGCCTCCCGGAGGAGGACACCGTCTCCCGCACCCCCGGCGCGGCCGCCGCGGCGACGGCCGGGGTCGTCGGCGCCGGCGCGGCTTCGGCCGCCGTCGACCCCGAGAACCCCGGGGCCCCCGAGTCCTCGGTGCCCGCCGAGGAGCAGGAGCAGACTGCTCAGGCCTCCTCCTCCGCGGCCGAGGGCGAGGCGAAGGCGCTGGTGAAGGAGCTGCACCTGGACGAGCGGCGCTCCTCGAGCGTCTTCCCGGGCCATCTCGACGTCGCCGCCCCTGCCTCTCGCCCTGCCGAGACCGACGCCGCCGCAACGACGGGATCCGCCGCGGATACCGACGCGGCCGCGGCTCGTGACGCCGCGCCCCTCGCCGCCGGCGCGGGTGCGGCCGGTGCCGCGACCGTCGGCGTCGCGGCGGCCGCCGCCGCAGCCGCCCCCTCCGGCCCGTCCTCACCGGCCGACCCGTCGGCCTCGACGAGCCCGTCGACCCCGGTGAGTCCCTCGACCCCGGCCGACGCGCCGGGCACCTCCGCACCGGAGGCCGCCGAGTCCGGGGTGGCCCCCGCCGCGGCGGAGCCCGGCACGGCCGCCCTCCCCGCGGCCGCCGGCGCCACCGCGAGCACCGCGCTCACCCCTGCCACGCATCATCGTCATGACTCCGCGTCCTCCGCGGCGGAGGGCACGGGCCCGCTCGCCGTCTCCGGGCGCACCGAGTCGCTCGCCCCGGTCGACTCCGGTCCGATCGTCGTGCGCGGCCGCGACCGCTCCGCCCTCGAGTCGGACGTCCCGGAGGACACGGTCCCCGCCTCCCGCAGCTCCCTGCTGCGGGAGGTCGTCGGCGTCGCGGTCGATGCGGACGACCCGCAGACCTGGGGCCTCGGCCCCGCACAGCCCGCCGCCCGCTCGCGCCAGGCCCAATGGATCCTGCTGGGCGCCGTGCTGCTGGTCATCATCGCGATGGTCTTCGCGATCACGTCGATCACCTCGGGGCTGCGCCAGCGGGTCGAGAACCCGCTGAACACGCAGCCGGTCGCGACCGCGACCACCGCCGCACCGAGCGAGGAGGCGAGCCCCACCACCGAGGAGGAGAGCCCGTCGCCCACCGCCACCCTGCCCGCGCCCGAGGTGACCGGGGTCGAGGAGTTCAACTCGAGCACCCTCGACCATCCGGAGCAGGCCTCGCGCATCACGGATGGCGACACCGGCACCTTCTGGTCCACGAAGCTGTACACGAGCTCCGACTTCGGCGGGCTCAAGGACGGCACGGGCATCAAGCTGACCTTCGCGGAGGAGTCCACGATCACGAAGGTCACCGTGACGACCGCCCGCAACACGGGCGGGACGATCGAGCTGCACGCGGTGAACGCCGACGGCAGCCTCCGCGACGTCGCCGCGACCGCTCAGTTCAACGGGGACGGCGAGGCCGTCCTCACCCCGAAGGAGCCCCTCGAGGCCGACGGCGCCGCGCTGTGGATCCCCGACCTCCCGCAGGACAGCGTCGAGACCGATCGCTACCGCGGCCGGATCGCCGAGGTCCGCGTCGAATGAGCCCGCGCCCGGCCCTCCGGCGGGTGCACGGGCTGTACTCCCGGCTCCCGAACTTCCTCGGGATCCCGGTCGTGGTGATCCTCGCGGTGCTGGTCGTGGCCGCGCTGATCGGGCTGCAGCTGTCCACGGCGCTCGAGCAGTCGAGCACCACGCACCCGCGGGCAGGTGTCGCGGTCGACACGGAGAACGGTGCCGGGAAGAATTCGGCGGGTCTGCCCGTTGTCACGGAGAGCTCCCTGGGCACCGAGGTCCAGAGGCTCGTCGACGCCGGCACCATCCAGCCGATGACGAGCTTCGACGCCGCGACCTGCCTGCAGGCCCTCGGGAGCTCCGATGCGGTGCTGATCATGGAGGAGGTCGCGTGGGGAACCGACCAGACGTCGGCCTGGCTGCTCGTGCACGGTCCCGTGGACCGCGACACGCTCCAGGCCACGGGCGGCACGGTCTCGGTGACCGTGGTGCGCCCCACCTGCGGCGACGCCTCGACGCAGGCGGATCCGTCCCAGGTGGGCCTCTGGAGCGGCACCGTGCTCATCGAGGGTGTGTGAGCGCCGTCCCGCCTCGTCCCTCGCCCGCCCCCTCCGACCCCTTCGCGCCGTACGCTCGTCTGCGTCGCCGCGCCGTTCCCGTCCACCTCCGGAAGGACCTCCCATGACCCAGCCGATCCAGGCTCTCAACATCCTCGGCGCCTCCGCCGCCTCCGCGCAGGCCTGCGGGCCCGAGGGCTGCGAGGCCCCCGAGACCGCGCAGGACGGCGCGGCGCAGGACAGCACGGTGCACGAGGTCGTCATCGTCGGCTCCGGTCCCGCGGGCTACACGGCCGCGATCTACACGGCCCGCGCCGAGATGAAGCCGATCGTCCTCGCGGGGGCGCTCGACGCCGGCGGCGCGCTGATGACCACGACGGACGTCGAGAACTTCCCCGGCTTCGCCGAGGGGATCCAGGGCCCCGAGCTCATGACGACCATGCAGGAGCAGGCCGAGCGCTTCGGCGCGCAGATCGAGTTCGAGGACGTCGTCGACGTGCAGCTCGAGGGCGACGTCAAGACGATCACGCTCGAGGACGGCACCGTGTACCGGGCGAAGTCGGTGATCATCGCGACCGGTTCCGCGTACCGCCGTCTCGACGTGACCGGCGAGGACCGCCTCTCCGGCAAGGGCGTCAGCTGGTGCGCCACGTGCGACGGGTTCTTCTTCAAGGACCAGGACATCGTCGTGGTCGGCGGCGGAGACAGCGCCGTCGAGGAGGCCACCTTCCTCACGCGCTTCGGTCGCACGGTGACCCTCGTGCACCGTCGTGACGCGCTGCGCGCCTCGAAGATCATGGCCCGCCGCGCGGAGAGCGACCCGAAGCTGTCCTTCGCGTGGAACAGCGAGCTGGTCTCGATCAACGGCGGTGAGAAGGTCGAGTCGATCACCGTGCGCGACACGCAGACCGGTGAGGAGCGCGAGATCGCGACCTCCGCCGTCTTCGAGGCGATCGGTCACCTCCCGCGCACGGAGCTGTTCCAGGGCAAGCTCGAGCTCGACGAGCAGGGCTACATCGTCGTCGAGGGCCGCTCCACCCGCACCTCCGTCGAGGGCGTCTTCGCGGCCGGCGACGTCGTCGACCACACGTACCGCCAGGCGATCACCGCCGCGGGCTCCGGCTGCCAGGCGGCGCTGGACGCCGAGCGCTGGCTCGCGGATCGCGACGCGGAGGCGGAGGAGACGGCCGACGTCGCCGACGCGCCGACCGACGCCACCGCCGCCTTCGTCTCCGAGGCCGCCGCCCGCGCCTGAGGCGCACCGACCGCACGAGGCACGATGAGCAGCAACGATCGATGAACAGCACCGATCCGGCCGCAGGGGCGGCTCCCGAGCAGGGAGCCGCCCCTGCGGGCTCTGAGCTGCTCGTCCTCGTCACGGCGTCGTGGTGCGCTCCGGCGCGCCCTGCGGTGACGATCCTGAGGGAGCTCTCCCGCCGCTGGGGACCCGATCGCACCGCCGTGCACCTCCTGGACCCCGAACCGGCCCTCCTGGATGCCCTCGGAGTCGAGGTGCTGCCCACCTGGCTGCTGCTCGAGCACGCGAGGCCCGCCGACCCCTCCGCCGCCCCGGACACCTCCGCACAGCCCAGCCCTCCCGACGCTCCCGACGCTCCCGACGCTCCCGACGCGGAGCGTTCCACGACTGTCCGCACCGCCGTCCACCGGACCGTCTGCGACTCCACGCTCCTCCGGACCCCCACGGGGGAGCGGATCGAGCTCCGCGGCTCCTGGACGGAGCTGCATCGACGCACGGGGGCTCTCCCGAAGCACATCATCGACGAGGAGTTCGGCCCCTTGCGGAGCTGAGAGACCGCTGTACAGCAGTCCATGGAGTGCCGCCGACGGGCGCGTCAAGTTGCCCCGGACCCACCGCGATGACGTGCACCAATCCCCGCATCCACATGGTTGTCCACATCGATGTCCACAGCCCTCGTGGGGTCATTCCACAGAGTTATCCACATTGGTGTGTGGAGAGAGCACCGAGACTCTGATCGCCCGAGTGTCGGGCTGATCATGCTGTGACCTGCGCTGATACTGACCTCCAGGAAAGGGTGCCCAGCGACGGATCCTGTGGTATGGGTCATAGTCTTCCGATCTGGTTGGATCTCTTGGGGACCGCGTCCATCGCTGTCCACACCGTTTCCCACAGTGTGCAGAAGTGGCGTCGGAGCACCCTCCCCGCATCGTCGTGACGTCGCGACGACTCATGTCGTGTGTGCGCGGCGTCAAGCTCTCACCGCTGCCCCGACCTCTCTGCCTGATCTCCCAACGGAGTATGGACATCGCCGGAGCAACCGGGGAGTGGTTCCACGACGAACATCCGAGCGCTGTCGCGCGCTCACGACATCTGCTGACCGCGACCGCTCCCGCCCCGGCACTCCACACTGCGCGCCGTCCGACCAGCTGCCGTCCACCACCTCGTCATCTGCACCACGGCGGGACTTCTCCCATCAACGACAACAACTCATCATGTCGTTCTTCTCGGGTTTCACGCGAAACAGGACCCGTCCCTCCGCTCCGGCTTAGCGCGTCCTACCCGGGTTGCCTCTGTCCCACCTGACCTGGTCCCGCGTCCTCATGGTTCGACGTGAAACCCTCGGGGGCCTGTCTCGGGCACCTAGTGCGCACGCGGGAGAGACGCTGGTGGTCGTCTCCTGCTCTCTCGCTCGGGTGAAGGACCGGGCGCCGATTTCCGTTCCCCGTGAAACGTCGATTCTGCGCGTCGAGCTGCTTCTCTGGCCGCAGCAGTCGATGGCCTCGTCGCGCCGAGCCCATGCGCATGCTCACCAGCAGAGATGACCTGGACGAGAAAGACAGCGCCTCTGCCGCGCTACGGCCCCTCGCCAGGACTGGTTTCGCGTGAAACCTCGGTCGCCGGTCTCCGGCGCTGAGCCAGCTGCATGCCGAGGAACAGCATCGTGGCTTCCCGAGAGACTCCGTCGACATGGAGTGTGGTCCGAATCGTCTCCATCGACAGCCTCGGGCACCGTCGCCCTCGACGCCCACTGCACGTCATTTCGGGAAAGGGCGAAAGTTTCGCGTGAAACGCACGGTAGGCGAGTGTGCGCTCCCCGGACTGGACCCGCGCGTCCCCGCACGAGAGCGACCTTGGGGCGAGTTTCCCGTGAAACAAGGCGTCTGCCGTTGATCAACGCTCGTGAACACTCTTCAGAAGAGGAGAGGCGATGTCAGGAGTTCTCATGGGTACTGCCAACTCCTCCGGAAGTGATGTCTCGGCAACAAGCACCTGGCCACTCCTCCCACTGATTGCCATGCGTGGCTGTCTCCGTCCAGGGGAGACAGCTCGGCGGGCGAGTTCCACGGGAAACACCGAGGTTGGCGCCTAGCGCGTTGCTGCCGTGTCGTGAAGCTGCGAACTCGCAGCCCTTTACGATCTGCCCCGTGCTGCACATCAGCGTGAGCATGGCGGGCCCATGCGCACCCGACGATGATGCCCCCTCTCCGAGTCACGGGTGGAGCGTCGTACGCGGAGCATGTTGTGTTCCACGGGAAACACGACAGAACCGCTCTACACCGACGCGAGTTTCACGGGAAACTCTCCGGACCGCGTATGGATGCAGCTGTGTTTCACGGGAAACGACGTCGCCGAGGCGCGAGGTTCTCGCGTCCCGCGTGGGCAGCCGTCGCATCGCGGCAGAGCATCGTCTGGGGGGAGTGGGCACATCACTGTTCACGTGCTCCTCATCGGGCGGGAACGCACTGAGCCGATCAGCGAGCACGTCGGCCGGCGCCGCGTTGCGGGCCATCGGTGGGCCTACCGCACGCGTTTCACGTGAAGCTTCGACACCCGCAGTTCACTCTTCGGCCGTTCTGGTCTGCGCGTGCACGAACGACTTCGAAGCGCCGTTGAGCGGAGAGAGCTACGACATGGCCAACGGCTCTGAGAAAGGGGGCATTGCTTCCTCTGCTCCTGCTGTGACCATCCAGCATTCCGTTCCGTTTCACGGGAAACTCACCCATCGCACCCTCCCCTCGGCAGCCGACCCCACCCCTCGCTGTGTCAGATGTGAGCGGTTCGCGGGGGCAGCAGGGTGGGGTCGAATGGAGCAAGAGTGTGTTCCCAGCTCGTTCGGACCCCATGCCCACGGGGCAAGCCGTTCATGTTTCACGGGGAACTTACCGGTGACCTGCAAGAATGTCGGGCCGCACCACAGGTGCCGGGAGGAACGGCGTGCTGCCCGGCCACCGATCCCTCTCCCAGGGGGGAGGGTTTCACGTGTGTCCGAAGAACGTGCCGACACCCGCGGCGACCCCGAGACGCCACGGCCCCACATGACGCCGGACAGGAGCGCCCACCCGGCGGCTGACGTCCAGGTCGCTCACTCGCGAGCGCCACCGCTCCTCTCGACTGGCAGTCATGCGGTACGCGAACCGAGCTCACGGTCGGCGACGGGAGCTCATCGCCGGGTCGGGAGCCGAATCCACAGAGTTGTGCACATCGGTGGACAACGTCGAGCGAGTGACCTCACCCGCGCCGACCCCCGCCCTCGCCGCATGGATCCCACGGGCGCTCTCGGGGACTCCAGCTCTTGCCTCGGTGGTGAACCGTACACATCGGACTTCTGGGGTGTATCGGTACATCACACCCGTCACCCTCTCCCCTCCCGGGGATGCGCGACGGGCCCGCACCCCTGTGGGTGCGGGCCCGTGGCACGAAGAGTCGCTGCAGGTTCTCCGAGACGTGCAGAGCAGTCGGGGAGGGTCAGTCCTCCACGGAGGTCTCGAGCCCCATGGTCTCCACCAGGCGCTCGAGGTCCTCGAGGTTGGTGAACTCCAGGGTGATCTTGCCCTTGCGCTTGCCCACGTCGATACGCACCTGGGTCTCCAGGCGGTTGGAGAGCCGGCTGGTGAGGTCCACGACGTGCGGATCGTAGCTGGAGCGGCGCACGGTGCGTGCGGGGGCCTGCTGCCCACCACGGGCCACCAGACGCTCCACGGCGCGCACGGAGAGCCCCTCCGAGACGATGCGCTGCGCGAGCTCCTCCATGAGCGAGGGATCGTCCAGGGAGAGCAGGGCACGGGCGTGACCGGCGCTCAGGGCGCCGCTCGCGAGCCGGCGCTGGACCAGCGCGGGGAGGCGCAGCAGCCGCAGGGTGTTGGTGATCTGGGGCCGCGAGCGACCGATCCGCTCACCGAGCTCGTCCTGCGTGCAGCCGAAGTCGTCGAGCAGCTGCTGGTAGGCGGCGGCCTCCTCGAGCGGGTTCAGCTGGGACCGATGGAGGTTCTCGAGCAGCGCGTCCCGCAGGAGGTCGTCATCGCTCGTCTCCCGGATGATCGCCGGGATCGAGGGGAGGCCGGCACGGCGCGCGGCGCGCCAGCGGCGCTCGCCCATGACGAGCTCGAAGGATTCGCCGTCCTCGGTGACCGGGATCGGCCGGACGACGACGGGCTGCAGCACGCCGACGTGGCGCACGGAGAAGGCGAGCTCGTCGAGCTCGTCGTCATCGAAGAGCGTCCGGGGGTTCCGCGGGTTCTCCCGGATCTCGTGGATCGGGATCTCGGCGAACTCCGCACCGGGGACGGGGAGCAGGCTGCCGTCATCCGAGGCGGACGCGACGGGCTCCTCGGTCGTCGAGGGCTCCTCCGGAGCGGCGGCCTCCTCGATCTCCTCGGTCCCCGACGCCGCGGCGCGGGCCTGGGCAGGCGTCGACTCGACCGGCTGCACGTCGACCACGGGGCTCGACTCGGCGGGCGAGGAGAGGGCCTCCTCCGCCGCCGGGGCCTCGGTGCTCTCCGCCGTCGACACCTCCGGAGCTGTCTCCTCCTCCGGGGGAGCGGTCACCCGGGTGGTCGGCTCGACCGGGGCCGACGGGGCGCTCTCGGCGGCGGGCGCCGGGGCCGTGCTCGCCGGGGTCTCCGCAGCCGTCGTGGACGCGGAGGGCGTCGAGGACTCATCGACTGACGTGGACCCGGCGGCCTTCGAGGACGACGAGGGCTTCTCGGCGGCGGCCGTCGAGGGAGCGGCCGCCGACGCCGAGGTCTCCTTGGAGGCGGTGCTCGTCGTGGCGGCGGGCTCCGACGGCGTGGACTTCGAGGAGGAGCTCTTCGCAGCAGCCGGCTTCGAGCCGGTGGTCCTCGACGAGGACACCTTCGAAGAGGTGGACTTCGATGCAGAGGACGCCGCGGCGCCCTTCTTCGCCGGGGCGCTCTTCTTCGCGGGGGCGCTCTTCGCCGGCGCGCTCGTGGAGGAGCTGCGGCGGCGGGTGCTCGGCGCCCTCTCCTCCTCCGCGGCGGCGCGGGAGGCGGTGCGCGTGCCCCGGCCGCGGCGCTCGGCGGCGGCCTTGGCCATGTCGCCGGCGAGGTCACGGGGGTTGCTGCGCCCGCGGGAGGCGGCGTCGTCCTCGCCCACACGGTCCCCGCTGAAGAACATGTCCACAGGGCGCTCCGTCGCAGCGCGCTCGCTCGGGGAATCGGTGCGGGGCGTGCGGGTGCGCAGCTCCGGGGTCGGCGCGGCCGCCGGTGCCGATCCCGCGCCGGGGATCAGGGCGCCGAGTCCGCGTCCGAGTCCTCGTTTCTGCGTCATCTCCGTGGTCCTTCCGAGAAGCGAACGTGCATGGGCCGAAGTCGATCCCGGTCCGCAGGGGACGGCCGAACGGCGGACCGGAAGAGGGGTGTCACGGGGCGGGGCGCACGGTGATCTCGTGCGCCGCGGCCCGGTAGGCCAGGGCCCCGCTCGACCCGGGATCGTACGTGAGGACGGTCTGCCCGTAGCTCGGCGCCTCCGAGATCCGCACCGAGCGCGGGATCGTCGTCACGAGGGTCTGCTCGGGGAAGTGCTCCCGCACCTCCGCGGCGACCTGCGCGGCGAGCCGCGTACGGGCGTCGTACATCGTCATGAGGATCGAGGAGACCTGCAGATCCGGGTTCAGGTGCTGCCGGATCAGATCGATGTTGTTCAGCAGCAGCGTGAGCCCCTCGAGGGCGTAGTACTCCGCCTGGATCGGGATGAGCACCTCTCGGGCGGCGACCAGCGCGTTGACCGTCAGCAGGCCCAGCGAGGGCGGGCAGTCCACGAGCACGTAGTCCAGCCGCGGCAGGCCCTCCTCCTCGCGGTGCGCGAGGAAGTCCCGGATGGCGTTCCGCAGGCGGTTCTCCCGCGCCACGAGCGAGACCAGCTCGATCTCCGCACCGGAGAGGTTGATCGTCGCGGGGGCGCACTGCAGGCGCGGCATGTCCGGCACGTCCTGGACGACGTCCGCGATCGGGGCGGAGTCCACGAGCACCTCGTACATGCTCGGCACCTCGGCGTGGTGCGCGATGCCAAGGGCGGTCGAGGCGTTGCCCTGCGGGTCCGCGTCGATCACGAGCACGTGCAGGCCGCCCATCGCCAGCGCCGCCGCCAGGTTCACGGTCGTGGAGGTCTTCCCCACGCCGCCCTTCTGGTTCGCGACGGTGATGATGCGGGTCGTCTCCGGAGCGGAGAAGGCCGCCTTCTCGAGCTCCCGGCGCCGGGCATGGTCCCGCGTCAGCTCCCGCATGAGCGGGGTGTCGTCGAGGGCGCCCCCGGTCGCGGAGGCGTCGCCTGGCCGATCAGCCACGGGGGTCTCCCTTCCTGGTTGCTCGTGCGCGGCGGCGCACGTGGACCACTGTAGTGGGAAGGTCGACCTCCCCTTCCCCGCAGCGGAGCACGGTCCCCTCGTCCCCGCCGAGTCGCCGCAGCACCTTCTGCGCGGCGTCGAGCTCGTCCTGCGCGGAGGAGCCCTTCATGGCGATGAGCGAGCCCCCGTCGGCCACGAGCGGCATCGTCCACTTGGCGAGCTTGTCGAGGGCCGCGACCGCCCGGGCGGTCACGACGGCGAAGTCGCGGTCCCCGTGCAGCTCCTCCGCGCGGGCGCGGACCACCTCGAGGCCCAGGTCCAGCTCGGCGTCGACCTCCTCGAGCCACGTCGTGCGCCGCTGCATCGTCTCGATGAGGGTCACGGGCAGGTCGGGGCGGGCGATCGCGATGACCACGCCGGGCAGCCCTGCCCCGGAGCCGACGTCGGCCAGGGAGGCGGCGTCCTCCGGGATCGCGTCGCTCAGCAGGGCGCAGTTGATGATGTGGCGCTCCCACAGCCGCTCCACCTCGCGCGGGCCGATGAGGCCGCGCTCCACGCCCTGCTCGGCGAGGAGGTCGGTGTAGCGCTGCGCGAGCTCCAGACGGTCGCCGAAGAGGCGCTCCGCCGGGGCGCGCAGGTGCTCGGGAAGCGCCAGCACGACGGGCCTCAGGACGCCGGGTAGATCACGACGTGGCGGTTCTTGCCGTCACCGTCGGACTCGGAGCGCAGCCCCGCGCCCTTCGCGACGTCATGGACCACCTTGCGCTCGAAGGGGTTCATCGGGCGCAGCGGCACCGGCTCCCCGCCCGTGCGCGCCTGCTCCACGGCGTCCTCGGCGAGCTGCTCGAGGTCGCCCTTGTGCTCGGCGCGGAAGCCGCCGATGTCGAGCATGAGGCGCGAGCGGTTGCCGGTGCGGGTCTGCACCGCGAGGCGGGTCAGCTCCTGCAGCGCGTCCAGCAGCTCGCCGCGCGGGCGGTTGAGCTTCGCGAGGCGCTCGGCGCCGGCGATCTCGACCGAGGCCCGGTCGCCGTCCACGTCGATGTCGATGTCACCGTCGAGGTCCGCGATGTCGAGCAGCTCCTCGAGGTAGTCGGCGGCGATGTCGCCCTCCTCCTCGAGACGGCGCATGCGCTCCTCCGCGCTCTCGCGCGGCTCCTCCTCGGTGACGGCGGACTCGGGCTGCTCGACCTCGGCTCCCTCAGCCGAAGGGGCCGCGGGGGCCGCGGCCGCGGAGGTCGGGGCGGCGGCGCTCTCGACGGCAGGGTTCTCGACGTCGGTGCGGTCCTCGCCCGGGGTCGGGTCGACGGTGGTGTCAGTCATGGGGATCTCCGTGGTGCTCGGGATGCGGGGAGGCGGTGCGGTCGACGGCGGGAGCTCCGGTGCTCCCGCCGTCGGAGGTCACTTGCGGCGCTTCTTGCCGCCCTGGTTTTTCTTCGAGAGCGCGGAGCCGGAGGAGGGCTTGTCCTTCTCCTCAGCGGCCTTCGCGGCCTGCGCGGCGCGGCGGTCCGCCTGCGCCTTCTCACGGGCGGCGCGGGCCTGCTCGAGGCGCTCCTGGTCGGAGAGCTTCTTGCCGCCGGCGGCCTTCTTGGGCTGCACGCGGATCGGCGCGGTCTCCTCCTCGACGACCACGGCCGGCTTCTTCGGCGTGAAGTCGAGGGGCTCGAGGCCCTTGCGCTCGCGCTTGGCGTTGATGCGGCGGTGGCGCGAGGCCTCCGCCGGGGAGCCCGGGGTGGGGTAGGTGAGGACCACGATGAGCTGCTGGGCCAGGGTCCACAGGCTCGTCGTGAGCCAGTACATGAGCACACCGATCGGCATACCCGGTCCCGTGATCACGTAGATGAACGGGAGCATGTACATCATCATCTTCTGCGTGCTCGCCATCGGGCCCTCGAGGGCCGACGGCGGCATGTTGCGCATGGTCAGCTCCTTCTGGGTGATGAAGGTCGTCAGACACATGAGCGCGATGATGACGCCGGCGACGATCTTCGACGTGATTCCGCCGTCACCGGTTTTGAGGAAGCTGTCCGCGATGGTCGTGCTGCCCAGCAGGGTCGCGTGGTAGGCGCTCTTCGCGAGGTCCACGGTGAGCGGGCCGAAGGCCGCGCCGCCGGCCGCCTCGGGCAGCTTGTAGAAGAGCACGCGGAACAGGGCGAAGAAGATCGGCATCTGCAGCAGCAGCGGCAGGCACGAGGAGAGCGGGGAGGCCCCGGCCTCCTTGTAGACCGCCTGCATCTCCGTCGCCATCTTCTGGCGGGACTCCGGGTCGGTCTTGCCCTTGTACTTCTTCTGCAGCGCCTGCAGCTGCGGGGAGACCGCCTGCATCGCGCGCGAGGAGCGGATCTGCCGGATGAACAGCGGCGTGATGATGACGCGGACCACGACCGTGAGGCCCACGATGGAGAGCATCCACGTCCAGCCGGAGTTCGGGTCCATGACGAGGCCCAGGAGCGCATGGAACTTCACCATGATCCATGCGACGGCCCACTCGATGGGGTACAGGGGATTCATCGGCCTGGTCTTCCTGCCGCCCGGATGCGCATGTCGTTCATGCGATGTGACGGCTGTGGTCGGGAGTCTCGGACAAGGGTAGGCCCTCGGCGGCAGGGCGCCGCAGACGGCGTGGATTGCTCCACATGCCCGGGGCGGGCACCGGATCGTGCCCCCCTCGGGTGAGGGGGTTGCACCGCAGGATCCGGTACGTGGTCAGCAGGGTCCCCTTGACGGCGCCGTGCACGTGCAGGGCCTCGATGCCGTACGCCGAGCACACCGGGGAGTACCGGCAGGCCGGAGGGGTGTAGGGCGAGATCCCCACCTGGTAGGCGCGCACCGGCAGCATGAGCAGCCGTCGCGGCGCCCGGGCGATCGCGCGCAGGACGCTCATGACGCGCTCGACGCGGCGGCGCGACGCTTCTCGAGCTTGCGGGTCGCGGTCCCGAGCGCCCCCAGGACCTCGTCCTCGAGGTCCGTGAACGGGATCTGCTCGATGCCGGGCAGGGCTCGCAGCACGGTGGTCGACCCGGCCGGGAACTCCGCGAGGTGATGGCGGACGATCTCCCGGAAGCGGCGGGCCACCCGGTGGCGGATCACCGAGTTGCCGACCTTCTTGGACACGACGAATCCCACGCGGGGTGCATCATCGCCCTGCTCGAGCAGGGCGAGATGCACGACCACGTGGGATCGGGCGCTGCGGGCGCCTCCTCGGGTGACGGCGCTGAAGTCGTCGGAGGAGCGCAGGCGGTGCCGGGACCAGGTCGAGCCGGCCACGGGAACCCGCTCGCGGTCGCCGAGCCTCAGGCGGAGAGCTCGGAGCGGCCCTTGGCGCGGCGGGCGTTGACGATGGCGCGGCCGGCGCGGGTGCGCATGCGGGCGCGGAAGCCGTGCTTCTTGGCGCGGCGGCGGTTGTTCGGCTGGAACGTGCGCTTGGACATCGGTTCTCCTCGGTCGTGGGCACTGACGTGCCCCTCACGGTGGCGTGTGGTCCGCTGCACGGACGGATCGGTTCTCCTGCCGGGGAGGCAGGACGTGAGCCGGGGGAAGGACCGACCGGCGGACGATTCACACGGTCCGACGGCGGGTCCGGAGGGGACCGGGGAACCGTCGGGCCGACGCGCAGCGCTGACTGCACGAGTTTAGGGGCGGGTGCACAGGGGGTCAACGGATCCCGGGCGCCGGAGCGCCCGGTGTGGCCCGATTCTCACGTGTCGCTCGTGGTGCACCTCTCCCTCGTGAGGGGCCCCGAGGATCCACAGTTCTCCACAGTCCCGGTCCACAATGGACGGCGAACCTGTGGAAAACTACCCCGACACCCGCCCCGCGATGGAGACAGAGATGAACGACGCGCAGCCCGATGCGATCTGGGATCGCACCCTGGCGACCCTGCGCCAGGACAGCGCCGTCTCCACGCGCGCGTTCGCGATGCTCAGCCTGTCCCGCCTGATGGCCGTCGTGGCGGACACCGCCCTGCTCGCAGCGCCGAACACCTCCGCGAAGGAGCTCTTCGAGAACCGCATCGCGGGCGCCCTGAAGGACGCGCTGCGGGAGGCGACGGGACGCGAGACCCGCTTCGCCGTCACGGTCGACGAGTCGCTCATGCTCGAGGACGACGACGAGCCGGCACGTCCCCCCGCCGCGACCTCGGGTTCCGCCCCGCGGAATGCACAGGATGTGGACAACTCTGTGGACAGCGCTGCGGCGGAGGTCCACCGCGAGGCCCCGTTCCGCGCGAACGGGTCCGTCCGGCCCGACAGGCGCGACGGCGCCCGCGCCGTGCTCCCCGTCACGCCGTCCTCCTCGAGCGCCGCCTCCACGAGCGCCGAGGCCGACGGCGCGATCGCCCCGGCGGACGTCGCCGAGGCCGGTCGCGGCTTCTCCGAGACCTCCCCCTACACGGGCTACTCGGGCGCCTCCGCCCCCTCCCCGATGCCGGCCCCGCGCCGACCCCGTCCGGTGGACCCGGGCGGCTCGACCCTCGGCGAGGACTCGCGGCTCAACGCCAAGTACACCTTCGACACCTTCGTCATCGGCTCCTCGAACCGCTTCGCGCAGGCCGCGGCCTCCGCCGTCGCGGAGACCCCCGCGAAGGCCTACAACCCGCTGTTCATCTATGGCGGCTCGGGGCTGGGCAAGACGCACCTGCTGCACGCGGTCGGCCACTACGCCAAGAGCCTCTACCCGGACGTCGTCGTGCGGTACGTGAACTCCGAGGAGTTCACCAACGACTTCATCAACTCCGTGCAGTCCGGCCAGTTCGGCAAGGCGCAGGAGTTCCAGCGGCGGTACCGGGACATCGACATCCTGCTCATCGACGACATCCAGTTCCTGCAGCGGGCCCCGGAGACGATGGAGGCCTTCTTCCACACGTTCAACTCGCTGCACAACACGGACAAGCAGATCGTCATCACCTCGGACCTCCCTCCCAAGGAGCTCGGGGGCTTCGAGGACCGCATGCGCTCCCGCTTCGAGATGGGGCTCATGACCGACGTGCAGCCGCCCGACCTCGAGACGCGCATCGCGATCCTCCGCAAAAAGGTCGCGCAGGAGAACACGGGCGAGGTCCCGCACGACGTCCTCGAGTACATCGCCTCCCACATCGCGACGAACATCCGCGAGCTCGAGGGGGCGCTGATCCGCGTGCAGGCGCTGCACTCCCTCTCCCGGCAGCCGATGGACGTCACCCTCGCCGCGAGCGTCCTCAAGGACCTGCTCTCCCACGACGACGGCACGCAGATCACGGCCTCGACGATCATCGCGCAGACGGCCACCTACTTCGGGCTCTCCGTCGAGGAGATCGTGGGCACCGGCCGCAGCCGCCGGCTCGTCTCGGCGCGGCAGATCGCGATGTACCTGTGCCGCGAGCTCACGGACATGCCCCTGATCCGGATCGGCGAGGAGTTCGGCGGCCGCGATCACACGACCGTGATGCACGCCAACAAGAAGATCTCGGAGCTCATGAAGGAGCGTCGCGCGATCTTCAACCAGGTCACCGAGCTCACCGCGAAGATCAAGAGCTCGAACTCCGCCTCCCGCTCCTGAGGGATGCCGCGGATCCGGCCGCGGCAGCGCTCCGACCTGCGCGGGGGGCGGGAGATGACAGGTCTCCGAGAGCCCTCGTCGTCCCCAATGTGGACAACTCTGTGGACAGTGTGGATCGACGGATGTTCCCGCAGGAGCCGATGTGCACGGATGAATGACAGGAATCCGTCGACGAGCGGAGGGTGTGCACACTCCGCCCACGTCGGGGATCGAGGTCTCCACAGATCGCCGGGATGACATGTTCCGCGTACGACCTGCACGGATGAGGGTTGTCCACCGGATCCACAGCCGTGAAGAAGAGGTCTGTAGTTCTCTAGCTCGACGGGGATGTGGATGAGGGGGCGCTGCCGGGACGTGTGATCCGGCGGCGGTGATCGCGGGGCGCGGGGAGGGCGGCAAGGACGGAGAAGGCTCGAGGGTGGGCGGTTCGCCGCATCAGCGCGAGCGCGGATGTCAAGGATCCTCGCCGGTGTGTCGTCGGGAGCGCGGAGTTACCGATACGCTGGGCCCCGTTCTGACGATCGACCACTGCGAAGGAGTGGCAACGGTGAAGTTCCACCTCGACCGCGGCGTCCTCGGGGACGCCGTCACCTGGGCCACCCGCACCCTCCCCGTCCGCCCGGCGATGCCGATCCTGCAGGGTGTGCGGATCGTGGCCGATGCCGCCGGCCAGCTGCAGCTCTCGACCTTCGACTACGAGGTCAGCGCGCAGATCTCGCTCGACGCCGAGGTGGAGCAGCCCGGCGAGGTGCTCGTGCAGGGCCGCATGCTCTCCGACATCGTCCGCGCCCTCCCGAACAAGAACGTGAGCATCGCCCTCGAGGGCACGAAGCTGCAGGTCCGCTGCGGATCGGCGCGCTTCGCCCTCGCGACCCTCCCGGTCGAGGAGTACCCGCAGCTGCCGACGATGCCCGACCGCGCCGGATCCGTGCCCGCGGACGTCTTCTCCGAGGCGATCTCGCAGGTCACCGTCGCCGCCTCGAAGGACGACACGCTCCCCCTGCTGACCGGCGTGAAGGTCGAGACCAGCGGCGAGACCATGACGCTCATGGCGACCGACCGCTACCGCCTCGCGCTGCGCGAGCTGACCTGGAACCCGGACACCCCCGGCACCGAGCACACCGCCCTGGTGCGCGGCCGCACCCTCCACGAGGTCGCCCGCTCGCTCTCCACCGGCGGCAGCGTCGAGATCGCCCTCGCGCAGGAGTCCTCCGCGAACCTCATCGGCTTCGAGGCCGGCGGTCGCCGCACCACGTCGACCCTCGTGGACGGCGAGTACCCGCCCGTGCGCCGGCTGTTCCCCGAGACCACCGCGATCACCGCCGTCGTCTCCACCGCCGCCCTGATCGACGCGGTCAAGCGCGTCTCCCTCGTCGCCGAGCGCAACACCCCCGTGCGGCTGTCCTTCACCGAGGGCCAGGTCGCCCTCGAGGCCGGCGCCGGTGACGACGCCCAGGCCAGCGAGGTGCTCGAGGCGCAGCTCGAGGGCGAGGACCTCGTGGTGGGCTTCAACTCCGGCTTCCTGCTCGACGGCCTCGGCGCGCTGGGCAAGGACTTCGCCCGGCTCACCTTCACCGACTCGATCAAGCCCTCCGTCATGTGTGGCCAGGAGTCCCTCGAGGGCACCCCGGACACCTCGTACCGGTACCTGATCATGCCGATGCGGATCTGAGGGAGGGAGACTTCCCTCCGTGCAGCTGACCTCCCTCGAGCTCACCGATTTCCGCTCGTACCCCCGTCTCGACCTGCCCGTCCGCCCCGGCATCACCGTGCTCGTGGGCCGGAACGGCCAGGGCAAGACCAATGTCGTCGAGGCGCTGTGGTACCTCGCGACGCTCTCGAGCCACCGCGTCCCCCACGACGCGGCCCTCGTGCACCGCGGTTCCTCGACCGCGATCGTCCGCGCCTCGTTCGTGCGCGCGGGGCGACCGCTCCAGGTGGACCTCGAGATCACGCCGGGCCGCGCGAACCGCGCCCGACTGCAGGGGCAGAACGTCCCGCGCCTGCGTGACCTCCTGGGCGAGGTGCGCGCCGTGCTCTTCGCCCCCGAGGACCTGGGCCTGGTCAAGGGCGATCCCGAGGGCCGGCGACGTTTCCTCGACGAGCTGCTCTTCGTCATCGCCCCCCGCTACGCTTCGGTCAAGGCGGACTACGACCGGGTGCTCAAGCAGCGCTCGAACCTGCTCAAGCAGATGCGCTCGATGCGCCGCGGCGGCAGCGGTCGCAGCGTGGGAGGGCTGGACCCGGCCGAGTCCGCGGCGAGCACGCTCGAGGTGTGGGACCAGCAGCTCGCCCGCCACGGCGCGGAGCTGCTGCGCGCGCGCCTGCACCTCGTGAACCGGCTCCGCCCGCACCTCGGCTACTCCTACCTGCGGGTCGCGACCGACGAGGGCGCCGACTCCGCGCTCGACCTCCCGCCCGCCCAGCGCGGCGAGGTGAGCTCCCCGGCCGATGTCGCCTATCGCTCCGCCGTGCTCGACGAGCTGGGCGCGGCCCCTGGCGAGCTGCCCGCGACCGCGCAGATCCATGACGCGCTGCTGGCCCTGATCGCCGCCCGGCACGACGAGGAGATCGACCGCGGCGTCACCCTGACCGGACCGCACCGCGACGACCTCGAGATCCGTCTCCACGACTTCCCCGCAAAGGGCTATGCGAGCCACGGCGAGTCCTGGTCGCTCGCGCTCGCCCTGCGTCTGGCCAGCTACGACCTGCTGCGCCTGGAGGAGGGGGACCTCGGGGACGGCGAGCCGATCCTCGTGCTCGACGACGTCTTCAGCGAGCTCGACGTGCACCGTCGGGAGCGTCTGGGCCGCATCGTCACGGGCGCCTCGCAGGTGCTCATCACGACCGCGAACGACAGCGACATCCCCACCTCCCTCGAGGGGTCGATCCAGCTCGTGGACGTGACCCTCGGGCATGCGGTCCCGCGGGGTGACGGCGCGGCGCGGGGCACCGCGTCATGAGCGGGCGGCCGCCCGCCCACGGACCGCGGCGACCGCGGCTCGCGAACCCCTACGACCTCTCGACCTGGTCCGGGACCCCTGCCGCGGCACCGGATCCCGAGCCGGAACCGGCGCCCGAGCCCGTCGCGGCCCCCGCACGGACCACAGGTGACCGCCGCTCCTCGTCGCGGGGCACGCGTGGCTCCGCACCGAGCGCGCACCGCGACCCGGAGCCGTGGGAGGAGGCACGGGAGGACGCCGAGCCGTCCCCCGTCGCCGAGGAGGAGGTGGACCCGCCGCCGCTGCCGCGAGCGGACGATCCCTTCGAGCTCGCCCGCCGCGCCGTGAACCGCTCGCGCGCCGCCGCGCGCGACCGCGGTCTCTTCCCGATCTCCGCGAAGACCCAGGCGCGGGACGCGCGCGACCGCTCGGGACGCTCGCCCGGCTACTCGGGCGCGCGCCCCGATCCGCGCGACCCCCAGGGCATCGAGTCGGTGCTGCGCAAGGTGCTCGGGAACCTGGGCTGGAACGCGGGGATGAGCACGGGACGCGTGCTCGAGGAGTGGGACGAGATCGTGGGCGAGCGCGTCGCGACCCACTGCCGGCCCGTCTCCTTCGAGGAGGGCGTGCTCGTGGTGAGCGCGAGCTCCTCCGCGTGGGCGGCGCAGATGCGCATGCTCACCCCGCAGCTGATCACCTCGATCGAGGAGCACGTGGGTGCGCACGTGGTCTCCGAGCTGCGCGTGACCGGCCCCGCCGCGGCGGAGCGCAGCTGGAAGAAGGGGCGGCGCACCGTCCAGTGGAGGGGCCCGCGGGACACCTACGGCTGAGCGCCGTCCGCGGGAGGGACCGTCCCCGCAGGCGCCCCGCTGCCGCGTCAGGACCCCGGGAGGGGTACGGGGCCTCATCCTCACCCCTGCGAAACGGTCCCAGCGGCCGTCACGGACCGCCTGAGGGGATCTGGGCGTTGCGTCGTCCACAGTTCCGGGGTGTTCCTGCGGCTATGGGCCCTTTCTGTCCGGTAGACTGGGAGAGGTCCGGCCGACGGTCGCCGGCGACGCCCGGGAGCCGGGTGCGCGCCTGCCGCCGCCCCGAGCCTCCGGCCCTCGCGAGGGGACCGGATGCAACCGGCATCCCGCCACCGCGGCCCGCGGTGCTCGCGCGCGTGCGCGCGCGTCGCCATCGTGGGCCGTCGTCGTGCGGAGATGCCGATCGTCGGTCACGCCGGACCGCCCGCCCCCGGAGCTCCACCCGCCGGGGGTCCCAGATCGCGAGGAGCAGCAACAGGTGAGCGAGAGCGACCGCAGCACGGCCGAGCAGGCAGCCGGCCCCGAGGGCACTGTCCCCGGAGCCCCCGCAGGAGGCGCACCCGCCTCCGGCACCCCGGGACCGGAGGCGACGCTCTCCGCAGGTGAGGTCGCGGCGCACGCGCCCACCCACTACGACGCCTCGGACATCACCGTGCTCGAGGGCCTCGAGGCGGTGCGCAAGCGCCCCGGCATGTACATCGGCTCCACCGGTGAGCGCGGCCTGCACCACATGGTGCAGGAGATCGTCGACAACTCCGTGGACGAGGCCATGGCGGGCCACGGCGACTCGATCGAGGTCACGCTGCTCGAGGACGGCGGCGTCCGCGTCGTCGACCACGCCCGCGGCATCCCCGTCGCCATGCACCCCACCGAGGGCAAGCCGGCCGTCGAGCTCGTGCTCACCGTCCTCCACGCGGGCGGCAAGTTCGGCGGCGGCGGCTACGCCGTCTCCGGCGGCCTGCACGGCGTGGGCTCCTCCGTCGTCAACGCCCTCTCGACCCGGATGGCGGTGGAGATCCGCCGCGACGGCCACGTCTGGCGCCAGTCCTACGCGCGCGGCGTGCCCGAGGTCCCGCTCGAGAAGGGCGAGGAGACCGAGGAGACCGGCACCACGATCACCTTCTGGGCGGACGGCGAGATCTTCGACGAGACCGTCTACGACTTCGAGACCCTCCGCAAGCGCTTCCAGCAGATGGCCTTCCTCAACAAGGGGCTGCGGATCTCGCTCACCGACGAGCGCACCCCCGAGGCCGAGGAGGACCCGGACCTCGTCGACGTCGAGATCGACGGCCCCGACGCCGCCGAGGCGAAGGACAAGGGCCCGCGCACCGTCTCCTACCGCTACGAGCGGGGGCTGCAGGACTACGTCGAGTTCATCAACTCCGCCAAGCGCGCCGAGGTCATCCACCCCGAGGTCGTCTCCTTCGAGTCCGAGGACACCGAGGCGCAGATCAGCGTCGAGGTCGCGATGCAGTGGACCACCGCCTTCTCGGAGTCGGTGCACACCTACGCCAACACGATCAACACCCACGAGGGAGGCACCCACGAGGAGGGCTTCCGCAGCGCGCTGACCTCCATCGTCAACCGCTACGCGAAGGCGCAGGGCATCCTCAAGGACAAGGACCCGAACCTCACCGGCGAGGACATCCGCGAGGGCCTCACGGCCGTCGTCTCCGTCAAGCTCGGCGAGCCCCAGTTCGAGGGCCAGACCAAGACCAAGCTCGGCAACACCGTGGCCCGCACCTTCATGGTCAAGGTGATGACGGACCAGCTGCAGGACTGGTTCGAGTCCCACCCGGCCGAGGCCAAGGCCATCGTCATCAAGTCCCAGGCCTCCGCCGCCGCCCGCGAGGCGGCCCGCAAGGCGCGCGACGCGACCCGTCGGAAGTCCCCGCTCGAGACCGGCGGCATGCCGGGCAAGCTGCGCGACTGCTCCTCCCGCAATCCCGGGGAGTGCGAGATCTTCATCGTCGAGGGCGACTCGGCCGGCGGCTCCGCCGTCTCCGGGCGCGACCCGCGCACCCAGGCGATCCTCCCGATCCGCGGCAAGATCCTCAACGTCGAGAAGGCGCGGCTGGACCGCGCCCTGGACAACCAGGAGGTCCGCTCCCTGATCACGGCCTTCGGCACGGGGATCGGCGAGGACTTCGACGCCACCAAGCTCCGCTACCACAAGATCATCCTCATGGCGGATGCCGACGTCGACGGCCAGCACATCTGCACCCTGCTGCTGACCCTGCTCTTCCGCTATATGCGCCCGCTCATCGAGCTCGGCCACGTGTTCATCGCGATGCCGCCGCTGTACCGCCTGAAGTGGTCCAACGCCCCGCACGAGTACGTGTTCAGCGACGAGGAGCGCAACGCGAACCTCGAGGCGGGCCGCGCGGCCGGCAAGCGGATCCCCAAGGACAACGGCATCCAGCGCTACAAGGGCCTCGGCGAGATGGACTGGAAGGAGCTGCAGACCACCACCATGGACCGCGACTCCCGCACCCTCAAGCAGGTCACCGTGGACGAGGCGGCCGACGCCGACACCATCTTCTCCGTGCTCATGGGCGACGACGTCGATGCGCGCCGTCGCTTCATCCAGGAGAACGCGAAGGACGTCCGCTTCCTCGACATCTGATCCCGGACCCCGGCGCAGCGCCCCGCGCGCCCGCGGTCCCTCCCCTGACCGGCCACCGCTGAAAGGCCTTCCATGAGCGACACCCCTGACACGCCTCAGGACCCCACGACCCCCGATGAGCCCGTCGTCCCCGAGGACGGCGCGGCCGACGCCGCCATGAGCGGGGTCGGCGACTCCGCCCTGCCGGGCGCCCCCGCCGGCCCCACCCCCGAGGGCGCGACGGAGGTCTCCGCCGCGGAGGCCGAGGCCCGCACCGTCACCCTCGTCGACCCGCTCGACGAGGGCGAGGGCGACCGCGTCACGCAGGTCGACCTCAACCAGGAGATGCAGAGGTCCTACCTCGACTACGCGATGAGCGTGATCGTGGGGCGTGCGCTCCCGGACGTCCGCGACGGCATGAAGCCCGTGCACCGCCGCATCGTCTACGCGATGTACGACGGCGGCTACCGCCCCGACCGCTCCTTCTCGAAGTGCGCGAAGGTCGTCGGCGAGGTCATGGGCAACTACCACCCCCACGGCGACTCGGCGATCTACGACGCCATGGTGCGCCTCGTGCAGCCGTGGTCGATGCGGTACCCGCTGATCCTGGGCCAGGGCAACTTCGGCTCGGCCGGCGACGACGGCGCGGCCGCCCCCCGGTACACCGAGTGCAAGATGGCGCCGCTCGCCCTCGAGCTCGTCCGCGACATCGACCAGGACACGGTCGACATGCAGGACAACTACGACGGCACCGTCGACGAGCCGATGATCCTCCCGGCCCGCTTCCCGAACCTGCTGGTCAACGGCTCCGCCGGCATCGCCGTCGGCATGGCGACGAACATCCCGCCGCACAACCTGCGCGAGGTCGCCGAGGCCGTGCAGTGGCTGCTGACGAACCCGGAGGCGACGAAGCCGGAGCTGCTCGAGGCGTGCCTGCGCTTCATCAAGGGCCCCGACTTCCCCACGGGCGCGACGATCGTGGGCACGAAGGGCATCGAGGAGGCGTACCGCACCGGCCGCGGCTCGATCACCCAGCGCGCCGTCGTCTCCACCGAGGAGATCAACGGGCGCATGTCGCTCGTCGTCACGGAGCTGCCCTACCAGGTCAACCCCGACACCCTCGCCCGCAAGATCGCCGAGCTCGTGAAGCTGGGCCGCCTGCAGGGCATCGCGGACATCACCGACGAGACCTCGGGCCGCACCGGCCAGCGCCTCGTGCTGACCCTCAAGCGGGACGCCGTCGCGAAGGTGGTGCTGAACAACCTCTACAAGCACACCCAGCTGCAGGAGAACTTCTCCGCGAACATGCTGGCCCTCGCGGGCGGCGTGCCGCGCACGCTCTCGATCGACTCCTTCGTCCGCGAGTGGACAAAGCACCAGATCGAGGTCATCGTGCGGCGCACCCGGTACCGCCTGCGCAAGGCCGAGGAGCAGATCCACATCTACCGCGGCTACCTCAAGGCGCTCGACGCGCTCGACGAGGTCATCGCGCTGATCCGCCGCTCCCCGGACGCCGACGAGGCGCGCACGGGCCTCATGGGCCTGCTCGAGATCGACGAGATCCAGGCCAACGCCATCCTCGCCATGCAGCTGCGCCGCCTGGCCGCCCTGGAGCGCCAGAAGATCATCGAGGAGCACGACCGCCTGCAGGCCCTCATCGAGGAGTACAAGGAGATCCTCGCCTCCCCCGAGCGGCAGCGGCAGATCGTCTCCGAGGAGCTCGGCGAGATCGTCGACAAGTACGGCGACGACCGCCGCACGCGCATCCTGCCCTTCGACGGCGACATGTCGATGGAGGACCTCATCCCCGAGGAGGACGTGGTCGTCACGATCACGCGGGGCGGCTACGTCAAGCGCACCCGCACCGACCAGTACCGCGCCCAGAAGCGCGGCGGCAAGGGCGTGCGCGGCGCGTCCCTGCGCACGGACGACGTGGTCGAGCACTTCTTCACCACGACCACCCACCAGTGGATCCTGTTCTTCACCAACCAGGGGCGCGTCTACCGTGCCAAGGGCTACGAGCTCCCCGAGGCGCCGCGTGACGCCAAGGGCCAGCACGTCGCGAACCTCATGGCCTTCCAGCCGGACGAGAACATCGCCTCCGTGCTCGCGATCGACGGCTACGAGGACGCCGAGTACCTGGTCCTCGCGACCCGCTCGGGCCTGGTGAAGAAGACCGCCATGCCGGCCTACGACTCCAACCGCACCGGCGGCATCATCGCGATCAACCTGCGCGACGTCGACGGCCCCGACGGTCCGGAGCCGGACCGCGTGATCGCCGCCCGGGCCGTGAACGGCGACGACCAGCTGCTGCTGGTCTCCCGCAACGGCCAGAGCGTGCGCATGCCCGCATCCGATGACGTGCTCCGTCCGATGGGCCGCTCCACCAGCGGCGTCACCGGCATGAAGTTCCGTGAGGACGACGAGCTGCTGGCCATGGACGTGGTCCGCCCCGGCACCTTCGTGGTCACCGTGACAGACGGCGGCTTCGCCAAGCGCACCGATGTCGACGAGTACCGCGTGCAGGGCCGCGGCGGCCTGGGCATCCGGGTCGCGAAGCTGCCCGACGACCGCGGTCACCTCGTGGGCGCGGCCGTGGTCCAGGAGTCCGACGAGCTGCTCGTCGTCATGGCCAAGGGTCGCGTGGTCCGTTCGAAGGTGGCGGAGGTCCCCGCGAAGGGCCGCACCACCATGGGAGTCACGTTCGCCAAGCCCGACAAGGCCGACACCATCCTGCTGGTCACCACGAGCGCCGAGTCCGAGGTGGACGAGGACGAGGTCGACCCCGCGGAGCGGCCCGATCTCGAGCCGGCCGCGGGTGGCGATGCTGTGAAGGCTCCGTCCGAGGGCGACGCCGGTGAGGAGCCGGGGACCGCTGACGGGCTAGGCTCTGACCAGTCCGACCCGGCCGACGCCGGGACCGACGCCGACATCACCGAGGAGTGATCCGTGACCTCGAGCACCTCCAAGGGGACCTCGCCCGACGAGACCTCGTCGCTTCCCGCCTTCCAGGAGAAGGGGAAGGCCGCCCGCACGGGCAGCGCGCCCTCGCCCTCCGAGGCCGGCCTGGGCAGCGGCAGGGGGTCCGCCGGCAAGGGCGCCTCCCGTAGTCCCGTAAAGAAGCCCGCCGGGGACGCCGAGCGCCGCGGCCCGCGCCGTGTGCGGCTGACCCTCGCCCGGATCGACCCGTTCTCGGTGATGAAGCTGTCCTTCCTCGTCGCGCTCGCGATCGGCCTGGCGACCGTGGTGGCCGTGGTGCTGCTGTGGAACCTCGTCGACGCGATCGGCCTGTGGGCGCAGATCGACCAGCTGGGCAAGGACCTCAACGGCGGTGACGCGCTGCCGTTCATGGACTTCTTCAGCTTCTCGAAGTTCGTCTCCTACGGGACCGTGGTGGCCGTGGTGAACGTCGTGATCATCACGGCGCTCGGCACGCTGCTGGCGTTCCTGTACAACCTCGTCGCCGCCCTGCTGGGCGGGCTGAAGTTCACCTTCACCGACGACTGATCCGGGCCCCGGCGCGGAGAGCAGCGGGCGCGCACCCCCCGGGGGTGCGCGCCCGCTGTCGTCGTCCCCGGGCTGCCGGGGCTGCGCGGTCGGGAGGCGGGTGCTCAGTCCTGCTGGAGCTCGGTGACCGCGGCGACCTGCGCATCCAGGAACGCGAGCGCGGCCTCGGCGTTCACCGTCGCGGCCGTGCCGTGCGCCCCCGCGCCCACGGAGATCCGGCGCTCCGGGTCCCCCACGAGGGAGGCGTCCGCGACGACCGGCCAGGCCGTCGTCGACCCGAAGGGCGTGATGGTGCCGCGCTCGTAGCCGGTCACGTCCTTCGCGACCTCCTTGTCCGGCATGGACAGGCGGTTCACCCCGAGCAGCGATCGCAGCAGCGGCCAGGAGATCTCCCGGTCCCCGGGGACCAGCACGAACAGGAAGTCGCCCTCCCCGCGGCGCACCACGAGCGACTTCACGATGTCCCGCGGCTGAACGCCGCGAGCGGCCGCCGCCTCCGCGAGGGAACCCACCCGCCCGTGGCGGGTGATCTCGAAGTCGAGGCCCGAGGCCTCCAGGGCGTCGATCGCGCGCTGCTCGTTCATGCCGCCAGCCTAGGCGCGCGCCCGCCCGAGCGGCTCAGTGCCGCCGCCGCACCATCCACGCCTCGGGGTCCTCGAGCGCCTCGAAGCCGGTACGGACATAGAGCGGCGCCCCCTCCGGCGAGGCCTTGAGCAGCACCCGCTTCACACCCAAGGGCTCGAGGTCCGCGAGGATCCCGTCCACGAGGGCGGCGCCGAGGCCCCGGGATCGATGGGCGGGGTCGACGACGACGTCGGCGAGCCAGGCGAAGGTCACGCCGTCGGTGACGATGCGCGCGTAACCGACCTGCTGCCCCGTGGCCCGCTCGAGCAGGCCGTAGTTGCGGGACGCCGCGACGATCGCCTCCTGCTGCTCGCGGCTCCGACCGGCCGCCCAGTACGCGTGGTCCAGCAGCAGCCGGTGCACGCGCGCGACGTCGATGCGGTCGCGCTCCGTCGTGAGCACGTAGGCGGGATCCAGGGCGGCGGGGGAGGTCATGGCACCAGTCTCCGCGGCGACGAGCCTGCCCTGCGGCGACGGCCAGGATGCGGCGCGCCCGGCGGCGCCCTCCACCGCTACGCTCGGCGACATGCATGACGCCGCGCCCCGCCCCCCGCAGGACTACCCCTGGCCCGAGGCGCTCCCGCCGCTCGCCGTCCTCGGGGCCGGCGGCGCCGCCGAGCCCGCCGCGGACCTCCCCGCCGCCGAGGCCGCGCTCGCCCGCCTCGGCGCCGCAGGGCTCGAGGCCCGCCACCTCGTGCTCGCCGTCGGATCCAACCGGAACCCGCAGGTGATCGCCGCGAAGTACGCCCGCGCCGGACTGCTGCAGGACGCGCAGGCCGCGACG
Organism: Brachybacterium horti; assembly: GCF_054777615.1. NCBI lineage: Bacteria > Bacillati > Actinomycetota > Actinomycetes > Micrococcales > Dermabacteraceae > Brachybacterium > Brachybacterium horti. The sequence goes on from NZ_BAAHAM010000001.1 coordinate 1,097,942, forward strand.
GTGCTGGTCACCGCACACGTCAGCGGTCTCGCCGTCGGCCACAGCGCGCACGCCTCCGCCCCCGGCTACGTCCCCGCCGCTCCCTTCGCCGCGCCGGGCGTGCGCACGGAGGTCACCGGGCTGTGGGTCACCACCGAGCAGCGCGAGGCGATCGACGTCACCGAGCCCAACTACGAGCGCCTCGCCCTGCCCGCCGACCGCTTCCCGATCGAGCTCGCCGCCGGGGACGCGCCTGCGGCGGCGGAGGTCTACGCGAGCCTCCACGGGGTGATCGGCCGTCTGCGCCCGCTGCCGCTGCACGCGAGCCAGCAGGAGCTGTTCGACCGGCTCGCCGCGCTCGTGGACCCCGACCCCTTCGAGGGGGACGCGGCGGAGGTCTGCGCGCGCCTCGCCGCGGACCCGGAGGACGCCCGCGCCCTGCTCGCCTCCCACGGCCTCGACCTGCCGGACGGCCTGCCCCGCGCCTGAGGCTCACCGCACGCTGAAGGACACCTCGTGCCAGCCGCTCGCGCCGTCCGGCGCTGGCGGTGCCTCGGTCGAGGTCTGCTGCTCCCCGGTCGCGTCGGTCGCGCGCACCCGAGCCGTGTGCTCGCCGGGTGTCGCCCCGTTCCAGGGCAGCGACCACTGCACCCAGGTGTCGGCGCTGATCGAGGTCGCGAGGGTCGCGTCCTGCCAGGGGCCGTCGTCGACCTGCACCTGCACGCCCTCCACGCCCCGGTGCTGCGCCCAGGCCGTCCCGCCCAGGGTCACGGCGCCGGCGTCGTCCGCCTCGAGGCGGTCCCCGTCGCGGGGCACGTCGATGCGTGAGGCCGTCTTGATCGGCCCCTTCTCCGACCAGCCGCGGGTGGTCCAGTAGGCCGTCTCCTGGGCGAAGGTCGTCACCCGCAGCTCCTCGACCCACTTCGTGGCGGAGACGTAGCCGTACAGCCCCGGCACGACCATCCGCACCGGGTATCCGTGCTCCGCGGGCAGCGCCTCGCCGTTCATGGCGACCGCGAGGATCGCGTCGCGGTCATCCGTGAGCGCCTCGAGCGGGGTGGAGGCGGTGAAGCCGTCCACCGAGCGGGAGAGGACCATGTCCGCGCCGTCCTGCACCCCGGCGCGCGCGAGCAGGGTGCGCACGGGCACCCCGATCCAGCGGGCGTTGCCGGCGAGGTCCCCGCCGACGGTGTTGGAGACGCAGGTGAGCGTCACCGTCGTCTCGATCGCGGGCTCGGCGAGCAGCTCCTCGAAGCTGAGGGTGAGCTCCTGGTCCACGAGGCCCACGATGCGCAGGGACCAGGTCGAGGGGTCCACGCGCGGCACGGCGAGGGCCGTGTCGATGCGGTAGAAGTCAGTGTTCGCGGTGACGACGTCGGGCATGCCCGCGAGAGTGACCTGCGCGCTCGCCGGGACCGCGGGGGCCGGCGCTGTGGGCGTGGGGATCGTGAAGCGGCGGGCCGCGGCCTCCGCGGCGGAGCGCCCGGCGTTCACGACCCGCGCGCCGGCGCCCAGCAGCACCGCACCGATCGCGACGGCGCCGCTGACGAGCAGGTCGCGCCGGCCGGCGCCGTCACCGGGCTCCCGCTCCCGGGCGGCGCCGCGCAGGAGCAGCAGCAGGGCGGGGGCGCCGACGGCGGTGCCGAGCAGCGTGGGCAGCATGCTTGCCGGGGCGTTCTCCGGCCGGGTCATGACGACGACGGCGGCGAGCACCCCGAGCGCGGTGAGCGCGAGCACCGCGTCCCCGATGCGGCGCACACCGAGCAGGCCGATCCCGGCCGTGAGCGCGAGGTAGACGACCCCCATGCAGAGGAACAGGACGAGCTTGTCCGCCGTGCCGAACAGGGCGACGACCACATCCTTCAGGGCGCCCGGGATCAGGTCCACGAAGGCGCCGCCGACGGCGACGAAGGGTGCGGAGGAGGCGCTGAACAGCAGGGACGCGAGCTCCGCGACGGCGACGAGCACGAGCCCCGCGGCCACGCCCGCGAGGGTGGAGCGGATGCGCACAATGTGCGGTGAGGCGGTCATGGGCTCCCCTTCCCTGCGGTGGTCGTGCGGGCTGCGAGGGCCAGCGTGCGCCCCCAGGCTCCGAATCCGCTGTGACCTCGGGTACAGCACGGGCTCTCGGTTGGACGTGCAGGCGGGGCGCCCGTACAGTAGTGCGTCGGTGGCCCACCCGGTACGATCCGGTTCCAGCCCCCATGGGCCTATAGCTCAGTCGGTTAGAGCGCTGTCCTGATAAGACAGAGGTCACTGGTTCAAGTCCAGTTAGGCCCACTCCCATGATCGGAGGACTCGTGAAGAAGCTTCTCGCGTACACCGCCCTGCTGGCCGGAAGCGCCGTCGCAGGAGTCCTCGTCTGGCGCAAGGTCGAGGCGGACCAGCACCGCGACGATCTCTGGGCCGAGGCCGAGAAGATCTCCTCCGAGCAGGATGCTCCTCGCGCCGAGACCGTCTACACCACGGAGTCCGTCCCCGCACCGCGGGCCTGACCTCCCGGCGGGACGCGGCCACGGGCTGCAGCACCACAACTGCATCAGGGGACTTAGCTCAGTTGGTAGAGCGGTAGCTTTGCAAGCTTCAGGTCAGGGGTTCGACCCCCCTAGTCTCCACGGACAGATCCACCAGAAGGCCCCTCCCGGAGGAGGGGCCTTCTGCATGTCCGTCTGGGGTGCGGTCGTCAGCCCGCCGAGGGCGCCTCGGCGGTGTTCTTCTGCGCCGCGGCGATGAGCGGGGCCAGTGCGGGCCCCAGGACGTCCTGCAGCGCCGTGAGCGCCGCCTCCGCGCGCTCGGCCCGGGTGCGGGTCTCGATCAGCTCGTCCTGCAGGGCGGTGACCTGCTCCTCGTACCGCTCACGCTGCTCCTCGAGCTGGCGCTCGCGGTCCGTGATCACGAGCCGCGCCTCCTCGAGCTGGTCCTCGACGGCGGCGACCTCTTGCTCGCGCCGGCTCTCCTCCTGCTCGAGGTCGGAGATCAGGCCGTCGCGCTCGGCCTCGACCTCCCGCACGTAGGCGCGGAGGCCGTCCCGCTCCTCGGTGAAGGCGCCCTTGGCCTGCTCGTGGGCGGCCGCCCAGACGCCGGCGAAGCGGCGCAGCACGTCGTCGGGCATGTCCGGGACGGCCTCCGCGGCGGCGACCTTCTCGTTCCAGGCGGTGGCGGCGGCGCTCGCGACGGCCATGGCGACGCCGGCCCGTTCGCGGACGGAGCGTGCGGTGACCGGCTGATCGGCGGCGGCGAGGGCCTCGGCGGCCTGCAGCGCCCGCTCCTCGGCCTCCGAGAGGGGCTGGGTCTCGGTGCTGTTCTGCTCGGTCATGACGTTCTCCCTGGTCCGGCGCGTGCCGATCTCTCCGCGCTCCGTCAGCCTATCGCACGTAACGCACGTAGCGGCAGAAGCGCTACGCGCGTTACGACTCAGCGGAACCACGAGAGGATCTGCGGATGGTGTGGGGTGCTGGTGCTCGCGGGAAACCGGTGCGTTCTGCCAGGAGCACGGCGCGGCCGTCTCGGCGTTCCCGGGAGCGCCCGGCGCGCCGCGGCACGGTGCGCCGGGCCCATGGGCCGGGCCGGACTGAGGTGCGGGGTAGTGTCGGCCATCGCCGCAGGTCCTGCGGCGGGAACGTCGGCAGAGCACGGAGAGGGAGGCGCCTGATGGGACGGACGACGCTGATCGCGGGCTGCGGGCGGCTCGGTCTGCGCATCGCCGCGCTGCTCCAGGAGGCCGGCGGTGAGGTCCTGGGGCTCCGGCGTGATCCCCGCGATCTGCCGGAGGGGATCATCCCGGTCGCCGCAGATCTCTCCGCACCGCTCACGTCCCCGTTGCCGCCGGCGGATGCCCTGGTCATCGCGTTGCCGCCCTCGGGCTTCGCCGACCTCCGCGCGCCGCTGCAGCATCTCCGCGACGCCGTGCCGGCGCTGCCCGTCCGCACGGTCCTGATCTCCTCGACGCGGGTGCTCGAGGGGTACGACGCGAGCCGTCCGCTCACCGAGGCGGATCCTCCACGCCCCCGATCGGAGCGCGCGCGCCGGCTCGTGGAGGGGGAGGAGGCGGCGCGGGAGCTCTTCGACGCGATCGTGCTGCGCGCTGCCGGGATCTACGGTCCCGGCCGTGACCGCCTGATCCGCGCCGTGCGCGAGCAGCGGCCCGTCGAGCACGACCGTCGCACCAACCGCATCTACGAGCAGGATCTCGCCCGGGCCGTCGTCGCCCTGCTCGAGGCCGCGGACCCGCCCCGACTGCTGCACGCGGTGGACGCCGCACCGGCACCGCTCGGCGAGGTCGTGGGCCACATCGCCGCGCAGCTGGACCTTCCGGTGCCTCCTCGGGCTCTCCCGGACCCGGGCTCGGGCACCGTGCTCGACGGCGCCGCGCTCCATCGCCTCCTCGGACACCTCGAGGTGCCCGACCATCGCGCGGGGTACGCCGCGATCCTCGCCGGGGAGAGCGCGTGACGACGTCGGAGAGCCGCCCCGCGCACCTGCGGCCCGGCCTGCTCGCCGTGGTCCTCGCGGGCGGCACGCTCGGCACGGCGGCCCGGGAGGCGCTGAGCCTCGCCGTCCCCGCCACGGGCGGCGTGGCCTGGGTGATCGTCGGCATCAACGTCCTCGGCGCGTTCCTGCTGGGCCTGCTGCTCGAGGCCCTCGCCCGCAGCGGACCGGACGCGGGACGGCGCCGCCTGCTGCGCCTGGGCCTCGGCACGGGCGTGCTCGGCGGCTTCACCACCTACTCGACCTTCGCGGTCGCGACCGCCGGCCTGCTCGGCGCGGGCCGGCCGCTGCTCGCGCTCGCCTACGTCGCGGCGACGCTGCTGCTGGGCGCCGGGGCGAGCCTCGCCGGCATCATGGCCGGCGCCGCCCTCGCCCGGCCCCGGGGTGAGCGATGAGCCCGCTGCTGTTCGTGCTGCTCTCCCTCGCGGGCGGGCTCGGCGCCGCGACCCGCTTCGCCCTGGATGGCGTGATCCGCTCCCGGGCGGGGGAGTCGCTGCCCTGGGGCACGATCCTCATCAACGTGACCGGCTCCTTCCTGCTGGGCCTGGTCACGGGGATGGTCGGCCAGCACCTGCTGGCCGGATCGGCGCAGCTCGTGCTCGGCACGGGGTTCCTCGGCGGGTACACGACCTTCTCCACCGCGAGCCTCGAGACGGTGCGGCTGCTGCAGGCGGGCCGGCGCCGTGACGGGATCGTGAACGCGCTGGGCACGCTCGTCGCGGCGACCACGTCGGCCGCGATCGGGCTGCTGCTGGGCAGTCTCCTCTGAGCCGCTGAGCTCCCGCCCTACTGCTGCTGCGGGGCGTGCCGGTCCAGGAACTCGAGCATCGCGACCCGGTCCACCCCGGTGAAGGTGCCCGACGGCATCGCCGCGAGCAGCGAGGCGTGCAGCCGCGCCACGGGCCACGCGGAGCCCTGCCAGCGCTCCGCGAGCTCGGGCCGGGGGCGACGGCAGCACGTGGGATCGGGGCACGAGGAGGCGAAGCGGCGCGTCGTCTCCCGGCCGCGGAACCAGCGCGTGTGCTCGAAGCGCGTGCCCACCGAGATCGAGTACTCCCCGCCCTGCCCGGACTCGATGTGCGACGTGCACCAGTACGTGCCGCCGGGCTTGTCCGTGTACTGGCAGTACGGGCTCATCCGGTCCTCGCTCATGAACACCTGCCGTGCGCTCCACCAGCGGCACACGACCTGGCCCTCGACGGCACCGAGGGCGTCCGTCGGGAAGCGCACCTCGTCGTTCTGGTACGCCTTGAGGATCGCCCCGCTCGAATGGGTCTTGAGGAAGTGCACGGGGATGTCGAGGTGGCGGGTGACGAGGTTCGTGAAGCGGTGCGCGGCCATCTCGTAGCTCACCGCGAACTCGTCCCGGAGGTCCTCCACGGACAGCTCCCGCTGCGCCTTCGCGGCCCGCAGGAACTCCGCCGCGCCCTCCTCCGGCAGCAGCAGCGCGGAGGCGAGGTAGTTGACCTCGACCCGCTGGCGCAGCAGCTCGCCGTAGTCCGCGGGCTCCTGCTCGCCGAGCACGTGCGCGGCGATCGCCTGCAGCACCGTGATCCGCGGGTCGGCACCGCCCCGCTCGAGCGGCAGGTAGATCCGCATCGTCTCCGCGTCGGTGATCGAGCGGGTGGAGTGGGGGAGGTCCGGCACCGAGTGCAGGGTGAAGCCGAGCTCCCCGGCGAGCAGGGAGACCTTGCGGTGGGAGAGGGGGCCGCCGGCGTGGTCGATCCGGTCCAGCAGCTCCCGGGCGGTGGCCTCGAGCTCGGGGGAGTAGTTGCCGCTGCGGGACTGCTCCTCGCGCAGCTGGCCGTTGACGCGGCGGGCCTCCTCCGGGGTCGCCGCGCGCTCCTCATGGAGCCGTCGCAGCTCCTCGTGCAGCCCGAGGATCGTCTCGATCGCGGCGTCGCTCAGCGAGCGGCGCACGGGCAGCTCGGGCAGGTCGAGGCCCTGGTAGAGGGCGCCGGCCTGGGCCCGTTCGAGGGCGATCTCGAGGGCCGCGCGGCGCGTGGGCGGCTCGGGGCGCAGGAGGTCCGCGACCTCCACCTCGAGCACCGCGGCGATGCGGCGCAGCTCGCCGAGTCGCAGCTCGCGGCGGCCGTTCTCGATGACGGAGAGCTGGGAGGGGGCGCGGTCCAGCGCCTGCGCGAGCTCGCGCAGGGAGAGCCCCTGCTCGAGGCGGCGGGCGCGGATGCGCCGGCCGACGGTGAGCTGGTCGGTGGGGTCCTCGTCGGGGAACGTGGCCGCGGGGGAGCGGCCGGGGGCGGGGGTCACGTCGTCGTGCGCCATGGAGGCAGGGTGCCACGTGGAAGTTCTCCAGGACAGAACTTCGGGAAAAGTTCTTCGGAATCTCCCCTTCGCAGGGGGTTGCGGGGGCACCAGGGTGGGAGCACCCGGTGAAGTTCACCGGTGTTCCCCCGCAACGCTGCGGCCGAAGGAGGCCATCATGGACCAGTTCACCCGTCGCCACGGAGACCAGGACGTCACCGCCGCCGAGCTCGCCGCCTCCTGGGAGGTGGACCCCCGCTGGCGCGGCGTCCGCCGCGACCACACCGCGGAGGACGTCCTCTCCCTCGCCGGCCCCGTCCGCGAGGAGCACACCCTCGCCCGCCGCGGGGCCGAGACCCTCTGGCAGCTCGTCGAGGAGAACGCCGAGGACCCCACCCGCTGGGTCCGGGCGCTCGGCGCCCTCACCGGCAACCAGGCCGTGCAGCAGGTGCGCGCCGGCCTCAAGGCCATCTACCTCTCCGGCTGGCAGGTCGCGGCCGACGCGAACCTCTCCGGCAAGACCTACCCCGACCAGTCCCTCTACCCCGCCAACTCGGTCCCCCACGTCGTGCGGCGCATCAACAACGCGCTCATGCGCGCCGCCCAGATCGAGCACGCGGAGGCCGGCACCACGAGCCGCGACTGGCTCGCGCCCGTCGTCGCCGACGCCGAGGCCGGGTTCGGCGGCCCGCTGAACGCCTACGAGCTCATGCTCTCGATGATCGAGGCGGGCGCCGCGGGCGTGCACTGGGAGGACCAGCTCGCGAGCGAGAAGAAGTGCGGGCACATGGGCGGCAAGGTCCTCATCCCCACCTCCCAGCACGTGCGCACCCTGAACGCCGCCCGCCTCGCCGCGGACGTCGCCGGCGTGCCCTCCGTCATCATCGCCCGCACCGACGCCCTCGCCGCGAACCTGCTGACCAGCGACATCGACGAGCGGGACCGCGAGTTCCTCACCGGGGAGCGCACCGCGGAGGGCTTCTACGAGGTGCGACCGGGCATCGAGCCCGTCATCGCTCGCGGCCTCGCCTACGCCCCCTACGCGGACCTGCTGTGGGTGGAGTCCGCGGAGCCGGACCTCGAGCTGGCCCGCGCCTTCGCCGAGCGGATCCACGCGGACTTCCCCGAGCAGCGCCTCGCCTACAACTGCTCGCCCAGCTTCAACTGGAAGCGCCACCTCGACGACGACGAGATCGCCCGCTTCCAGCGCGAGCTCGCCGCCATGGGCTACGCCTTCCAGTTCATCACCCTCGCCGGGTTCCACTCCCTCAACCACGGCATGTTCGAGCTGGCCCGGGGCTACGAGGAGCGCCAGATGAGCGCCTTCGTGGACCTCCAGGAGGCGGAGTTCGCCTCCGCCGCCGCCGGCTTCACCGCCCATCGCCACCAGGCCGAGGTGGGCACCGGGTACTTCGACCGGGTCGCGACCGCGCTGAACCCGGGCAGCAGCACCCTCGCCCTCGCCGGCTCCACCGAGACCGCCCAGTTCCACTGAGCGCTCGCCGGCCCCCGACCACCCGGCCCCACCTCCCGAGCAGGAGCAGAACGATGACCATCACCCAGGACCGCACCACGACCACCACCACCGAGCGGGGCGACGAGCCCCGCGGCACGCTCACCGTGCTGGGCCCGATGCACGACCGGTTCGACGAGATCCTCACCCCCGAGGCGCTCGACTTCGTCGCCCACCTCCACGACCTCTACGAGAACCGCCGCTACCAGCTGCTGCGCACCCGCGAGCTGCGCCGCGACGCGATCGGCGCGGGCTCCATGTTCGACTTCCTCCCCGAGACCGCCGCGATCCGCGATGACCCGGGCTGGAGGGTCGCGGGCCCCGGCCCCGGCCTCGAGGACCGCCGCGTGGAGATCACCGGCCCCACCGACCGGAAGATGGCGATCAACGCCATGAACTCCGGCGCCCGCGTCTGGCTCGCCGACCACGAGGACGCCCTCAGCCCCACCTGGGAGAACATCGTCGGCGGGCAGGTGAACCTGTTCGACGCGATCCGTCGGCAGATCGACTTCACCTCCCCGCAGGGCAAGGAGTACCGCCTCGGCGAGGAGACCCCGACGATCGTGCTGCGCCCCCGCGGCTGGCACCTGAGCGAGGCGCACCTGCGCTACACCTGCCCCCGCGGCCGCACCGGACGGGCCGTCGCCGGCCTCGTGGACTTCGGCCTCTACGCCTTCCACAACGCCCGCGAGCTGATCGAGCGCGGCCGCGGCCCGTACTTCTACCTCCCCAAGCTCGAGTCCCACCAGGAGGCGCGGCTCTGGGACGAGGTGTTCACGAAGACCGAGCGGGAGCTGGGCCTCGAGCACGGCACGATCCGCGCGACCGTGCTCATCGAGACCCTCCCCGCGGCCTTCGAGATGGAGGAGATCCTCTACGAGCTGCGCGACCACTGCGCGGGCCTGAACGCGGGCCGCTGGGACTACCTCTTCAGCGTCATCAAGATGTTCCGCGATCGCGGCCGCCGCCGCGTGCTGCCGGACCGCGGCGAGCTCACCATGTCCGTCCCGTTCATGCGGGCGTACACGGAGCTGCTGGTGAGCACCTGCCACCAGCGCGGGGCCCACGCGATCGGCGGCATGAGCGCCTTCATCCCGGACCGCCGCGACCCGGAGGTCACCCGGCAGGCGCTCGAGATGGTCTCCGAGGACAAGCGCCGCGAGGCGACCGACGGCTTCGACGGCACCTGGGTGGCGCACCCGGACCTCGTGCCCGCGGCCCAGGCGGAGTTCGACGCCGTGCTCGGCACCGACCCCGACCAGCGCCACCGCCTGCGCGAGGACGTGCACGTCACCGCGGAGGACCTGCTGGACATGTCCGTGGAGGGCGCCGCGATCACCGAGACCGGGGTCCGCCAGAACGTGCGGGTCGCGCTGCGCTACCTCGACAGCTGGCTGCGCGGCCAGGGCGCCGCGGCGATCGACCACCTCATGGAGGACGCCGCGACCGCGGAGATCTCCCGCTCGCAGCTGTGGCTGTGGATCAACCAGGGCATGACCACGGCCGACGGGATGCCCGTGGTGCGCGAGAAGGTCGAGTTCCTCATCGAGCGCTACGCGGAGGAGATGGGCCGCGAGGAGGGCAGCCGCGCGGCCGACGCCGCCGAGCTGCTGCGGGACGCCGTCCTCGGCGAGGACTTCCCGGCCTTCCTCACCAACGCCGCCTACGACCGCTTCCTCAGCTGAGCCGGAGCACCTCGGCGCCGGCGGGTCCTCGGACCTGCCGGCGCCGACGTGCGCGCGGTGCGCACGAGGTCAGCCGGCGGCGGAGGCCGTGGTCTCCTCGCGCGCGGAGGCGCGCAGCAGGTCCAGGCGGATCGCGCGGGCGGTCTCGAAGTGCGCACGGGCGGTCGCGCGGGCGGCGTCCGCGTCCCGCGCGGAGATCGCCGCGACGAGCCGGGCGTGCTCCTCGAGCGCCTGCTCCCAGCGGCCCTCGACGGTGAGCGTCGAATGGGGGGCGTGGACGAGGTGGCGGGAGAGCTGGGCGAGCAGGTCCTGCAGCACCGGGTTATGGCTCGCCGTCCACACGGCGTGATGGAACTCGAGGTTCGCGCGGATGAGCGCGGCGTCGTCCCGGGCGATGAGCGCGCGGTCCCGCTCGAGCAGGGCCTCGATGCGCAGCACGTCGCTCACCGTGCGCTGCAGGGCCGCGTCCCCTGCGACCTGCTCCTCGAGCAGGATGCGCGCGTCGTAGACCTGCATGATCGTCTGCGGGTCCACGCTCTGCACCTCGAGGCCCCGCTGGGCGCGGGTGAGCAGCCCCGCCTGCTCGAGGCGGGACAGGGCGTCCCGCACGGGGGTGCGGGAGACCTCGAAGCGCTCCGCGAGCGCCACCTCGCGCAGGGGCGTGCCGGGGGCGAGGGTGCCGTCGAGGATCTCCGCGTGCAGGAGCGCGAAGATGCTCTCGCGGTCGTGACGACCACTCATTCCGGTCCTCCTGGCGGGTGCGGGGTGTGCTGAGCGGTGAGCCTAGTGGGCGCTATGCGATCGACCCTGCGCGGCGGCCGAGGACGGCGCCCGCGGCGAGACCCGAGCCGCCGGGGTAGTTCGTGGAGAACAGCCCGCCGAGCATCTCCCCGCACACGAGCAGGCCCGGGATCGGCGCGCCCTGCGCATCGAGCACCCGGCCCTCCGTGTCCCCCTTGAGCCCGCCGAAGGTGAAGGTGATCCCGCAGGTCACGGGGTAGGCGTAGAAGGGCGCCTCGGCGATCGCGCTCGCCCAGTTCGACTTCGGCGGCGTGGTCGCGGCACGTCGGCCGTCCTTGACCGTGGGATCCAGCGGCGCCTCCACGATCGAGGCGTTGAAGTCCTCGACCGTGCAGCGCAGCTGCTCCGCAGGGACCTCCATGAGGGCGGCGAGCTCCTCGAGGGTCTCCGCGCGCAGCTCGGAGACGCCGGGCATCTCGCACTCCTCGGCGCGCAGCAGCGGCCGGGTCGCGGCGTCGAACACCTGGAAGGCGAGGGAGCCGGGCTGCTCGAGGATGACCTTGCCGTACTTGGCGTAGGTGTAGTTGCGGAAGTCCGCGCCCTCGTCGAGGAAGCGGCGGCCTTCGGTGTTCACGAGGATCCCCAGCGGGTAGGACTGCCGGGTGAGGCGGTTGGTGAGTGCGAGGTTGCCCTCGTTGCGGGGGTGGAAGGCGTCCCACTGGACGCTGTGGCAGGTGGACCAGTCCCCGCCCTTCGCGGCGCCGACGGCGAGCCCCGCGGTGATCATGTCCCCGACGTCGAAGGCCGTGCCGCGCACCTTCGCGGCGGCCCAGCGCTCGCCGAGGTGCTCGGCGCGCAGCTCCGCGCTCGCCTCGAAGCCGCCTGCGGCGAGGACCACGGACTCGGCGCGGAGGGTCACCCGCTCGCCCGCGTGCTCGGCGACCACGCCCACCACGGCGCCGTCCTCGACGACGAGCTCGAGCGCGCGGTGCCCGTAGCGGACGTCCTCCCCGAGGCGCGCGGCGACGGCGGTGTGATCGGCGACGAGGCCCTCGCCGCCGCCGACGTTGCCCACGTGCAGTCCGCCCCAGAAGAGGTACGTGCCGTCCGGCCGGGCGTAGGCCTGGCGCTCGTACATGAGGCGGTAGCGCAGGCCCAGGCCCGCGAGCCAGCGCAGGGTGGGCTGGGCCTCGGCGACGAGCACGGCGCTGAGCTCCGGGTCGTTGCGGCCCTCGGTGACGCGCTCGAGATCCGCGAGGTACTCCTGCTCGGAGTAGGGCGGGACGGTGGAGACGGCGTGGCGGTCGTCCGGCTCGACGAACTCCTGGAGCTGGGCGAGGCCCTCGTGGGCGATGCGGGTGGCGCCCGCGGTGAAGAAGCTGTTGCCGCCGGCCGTGGGGCCCTCGCCGCGCTCGAGGACGATCACGGAGCGGCCGCGCTCCGCGGCGGCGTGGGCCGCGCTGAAGCCGGCGTTGCCGCCTCCCACCACGATGACGTCGGCGTCGTGCTGCATGGGGCATCCCTTCGGTCCGGTCGCGACAGGTCCTCGTCGCGCATCCTGATGTTCTCAGGCGGATACACGTGTGTCCAGGGAGAACAGACGGCAAGCGTGTTGCGCGCCGCTTCCTCGCCGTGCATACACTCACCGGACCACTCCGCCAGACCGGCGGGACGACGATGTTCGAGGAGAGTGGAGCATGCAGCGGAGGACCCTCCTCCATGGCGCCTTCGGGGCGGTGGTCGCCGTGACCACGGGAGCGGCCCTCGCCAGCGCCGCCGGATCCAGCGGGCGCGCCGAGGCCCGCAGCACCCTGACCCTGATCGCCCCCGCCGCCCCCGGCGGCGGCTGGGACGGCTTCGCCCGCGAGGCCCAGCAGGTGCTGCGCGGCGCCTCGATCGTCAACAACGTGCAGGTGGTGAACATCCCCGGCGCGGGCGGCACGATCGGCCTCAGCCAGTTCGTGGGCCAGACCGGCTCCGAGGACACCCTGCTCGTCACCGGCGGCGTCATGGTCGGCGCGATCGCCCTCGACGAGGGCGACACGACCCTCGCCGACGTCGTCCCCATCGCCCGCCTCGCCGACGACTTCGCCGCCCTCGTGGTCCCCGCGGACTCCGAGATCCAGGACCTCGACGGCTTCCTCGCGGCCTGGAAGGAGAACCCCCGCGGCACCTCGATCGGCGGCGGCTCCCTCGGCTCGATCGACCACCTCATGAGCGGGCGCCTCGCCCAGCTCGCCGGGATCGACCCGAAGGACCTCAACTACATCGCCTACTCCGGCGGCGGCGAGGCCCTGAACTCCCTGCTCTCCCACACCACGACGGCCGGCAGCTCCGGGTACAACGAGCTCTCCGACCAGATCGAGGCGGGCACCCTGCGCGCCCTCGCGATCTCCTCCCCGGAGCGCCTGGACGGCATCGACGTGCCCACCTTCACCGAGCTCGGCGTGGACATCGCCATGTCCAACTGGCGCGGCCTCGTCGCCGCCCCCGGGATCACCGAGGAGGCCCGCGCGGAGTTCACCGCGATCATCACCGAGATGCGCGAGAGCGCCGAGTGGAAGGACACCCTCCAGCGCAACGACTGGACGGACTCCTTCCTCACCGGCGACGACTTCGCCCAGTACATCGCCGACGAGACCGAGCAGGCCCGGGGCATCGTCTCGGACCTCGGGCTGTGAGGAGCACCGTGAGCACATCCACCCCCACCCGCCCCTCCGGCCGCGGCGCCCTCTGGCGCCGCAAGGAGCTGGTCATGGCCGCGATCCTGCTGATCGTGGGCCTCGTGCTGCTGATCGGCGCGCAGACCATGCATGTTCTCGGCGACTCCGCGCCCGGGCCCCAGTTCGTGCCCGTCATCGTGGGCGTCGCCCTGCTCGTGGTCGCCGTGATCCTCGCGACCGAGGTGATCCGCCACCCCGAGGAGGAGCGGGTCCTGCCCGACGAGGGCCGTGACATCTCCCGCGACCTCCTCCAGGACCTCTCCGACACCGGGACCGCGGAGTTCCGCGCCGTCGGCGTCGCCGACCTCGCCGAGGACGCGAGCCCCGCTGACCCGACGACCACCGCCGCCACGTCGGACGCCGCCGAGGACACCGCGAAGAAGCCCGTCGCGAGCGATCTGCGCACCACCGGGTACGTCCTCGCGAGCCTCGTCGGCTTCGTGCTGATCCTGCCCTGGGCCGGCTGGGTGCTCTCCGCCGCCGCCCTGTTCTGGTGCGTCGCCCGGGCGCTCGGCTCCCGCCGCACCTGGATCGACCTCGGCGTGGCCCTCCTGCTCTCCTCGTTCATCCAGCTCGTGTTCGGCGGCCTGCTGGGCCTCTCGCTCCCCGTCCTGCTCGGAGGTGTCCTCTGATGGAACAGATCCCCCTGCTGCTCGACGGCTTCGCCTCCGCCCTCACCCCGTACAACCTGCTGTTCGTGCTCATCGGCGCGGTGCTCGGCACCGCCGTCGGCGTCCTGCCGGGGCTCGGCTCCTCGATGGCCGTCGCCCTGCTGCTGCCGATCACCTTCGCCCTGGACCCCACCGCCGCGTTCATCATGTTCGCGGGCGTGTACTTCGGCGGCCTGTTCGGCGACTCCACCGCCGGCATCCTGCTGAACACGCCCGGGCAGTCCTCCGCGATCGCCTCGACCTTCGAGGGCCACCGCATGGCCCGCAACGGCCGCGCCGCCGTCGCCCTCGCGACCGCCGCGATCGGCGCGTTCATCGGCGGGCTCATCTCCACCACGATCGTCGTGTTCTTCTCGCCCGTGCTCGTCACCATGGCGACGGAGTTCGGTCCCGCGGAGTACTTCGCCCTCGCCGTCTTCGCGTTCCTCGCGATCTCCTCGGTGGTCTCCGAGTCCGTGCTGCGCGGCATCGGCGCGCTGCTGCTCGGCGTCGCCCTCGCCCTCGTGGGCATCGACGGCCCGAGCGGCACCGAGCGCTACTCCTTCGGCATCCCGAACCTCTTCGACGGCATCGACATCGTGGTCGTCACCGTCGGCCTGCTGGCCCTCGGCGAGGTGCTCCACGCGGCCTCCCGGATCCACCGCGACCCCTCCTCGATCACGCTGCCCACGGGCGGCATCGCCCGGATCGGGAAGAAGGACTTCCGCAAGGCCCTGCCCGCCTGGCTGCGCGGCAGCGCCTTCGGCGCCCCCTTCGGCATGATCCCCGCGGGCGGCGCCGAGGTCCCGACGTTCCTCGCCTACGGCACGGAGAAGCGCCTCGCCGACCGCCGCCAGGACCCGGAGTTCGGGAAGAGCGGGTCGATCAAGGGCCTCGCCGCCCCGGAGGCCGCTGCGAACGCGACCGCCGGCACGGCGCTCGGCACGCTGCTCGCCCTGGGCCTGCCCACCTCCGCGACGGCCGCGATCCTGCTCGCCGCCTTCCAGCAGTACGGCATGCAGCCCGGGCCGCTGCTCTTCCAGCGCTCCGGTGAGCTCGTGTGGACGCTGCTGGCCTCGCTGTTCATCGGCCTCGTGGTGCTGCTGCTGCTGAACATGCTGCTCGCCCCGGTGTGGGCGCGGCTGCTGTTCATCCCCCAGCACTACCTCTACGCGGGGATCACGGTGCTCGCCATGCTCGGCGTGTACGCGACGTCCTCCTCCTACGTGGACCTCTACTTGCTGGTGGGGCTCGGTGTGCTCGGCTTCCTCATGCGCCGCTTCGGCATGCCGCTCGCCCCGCTCATGATCGGCGTGATCCTGGGCCCGCTCGCGGAGACGGAGCTGCGGCGCGCGCTCGCGGTCTCGGAGGGGGATCCCTCGATCCTCGTCTCGAGCCCGATCACGATCGGCGTGTACATCGTGCTGATCGGCATCGTCGTGGTCTCCGTGGTCCAGCACCTGCGCCATGCCCGGGAGGACCGCCGGCAGCAGGCCGCCTGAGCACCTCGCCCCCGGACGGCCGCGTGCGCCGTGCCCTCCTCCGCGGGGGCACGGCGCACGGGCGTCGGTGGGTGGTGTGCTCACCAGCGATGGGCGACGTCCACGACGATCCGGGAGCCGGTCCCGGGGCCGTCGAGCACGAGGACCCTCATGGGCAGCCGGGCACGCACGCCCAGGCCGATCGTGGTCTCGCCCTCGAAGCTCCCGGCGACGGTCACCTGTTCGAAGGTGGCGTAGCCGGTGACGTCCGCGGCGCGGGACCAGCGGGAGACGGGGAAGGTGGGACGCCCGGCGTCGTCGTACGCGGGGGCGCGCACGATGATCTCGAGGTCCGCGGCGCCGGCGAGCGGCACCACCTGACCGGAGCCTGGGCGGTGGACCGCGCTCACGTAGCGCACCGTGTACCCGGTCGCCTTGTGGTCGAGGTCGATGACGAGCCGGTCGTAGCACGTGTGCTCGCCGGTGCGCAGGTCGGTGAGATGGGCGGCGGACGTGCCCGCCCTCACCTTCGTGACGGAGCCCCAGCCGATGCCGCAGGAGGGAGCGGCAGTGGCGGCCGTGGGGGCGACGGCGCCGAGGCCGACGAGCAGCAGCACGCCGGCGAGGGCCGCGAGGAACCGTGTCATGGTGCACTCCTTCGTGCCCGGGTCCGGGCCCCTGCGACCAGGACCGTGCCTGGATTGTCCCTTTCCGGCGCGCGGAGCGCGAGAGGGCAGGGGGCGATGACCACCGGATCGTGACGTGACCGCCCGGGCACCTCCGGGGCGACGGTGTCCGGGGACGATCGGGCCTTCGGTCCCTGGCATGCCGGGGGAGGGTCGCTCGAGGATGGACGCATGAGCGTGCTCCTGGCCTATGCGACCCACTCCGGCGCCACCCGCAGCCTCGCCGAGGCCATGGCCGCGGCCCTCGAGGAGGAGGGGCGGGAGGTCGTCCTCGCGGACGTCGCCGAGGATCCGGACCCCGCCCAGCACGAGGCGGTGATCGCGGGCTCCGCGGTGCGCGGGGAGTCCGTCGAGAAGTCCTTCGCGCGCTGGACCCGCCACCATGGCGAGGCCCTCGCCGGCCGGCCGTTCGCTGTGTTCACGTGCTCGGGCTCCGCGGCGGATCCCGCGAAGCGGGGGCGGCAGCGGGCGATGGACCGCTTCCTCGAGCGGAGCCCGCTGCGCCCCGTCGCGACGGCGAACCTCCCCGGCTGGGTGCTGATGGACCGGATCCCGGCGGCGGAGCGCGCGCTGCTGCGCGCGATGGGGACGCCGACGGGTGATTTCCGCGATCTCGCGGGAGCCGCGCGCTGGGCTCGCGGAGCGCTTCCCGACGTAAAGCTCTGACCTGCGGCGTTACCGTTCACGTCGCGTTCGTCGGTCACGTTCACGATGCGCGGTTGAAGGGTTTCAGTGACGCGTGGGTCACCTCACAGGGGTTTGACGGCCCCACTTCGCCACGTGTCAATGTCGTGGCCGACGAGCGCCGGAGGTCGACGGCCGCAGTCCCGCCGTCAGCCCCGGATCACGTCACCGCCATCCCCCACCCCAGGAGAAGACGTGTCCTCCCACATGACCCCCCTGAACCCCACCCGCCGCGGATTCGGCGCCCTCGCGCTCGGCACCCTCGCCGCCGCCGGCACCGCCTCGGCGCTCTCCGCCCCCCGCGCCGCGGCCGCCCCCGCCGCCCCGGCCGCCGAGGGTCCCCAGCCCACGCCGCACACGCAGAAGGCGTACGACCCGATCGACAGCGACTTCCACGCCCGCTGGACCCGCGCCGACGCCCGCCAGATCATGCGCACCCAGAACGACGCCTCCGTGGCGCGCGGCGAGAACTCCATGCCGGAGTCGATCACCATGCCGGAGATCCCCAAGGACTTCCCGATCATGACCGACGAGGTCTGGGTCTGGGACACCTGGTCGCTGACGGACGAGCACTCCAACCAGATGAGCTACAAGGGCTGGGACGTCATCTTCTCCCTCGTCGCCCCGCGCGACATCCCCTTCGACGAGCGCCACTGGAGCGCCCGCATCGGCTACTTCACCCGCCCCTCGAGCGCCGATCCCGACGAGGCGTGGACCTACGGCGGCTACCTCTTCGAGGACGAGACCTCCCTGTCCAACACCGAGTGGTCCGGCTCCGCTCGCCTGCTCCAGGGCAACAAGATCCGCGTCTTCTACACCGCCACCACCTTCGGCGAGAAGCGCCCCGGCACCGACGGCAAGCCCGCCGTGCTCGCGACCGTGCTCGGCAAGATCAAGGCCACCAAGAAGGGCGTGAGCTTCTCCGATTTCGGCGAGCACGTCGAGATCGCGGAGCCCGACGGCACCTGGTACCAGACCCAGGAGCAGAACCAGTACTTCTCGTTCCGCGACCCCTTCACCTTCGAGGACCCGGCGACCCCCGGGATCACCTTCATGCTCTTCGAGGGCTGCGGCGCCGGCGTCCCCGGCACCGAGGAGACGAACGCGACCGCCGAGGACCTCGGCTACGTGGACGGCGACCCCTTCGCGGAGACCGTCGACGAGGTCAACGCCAAGGGCGTCCAGTACCAGCGCGGCAACATCGGCCTGGCCTGGGCGGACTCGAGCGACCTCACCTCCTGGACGATGCTCCCCCCGATCCTCACCGCCTACGGCGTGAACGATCAGACCGAGCGCCCCCAGATGATCATCGAGGACGGCAAGTACTTCCTCTTCACCATCTCCCACCAGTTCACCTACGCGGCCGGCCTGCGCGGCCCCGACGGCGTCTACGGCTTCGTTGGCGACGGCATCCGCTCCGACTTCCAGCCGCTGAACTCCTCCGGCGTGGTGCTCGGCAGCCCCGTGGACCTCAACCTCCCGGCCGACGCCCCCGAGGCGCCCACCGCGGGCCAGAACCCGCGCCAGTTCCAGGCGTACTCGCACTACATCCAGCCCGGCGGGCTCGTGCAGTCCTTCATCGACAACGTCGACGGCCGCCGCGGCGGCACCCTCTCGCCCACCGTGAAGGTGGACGTCGACGGCGCGACCGCGACCTCCGCGGTGGACTACTCCTTCGGCGACAACGGCCTCGGCCCGTACGCCTACATCCCCACCAACAAGCGCAAGGGCGGCGTCGGCCACTACAAGTGATCGGCGGCCCCTGCTGAGCTGACGCGCGCGGCGCCGTCCCCGGGAACGGGGGCGGCGCCGCGTCGCTGCGCGGGCGGCGTCAGTGCTCGCGCAGCGTCACCCCGGTGACCTGCAGCGGCCCGCCGTCGGCGTAGAGCGAGGCGCCCGTGTCCCCGGGCAGCAGGTGCACCTGCTGGGACAGCACCGTGTACCCGTCGTCCACGAACACCTCGACGCTCTGCGTATCCACGAGCACCCGCAGGTGCACCGCGCGGGCCGCCGGGTCGATCGGGGCCTCCGCCTGGCGGAACTCCCCGAAGGAGAAGCCCTCGAGGTCCGACGGGCCCCGGTCCACGTAGACCCGGCCGCCCGTGATCCCGATGTTCGTGTGACGGGCGCCGTCCGCCGAGCGGCCCACGGAGAGGCCGACGTTGCTCGCCGCGTCCCAGGTCAGGTCGAGCTCGAGCTCGTACGCGCGGGCGTCGACGTCGAGCACGGCGGCATCCTCGACCGTCACGTCGGGCAGGGTGCGCTCCGCGGTCGCCGCGGCGGCGAGGGCGGGGACGGGGGTGGAGACGAGCGCGCAGCGGCCGTCGGCCTCCCGCCGCAGGCGCAGCTCCCGCACCACCTAGAACTGACCGTTGTAGCCGTCGCTCGCATCGGTGGGGACCTCGCGGTTCGCGTACTTCCAGTTGTTCATCCAGCCGATCGCGTACCGCACGCCCGCCGGGTCCTCCTCCGAGGGCCAGGTGACCGCCGCGTACCAGTCCCAGCCGTGGTCGAGCCACTGCGGGGTGCGGGAGTCGGGGAGGAACTGCTCCCCGTCCCAGCTGCCGGTCCAGTAGGCGTAGGTCATCGGCAGGCCCGCGCCGTAGGCGTCCATCGAGGCGCCGAGCACCCAGTGGGAGCTGCCGTCGCTCGCCGTCATCTCGAACAGGTCCGGACACTCGATGCCGCCGAGGTCCGGCTCCGCGGCGTCGAGGCGGTAGTCGAAGTTGCGGCGCAGGGTCCAGGTGCGCAGGTCCGTGGACGTGGAGAAGGCCGCGTAGCGGTGGCGGCCGATCACGCACACCCACTCGCCGCGCGCGGTGTCCCGGTGGATCTTCGGGTCGCGGAACCACTCCGCGTTCTCGACCTCCTCCGGGGTGCTCGCCTCGCGGCCGTCCTCGTTGACGATGACCGGCTGCTCGACCTGCGTGAACGTCGCCCCGCCGTCGAGGGACCAGTACAGGTACTGCTCCTGGTACCGGCGCACGCCGTCGGTGGGCTGGGTCGCGAAGGCGAGCACGGCTCCCGCCCCGAACCCGGCGTCGTCCTCCTCGTCGATGACGAGGGAGCCGCTCCAGGCGGGGAAGTCGGGGCGCAGCGGGATCGCCTCGCCGTGGTGCGTGAAGGTGACGAGGTCCGTGGTCGAGGCGCGGTCCCAGCCGCCGTCCCCGGAGTTCTCCGCGGAGTGCAGGTAGTACAGCTGGGTCGCGCCGCCGGTGACGACGGGACGCTGCGGGTCGCACAGCCAGCCCTGCGGCGGGGTGAGGTGGAAGCGGGCCCGCAGGGACTCGGGTCCCTCGGCGCGGGCGGTGGGCGGAGTGGTCATGAGGGCTCCGGTGAGCGCGAGGGCCCCGCAGCCGGTGCTGCGGAGGAGGTCGCGTCGGGTGGGTCGGATCATCGGGCGTTCTCCATCATCGTCGGTGGGATCGGCACAGCGGGGATCTGAGGGGTGCGGCGAACAGCCGGGCGCCGACGGCGGCGACCGGGGTCCGGGGTTTGCGGTGGAGGGGGAGCGGCGCGCGGCTCAGCGCGCGGCGACCGAGTCCCGCGCGATCACGGGGCAGGCCACGCGCAGCGATGCGCCCGGCTCCACCCGCTGCTCGCCCAGCAGGACCCGCACCCCGGCGGCGCCCAGCTCGTAGTGCGGCAGGGCCACGGTGGACAGCGGCGGGCGCAGGTGCCCGGCGATGACCTCCTGGTTGTCGAAGCCGACGACCGCCATGTCCCGCGGCACCCGCAGGCCCCGCTCGCGCAGGGCGTCGTACAGGCCCATCGCGACCCGGTCGTTGTGGCAGAACACGCCCGTGGCGCCGAGCGCGAGGATCCGCTCCGCGGCGCCGTAGCCGCCCTCCTGCTCGGGGGAGGCGTCGAGGACCAGCGCCTCGTCCACCTCGACGCCCGCCTCCGCATGCGCCTCCCGGTAGCCCTGCAGGCGGCCCTCCCGGGCCGGGGAGGGCGAGGTCGTGTTGACGAAGGCGATCCGACGGTGCCCCTGCGCGAGCAGCAGCGCCGTCGCCGAGCGGCCGCCCGCGACCTCGTCCGGCACCACGGCCCGGGTCGCGGTGCCCGGGGCGTAGCAGTTCACGAGCACGTGGTCCGTCTCCGCGAGCGCCGGCGGCAGCTGCGTGGCCCGGTGCGTCCAGGTCGAGTAGAGGATGCCGCGCACCTTGTACTCGAGCATCATCGCGAGCGCGTCCCGCTCGGCGGCCTCGTCGGCCTCGGTGTTGGCGACCAGCAGCACGTGACCGTGCCGCCAGGCCTCCTCCTGGGCGCCGCGGATGATCTGCCCCGCGAAGGGCGTGGTCGCGATCGAATCCGCGACCAGGCCGATGAAGGCGCTCGTGCCCTGCACGAGGTTCTTCGCGAGGACGTTGGGCCGGTAGCCGAGGTCCACGACCGCCTGCTGCACGCGGGCCCGGGCCTCGGCGCCGATCCGGGCGCCGGCCTTGTCGTTGACGACGTGGGAGACCGTGGTCACCGAGACGCCGGCGCGCTCGGCGACCTCGCGCATCGTGACCGTGCGGTCCGCTCGCCCCGTGCTCGTCATTCCCGTCATCCCTTGCTCGCTCCGCTCTCGAGACCATAGATCATGGCGCGGTTGAGCACGAGGAAGACCAGCAGCAGCGGCGTCACCGTGATCGACACGGCCGCGAAGGTCGCCGTCCAGTCCGTGTTGCCCATCGCCCCCACGTAGTCCTGCAGGCCCAGCGGGATCGTCTTGAGCTCCTCGCTGAGGATGAAGGTGTTCGCGAAGACGAAGTCGTTCCAGATGAAGATCGCGTTGACCATCACGACCGTCACCACGGTGTTCCAGGACATCGGCAGCGTGATCCGCGCGAAGATCCGGTACGGGCCGGCGCCGTCGAGCATCGCCGCCTCGTACAGCTCGCGCGGGATGTAGCTGTAGAAGGAGAGGAACAGGTACAGCGCCATCGGCAGGGCGAAGCCCGCGAGCGGGATCATCACCGACAGGTGCGTGTCCAGCATCCCGATCCGCGAGTAGTCGATGAACAGGGGCACGAGCGCCACCTGCACCGGCACCACGATGCCCAGCAGGAACAGTCCCCGCACGAGGCCGGAGAAGCGGAAGCCCAGCACGGCGATCGCGTAGGCGCCCGCCATGCCGCACACCACGAGCAGCAGGCACGCACCGCCCGTGATGATCAGGCTGTTGAGGATGCTGCGCAGCAGATGCCCCTGCTCGAACGCCCGGGAGAAGTTGTCGAGCGTGAGCTGCGTGGGGATCGAGAAGGGGTTCGCGGCGGCGAAGTCCTCCCGGTCCCGGAGGCTCGTCTGCAGCAGCCACAGGAACGGGTACACCTGCATCACGAGCACGGCCGCGATGAGCACCCGGGAGACGATGCGGGAGATCCGCAGGCCGGTGGGGCGCTCCCGACGGCGGCGGGCCGGGGGACGGCGCCCGAGGGCGGGGGCCGCCGCCTCACGGGCGGGGACGGGGGGAGCGAGCGGTGCGGAGGTCATGTCAGTCCGCCTTCCTGCGCAGGACCAGCAGGATCAGACCCACCGCGACCAGGCACTCGAGGACGATGATCACGGAGATCGCGCTCGCGGAGCCGTAGTGCCCGGAGGTGAACGCCGTCTTGTACGTGTAGGTGGTCACGAGCTCGGAGGCCTGGCCGGGCCCGCCGTTCGTGAGCAGGAACGGGATGTCGAAGCCGCGCAGCGCGTAGGTCGTCGCCATGATCAGCGTCGTGACGAACACCGGCATGATGTGCGGGAAGCGGATCCGGGCGAACACCTGCCAGGCGTTCGCGCCGTCCAGCGACGCGGCCTCCTCGAGCTCGCGGGGCACGGAGAGCAGCGCCGCGTAGAGGATCACCGTGTACAGGCCCAGGAACCTCCAGCCCTCGGGGACGGAGACCGCGGTGAGCACCGTGGAGACATCGGAGAGCCAGGGCCGCGCGAGCGCGTCGAGGCCCACGGCCCCCAGCAGCGTGTTCACGAGCCCCTCGGGCTCGAAGGAATAGATGCGCTGGAAGAGCAGGGCGATCGCGGGGGTCGAGATCACGGCCGGCATCAGGTAGAGCACCTTGAGCACCTCGCGGCCGCGGGTGATCGTCATGAGCAGCGTCGCGACGAGCAGGCCGCCGCCCACCTGCAGCAGCAGGCAGATGACGAGGTAGACGAGCTGGTTGCCGAAGGCCGTGCGGAACACGTCGTCGTGCAGCAGCAGCGCGCGGTAGTTCTCGAGCCCCACGAAGTCGAGGCCCGTGATGCCGTCCCACTCGAAGAAGCTCAGCACGAGCGACTGCACGATCGGCAGCAGCACGCCGCCGCCGAAGAGCAGCAGGGGCGGGGCGAGGAACACGAGCACGGAGAGCCGTGAGCGATGGGGGAGCATGCCTCCTCCTTCCATGACGAGCGGGAGCCGCTCAGTCCTCGAAATACTTCGGGGCGTTGGTGGTCAGGGCCTCGTCCATCGTGGAGAGGAACTGCTCCGGGGTGACGTCCCCCTGGACCAGCAGCACGAGCTCCTGCTGGAGGCGCGAGTTCGTCGCCGGGTCCAGCTGCGTGTCCCAGGGCATGAGGGTCGCCTCGCCGAGCTCCGCGGCGACATCGATCGCCTCCTGGTAGATCGGCAGCGCGTCCTCGGGGACCACCGGGTCGATGCCGGTGGGGCCCAGCAGGCCGCTCTTCGCGTACTCCGCGGGGTAGCGCTCGAGGACGAAGGCGAGGAAGTCCCGCACGAGCGGGTCGTAGGTCTGCGCGTTGACGGCGACGCCGATGCCGGAGGGGGCGACGAACTCGTCGGCCCCGGTGACGGAGCCGTCGGTCACGGGGAGGGTGAAGAAGCCGATCTGCTCGCGCATCGCCTCGGGCAGCGCGGAGGTCGCGAGGTTCGGCAGCTCCCAGGTGCCCATGTTGTAGATCGCGGCCTTCCCGGAGGTGAACAGCGCCTGGGCGTCCGCGTAGCCCACGGAGGAGAAGCCCTGCTGGAAGGCGCCCACCTCCCCGAGCTTCGCGAGCCAGGCGGCGGAGGCCGCGCCGGGCTCGTCCGCGAAGGCGGCGTCGGCGGACTTCAGCTTCGTGACGTAGTCCGGGCCGGCGATGCGGAAGGGCTGATAGGCGACGTACCGCTCGAGCGGCCAGGCGTCCTGCCCGCCCACGGCGATCGGGGTGGCGCCCGTCGCCGCGAGCGCCTCGCACACGGAGGTCAGCTCGTCGAGCGTGGAGGGCACCTCGACGCCGGCCTCCTCGAAGAGGCCCTTGTTGTACCAGAACAGCTCGACGCCGAACTCGAGCGGGATCATCCGCAGGGAGCCGTCGTCGAAGCGCTGGTAGTCGAGCGCCGCGGGCCGGAAGTCCTCGAGCACCCCGAGCTGGGTGAGCAGGTCCTCGACGTCGATCATGCGCCCGGCGCTGTTGAGCTTCGCGGCGAAGGGCGTGGCGTCGGTGTCGAAGAGCTCGGGCAGCTCGTTCGCGGCGGCGAGGGTCTCGTACTTCTGGATGTAGCTGGGGCGGTCCGGGGTGGTGATGAGCTTCAGGGAGAAGCCGTCGTGCTCGGCGGCGTAGTCCTCCGCGAGGGCCGTCATGATCTCGATGACCGGGCCGTTCGCGGGCCGCGAGAGCAGCCACGAGATCGCGCGGGGCTCGATCTCGCCGTCGACGGCGGCGGCCGTGGAGGCGGCGCCCCCGGAGGAGCCGCCGCACGCGGCGACGAGGGGGAGGGAGGCCGCACCGGCGGCGAGGGCCAGGAACTGCTTGCGCTTCATGAGTGTCTCCTTCGACAGGTCCGAGCGGGTCAGGCGGTGGTGACGTGCAGATCGGTGAGGCTGAGGGTGGCGTCCTCGGCGAAGACGCCGAGGCGGCCGACGGGGTGGTCGTAGATCCGGGTGGAGAGGGCGACCTTCTCGTCGAGGACGGCGACGAGCAGGTCCTCCTCGAGAACGAGGTCCAGGCAGTGCTCGGGGGAGGAGAGGTCCGCGGGGCGCTCGAGCTCGATGAGGTGGGGGACGTCGCCGGAGATCTGCCACTGCTCGGTGCCGGTGACGGTGCGGGGCCAGCGGTCCAGGACCATGCGCCCGGCGCGCGGCTCGAGCCGCAGCACGTAGCCGCGCTCGCCCTCGGCGTCGGTGCGCAGCAGCAGCCCGCCCGCGCGACCCTCGGGGTCGAGCCGCAGGCGGGCGCGGATCGTGGCGCGGGAGGGGAGCTCGTGGGAGCCGACGGCGGACTCGTAGTGGGTGGGCGCCGCGATCGTGGTGGGGGCGAGCCCGGCCTCGACGGGGGCGGCGTCCGCAGCGAGCACCTCGGGCGGGAGGCGCAGGTCGAGGGTGCCGTCGGCCTGCTGCACGGCCTCGAGCAGGGAGAGCGTGCCGGCCCACTGCCAGGGGCCGTCGTCGCGGCGTCCCTCGCGGGTCGCGATCCAGCCGGCGAAGATCCGCCGGCCCTTCCAGGTCGCGGACTTCGCGGCGTAGAAGGAGCGGGCGTCGAGGGAGTCGTGGCGGGGTGCGTGCCAGGGGCCCCCGGGGGAGCGGGACATGCGGTAGCGGGTGACGAAGGCGTCGGTGAACTCGGAGTACACGAGGTACCACCACTCGCCGATGCGGAACACCTCGGGGCACTCCTGGGTGAGGAAGCGGCGCGGGTCCCAGAGCGGGGCGGCCGGCTCCCAGCGCTGCAGGTCGGCGCTCGTGAGGCGGCCGACGATGCCGCGACGGCGCTCGGGACCCGTGCTGCGGCGGGCGGCGAGCAGCATCTGCCAGGGCTCGCCGGGGGCGGTGCGGTGCACGAAGGGGTCGCGGAAGTCCGCGGGGTCCCAGCCCTCGGGGGCGCCGAAGGTGTGCGCGGGCTGCTTGTCCCAGTGCAGGAGGTCGGTGCTCGTGGCGTGGGCGACGAGCTGGAGGGGCCGGCCGTCCGGTGCGGTGCGCGCGGGGTTCTGGGCGGTGGAGAAGAGGTGGTGGAGGCCGTCGTCGTCGGTGACGACGCTGCCGGTGTAGCAGTTGAGGTCCTCGTCCTCGGGGCCGCCGTGGGGGAGCACCTCGCCGTGGTCCGTCCAGGTCACCAGATCGGTCGTGGTGAGCAGGTGCCAGGAGGTGCCCTCGCCGATCGCCTCGCGGCGATGGTGCAGGTAGTAGACGTACAGCGTGTCCTCGTGGACGAAGGGGATCGTGTCGCCCACCCAGTCCGGCGCGGGGGTGAAGAACGGTGCTCGGTGCATGTCACATCCTCGTGATCAATCGTTTGATCACGGACTGTAGATCTCCGGTCGTCGTGTGGTCAAGCGTTTGATCACATCGGATTCGCGGAGCCGGGCCAGGGCCGCTCAGTGCGAGCGCAGCACCATCCCCGTGACCTGCGCGGTCCCGCCCTCGGCGAGCAGCCGCACCTGCTGCTCGCCCTCCGCGGGATGCGCGCCCAGCGAGATCACCGTGCGGCCGTCGTCGAGGAACACCTCGACGCTCTGCGTGTCCACGACGACGTGCAGGTGCGCCGATCGCGCCGCCTCGTCCACCGGGGCGCTCGCCGCGGTGAGCCCGGCGAAGGGATCGCCCTCGCCCAGGGTCCCGTCGGTCGCGGCGCTCCCGCTGCGGTCCACCGTGAGCGCGCCCCCGCCGATCGTGATCCGGGTGCCGCGCGCGGCGTCCTCGGAGCCGAGCACCACGAGGCCCACGGCGCTCGCGTCCTCCCAGGTCAGGTCCATCTCGAGGGTGAAGGCGCGGCCCAGGTCGCCCAGATCCGCCTCGCCGTCCACCTCCTGGTCCTCGAGCGTGCGGGTGGCCGAGGCGGCCGCCGCGAGGGCCGGGACCGGGGTGCTCACGAGGGTGAGCGAGCCGTCCTCGTCCCGCTGCAGGCGCACCTCCCGCACCACCGAGTACTGCCCGTCGTAGCCGTCGGAGTCCGCGGTCGCGGAGCCCTCCCGCGCGTACGCCCAGTTGTTCATCCAGCCGATCCCGAGCCGCACGTGCTCGGGATCCTCCGGGGACGGCCAGGTCACGCCCGCGTACCAGTCCCATCCCCGGTCCAGCCAGCGCGGGGCGGGATCCTCCGGGGTGAAGCGCTCCCCGTCCCAGGTGCCCACCCAGTACGCGTAGGCCGTCGGCTCGCCCGCGCCGCTCCCGTCGAGGCTCGCGCCGAGCACCCAGTGCGCGCTGCCGTCGCTCGCCGTGAGCGTGAACAGGTCCGGGCACTCCACGCCGCCCAGGTCCGGGAGGTCCGGCGCGGCGTCGCGGTAGGCGAAGTCCTCGCGCCGCTCCCAGGTGCGCAGGTCCGGCGAGGTCCAGAGGGCGACGCGGTGGTCGCGGCCGATCGCGCACACCCACTGGTCGCGCTCCTCGTCCCGCTGCAGCTTGGGGTCGCGGAACCACGAGGCCTGGGCGATCTCCTCCTCGCTGCGCGCCGCGGGGCCCTCCTCGTTGCGCAGCACCGGATCGGGGTCGAGGGTGAAGGTCGCGCCGTCGGGGGAGGAGGCGAGGTACTGCTCCTGCAGCTCTGCCCTGCCGTCGGTGGGACGGGTCGCGAGCGCGACCACCGTCCCCGCGCCGAGGCCGGCCGTGCCGTGCTCGTCCACCACCGCGGAGCCGGACCAGACGTCCGCCACGTCGTCCCCGGTCAGGGCCGGGTCCTGAGGCGTGAAGGTCACGAGGTCGGTGCTCGTCCAGTGGCCCCAGACGGTCGCCCCGGGGGTCGGATCCTCCGCGTGCAGCAGCCCGTACACGTGGTGCACGCCGTCCAGGACGAGCGGCCGCTGCGGGTCGCCGACCCATCCCGCGGCAGGCGTGAGGTGGAGGCGCGCGCGGCGCGAGGCGGCGTCGGGGGTGGGCGCGGCGGTCGTCGGGGAGCCCCCGCTCCCGTCCCCGTCCTCGCGGGTGCAGGAGGCCGCGAGCAGCACCGCGCCGGCAGCGCCCGCGCCGAGGCCGGTGCGGCGCAGCAGCGTGCGTCGGCCGATCGGGGCCGACGGGGCGGGGGAGGGGTGCGGGGCGGGGGTCATGGGGCTCCCGGGGTGGACGGTGCAGGGACACGGTCACCCTCGTCCGTCACCTCGACGGTACCGACCGCGCCCCGCGCCGCTCCACCTCGTGTGAGACCCGCCCCGTCAGCCCCGCTCGCGCGCGAGGTCGAGCAGGAGCCGGTGGAAGCGGTCCTCGCCCGAGACCTCCGGGTGGAAGGCGGTCGCGAGCAGCGCCCCCTGCCGGACGGCGACGATGCGGCCGTCCTCGAGGCGCGCGAGGACCTCCGCCGCGGGGCCGACGGCCGTGACCTCGGGCGCCCGGATGAACGTCGCGGCGACCGGCTCGGGGCCGAGCACGGGCACCGGCAGCGTGGTCTCGAAGGACTCGTTCTGCCGGCCGAAGGCGTTGCGCCGCGCGGTCACGTCGAGACCGCCAAGGGTCTGCTGCCCGGCGATCGCGTCCTCGACGCGGTCCGCGAGCAGGATCATCCCCGCGCAGGTGCCGTACACGGGCAGGCCGCCGCGGATCGCGGCGACGAGCGGCTCGCGCAGGCCGAAGGTCCGCGTGAGCTTGTCGATCACGCTCGACTCGCCGCCGGGCAGCACGAGCCCCTGGACCGACTCGAGCTCCTCCGCCCGGCGCACGGGCACCACCTCGGCGCCCAGGCCCCGCAGGGTGCGGGCGTGCTCGCGCACGTCCCCCTGCAGGGCGAGGATCCCGATCCGCGGCGCGGTCACCACCCGCGCTCGGCGAGCCGGTGCGGGGCGGGGAGGTCCGCGACGTTGATGCCCACCATCGCCTCGCCGAGGCCGCGCGAGGCCTCCGCGATGACCGCGGGGTCGTCGTGGAATGCGGTGGCCTTGACGATCGCTGCCGCGCGCTTCGCGGGGTCGCCGCTCTTGAAGATGCCGGAGCCCACGAACACGCCGTCGGCCCCCAGCTGCATCATGAAGGCGGCGTCCGCCGGGGTCGCGACCCCGCCCGCGGTGAACAGGACGACGGGCAGCGCGCCCGTCTCCGCGACCTCCTTGACCAGGGCGAACGGTGCCTGGAGGTCCTTCGCGGCGAGGTAGAGCTCGTCCTCGCTCTTCGCGGCGAGCTCCCGGATCTGGCCGGTGATGGTGCGGATGTGCTTGGTCGCCTCGGAGACGTCGCCGGTGCCGGCCTCGCCCTTGGAGCGGATCATCGCGGCGCCCTCGGTGATGCGGCGCAGGGCCTCGCCGAGGTTCGTCGCTCCGCACACGAAGGGCACGGTGAAGCGGTGCTTGTCGATGTGGTGCACGTAGTCGGCGGGGGAGAGGACCTCGGACTCGTCGACGTAGTCCACGCCGAGCTCCTGCAGCACCTGCGCCTCGACCTGGTGGCCGATCCGCGCCTTCGCCATGACGGGGATGGAGACGGCCTCGATGATGCCGTCGATCATGTCCGGGTCGCTCATGCGGGAGACGCCGCCCTGGGCGCGGATGTCCGCGGGGACGCGCTCGAGGGCCATGACGGCGACGGCGCCGGCGTCCTCCGCGATGCGGGCCTGCTCGGGGGTGACGACGTCCATGATGACGCCGCCCTTCAGCATCTCGGCGAGGCCCCGCTTGACGGTGCCGGTGCCGGTGGTGGGTGCGCTCATGGGGTTCTCCTCGGGACGGGCGGGGGGCTGCGCCCCAGACGTATGGCCTAGGCCAATCATTGGCCTAGGCCGAAAGTACCACCGTGGGGCGGGGAGCGCGCGAGGGCCTGCCACCCCGTGAGACGCCCGGCTTTACACTCGGGCAGGTGGGGAGCACATCGAGCGCGACGATCACCGGGGCCACGGCCGCGGAGATCGCCGCGAGCGTGCGGGGCCTCATCGAGCGCGGCGACCTCCCGCCCGGCGCCGCCCTGCCCCCGGTGCGCGCCCTCGCCGAGCAGCTCGGCGTCAACCGCAACACCGCCGTCGCCGCCTACAAGCGCCTCGCCCGCGACGGCGCCGTCATCGCCCAGGGCCGCGCCGGCACCCGCGTCGCCGGCCGCCCCGCCGTCGCCCAGGAGGGCTTCGCCCCCGCCGGCACGCTCCGCCGCCTCGCAGGCGAGGTGCCCGAGGGCACCCTCCGTGACCTCGGCACCGGCAATCCCGCCCCCGCCCTCATCCCGGATCTCGCGCCCGCGCTCGCCGGTGCCGTCGGCCGGCCCGTGCTCTACGGCGAGCCCGTCATCGACCCCGGCTTCGAGGCCTGGGCTCGCGACTGGGTCGCCCCCGACGTCCCCACCGGGGCCGACGCCGCCCTCACCCTCACCAGCGGCGCCGTCGACGCGATCGAGCGGCTGCTCGCCCAGGCCCTCGTGCGCGGCGACGCCGTGGCCCTCGAGGACCCGTGCTTCCTCGCGAGCATCCAGACCGTGCGCCACGGCGGCTACCGCGCGATCCCGGTGGCCGTCGACGCCGAGGGCATGACCCCGGACGGCCTGCGCGCCGCTCTCGAGGCCGGCGCCCGCGCCGTCGTCACCACGCCCCGCGCCCAGAACCCCACCGGCGCCTCGCTGAGCGCCCGCCGTGCCCGCGAGCTGCGCGCGATCCTCGCCGAGCACCCGTACGTGCTGGTCATCGAGGACGACTACTACTCCTTCCTCTCCCGCTCGCCGTTCCGCTCGATCGTGGGCCCCGGGCACCACCGCTGGGCCCTCGTGCGCTCCGTCTCGAAGTTCCTGGGCCCGGACCTGTGCCTCGCCGTCACCGCGACGGACCCCGCCACCGCCGAGCGCCTCGCCCTGCGCCTCAGTCCCGGCACCACCTGGGTGAGCCACCTCCTGCAGCGCCTCGCCCACGGCGTGCTGCGGGACGAGGCGGCGCTCGCGCTCATCGAGCGTGCCGGCGCGCACTACGCCGAGCGCGGGGCGGCGGCCGCCCGCGCCCTCGCCGCGCACGGGATCGAGGCCGCGGCCGGGGACGGCATGAGCCTCTGGGTCCCCGTGCCGCGCCCCGCCCCCGAGGTCGCCGCGGCCCTCGCCCGCAGCGGCTGGCTCGTGCGCACGGGGGAGGAGTTCCGCCTCGAAGTGGGCGAGGAGCCCTCACGCCACCTGCGGCTCACCGTGCACGACCTCGACGACGCCGAGCTCGAGCGCCTCGCCGCGGATCTCGCGGCCGCCGTCGCGGACTGACCCCGCCGGGCCGTCCCGCGAGCGGATCGCGCACCCGTCGGACCCGCCCACCCCGTGATGTAAGCGTTGACATTGTGAGTGTAAGCGCTAACATCGTCGCCATCGGAGCGCCAGAGCCGGCGCCTCCGAGATCCCCACCCCCGGTCCCACCAGCCTCTCCACCGCCGGGACCCCCAGGTCGGCGCCCACCGTCGGGCGCGACCGCCGCACCTAGGAGCACTCGATGAAGAGAAGGACCCTCCTCGCCACCGGACCGCTGGCCGCCGCGCTCGTCGCCGGCACCGCCGCGTGCTCGGGCAAGATCCAGACCAACCAGGGCGGCGGCGCCGCGGCCACCGGGGACGGCACGACGATCCCGCAGCTGACCTTCCCCTCGGAGGTCGCGGAGAACGTCGCGGGCATCACGAACTTCAATCCGTTCTCCCCGAACGTCACCTCGAAGAACTACTTCTACGAGCCGATCATGATCCGCAGCTCCATGAACTGCGAGGTCGTGCCGTGGATCGCGACCGACTACGCCTGGAAGGACGACACCACCCTCGTCTTCACCATCCGCGACGGCGTGACCTGGTCCGACGGGAAGCCCCTCACCCCCGACGACGTCGCCTTCACCCTCAACCTCCGCAAGCAGTACCCCGCGGCGGACGACATCGGCCTGTGGAACGACGTCTTCGGCGCGCCCGCCGAGTCCGTCGAGGTGGACGGGCAGGACGTCGTCATTTCCTTCTCCGGCCTCGCCGCCGCGAAGTTCGACTCCCTCATCACCGCGAAGATCCTCCCGCAGCACGCGTGGAAGGACGCCGGCGACCCCACGCAGTACGTCGACGAGGAGCCCGTCGGCTCCGGCCCCTTCACGCTCGGCTCCTACAACGGCCGCCGTCTCCAGCTCACCCGCCGCGAGGACTACTGGCAGGCCGACAAGGTCAAGGTCCAGGAGCTGATCCTCGAGGGCAACTACGACGCCACCAACGCCGCCCTCAAGCTCGCTGCCGGCGACCTCGACGCCTACTGGGGCGAGATCCCCAACCCCGAGCAGGCCTTCGCCTCCAAGGACCCGGAGCTGAACCACTTCTGGTACGCGCCGGCCGGCTCCACCGTGCTCACCTACAACCTCACCAAGGCCCCCTTCGACGACGCGAAGCTGCGCGAGGCGATCTCGCAGGGCATGGACAAGGACGAGATCAGCGCCAAGGCCACCTACTCGGTGATGGCGCCCGCCTCCCAGACCGGCCTCAAGCTGCCCTACGCCGAGAACCTGCTCCCGGACTCCTACCAGGGCAAGGACACGGTCCTGCCCTTCGACACCGCGGCGGCGGAGAAGCTGCTGGACGAGGCCGGCTACAAGAAGGGCTCCGACGGCTTCCGCACACTGCCCGACGGCACCGCCTTCGCCCCGAAGTTCCTGGTCCAGGCCGGGTGGATCGACTACCAGGCCGCGGCCGACGTCGTGGTCCGTAACCTCCAGGCCATGGGCATCAACGCCTCCGTGCAGACCTCCCCGCCGGAGGCCGTGGACCAGGCGAAGAAGGACGCCGACTTCGACATGTGCCTGGAGTACCTCCACGGCGGCTGCGAGGTCGCCCGCAACCTCGGCTCCAAGCTCGCCTCCGACCAGTTCCCCACCAAGGACACGGTGAAGGCGAACGTCGGCCGCTGGCAGGACTCGCACACCGACGAGGTCGTCGCCGAGCTCTCCGGCGAGACCGACCCCGACAAGCAGAAGGCCCTCACCGGCGAGCTGGTTGAGATCATGATGACCCAGTACCCCGTGACCTGCCTGTTCTACGCCCCCGCCCGCATGATCTACCGCACCGACAAGGCGGTGGGCTGGCCCTCGGAGAAGGACCCCTACGGGACCAACTCCGAGATGCTCATGATCATGACCCGCCTCACCCCGCCCACCGGCTCCTGATCCCGCGGCCGGGGCGTGAGCGCACCGCCCCGGCCGTGTTCCTGCCATCGGAACGGAGCGCACCGTGAAGTACTTCCTGCGTCGGATCGGCTACTTCCTGCTGACCCTGTGGGCCGCGATCACCCTGAACTTCCTCATCCCCCGTCTGCAGCCGGGCGACCCGGCGGAGCTGATGATCCGCCAGATCTCGGGCCGCGACACCGAGATCGACCCCGCCCGCATCGAGGCGATGCGGGTCATGCTCGGCGAGCCCGACGGCAACCTCTTCCAGCAGTACCTCGCCTACCTCGGCCAGCTCGCCCGCGGCGACTTCGGCTACTCGTACACCTACTTCCCGGCGACGGTGACCGACGTGATCGGCCGGGCGCTGCTGTGGACGCTGGTGCTCGTCGGCGTGACCCTCGTGCTCTCGTTCCTGCTGGGCACCGTGCTCGGCGCCTTCGCCGCCTGGTGGCGGAACTCGCCCTTCGACTCGGTCGTCACCCTCGGTTCCACCTTCGTGGGGACGCTGCAGTCCTTCTGGGTCGCGCTGCTGCTGCTGTTCGTCTTCGGCTACGTGCTCGGCTGGTTCCCGACCTCCGGCGGCTACGAGGCCTCCATGCCGGGGCTGAACATGGACTTCCTGATCGACGCGGTCAAGCACTCGGTGCTCCCCGCGGCGGTGCTCATGCTGCTGGGTCCCGTCGGCTGGGTGCTGGGCATGCGCAACACGATGATCCTCAACCTCGGCGAGGACTACATCCGCCTCGCCCGCGCCAAGGGCGTGCCGGACAAGCAGATCGCCATCCGCTACGCCGCCCGCAACGCGCTGCTGCCCTCGGTGACGGGGCTCGCGATGGCGCTCGGCGGGATCCTCGGCGGGCAGATCCTCATCGAGACGACCTTCGACTACCCGGGGCTGGGCCGGCTCATGCAGCAGGCCGCCTCCGGCAAGGACTACCCGCTGCTGCAGGCGCTGCTGCTGTTCACGATCGTCGGCACACTCGTGGCGAACCTCGTGGCGGACATGCTCTACGGCGTCCTGGACCCGCGCACCCGGAAGGCGGCCTGAGATGAGCGAGAACCCCTCGAACCCCACCCCGGCCCCCGACGTCGCCGAGCTCGCGCTCGCCGAGGCGGAGCAGACGGACCGGATCGACCACGGGCCCGGCTGGTTCCGGATCCTGTGGTCCTCGAGGAAGGCCCGCGCCGGGATCGTGCTGCTGGGCCTGTACGTGCTGCTCGCGATCCTCGCGCCCGTCATCGCCCCCTACCGCGGGGACGACACGAGCTTCGCGCCCGTGCTCCTGCCCGGCGGCGAGCACCTCATGGGCACCACCACCCAGGGCGCGGACATCTTCAGCCAGCTCATCTGGGGCACCCGCGTCTCGCTCATCGTGGGCCTGTTCGGCGGGCTCTTCGCGACGGCCGTGGGCCTCGTGATCGGCCTGACCTCGGGCTACTTCGAGGGCACCTGGATCGACGACGTGCTCTCGCTGCTCACGAACGTCGCCCTCGTGGTGCCCACGCTGCCGCTGATCATCACCCTCATGGCGTATTCCGAGGTGCGCTCGATCTGGTTCACGATCCTCATCATCGGGATCATCTCCTGGGCCGGCGCCGCCCGCTCGAAGCGGGCCCTCATGATCACCCTGCGCCACCGCGACTTCGTCACCGCGGCGAAGTTCGCGGGGGACCGCACGCCCTCGATCATCGCTCGCGAGATCCTCCCGCAGATGACCTCGCTCGTGGCCGCCGGCTTCTTCGGCGCGGCGACCGGCGCGATCGGCGCGGAGGCCGGGCTGAGCTTCCTGGGGCTCGGGAACACCGAGTCCGTCTCCTGGGGGACCATGCTCTACCAGGCCCAGCTGCAGGGGGCGCTCGCGCAGGGGCTGTGGGTGTGGCTGCTGGTGCCGGGCCTCGCGCTGTCCGGCCTGATCATGGCGCTCACCCTCATCAACTTCGGCATCGACCTCATCTCGAACCCGCACCTGCGAGAGGACGGCTGACATGGACCGCAACGCATCCGCGCCCGACGACGTGACCCCGATCCTCGAGGTCGAGGACCTCACCGTCCGCTACGCCCCGAAGCTGCACCCGTCCCTGGACGCCGTGGACCACGTGTCCTTCTCGATCCGGCCCGGCGAGTTCGTGGGCCTGATCGGCGAGTCCGGCTCCGGCAAGTCGACGCTCGGCACCGCGGTGCTGCGGCTCACCGAGCGGCCCGGCTCGATCACGGGCGGCACGATCCGCTTCGACGGCATGGACATCACGGGCATGAGCCAGGAGGAGCTGCGCCCCTACCGCTGGCGCGACTTCTCGACCGTCTTCCAGAGCTCGATGAACGCGCTGAACCCCGTGGTGCGGGTCGAGGACCAGTTCCGCGACGCGATCGAGCTGCACTCCTCCTGCCGCGGCGGGGAGGTCGTGGAGCGGATCAAGGAGCTCTTCGACCTCGTGCTCATCGACCACCGGTTCATCCGCGCGTACCCGCACGAGCTCTCCGGCGGCATGAAGCAGCGCGTGAACCTCGCGCTCGCCCTCGCCAACGACCCGAAGTTCGTGCTCCTGGACGAGCCGACGACGGGCCTGGACGTGGTGGTGCAGCGATCGATCCTCGAGGGCGTGCGCCGACTGCAGGCGGAGCAGGGCTTCGCGGTGCTGTTCATCAGCCACGACATCGGCACGGTCATGGACCTCTCCGACCGCATCCTCGTCATGTACGCGGGGCGGATCGTCGAGGAGCACGACACCGACGACCTGCTGCGCGAGCCGCTGCACCCGTACACGAAGGGCCTGCTGGGCTCCTACGGTGACCCCCGCCAGGAGACCGTGCGGATCACCTACGTGCCGGGCCGGCCGCCGGACCTCTCCCAGCCGCTGCAGGGCTGCCCCTTCGCGCCGCGCTGCCCGGAGAGGATCGACCGCTGCCTGACGGACGCGCCGCCGCTCGTGGAGATGCCGACGACCCGCACCGAGGGCGCCGTGACCGCCCTGCGCCTGGACGCCGCCGGCACGTGGCGACCCCCGCGCGCCGCCTGCCACGTGGCGCTGCTGCAGCGCACGGAGCCGGGGACCCCCGGCCTGCCCGAGCGGACGGTGCGCTTCGCCGGTCCCGCCTTCGAGAAGTCGGTGGGGGAGACGACGGAGGCGCTGCGCGGTAAGGTGCTGCTCGACGTCGCCGACGTGACCAAGGTGTTCAGCTCCCGCCAGGGCCTGCACCGCCGGGAGACGCTCGCTGTGGACGGCGTGAGCTTCCAGCTGCGCCGCGGCATGGTCACGGCGCTCGTGGGCCAGTCCGGATCGGGGAAGTCGACGCTCGCCCGGATGATCACCGGCGTGGACCGTCCCACCTCCGGGTCGATCACCTTCCACGGCCGGCAGGGACCCGTCGACGTCGGCACGCTGGGCGGGAGCGGCCTGCGCGGCTACCGCTCGCTCGTGCAGATGGTCTTCCAGGACCCGTACTCCTCGCTGAACCCGAACAAGACCCTCGAGTACATCCTGTCGCGGCCGCTGCGGAACCATCGGCAGATGGGCCGGGCGGAGCTGGGCGCCGCGATCGACGAGCTGCTCGAGCGGGTCGCGCTGACCCCGGCGCGCCGTTACCGCAGCCGGCACGCCTTCGAGCTCTCCGGCGGGCAGCGCCAGCGCGTCGTCATCGCCCGGGCGCTGGCCGCGGAGCCGGAGCTGATCATCGCGGACGAGCCGATCTCGAGCCTGGACGTGTCGATCCGGGCGGAGGTGCTGGACCTGCTGCAGCGGCTCGTCGCGGATTCCGACGTCGGCATCCTCTACATCACCCACGACCTGCTCTCCGCGCGCATGCTCGCGGACGACGTCGTCGTGCTGAACCAGGGGCGCGTGGCGGAGCACGGGATCGCGATCGACGTGATCCGCGATCCGCAGGACGAGTACACGCGGCGCCTGCTCGACGCGATCCCGAACCCCTTCGCGGACATCTACAAGCCGTAGGGGCCCGCGATGGGGAGCTCAGCCGAGGTGCACGCGGACGGGGCCGTCGGCCGTGACGACGACCCCGTCCCCGGTGCGGACGACGCCGGCGCCGGGGCCCTCCGCGGTGACGGGGGCGTCGGTGCGCAGCACGATCCGCGCCCGCGGCCCGGCGGGGGCGTCGAAGCCGAGGACTCCCGCCCCGACGTGGTCGATCTCGGCGTTCGCGGCGAGCACCTCGACGCCGCCGATCCGCAGGCCGCGGGCGAGCAGGTAGCCGGTGTGCGGGGCGGGCTCGAGGTCGATCTCCTCGCCGTCGAGCACGATCCGCACGCGCGGCCGGTAGCCGGTGACGTTGAGCAGGTGCAGCATCCGCCCGCCCTCCTCGTCCCGGGTGCTGAGCGCGAACACGCCGGGCACGTCGCTGGTCAGGGCGAGGCCCCGGCCCGACCCGAGCGACTCGAGCAGCTCTCCGAACAGGCGGGGGTGCGAGGGCAGGCCCGCCGCGAGCAGCACCGCGCGGCCCGCTCCGACGGTGACGTCGGCCCCGCAGACCTCCCCGTCGACGGTGCGCAGCAGCGCGGTGCCCGCGGGCACCTGCAGCTCCTGATACCAGGACACCCGGGTCTCGCCGAGCGCCGCCGCGGCGGCCTCCCCGCGCACGGACGGGTAGTGGTGCGGCGAGTCGCGCCGCAGCTCCCCGGCCTGCACGCCGAGAGCGCGGGCGAGGATCCGGCAGGGGCGGCCCTCGAGGTCCTTCTCCGGCAGCGGCCCCAGCAGGAGCAGGCTCCCGCCCGCCTCCACGTGCTCGACGAGGTGGGCCTGCACGAGCGGGTCGAGGTGCCGGGAGGTGGCGAGCATGAGCACGCGCCGGCCCTCGCCGTCCGGCCGCGGCCGCGGGCGGCGCAGGTCCACCGCGTCGAAGCGGTGCCCGCGCAGCAGGGCGCTGCGGGCGAGGGCCTTGCGCTGCCCGGCGCCCCGGTGCGCGCGGAGGTCCTCGACGACCTCCTGCATGAGCGCGCTGCGGGGGTGGGCGTACTCGGTCGCGTAGGAGTCCACGACGAAGCCGAGGGCGAGGTCGTCGAGCTCCTCGACGGCGCTCGCGAGGTGCCGCTCGTGCAGCAGCAGGTGGGAGATCGACGCGGCGAGCGGCGCGTAGGCCGGTCCCTCGAGCCCCTCGGGGGTGATCGGGGCGGCGAAGCCGTGGCGCTCGCCGGTGAAGGCGAGGCGGTCGTTGCCGTCGCCCACCGGCTCCTCGAGCGGCGGGTTCACGCCGCCCGCGAAGAGGTAGTGGTTCAGCAGGCGGTTGCCCTGGGCGACGAAGAGGCGGGACTTCAGATCCGCGGTGGAGGGCTCGGCGAGGCGCTCGAAGCCGTCCCCGTAGTCGCCCGTGCCGGCCTCGAACTCGAGGGAGGTGAGCGGCTGGTCGTCGTCGTGGACGGACTGCTGGAGGGCGTTCATGACGTAGAGGTCCGTGGTGGTGTCCAGGGTCATGTCCCCCGTGTAGTGGTCCGATCCGGAGACCATGCCGGGCAGGCCGGCGTAGGTCTCCTCGAGCTGGCTGATGCCGATCGGGAAGGGCTCGCCGGAGCCGTCGCCCGTGCCGTGGATGTTGACGAGGAAGGGCACGCCGATGATCCCGCGGGCCTCGGCGGCCGCGCGCAGGTAGCTGACGTAGCGGGCGAAGCGGCCGCGCATGAAGCGGGTGAGGTCCACGCGCAGCGGCCCGGCCCAGGCCTCCTCGGGGCTGCGCACGGCGCGCGCCCAGGCGTCCGCCCCCTCCGTGATCGCGGGGTAGGTCCCGGCGGCGTCCTCGCGGTGCTCGAGGATCCGGGTGCGGAGGTCCACGAGCAGGTGGTCGGTGAGGTCGGGGGAGTTGGAGACCCAGGCGAGCATGCCGATCTCGTTGTCGAGCTGGACGGCGATCACGGGGCCGCCGCAGGTGGTCAGCCGCGGGGCGAGCACGGGCAGGACGGCGTCGTACCAGCGCTCGGCCTCGGTGAGGAAGGCGGGGGCGAGGTAGTCGACGGTCGCGGTGGGCGCGGGGACGCCGTCCCAGCCCACGGGCACGATCTCGGGATGCTCGCGGGAGAGGCGGTGGGGGAGGCCCTCGTTCTTGAGCTCGGCCATCTGGAAGGGGCCGGGGCGGGCGATGAACCACAGCCCGGCGTCGGCGCAGAGGTCGACGAAGGCGCCGAGGTCCCGTTCGGGGCGGGTGTCGCCGGTGACGTCGAGGTCTCCGCCGGGCAGCTCGTGCCAGATCCAGGGGAGGTAGCTCGCGACGGCGTTCGCGCCGGCCGCGCGGAGCTGCTCGATGCGCGCGGCCCACTGGTCGCGGGGGAGGCGGAAGTAGTGGATCTCCCCGGCGAGGACCAGGCGGGGCCGGCCGTCCACGAGGATCCGGCGGCGGTCGATGGTGATCATGAGGGTGTCCCGTCCGTGGCTGGGTGGCGCGGGACCAGGGACCCCGCCGTCAGGTGGGCGACGTGGATGCGGGAGGCGTCCTCGTCTACCGTGAGACTATGTAAGCGCTTCCATTCCGGGAGCGCAAGCACGAGGCCACCAGGCGGGACCCCATGACCCCCGCCCCGGACCCCACCCGCAGCACACGCCCCAGGAAGGTGAGGAGCATGCATCGGACGGATCGCGCCGCCACCATCTACGCCGTCGCCCAGCGCGCCGGCGTCTCCACCGCGACGGTCTCCCGCGCCCTCGGCGGCAGCGACAAGGTCGCCCCCCGCACCCGCGAGGCCGTCCTCGCCGCCGCCCGCGAGCTCAACTACGTGCCCGACGGCGCCGCCCGCGCCCTCGCCGGGCGCCGCACGAACGCCCTGGGCCTCGTGCTCCCGCACATCGACGGCCCCTACTACGCCGCCGTGCTCGTCGGCTTCGAGATGGCCGCGAGCGAGATGGGCCTCTCCGTCGTCCTCGACCTCGCCGGGCCGGACACGGACCCCGACCGCGCCGTGCGCCGGCTCGCCGGGAACGTGGACGGCGTCGCCTTCATGGCCCGCAGCGCCGTGGACGACGCCCTCATCACCGAGATCGCCGCCCGCCGTCCCGTCGTCGTCGCCGCCCGCGGCCGCATCCCCGGCCGCGACGCGCTCTACGCGGAGAACACCGTCACCGCCGCGCGCCTCACCGCGCACCTCATCGAGACCGGCCGCCGCCGCCTCGCCTTCGTCGGCCGTCCCGAGCCGGACTCCGACATCGGCGCCCGCCACGAGGGGTTCCGCAGCGCCCTCGTCGACGCCGGCCTCGAGCCCGTCGTCACCTTCGCCGTCGACCCCGTGGAGGAGGAGGGCGCCGAGGTGGCCCGCGAGCTGCACTCCGAGGGCCTCGACATCGACGCCATCGTGTGCGGCAACGACGAGCTCGCCCTCGCCGTCCAGCACGAGCTGCAGGACCTCGGCGTCGACGTCCCCGCGCAGATCGCGGTCGTGGGCTGGGACGACGTCCACGCCGCCCGCTACGTGCGCCCCGAACTGACCACCGTCGCCCAGCCCGTGGTGGAGCTCGGGGCGCTCGCCGCGCGCCGCCTCGCCGAGCTCGTGGACGGCGCCGACCCCGACCCCGAGCCCGTCGTGCTCGACTCCCGCATCGTCCACCGGTCCAGCTGCGGCTGCGCCGCGCCCGGCGACGGCGAGGAGCTGACCCCCACCCCCGCTCCCTAGGAGACCCCGTGACCCCCGCCACCACCGCCGTGCGCACCCTCCCGGTGACCCTCGAGCGCACCGAGGCCGGCGACGCCGCCCGCCTCGACGCCGCCGGCCTCAGCCTGCTCCAGTACCCCGCGACCGCCGTCGGCTCGGGCCCCGCGGGCGTGCACCTGCGCCACCGCCGCCCCGGCGACGCCGACTGGACCGCCGCCCCGCTCACCGGCCCCGCGAGCGGCGGCACCATCACCGCGGGCGGCACCGTCACCACCACCCACGGCGACCTCACCGCCCGCACCCGCCTCGCCGCCACGGCCGACGGCACCGGCTGGGCCTGGACGATCGCGCTGCGCAACGACGGCGCCGAGGCGGTCGAGGCGGACCTCCTGCACACCCTCGACGTGGCGCTGACCGCGATGGACGCCGTGCGCCGCAACGAGCAGTACGTCGCCCAGTACCTCGACCTCACCCCCGTGGGCCTCCCCGGCGGCACCGTCGCCCTCGCCGTGCGCCAGAACATGCCGAGCGGCGACGTCCCATGGGCCGTCATCGGGGCCGATGCCCCCGTCTCCCAGTGGGGCACCGACGCCCTCCAGCTCCTGGACCGTGCGACCGGCTCCGGCCTCGACGCCGCCCTGGACCTGCCCTCCGAGCGGCTCCAGCACGAGCACACCCTCGCCGCCCTGCGCACCGCCGCCGTGACCCTGGCCCCGGGCGAGGAGCAGGCGACGTGCTTCTGGGGCGCCGTCGTCGCGGACCACCCGGGGGCGACGTCGGCGGCGGATGCCGATCTCGTGCTCGCCGTGCGCGAGGGGCTCGAGCTCCCCGCCCTCCCCACCGCGGAGCCGGGCGCGCCCCTCGCCGCGAGCCTGCTCGCCCTCGCCGCCGAGCTGCCCGTCCGCCCCGGCGACCGCGCCCTGCTCGAGGAGCTCGCGGGCGGCGAGCTGCGCCTCGTCGAGGAGGGCCGCTCCGGCCTGCTCTCCGGCTTCGGCCCCGCCGGGCACGTGGTCAGCGCCGCGAAGGAGCGCGGGGTGCTGCGCCCCCACGGCCACATCCAGCAGGCCACCGCGGGCGCCGTCGCCGATCTCGCGACCGTCGCCTCGACCGTCTGGATGCGCGGCGTCTTCTGCTCCCAGCTCACCGAGGGGCACGCCTCGAGCGGCGAGACCACGACCGTGCGCCGCTCCTACCTGGGGCTCGAGCGCCGCAGCGGCGCGCGCCTGCTGCACCGTGCCGAGGGCGGCGACTGGGAGCTGCTCGGCGTGCCCTCCGCCTGGTCGACCGCCGCCGCCGCGAGCACCTGGCGCTACGTCACCGAGCACGGCGGGATCGAGGTGCGCTCCGCCGTCGAGCTGCCGGGCGCGGCCCGGATCACGATCACCTCGACCGCGGGGGAGCTGCTGCTCGTCGTCGACGGCTCCGAGGAGCTCGCGCTGCAGGTCACGGCCGACGGCGCGCCCGTGGCGGTGGACGGCGACGCCGCCCTGTTCGCCGACGCCCGCGAGCACGGCAGCGGCCTGCGCACCGCCGCCCTCGGCGCCGCCCGCACCGCCGAGGTGCTGCTCGGCTCCTCCGATGCCGCTCCCGCCTACGCCCCGCGCCTGCCCGCCCTCACGGGCGCCGCGACCGTCGAGGGGGAGGCGATCGGCGAGATGCTGCCCTGGCTCGCCCAGAACGCCGCCGTGCACTTCCGCTCCCCGCGCGGCCTCGAGCAGTACAGCGGCGGCGCCTGGGGCACCCGCGACGTGTGCCAGGGCCCGCTGGGCCTGCTGCTCGCGACCGACGAGCCCGCGGCCCTCCGCAGCACCCTGCTCTCCGTGCTCGGCGCCCAGCAGGAGGACGGCACCTGGCCGCAGTGGTTCGACTACCTGCCCGGGCACGCCGGCCCCGGCCTGCGCGACAGCCACGGCGACGTCGTCTACTGGCCGCTGCGCGCGCTCGGCGAGTACCTCGACGCGACCGGCGACGCGAGCCTGCTCGCCGAGCCCGCGCCGTGGGTGGGGGAGACCGCCCTGGGCGCGCCCACGAGCGTGCTCGACCACCTCACCCGCGCCGTCGCCCACATCGAGGGAGCCCGCACCGAGGACCCCCGCCTGCCCGCCTATGGGCACGGCGACTGGAACGACTCCCTCCAGCCTGCGCGGCCCGAGCTCGCCCGCCACCTGTGCTCCACGTGGACCACGGAGCTCGAGATCACCGCCCTCACGGGCCTCGCCGACGCCCTCGCCGAGCACGCCGGGCCGGAGACCGAGGCGCTCGCCGAGCGCTGCCGCACGATCGCCGCGGGCGCCGCGGAGGCCTTCGCGGAGCTCCTGCTCGTGGACGGCGAGCTCGCCGGCTACGGCTGGCTCGAGGAGGGGCGCCTGCGCCACCTCGTGCACCCCACCGACACCACCACGGGGCTGCAGCACGGCTCCCTGCAGATGATCCACGCCCTCACGGACGAGCTGCTCACCCCCGAGCAGGCCCGCCACCACCTCGACCTCATCGACGAGCACCTCGCCGGCCCCACCGGCGTGTACCTCTTCGACCATCCCGTCGAGTACCACGGCGGGGTGATGGAGGTCTTCCAGCGGGCGGAGACCGCGACCTTCTGGGGCCGGGAGATCGGCCTCATGTACATGCACTCCCACCTGCGCTTCATCGAGGCGCTCACCCGCCTGGGCGAGGCGGAGCGCGCCTGGCAGGAGCTGCTGAAGGCCGTCCCGATCGGGGTCACCGAGCGGATCCGCGGGGCCCGGCCCCGGCAGGCGAACTGCTACTACTCGAGCTCCGACGCCGTCTTCCCGGACCGCTACGTCGCGGCCGAGAACGGTGCGGCGCTGTTCGAGGAGTCCACGGGCTTCGAGGGCGGATGGCGCGTCTACTCCTCCGGCCCGGGGCTGCTGCTGCGGCTCGTCGTCGAGGACGTGCTCGGCGTGCGCGCCCGCGCGGGCCGCCTCGAGATCGACCCGGTGCTGCCGGCCGCGCTCGACGGCACCACCGCCGAGGTCCCCTTCGACGGCGGCATGATCACCGTGCAGGTCACCGTGGGGGAGACGGGCTGCGGCGTGCGCTCCCTCCGGATCGACGGGCAGGAGATCGACCTCGCGGGCGAGGGCGTGCGCGGCCTCGAGCGCCGCTACCGCGCGGCGGGCGTCGCGATCGACCGCGGGCGGGTGCGCGCGGGCTCCCGCCTCGAGGTCGTCACGAGCTGACGGGCACGCGGGACCGGCCCCGGTCGGTGATCGCGAACCAGGCGATCTGACCGGGGCCCGGCCGCCT
This sequence comes from Brachybacterium horti, assembly GCF_054777615.1. Classification (NCBI taxonomy): domain Bacteria; kingdom Bacillati; phylum Actinomycetota; class Actinomycetes; order Micrococcales; family Dermabacteraceae; genus Brachybacterium; species Brachybacterium horti. Next base: position 1,141,641 of record NZ_BAAHAM010000001.1, read on the forward strand.
CCCGATCCCGCCGAGGGCGGACCACAGCGCCGCCACGTGCTCGATCGAGGCGGCCGGTCCCTCGGCGGCGGGGACGAAGCCCTGCTCGCCGATCGACCCGACCTCGAGGTCCCCGCGGGCCACGAGGCGGGCGAGCGCCGCCGCGCCGTGGCGGGCGATCTCCCGCGGGTCCCGCACCTCGCGCTCCACGAGCTCGGCGACCACGTCCGCCGGGGTCACCCAGTCGTCGAGCGCCGCCTCGAGCACCGCGAGCTCGACCTCGTCCGGGTCGCTCGCCGCCCACGCCGCCATGGCCGCGGGGGTCGCGAAGCGCGGGGCAGGATCCCCGGGACGGGCACCGATCCGGCCGTCCTCCGCAGCCGCGAGGCCCGCCCCGTCCGGCCGGGCGAGGCCCCAGGGCGCGGCGACCGCGAGCGGCATCGGCCGGCCGCCGTCCGCATCGGCGAGCAGGAGCGTCAGCGTCCCGTCGGCGGCGAGCACGCTCGAGGTGACGAAGGCGCCCAGTACGCGGGCGTCGTCCCTGGTGGGAGCTCCGCTGGGCCCCCGCAGGTCACCGTGCAGCACGGCCGCACGGCTCGTCACCAGGACGGGGTGCGGCGCCGGGTCGACGGCCTCCACCCACTGCCCGGTGAGCGCCGCAAGAGTCGCTTCGATTGCTGCGCTGTGGCCTTTCATCGGATGTGCACCTTCGCCTTGCTTCCGTCGGGGTTGATGACGTCGATCGTTCGACCACCGGAGGAGGACTCCGAACGCAGACCGATCTCGGTGCCGTCAGGCTGCCGGACCCATTCTCCCTTGTAGCCCGGTCGGCGGAAGACCTCTCCGCCACGCGCCATGTCGTCGAATGCCGTCTGGAGCTCGGCATCGCTGCCGACGGTCTTCACACCCTTGCTCTTGCCGGGCGGCATGTCACCGAGAACGTCCTGGGACGGTCGTGGCGACCCGCCGCTTCCCGACGAGGGCCGATACACATCGGGCTCTCGAGGGGAGGCGGGCGACTGAGGATTCTCGGCGGCCTCCGAGAGGAGAACCGCGCCACCGCCCGCTGTCAGGGCCGCTCCGGCGGCGATCAGCTCGGCGGAGCCGATCATGACCGCCCCACCCGCAGCCGTCCCCGCTCCGGCTGAGACCAACCCGGTCGGGAGCAGCGCAATACCGAGCCCCTCTCCTGTGGCACCGACTGCCATCAGCCCGAGCCCGAGGAGTGAGGAGGCCGTCGCCGCCGGGTTGTCGATCATCGCCTGGCCGAATGACGCCAAGCCGTTCACCACAGGAACGCCGATGTGGTCCCACGTCCACCCCGCGGCCTGCTCAGCCGTCCCCACCACCCAGTCCAACGGATCGAAGTCGTCCGGGCCGAAGGTGAGGAAGTTCTGGAAGGCGCCGCCGATATCGCTCAGCCCGGTCAGCGACGGCAGATCGAACAGACCCGCTGAGCCACCGCTTCCCTGGGATGTGTTGTCGCCCGGCGCTGACGCCTCATCCTGTGCCTCTGCGTGCCCGCGAAGCTCGTCCGCAGCCGCCTGGAGACGATCAGTCAGCTCGCGTGCGCTGCTGAGGATCTGATGTGCAGCGTCGATGGCCCGATCGCGGTCCTCGCCCACCCAGGAAACGGACTCGAGCTTGGTCGCCACGTCTTCCACCACCGCGGTGACCTGATGAGCCTCGGTTCCGATGCGGCCCCCGATGGCGAGCAGCGCCTCTGTATCCGCGCCGAGAAATGTCATACGCACCCCTTCGTCCTCGAGTGGAAACCTAGTGAGCTGTCAGGTGCGCCGCGATGGGGGCTAGGGCGTGTCTCTTAAGGTCGTGGAGGTTGGAGGTCTGACGGTGGGTGGGCTTGGATGCCTCGAGCCCGGGGCACTCGGCGCGCCAAAGTCCGCGGCCGCCGGCCTGGATCGCTCACAGGTCAC